>DASRFP010000031.1:0-205213 GCA_035651475.1 Terriglobales bacterium | reverse complement strand
GTGATCAGTTCGATCACCAAAGCTACGTTGTCCCCAGGCATCACCATCTCCGTGCCCGATGGCAGTTCCGCCACCCCGGTCACGTCCGTCGTCCGCAGATAAAACTGCGGACGATATCCCTTGAAGAATGGCGTGTGCCGCCCGCCTTCTTCTTTGGTCAGGATGTAGACCTCGGCCTTGAACTTGGTGTGCGGCGTGATCGATCCACCTTTCGCCAGCACCATACCGCGCTCAACGTCTTCTTTCGCGATACCGCGCAGTAAGAGTCCAGCGTTATCACCCGCCTGACCTTCGTCGAGCTGCTTCTTGAACATCTCGACTCCAGTCACAACCGTCTTTCTCGTATCACGGAAGCCGACGATTTCAACTTCCTCGCCGACCTTCACCTTGCCGCGCTCGATTCTTCCGGTCACCACCGTGCCGCGTCCCGAGATCGAGAAGATATCTTCAATCGGCATCAGGAAAGGCTTGTCGAGTTCACGCTGCGGTTGCGGAACCGATTTATCGACCGCTTCCATCAGCGCGTCGATCTGCTTCTCCCACTTGGCTTCGCCATTCAGCGCACCAAGTGCGGAGAGGCGAATCACCGGAACATCGTCGCCGGGGAACTGATAGGTCTTCAGCAGCTCGCGAACTTCAAGCTCCACCAGATCGAGCAGCTCAGGATCATCGACCGCATCGCACTTGTTGAGCGCGACCACGATGTACGGCACGCCAACCTGGCGAGCCAAGAGCACGTGCTCTCTGGTTTGCGGCATCGGACCATCGGTCGCCGCCACCACTAAGATCGCGCCATCCATCTGCGCCGCGCCGGTGATCATGTTCTTGATGTAGTCGGCGTGGCCCGGGCAATCGACGTGCGCGTAGTGCCGGTTCGCCGTCTCGTACTCGACGTGCGCCGTCGCAATGGTGATTCCGCGGGCTTTTTCTTCCGGAGCATTGTCGATCGAATCAAACGACCGGAACTGGATCTTCGGATTGTGCTTCGACAACACCTTGGTGATCGCCGCCGTCAGCGTGGTCTTGCCATGGTCGATGTGACCGATCGTCCCTACGTTCACGTGCGGCTTATTGCGTTCAAATTTCTCTTTTGCCATTGTTAGCCTCTAACTCAAATAAAAATCCGATGTTATTCCGAGCGAACATTCTGATTCGCCTCGCGAATCAGAAGCGCAGTCGAGGAACCCTGTGTTGCTCAGTAATATTGATATAGCTTGTGATACTTCGCTCTGAGTTCCCCGCCCACTTCCTCAATCTTGGAAAGATAGAACTCTTTTAATTGCGCCCGATCGGTGAGTGTCAAAAGCTCGTACAAACCTTTTGCCTTCTGGTCCGGCAGCGCACCCACCCGTTCAAGCACGCATTTCGCGAACACTCCATCAAAATCGCGGATCCGCAATCCCGCGCTTGCGACTTTCTTTAAAAATTTTTCAACTGCCTCCGGAGCAAACGCGCGAACAATCGCGTCCTTCAGCGCCTGGAATTCCTTTTCCTTTTCAACCTTGATCGCAGCTTGTTCGAACATTGTCTAATTCAAATCCCTCGACTTCGATTGGGATTCCGCCAGCGGCCTCAGACCCTGCTAGGCGGCTCAACTCTGGAGCGGGAGACGGGAATCGAACCCGCGACCAACAGCTTGGAAGGCTGTGACTCTACCACTGAGTTACTCCCGCATTCCCACTCTGCCTTCGCGCTTGAGGTCCCTCGACTTCGCTCGGAATCTCGGCGGCGGGCTCATACGCCCGCCAATCGCCTCGACTTGGAAGGCTGTGACTCTACCACTGAGTTACTCCCGCCAAAACCAGCTGTAAGCTCTCCGAATCGAATTCCTGGAGCCGATGATCAGGATTGAACTGATGACCTCTCCCTTACCAAGGGAGTGCTCTACCAACTGAGCTACATCGGCCCTGACTTCCCAGTGCTACCCAGAACCCGGCAACGAGGTTCTTCGAACGTCACTCGGGATTTCGCCAGCAGACTCTCGCTTCGCTCACGCCTGCTAAACGGCTCAACTTACTGATCACTCCCACTCTCGCCTTCGGGATGCATAACATCGCCGCGCCGCACCCATGTCTTTACTGCAAACATCGCCAAAATCACTAGTGTAGCTGCCCGAATTTTCGGATCGGTTAACGTCGTGAATGCTAACCCCGCCAGTGCGATATATGCTGTCAGCGCAAGTATTAATCTCTTTGTCACAACTCTGAATTCTGAGATCCCTCAAAAATGCCCGGGATTTCGGCGGGTTCCCTGCCCGTCTCCTTGAAAACTTACTCACATCCGCAAAACGCCAAAAACTGGTGCACAGGGAAGGATTCGAACCTTCGTACCTCGCAAGGAGGAGCAGATTTACAGTCTGCCGGCTTTAACCACTCACCCACCTGTGCACGAGCAGTGAGCATTGAGCCGGGAGCATCGAGCAATCATTCTCGCTCACAGCTTGAAAGCTTTTTCAGACACGCCGCAACCATCATTACCAACTTTGCCTCAACATTTGGGATCAGAAAGTGCGCGTGGAAAATCCCGCGCTAACAACTCATCTGGAAAATTCCCTTATGGAGTGCTGATGGAAAGCTGTCCGCCGCCCTGCAAGTGCCGCCGGAACCCGAGCTCGGAATTCCGAATTCAACTCTGGAGCTGGCGAAGGGATTTGAACCCCTGACCCTCTGATTACAAATCAGATGCTCTACCAGCTGAGCTACGCCAGCAGGCGAGAACCGGAGTCGAACTCCGCTCCTCACACTAATCCCTTTTCTTCATGGGACAATTATAGAAGTTACCATAGTGGTACTTGAGGTGCAAGGGAGAGAGCTTTGAGTTCCAACTATCCTCGTATGTACCGAACTCCGAGTCCCTTACTTATCGAGGATCGGCATGTTCAAACACGCTTGAACGTGGAACTTGAGTTGTGCGATTTGGTTCACCGCTTGATTCACGAGCGATGCCGCGCACGGCTCAAGCGTGATGACGAAGGGGAGCTTCGACGAGGGATGCCCTGGCTTTTGGAAAACAGAGTCGATGTTGATTCCGAGTTTCGCAAAAATGAGAGCGAGTGAAGCAATGATCCCGGGTTCGTCATGCACGGTGAAGCGGAGGTAATGACGCGAAACGAAGTCGCTGCTGACCGGCAGCTCCGGTACTCCACCTTCATCCAAAGCCGCGCCATTTACCTGACGCGAACGCGCAATGGCAATCAAATCGCTGACTACGGCAACCGCTGTCGGATTGCCTCCGGCGCCGTGCCCAGCGAAGACCGTCTCTCCGCCGAATTTGCCCGTGGACATGACAAGGTTGCGGCCGCCTTCGAGTCTTGCCAGAGGAGATGACATGCGTACCAATGCAGGCTCGACCGAAGCAAACAACTTGTCTGAGTCCTTTTTGGCCCGCGAAAGTTGGCGGATGGTGCAGTCCAGGAGTTTGGCGTATTCGAAATCGATCGGATCGACCGTCGAAATTGTTCGTGCAGGAATGCTTTCTAAATTGACGCCGGCGCGCAGTCCAGTCCGCGCAAGAATAGCAAGTTTGGCGCGTGCATCGAATCCGCCGATATCGTCGGTAGGATCGGCTTCGGCGAAGCCGAGTTTCTGCGCTTCTTTTAGCGCCTCCGGGAAGGAGATTCCTGAGCTTTCGATTCGCGTCAAAATATAGTTGCAGGTTCCATTCAGGATTCCACAGAGTTCAACCAGTTCGTCCGCGGCAAGACCTTCCTGTAAACCGGAGATGACTGGAACTCCGCCCGCAACGGATGCGCCGAACGCGATGTGCTGGCCATTTTCGCGCGCCAGCCGGACTAATTCGAGTCCCTGCCTTGCGATCAACTGCTTGTTCGCAGTCACTACAGATTTGCCAGAATTCAGGGCGCGGCGAATCCAGTCGCCAGCGGGCTGGAGTCCACCGATCACTTCGACAATGATTTGAACGTCGGATCCAAGGACGTCATTAATGTCTTCAGTCCAGCGCACGGAAGGCAGCCAATCGACTCGTTTGCGCTGCACATTCCGGTTGCAAATGTGAGTAAGTCGCAGGCCTCCAATCGGGCGCTCGGAAAGGATGCGGGCGACGGAACTGCCGACTGTTCCGAAACCGACTAGCGCGACATTGAGAATTCGCGTGTTCTGGTGGGAAGCGGCAGCGGGCATAGACTCTGAAAGGTTTGCCAATGGGTTCATAGGTTTGTTCTGCCGCCAATTTCGAGGCTTAAATCGTCATTGCGCTTGAAGCGCCCGCTCCCTTCGCAAAACTTCCGCGCCCGTTTACATTTGCTTTTTTGATCTCGTTCTTTTTTCGGGTTGAAGCTGGTTTTGTTGAAGCAGGGAAGAAGTACTCGTGTAGACGGCGCACGGCTTTCGGAACGTCACTTTCCTGAATCACGAAGCTGATGTTAATTTCCGAAGCCCCCTGGGAGATCATGCGAATATTCACTCCCGCCTCGGCGATTAAATTGAACACACTGGCTGCAATCCCAGGTTTTCCGTGAATGTCTTCGCCGACGAGGCAAATGATGGCCTGTTTGTCGTCGCAATTTACGTCTGCTATTTGCCCGAGCTCCGCCAGGAGCGCCTTCGGCAGCCGCTTACTTTCGATGGTAAATGACATACTGACTTCGGAAATTGCCACGATGTCGACCGGCGTTGAATGCCTATCGAGGGCTTCGAAAACGGTGCGCAGGAAGCCGTGTACCATAACGCCACGTGACGCAACCACGTTCACGATGCTGATGCCATTCTTTGCGGTGATCGCGCGAAATGTGTCTCGGCTGGGTGGGGCTTGGGCTGTGATCTCCGTGCCTGTGCTCTTAAGGTTGCGGGAATTGAGCACGTAAACAGGAATATTTTTGTGGATTGCAGGGAGCAAAGTCGCAGGGTGAAGAACCTTGGCGCCAAAGTAGGCGAGCTCGGCGGCTTCGTTGAAGCTGATTCGCTTTATCGTGCGAGCATCGGGGCACAGACGCGGGTCCGTAGTCATCATGCCTTCGACGTCAGTCCAAATTTCGATGCAGTCGGCGTCGATGGCCGCGCCGACGATGGCGGCTGAATAGTCTGATCCACCCCGACCCAGTGTAGTGGGAACGCCATTCGCCGTTGATGCGATAAAGCCGCCCATTACGGGAATGCGTTTCTTCGACAGAGCAGGCAAAATCTTTTTCTTGCAATTTTCGCGAGTCTCGCCCATTTGTGGAACGGCCCGAGTATGTGTCGCATCGGTGACAACGCAGGCGCGCGAGTCAACCCAGGCGGTATTTAATTTACGAACTGTGAACGCATCCGCAACGATCAGGCTTGAGAGCAATTCGCCGAAAGAGAGCAGGTAGTCGCTGCCCCGAGGGGTAAGTTCGCGCACGGCGGCAAGGCCGTTCACGAATTTTTCGAGCTCACATAGGTGAGTTTCGAGCTTGGGCCGCAAACTGGCAGCACGCTTTGCGCCGAGCAGTTCGTCCGCTGTGGCGAAATGACGTTGCCGCAATGATTGGACAGACGCTAGTGCCGTTTCAGAATCGCCGGCCGCGGCCTGTTGGCCGATCGAGACAAGCTGGTCGGTGACTTGTGCCATTGCGCTCACCACCACGACGGGCGATTGATTTCGGCGCGTGGAAACGATTTTGGCCACCCGTTCGATCGCTTCGGCGCTTTCAACCGAAGTGCCCCCGAACTTCATTACGATCATGGTCGCACCAACCGGCAAGACTTCAAGCGCATAAGGGCCCAGCCTCCATTAGTAAAGTGGTATGCATAGTAAAGTGGTATGCAAAAAAAAATCCACGACCGGATTACCTGGCCGTGGGTTTTGAGCAGATTCTTTTGGGTTCAGCTCAACGCCCAAGCCAGACAGTAATTCGTGTCCCTGTAATCGTTATTGTGGGGGACATGATCGTCTGGAACGTGGACGTCATAACACTTAATCATACCTGAAAGGGATGGGAGATCAGCAACAGGTATTTTGATATCCACGATCAAAAAACGAAATCGACGGAACCTGAGCACGAAAGTTTTGAAAGTCCCAAATTTTCCATCTGCCGAATCGAAATTCTGAATTGTACTTTTGACCCCAAGTCCCTGTAACAAAGATATACAGGTTCGTGGTGTCCCCCGTCTGCCTGTGACTCCTGCCGGGAGAGTTCCTCTGAAGCTTTGGAAGACAAATAACGGTTTGCCGCCGCCGCAGGGCCTTTACGATCCGGCGCAAGAGCACGATGCATGCGGAATCGGTTTTGTGGCCAGCGTGCGCGGCGAGCAGAGTCATCAGATTATTGATCAGGGAATTCAGGTCCTAATCAATCTGACGCACCGTGGCGCCTGCGGCTGCGATCCCGAAACTGGTGATGGCGCAGGTGTGCTGATTCAGATTCCGCATAAGTTTTTCGCGCGCGAATGTGAGGCCTTAGGATTCAGTTTGCCGGCTCGGGGTGAGTACGCCGTTGGAATGACATTCCTGCCGGTTGAAAAGCATCCGCGGCTGAATTGCGAAGGCGTTCTAGAACGGATCGTCCGCGAAGAGGGACTCACGGTGCTTGGCTGGCGCGACACGCCCGTAGATGGGGATGCCATTGGCCGCGTTGCTCGAGCATCACAACCATACATTCAGCAGATTTTTGTTGGTCGCCCGCCTGAGATGGACGAGGACGCCTTTGAGCGAAAACTGTACGTCGTGCGCAAACGCGCAGAGAGCGAAATCGCTGAGTCCGACATTGAGGACAAGGAATTCTTCTATATTCCGTCGCTTTCTTGTCGAACCATCGTTTACAAAGGCCTGCTGCTTGCTCCGCAAATCGCGAACTTTTACGGCGAGCTTTCTGATCCCGATGTGACCAGCGCCCTATGTTTGGTACACCAGCGTTTCTCTACGAATACATTTCCAAGCTGGAAGCTGGCACATCCTTATCGCTATGTCGCTCACAATGGTGAAATAAACACGCTAAAAGGCAATGTCGCGTGGATGCATGCGCGGCAGTCAATTCTCGATTCGCCACTGTTCGGCGATGATATCAAGAAGTTATTTCCAATCGTGGAGCCGGGCGGGAGTGATTCGGCCAGTTTCGATAATGCGGTAGAGCTCTTGTTTCAGGCAGGCCGCACCCTCCCCCACGTGATGGCCATGCTGATTCCGGAAGCATGGGCAGGTAATCCGCACATGAAGCCGGAGAAACGGGCTTTGTACGAGTATCACTGCTCGCTGATGGAACCGTGGGATGGGCCGGCGGCGATTGCGTTTACTGATGGGCGCGTGATTGGTGCGACGCTTGACCGCAATGGATTGCGGCCGGGACGTTATGTGGTCACGGACGATGATCTTGTAGTGATGGCGTCAGAGGCCGGCGTTCTTTCAGTACCGCCCGAGAAGGTGAAACGCAAGGGTCGCCTGCAGCCGGGGAAGATGTTCCTGGTTGACACGGTTGAAGGTCGAATCATTTCGGACAAAGAAATCAAAGCCAAACTTTCGGCGCGGCAGCCCTATGAACGGTGGCTCAAAGAAAATCAGATCACACTGGACCAGTTGCCGGAACCAGTGCGTGTACACGCATCGGACCACGCGACCATCCTTTCGCGGCAACGCGCGTTCGGATACACCGACGAAGATTTGAAGATGATTCTTGAACCGATGGCAGTCGCGGGCCAGGAACCGGTCGGCTCCATGGGAACAGACACGCCACTCGCGTGTTTGAGTGATAAACCGCAAGCGCTGTTCAATTATTTCAAACAGCTGTTCGCGCAGGTCACGAACCCGCCGATCGATCCCATCCGCGAAGAGATGGTGATGTCGCTCATCAGCTACATCGGCACTGAGCGCAACATTCTCGATGAAACCCCAGAGAATTGTCACACGCTGAAACTTGCGCAGCCGATTCTGACGAATCGCGACTTGGAAAAATTGCGCCGCGTTTCGCAAGGCGATTTGCTCGCCATCACGTTGCCGGCTTTGTTTCGCGCGGAGGACGGCGAGGCCGGACTGCGGTCGGCGCTGGATGAGCTTTCGCGGCGCGCGTCGTTGGCTGTGAAATCGGGATATACGCTGCTGATCCTTTCCGATCGCGGCGTGGACAAGAATTACGCACCGATCCCGAGTCTGCTTGCGCTCGCTGCTGTTCATAATTTGCTGGTGCGCGAAGAAACGCGGACGCAGGTTGCTCTGATCATTGAATCCGGCGAGCCGCGCGAAGTAATGCACTTTGCGTTGCTCATCGGCTACGGCGCGAGCGCGATCAATCCTTATCTGGCGATCGAGACGCTTGAAGACCTTGCCGCGCGCGGCTATCTGCCGGGTGGAATGACTCCCGACGTGGCAGTGAAGCACTTTATTAAGGCTGTCAACAAGGGCCTACTGAAGACCTTCTCGAAGATGGGCATCTCTACGCTTCAAAGTTATCGTGGCGCACAGGTATTCGAGGCAATCGGTCTGAACGAAGAACTCGTTACTTCCTATTTCGCTGGAACTTCCTCGCGAATCGGCGGCGTCGGTTTAGGCGTGCTGGCGCGTGAGGCGCAACTCAAGCATGAGTTTGCGTTCCGCACGGTTACCGATGCTGACACTGAGTTGGCCGTAGGTGGAAGTTATCACTTCCGTGTGGACGGCGAATATCACTTACTGAATCCGCTCACGATCAGCAAGTTGCAACATAGCGTGCGCGACGGAAATTACAAGACCTTCGAGGAATACGCGGACCTCATCGATAAACAAAACCAGAACCTTGCAACGCTGCGGAGCTTGATGAAGATCAAGAAGGCGCGTAAGCCGGTGCCGGTTGAGGAAGTCGAGCCGGCGAAAGACATCGTGAAGCGATTCACCACAGGCGCAATGTCATTCGGTTCCATCAGCAAAGAGGCGCACGAGACGCTGGCGATCGCGATGAACAGGATTGGGGGCAAGTCGAATACCGGAGAAGGCGGCGAGGACGAAGAGCGCTATCGAAAGGACGCAAACGGTGACTGGCGGCGAAGCGCGATCAAGCAAGTGGCTTCAGCGAGATTCGGTGTGACTACGAACTATCTCGTCAATGCCGACGAGCTGCAGATCAAAATGGCGCAAGGCGCAAAGCCAGGAGAAGGCGGGCAGCTTCCTGGACACAAAGTGGACGATTTTATTGCGCGGCTGCGGCATTCGATTCCGGGTGTTGGACTTATTTCGCCGCCACCGCACCACGACATCTATTCGATCGAAGATCTAGCGCAACTAATTTACGACCTGAAGAACGTAAATCCGCAGGCGCGGGTGTCGGTGAAATTGGTATCAGAAATTGGTGTCGGAACTGTCGCGGCCGGAGTTGCGAAAGCACATGCGGACGTCGTGTTAATTTCCGGCGATAGTGGCGGCACGGGCGCGTCTCCTCTCAGTTCGATCAAACACGCAGGCATTCCGTGGGAGCTTGGCCTCGCTGAAACCCAACAAATTCTTTTGATGAACGACCTGCGCAGCCGTATTCGCGTCCAGACCGACGGCAAACTGCAAACCGGACGCGATGTCGTCATTGCTGCGCTGCTCGGCGCAGAGGAATTTGGTTTCGCCACGGCCCCGCTGGTTGCGATGGGCTGCATCATGCTGCGCAAGTGCCATTTGAATACGTGTTCGGTAGGAATCGCGACTCAAGATCCTGAGTTGCGCAAAAAGTTTGCTGGGCAACCGGAGCATGTCATTAATTTCTTCTTCTTCGTTGCCGAGCAAGTTCGTCAGTACATGGCTGAGCTTGGGTTCCGCAAGGTGAACGAAATGGTCGGACGCGTCGATATGCTTGACGTGCAACCCGCGGTCGACCACTGGAAGGCGAGGGGCCTTGATCTTTCGGCGATTCTTTACAACCCGCCACTGCCGGGGCGGGTGGCTCGCCATTGTGTGCAGTCGCAGGATCACGGGCTCGAAAAAGCTCTCGATCACGAACTGATTACCGGCGCAAAAGAAGCACTGGAAAGTAAAGCTCCCGTCGAGATGAATTTCGCGATTCGCAACGTGCACCGCACCGTGGGCGCGATGTTGAGTGGGGAGATTGCGCGCAAGTATGGTTCAGCTGGTCTTCCGGAAGATACGATTCGCATTCAGTTTGAAGGTTCAGCGGGACAAAGTTTCGGAGCTTTCCTGGCCTCCGGCATCACCATGACGCTCGAAGGCGATGCCAACGACTACGTCGGCAAAGGACTTTCGGGTGGGCGGCTGGTGGTGTATCCACCAAAGGGCTCGAAGTTTGCGGCGGAAGAAAACATTTTGATCGGCAACGTTGTGCTGTACGGGGCAACCACTGGCCAGGCATTTTTCAGTGGGGTAGCCGGAGAACGATTTGCCGTGCGGAATTCGGGAGCAACGGCAGTGGTCGAGGGTGTCGGCGATCACGGCTGCGAATACATGACCAACGGACTTGCGATCATTCTCGGTTCATGCGGAAGAAATTTCGCCGCTGGCATGAGTGGTGGCATCGCCTACGTATTCGATGAAAAAGGTGATTTCACTGAGAAGCGTTGTAACTTGGCATCCGTCGATCTTGAGCCTTTAATCGAGCCGCGAGATGTGAAGCTGGTTCGCGGACTGATCCAGAAGCATTGCGAACTCACTGGAAGCAAGCGCGCGAAAAACATTCTCGATAACTGGGCTGAGAGCCTGCCACGCTTTATCAAAGTTTTCCCGCACGAGTTTAAGCGCGTGCTCGGCGTAACCCGCAGCCGCTATCAATACATTCCCGGGCAGCCCGTACCCTTATCTGAGTTGGTGGAGGCGCTGCATGGGTAAAGCGTCCGGGTTCATGGAACACGGCCGCGAGACGGCCACGCGACGTCCGGTTAGTGAACGGGTGAATGACTGGTTCGAGATTTATCAGGATTTCCCAGAAGAGAAGCTGCGCACGCAGGGCGCACGCTGCATGGATTGCGGCGTGCCTTTCTGCCACACAGGATGCCCGGTCAACAATTTAATCCCTGACTGGAATGACCTCGTTTATCGAGGGCGGTGGAAAGAGGCGCTTCGACAACTTCACTCGACGAATAACTTTCCCGAATTTACTGGCCGCATCTGCCCGGCTCCATGCGAAGCGGCATGCGTGCTCGGAATCAATGAGCCAGCGGTCACGATCAAGCAGATCGAGAAGAGCATCGTCGAGCGCGGATGGGAAGAAGGGCTGATTCGCCCGGAACCGCCGAAATTCCGCACGGGAAAGAAAGTTGCGGTTGTCGGTTCAGGGCCGGCGGGTCTCGCAGCGGCACAGCAACTCAATCGTGCCGGGCATTGGGTCACGGTCTATGAAAAAGCGGATCGGATCGGTGGACTGCTGCGCTACGGCATTCCCGAATTCAAGATGGAGAAGCAGGTGATCGATCGCCGTCTTGACCAGATGGAAGGTGAGGGTGTGAAGTTTGTGGCCAATGCGCACGTGGGGCATTCCGTTCCAGTAGAGGATTTGAGACGCGAGTTCGATGCGATCCTCCTTGCTGGCGGGGCGGAAGCGGGCCGCGATTTGAACGTTCCGGGAAGGGAGCTCAAGGGCATTCACTTTGCCATGGAGTTTTTACCTCAGGCAAACAAGCGGTGCCAGGGGGACGTGCTTGATCCCGCGCAGGATATTCTTGCGAACGGCAAGACGGTCATTATTATTGGTGGCGGGGATACCGGGGCCGATTGCCTTGGCACCGTTCATCGGCAGAAAGCAAATTCTGTTCACCAGTTCGAAATCATGCCGATGCCGCCCGCCGACCGCTCTCCGCTTACCCCGTGGCCTCTTTGGCCGATGCAGTTGCGCGTAGAAGGCGCGCACGAAGAAGGCGGCGTTCGCGAATGGAGTATCGCAACTAGCAAGTTCACCGGAGACCAAAACGGAAGTGTGAAGCAGTTGCACGGCATTAAAGTCGGTCCTCCCCCGAAATTCGAGCCAATCGCTGGAACTGAGTTCGTGATGGATGCAGAGTTGGTTCTGTTAGCGATGGGATTTGCTGGCCCCGTTCGGAGCGGAATGATCGAGCAGTTCGGAGTGAAGCTCGATGCGCGCGGAAACGTGGAGACCGGAGCCGACTACATGTCCTCCCTTCCCGGTGTGTTCGCCGCGGGAGACATGCGGCGCGGCCAATCCCTTGTGGTGTGGGCGATTGCCGAGGGGCGCAAGGCTGCCACATCAATGGACACGTATTTAAATAAACAATCTACGAAACCTGCGACGAAGACGAGGTCCCGGCGCGATTTGATTACAGCCTGATTTCTTCGTTCGCTCCGCGAACTCGCCGGAGCTGGCGGGCTCTGGGATCAAAACTTTTAACTGCTGAGAGCGCAGAGAAAGAACGCGAGGACGCAAAGAAGATCATGTGGTGTTCTAACCTGTCATAATGTCGCGGCCTATCCTCATGTCAACCCGACCAGCCAAAGCTGCCCAGCCGGCGGTTACACTTTCAGCCGTTCGCGAGGCGCTGGGCCGAATTCGAGATTCGATCTACCTTTCACCTTGTGCGCGGTCTGAGAACTTTTCTCAACTTACCGGAAACTCTGTATACCTCAAGCTCGATAACCTGCAGCGCACCGGCGCGTTCAAAGAACGGGGCGCGCTGAACAAGCTTCTTACTCTAACTTCAGAAGAGCGATCGCGCGGTGTTATTGCAGCTTCCGCGGGAAATCACGCTCAAGGGGTTGCCTACCACGCGGGGCGGCACGGCATCAAGGCGCAAATCGTAATGCCTCTGACAACGCCGCTGATCAAAGTCTCGGCCACCAGGAGCTATGGCGCTGAAGTCATCCTGCATGGTGCAAATTACGACGAAGCATGCGAAAGGGCCACGCATAGAAGCGAACAGTTTGGAATGACATTCGTTCATCCCTTTGACGACGAAGTGGTGATGGCCGGCCAGGGCACGATGGGCCTTGAGATTCTCGATCAAGTTCCGGATATCGAAGTCGTCGTCGCGCCGATTGGCGGTGGCGGACTGATTGGCGGCGTGGCATGCGCGCTCAAGGAGAGCAAACCAAGCGTTAAGGTAATCGGCGTGCAGCCAGCCCGCTTGCCGTCAATGAAGGTCGCAATTGCAGAAGGTCATCCTGTCACTCTGAGCCCAGCGGCGACCATTGCGGACGGTATTGCGGTTCGGCGCGCCGGTGAGAAAACGCTTCCGCTGATTCAGAAATACGTTGACGATATCGTGACCGTGGATGAAGAGGAAATTGCGAATGCCATTCTCCTTTTATTGGAGCGAGAAAAAACCTTGGCTGAAGGTGCCGGTGCGGCGGCGATTGCGGCATTGATCAACCGCAAAACTTCGCTGAGCGGAAAAAAGGTTGCCGTTCTGGTCTGCGGAGGAAATATCGACGTCAGCCTGCTCTCCCGCATTATGGAGCGCGGCTTAGTCAAAGATGGCCGTCTGGTTCGCCTTCGCGTTCATCTTCCCGATTACGCAGGCGCACTGCATCGGCTGACCGGAATTCTGGCGCAGCATCGGGCGAATATTGTCGAGACTTCTTACGACCGCGCATATTATGGCGTGAACCTGGGCGATACCGCGATCGACATAACCATGGAAACACGCGGGCCGGACCATATTGTTGAACTCCTCTCGGCATTAAGCGCCAGCGGGTACGTGCACGAGCGGATCCTTTAGTTTTATAAGGAAAATCACCACCGGCTCGACTTTGCTGGAGGCACGCCAGCCAAAAACGCGGCACGGATGGGGCACCGTCAAAGCTGCGTGATTTCACCCGAACATTCCTTCGTAACTGGCAGCAGTTCTTCTCTGCGCTATATTGAATTTTGAACTTGCCGGTGCAGATCCATTCCTCAAAATTGATCGCGGTTTTGTGTGCTGCCGCCTTGCTTTCCAGTTGCTCCCGCCATCGCGAGCGCGTGCTTGAAGTCGATTACGTGTCGGCGCCGCAGGTCACGCTGCGAGATCAGCTTGCGCAGGTCTACAACAAAGTGGGGACAGCAAAGAACGGCGATCGCGTGGATGTACTGGATCGCGAACGGCGATTTGCCAGAGTGCGAACTGCGAATGGACTTGAAGGGTGGGTCGAACAGCGATATCTCGTAAACCAGAAAGTATTCGACGCGTTCCAGAACATGGCACAGCAGGAGAAAGACTCGCCGGTTGAGGGTATCGCAACTACCCGAAACGAGACCAATCTCCATGTTGAACCGGGCCGCGACACCGAGCACCTGTATCAGCTTGCCGAGGGAGCCAAAGTTTCGATCATGAAACGCGCGACGGTCGAGAAGAACCTTCCCGGTGCCTCGGTCGTTGTACCGGAGGCGGGTGCGAAGGTGATCAAGCCAATGGAGGATTGGTGGCTTGTCCGCGACTCGCAGGGTCATGTTGGCTGGGTGCTGGGTCGCATGATCGATTTGGATGTCTCGCTCGACGTCGCTCAGTACGCCGAAGGTCAACGAATTGTTGCCTGCTTCGTGCTCAACGAAGTGAGTGACGGGGACAAACGCGTTCCCCAGTATGTAATGCTGCTTACCGAGCCTAAGGACGGCTTGCCATTCGATTACAACCAGGTGCGAGTTTTTACCTGGAATGTGAAACGGCATCGGTATGAAACTGCCTACCGGGAACGCAACTTGAATGGAGTGCTGCCGGTGACAGTTTCGCATGAGGTCTTTGGCAGAGAAGGCGAGCTGCCGACGTTCACACTACGCGTGAAAGACAGCAGCGGGAACGTGATTGAGCGGAAATACAAGATGAATACGCCGATTGTGAAGAGAGTGAGTTGAACGGTCGGCGGCTCAAGTTCCGAACCCGGGGTTAGGATTCAGTAAGCATCAGGTCTACAGTCACGATATACAGCATTCCATATATCCTGATTCAACTATCATCCTGATTTTTGTATATCGCTTGAACTATGAACGAATACGCGCTTGTAAGCTACTGATTTATAAGCAATTGAATTGCGGTTAGGCTTTGGACTCAGAGTTGCTATTTCAATCGCAGGTAAATTTGTGTAAATATCGCGAAATTCGTCGCGAGCAAATATTTCAGATTTCTTTCAGGTTAGGAGAAACCGCATGAGTCGTGTTCTCAACTTCAAAGCCTTTGTATGGGTGTTTTCGCTGTTCGCAATCGTGGCCTTCAGCTTCGGTTTGGTCTACGGACAGGCTATTAGCGGAAACGTCGTGGGAACTGTGGTGGATTCGTCAGGTGCCGCTATTGTGGGTGCTGATGTGACTGCCCGGAACTCAGCAACTGGCGTCGTTTGGACGGGAAAGACGAACAATACTGGAGAGTATCGTTTTGACAACCTGCCAATCGGCGCGTACGACATCAATGCAAAAGCGAGCGGTTTCCAGACCACGACGCTCCATGTGGACGTGCAGCTCAATAAGAGTGGGACTGCAAATATTACGATGACGCCTGGATCGGCCAGCACGACAGTTGAAGTAGCTGGAGTTGCCGAAACGCTGGACACAACGACGGCGCAGATACAGACGACTTTCGAGAGCAAGACTCTTGAGGATCTGCCCACGGCCAATCTTGGCGTAAACACGACGACTGGTTTAAACCTGGGCGTATTGAATCTTTCTATGCTCGACGCAGGAGCTTCAAGCACGGGCGGACTTGGTGCCGGAGTCGGCCCTGCCCTCAGTGGTGAACGCCCGCGCGACAACAACTTTACGATTGAAGGCGTCGACAACAACAATAAGACTGTGACGGGGCCGCTGGTATATGTGCCTGCTGATGCGGTCGCCAACTTCACGGTTTTGCAGAATCAATTCAGTCCTGAATTCGGGCACTCAAATGGCGGGCAATTCAATATCGTTGTGAAGAGTGGCACGAATAGTTATCACGGTACGGCTTATGAGTATTTTCAAAACCGCAATCTGAATGCGATCGACCAGGACGTCGTAAATAGCACGACGCCAGGGCAGCCCGTTATCAACCCGCGTTTTGACAGCAATCGCTACGGCGGGCAGTTCGGTGGCCCGATATTCAAGAACAAGCTGTTCTTCTTTGCAAACTACGAGTACAACGAGGTTGGTCAAGCGTCGGTTCCGGGAGCTCCGTTGTTAGCGCCGACAAGCGCTGGGTATGCGGCGATGCTTGCCCTTCCCGGGGTTTCCACGGCTAATGTGCAGGCGCTTCAGAAGTGGGTCCAGGCGCCAAGTGCAACCAGCTCAGTTGTCGTCGGTGGTGCAAGCATCCCGGTTGGCACTTTGCCGATTCTGGCGCCAAATTTCACTAATTTCAAGGCGCTTACTACGGCTGTGGACTACGACATTAGCGAAAGAGACCAGATTCGCGGTCGTTACATTTATAACCAGAGCGCCGCCTTGGATACGGGCGCACAACTGCCGGCGTTTTTTACGCCGTTAGTCCAGCCTTTCCATTTGGCCACGATTAGCGAATATCACACGTTTACACCCGCCGTAACGAACGAGTTCCGCGTCGGCTTCAATCGCTTCGCGCAGAATTTCGTCGTAGGCAAACAAACATTTCTGCCCACACTCGACGCTTTCCCGAACATAACCATCAACGATCTCGGCGACCTGAACGTTGGCCCGGATCCGAACGCTCCGCAATATGCGATTCAAAACACGTATCAGGCGGTCGACAATGTTACTTGGGTAAAGGGAGCAAACACCCTGACCTTCGGAGCCGAGTATCGCAAATACATTTCGCCGCAGAAATTCATTCAGCGTTCACGTGGCGACTACGTCTATAGTAGCTTGGACCAGTTCGCTTTCGATGGAATACCGGGAGGGAGCGTTGCCGAGCGAAGCTTTGGTAACGTTGGGTACTCAGGTGACCAACACGCCATCTATGGTTTTGTAAATGACATTTGGAAGGTCAAGCGCAATGTCAGCGTCAACCTGGGACTGCGCTACGAGTACACGAGTACTCCCTATGGTTGGACACAGCAGAGCTTGAACAGCGTTTCCGACGTTCCGGGATTGATCACGTTCGGCTCTCCGAAAGCTCCCACCAAGGACTTCATGCCACGAGTGGGATTTGCATACTCACCCGGTACCAGTGGAGCGACCTCTATTCGTGGTGGTTTTGGCCTGGGTTATGACGTCCTTTACGATAATATCGGAGTACTGGAACGCCCACCGCAGATCGGTAGCACTGTCGATTGTCCGCCGACGTGCGTTCCGGGTTCTGGGGGCTTTCTGGCCAAGGGCGGCATCCCGCCAGAGAACTTGAGCGGGATCACGGTTCTGCAGCCAGCGGCCGCCAGAGCAGCCACCTCTGCCTATCTGCCCAACAATGTCAAATATCCTTACTCAGAAACCTGGAACCTTGGCGTTCAGCACGTTTTTGCGAAAGACTACACTGCCGATATCCGTTATGTGGGCACGCGTGGTGTCGACCTGAACGTGCAGAACCGTTTGAACTTTGTCTCCGGAGCCGGTCCGGGGCACGAGGTGCCAACGTTCATTAATCCTCCATCTCCCGCCACGGTTGCTGGACTAACCACGGCTTGGGCGAGCGCCGATCCGGGTTGCAATGACGGAACTCCCAATACGTGCCCGTCAGGCGCTGGCGACGAGCCCGGTACTCTTTCTTACGGCTATAACGACGTAGGAACTGGTCCGGGAGGCTTCTACGATCCCAGATATCTGAACGCAGGATTCACGAGCGCCATAACGGCTTACGAGCCGTGGGGCGCATCCACCTATCATGGATTGCAAACTCAGTTGAATCGACGGTTTAGCAATGGATTGCAGCTGCAGGCGGCTTACACCTGGAGCCACATGATTGATAACAGCACCGCTGATTTCTTCTCGACGGTCATTGCGCCTCGGCGTCCTCAGGATTTCCGCGACCTGCAAGCTGAGCGCTCAAACTCGATATTGGATCATCGTCACCGCTTCACGATTTCCACGATTTACGACGCGCAGTGGTACAAACACGATCCGAGTTGGTTCAAGAGAAATCTCCTCGGGAACTACGAGATTGCCCCGGTATTTACATGGGAATCCGGCCAGTGGGGAACCGTTCAAAGTGGTCAGGATTCAAATCTGAACGCAGACGCGGCGTCGGATCGTGCCATTTATAATCCGCGCGGCGTCCCCGGTACGGGAAGCGATGTGGTTCCGATCACCAATAACACCGCTTGCGGATTGCCGCCATGCATCGTTGGTTGGCAAGCGGTTAATCCAAATGCGCAGTACATCATCGCTGGTTTCGGGACGGTGCCGACTGCCCCTCGCAACACGATCCAGACTCCACCGATTAATAACTGGGACGTGACGCTTTCGAAGCATATCTACGCTACCGAGCGCGTTCATTTCGATTTGATGGCTAGTTTCTTGAACGCCTTCAATCATCCGCAATTTGTGACTGGCAGTCCGGATCAAGGCCAGCCGATATCCGATGCCGGCTCACAAAGAAATTACTTTATCCCGAACTCGCCGAACTTCGAGAATGCTCGGCTAAGCTTCCCGAGCAATGCTCGGCAAAGTGTGCTCGGATTAAAGATTTCTTTCTAACACGAAGCAAAATCTCCATAGGCCCGCCGCGAGGCGGGCTTTTTATTTTCGGAATGGGCTAGACGCGTCCTAGGGCCATCGCCATATTTCTTCGCGAATTCCCTCCCGCCGGTACTTCAACTAGTAAAGGGCCTTATTGAGTACGGCCTGTGCTATATAGAATTCCATATTCTGCCTAATAAAGCTTCCATTTTTAGGACTTAAGCACTTAAGTGTTCGCCGCAAATGTCTGTAAGCTGATAAAGAAACACCTACTTAACAGCGTTTAAATATTGGAAGCAGAGTTGCACGGTGCTGTGACTTAATCCTGCCTCAGGAGAAGCTGAATGAATCGAGCCTTGTGCCTGGTGGTCTCGCTTTTTGTCGTACTCAGTGGGTTTAGTGTAATTGCTCTCGGACAGGGCGGTACAGGCGAACTGACAGGGCGCGTCACCGACCCGTCTGGCGCCGTGGTACCGAACGTCAGTGTCACCTTGACGAATTCTGCGACTGGCGAAAAGCGGACTACGGTTACAAACAGTGCCGGTACGTATAACTTTCCGGCAGTACCGGTCGTAGGTGCTTACACCGTCCGCATCGCTGCAAAAGGTTTTAAGGCGGCTGAGGTCGCAAATATCATTGTCTCGGTCGGAACGATTACTACCCATGACGTCGCACTCGATGTTGGTGCAGAAACTGAGCTCTTAACCGTCGAAGCCGGGGCACAGACGGTGCAGACGGAAGACGCTTCTCTCTCGCAACTGGTGGACCAACGAGTCTGGCAGTCTATGCCGCTCGAAACGCGCAGCCAAAACGAACTGATCAACTTGGTTGCCGGCGCCGAACCTGAGGCGTTTAACATGACTGGCCGCGGCGCTTCAGTAAACGGAACGCGCTCTGGTACGGGTAACTACCTGGTCGAAGGAGCCGATAACAACGAGCAGGGGCAAGGCGGCGTAGCGCTGGAGGGACCGGGTGGCGCAAATACTACGATCTCGCCAGATGCGATCCAGGAGTATCGAGTAATTACGCATGACTTTCCCGCCGAGTACGGTAAAGCAGGCGGGTTTGTTACCGACACAGTGCTTAAGAGCGGAACCAACAACTGGCATGGCTCAGCGTTTGAATACAACCGCACCCAGGCATATACAGCGAATGATTGGTTCTCTAACAACGCAAGTCCTGCCATACGCGACCACTTAGTGCGAAACCAGTATGGCGGCTCACTCGGCGGAGCAATCGTTAAAGATAAGCTCTTTTTTTATGGAACTGGCGAACTGCACAACCTGCGCAGTTCTACGCCCATTACGGCAACCGGAACGACCCAACAGTTCCTGGATTTTGTTAATAATGGCGGCTTCGAGAACTTCATGGAGAACGATCCCAATGGAGTTTGCGTCGTAAACCTGGGAGCTGCATGCCCTGGTGCGCTCAATCTTTCATCGACGGTAGGGCCGATTTTCCAGAAAGTGCGTCAGATGGAACCGGAGGCTTTTCCGGTGGCGCAGGCCACTGTGACTTGCAATCCTGCCGCGGGCGTGGCGGGCAATGACCCGAATTGTGTAGGGCAAGGAGCTTATACGGGCAGTCCTATCATAGGCTTTCCGCAGATCGTCTATCCGGTGCAGGTGTATGGAACTGTGACCAAGCCTGACGATGTCTCGACCGACCAGTCGAGATTTAGCTTCAAGGTTGACAACAATCTTAACGACAGGAACCAGTTGCACTTTGAGTATTTGTTCGATGATGTGCAGTCAACCGACAGCAATGGGGGCGCGAGCTCAACCATTGGAGTGGCGGACAAAATTCCTTCTCGCGCCCAGCAGGCCTCCATTTCGTGGGATCGCTATATTTCAAATACGATACTGAACCAAGCGCGATTCGGATATTTGCGGCGGGTCGCGAATTTCACGGCACCTGATTCAGTGGGCGTTCCGTCCATCTTTACCTTAGTAGATCCGGTTGGGACTAGCCTGGGGGCTTCAGCGGCAATTCCTCAATTCTTCACAGAAAATCAGTTTCAATATAAAGACGACATCTCGATTACCCATAACAATCACAATTTCAAGGCTGGTTTCGAATATAGGCGTACAAGAAATGGATCTAGCTTCTTTGACGATCGTTACGGAACCGCAGCGCCTTGGAGCATAGAAGATCTCCTGACCGACATGACCTTTACGGATCAACTCGACCAGTTATTCTTCGGTGGCCCTACTCTGGGTTCCTGTGCTCTTTGCGGTGCGTCAATTAACGATAGTGGCACGCTGCCGGAATATTTGCGTGGTTATCGTGCAAATGAATACGGGGCGTATGGGCAGGATGACTGGCGGGTTACAAAAAGTCTGACACTGAATTTGGGAGTACGGTGGGATTATTTCGGTCCTCCGCACAACTTTGACCCGAGCCTGGACTCAAATTTCTATTTTGGTCCGGCGACTACTCCAATTGCGACCACCAGCACCAACCCGTTCTTCCCGACAAATAGCGGGTACTACGCAAGGGTTGCGACCGGCTCTTTCCAAACGAAGCATCCCATCTGGAACCAGGACAAGAACAACTTCGGTCCACGGATAGGTTTTGCATACGATGCGCGGCACAACCAGAAGCTTGTTGTTCGCGGTGGTTTCGGAATCATGTACGATCGCATCTACAACAATCTGTTTGAAAATATCCGATTCAATCCCCCATTTTTCAACGACATCAACTTTGGACTTTTCGGTGGAAATGGCGCTCCTGCTGGAGCGTTGGCGACACCTGGGTTTTATCAGGTACCCTTCGTTGCTAATACGAATGGTTCACTGGTCAGCCCGGCTCTTTTCCCCAATGGCCTTCCACTCGCAAGTCCGCGGCACATGGACCAGAACCTCGTAACGCCGTATTACGAGCAAATGCACTTTGGACTTCAGTACGAACTCAGCAAAGGCATGCTGCTCGAAACCGACTACGTAGGTACCTTGGGTAGAAAGTTGACTGGCATCTTGAACGACAACACATTCGATGGGCGAGACGCGTGTCCGACAAGCGGAGCTCCTTATGCCGCCGGGACGCCGTGTTTCAATGCAGGCTTTCCAAGTGGATTCAGCACAACTCGTGTGAATACCGGTATAGGGAGCGACAACTTCCGAACCAACGGGTTCGACTCGAACTATAACGCCCTGCAAGTTAGCTTGCGGAAGCGGTACTCGTTCGGGCTTGAGTTCAACGCAAATTACACTTATGCCAAAACCATGGACGAATTGAGTGACGCATTCCGGGCGAAATCAGTTGGCGGATTTAACGCTTGCTCTGTCGCCGACTGCTCGAACATCGGCTACAACTATGGCCCCGCTGACTTCGATGTGCGTCATCGTATGGTCGTCAGTTATGACTACGACTTGCCTTTTGCTAAGGGAAGTCGTTTGCTGGGCGGATGGCAGATAAACGGGGTGCTCTCCTTGCAGAGCGGCGTACCCATACCCATTTATGACTTGAATAACGATCTGAACGAGGACGGTCTGACGGGTTCGGATCGGCCCGAATACGCGGCCGGGTTTAACGGCACAAATGTAAGTACCAGTAAGAGCCCGGGAATCCAATTCCTGAACCCCGCAGGCTTCGTGCAAGCCACCTGCCCAGCAAATGTCAATATGGGCTTGTGGTGCGATAGCCCGATGCATAGGAATGATGTCTACGGCCCTCACTACGTGAACTTGGACTTCGGACTCGGGAAGTCCTTTAAGATCACAGAGAGTTCGCGGTTAACGTTCTTCGCGAACTTCTTCAATATCTTCAATCACCCGAACTTCGATACTCCGGAGGGTAACTTCAGCGATCCGAACAGTTTCGGAAAATCGCAGCAGACGGTTGGCAACGACGGACCTGGAAACGGACACCGTATAGGCCAGCTGGCACTGCGGTTCGATTTCTAATCCGAGTAGTTTTGTTACTCCGAAGGCCGGATCACATCCGGCCTTTCTCTTTCGGTGCGCAATTCGGAAGGCCGCCCTATCGCCCGAACATTGGGTAATGGCTGGCGGCGCCCATGAAGAACAGCAGAGGGATAGAGAGCCAAGCGTTTGCCCGAGCGGTGAGGAACACCATGCGCTGCATGCGGGCGGCCTTGTCGGGTATCGGAGTGCCATTCTCGGCATTGGCTTTGGTCCAGGCGATTAGGCGTTTCTGAATTCGCCAGACGACTCCCCAGACATTTAAGAGCATCATCCAGCCTATGCCTCCGCCGATGCCGATCGAGAGCAGGCGATTGCTCTCCCATGGGCCGCGGTTTAGGTGGAGAAAGAAGTGCATAGAATGCGCGACGATGAGAATGTATAGAATCGCGAGAAACCAGCCTTTGTTGAGCAGGCCTTTACCGGGGATCAGCAGCGCGTAGAGAATTGCCCAAGTCACAGTCCAGGTAAGGAAGAAAGTCCCGATCGGCAGTCCTGCTGAACCGCCGCCGTTGTGCGCATCCGAGCCGACGATGCTTCCCCAATAGGCAAGACCCGCTAATACCGTCACCAGAGCCGACCAGCGGAACCACCACATCACGCGGAGCATCAGGCCGGGCATGAATCTGGCGCGGGCGGCGGGATCGAGCTCTTTCGAGAACGGAATTCCGATCAGGTTCAAGAAGTAGAGAAGGCCAATCCAGGTGATGCCTGCCATGAAGTGTATCCAGCGCAGGAGCATGAGGAAGTTGGTTTGAAAATCGGTCGGGAATGAAAAGTCGCCGGACGCGTAGATCATCGTGTGGATCCTCCGGGAGAGTAGCGGGAAAGGGTACAGGAAAGCGCTGGCGAGTGGCTAGTGGTCCCTGCCTTCGATAGAGAACGTCAACAATCCCCGCCCTGTCTGGCAAAGTCGGCGAGATAAGGACGCGGCACCCTCTGGATTCCTAATTGAGAAGGTCGGACAGGAATGTCCGACCAGCACGGTTCGGATCCTAAATCTACTTCAGGGCCAGGAGCCTTGCGTTCAGGCGAGATTTGTATCGACCGGCTGTGTTCTCGTGGATCACGCCTTTCTGGATTGCCTTATCGAGAGCTGAAGCGGTTTTGCGGAAAACCTGCTCGGCGGCTGCTTTGTCACCCTTGGCCAAGGCCTCGCGCATATCGCGGAGAGCTGAGCGGAGCCGGGAGGTGTTGCTGCGGTTGCGCTGAGTGCGGCGCTCGGTCTGGCGGGCGCGTTTGAGCGCAGAAAAATGATTTGCCATTCGGTAAATGCCTTTTATGGTATTCCCAGCGGACTTCCGGTGGGTATGAATAAATGATTGTAACGGAGCAGGTTACCGGGGTCAACGGGCGCGGTATTCGGTTGACTGTCGGTGGAGCGCTTCGGTACGCTTTTAACGGAATTCTTTCTGCCCATCTCATGCGGCGAAGTACAATCCGTGCAAGGACATTCTACAGCGTCCTTCTAACCCACACAGAACATCTAATCAGTGCGATTGCGCAACTGCGCCCGAGGTACGTGAAAAACGGAAACTGAATGAAGAAGAGTATTGAAATCAGTCCTAACATTGAAGCCCTTTTCGGCACGCGAGATGAAAACCTGCATGTGCTCGAAGATGGTCTGAACATCAACATCGACCTCCGCTCTGAGTCCATAGAAGTAGAAGGAACCCCCCGCGACGTAGCTCGTGCTGAACAAGTCTTTTCTGACTACGATCAACTCCAGCGCGGCGGGCATGTGTTCACCAATGGCGACTTGAACAGCATGCTGCGGGTGCTGGTTGCCGATCCAAAGGCCACGCTGCGTGGATTGGTGGAAGCTGGGCGGCAGCGTTCGTTGGGGCGGCGCACCGTACAACCGAAGAGCGTGAACCAGCGCCGGTATCTGGACGCGATTGAAGCGCATGACATGGTGTTTGGGATCGGTCCGGCGGGAACGGGAAAAACTTATCTTGCGGTGGCGATGGCAATTTCTGCGTTGATCTCCAAGCGCGTGAATAGAATCATTTTGGCTCGGCCGGCAGTTGAAGCCGGTGAACGATTAGGATTTCTGCCAGGTACTCTGCAGGAGAAAATCGATCCCTACCTGCGACCTTTGTACGACGCGCTTTACGACATGCTCGACCCGGAGCGCGTTGACCGATATCTCGAAAAGAATGTGATTGAGATAGCGCCTATTGCGTTCATGCGCGGGCGGACTTTGAACGATTCATTCGTAATTTTGGATGAAGCGCAAAATACGACATCAGAGCAGATGAAGATGTTCGTGACCCGATTGGGATTCAATTCTAAAGCGGTCATTACCGGTGATATCACGCAAATCGATTTGCCGAATGCGCGGCGGAGTGGGCTGCTGGAGGCGATAGACGTCCTGAAGAACGTTCAAGGCCTATCGTTCGTGTATTTCGACGAAGGTGATGTGGTGCGGCACCATCTGGTGCAGCGCATCATTCGCGCCTATGATGAGCACAAGAATCGGCCATCGGAGCAGCAGATGGACTTGCTCGATGCGCGTCCGGCAAATGGGCATGGAGAGGCACATGAAGTAGCTCAGCGTCCGGAATAAACATTTGTGTAGATGTGAGGAGAGCCCCAATGGGTGCTCTCCTCTTTTTGCAGGTATGGCGGATATCACCACGGAGATACCGAGAAATTGCATTAGTTAAAGATGTCGCTGAGGGGCCCTGGCTCCCGTAGTGGATGAATATGAACAAAGCGCACAAGGCGGTTGTTTTCGACGCGGCGGCCGCCCCCGAGCTGAATTCGGGCAGTCTGGAGGACTTCGTTCGAGAGGCACGCAGGGCCGCTGGTCTGCGCGCCGATGTCAGCGTGCTGATCACGGGTGATTCGAACATGCGTCAACTGAATTCGCGCTTCCGAGGAAAGAATTCCGCGACTGACGTATTGTCGTTTCCCGCAGCGGAGTCGAACGGATTTGCCGGAGACATTGCTGTCTCTTTTAGCTTCGCATCTCGCAATGCGCGAGCGCTCGGGCACTCTGTTGCGGATGAGATTCGCATTCTGATTCTTCATGGAATTCTGCACCTGGCGGGATATGATCATGAGAAGGACCGGGGCGAGATGGAAGCAAAAGAGACGGCACTAAGGCGGAAACTTGCCCTTCCTACGGGCCTGATTGAGAGAAGTTCGAGGACCGGCAAGTCGTTGGTCGTTGGTCATTCCTTGTTCGCCAAATCACGTAAGTCGACGAGGGTGGGACAACGACCGACAAGCAAGGACCAACGACTCTCTCGCACATGAACCTTGTTATTGCCATTTCGCTGCTGGTTCTATTTGGATTGCTGACACTTTCGTCTTATGTGGACCGCTTATATGCGGAGATCGGCAAGTTCCTCTCGCGCGAGTTTCAAGACAACATTAATGCCTTCGAGCAGCAGGTTGAGCCGAAACTGAGGGTCAGCCGTTCGCGGGCAGCGCTGTCAATGTCGGTACTTACTCCCCTGCTGATGGCGGCAGTCGCAATGGTGATTGGGCTTGCGGTATTCAGCCAGGGGACCTGGACAATAGATGAACTGCTCGAGGCCGTGCTGGCGTTGGTCCTCATAGTCATAGTCTTTAACCGCTTTTTGCCATTTGTATTCTTTTCGCGGACGAAGGGTGAGTGGCTAATGCGGTGGGTACCGCTGCTCCGAGTACTCATTTATGTGACATTGCCAATCACGCTGATCTTAGGATTCCTTCAATCAGTTGCGTCACTGACACGCGAACACATCGAGACCCCTCCGGAAACGCAAGCTGAAGCCGTCGACGCGTTGATTGAGGCCGGCCAGGAAGAAGGGATCCTCGATGAGAGCAATCGTGACCTGATCCAGTCGGTGGTGCAATTTAGTGAGAAGACGGTCAGGGAAGCAATGAAGCCCCGGCCCGAGATGATCGCTGTTCCGGCCGACACGACGGTAGAGAAATTCATTGAATTGTTGCGGTCAAGGCCATTCTCCCGCGTACCGGCTTATGACGAAAATTTAGATGACATTGTTGGTATCGTTTTCGCGCAAGATGTGCTGCAGGTGCCAGATGCCGAGGCGCATACGCGAACAGTCGCATCACTGATGCGACGCGATGTTCTATTTGTCCCGGAGACAAAGCTCGGGAGTGAATTGCTTCGTGAGATGCAGAAACACAAAGTGCGCATGGCGATCGTGATTGATGAATACGGCGGAGTTGCGGGCTTGGTCACCATCGAAGATCTGGTCGAAGAGATCGTTGGCGAAATCAGCGATGAGCATGAGGTCGCGCAGGTCATGCGGGAGAATGAAACTTCGTATCTTGTCCCAGGAAACATGGATGTTGACAGGCTGGAGGAATTGCTTAGGGTGCGCCCTGATACGAAAGGGGCAGCAACGATCGCCGGTCTGGTGAGCGAACTGGCAGGACGAATTCCTAAAACCGGGGAAGTTGTAGAAGAAGGCGGCTTGCGGCTTGAAGTCTTGCAAGCCACCGACCGCAAAGTGGAGCGGGTGCGAGTTTCGCTTGTAAATTCCCAGCAGATGAAGTTGACCTAAAATGCCATTCCGCTCCGGATTCGTTGCGATTGTTGGACGTCCTAACGCGGGAAAATCCACACTTCTAAATGCACTGGCAGGAGAGAAGCTGGCCATTGTCAGCCCTAAGCCTCAAACTACGCGCAATCGCGTGCTTGGGATAATCCATGTTCCCAAGCAAAAAGGGAAATCAGGGGCACAGATTGTCCTGATTGACACGCCGGGGGTGCACCGTCCGGATAGTTCACTCGGCCGGAAAATGATGGGCGAAGTGCGGGAAGCGCTGAACGGGTGCGACGTGGTACTGATGATCACGGACGCGGCAAAAAAGGCCGGCTCTGACGATGAATTTTTGTTGTCGCTGATGAAAGATACGAAGACACCGGCATTTTTGCTGTTGAACAAAATTGATCTGCTACGTGGCGAGAAGGGAGCATTGCTTCCATTGACCGAGAAGTATGCTAGGCTGCACGAGTTTCGCGAGATCATCCCGATTTCGGCGCGCAAACGCGAAGGCTTGAACGTGCTGCTGGAAAAGTTATTGGGAGCTCTGCCCGACGGTCCGCGGTATTTCTCTGACGACCAGATTACAGACCAACCGGTACGATTCATGGCGGCGGAGTTGGTTCGCGAACAGGTTCTGCTTGCCACAAGCGAAGAGGTTCCTCACTCGACGACTGTGATGATCGAGGAGTTCGAAGAAGGTCCAAAGCTCACGCGCATTGCGGCGATAATTTATTGTGAGCGCGAAGGGCAGAAGCGAATACTGGTTGGGCATCGCGGGCAGATGCTGAAGAAGATTGGCACGGAAGCGCGCTTAGAAATCGAGAAGATGCTGGGGGTGAAAGTTTTTCTTGAGCTATTCGTCAAAGTGCGTGCGAATTGGCGCGAATCGCGCGGATTTGTGGAGGAGCTCGATTGGAGAAGGCAGTTGGAACGTCTGGTCGGGCCAAGCGGATTGCAAGATCATTAGTTCCGCTCGGGTTCCCTTGCGAAGCGAGAAAAAACATGTTCCTCACCGCTGAAGCGTTCGGAATGATAGCGCTCACGGGGGAACACTTGACAGACATCCGGCCTGAAATCTACCCGAACTATTCTTTCAAGGCGATCCCAAGCGCGCGCATTTTGCGGTATAAGTGGCTACGTTCAAGGCCAAGCACTTCGGCGGCGCGGCTGATATTGCCGTGATTCTCGTCGAGCTTCTTCAATATATAGTCACGTTCGTAAGCCGCCCTGGCCTGATGCAAGGTAAGAAAATCGCCGCCACGGCGAGCTCCATCGCGATATACAAGCGCCGGCAGGTGTTTGCGATCGAACCGCGTGGTGGTCGGATTCATGATCACAATGCGTTCGATTACATTGCGCAGCTCGCGAACGTTCCCCGGCCAGGAGTAGCGCACCAATGCGTCAAGCGCATGATCGGTGATCTCGCGCGTCCGGCGGCCATACTGGCCAGAAAATTCCTTCAAGAAATATTCGGTAAGCTGCGGGATATCTTCTTTGCGCTCACGCAGCGGCGGGACAGAGAAGGGAATCACGTTGAGGCGGTAGAAGAGGTCTTCACGGAAATTGCCGCGAGAGATTTCTTCTTCCAGATCTTTGTTCGTCGACGCGATCACACGGACATCGACTGTCACGGCTTCATCGCTCCCGACAGGCGTGAAGTTTTGCTCCTCCAAGGTGCGCAAAACTTTGGCCTGAGTTTTTAAACTCATATCGCCCACTTCGTCGAGAAATAACGTACCGCCGTGCGATTTAAGGAACTTGCCTTCCTTGTCATCCACAGCTGAAGGGAGCGCGCCTTTTCTATGCCCAAACAATTCGCTCTCGATCAGGTCTTCGGGAATCGCGGCGCAGTTTACTTCCACGAAGGTTTCATCCTTTCGCAAGCTTTGTGCATGAATGGCGTGGGCGACGAGTTCCTTTCCGGTGCCGGACTCGCCGAAGATTAATACGCGGCCATTAGTCGGCGCCATCAAATGGATCTGCTGGCGAAGGGCTTTCATGGGAACGCTGTCGCCGACAATGACGCTTTTGGGAGCGAGCTGTCTCTTTAGCTCTTTGTTTTCCTGCCGCAGCTTTTTCGCCTGGAAAGCGTTATTGAGCAGAATCAGCGTTCTGTCGATTGAAAGCGGCTTTTCGAGAAAATCGAATGCGCCGAGCTTGGTAGCGCGAACTGCTGTCTCAATCGTGCCATGGCCGGAGATGATGATGACTTCTGGTGGATTCTCGAGCTCCCGAATTTTTTGGAGAACGTCCAGACCGTCCATTCCCGGAAGCCAGATATCGAGCAGAACGACATCGAAGGACTTTTTCTGGAGCAGGTCCAGGCAGGCTTCACCACTCTCCGCGGTTGCGGGTTGATAACCTTCATCCTGAAGGACTCCATGGAGCGATTCGCGGATTGAGGCTTCGTCATCAACGATGAGCAGATTAAGCATGGTGAGTTGAATGTGCCGCGGAGACGATCGCAGCGAGCGGAAGCTCGATGATGAATCTCGCCCCGGCGGGATCGTTTTCCTCGACACGAATTGAGCCCTGATGGTCTTCGATGATGCGGCTGACGATAGCTAATCCGAGCCCGGTCCCACGTTTCTTTGTCGAGAAATAAGGCAAAAAGAGGCGTTCCTTATCTTCCTGACTGATGCCTGGGCCGCTATCGGCGACGGAAATCTCTACGGCGTCGTTCCCGGAAACAAGGGCAGTCGAGATTTCTATCTCTTTGACGGCGGATTCCTGGACTGCTTCGGCAGCATTGTCCACGAGATTTGCGATGGCGCGTTTCATGGCATCGGAATCTGCCATGACTTGCGGCAACCCACTTGAAAAAGATTTGCGCATGTGGATCCCATCGACGCGGCCATTGAACATCGCAAGCGCGCTCTCAACAATCGAATTAATGTTTGCCGGCTGGGGTTGAGAAGCGGGGAAGCGCGCAAGAGTTGCGAACTCGTTGACCAAGTTGCGTACGGTCTCAACGGAACCGCAGATCGTCTCAGCACATGTTCGCACCACTTCGACTGAGGACGCATCGGGCGGAGTTCCGCGACCTGTATGACGAAGAATGCGGTCGGCGGAAAGAGCAATCGGAGTGAGCGGGTTCTTAATTTCGTGAGCGACTCGACGGGCGACTTCCCGCCAGGCAGCTTGTTTTTGTGCCCGCAACAGGTCTGACAAATCTTCGAACACGAGCACATAGCCGATTCGGCGCCGTTCGTATTCGAGAGTAGCGACGGTCACAGCGACATTCAATCGGGTGCGCTGGACGACAAATTCCATTTGCGTCGTAGTCGTACCCATGCGATCAGCGCGGCGTAGAAGGTGTTCCAATTCTTCGAAAACGTCGGGCGCAAACAGATCGCGTAGCTGCGCGCCAATGAGGACAGATGGCGTCTGAGCGACTGCGGATGGATGCAACATTCGCAAGAGGGCTTGATTCACATGGCTAACACAGAATTGAGCATCGAGAGAGAGAACACCCGTGGGAATGCTTTCCAGAATTGTTTCGATATGTTGGCGGCGGCGTTCAAGTTCGGAGTTGGCTGCGCTTAATTCCAGACTCGCAGTTTCGAGCTTGCGGCGGCTGGTTGCCAATTCGGCGGCCATCAGATTGAACGAGCGAACCAGATCGCCGAGTTCATCCGCAGCAGGAACTTCGACCCGGTGGTCCAGATTGCCGCGCGAGATCTCCTGAGTAGCTTCGGCCAATGCGACAACCGGGCGAGTGACCAAACGCGAGAGATAAAGCGCCAGCCACATACTGGCGAACAGAACCATTCCTGTGATCCACCATAGAAACACCATGTACGTGCGACGAACAGTGCGGCGTTCTCGTGCGAGCTCGAGATATCGCTGTTGGCTAGCCTCAAGTTGCTTTTGCGCGTCAGCGAAATTCTTGGGAAGCGGCATAGCAACGAGTATTTCGCCGGAATCGCCCACCGGCGCAGTGCCCAGAACGTACTCGACTCCATTCCATGCAATGTGCTGCGGCTCGGATGACGGCGGCAACGGGATTTTAGGTTTGAGGAGCGGCCATGCGGCGGGAGCTCCGAAAGTAGCTTCAGCATCGCCGGAGAGAATGGCGATGGCGAATCCTCCTTGCAATGTGACTTCGCGGCGCTGGAACTCATTCAACACGCCCGAAAAGTTGCGGCCTTCGAACGCGTGCTGTGTGTCCTGCTCATTCGCAATGGAAAGCGCTTCAGCGCGCGCATTTTCGGCCGCGTACTTGGCGAGCAATTGCGACATCAGTGCCGTGTCTTGCCGGACTTCTTCGACCGGGGTTGAAAACCAGCGCTCAATCGAACGGTTCATCAGCCCATAAGCAAACCAGAACATCACGATCACGGGCAGGAACGAGAGCAGCAGGCTGCCGACGACGAGGCGCGTGCGGAACTTCGATCCCAATACACCCAGACGTCGTTCGGCAAACAGCTTGATTAAATTTCGCGCCAGAACGAATGTGAGCGTGACAAACAGCAAAAAAACCAGCGCTGAGAGGGCTGCGAGAAAAACCGTTTGCTCTGTTGTACTCGGGTTAATGAACGGCAGATCGAAAGACGATTCGCTCAACAAGATCGCGAACAGGAAAAAACTGCCCGCCGCCAGCAGCAGAATGAGCCGTTTTCTCTTCTTTCGGGATTCGACTGGAGTATGCAAATCCATAGTGCGGCGTTGGTCGACGCGAGTGGCCGAAATTCGGGAGAAACTCAATTATAGTCCTGCATTCCCGCTCCAAAATTGGGGCAGTGAGGATCAAGTCGATTGGGATTTCTTTACTGCGAAGAAGATGGGTATTGCGGCTAATTGCGCCCCGACGGAAAACGCGAGCAAGGCGGGTATCGAGACCTCGTACAGCTTGCCAATAATCACGCTGCCAATGAACCAAAAAACGCCATAGGCGCCGGTGAAAATTCCGTATGCTGACGGGCGGCGCTCTTGCGGAACCATGGTGGCGACAGCGGCAGGAATGATGGACTCATGAACTCCCATGCCCAGCCCCCATAATCCCACGCCGATTAGTGCGACCCAAAAATGTCCGAGAAAGACGAAAGGCGCCGAAACTGCGGAGACGATCGTCAGCGGGATTAGAATCCAAAACCCTGTGCGGTCAAACCAGCGGCCGAAAACGAGCGATCCCAGACCACTCGTTGCCATAGCAACGGCATAGAAGATGGGTATCCAGAGTTTCGGGACGACAGAAGCTTTCTGGAAGTGAAAGGAAACTAGTGAAAAATCGGCGAAACCGGCTGCGACCAGAGCGGCGCCCGCGAGATACATCCAGAAGACACGAGACAATCCAGCATGTTCGATGTGCTTGGGAGTAACTTCCAGGTCTTCCGGCTTAGGATAGAGAATGCGAGCTGCCAGGAGAACACAAACCGTAATAACCGCCGGAATGAACAGAACGGCGAAGCCATCTCGATAATTTCCCTGGCGAGCGAGAATAAATGCAATAACCAGGGGACCAATCAATGCGCCCGCTTGATCCATTGCCTCATGCAGGCCGAACCCAAATCCGAGACCAATTTGCTTCGAGGCATACGAGAGCATTACATCGCGGGGAGGGTTGCGTATGGCTTTTCCAACCCGCTCCAGGACGATGAGCAATCCTGCAATCTGCCAATTCGGGGCCAACGCGAGAAGTGGAACGGCGGCCATCTGCACAACGTAGCCGAAGATCGTCATCGGCCAAAATTCCCCAGTACGCTCGCTTAGCGGTCCGGAAACAAGACGGAGGCCGTAGCCGAGCAATTCGCCGAGACCGGCGATGGTGCCGACGAGGGTTGCGCTGGCCCCGAGGACCGCTAAATAAGGCCCGTTCACACTGCGCGCGCCTTCATAAACAAAATCGGCGAACAAGCTGACTACGCCGATCAAAAGAACAAACCTGAATGCGCGGTTTTTCATGCTCTTTATTACCGCCCCATACAATTTATCGTGTTTGGTAGTCAGCAGCAGCGTAGGTACTTCCCGCCTGCGCGGCACCAAAAGCATTTCATCCTTAATGCGAAAGTAACCAGCTTCATTGGAAATGCGCGGGTAAAATCCCTCATGATGCCATTCTTCCTGGGAATTGACGGTGGAGGGACGAAAACGCGCTGCCTTGTAGGCGATGAGGAATCGGAGCTCGGAAGGGGCAGTTCGTCGAGTTGCAAGGTGCAGAAGGTCGGCGAGGCGGGTGCCCGAGATTCACTTTCCGCGGCGATCCACGAAGCTTGTGTACAGGCGGAAATCTCCCCGCGAAAGATTTCTCGGACGTGCGCTGGAATTACCGGAAGTGGGCGCGCCGAAATCGGTGAGCTAATGCGAGACCTGGTGATCAGCGTGGTAGGCGGAGAAGTCGAAGTGATTGGCGATATCGATGTCGCGTTTGAAGATGCGTTTGCGGACCAGCCGGGCGTTCTCGTGATCGCGGGGACGGGAGCCATTGCGTACGGCAAGAACTCGGCAGGAAACATAGCTCGCGTCGGCGGCTGGGGGTATCTGGTCTCGGATGAGGGATCAGGTTCGTGGGTCGGACTGGAGGCCGTCCGTGCCGTGCTGCGTGAGAAAGATCGTGGAGAAAATCCGGCGTTGCTGGGCAGACTAACGGAGGCATTCGGAACGGCAAATTTCGATCAGTTTGTCATTAAGCTGAACGGGAATCCTGTGCCGGATTTTTCGACACTGTTTCCGGTGGTGCTTTCATCGGCAGAAGATGATGCAATAGCGCGCGCAGTTCTGGAGCGCGCTGGCCGGGAGCTGGCAATAAACGCCGGAACTCTGGTGGAGCGACTTTTTATGCACGATGTGTGCTCAGTTATTTCGTATGGCGGAGTTTTTTCGAGTAGCGAGATCGTGATGGCGGAATTCTCCAGCGCGCTTAAGACGAGGTCTCCGAACGCGACTTTACTTACACGAACGGTCGATCCCGCGCGCGGGGCGTTAGAGCGGGCGAGGAGAGGCTTCAGGCCGGCGAGCGCCACATGAAAATTGACCCATGAGATTTTCACGATCGAAAAAGGTGCGCCGATATCGAGGGATCGAGTCGAGCTAATTTCTCACATCAATGACTTCCGGAATGATGCGTAGCTCACAACCAGGTGAATCTCGCGTGTCCGACCCTGATGCTGATCTAAAGCGGAAAGAGCAACCGGCTCAGGGCAGCGCTGTCTCGGGAATCGACGAAGATGCGGCCCTGCGGCAGTTGAAGAACGCCGAGCTTTCCGCAGAGATACTGGCAGCGCTCGCCAGGAGTCCGGTTACGGCTAAAAGCCGCAAAGTGATGCTGGCGGTTGTGCAACACGCGCGAACGCCGCGGCACGTTTCAATCCCTTTGCTGCGGCGCATGTTTACATTTGATGTTATGCAGGTCACGTTGACCCCGGTTGTTGCGGCAGATGTAAAACGATCTGCAGAAGACCAAATGATCGTGAGGCTCGAATCGATTCCCGTCGGCCAGAAGATCACGTTAGCTCGCCGTGCCTCCGGCCGGGTTGCAGCGGAGTTGTTATATGAATCGGACACTCGCGTGGTTTCCCCGGCGCTAGAGAACCCCCAGCTCACGGAAGCTTTGCTGATGAAAGCTTTAATGACGCCTGCATCAGCTGAGGTTCTATTCAGTCTGGTGAGTCAACACGCGAAATGGTCATTGCGACGAGAAATTCAGGTTGCGCTACTGCGAAGTGAAAAGACGCCGATAGAGCGGGTACGGCAACTTGCGAAGCACTTTCCGGAAAAGCTTCTGCGCGACATCTTGCCGCAAAACAGAAAAAACATGATTATGTGATGCACGTTCTGAATTCAGCACTGAATTGCAAAGTGCCTACTTATTGGCGGACCTTCCAAACGTTCAAAAATTCCGGTACACATTCGCAAAAGAGATTCTGAAGTGAACCTGCCTCTCTTGGCGTAACAACGAACGTTTTTTGCCTCTCGTAGGCTCGGTTGACCTAAATCGAAAGCAATTCACGCGATTCTTTGCAGTAGCTTCCACATTTGGACATCTTAAATTCCCGAAGCAAGGGCGCGTTTCTCAAGCCGTTAAAATCCAGCAAACCACTATTTCTTACTTGAATCTTCCTTCGGGTTCACGTAGTTGATTTGAAGCGGCGACCGGCCGTGAATCTGCACAACCACTTCGCCGCTGGCCATTGCATAGTGGTGCATACTCGGATCAAGATAAGCGAAGCTGCCGGCCGGAAAGCTCATCATCCTGCTCTCATCGAAGTGATCTCCCATTCCAACCTTAAAAGTACCCGAGATTACCGTAACGTTCTCCCGCTTTGGGTGGTAGTGCGGTGGAAACTTGATGCCATTAGGCATCTTCAGGCGAACGGTGTAGTCGCCCGTCGAGCCCATCGGATTGCCTTCGAGCACAGCCAATTGCGCTCCGGCGGGAACGAAGGCCGGTGCCGGACCGTATGGAACAGAATCTGGCGTGAAGGTATTCTTTGCCGCAGGTGCTGCCATCACGGTGGTGCCGGGTCTTAATGCCACGACTCCGGCAAGTAGAGCCAATATGACGTACAAAAAAGCGTTTCGTTTCATTTGATCTTCTCCTTGTGAATCACATCGACAAGACTATGGCCGCGCATTCGCGCGGTGGTGAGTTCGCTTCAGGCAAAGTACCGTGGCGAACTGGGTTTTGTCTAGCAGCCGCACGAGTAGTTTCAATGCCACGACGGCGGCGGTTCGGGCTCAGCGGAGCCATCGGCGCGGGGGTCGGATGCCCCGTAGTTAACACCAGTTTTCGAGTCATGAACCACAGCGTTGCCGCGTCCCATCACGCTGGAGTACTCCTCGTGCACATTCAAAAGATGGCCCATGCTGGTGAGTTTGTCTCTAACCTCCGGGCTAACGCGCGACTCTATATTGATGTGGCATCCGCGCTCGGGATGAACTGTGAAGCGCGCCGTTTCGAGCGCCTGCTGAATGTTCATTCCGTAATCTGCGACATTCGAGACGAACTGCGCGTGCGCGAGCGGCTGGTTCGCACCTCCCATGATGCCGAAGCCAATGTGAATGTCTCCGCGTTCCATGAAGGCGGGGATGATGGTATGAAACGGGCGCTTGTGGGGCGCGATCACGTTCGGTGAATTCGGATCGAGAGAAAACAACGCGCCGCGGTCTTGCAAAACAAACCCCATGCCGCGCACCGTGATGCCTGAACCAAATCCCTCGTAATTGCTTTGAATCAGAGAAACAATGTTGCCCTCGCGATCGACGGCGGTCAGATAAGTTGTGTCACTTGTAGGCGTGCCGTAGCTGACATTGCAATTAGCATGGGCCGGATCGATGAGTGGTGCGCGCTGCTTCGCATAATCTTTCGAAATTAATCCTTTCACCGGAACCTTTGCGAAACGCGGGTCGGCATTGTAGTGCTCGAGATCGGCGTAAGCCAGCTTCATGGCTTCTATCTTCTTGTGCAGTTCGGGGACACTAAGCGGACCTTCAGGAGAGGCTGGAATCGTCTCCATGATGTTGAGCATTTCGAGCGCAGCCATGCCCTGGCCGTTCGGAGGCAGTTCGTAGACGGTCCATCCGCGATAAGTGGTTGAGATTGGTTCGACCCACTCGGGCTTGAAATCTTCGAGGTCGGCGGCAGACATCGTGCCGCCGTGTGCCTGCGATGTCGCAAGAATTGCCTGAGCAATTGGGCCTTTGTAGTAGGCGTCGGCGCCATTATTCGCGATCAGGCTGAGAGCTTTAGCAAGATTGGGATTGCGAAAAACTTCTCCGAGTGAGGGCGGCTTGCCGTTGGGAAGATAAGTGCGCTGGCCCTCGGGATCATCGGCGAAGACCTTTGGAGCGTCGCTGAAATATTGCGAGTCGAGTTCTCCGGCGGGGAATCCTTGGCTCGCGTAGTAGATTGCGGGTTGAAGGACATCGTGAAATGGCAATTTGCCGAAACGCTGGTGGAGGGCATTCCAACCCGCCACTGCACCGGGAACGGTTACAGAGTCGATTGACCTCAGCGGAATTTCTTTTAGACCCTTCGTCTTCAAGTGATCGAGAGTGAGCGCCTGCGGCGCCCAACCGCTTGAATTCAGGCCATAGAGCTTGCCGGACTTTGCGTCCCAATAGATCGCGAAAAGATCGCCGCCGATGCCGTTCATCATCGGCTCTTCGACGCCAAGTACCGCGTTAGCCGCAATCGCCGCATCGACGGCCGAACCACCTTTGCGCAGGATTTCGGCGCCTGCCTGCGAAGCCTGCACATAGCTGGTCGCAACAATTCCATATTTGCTGACGACCATGGAGCGGCCGGTGTGACGGTCCTGGGCGAAAATTGATTGTGGAACCAAAACGAGAGAGAGGGTGAATAAAGAAAAATTCTTGTACTTCAGCCTTAGCGCCATGACATGGGAATTTACACGAGTTCGGCCGTCATCACAAAGGCAGGTAGTCGAAGATGGTCAGATAATCCGCGTGAGACTCAAGAACTTTTCTCGAATAAATGTTCTGGTTGCGGATGGCGTCTTTTGTGAAGGAGGCCGGGGCGCTGGCAGACGAGAACGAATGCCCAGGAAAGGCGTGGAGGTAGGAAATAAGCGTCAAACGTATTCGCGATTCCGTTCACCAACGACCGTCCGAAGAAATAGGACCCAAGTATTAATTTTTGTCGCATGGTGCCCACTTGAAATAACGCAGGGCGGACAGGCCAGTCCGCCCTGCAAATATTCGTTGATTAACCGGCCATCGCTTTGGCACGCAGCATCTTGCCGAGTTCCGAAGCCGGGCCTTTCAAAATACTCTCATCAACCTCGATCACATGGTGTTTGTAGTCGGGATGAGGCCGAAATTCGAGGTTCTTTCCGTCCTTTGTTTTAACCGGTTCGGCTCGCACCGCCGCAACCAGCTTGCCGCTTGCATCTGTAATCACGTTTAGTTTTGCCATTTTCCACACCTTTTCTGGCCCGTAATGCCCGGGCCTCAGCGCTAATGATCGCGTGTTATGACAATCCCCCACCCTCGAGTTCCATCCATGTGTCCGAGCCACGGTTGGAAACGGTGATCGAGTATGAAACCAGCCCTCGCAAATCCAATTGCTTGCCCTGGTTGTTGGTGATGAGGTCGCCACCGTTGTCCTGCGGCGAGCCCTGTGCGAACTGGGCGCCCTCATCTGACTTGCCGTTGTTAAACCAAAAGCCAATAGGCACATTGGAAGCTCCGGCTGGAATAAACGCCCAGAATGGAACGTTGTAAGCCATACTTTGTTCCTCCTCATCGCCCGGTGGACCGGGCGCATGCCTTCATAGTGCGGAGTTCAGCAGGTTCGTTTCAGATATCTGCTGAATTAAACTTATTTTTGAAAATGTTGCAGGATTGCTTCGGCCTGGTTTTTTGTGACTACCGCTGAGAGCGCGGCGACGTCGGCTTGCTTTACTGCTTGCAGGCTGCCGAAGTGTTGGAGCAGGCGACGGGTGGTGCGCTCGCCTACGCCGGGGATTTCTCGCAACTCGGTGGACCGGTCGCGAATCTGACGACGCTTGCGGTGGAAGCTTACGGCGAAACGGTGGGCTTCGTCACGGATTAGTTGTACGAGATGAAGCACTGGATTGTGGTGATCGAGGACAATAGGTTCGTCTTCCTGTCCATACACGTAAATAATTTCTTCGCGCTTGGCGATTGACGCGAGCGGCTGGTTGATGATCTGCAAGGAATTCAGTGCCTCGGCGGCGGCGTGAAGCTGGCCGAGTCCACCGTCGATCAGAATCAGGCTGGGCATTTCTTTTTTCGAGTCGATCAGCTTCTCTTCCTGAATGCGTTTATAGCGGCGCGTGACGACTTCACGCATCGAGGCAAAATCGTCTACGCCATCAACGCTGCGAATAATGAACTTGCGGTAGTCAGATTTTTTCATCTTACCGTCTTCCCAGACGACCATCGACGCGACCGTTTCAGCGCCCTGGATGTGCGAAATGTCGAAGCACTCGATGCGGTTCGGCGGTTCGGGCAGGCCGAGCGCATCTTGCAAGGCTGCCTGAATGGCCTTTGCATTAGGCTGCATCACCCGGAATCGCTGGTCATAGAGCTGCTTAGCATTGTTTGCCGCGAGATCGATTAAAGAACGTTTGTCTCCGCGCTGTGGAACTGTTATGTACACCCGCGCAGCTCGGGCATTCTTTTCCAACAACTGTTCTGAGAGGAGTTCTTCGAGCATTTCGTGATCTTCGAAAGCGACAGGGACGTAGACATTTCGAGGAACGTAGGGCTGACCAATATAAAGCTGCTTGAGAAGCGAGGAGAAAAATTCGGGCGGATCGAAGTTCGTCGCGCTTCGCTCGGCCGAACGGCCGTGGGCGTCCGTTCCCAAATGATCGAATGAGGGTTCCGCGTCGCTCCTTGTCTCGTTAGGTGAGTTCTCAAACTCCGGCAAGTCTTCCCAGAAGAACTCACGGCGGTCGAGCACGCGGCCGCCGCGCATGTGGAACAGGTTCACGGCAAGCATGCCATTTTCGAAGTGATAGCCGAAAACGTCGGCATCGTCACCTTCAGCAGCGGCGATACGTTGCTTTTCCTGAAACTGCTCGAGGGTTGAGATCAGATCGCGGTACTTCGCCGCACGCTCGAATTCCTGTGCTTCGGAAGATTGGACCATACGCTCGCGCAGAGAGTTCGATAGATCACCCGTGCGACCCTCCAACAACAGCTTCGTATCGCGAACCGCTTCCTGGTAGATCTCCACCGTGGTCAGGCCTTCAACACACGGACCAAGACAACGCCCTATATAGAACTGCAGACACGGACGCGGGTGAAAACGGCGCAAATCGACATAGCAAGAGGGAACCAGAAAGCTGCGGTGAATCAGATCGACGATTCGATAGGCCAAATTGGCAGGGAAGAACGGGCCGAAGTAGACGCTGCCGTCTTTTCTGAGACGGCGAGTCACGTACACGCGCGGAAATTTCTCGCTCAGGGCTAGCTTCACGTAAGGGTAAGTCTTGTCATCGCGCAGCAGAATGTTGAAGCGGGGCTTCTTTTGCTTAATCAGGTGGTTTTCGAGTGCCAGGGCCTCTTTGTTGTTGGCGACGACGATGTAATCGACATCCACCGCTTCGCGCAGCAGAGTTCCGGTTTTGGCATCGGCAACGCGTCCCTCGTGGAAATACGAGCTGACCCGGTGACGGAGGCTCTTGGCTTTGCCTACGTAGATCACCTCACCTTCGGTGTTCTTGTACAGGTACACGCCAGGCTGGGCGGGAATTGACCGAATTTTCTGCTGAAGATCCATGAACTGCTGAAGCTTACGAGGTCTAGATCGCCTCGGCTAAGGGAGTTCCTCCTTCTATTTTAGTGGATCGGTTCCCACTAGGGGTTCCAGGCGGCGGGTTGCAATGGGTTGCAACTATGCAGGTTATTGCATACCGTCAAATCCTGATTCCATTTGATTCGTATCGTGTCGAGCCAAGAACTGTATAATTTTTTCCTCAAGCTTCAGCATCTACATACAACGGCAATTGCACTAGAACTGCATCTAAGCCTAGTGTGGTGAGCGGGTTATGGCGTGCTTGCCGGCAGCTCGAAGTTGGCATGAGTCGTGCTCTGGTAAGTTCAGGCTGAACAAGCCGCCCGTTCTTAACGGGTCCAAGTTTTCAACCTGAAGCGCCCCAGCGTTCCAGGTTCCCAGGCACAGAAATCTCAGATACTGTTGCCCAGGTTTAGAAATGTAGAGAGGAAGGAGTCCTCCAAAGATGAATCGCACTTCGTTAGTACTCACGTTGGCAGCCAGCATGGTGGCGTCGGTCGGCTGTTCCAGCAAGAATTACGTAAAACAACAGACCACGCCGATTATCAATAAGACCAATGAGCTCGATGATTTGACCGCGCAGAATACCAAGGCGATCAAAGATGTCGATGCGCGCGCCCAGGCCGGTATTCAAGACGTGAACACCCGCGCTGCAGCAGCCGATCAAAAGGCCCAGGCTGCCGGACAACAGGCTACTCAGGCCCAGCAGCTCGCTGACAACGCCGTGCACCGCGTTGGCGTGCTCTCTGACGCTGTCGCCAATCTCGACAACTACAAGGTCGTCGGCGAGACCTCGGTTCACTTTGGCTTCGACAAAGATTTCTTGACCAAAGAAGCCAAGGACGATCTAGATAAGCTAGCGGCCAACGTTCCGAACACCAAGGGGTACATTCTGACCATCGAAGGTGGCACAGATTCAACTGGTCCGGCGGACTACAACTACAGTTTGAGTGAGCGCCGTGCGGATTCGGTGATTCAGTATCTCAGCTCGAAGTACAACATTCCCGCCCACAAGATTTACTTGATCGGACTCGGGAAGGACAAGCCGGTTCAGGACAACAAGACCCGTGAAGGCCGCGCCGCAAACCGTCGCGTAGATATAAAGCTGATGTCAAACAGCGCCAACGCGCAGCAACAGCCGGCAGCGAACACGTCGCCTTCGATGTAATGATTTCCCTCCTCCCCGGAGGACTTCGCCAACAGGCCGCTCCAACAATGGAGCGGCCTTTTTTTGTGTGCTGCTGTACTGCTTGCAATATTGCCGTCATTTACGTGAGCTGCGTCTTTCATAATCAGCGGCGTCATCCCGAAACTCGGTGTAGTTCAGCCGAGTGAGGGATCTCGCGTAAAGTTGACTTGGCGGCCGCAGGATTAAAATATTTACTGCGTGCTCGGTTGGTGCTTAGCGATCTCTGCGGTTAAAGGCTTTGAAAGATCTTAACTGCAGAGTTCGCAGAGCCGCCCACCGAGTTCGCAGGGAAAACATATGCGTTACTGGTTGATCTCAATTTGTTGTGCAGTATTGCTTTTATTTGGGACATTTGCGTTTGGGCAGGAAGACGCGTCATCGAGTCAGCAGGATAAGTCGACTGATAACGCCCGAGCGGCCGAGGAAAGTTCGAGTAAGGACACGCGTGTCGATCTCAGTCCTCCGAGCAACGACCAGAAAAGTCATCCCATGAGCAGTACGAAAATCGATGACGAGAATGACACGGATTCCGATGTTCAGGAAATGCACCCTTGGGACCCGCACAAAGCGGCGAAGGACGTTGAAGTTGGCGATTATTACTTCAAGAGAAAGAACTATAAAGCCGCGATTGCACGCTACCAGGATGCGTTGATTTACAAGCCGAATGATGCGCTCGCGCAATATCGGCTGGCTGAGGCGCTCGACAAGGCGGGCCATTCAGGAGATGCGGTCGAACATTATCAAGAGTATTTGAAAATCCTGCCGCACGGGCCGAATGCGGACGACGCGCAGAAGGCGCTGGTGAAGTTGAATGCCGAGCAGGCAAAGCCCTCGGTGGCTAAGTGATATCCGGGAATGCAGCATACTGGTGCTATCGGTTTGACTTCTGCATTCTGAATTCTAGCTTCTGCGTTCGAACAAACGAGGAACGGCTTTACCGCTGAACAAATTCGTCTGTGTGGACTACGAACTCCGGATATGCGTCTGCTCCAAGTTCGTGCAGGTCGAGACCTTGGCGCTCGCCGTCGATTGATACCCGATACGGAATGAACTTGTTGAGCAGCCAGTTCAAGAAGTAAGTCATGGGGAAGATGAAGCCGAGCAGGGTTGCCACCCCGACGAGCTGCGCCATAAATTGACCTGAGACATCGGAAAAGATTCCCGCCGCGAGCAGTCCCCAAATTCCGCAGACGGCGTGAACCGAGACTGATCCGCACGGATCGTCGACTTTTAATCTGAATTCAAGGAACTCGACAGAGAAGACAACCAGCGCGCCTGCGACCAGTCCTGTGAGCACGGCAGTCGCTGGCTTTAGCGTTGCGCAACCGGCGCTGCTCGCGACAAGGCCGGCCATCCATCCGTTGGCGATGAGAGATGCATCGGGCTTGCGGAAGCGGATGCGGGTGACGGCGGCAGCGGTGAGTGCGGCGGCACAGGCGGAGAGGGTTGTGTCGATTGCGGCGACGATAACCGTGGCTGGTGCAGCCCGTCTGGTGAGCATGGCTCCCGCTGAATTCACACCAAGCCATCCGACCCAAGCGAGCATGCAGCCGAAGAGAACCAGGATGGAGTCGTGCGCGGGAACTGCAGCGGGTAGCCCCTCATTCGAATACTTGCCGCGCCTTGGGCCGAGCAGCCACGCGACCGAGAGCGCGCTCAAGCCGCCAGTTACATGAATGAAGCCGGAACCGCCCGCATCGGAGAAGCCGCCTTCGAAATTCAAATGGGGGCCGAGTCCCGCAAGAAATCCGGTCGAAGCTGCCCGCCCAAATAGCGGAAACACAAAACCGGCCAGTAGAACCGTGGAAACGCAAGCGGCTGACATGCGCCAACGATCTGCCGCCGCTCCCAAAGGAATGAGCGAGCACAACGCCGCTGCAAACATGCCGAAGGTCGCAGTAAAGAGGTCGGCGGGGGCCATCCCCATGAAGAAGAACGTACTTGTCGGCTGAAGAATTCCGGCGTCGTAGTAAGAAAGACCGAATGGGCCGCTGATCCGGAAACCGCAGGCAAAAAAAACCAACAGAGCGACTGCAATTACGCACAGCGAAGACGTCATGGCATGAGATGCGCTGCGAGATCGGCCCATGCCTACGTTCGTTAACGCGAGGCCGGTAATGCTAAGCGGCATGAGGAAAAGTGAAAGAGCGAGCAATCCGGACGCTAGATATAGGGCCTCCGTCATCTGTCCTCCTTGACGACGGACAGATGGCCTTTCGCAACCAGAACCACACCGATAATTTCGATAATTACTCCCGCCAAAATAAAAATCGGTGTCGCGTTGCCGCGCAGCATGCGCAAGGCTGCAAGCACGATGCCCCATCCAGAAAGCAGCAGTAAAAATCCAATGAGCTTCATGTCGCGAATTGAGCAAGAATTATATCGGGAGATCGCGCAATTCAAACATCAACAGTGTTCAGATCGCCCGATGACCCAATCACCAGGTGACCCGATCTCTTGTGTTACGCTGACCGTTCCATGGCAACCGCCGACATTCCCAAGCGCGACGCGCCGGATTCTCTGATGCTGACGGGCTTCTGGTATCGCGCGCTGCCATCGGACAGAGTCAGACTCGGCCAGCTTCAGAAAGCGGTACTCCTCGAAATTCCGCTAGTAATTGGCCGCGACCTGAACGGCAAGACTTTCGCCTTAAGAGACGCCTGTCCACATCGTGGCATGCCGCTTTCAGCAGGATGGTTTGATGGGGAGCAGGTGGAGTGTAGCTATCATGGATGGAAGTTCGACGGCCATAGCGGGCAGTGCCGCGCGATTCCTTCGCTTACCCCGGATCAAAACCTGAAAGTGGATCGAATCTACGCGGGAAATTATCCCTGCGAAGAGCGCGACAGCTTCGTCTGGGTCTTCATTCTTGATCCCGGCGCCGCCGGAGCAGGTTTCACCCGTCGCGACGAGCCAACGACCGCAGCCCCGCAGGTCCCGACCTTCAGCCCAAAATTCAAAACTGCGTACCTCATCGCCGATATGCCCTCCACCATTGACCACGGCATCATCGGCCTAATGGATCCCGCGCATGGGCCGTTCGTGCACCAGGCATGGTGGTGGCGCACCCGGCACAGCATTCATGAGAAGACGAAGCACTTCGAGCCGATACCGAATGGCTTCCGCATGAGTGCGCATACGCCCAGCTCGAACAGCGCGCCCTATAAGTTATTGCGACTCTACGCCGATGCGGATTCGATCACCACGACGATTGATTTTGTGCTTCCAAACCTGCGGCTGGAGACGATTCGGGCAGGGAAGTATTGGTTTTCGTCTTTGACTACGGTCACGCCGATTACCCGTGACCGCTGCCGAATTGATGTCGTCGCCTGCTGGAATATTTTTCGATTCGTGCCGTTCGGGCCGTCACTGCTGAAGTTTGTCTTCGCAAAGTTCGTAGAACAGGACCGCCGAACGATGGAACTCCAAACCGAAGGATTAAAGACGAACCCTCATCTGATGTTGATCGACGATGCAGACCGTCCCGCTAAATGGTATTTCGGATTGAAAGCGGCCTACCTGGAAGCAAAACGAACCGGCGGGGAGATGAAGCATCCGATGAGCGGGCCGGTGACGCTGAAGTGGAGAAGCTGAAACAAGTTTCAACGTTTCGAATGTTTCAAGGTTTCATCCGAACAGATTGATGACCTGCCCCTGCAACCTTGAAATCTTGCAACCTTGCAACTTCTAAACCTCGCAACTTTGAAACCTTGCAACTTTGAAGCGTTATCCTTCTTTCTGCTTCACCCTCACCACGGTGATCTTCGAAAAGCCCTCGTCGAAGGTCGGGGGCTTCAGTTTCGCCGACATTTTTCTCATCACATCTTCGGGCACGATGCGGTCCCTGCGATGGTGGCGTTCAATGCAGACTTCGAGTGGCACGTCAAAAAATAAGGCCTGCACTTCATACCCGAAATCTTTGGCAAGCTTGATCCAGTTGTGACGCTCGTGGGGAGTCAAATTCGTGGCGTCGACATAATTCATTGGACGTCGCGCAATCAGGCGCGCCTTGAGCATGGAGCGCAGATTCGAAAACAGCAAATCCTGAAAGCGTTGCTCCTTAGGATCATCAAAAAGCACCGTGCGCAGGACGTCGCTCGAAAGTGGCGTTATATTGTGGCGCTTGAACCACGAGCTTTTGCCGGAGCCAGGAAGTCCCACGGCGAGAATTACCAGGCCTTTTGGAGTGCGCGAAGGGGCTACAGCGGTCACACTCGGAACAGAGGCTGCTGCTTCCGGCGCCTGCTCTGAGTCATCTGCACTGGACGATGTTGCCTCGGGCGTCTCCTGCGCTGCAGGTTGCCTCGGGCCTGGACGGCGCCTGCCGCGTCCACCGCGACGACGCCGGCGCGGACGACGCGTGGCATCTGAGGCTGAAGCAGCCCCTCCCGCAGTTTCGCCGGACGCTTCTGGGGTGTTAGTCTCGACCGGCTCAGACGACTCACCCGCGGCACTCCGTTGTTCGTCATCGTCCCGCGAAGGGTCCTTGGACGGAAGTTCACTCGCTGGGTCCGAGTCGAAGTAAGCCGGCTGCAGGGGTGCCGGTCCGGCAGCGGCTTCTTCCTGCGACTTTTTACGTCTTTTAAGCTTATCGCGCATCCATTTACGCATGTCAGGCTTGTAACATATTGGGCCGCATCCGGGCAATCACGGATCGGGTGATCTGGTGATCGGGACATTTGCTGATTTGAACGGTAACCGGTATTTCCCGACCATTGTGACCTTGCACTGACTCGAACAAATGGCAATCCCGGCTGAGCTTCACGACCAAAAATACATTTCACTCACCACATTCAGGAAGACTGGTGTGCCGGTGAGAACGCCGGTCTGGTTTGCGGAAGAAGGCGGCAAGCTTTACGTGATGAGTGAGCGCGAAACCGGCAAGATCAAACGTCTGCGAAACAATCCAAATGTAAAACTGGCGCCATGCAACATCCGCGGGAAGGTGACTGGCCCGGAGTTTGCAGGAACAGCGCGGGTTTTGCCATCTGGGGAAGAATCAGAGCTCGCGAGGCTCGCGGTGAGACGGAAATACTGGCTTGCGCGGCTTTCGCTTCGCAGCAGACGCAACCAATATCTGGAAATCCAGGTCGGAGGCTGAACAAATGATTTGAGTTATCAGTTTTTCAGCGGCGTGCGAATTTGCCGCCCCTCGCGCGCGACTGATAACATTCTTAGTTCCCCATAAAAGTTTAGGCGGCCCTGTAGCAGGGTCAATTCATCCTGGAGGCGAAATGGCGATAAAAGTAGGGATTAATGGGTTCGGGCGCATCGGGCGAAACGTCCTGCGTGCATCGTTAAAGGATCCGAATCTGGAATTTGTGGCGGTAAATGACTTAACCGAGCCGAAGACGCTGGCTCATCTGCTGAAATATGACTCGGTTTTGGGAAATCTGCCGAATACGGTGGTCGCTGGCGGTGACTGCATTCAAATCGATGGCAAGCCGATCCGCGTGTTCAAAGAGAAAGATCCTGCGGCACTGCCGTGGGAAAGCGTGGGCGCGCAAGTCGTAATCGAGTCGACCGGCCGCTTTACCGATGCCAATGACGCGAAGAAACACCTGCGTGGGTCGGTGAAGAAGGTCATCATTTCCGCCCCGGCGAAGAACGAAGACGTGACGCTGGTGTTAGGCGTTAACCACGACAAGTATGATCCCGCGAAGCACAACGTCATTTCGAATGCATCTTGCACGACGAACTGTTTAGCGCCGATCGTTAAAGTTGTGCATGATACTTTTAAGGTTGTCAGCGGCACGATGACGACCATCCATTCGTACACCAACGACCAGGTGATTCTCGATTTCCCCCATAAAGACCTGCGTCGCGCCCGAGCGGCGGCGTTGTCGATGATTCCGACCTCAACGGGAGCTGCGAAAGCGTTGAAGCTGGTTATTCCAGATATGGCCGGGAAGTTGGACGGATTCGCGGTTCGCGTGCCGACACCGAATGTTTCGGTTGTAGACTTCGTGGCCATCGTCGAAAAGGGAACCACCAAGGAAGAAGTGAACGCGGCTCTGAAGAAGGCCTCCGAGAACGGTTCTCTAAAGGGCTATCTCGGCTACGAAGAGAATGAACTCGTTTCGTCGGACTTCAAAGGCGACTCGCGGTCTTCGATCGTGGATGCGCCTTCAACGCTGGTTGTCGGCAACCTCGTGAAAGTTGTCTCCTGGTACGACAACGAGTGGGGTTACTCTTGCCGGGTTCGCGATCTGATTAACTTCATCGGAAGTAAGGGCCTGTAAACCCGTGGTCGGTGATTAGTGGTCAGCATTTTGCTTTTCGCTGACCACTGACTACTGGCCACTGACCGCTCATTGGTTAAAAATTCCTCCCGCAAGGTGACAATCATGTCCAAACTCTCCATTCGCGATTTGCCGTTGAACGATCACAGGATTTTCATGCGCGTCGACTTCAACGTTCCGCTTGAGGATGGTCGCGTGATGGACGACACGCGCATTCGAGAGACATTGCCCACCATCGAATACGCGCTGCGTCACGGAGCGAGGCTGATTCTGGCTTCACACCTTGGCCGCCCAAAAGGGAAGCCGAATCCGAAGATGAGCCTGAAGACCGTCGCTGAGCGATTGCGAATGATGCTCGATAAGGAGCTGGCCCGGGGAGAGAATGTCGGCTTCTGTCCGGACTGCGTCGGCATTGAAGCGGAAGAAATGGCAGGAAAGCTGGAGAAGGGACAAACGCTGCTGCTTGAAAATTTGCGATTTCATGCGGAAGAAGAAGCGAACGGCGAAAAGTTTTCGAAGCAATTAGCCGGGCTCGCCGACTATTACGTGAATGACGCATTCGGCACCGCCCATCGCGCCCATGCTTCGACGGTTGGCATAACTAAGTTTGTGCAGAAGTCCGCGGCCGGGCTGCTGATGGAAAAGGAACTGGATTATCTCGGGCGGGCGATATCGCATCCGGAAAAACCATTCATCGCCATTCTCGGGGGAGCGAAAGTAAGCGACAAGATTGCGGTAATTGAGAGCCTTCTGAAGAAGGTAAACACGTTGATCGTCGGCGGTGCGATGGCGTACACATTTTTGAAAGCGCAGGGACATCCAGTCGGAAAGTCGCGGGTAGAAGACGACAGGCTGGATTTAGCAAAAAGCATTCTTCGCGATGCTGAAACGCATGGCGTGAAGTTCCTGCTGCCAGTCGATCATGTAGTCGCCGATCGCATTGACGCGAGCGCGAAAACGCAAACGGTGAAAACGATTCCGGACAGTCTTATGGGATTGGACATCGGGCCAGAGTCAATCGAGCTGTTCGCTGAAGAAATTTCTCGCGCGGCAACCATCGTGTGGAACGGTCCCATGGGAGTCTTTGAGGTTTCACCCTTCGCGAAAGGCACATTCAAGGTTGCACGTGCAGTTGCCGATAATGCTGGTGCGACATCGATCGTGGGCGGCGGGGATTCGGTTGCGGCGGTGCAGGCAGCGGGTGTAGCGGACAGGATCACTCATATTTCGACCGGCGGCGGGGCTTCGCTGGAGTTTCTTGAGGGTAAGACTCTCCCCGGTGTACAGGCCCTTAGCGAGAAACGCTAAATTTTTACTTTAAGGTGGAGTTCGGGCTGGAACTGGGATGATCTTCTTCGATATCGATGGCACCTTGATCGACCACGCGAGCGCCTCGGCTGCTGCAAGTCTTGTCTTCTTCGATCGGTATCCCGGCGCGATTCCGTACCCACGAGATGAGTTTCCTGCGATTTGGGAGGAAATCTTAAACAAACACTTTGACCGCTTCTGTCGTGGGGAGATTTCGGTTTGGGAGCAGCGACGGGCGCGTATGCGCGACGTGTTTGGCGCGCCCGAGATGAGCGACGACGAAGCTGTTTCGCGCTATTACGCTTTCGTTTGCGAGTACGAGAAGCTGACACGCGCTTACGCTGATGTGGGTCCTTGTTTAGAGCAGTTGGCAGGTCAGCGACTGGGAATTATTTCAAACGGTGCCAAGGAGCAACAAATTGGCAAGCTGCAGCGCGCAGGATTATTGCAGTACTTTGCGGTCATGGTGTACTCCGAAGATGTTGGACTAGGAAAGCCTTCGTCGAGCATTTTTCTTGAGGCGTGCCGCAGGGCGGGCGATCCGCCAGAAAAGTGCGTTCACATCGGGGACAACGTTGAAGCCGACATCGTGCCGAGTCGAGCTTTGGGGATGCGCGGTATCCACTTGAGTCGTCCGGGGTATTCGCCGGTAGATCCGCCAGTAATCTCTACGCTCCATAATTTGGCTGCCTTGCTGAATTGATCGAATGTAGCTGAGGAGAAAATGAGCCGAAGAAAATTAATCGCCGCTAACTGGAAGATGTACAAGAACCCGGCGCAGACGAAAGAATTCTTCATTGATTTCTTACCGCTGATTTCTGGTCATGACCGAGATGAAATTGTAGTTTGCCCGCCATATGTCGATCTGCACGAGGCACTCGAATCGGTAAAAGGATCGGCCGTATCGGTTGGTGCCCAGGATGTCTACTGGAAAAACGACGGCGCGTTCACCGGCGAGATTTCTTCGCCTATGCTGGTTGCCGTTGGTTGCACGCATGTGATCATCGGGCATTCAGAGCGCCGCCAGTATTTCGGGGAAACGGATGACACGGTCAATGCCAAGCTCAAAGCTGCGCTGGAGCACGGGTTAACACCAATCGTCTGCGTCGGCGAGGTTTTGGAGGAGCGAGAAGCCGGACTTACTGAAGACGTTCTCCGTCGACAATGTGTACGTGCCTTCAACGCTCTTTCGGCACAGAAAGCCGCCAAACTCGTTATAGCGTATGAACCGGTATGGGCGATCGGCACCGGAAAGACAGCTACGCCGCAGATCGCATCGGATGCGCATTTGATCATCCGAGCGGAAGCCGCGAAGGCGTTCGGTGACGAGTTCGCCGGCGCGCTGAGGATTTTATATGGCGGCTCGGTGAAGCCGGAGAATGCCAAAGCGCTTATGTCGGAAGAAGAAATTGATGGCGCTTTGGTGGGCGGCGCAAGTCTGGATGCAAAATCCTTTGCCGCGATTGTGGAGTACTAAGCAACAGTGGCTCGTGATTCGTGGCTTCTTTCAGTGCTACCGCTCGTAACAGTAGCCATCTACAAACTGAATACGTTCCAGATATTGACGGCGCATCGCTGGCGGCTATAGACCACGCGCTTACGATCACGAACCACAATAGCGCGCCACGAATCTCTACTACCTCAACCACTCCTCCAGTTCCACCCGCGTATCCGTTTTCTCGTCGCGATATTTCACAATCACGGGTGCGTATAGCGACATCCCCCAATCTGTAGCCTTTCCCTTCGTCACTGCGCGCGAACCGGGCACGACTACGGCATTTTCGGGAACTTCAAGCGGATTGTCTGCGGATGCGCGATAGACTTCGCCCTTCACAAGATCATAAAGCGGAGTGGATCGCGTAAGAATGGTTCCCGCGCCCAAAACCGCACGTGAGCGGACCAACGTGCCTTCGTAAACTCCGCAATTGCCTCCGACTAATACATCATCCTCGATGATTACCGGCGACGCGTTCACCGGTTCGAGCACGCCTCCAATTTGCGCAGCCGCGCTGAGGTGAACGCGTTTGCCGATCTGAGCGCACGATCCAACGAGCGCATGGGAGTCGATCATGGTGCCTTCATCGACGTATGCCCCCACGTTAATAAACATTGGTGGCATGCAGATGACGGATGGAGCAATATAAGATCCGAGGCGAGCGGATGAACCTCCGGGAACTACGCGGACTTTATCGTCGATCGAAAATTTGCGGGCGGGAAAAGTGTCTTTATCGACAAAAGAAAGGCATTCGCCGCTGCTCATTTGTGTTAGTTCGCCGAGACGAAAACCAAGCAGGATCCCTCGCTTCACCCAAACATTGACCTTCCACTTGCCCTGGATTTTTTCTGCGGCTCGGATTTCGCCACAGGTGAGGGCGTCGCGAAATTTGAGGAACATTGCGCGAGCCTCGGAGGGCAGTTCTTCGGCGGAGATGAATCTTTCGATTGCAGCCTGAAGTTCCATGTGAAGAGAAAGTATAAAGGAAGAAAATCAAAGCCCTTTACGGCAGAGGACCCGAGCGCGCGCCAAAAAAGCAAACAACTACCCAATTACTCGATTACAAAATTACCGATGTTCTAAATGCACTTGCATTCGCTACGGATCAGAACGCTGGGAAGCGTCTGTGTAACTTCACGCGCCTCGGCGAGGGTTGTGTAGGGCCCATGCCAACGGGCGTGGTTAGTGGAGTGTCCTGATGGACGGGCCTTTCCGTTGCTGCATTGGCCGCACGTGGAGCGATGAAGAACGGCTTTGTGGGGCCCCGAGGCCCAGTTCTCGTACACAAAAAAGTTTGCTGAGCTGGCAGCGGCAGCTGCGCTCTTGGCAATAAGTCCAACATCTCCGGCGATTTTTTGTAGCTTGGATCGCGTGTCGCGGCGCACTTGGACCATGGGAAGACGATATGTTTCTTCGATGCGGCCCATCATGGCGAGTACCGCTTTCACCGGCATGGGGCTTGACTCGATGAAGTTCGCCTGCATCAGTGGGAGATATTTGCGATAGAGTTGGCGAGCGGAATTCCAGTCGTTGTTCAGCGCGGCGCGAGTCATCTCGGCCATCTCGCGAGGGATTTCATTCGACGCGACAGAAATCACACCAACTCCGCCGACGGCCATGATTGGCAGGGTCATGGCGTCATCGCCGGAAAGGACCGAAAAATCCGGACGGGCGGCAGCACAGATTTCCGCAACCTGCGTCAGGTTGCCGCTAGCTTCTTTTACCCCGGCGATATTTGGAATCTCCGACAGACGTGCGATCGTGCTCGGCTCGATGTTAGCGGCGGTGCGGCCGGGAACGTTGTAAAGAATAATCGGTTGGTCCGCCGCTTCGGCGATCGCTTTGAAGTGCTGGTACTGACCTTCCTGTGTTGGCTTGTTGTAATACGGAGAAGCGGTGAGGATTGCATCCACGCCCGCTCGACTGGCAAGTTCCTGGGCTTTGGCCACCGCGTCGCGGGTTGAATTAGAAGTAGCGCCGGACACAATGGGCACGCGCCCGGCAGCGACTTCGATTGTGAGGTCGATCACACGTAGCCATTCTTCATGCGTCAGGGTTGGTGTCTCCCCGGTTGTGCCGCAGGGAACAAGGAAGTCGATGCCCGATTCGATCTGCCACGAAACCAGGTTTTTAAGCGCCTGCTCGTCGATCGATCCATCCTGGTGGAACGGCGTGACGAGGGCAGTACCACATCCGCGAAGCTGCATGAAAATAAGATAACGCGAATCGAGCAGGGATGGGAACAGTCCCACTTCTCCCAAGGCGCGGAAGAAGTTGAGCAGCCGAGGTTTAATTCACTTTATTTCCGACCAGATATCTTTAAAGTCGAAAAATCCCTTTTTGTCCACGATCCATTCCGCCGCGCGCACCGCGCCATCTGCGAATCCGCGGCGAGATTTGGCATCGTGACACAGGTAGATCGTGTCCGCCGGAGACTCAAGAACTACTTCGTGCATTCCCACGACTTCGCCTTCGCGGAAAGAAGTGACCTCAATTTCGAAACCCGAGTCTTCCTGCAAGATCTGCTGAATGGTTACGGCTGTCCCTGACGGCGCGTCTTTCTTGTGTACATGATGACGTTCATAGATCTGCGGAAAATATTGGTGCTGAAGCGCCGGAGCCGCGGCGCGCACGAGATCGAAAAAAAGATTTACTCCAATCGAAAAGTTAGATCCGAAAAGGAAACCAACCTTCTGTTGTTCGACTTCGGAGCGGAGCTTGGGAATTTCCGAATACCAGCCGGTTGTGCCTACAACCATGTTCTTGCCGTTGGCGATGCATGCATGAATGTGATCGAGCACACAATGCGGTGTGGTGAAGTCAATGGCTACATCGATTGCAGCAAGTCTTTCCCGGGTGAGCGCAGAAGACCCAGGGTTGTCGGTTGAGCGCAGCGTTTCGACTTCGTGCCCGCGCTCGCGCGCCGCTTCCGCTACAAGCGCACCGGTTTTACCCGCGCCGAGAAGAAGGAGTTTCATTGAGAGATTAGTGTAAACGCTCGACGAGCGAGGATGCCTGCTGCCCCGATCAGAATGGAATAGGAGGGCCGGGCTGCATGGGAATTTCAGGCGAAGACGTTTGGGTCAGGATCGGAAAAGAAAGTTTTGTGCAGCCGCTGAACGACGCTCGGGACTTGCTCTTCGTCAATGACGAAGGTCAGGTTAATTTCAGAGGCGCCTTGCGAGATCATGCGGATTTTCACGTCGGTTAACTCTCCAAAAACATGAGCGGCGATTCCGGGAACTTCGCGCAGGTTTTCGCCTACCAGGCAGACGATGGCTTTTCTACCTTCATATTTAACGTCGGCGATGCGGGAGAGATCGGCTGCAAGCGCGGGTATTGATTCATTCGAATCTACAGTGAGTGAAACGCTCACTTCGGAAGTCGAGACAACATCGATCGGAATTCGATGCCGGTCGAATGCTTCGAAGATTTGCTTCAGAAAGCCATGGGCCAGCAGCATTCGCGGAGCGACCACGTCGACGATAGTGATTCGTTTCTTGGCGGCAATGGCTTTGAAGAAATTTTCACAGTGCGGCGCCCGGGCAGCGATTCGCGTACCCTCGCACGATGGATTGCGCGAATTCAAAATAAAAACTGGAATATTCTTCTCGACCGCGGGCAGGACGGTGGCTGGATGCAGGACTTTCGCTCCGAAATAAGCAAGTTCGGCGGCTTCATCGAAGCTAATGACTTTGATTCGGCGAGCGTCTGGGCACAAATTCGGGTCGGTGGTCATCATGCCGTCGACATCAGTCCAGATTTCGATTCTATCGGCGCTCAATCCCGCGCCAATGATCGATGCAGAAAAATCGGAGCCCCCGCGCCCGATCGTTGTAGTGACCCCGTTGCGAGTTGCGCCGACGAAGCCGCCCATCACCGGAACATGGCCCTGTTCGGTCAACGGCCGCACTAATTCGGATAGCTTGCGATCTGTTTCATCGTAAACAGGAGCGGCGCGGGTGAAGCTGTCGTCGGTCACGATACACTCACGGGAGTCGACGTGGCTTGCCTCAATTCCTTTTGCCGAAAGTGCGGCAGTGACGAGCTTGCTCGAGAGCACTTCCCCGAACGACGCAACCGCATCGGTGCTGCGGGGAGTGAGTTCGCCGACGGCGGAAATTCCGCGCACCAGTTCCTCCAAGTGTTCGAACTCGGTTCCGAGATCGCCATGGAATTGTGTGAATAATGCGGTGCCGAGGAGTTCTCCGGCGGTGTTGTAATGACGCTCGCGGAGTTCACGAGCGACAGTAAGTGCGGTTTTGCGGTCACCTGCTCCAGCGGCATGCGCTATTTGCAGAAGCTGATCGGTCACCCGCGCCATGGCGCTCACGACTACAACCGGGTGTCGCGGCAGGCGTTCGCGAACTATGGAGACGACGCGCTCAATAGCTGTGGCATCGGCGACCGAGGTGCCGCCGAATTTCATTACAATGCAGCTATTAACCATCAGACGGAATCCCACTTCTCCCAAAACCGGGGAGAAGTCGGGCACCCCGTTTCCGAGGCGACGCGGGATAGGTCACGCGAGATAACCTTCGCTTTTCAGCAACTCGGCGTTGAGCAAGGCCGCGCCAGCGGCGCCACGAATCACGTTGTGCGAAAGCACGGTGAACTTCCAGTCGAGCACGCTACATGGACGCAGACGGCCGACGGTCGCCGTCATACCGCGCCCAAAGTCGACATCAAAACGAGGTTGCGGGCGATCATTCGAATCGATGTACCGCACCGGAATCTCCGGCGCGGTGGGAAATTTCTGTTCCTGCGGGATGCCGGTGAAGTCAGACCAGGCCTGAAGAATTTCCTCGGCTTGCGCCTTGTTTTTGAGCTTGATCGAGATCGACTCCGTGTGACCATCCTCGACGGCTACACGATTGCATTGTGCACTCATTTTGAACGGAGCAAGCACCACGCCGGCACCATTCATGGTGCCCAGCAGCTTGCGGGTCTCCTCTTCCATCTTCTCTTCTTCCTTGGCGATGTAAGGGATAACATTTCCAAGAATATCGAGCGAGGCAACTCCCGGATATCCAGCGCCACTAACTGCCTGCATGGTTACGGCCATCACGGTTTCAAGCTCAAAGCGCTTGTGCAGGGGCGCGAGAGCGAGAACCAGTCCCATGGCCGAACAATTTGAATTGGTAACCACAAAGCCGCCGGACTTCCGCCGCCAGCTCTGGCACTCGATCAGCTTGATGTGGTCGGGGTTGACTTCCGGAATTACGAGCGGGACATCTTTCACCATGCGCAATGCGCTGGAATTCGAAATCACAGCGCAACCGGATTCCGCAAAGCGAGGCTCAAGCTCAGCGGCAATGGCGGCATCAAGCGCAGCGAAGATCACTTTCGGAGCACCATCGGGGGTTGCGGGCGACACGCGCATTTGCGCCACTTTGCCCGGGATTGTCGTCCTCAAGCGCCAACGAACCGCCTCGGAGTACGCTTTGCCTTCGGAACGGTCAGAGGCCGCAAGCCAAGCGACCTCGAACCACGGATGGTGCTCCAGAAGCTGTATAAAGCGCTGCCCAACGATGCCGGTCGCACCGAGAATACCTACAGGGATTTTGCTTTGCATAAGGAAGGTGAATAGAAATTCTACAACAAATGAATCCCCGGTCTGGCTCTGGCTCGTCGCTCTTCGCTTACAAAATGCGCTTATTGAACTTGCCTGTGCCAGGCGTGAGTTATGGTTCCCAGAAGGAAGTGCTTCAGTTCCGTAAACGTCTGAAAAGTCTTGCACGGGGGCAACACATCGATGCAAGTTTCTGCATCTTAGGCTTCGGAAAAATTGACATAAACATGACGTTAAACAGGCGTATTATTCGTGTCCGGTCGGATTATGGGCTTTGTGAATACGCTGTGATGTGCGGTCGAAAGCGGGAAATTGGGCTCTCAGGCCGCTGACGATCGAGGCAGGAGTAATAAAGCGCTACAAGCTTGCCGATAAGCACTCAGTTCTCGAAAGCTGTAGAGGAGACTCAAGATGCTGTTCTCTTGTCGCCTTGTTGCGGTTTTACTGGCAGCCTCAGTGTTGCCCATCGCAGTTACGGCCAGCCCTGGAAAGTACTCCCCGCGCGATAACTCTAGTAACGGAAGCCAGAACCAGCCGAGCCGTGATCTCCGCGACGTAGCGGAACCGACAAGCGAAATTACCATCCCAGGCCCGTTGCGTTCGTTCGAACGTATGGCTGGTATAAGCCAGAAGGTTACTCCCGACCAAGTAATGCCTTTGCTGGCACGAAACGTCTATGTGCAAGGTTATATCGGCTGGAAAGACACGGGCTCGCCGACCGAGTTTCTGATATTGCTTGGCAGGTATGTGAACCAGGCAAAGGAACTCGCAGCCCTTGCAGGCGAGAGTGGAGTGATTCGTATTTCCGGTTGCGACCAGGCTGGTCCGCTACTAAGAATTTTGGGCTATCGGCTTCGCGGTGAATGCGGACAGAGCAATGCAGTTCTGGTGACCGACGAATCGGAGCGGGCATTTCTTACGGTGGACTCAGGATTTCCCCTGCCGGCGCTGGAAGAGGCGCTTCGCAAACGACAGTCGTTTAGTTATCCCTATCCAAGTTCCCAGATATCAATGTTGTTTAAGGAGGCGGACTGGGAAAGCGCGGTCAAACGCAACCGCCACCGCAGTTACAGCGGGGTGGAGTTGTTTTTGTACCATCCGGCGGTCGCCCGGCTGTATTGGGCGATGTCGCGCATTGATCCCGAGACACGAACTGTTTTGCAGCAGTCGGTTGGGCTGAGACGTCTTCTGCCGGAGGCGGCCGATTTGGATTTTTACGGCAGCCAGATATGCGTTCGTAACGGGCGGGTAGAAGTTCCCGGAGGACAGAAAGCTGAGGCCGACTGGAAAGACCTGGTCGGGGGCGACCCGGCATCTCCGGGGGATTTCATTCCTAAGCTTTTAGTCAAAGACAATGGCTGGTTGGCCGCCTTTTATGATTCATTCACCCGCATCAGCCACGAACGGCAGGCTTGGTTTGCGGATAGTCATCGGCTAAAGGCTTTTTATGCCGCCTTTCGGGGCTTCGATTATTCATCGGACGCGGCGCGACCGGCGTTCCGCCTGGCGCCCGGGCTGCTACTGCTACTCACCAGGGTGCAATGGGACCAGAACGGACATCCACTCGTCCCGGGCGGACTGGATTTCTGGAAGCAGTTGCTGAACCAGAAGTCCGACAAGAAAAGCGTGCGGGAGTGGGGGCGGCGTTCTAACCACTGGAGCCGGCCGGAAGACCTGATCGAGGCCATGTTTGCATTCTCGCGTAGTGGCACCACGGACAGCCCCTTGCAGATGTACCTGATGTTTAGCGAAATGGATGCTGCTCGTGCGCCCGATCGGCAGCTATCCCGTGATACGCTGCGTGTTCTCGCCAAACACTTCGACGATTACAGCGAACAATACTTGACCTTCAGCGAATTCCCCGAACTGAATGATCAGTCCATCACCAGCTTTGTCAGCACGGCGGATGCCGTGAATGGCATCGGCAACCATACCCTGCGCGGCAACGCAATGGGCACTTTCCAGGCCAGTGTCGGTTTGTGGCAAATTCTGGCGAGGCAGGGACAAATTCCTCGCGCGAAGCTGAATGAGTCTTGGCAGGAGGTGCTGAAGTCCTTCGTCGGACTAAATAATTCGGCTGAGCTTTTTGAAGCAGGACGCAGGAGCCTGGGGATTGTGCTGCGCGCCGCGAACAAGAAAGAATCCGCCTCTCAGGATGAAATTATCGACTTGATCGCAGGGCCGGTTGAGCCTGGAGTCGACGGCAAGCGTGTCCATGAGGAAATTGCCAAAAGAATTCGCGCCGTAATGGATGGCCAGCGGTTGGTCACGCTGGATACGCTGTTTGCGCTCGACAATGGACTGACTGAATTTGCCAAAGGCGAAGTGGCGGGAAGTTCCTTGCTTTCGCTGGCCGGAGCCCTGCGGGAGTTCGAAATGCCCCGGCCGATATTTACCTCGTCAGAAAGGACGGAGTGGGCGGCAGGCATCTACAACAATCACCACACCGAGATGCAGATGCAGACCGATTTGGCGAAGATTCTGAAATCGACGCCGTCACACGCGAAACTCGAAGAGGCACGCGGAGAGCTTGCTCCCTTCCTTCGCGACACGTTGGTAGGTCTGAATTATGCGTATTACGAACCCCCCGGCGCGCAACTGCTGCGCATCAATCCTCTATTCGTGCGGTCACACGACTTCTCGGGCGAAACCGTTGTAGGTGTCGAGGGACTCTGGCGGTCATCAGAACTGTTTGGCCAAGGTTCAGCTGCGGGCGGCGGAGCGCACCTGGTTGGTTCGCTCGCCGATTTGGCCTATGTTCTCTCTGATGCGGAACAGGATTTCATTTCACCGGAAAACGTCCAGGCACTCATCTGGAAGGAAGTAGTGCCCGGACTTCTGAGTGATGCGATTATGGGTCGGTGGTGGAATGTGAGCCGCAATGAACTCCACGCTGTTGCGCTATACCAGCGTGCGGGCGAGGAGTTGGTCACTGCTTCTGCGAACAATGCCGACCTGCGAAGCAAGATTTTCGACATTCTTTCGGACCGAATGGTGACGGAAAGAGTGACCGTGCTGCAGGATGACATCGTCTCGGGTAATACCGAAGATGCGCTCGCGCTGCTTACCCCTGCAGATAAGTTTTACTTGACGGCGGAGTTTCGACGCCGCTATCCGGATGACAGTAGTTCCTGGGGCTCTTCGGGACGCGAACTTAGGCAATTGTCGCAGCAATTTCCGAAAGAAGTGAGTTTCGAGCGGCTGTCAAGAGACTTCGGTGTACCGCACCGAACTTTAGCCCTGACTTATACACCGGAACTGCTAAATGTAAAGCCGTTTCCCGCGTTCGCCGGCTACTCGAGCCGGCTGATGGCAGAGTCATGGGATTCGAACAACCTGTATTGGGCGCGGCTCGCTGATGAAGCGGGCTACTCACCAGTGATGCTGAATCTGATGGCTCCGGAGTTGACGCGGCTGATGGTAAGGAAGATTTTTGCAACTGACTTCGAGGACTGGGACGCTCTGCTGCGTGCTATGCGCGAGGCAGGCGAAGAATTCAAGGAAGGCAAAATTGCTTTGCTTCCGCCGATGACCACCACGGCCAGGGAGTTCCATGTTCAGTAATTTGAAACTGCACGTTGAAGGGTCTCGCTGCTGGGACTGTTTAGGGGTTCGATAATGCCGAGAAGAACTTTTTACTTATTAGGTCTGGTTTTGCTGATTGTCGTTGCCATCCGCCCACAAACCGTGGCGCAGCAGGAGCAGCAGCCCGCGTTTCGCGTCACTGTCGATATGGTGCAGTTGAACGTCGCGGTTACCGACAATAAAGGACGCTATGTCACCAACCTGCGTCCGGAAGATTTCGAAATAACGGAAGATAAAATTCCCGAAAAGATTGCAACATTTGGCGAGGGTGATAACCCGGTGCGGCGTGTTGGCGAAGATGAATCCGCGGATGCGGACCCTCCACACGCATCCCCGAGCTTGACAAGAGATGTGTCGGAGGCACCGAACTCAGGCACATTGGGTTCACTCAATAACATGCTTGCTGGATCAAATGTTTTTGTGCTCTTCGACACCAGCAATTACATGTATCGCGGATTTGTGTATGCGCAGGATGCAATCGCGGATTTCGTTCGTTCACTCGAAAGCGTGAACCGCATTTCTTTTTATTCCTACAGCCGCGATCTGTCGCGTTCGATGGCGCTGACCAGTGATCGTTCGGCAGTTTTGCGTGCCGTGCGCACCACGGTGGCCGGCGACGATGCCGCGCTCTACAACTGTTTGCTGCTGACGCTGAAAGATGCGTCGCAGTACACGGGCAGAAAAGTGGTCGTCGTGTTCTCGAACGGTCCCGACAATGTCAGTGTTGTTCCTCCTGAAGATGTCGCCGAGTTGGCGCAGTCATCGGGAATCGTGATCTACATGGTTGCGACCCGGCAAGCGCAGCTCGACCCGGTTTCGACTGCTGTCTTCGAGCGTATGACTGCGGCCACCGGTGGCAAAGCGTACTTCGCGAAAGATTGGCACGAACAGAAGCAGGCTTTTTCCTCCATCCGCGACGATCTAGCTCACTTGTATTCGCTCAGCTATTATCCGAAGCCAAATGCGAATCGGGGGTGGCGATCAATCAGCGTGAAACTCGTACCCGAAAAGGCTCGTAAGTATCACATCCGCACCAGAAATGGGTATCGGCCGGTGCCGCTCAGCACCGCCGAGGCGCACAGTCCAGAAGGTCTGCAATAGAGTTCTGGTTTCCAGCCGGGGACAGACAAGCAGCTTGGCCGCCAGAACGGACGTTATCCAGTCAACGCTGATACTGGTTCGATCCTCAACATGCCATGCGTCGCTCGTGGGATAATCCACGACAGAGCACCCGAGTATGAGCACCCTGGTTCAGCCTGCCGCAAAAACCCTCCCCGGCCGCTATTACACCGATCCTGAGAATTTCAAGGAGGAATTGGAACGATTCTATTGCCAGTCCTGGACCTGCGCCGGTCGGGCCGAGCAGGTAAGGGCTACCGGCGACTACATCCTGCGGGAGGTGCATGGCGAGAGCATCATCATCACTCGCGATCGAGAGCAGAACATTCGCGCTTTTTATAACGTGTGCCGCCATCGAGGCACTCGCATCGTTACCGAAAGAGAAGGCAATTTTTCAGGTCGTATTCAATGTGGATATCACGGGTGGACCTACGGCCTCGACGGAAAATTGATCGGCGCACCGCATATGAATGATGGCGGAAGTTTCTGCCGTGAGGACTATCCATTAAACAAGGTGCAGGCTGCGGAGTGGGACGGTCACGTCTTCATCAATTTAGACCCGGGATCTGAACCGCTGGAGCTTCAACTCGCGGATCTGCCTGCCAAATTTTCGCAGTGGAGAATGGGAGATCTGCGTCTGCATAAGCGAATTCTGTACGACGTAAAAGCAAACTGGAAGCTCATCATTTTGAATTACAACGAGTGCCTGCACTGTCCGGTAATGCATCCCGCGCTGAATCGGCTGACGAATTATTTGGGAGCCGACAATGAGCTGCCGCAGCGGACATACATTGGCGGGACAATGGGGTTCAATGACGGCGTCGAAACCATGAGCATGGATGGCAAGCTGCGCCGCGACTATTTGCCCGGATTGAATGAGGATGACCGGCAGAAGGTCTGCTATTACGCGATTCTCCCCAACTTCCTATTGAGCCTGCATCCCGATTACATGATGACGCACACGCTCTGGCCGCGTGCCGTCGATCGCACTGAGATAATCTGTGAGTGGCATTTTCACCCGACCGAGATGAGCAAACCCGACTTCGACGCGAATGATGCAATCGAGTTCTGGGACCTCACAAATCGCGAGGACTGGAGAATTTGCGAGCTCTCACAGGCAGGGATTCAGTCGCGCGCGTACCAGCCCGGTCCTTATTCACATCGTGAGGAACTCCTGCACGCTTTTGACGGAATTGTGTTGGCCCGGGAGCGGGAAGACAAGAAACGTGGACCCGCACGTTCTTAGCTTTCAACCGTTCGCACGCGCAACCAGAAGGATCGCGAGCGCGTAAAACACAAACATAGAAGTCAGATATGTTTTGGCACGCGAGCCTGAGCCATCAAACTCGTGCCACGCCAAGATTCCCCATAGTGCCGCGACTACGGGGGCAGATTGCCCAATCGCGTAGGAGATCGCAACTCCAGTAAGGTTCGCGGCCGCTAAATTGAAGACGGTGCCAAGTCCCCAAATGCAGCCTCCGAGAAACCCGAGCATATGTCCCGAAGCTGGAGCATGAAAATAATCGCTGAGCCTGACCGGCGTGCCTACCAGTGGGTGCTTCATGAAGTAAATGTTCCAAACGAAGCATGAGAGTAACGCCCCGAGAGTGAGAAACACTGCGGCACTATACGGTCCCAATGAATGGCCGTGGGTCATAGCGTGCGTCATGAACGGCGCCCAGAGTCCCATGAGAACCCCGGAAACTACGCAGATGATGATTCCTTTTCGGGGCACTGAACGTTGCTTTACGGCCAAACTCCCGTATGCTTTTCCATCAAAAATCACGGCCAACAATGCGCACACGACGCCGAGCGCCAGGAATAAGGCGCTTCCTTTCGGCTGAAGAATGTAGCTGAGTACGACGCCAACAACCAACGCGATCCCAATCGATACCGGAAAAGCTACGGCCAAGCCAGCCATATCAATAGCAGCGACCAGCAATAGATTGGCCAGATTAAAAAGGGCGCCGCCGACCAGCGCATAAATGACATTCGAAACGTCGGCAGCATGAATATCATTGATCAGGCTCGAAGGGCCGTGCCCGGTGCTGCCCATGGTATAGCCAAGAATCAGCGAGATCACGAAAATGCCAATTGCGTAATCCCAATAGAAAAGTTCGAAGCGGTAATTTTTGACGCCTTTATAGGTGTTCGCCCATGATCCCCAGCAGATGGCGCTGGTGATCATCATGGCGAGCGCTACTCCCAGACTTTGTGGAGTGAACATCGTTTTTCCTGGGCAACAGTTGAATTCTGTTTCGGACAACTACTTCGTTGAACCGCATCTTCGGCCTGCCGTGCAATTCAACCATGGCGCGGAAGCTCCGCACGCTTGACGGTTGCAGAGCGTCGGGCAGAAGTTCCGCACAGACTTCTTCCGGCTTAGGATTCAGAAGGTTCGATTGCAATATGGGCCCGCAGAGGCCTACTGCCGAACCAATGCATCCCGCTGGCCCCTCGAACGGCCCGCCCAAGTGCGCGTCAACACTATCGCGGTTGAGCGGAGGACGCAAACAAATACTGCCAATCGGACTGTAAAAACGAAAGCGATGCCATGTGGCGGTTGCAGCGATCACTTGCATGGATTAGATCGCCCTTTCCGGCGACGCCACGGAGAAGCTCTCCACTGCTTGCAGCATTCTGATCTAGTCGCCACAATACTTTCATGCTTAAAGCTCCACGCATCGCCGTAGTCGGAAGCGCTAACATCGATCTCGTCACTTACACCGATCAGTTTCCCAAATCAGGCGAGACGATTTTCGCGCGTGAATGTCATCTCGGCTTCGGTGGCAAGGGCGCGAACCAAGCAGTAGCGGCAAAGCTGTGCGGTGCAAAAGTTTTTATGATCGCGCGTGTCGGTGATGACTTGTTCGGGCCCGCCACGATCCGAAACTTCGAGAACCTCGGCATCGAGACGTCTCACGTCAAACAAGTGAGTGGTGTATCGAGCGGCGTTGCGCCGATCTTTGTCGACTCTTCAGGACAGAATCGAATTCTGGTCGTGAAAGGCGCGAATGACGAGCTTACACCTGCTGATATTGAGGCCGCTTCCGACGTACTCACAAACGTGGATTGTATCGTGCTGCAATTTGAAACGCCGATGGAGACTGTCTACTACACGATTCAATTCGCGCGCGTGAATAAAATCCGTTGCATTCTCAACCCAGCGCCCGCCCAGCCAATCGACTTATGCGCGGTCGCCGGTCTCGATTATTTCGTTCCCAACGAAGGCGAAGCCGAGACCATCACCGGGGCTGCGGTTTGCGATGTAAATGATGCAAAACAATGCGCGCAAAAATTTCTTTCCGCCGGTATCCGCCGGGTCATTGTCACCCTTGGCGCAAATGGAGCTCTTCTTGCCAGCAACGAAGGAATGCAGCACTTACCTGGATGTCCGGTGAAGACCATCGATACGAGTGGCGCGGGAGACGCATTCATCGGGAGCTTTGCGACCTTCCTAGGGGAGGGGCTGCCGGAAGTTGAGGCGGTGCGCCGGGCAAATCTTTATGCGGCGCTATCGACCATGAGCCCCGGCACGCAGAAATCGTTCGTCGGTCGATCCAGATTCGAGCAGGAATGGGCCGCGCGAGCGATGGAAAATTGTTGAACAGTTTTAAGTATTGGCAGCCGTGACCGCTGGAGTCGCATGCCCGAGTTCGACATCTGCCAGATTTAGTGCCTCATCGAAAACTGAAACAGCATGATCGATTTCCTCTTTCGAAATGATCAGTGGCGGCGCAATGACGAAATGGCTCATCCACGACTGAACGTACACGCCATTCCTCATAGCACGAGCTGCGACTTTATCGACCAGCAGCGGTCTGCCGGCAATTTTGTCTTCGCCGGTGTTGAACGGTTCTTTTGTCTTTCGATTCTTGACCAACTCGACTGCCCAGAACATGCCAATGCCACGTACGTCTCCGATGGAAGCATGTTTCGGCTTCAAGGCGGTTAATTTTTCTCCGAGATAAGCGCCAACCTGTGCGGCCCGTTCATTCAGGTTGAGCCGCTTCATCTCGTTGATGGAAGCGATTGCCGGTGCGAGCGTCAGCGGATGCGCTTCGTAAGTATGTCCATGTGAAAAGAAGTGTTCGTCGAAATACGATGCGATCTTCATCGTGGTGGCGCACAGGCCGAGCGGAATGGCGGCGTTGGTGATTCCTTTGGCTGTGGTCAGGATATCCGGCTGAACATTCCAGTGATCGACTGCGAACCATTTGCCTGTTCGGCACCAACCGCTCATGACCTCGTCCGCAATGAGCAGAACTCCATGTGCGTCGCAGATTTGGCGGAGGCGCGGCATGTATTCCTTGGGAGGAACCAACACGCCATTGGTTCCGACGACCGGTTCGACAATGACCGCGGCCACGTCACTCTCATTTCGGATCATGTGCTCAACGTATTCGACACATGCGATACCACAGCCTGGATACGTGTGCAGGATTGGGCATTTGTAGCAGTTCACCTCTGGGGCGAAGATCACGCCGGGAATTTTGCTGACTGGCTCGACGGCCCAGCGTCGTGGATCACCGGTGGCCGCGATGGAACCCATCGTCGAGCCGTGATAAGACCGGTAGCGGGAAATGATTTTTGTCTTGCCAGTTACCATGCGCGCGATCTTGATCGCGGCTTCGTTGGCGTCGGTACCAGAAGTAGTGAAGAAAAACTTCTCAAGACCTTTGGGGAGAACCTCTAACAGGAGCTTAGCCAATTCGGCACGCACCGTAGCCGCCCAAGCGGGGCCGATGTAGGGCAATCTGTCGGCTTGGTCCTTGATGGCTTGGACTACCGCTGGGTTTTTGTGACCCAGCGTAATGCACATCGCTTGCGCGGAAAAGTCGAGGTATTTCTTGCCGTCAGAATCGGTGAAATAACAATCTTCAGCATCGACAATGTGCAGCGGCGTCCAGCCTTTTTGCCTTCGCCAGGTTCCATAGGTATAACGCGTGACGAGTTCTTTGACCTGAGACGAAGTTAGTGACTCTGCCATGTTGTCCTCGCGAGATTCACGTGGGTACGAAAGCTAGTTTAGCGGAATCGTCCGTACCAGGAGCCTAGTAATCGTTGCAGTCTCCAGTTACAAAATTTCACTTTCTTTGACCGTCTCTTTACTACTTATGCGTCTGATACGTGTTCTTCTAATGCGGAAAGCATTTAAATACACTGAAAAAGTGTGGAGAAGGTCATGACTTCGGATTGGGGAGCAGCGTATTCGGACGCAATGCTGGAGACGGACTATAAACAGCTGGCTGCTAAAATCGACTTTGCAACCCAGGTCCTGCAAGCCTGTTTGTCGGAGCTGAGTTCGGGGCCGGGGGACGCGTGCGAGCGACGACGCATCGAAGATGCGTTACGCACTCTGGATACGGTGCGTCGAATCGAATTGCGGGCTTCTGCGTGAGGGAAGTCGTTCATAGCACGGCCCCGCTTCAATCCGGAAAGCGGCGGTTTACATCTGGTAAGCACTACCTTGTTCATCTCGCGCCAAGGTAATAGAAGAACGTGAAGAGTCGAATTGAAGAGCTCGATGCCCTTCGGGGACTGATGCTGGTGTGGATGACCTGCACCCATCTGCCCACTGCCCTGAGCATTTACCTGAACCAGCCGTTTGGTTTTTTCGCGGCGACAGAAGGGTTCATTTTTCTTTCTGCGCTATTCAGCGGGCGCATTTGTGCCGGTATCTTTGAGCGCAAGGGCAAGAAGGCTATGTGCCGCGACATGTGGAGACGTGCGTGGCGTCTTTATTGTTATCAGATCATCCTGCTGGTGTTTGCGTTCATCATTGAAGCGCCAATCGCCGCGCGGGGCAACCGCCCTGCAGTACATAATCTGCTCAATTACTATTTTTCCGTCGGCCACTCCCGTGCGTTCATTGACGCAGCGCTAATGCTCTATCGTCCGCCGCTCCTCGATATCCTGCCCATCTACATTATCTTCCTTGCGCTGACGCCTCTGGCCGTGCTGATGGGCGCGAAATTCGGTTGGAAGTATGTCTTCTCCGCGTGCTTTGCGCTCTGGCTCTCTGCGCAGCTGGGATTTCAGAACGTTGCCTACAACTGGTTCACTCATGCGTTCGCGCTCCGGATTCCGCTCAGCGAGATGGGCGCGTTCAACCTTTGGGCGTGGCAGCTCTGGTGGCTGGTCGGCTTATGGCTCGGAGTGCGTTGGGCAAAGGGCGATCTGCACCTCGACACATTAACAAGAAAATTTACTGTTCCCGCTGTTCTGGTTGCTGTCTTCTTCTTTGTGCTTCGGTATTTGCAACTGGAACGCAATCTCGATTTCGGCAGTTTCGCGCCTTTGTTCGACAAGTGGAATTTCGGTATCGCACGTTTTCTCGACTTCAGTGCCGTTCTTGTTTTGGCATTACGGCTGCGTTCGGTGCTTAAGCCACTGGCAATTCCTCCGCTGGTGATGATGGGCCAGGCGTCACTTGCCGTTTTTTGCGTACATCTGCTCTGCGTTTTCTCTGCCCTGACAGTGATGGGAAACAACGCAATGATTACAGGCTGGCAGGCCGTTGTCCTAGTTCTCGGCAGCTTCTCGGCCCTGCTGCTCACCGCGATAGTGGTTATAAATCGGCGAAAACGACTTCTCCCCACACAACCGCGAGTCATGCGATTCAATTTGCAGGCTCCTCCTGCTACTTAGAAGTGTTCTAATTCGCTACTCACATTTTTCTCAAGCGTTCACTGTATTTACTTCCGTCAGCTCTCGGCAGAGTTGCCGAACTTTTTTTATGCGCTGCTCAAGGGGAAAACCGCAAACCCTGGTGAGGAATCGAAGCTAAGAACGACTTAGTAGCCGAAGAAAAAATCAAGGAGGACAGGATTTATGAAGTCGCTTTTGGTGGGCATTCTACTTCTTTGCCTCGGAAGCTGGGTGTGGGCAAAGGATGAAGGCGCCAGCCCCGGAGAACTGCAGAGAGCAACTGAGGTGATTCAAAATTTAACTTCGACCTCAGCAGACCAGGGCATTCCGAATACGGTATTAGAGGGTGCAAAGTGCGTGGCCGTAATTCCAAAGTTGGTGAAGGGAGCATTTGTTGTCGGTGGGGAGCATGGGACGGGCGTCGCAACTTGTCGAACCAGCACCGGCAGCTGGAGCTCACCGGCACCATTTTCAATTTCAGGAATCAGCTGGGGCCCGCAGATCGGTGGTAAGAGCACGGACCTGGTGATGTTTATCATGAATGACCAGGGAATGAACGACCTGCTCCAGGGCCATATCAAAGTCGGCGCTGATGTTTCAGCAGCGGCCGGTCCGGTTGGACGCTCCGCTTCTGCTGACGCCGGATACAAAGCTGGAATTCTGACCTACTCTGCCAGCAAGGGTGCGTTTATCGGCGCTTCTTTGAATGGTGCTGAGCTGTCGCAGGATGAAAAGGCAACGCGCGAGTGGTACAACCACGACGTCTCGTTTAAGGACATTCTCACGGGCAACGCACAGAGCACAAACCCTGATGCGCAATCGTTTGTGAGCGCTGTGCAGAATGCAAGGTCGTCAGCGAAGTAGTGGTGTGCTCTCTTCGAGAGGCGGCTAACGGCCGCCTTTTTCTTTTCTTGGCCTTCGAATAATCGGGATAACGGGGATTCTGGATCAACTTCGAAGCTTTTCCAACATCGGTGCTGTCCGGGCTGATCTGTGATTCGCAAAGTTCACATCTCAATGAATACGTCACCATTTTCGACTTTGATGGAGTAAACCGGGAGCTTCGATTTGGGATCGTCGCCAAGTTCGCCCGTCTTCAGGTCGTATTCCCACCCGTGCCAGGGGCACACGATCTTATTCCCCTCGATATAGCCTTGGCCGAGCGGCCCTCCCATGTGAAGGCACACATTGTCCATAGCTGTGATCGTGCCACTCACATTTGCGACGCAAATTACCTTGACGCCCAGTTCAAATTCTTTTGCTTCCCCGGGACTGGGTAATTCTGATTGCGTGGTCAGTTTTACGAAGGCCATGCGAATTCCTGAGCTGAAAGTCTAGGTTCGCGGGAATATCAATGTCAATCACGGCCCGCTGATGAAGCTGCCTCTATAAACATGTTCTCGCGAACTTGTGAGAAGCTAGACCTGAAATGCGGCAAGTCTCGGCGTCATCGCAGAATCCAACAACTCACATCCAGGCGGAGGCAAGCGGATTCCAGGGCTGGTGGTTTCGGGCACGCACGTCGATTTGGTGGATGTTTGTAATTGCATTTCTCTTGCGCTTGGCGTACATCCTGCTCGCGCACACGTATAAAGTAAAACCCAATGAGAACTACTTCAGCTTTGGATACGAAATGGGACGCATCGGCCGCGCGATCGCCTCAGGTCGCGGTTTTGCGGATCCATTCGGCGTCGCGACAGGCCCGACCGCATGGGAGCCGCCGCTATATCCGTATTTGATCGCCACAGTTTTCCAGCTCACTGGGATTTATACGCAGGCTTCGGCCTTCATTCTTCTCACTATTAATAGCATTTTCTCGGCGCTGACCTGCATTCCGATTTTCTTGATCGCGCGAAAGTGCTTCAGCGAAAAAGTTGCCGTGTGGAGTGCCTGGGCGTGGGCGCTGCTGCCAACGGTGATGTATTGGGGCGCACGTTGGGTGTGGGAGACGAGCCTGGCGGCATTGCTGATGGCGCTGATTTTTTGGCTTGCACTCGAAATGAAAGAACTGGGTGGCGCGTTGCCGTGGATCGGATTCGGCCTGCTTTGGGGCGTCGCCGCGCTTACGAATTCTTCGCTGCTGGCATTCTTGCCGGCCTCTGGTTTGTGGGCGTGGTACCGGCGATCGAGACTTGGCAAGGCATCACTCGGCGGTGTCGTTCTCGCGGCATTATTCTTTGCCGCAACGATGGCGCCCTGGCTGGTCCGCAATTACGAGGTCTTCGGAAAGTTTGTTTTTATTCGCTCGAATTTCGGTGCGGAGTTACGTCTTGGCAACGGTCCCGGAGCAGATGGCACCTGGATGTCCTATTTGCATCCGACGCAGAATGAACTCGCGCTGAAACAGTACGAGCAAATGGGAGAGCTTGCTTACGTCGCCATGCGCGAGCGCCAGGCGATGGACTTTATTCGCGCCGATTACGGTCGTTTTGCGTGGCTCAGTTTGAAGCGCTTTGTCTATTATTGGGCTGGAAGGCCGCGAACATCTGAATCGGCGACGCTGATCGACAACTCCGCATTTCTCGCATCTTCCATTCTCTTTTTTTGGGGGCTCGGTTGTGCTTTGCGAAAACGACGGCGCGGAGCGTGGCTGTTCCTGTGGCTTCTGCTTTCTTATCCCACTATTTATTACTTCGTTTATCCCCACTCCCGCTATCGCCACCCAATTGAGCCGGAAATGGCGATTCTGATCGCATATGTGATCTCCGAAGCCGAAACGCGACGCACTGCGGAAAAACGCTAGAAGCTCGCCTAACCATTTCCAGGGTCCTCCGTCTAAGAAAACATCGGAGGAGTTATGGAACGCAATCGCAAGCTGGCCACCTGGATAGGCGCTCTTCTCGGCACGTTTATGGCGCTGTTCCTCAATTCTGCTTTGGCGCACGCTTGGGATGATGGCCCGGTAGTTACGGAAGAATTTCATCAGAGCTATCCCCTCACAGCGAACGGACGGATCGAGCTGCAAAATATCAATGGCGCGGTGCACATCACGGCGTGGGACAAGAACGAAGTAAAGGTTGATGCTGTAAAGCGGGCTCACAGCCAGGAGCAACTTAAAGATGCTGAGATTCGAGTCGACGCTCATAGCGATTTGATTTCCGTCGAAACTCATTACCATCACGACGATGACGATTGGGGCTCGCACCAGAATCCAGCATCGGTTGAGTACACCGTGAGTGTCCCGCGTAGTGCTCGGCTAGACGAAATCAAGCTGATCAATGGCGAACTGGATATTGGAGATGTAACAGGAGAAGTTCGTGCCTCATGCATTAACGGCAAACTTACTGCCCGAGGCCTCGCTGGAGACACACGGCTCTCCACCATCAACAGCAAGCTGGATGCAGAATTCAAGCAGCTTGGTCGGGAAGCTATCGAGCTCTCATCGGTAAATGGTCCTATCGACCTGACGTTACCTTCGGATGCCAAGGCCAGCATTGAAGCCAACACAGTGCATGGCGGAATCGACAACGACTTCGGCCTCCACACGATCGATCATCGCTGGGTAGGGCACGACTTGCGCGGGGAACTGGCCGGCGGAGGCACGCGGATTAAATTACGTAACGTGAACGGAAGAATTGATATTCACCACGCGGCGGATGGAAAGGTAACAAGTCCGGCTAAGGATACGGGAGAACATCAGGACGGAACTGTGTAGGCTAATGCAGTCGAACTCTGTGTTTCTCTGGGGTTTAGGCGCTAAAAGCTTTAGCACGGAGAACACAGAGGAAACACACTGAAACATCGCACGGCATTATCTTTCTACCGCCATCGCAACAGCATTTCCTCCGCCTAGGCATAACGCCGCAATTCCGCGGTGAACATCGCGCCGAATCATTTCATAAATCAGCGTCACCAGAACACGCGCGCCGCTCGCGCCAATCGGGTGTCCGATCGCGACGGCTCCTCCGTTCACGTTCACTTTATTTGGGTCGAGACCAAGCTCCCGCATGACCCCCAGAGCCTGGACCGAGAACGCTTCATTTAATTCGTACAAATCGACATCCTCGTTTTTCCAGCCTGTCTTGTCCCAAATCTTTCGAACCGCGCTAACCGGGGCCATCATCACCCATGCGGGATCGATCCCGCTCGTAGCCTGCGCCACAATACGAACCATCGCCCTGGCGCCGAGTTCCTTTGCTTTGGAAGCGCTGGTGACAACAACTGCGGCCGCTCCGTCGTTTACGCCTGGAGCATTACCAGCCGTGACAGTCCCATCTTTTTTGAAGGCTGGCTTCAGCGACCGAAGGATTTCGATGGTGGTGTCTTCTCGCGGAGATTCATCTTTATCGAAGACCACCGGTGGGGCGCCCTTCTTTTTTGCGGGCAGCTCGACGGGGACGATTTGCGACTTGACCCGGCATTCTTTGATTGCAGAAACCGCTTTACGATGAGAATTCAGCGCGAACTCGTCCTGCTCCTCGCGCGTGATGCCATATTTCTCGGCCACATTCTCACCGGTGATCCCCATATGGTAGTCGTTGTAAACGTCCCAGAGGCCGTCGCGAATCATCGAGTCGACAATTTGCGCATCGCCGAGGCGGTATCCCTTTCTCGCCTGCGGAAGAAGATAAGGCGCGTTGGTCATCGATTCCATTCCGCCGGCGACGACGACAGTACTGTTTCCGGTTTCAATAGCTTGCGCCGCGAGCGCCACTGCTTTCAATCCGGAGCCGCAGACTTTATTGATCGTCATGGCCCCGACTTCAGGAGCTAGGCCACCGTAGATCGCCGCTTGCCGCGCCGGATTCTGGCCGAGTCCAGCGGAAACGACGTTGCCCATCATGCATTCATCCACCTGCGACGGTTGAATGCCTGCGCGCTTCACGGCTTCACGAACGACAATCGCGCCAAGCTTCGTTGCGCTCAAATCAGACAAGCTTCCCTGAAATTTTCCAACCGGTGTGCGGCAACCAGAAATGATGACGATGTGGTCAGTTGAAGGCATTTGATACTCCTGCGACTATTTTGATTATAGAAGTTTCATGGTTTCAAGTTTCACGTTTCAGATTTTGAAAGTTGCATATGCGCTTAATTCTTCTCGCCGAAGCGTTAGGTCTTTTCGCTTGAAACTTGAAACTGGAAACTCGAGACCTTGTTCAGTGACTTTCGTACACCACTTCACCCGTTGGTGTTGTTCATTTTTTGCTTGACTTCGCTTTTTATTGACTCTATACATTCAATCAGTCGCAACAGAAGATCGTTGCATCATCCGTGAACAACGGAAAAGGGAGAATAGTTAAATGGCAACCAAGAAGAAAGCAGCGAAGAAGGCCAGCAAGAAGAAACACTAAGTTGGCTGGTTCGCAAGGGTAAAACAAAAGGGGACGCGAAAGCGTCCCCTGAGTTTTTGCGCTGCTAATTTTTCTGTACGGCGGCGATGGAGAGCAATTCGGGAACGCGCTTCTCAGTTTTCGGGCAAAGAGAACGATATGAACACCACGCGCAGTGGAAACCAGGAGTCGGTTCGAATCGTCCTGCAGCAATTTTTGCCGCGACGTCTTCCACCTTCAGCTTCGCTTCTTCAAGTTCAATTTCGTTGCGAGTGGTGCCGATCGCGGTGTTCCCGTCGAGATTATGAAATACCAATCGCTCTGCATGGTATCCCCATTTTTCCCTAGCGGCGACTGCATACAGAGAAAGCTGCAGGCTCTTGTCTGCGTCCTCCTCCGTTTTTGGTTTACCTGTTTTGTAATCGGTGATGATAATGCGATCACCGGTGGCCCGGTCAATTCGATCGATGCGGCCGACGAGAGTCGTCGGTCCGATTTTCATGCTGAACTGTTCTTCCGTGTGCAGAACTTCAGGCCGGTATTGCTCGGCGAGCAAAATGAACTCCTGTAGCTGTGCAATACCTTGCTGTTCGTACAAGTCATGCTGATACTCATCAGCGATGCTTTCACTGGCAAGGTCCTGGCGAAAAAGTTCCAGGACCTGCGAGATCGTCAGATTGCGGTTCCAGCGAACAGAGTTGAAGTACGTGAGCAGGACGCGATGGACCGAAGCCCCATATTGCACGGCGGCAGAAAGTTCAGCAGGAATTCGCCATTCCCGTTCCAGTTTGAATTGAAGCGGACACGTCTGGTATCTGTCAATCGCACTGGCGCTCAGAGTCAAAGACAGATCGGCAGCGGGCCGTAACGCGATCCACTCGGCCAATCGCGAGATTGCCGCCGGCTCTGCGGCGCCGAAGATGTCAGTTTGAAATTCGCGGCAAGTCCGGTGTTTGAAATAGCCTTTCAATTCTCGGTTCTTGATGAGCTCGCGAACAAAACCGGGCGGGGTCTTGTCTTTCTCTCCGCGGCCGAACTGACCGTACATGGTCAGCGTGTCGCGCGCACGTGTTACTGCCACGTAGAACAACCGTCGTTCTTCCTGCTCATAAATCTTCTTCTCGTCGTCTGTTGAGCACCCCGAATTTCGTAGTTCCGCGGGAAGTTCGATCAGTGGCTCACGGTAATAGCAGGGAAAACTACCTTTCACCGCTCGAATGATGAAAACATGCTCGAACTCGAGGCCTTTGGCGCCATGAACGCTCATCAACTTGACCGCGTTTTCATTCTGAGGGGCAGCAAGCGGTATTGTGCCGCGTGCTTCGCGAAAATCTTCCAGGTAGTCGAGAAATTCTGCCGGGCTGCCGGCCTCGGTAATTGGCGAAGCTTCCCATGCTGCCGCGAATTGCAGCATAGTTTGAACCGCCGGCCCCTGTGCGATTTGGAATCGCGAACTCACGGTGAGAAGCGCAGCATACGCTTTCTCTCCTAAGATCGCGCTTCTCGTCTGGTCTATAACCTTCAGGATTTCATTTCCGCCTTTAACCTTGGCGAGAGCGGTTGCGACAGTACTCTTCGTGTTGCGCGGGAGCGACCGCATTGCGGTGCGCAGTTCATCCGGATGAATTGTGAATTGATTTAAGGCGGATGCTCGAAGCAAGGCGCCACTTTCGCTGCTGGAAACCGCTGCGCTCAGGCAGGCAACCAGGTCGCGGACTTCGGCGGTGTCAAGCACATCGAGATTCTCAATCGAGAAAGGAATGTTGAGCCGGGCCAGCTCTGCGGCAATCTCGTCGCGATGCGCGTGAATGCGATACAGGACGCAGATATCCTTCCACTGGCACCGTGAGCGTCGCCGGTGCTCTTGAAGGGTTGAGGCGAGATCAGTCGCCTCCATAAAGCTTCCGCTCACGAGCACGGCTTGAACCGGAGCGCGCTGCGAGGTTTTCGCAGGTTCCTGTTCATCTCGGGCGGAAAGCAACGGCACACGGCGATATTCGGAAACCTCAGTGCGCAACGCGAACCCGGGATTTTGAGCGATCAGAGAATGAGCGCAGCGCAGAATGGGAGTAGTCGAACGCCGATTTCTGGAAAGTGAAACCAACTTCGATTCCGGAAAATACTTCTGGAAAAGTTCGAATGCGTCACTCGATGCCCCGCGAAAACGATAAATACCCTGGTCGGGATCGCCGACGACGAATACGTTGCGCTCGATGCCGGCGAGCTGCTCAAGGATCTTTATTTGGGCGAAGTTCGCGTCCTGGAATTCGTCCACCAGAAGGAATTTCGCTTTAGCGCGCTCGCGCTTGAGGGCCGCTTCATCTTCGGATAAAAGCTTGTGGGCGCCCAGGATCATGTGGCCGAAGGTTCCTAAATTTCGTTCGCGCAGCATGCGCTCCACCATGTCGAAAGCGCTGGCAATCTCCTGACAACGTCCCAGCGCCTCTTCGTCAGTCAGTTCCTCAGCATCTTTCGATTTGCTGACGCGCGGAAGTGGCAGTTCTCCTCTCCCGATTCGATCAACGTACTGCCGGTACTGGTCAGGGCCAACGAGTTCGTCGTGGCACCGGCGGACGAAGTCGAGGAGGTCATCGAGGAATTTTGCCGTATTTGCAGCCCGCACGAAATAGGTCAAATGCAAGTCACGAATTCTCCGGCGGAGAAAGACCCAAAGCTGCTTGTCATCGAGAACGGAGAAGTCGCGCTTGGCCGCAATCAGCAGATTGTTGCAATACGCGTGAAACGTGCAGACCTGTAGCCCCTTTAAACTCTCGCCACGAAGTTCCCGCTGCACACGATCGAGCATCTCAGCAGCGGCGTTATTGGTGTAAGTTAGCGCGAGAATCTCATCGGACCGCGCATGCCCTTCACGAATCAAATTCGCTATGCGTTGGATAAGAACCGTAGTCTTGCCCGTTCCCGCGCCCGCCAGCACGAGCATAGGGCCGGAGACGTGCTCGATGGCTTGCTGCTGTTCAGGGTCGGGTTGAATGGAGGGATTCGAAGCTCGCTTCGGAACTGCCATTGATGAGGAGGATAGCAGAGTGCGGTGCAGAAAACTGAACTGGAAAAGGATACGAACCTTAACCACGAAGGAAACGAGGGTACAGAAGGAAGAGCTAACTGTGCAGAGCTGATGTCGCGATCGCAACCGCAGCGATCACCGCCGTCTCGGCTCGCAAAATCGTTCCTCCCAGCGATGCTGACCGCCAGCCGCCCATTTCAAAGGCAGTCAATTCCTCCTCCTTCCAGCCGCCTTCGGGACCGAATGCTAAGAGCAGCGAACGTGATTGTGCCAGAATGGCATCTTTCAGCATCACCCTGTCTTCGATTTCCGATAATATGATTCGCTGATCGGCAGTCATCGACAATGTGTCTTTCAGCTTGCGTGGATTCTCAACCTCCGGAAGCGAGATTCGCCGCGCCTGCTCCGAAGCTTGATGAGCAATGCGGCGCCAGCGCTCCACGCGCTTTGCCGAGGCGGAAGCCAAATGAGTTTCCGTGCGCGCGGCAATCATCGGAACGATTCGCGCAACCCCTAACTCTGTGCATTTCTCAATCGCCCACTCCATGCGATCGAACTTGAAGATCGAAATCACGGCGATTATGCCGAACGAGCTTTTCTGCTGCACCGCTTCGCCCAATTCGAACTCCACCCGCTCGGGTTGAACACTGACGATCCTGCCACTTCGAACTTCGCCCACAGCGGAAATTTCAAACTCCTGACCCACCTGCGCCCGCAGCACCTGCGCGAGATGCCGGGCGTGATCGCCCACAAGGGCGGCGCGATTTCCAGAGACTTTATCGGCGATCCAACGTTTCCGCGTCATTGCATCAACGCTCCAGTCTCCAAACGTCTATGAAGTAAGAATTTTCGCCGATTATCCACCTACTCTGCATCTAAACTGATATTACCCAAAACACAGGAGTAAATCAGATGAAAGCGAGACTCTATTTTATTTCGCGAGCGCTGATCTGCAGTGCGCTTCTCGCATTCGCTATTGCATGCAACAAAGCCCCTAATGACGCTAAGGTCACTTCAGACATTCAGGCAAAATTGGCTGCCGATTCCGGACTGCAAGACAAGCAGCTCACGGTTCAGTCGGCGAATGGGACGGTGACTCTCTCCGGCACCGTAGATAACCAAGCAGAGCGCGATGCGGCCGCCAAGTACGCAGCGTCTCAACCCGGTGTTAGGACAGTGATCAACAACTTGCAGATTGGATCGATGCAGAGCGCTGCAACGCAGCCAGCTCCGCAATCCGCACCTGCTCCAGCTCCGGTCAATTCGAAACCGGCGGCATCCAGAAGGCGCCACCGGTCTGAACAGCAAAACGAAATAGCAGAATCAACGCCGCCGCCCGACCAGTCGCAGCAGGCGGCGCAATCGCAACCACCTGCTCCTGATCCGCCGCCGGTGCAGGCCCAGCCGGCTACTCCGCCGCCACCGTCGCAACCCATGCCTGTCACCCTGCCGGCTGGCGCTGTGCTCTCGGTTCGATTAATCGACACAATCGACAGCGCAACCGCACAACCTGGAGATGCGTTCCATGCCACTCTCGACGCCCCACTGGCGATAGATGGCGACGTAGTCATTCCCGCGCACTACGACGTTGAAGGTCACGTGGTGAATGCGCAAGCCTCGGGCAAATTTGCCGGACAAGCGCTGCTCGCACTCACGCTGGACCGGCTGAAAGTCGGCGACAAGGTTTATCCGATTGAGACAGATCAGTTCTCACAGAAGACCTCTTCCCGAACCAAGAATACCGCGGAGAAGGTCGGTGCCGGTGCTGTGGCCGGAGCCATTCTGGGCGGAATTTTCGGCGGCGGCAAAGGTGCAGCGATCGGATCTGCTGCGGGTGCGGGAGCGGGCGGTGGCGTGCAAGCCGCAAGCAAGAAGCCGGACATCAAGTTGTCATCAGAAAAGGTGCTGACGTTCACTCTGCAAACTCCGGTTACTTTGGTACCCACGACAAAGCCCGCGCGCAGCGGACAGACGCTGGCAGCACCTGCTGCGCAGTAATTTTTCACAGCTCGTAGACAAAAAAGAGTGCAGGCCAGAATGGCTGCACTTTTTTTTGTTCAATCGTGTGTTGCTGGTTTGAAATCGTGGTACATTGCTGTACGAGTAAGTGGTTCCGCCCGCCGCCTCGTCTCGCTACTCGTCTCTCGGGTTTTCATGGACAGCCGTTTTGCGTCGATCTACAGGTTTGAGCCGCGATGGTCGGACCGCGTCGCGTGGTATGGGTCGGCCTTAGCTGCGAGCGCGTTGTCGTGGTGCATTTGGTGGCTTTCGCCAGTAATGCATCAGGATCCATTCGTCATTTTTATTCTTGCCGTTGTTTTCACGGCACGTTTTTTTGGATTCGGACCGGCAGTCCTGTGTACCTTCAGCTCGGCCATTGTGCTGGACTACTCGATGTTCCGGCGCTCACTCGAGACCGCAGTTTCCGCAAACGAATTTCAGCGGCTCGGAGTGTTTATTCTCATTTCGGTTCTTGTCGCCGGCCTCGCGCGGCAGCGTTCACGCGCCGAAACGCAGGCCGACGAGGCGCGTCAGCAGATGGCCGCAATCGTGACCTCCTCTGCAGACGCGATTGCCAGCTTCACCGTGGATGGAATTGTGACCAGCTGGAACCGGGCGGCCGAGCAACTGTTCGGATACACAACGGAAGAGATCATCGGACGTCCAATCTCTGTGCTGGTACCACCGGATCGGCTTGAGGAATTCGCCACAAACCTTGCGCGCCTCGCCCGCGGAGAAAATATTCCGGGTTATGAAACTGAGAGAATCGACAGAGATGGTACGCGTTTAATGATTCTGATGTCGCTCTCGCCATTGCGGAATGAGCAAGGAAAGCTGGTTGGCGCATCTGCGATTGCGCGTGATGTGACTGCCCAAAAGCGTACGGAAGAAGCTTTACGTCGTAACGAACGCCTGGCAACTGCGGGCCGACTGACGGCCGCAATTGCACACGAAGTAAAGAACCCGCTCGAGGCGCTTACGAACCTGATTTATTTGGCACGGCAGGATAGTACCGGGCGGGAAGAGTATTTACGGCGAGCGGAACATGAAATTGGCAGGCTCGATTCAATTGCCCAGCAGGCACTTGGGATGGTGCGCGAAAATACTTCGCCGGAACCGCTGAATGCCGCCCAGATTCTCGATCAGGTTGTGCAACTTTATTTGCGCAAACTGCAGGCTGCCCGGATCAAAGTAGAAAAGCAAACCGGCGAAGACCTGCAGATCCTGGGCTACCCGGGAGAGCTCCGCCAGGTTTTCTCGAACCTCATTATCAACGCAATCGACGCCATGCGTGATGGAGGCCGGCTACGGTTGCGAGTTTTCCGCGCGCGCGAATGGTCCGGAGAGCGGCGGCCAGGGGTTCGCGTAACCATTGCAGACACGGGAAATGGGATCAGCGCGAAGGACCTGCCTCACATATTTGAACCTTTCTATACGACTAAAAAAGACCAGGGTACCGGCCTCGGACTTTGGCTGGCCTATGGTTCGGTGCAGAAGCATACCGGCTGGATGAAGGTCGCCACCCGCACTAGCCCAGGCAGCAGCGGCACGGTATTTTCGGTGTTCTTGCCGGAGTCGCCGGTCTCCGCCAACTCCCGCGCCGCCTGAACCTCGCTTTCTATTCCTGCGTCATTGTCCTTCAGGACAATGACTTTTGTACTCAATAAGGCTTACTTCCGACCGCATATAATCAGGCCAAATCGCTCTACTCCACTTCGGGCGAATGGAGATTTGTGACTTTTCTGATCGCACTGGGAATTTTTGCCCTCGGGCTGGCGTTCGGGAGTTTCCTGAACGTCTGTATCTACAGGTTGCCGCGCGGACTTTCGGTTGTCTGGCCGGGGTCGGCGTGTCCGCACTGCGGCAAAGCCATTCGTGCTTACGACAATATTCCGGTAATTAGCTGGCTGCTATTGCGGGGCCGCTGCCGCGATTGCTCGGCGCATATTACGCCCCGCTACGCAATTGTTGAACTGCTGACTGCTTGTATGTTCCTTTTCTGCTACGCGCAATTTGGTCTGACGCTCGCCACTTTGAAATGTGCGGTATTCGGGTTTCTTCTGCTCGGTTTGATCTTCACCGACGCGGAGACGCATTTGTTGCCGGACAAGATGACGCTGACTGGGCTCATATTGGGCTTGCTTTTCAGCTTATTTGTTCCGGTGAACGATTTGCTTTCAGTGTTGTTGCCTGGCGTTGTTTCGATTCCGGTGAGCCCGGGCCTGGAGAGCAGATTATTTTCGTTGATGGATTCGACACTTGGCGCAGCGATTGGAGCCTCATTCTTGTACGGCGCGGGAGCCATTTATCTGCGGGCACGTGGGGTCGAGGGCATGGGCTTTGGTGACGTGAAGTTGATGGCGATGATTGGGTCGTTTGTCGGGCTTCGGCTGACAATCTTGACCATTTTCGCCGCGTCGCTCGCAGGCAGCAGCTTCGGCCTGTGGACCGTTGTTGTGGTTTGGATGAAACGAACGGAGCGGCGTAAACGGGCTTTTCACGAAGATGCCGCAACCGCACGCAAACGCGCCTGGTCATCCGCTTTGGTGGCCCTACGGCGCTATCAAATGCCGTTCGGAGTTTTTCTAGGCAGCATCGGATTGCTTGCGTATATGTTTGGCAGCCGATTGCTGGCTTGGTACATGGGATTGCACGTTCGTGCATGAGCAGCGATCGAGTTTTGTGAAGTGAAACAAACGGAGAACCTTATGAAACGAGTCGTTCTGAGTAACGTGACGATTATTATCTTCGCCTTAGCTAGCTGCACGTTCGCCACGGCGCAGTCCGAGCCTCAAGCCGGAGATTCTCAGTCACTCGGGGACTATGCTCGCGCACTCAAAAAGAGCAAAACTCACGATGCAAAGCCGGCATCGACCGTCTATGACAATGACAACCTTCCTTCGGCCACCTCGGTCAATGTAGTCGGTGGTTCGACCAGCAGCTCCGCATACACCAGCAATACACCCGATGCTAATGCAGCGCAGCAGCAGAACCAGGATGATCCCTCCACAGTAAAGACGGGCCAGTCAGTCCAGGACCGCGAGAAAGCATACGACTCATGGAAGCAGAAGATCGACGCGCAAAAAGAAAAAGTTGACCAACTCTCGCACGATCTCGATGAAGCCAAAAACCATCCTTCGTCCACGACGACCGTTCCAGTCTGGCCGTACAACACCGATTATCAGAAAGACGTAGCGGAAAAGCAGAAAGCGCTCGACCAGGCAAAGGCCGAGTTGGACCAGATGCAGGACGCTGCACGTAAACAAGGCGTTCCGAACTCTGTGGCCCAATAACTATGACATATTTCTTAGCCGCAGAATTTGACGAACGTGGTGTTGGCCATGCACGAGGTGGAATTTCCGCCATTCATACGCCGTCAGCGGGCCGAGAACAGGGTGGTCTGCCAGTGGTTCCCCTTGGCCAAAGCGTTTATCGCATTCGGCAATCAGCCCATCCATCCGCGTGATGCTTTCAAAAATTTCCGCCAGGAGCTGTGGAAGAGGAGTTCCGCGTGGAAGAACGCGTTCTGGAGATTTCCTTCCGCTTGGAAACCAGCCGAGCAAAGTTATGATCCGACGCTGCCAGCGCTTTGTTTTGCGATCCGGGTTCGCTCCAGATTTTCCCGAAGCAAGACAACGCTCAAAATTCTTTATCGTGCCGAGATATGTCAGATTCAAATGGTCCAGAATCTCTGCCGAACTCCATTTCCCGGGCAAATGGCGTGCAAAGGCATCGGTCGACATTCCATGTATGGCGTTAGCTAAGGCGGTTCTCAGAGTTGAGAGTTCCCGGTGCACCTCTAGTAGAATGCGTCTGAGCAACTCGAGTCGCAAAATTTCTTTCGAAGAAAGGAGCTGAATGAAGGGGCTGGCGATCGTTGTGCTGTCGTTGGCAGTCATCTCTGGCTGCAATTCCGGGCCAACTCAGCCGCAGCAACAGTCGGAGCCGCCGGAGGCCATCACTGGCCGCAACGCATTTCAGAAGCTCTACGTTTCGGCGCACGGATGGGCGCCGGACGCCAAACCTTATCAGCTTCAATCGCAAATCGTTGGCGACAATAACGGTGCGGATGGAAAGGCTGTTGTATGGCGTGCCGCATTTACTTCTCCTTTGCAACGAAAGTCAAAGCCATACGTCTGGTCAGGAACCGACTCCTCTGATGCGCCGTCTCGCGGAGTTTCGCCGGGCACCGAGGACACTTATACCCCCGCAAATTCGTTCGACATTGCCTTCCTTAAGATTGATTCCGATAAAGCCAATGAAGTCGCGCAGAAGCATGGAGGAGACAAGATCACCGGAACACCGGTCACCTATCTGCTCGATTGGGCCCCTGGCGAGAACAAGCTCGTCTGGCACGTGATTTACGGCGGAAGCCGAAGCAATGCGAAGTTGGTCATCGATGTGGACGCAACTACGGGATTTTTTATCCGTAAGGAACAGTAAGCAAGATAACGACCCACGAACTAAACGCGTCAGGGGTTTTTCTTTTTGAAAACAAACACCACAGAGTTTGACCGTGGCTGATAATTTTTTGCAGCTTTGCCCCATTTGTAGTCGGTGTAAGTCATATGTATGTCGGCGATGCCAGTCAGGTCGTAGTGATCTCGTATATATTGTTGCGCCCACGAGTAGATCATCGTCTTCGAATGCGCCATAGGCAGCCATGACGCCGCTACATTTACGAAAACGATGGCTTCGGGACGCGCGGCTTGAATTTCGTTGATCATTTGTTGTTGCATCTGCAACGCATACTTCTGTTCTTCCATCAACCCGTAGGTGTAGATGTAGCCGGTTGCGGAATGCCGATGGCTGTAAAAGTAAATTTCTGGCTCCGATCCCAGGACAGCGATTCGCGAATTCTCCGCAGTGTGTTGCCGGAGATAGTCCGAAACGATTAGTGCTTCGGGGAATGGGTTGCCTCCATAAATCCTGCGGCTCAATCCATAAAAATCTGTTGCGAGGAAAAAAATTCGATTTGCATAAAAAGTAACAGCTAGGGCCAAAATAAAAAGCCCTGGCAGCACGTACAGTAGCGCGCGATTTGCGGAGCTCCTTACGCATTTCGTTGCGGCGCTAACCCCGACGCCAGCCAGTAGTGAAATTGCTGGCAGAACCAGTATGAAATAGTGCTCGCGAAACAACAGCCCGGGACAGACAGCGAGAAGGGAAAAAACCAAGAAGCCAATCAAGAAAAGCGCGCGAGATCTGGTGGCATTGTCCCAGAAAATCGCTGATATCCCGACCGCTGCGATGAGCCAAATCCACATTGACGAACCAATAACAGCGGGGAATGCAGTTGCGAAAAGATGAGCGCCTTCCGCAAGGCCCGAATTGCTTGCGTATTGAGAAGCGTACGAAACAGTCCAGAACCAGAATGTGCTGAACACGCCTGCACGCCACAAAAGAAGGCATGTGATCGCAAATGGCAACGCAGCCCCTGCGGAGAGCATCCCGAGCCTTCTTAGCAGCACTTGCCGATCAATAGGTCGATTCTGCGGCTCGGCGAGCAAGTACAATCCCCCGAAGATTACAAACAGAAATCCCGGCTGTTTCATGACAAAACTCAGCCCAAGCAGAACACCGCTCAGGAAAAAAGAGCCGAGACCGTGCTTATCAATTGCTATTAGCAGAACAAGAATGCCAGCAATCGCGAATAGAACGACAAAATGTGTAGCATGACCAGCGAAACCCAACACGGATGGATTCACCGAGAGCATGGCATAACTCGCGGCTGTAACGACGCCCGCAAGAGCTCCGAAGAGCCTGAGCGCCAGTAAAAACAAGAGAGTGATCGTCACTAAATTGACGGCTAGTAAGCCAAGGTGAACACCCGCGGGAGTCTGGCCGAAGACTGCAAGAATCAGTGCGTAAGCGGCATACGTGCCCGGCAGTTTCATGTTGTACGCCAGTTTGTAGGGTGGAATCCCTTGCAGCAATAGCTGACCTGCATAGGCGTACTCGCCTTCGTCACGTTCTAGCGGAATGTTCCGTAAATGGAGACGTACGATGCAGGTGATTAGAAGAATCAGAGCCAGCAGCGTGTAGGGAATGAAGCGCACATGAGCGTTGGTAGGGATGAGCGGTTCGCACGTGGCACTCGTGCTCATGGAATCAGTTCTGGGCCTTGCCGGTACCGAGGGAGGATTTCGGCACCAGTCTGCGCAGCAATGGTGCGCTAATCCGAAGAATGAAGTAACGATCGGGCTGCGGTTCGCCAAAGGCAAATGGAAGCGGCCCATAGAAACAGGAGTAAAAGCCCGCGCCGTTTCGCCACCTCATCGTGAACAGCGGCTGCGAAAGGTGGATTTGCAGCAATTCCGAAGACGCTACAAATTGTGGCCCTGGCAAGTTATAGGCGTCGGCATTGTTCTCAGGAACCACAAGTATGTCGCCGGGATTCAAATCAGTTCTGAGAAAATCCATCGGATGCTCCCCGAGAAGCTGCATGTAGTATTGAAATCCCCAATGTCCCTGGAACCAGACCGTACCCGTGTCATTCTGAGTATGCTGATGAATAATTGCTGCCGCCTGCCGCGCGGAATTTGCCCAGTCAGTGTCAGCTTTTGCCAGCCATACTGCGATAGCACCGGACAGCAGCAGGGCAAGAGCAGTTTTTCTTTTCAGCGAGCGGGAAAAATCACTCCCAATTTTCTCCATACGGCGGGCAAGCAAAATTCCTGCGGCTGGAATTAACGGAACGATGGACCTTGCGTTCACAGTCCAGTTGCAGAATGCGGTGAAGAAAACTGTCCCTAAAATCCAAAGCGCAAGGAAAATGGATTGCGAGTTTCGCCAGTCCCGAATTTCAACGATCGCTAACGACAGAATAGCAATTCCACCGGCAATGGAGAGGGTAAGCTGCAGCGCTGAGCTGAACCAATGCGTGCGAAGTGATTCGCGCACCACCGCTTCAGCATAATGCCCCAGGCCGACCCAGCCAGCCACCAGAGCAGAACTGCAAAGAAGCGCGACGACGACTCCGCCAGTGATCTTCTTCCATCCCCACAGAAGTGGTGACAATACTAATGCCGATAAAGCGCAACCCCCTACGAAGCTGAGCGTGACGAGAGTGGTTGTTGCGGGAGAAATCTTGCCATTCACAACGCGCGCGCTTTGGGCCCAGTCCATGGCTTGTGAAAACATTCCGTGCCCATACTTCGCGGCAGTCCAGGCCTGATATCCACCCAGCAAACCGGCAGGAATCAGGAGATAAAACGCCCACCAGCCGAACCGGCGTTTCCACGCAATCGTATAAACCAGCAATAACGGCAGCAGGCAGACTCCGAAATATTTTGTAAGTGCCGCCAGTCCGAGAAGAACGCTCGAACTTAGAAGGTATGCATGTTTCTCGTGTTCAATGCCCTCAATCCAGAGAATCGCAGCCCACGTCCAGAGTGCGAGCATCATCGTGTCGCACATGACGCTTGTAGCCGAGACGAGAATTCCAGGCGTCAGCAGCGTCGCGGCCGCAGCAAGCAAGGGCAACCGGGTGAAATGCAGAGCAAGCCTGTACGTTCCCAGGATCAATGCCAGCGCCGGCAACAGAAAGCCCAGGTGCAGCGCTCTTTCGGACCAGCCGGCAATCGAGCCGACCAGGGCTGCGTAATAGCAGGCAAGCGGCGGATTTTTCGTCACTTCCGACATCGGCTCCGAATAGTTGTCCCAAATTAAATGGAAACCATACGGATCGAACGGGTGTTGAGTGATCTGCTTTGCCGACCAGATGAACAACGGATCATCAACGTGGAACGCACGTCCAGAGAACGGAAGAAGGCAGAGCAGCGTTGCAGCTGCCAGCAACACATAGGAATGGCTCTTGGACCATTCTCCAAACAGAGATCTGCCGGTTTCGTTAATGCGCGCTGTGGTTGGCGATGCAGACACAGAGATTTCCTGGATAGGATTGAATTTATCGCAAATGGGACTTACATCCAGGGAGAAGTCACGAAAGGGATACACGGAAGTAACGAATGCGGGCGGAATGCATAGCATCGCGCCCGATCCACCGCTGAATTGTGCTCTTACTTCGGGGCAGGTGCGCAGTGTTGATCGAATACCCGCTTCAGTTCTGCCGCGAGATCCATCGAGTCGCGATGCTCAATGTCGCTGCGCTGCATCATGTGCACCAGCTTACCTTCCCTGAACAATGCCAATGACGGTGAAGACGGAGGATAGCCGGCAAAATACGACCGCGCACGTTCGGTTGCCTCCACATCCTGCCCCGCGAAAACGCTGAATGCTCTGCTTGGCTTCGACGGATGTTGCAGGGCCGCGCGAACCGCAGGGCGCATTCGGCCAGCGGCGCAGCCACATATAGAGTTCACCACGACGAGCGTTGTACCTTCCTTGATCCCCAATTCGCGATCCACATCGGATGCGGTCTTCAATTCGTCAATTCCCATGCGCTTAAGGTCCTCGCGCATAGGGATCACCATGAGCTCTGGATACATAACCCCTCCCTGGCCATAGGCCTTTCCGTCATTTTACAAAATCAAAGCCGGCAATCCAGAGTTCGCGGGGCTAGTGGATGAACTTGTAATCGAGTATGGAGGCCGCAAATTGCAGCTCGGGTTCCTTATCGCGCAGGTTTCTCATCCGGATGATTCGTCCCTGGCATAACACTTTGCTGTTCTTCTGTCCGGAAATCTCTTCTGGCATCTCAAAGACCATTTCGACCAAGGTATTCTCCGGAAAGCGCTGCTGTCCGGCGATAAGCACACCTGATTGACTCAGGTTCTCGATCGTGCCTTCGTTCCATGTGCCAAGGTTCTTCACCCGATAGCGGACCGGCTCTTCAATCTTGATGCGGCGCGCGCGCGGCACCCACGTCGTCTTTGTGCTATGCGGACGACGCTTGCCCGCAGCAGCGGGCTCCGGCGCTTTTTTCAGGCGCTCGGTGCGGCGCATCGTCGCCCAATCGTATTTAAACTCGGCGGCGCACAGCAGACACACCTGGTAATACTCGCCGTCTGTGGCGCGTCGTGGCCACGAAAATTCGTGCGAGCAATGGCCTAGGAGGAGAACATCCAACAGCTTTTGGGGCATAAGGGTTCGCCTAAACTGGCAAGCGTAGGCAAGTTCATAATCCAATGAAATGGGGGATTGCGGTAGGTTACTTTCGTGTAAGAGCCAGGAGCGGATTTGTAGTCCAGCGAACGTTCGCCGAAACCGAGGGCCAGAACTGTATCATCGCAGCATGCCATTGATTTCCGCATTCGTCCTGACTGGCGGACGGAGCTCGCGCATGGGGTCTGATAAAGCTCTTCTGGAACTCGAAGGGAAACCTCTTATCACTCGCGCGGTGGAACTGCCGCTGAAACTCACTTCAGATGTAAGAATCGTTGGTGATCCGGAAAAATACGTCGTATACGCGCCTGTGGTGCGGGATATTTTTGCTGGACACGGGCCGCTGGGCGGTATTCATGCCGCGCTGCTTGCTTCTAAATCGGATATGAACCTGATCATGGCCGTCGATCTTCCATTTCTTGAAGCGCGTTTCCTGCAATACCTGATCGCCCGGGCCGCAGCTTCCGGTGCCATTGTTACAGTGGCCAAGTGCGGCAACTACTTTCAACCGCTCTGCGCGGTTTACCGTAAGGACTTTGCGAAGATAGCTGAGCAGGCGTTAGCAGCTGGCAGGAACAAGATTGACGCTTTATTTGGCGAGGTGAGCTTGTGTGCAATTCCGGAACGAGATTTGAGAGAACAGAACTTTGAACCATCCATGTTCCGCAATTTGAATACTCAAGCCGACTGGAACAATGCGAAAGTAGAATTTGAGCGAAAGTCACACGGTCGCATTGGTTCACACGCGAAATAAAGAGCAGCCTATGGCAGACGACGGACCAAAAACTGACAGCTTGACCCGGTGGAGAAGCGAGGTGCAATCGCCCCAAGGTCAGCAGGACCATTCAGAAGGTCCTTACATCGAGTTCCGCCATGTCTCAAAGTCATTCGGTGAAAAGCATGTTCTGAACGATGTGACCTTCGACGTAAAAACAGCAGAAACTGTCTGTATCCTCGGGAGAAGTGGAGTGGGCAAGTCAGTTGCCCTGCAGCATATTCTGGGATTTCTGAAACCCGATGCGGGGCGGGTAATCGTCGCGCACGAAGACATCACAGATTATCCCGAGAAAGAAATGGAACGAATTCGTAAAAAGGTCACGATGGTTTTTCAGAATGGTGCGCTGTTCGATTCGCTTACGGTGGGCGAGAATGTCGCATTTCCTCTGCGCGAGCGCCGGGATTTGGGTGAAGACCAGATTCTGCAGATTGTCTCCGGCCTGCTCGAGATGGTTGGGGTGAAGCAAGTGGCCGATCAACTTCCGGCTGAGCTGTCCACAGGAATGAAGCGCTCGGTTGCCATCGCCCGAGCCCTGGCCTCGCAACCGGAATGCATTCTGTACGATGAGCCGACCACAATGGTTGATCCACTGATGAGTCAATTGCTGGGAGACCTGATGAAACGTTTGAAAGGCCAGCTTCATCTCACGAGCGTCGTAGTCACCCACGATATGCGCCTGGCGAAAAAACTTGCCGACCGCGTGGTCTTTCTGCACGAAAGCAAAGTGCTATTCTTCGGAACCTATGCCGATATGGAAAAGAGTGATCAACCAATCGTGCAGGAGTTTCTGGAACTGGACAAGTTGGACTTGGGTGCGTAGCTCAAAATCCGGAACGGACCAGTTCCTCGATCGTCAGCGAACCTTCCGCTTTCCGCGTCCCCATCATCTTCTCGACGTATTTGGCAATCACATCCATTTCCAGATTCAGTGGATCGTGGGGTTCCAGGGAGAGCAGATTCGTCATTTGGGCTGTGTGTGGAATAACCGCGATCTCAACTTGATTTCCATCGATTGCAGCGACAGTGAGGCTGATTCCTTCAATCGTCACCGAACCTTTCTCAACGATGTAGCGCGTCAATTCGGAGGGCACACTTATCTTCAGTCGATAGTCATTGCCATCGGGGATTGGCGCAAACGAAATGACTGACCCCACACCGTCCACATGGCCCTGCACAATATGACCGTCGAATCGGCCATTCGCTCGCATAGGAAGTTCCAGATTCACCAGGGCTTCCGCTTTGAGCCGAGAAAAAGAAGTTCGCTTCCAGGTCTCTTGGGCGAGATCAGCAGAGAATGAATCGGCAGAGATCTCGACAGCCGTTAAGCAAGCGCCGCTGACCGAAATGCTGTCTCCCTGCTTCAGTTCGCGTGCGAGCCCCGGCGCGGCAACGGTAATCCTCCGCTGCTCGCCTCTTACTTTGATTGCGGTTACACGCCCGACTTTTTCGATAATGCCAGTAAACATAGCAAAGGTTTCAACGTTTCAAGGTTTCGATGGTTTCAATGGAATCGCGGGCCTGAATAATAGATTTTTAACGCTGAACGCCGAAACCTTGAAATCTTGAAATCTTCGAAACTTTAATCACGAACCCAGATCACGAATCACGACCCTTAATCCAGATACGGATCCCTCAAATATCCCTCCACCGCGAAATCCTCGCCGAACCGGTGAAGCCGGAACCACTTCAAATGTGCGGCTTCTTTCATCTTTCTGAAGCCGGAACCTGCCGCAAAGGGCACCGAGCCTGTGCCAGCCAGAATTCGCGGAGAATAATAGAAAAAAACTTTATCCGCAGTTCGTGACATGAGTGCTGCCCAGTTCACCATGGCGCCACCCTCAATCATAATGCTGGTAATTTCTCGCTCCGCGAGTCGGCGACAAATCGCCTGCAGGTCAGGGCGGCCATCGCGCCCGGAGGAAGCGACCTGCTCAACTTGGATTCCATGCTCCAACAACTCCTGCTTTCTTTTTTCTTCCGCGAAGGAGCAGAACACCAAAACATCATTCTGCGCGGTTTGCACAATTCGCGACTCAAGCGGCAGCCGCAGGTGTGAATCCATAATCACCCGCAGCAGCGCCCGCCGTCTTGGACCACCGCTGCGATCAGTGAGGAGCGGATTATCAGCAACGATTGTGCCAACGCCGACCAGAATTGCATCATGCTGATGTCGCAGTTGCTGAACATGCGCACGAGCCTGTTCGCTGGTAATCCATCCACCCGTGGGGCCTACGGCGGTAGATGGATGTGCGCTTACTACATCGTCGGGAGGCGGAGCGATTTTTCCGTCCAGCGTCATCGCCGCTTTTAACGTAACCAACGGCAGCCGATAGCGAATGAATTTCGCGAAGGCATCGTTTATGGTCCTGGCCTCTTCTTCCAGCATGCCCGAGGTAACCTGCACTCCTGCCTGTCGCAGTCTCGCAAAGCCGCGTCCACTCACGACGGGATTAGGATCCGGCATGCACGCGACAACCCGCTTAACTCCGGCCGCAATCAGCGCGTCGGCGCACGGCCCGGTTCGTCCTCGGTGGCAACACGGTTCCAAATTGATGTAGAGGGTAGACCCCCGAGCTTTGTCTCTCGCTTGCTCGAGTGCCAGGACTTCAGCGTGAGTCATCACATCGTATGAATGGAATCCCTCGCCAACGATGTTGCCGCTTTCATCGATCAGCACTGCACCGACATTCGGATTCGGCGACGCAAGCCCAAAACTCAGGCGCGCGAGGTCAAGAGCGCGCCGCAGAAAAAGCTCATCGGATGTGTTCGGCGGCGTCAACTTGGAATTATTTCATCATATCGTTCGCGGCGGATAGGCATCGGAAGGTACTTCGTCGTCAGGCTCTTCGAGCGCTACAGCTCCCCCACGTCCTTTGGGATTTGGCCTGCGCGGCGCCGGAACTCTATCGCGATTTGTACGCAGATCTGCATACAGACTACGCAAACAACGAATCCACGAATTCCTTCGGATCGAACGGCAACAGATCCCCAGCTTTTTCGCCGACTCCGACGTAGCGTACGGGCAAACCGAGTTCGCGAGCGATAGCGACCACGACCCCGCCCTTGGCGGTGCCGTCAAGCTTTGTAAGCACAACTCCCGTCACTGCCGCCGCGTCCGTGAACTGGCGAGCCTGCTGCAATCCGTTTTGTCCGGTGGTGGCGTCAATTACAAGCAGAACTTCGTGTGGCGCCCCCTCAACTAGTCGCTGCGCGGTGCGACGCATTTTTTCGAGCTCCGCCATGAGATTGGATTTTGTGTGCAGTCGTCCGGCGGTGTCAACGATAACGCAATCGGTATGGCGTGCATTCGCAGCTTCGAGAGCATCGTAAAGAACGGCCGCGGGGTCGCCTCCAGCCCGTGTACGAATGACCTCAGTTCCCGTGCGCTGTCCCCAAACTTCCAGTTGCTCGATTGCCGCAGCGCGAAATGTGTCCGCAGCGCACAGCAGCACGGTCTTGCCGTCGGAGCGAAACGTCTGAGCCAATTTGCCAATTGTCGTGGTCTTGCCCGTGCCGTTTACACCAACCACCAGAATGACTTCGGCCACGCCGTTGGCGCGTTCAACCGGAGGAGTATTGGCCGCGTTCAAAATTGCCAGTAATTCCTCTTTCAGCAGGCGCTTGAGTTCATCACCGTCTTTGATTTGTTTCCTGTCGGCCCGGTCCCGGAGCTTATCAAGGACCTGGTGTGTCGTTGTCGAGCCCAGGTCGGCGCCAATCAGCGTAGCTTCGAGGTCATCAAGCGTGTTGCGATCAATTTCCTTACTGAAGGAGACGACTTCGTCGATCCGCCCGCTCAAATTTTCACGAGTGCGAGCGACGGCCTCTTTCATTCGCTCGAAAAGACCAGACTTTTTTTCCGTTGAACCGAACAGGGTTTGAATCATGAATTCTTCAGCCGGGGGAAAGACTCGTCCTCATTATAGCGGCGCAACAGCCTTCAACCGTAGAGCTTGCTAATGATGGAGGGCAGGAAGAACAAAGCAGCTTGATATTTGCAGCTAAACGCGATTCATGCCAACTTCCGTCGACATGGACTGGCCTTGCAAGCTGGCAGGGCCTGTACTGGCAGCTGCCGATGCAGCGGCTGCTACTGGTATTGGTGCAGACACCTGAATATCGCCGCGCTGAAAAATTGCATCGAGAGCTTTCACCGCGCTTGGGTCAAGTCGCTTGCCGGAAAGAGAGTGAATGATCCGGAGAGCCGATTCGGCGTCGTGAGCCTGTTGATAAGGCCGGTTGGTCGTCAACGCATCAAACGTGTCGGCCACGGCGATGATCCTTGGCAGAACAGGAATTTGATCTCCTTTAAGTCCATGCGGATACCCGCGCCCGTCAAGTGATTCATGATGAAGCTCAATGCCGGGAATCATTTCCTTGAGCTGAGCGACCGAGCGTAGGATGTTCGCCCCCTTAGTAGTGTGCGTCTTCATGATTTCAAATTCTTCGGCGGTCAGAGTGCCCGGCTTCTTCAAAATGCGGTCTTCGATTCCGATTTTGCCCACATCATGCAATTGTGCGGAAACGCGCAAAATTTCGAGGAAATCGTCAGAAAGCTCCATTTCTTTGGCGATCAGCAACGAATATTTCGTGACGCGATCGGAGTGGCCGCGAGTATAGGGATCCTTTTCGTCAACCGCGCCGGCGAGCATCTGGATCGAGTTCATGAACAGCTCGCGATTTTCGGCAGCCGCGCGCTTCAGGTCCTGGACAAAATGCTCCAGTTCCTGCGTCATAAAGTTGAATGTAGTGGCCAGCTCGCCGATTTCGGTGCGGCTTTTCAACTCCACGCGCTGTGAAAAATCGCCGCGGGCAATTGCATGGCTCGATTCTGTAAGTACCTCGAGAGGGTTGGTAATTCGCCGCGCGGCAATAATACCGATTCCAATACTCAGTCCGACGGCAAAGATCGCCAGAACCCGCGCCGTGCGCTGCATTTCATAAACGCTCCGGTAAGCTTCATCACGCGGTTTTTGCGCAATCACCGCCCAATTCAAATTCGTAACTGGACTGTACGTGCCTAGCATTACGGTGCTGTTCTTGCCAGTGCCAATAGTAAATTCGCGGGTAGCGGCGACCATCTGCGCCTTGCCGCCCTGCTCAACGAAATTGCGCACGATTTCGAGGTTTGTCATGTCCTGGCCCGTGGCATATTCAGAGCTTGCGCCAGCAACCAAGCGGCCCTGGCTATCGACGACATAAGGGCTCAATCCCGCGCGATCAATTTCCTCCAGGCGGCGAATTAAAAACCCAAGATCGACTACAGATGCGATCATCCCGAGAAAGCGATCCTGATACATGACGGGCGTTCCGAGCAGCATCACGGTACGCGATGATTTACCGCTCCCCACGACGAGCGGGGGACCATTGTATTCTCTCGAGTCGCGTGCGGCGGCGTAGGCCTGCTCCAACTCGCGGCGGAGAAATGCGTCGGGCTCAATGCGTCCGGCGGAAATCCCTCTTCCTTCAGAGTTCAACAGAGTTGCATAATCCAGGTCGCCGGAAGAAGAAACGAAGTTTTCAAGCAAGGCGCGCAATTCGGGGGCTTCGACGTGCTCTCCAGTCAAATCTCCGCCACTCGCGATCTGAAGAGCCGACGCAAGATTGGCTTGCATCAACCGCGACGAGTCCTGGTGCTGCGAAATATCGTCGGCGATCGATCGCGTCACCGTATTCTGAAGCAGTCGCTCATTCGTGATCAGCCGGTCGCGGTTAATCGATTGCACTTGGCCCGAGTAAAAATACATTGGGACCACGCTGATCAATACCAGCACGCTGAGGATTACATACAGAATCGGAATGCGAGTTGGAAGAAGGTTTTTCCCCAAAGCGGTTTGTCCCAGCGGATAACTTCGGCCGCAGTCTTACCTGAAATTCTACTGATTAAGGTTGGCTTGAAGGGCACTTCAGCGTCGGTTGGGGCATTACCGAAGTACTGCAACGAGAAGCCCGCATGTGCATCAATCGGTTACTGCTGGTTACCTTTGCGGGTTTGCGGTGCATGGGAATCGCTTTCTGGCTTCGAACTTCGAGTCATAAGCGCATGAATTGCGTCGCGAGGGGGTTTGCCGTCGCTGAGCACCTGATACATCTGGTCGGTGATGGGCATCTCGACCCCATACTTTTTCGCGAGTTTTACGGCTGCCTTGGTTGTAAAGACGCCTTCCGCCACCATGCCGTGCATTCCAGCGAGAATCTCCGGGACTTTCCGTCCGCGCCCGAGCTCCACGCCCACGCTGCGATTGCGCGACAGGGCACCGGTGCAAGTCAGGACCAGGTCTCCGAGGCCCGCGAGTCCAGACATGGTTTCCGCGCGTCCCCCGCAGGCAATGACCAAGCGAGAAATTTCTGCCAGACCACGCGTGATGAGGGCAGCGACCGAATTGTGCCCAAGCCCGAGGCCATTACACACGCCCGCGGCAATCGCAATAATGTTCTTCAGCGCGCCGCCGAGTTCCACCCCAACGACGTCATCGCTGGTATAAACGCGGAATGCAGGATCGCTGAATTCGCGCTGCACGGTCGTCGCCAGATCCGAATCAGTTGATGCAATCGTGATGGCAGTCGGGTCACCGCGGGCAACTTCGGTGGCAAATGTTGGTCCGCTCAAGGCCCCCACTCGGCAAGGGACATGAGCATTGTGCGCGATTTCGGTAATAACTTGTGTCATTCGCAAAAGCGTGTTTTCTTCCAGACCCTTGGTTGCGCTGACGACGAGTATTTCAGCGCTAAGATGTGGAAGCATCTGCTGAAGAAGTGATCGGCAATGCTGAGAAGGCATCGCACTCACAACGATTCCAGCTCCCCTCAGGGCGTCTGCAATATTTCCACTCGGCATTACGGAGTCGGGAATACGCGCACCTTCAAGAAAGGCATTATTGATGCGAGTCGCGGAGATGGAATCTCTGACCGCTTCTTCGTAAGCCCACAATTTCACGTCATGACGGCCGTTGCGGCCAAGCACGATCGAGAGCGCCGTGCCCCAAGCTCCTGCCCCGATGATTGCGACGCGGCTCATTTGCGCTTCAGATGAAATTTCGGTTCGGTACCGGACAACAGCCGTCGAATGTTCTGGTGATGCTTCAAGATGACGAGAGCTGACGTAAACGAAAGCAACGAAACCTGAACTGGGGTCCCAGCCCCTCCCAGGAAAAAGCCTGCCAGGGGCAATGACACCGCTGCCGTTATTGACGCGAGCGAGATATAGCGCAAAACGAAAACCACTACCAGGAACAACCCGATAGCTATCAGAATCGCTTTTGGGGTGAGCAGAAGAAATGATCCGAGACCGGTTGCGACACCTTTGCCGCCGCGAAAGCGAAGCCAAATAGGGAAGACGTGCCCACAGACTGCAGCCAGTGCGGCTGCAAACGCTGCAGTCCTGTTTGTAGGAAACGAGGTAGAAGCGAGCCAGACTGCCGCGAACCCCTTCAAAAAATCGAGCACTAGCGTCATCAATCCTAAGCCGGGCGATGTGCGCGCAACATTGGTCGCGCCGATGTTGCCACTGCCCGTAGTGCGCACATCTGCACCGCGAAAGATGCGCACTAACAAATACCCGAAGGGAATCGATCCGAGAAGATATCCCACTGCGGCGCTGATGAGATAGGGATGCATGTTCAGATTGTGGGCGAGCACAATTCAAAGCGCGCGATCTTTATGTATCGAGCACCCTTGCTCGAAAGCTGGCTCTGATACAAGAAGAACTCCCGGGCGGTCATCGTACCAAAATCAGGCGGCAGGTGCTTCTCAAGATATGCTTGCAAATTTGCGAATTGCCGGCTGTGCCTGTCTCCCTGGTGCCATCCCGGAGCGCCAGATCCGTTTCTGCCGCGCGCCAACGTTAAATGTGGGCTGAACGCGCGCGCTTCTTTAGCAATTCCGAGACTCGCGAGCGAGTCGTCAATCGTCTTCGCTAAACCTGCCAGATCTGGCTCCGCGCCTACTCCAACCCAAAACACGCGTGCCGCTTTCGGCGTGGGGAAAAATCCGGCTCCTCGAAACGAAAGTCGAAATCGTTCAGCTTGAATCGACCCGAGCGCGGCTTCAATTCTTCTCACTTCCGAATCTGGTTTGTCGCCGATAAATTTCAGTGTGACGTGCAGCGACTCTCCGCTTACCCAGCGAGCATCCGGCGCATTCCCGCGCACTTGCTCCACGAACTCGCGAATTCTTTCGCGAATTTCTGGGTCAATATCCACTGCGATAAAGATTCGCATCGCCAGCGTCGAGCATACCAAGCGCAACTAGGCCGTGCACTCGATCAAGTAAAATAATGCCGCTGCGCTTGTATGAAGGCCTCTGAACTCATCTACGATTGGAACCGGGCGCTCCCGCTCGAGTTGTTACCGACCAAGCCAGTCCTTCTGAACGACGAAACGCTGCGCGACGGCCTGCAGTCACCTTCAGTCCGCGACCCTTCAATTGACGAAAAAATCCGGATATTGCATCTGATGGAAAATCTGGGAATCGATTCCCTTGACCTTGGCCTTCCGGGTGCCGGTCCGCGCGCTGTGGAACACGTTGAAGCTCTTGCTCGTGAGATTGCAAAAAATCGCATGAAGATTCAGGCGAACTGCGCTGCGCGCACCCACGAAAACGACATTCGTCCAATTGCAGAGATTGTGCAGCGGACCGGATTGAAGATCGAGGCGGCGACATTTATCGGTTCAAGTCCCATTCGCCGCTATGCCGAGGATTGGACAGAAGATTTTCTGCTTAAGACAACAGAGTCGGCGGTGAAGTTTGCGGCGTCGCTTGGCCTCGATGTGATGTACGTGACCGAGGACACGAGCCGTTGCGACCCGCAGATGGTGAAACAGCTCTATTCGACTGCGATCAACTGCGGCGCCAGGGCTATCGTGGTTTGCGACACCTCTGGCCACGCAACCCCAATGGGAGCTTACGCGCTCGTGAAGTTTGTCATCGAGAATGTCGTAAAGCCGTCCGGTGAAAAGATTCGCGTCGATTGGCACGGACATTGCGATCGTGGCTTCGCCGTTGCAAATTCGATTGCGGCTCTCGCGGCAGGGGCCGATTGTGTTCACGCCTGCGCGCTCGGAACCGGCGAACGCGTTGGCAACACGCAAATGGACCAGATGCTCGTAAACCTCAAGTTGATGGGTATTCCGCCGTGGCACACGCAGGATTTGACCAAGCTGCGGGATTATTGCGAGGCAGTTTCACGCGCGACGGGGGTACCAATTCCCCCGAATTATCCGGTGGTGGGCGAAGATGCATTTCGCACCGCGACAGGAGTCCACGCTTCCGCGGTCATCAAGGCTTACAAGAAGAATGATGTCGAGTTAGCCAACGCCGTCTATTCCGGCGTCCCTTCGCATTTGTTTGGCATGGAGCAGGTGATCGACATCGGTCCGATGAGCGGCAAATCAAACGTGCTCTTCTGGCTTGAGCGGCATGGCATTGCGGCGTCTGACGATGTGGTGGAAAGAATTTATAGGCGCGCCAAGAATTCCGACCACACGCTGAGTGAGACGGAGATTCGCGAATGTGTCGAGACTCGGTAAGCGCTTCCGCGTTCGCGATGTGTTCTTTCGGCCATTTCGAATTCACTATTCACCTGCGAAAAATCGAACTCACGGCCCCAACTGCTGTGCTTCGAAGTCCACGTTGCCACTTCCTGCGATTGCTGTGCCGACGATTGCTACATTTCCTGAAAGATCTCCCGTCGAAACTGGGAACGTAGTTAGCCCGTTCGCGTCCGACACTGCAGTACCCTGCGCTCCGCCGAGAATCACCGGCATGATCGGTTGTGAACTGGTTGTATTTCCTTCCCAGATGATCGGCTCGTTTCCCGGCAACCGCCCAATGGAATCCTGAAAAGCCACAGTCGCACCGAGGACCGGATGCGGCGGCGCAGACGAATCGGTCACGCGTACTGAAAGCGGCTGAAAATTCTGCCCTGCCACGACGAGCTGCAATACTCCAGAAACTGGCTGCAACTTTAGCGATGAAGTTTGAACCATGGTCGCGTTGAATAACTGGCACGGACTATTGTTCGGGCCGACACAAACAGTCACGCGGACCGAGGCCGCCAGCGAACTCACTTGCAGATTTACTGAGGCATTCCCATTTGAGTCGGTTTGCACGGAGCTTGCGCTCAACGAACCAGTTCCGCCAGTAATCTGATAACTCAACGTTGCGGCGTTCACCGGTATTCCAGCCGAAAGTACCCGTGCCGCAATGGGCAAAGTAACTGTTGCTCCTTGTGCGATCCACACCGGAGGGGTTGTAAGCGACAGGTCGAGCGAAGAAGACGTGCCCGAAAGAGTTGTTTGCACCTGTTGCGGGCTCGAATAAGACGCCGGCGCGAGCTTTGCGGTGAGCACTGAGGCTGTCGCGGATAGCATTGTGATGTAACTCGATGCGGTCCCGTTTAGGTCACTAACCAGCGTACAACTCGAAGCGCCGCTACATGCCGAAAATGCGACCGATGGCGATGAACTAAATTGCACGCTTGCTCCCCCGACAGGAGTGATACCATCCGCGGCCACCACTTCAACCGCAAATGGCACTGACGTCTGGCCGCCGACCGGTGCAGCGGGAATTATTGGGAACAAAAGTTTTATCGTGTCAGTCGGTCCGGCACCGACCGTAAGAACTCCACTCATGTCCGATTGCCCCCCGGAAGGCGAATCTCCAAGAATCACATCGTAAAGGCCGTCGCGCGCAGCAATCGTATTCGCCAGTAGTCGACTCGACGAAGACGCCAGCACCGGAACCGATAGCCCAGCTACCTGCACGGTTGTGTTCGGCTGGAGCCCGAGTCCCCGGATCGTTAGCGGTGTTCCTCCGGCGACGCTGGCCCGTGCGGGGGTGACCGTGTCGCCATAGAGCACACGCGCGTTGTAGCGGTAGTCCGGCCTGCCGTCGCCGCGGTAGTCCGAAATACCCAGGCGAAAATTCGTGCTTTGAAAAATCTGAGCGTCCAGTCGCGTCTCTCCAGAAACTAGCGTGTTGAATGCCGAAGGTGTATTTGCCGGCGCCGGAGAAATTCCCGGATCCGACAAAGCCCACATGCCAATTACGGGTGCCGCTTTCGATTCCGACAAGTTGTTCGAATCGTCGAGCGCATTAACAATCACTGATAGGGTGCGATCCGCCCGGGCTGGGAACTGAAAGAAATCGGCATCGCCATAGCCGCTCAGTGCTCCGGCCCAACTGCCCGCAGCCGGCAACGGGGCCGGTGACGCATAACTCGTCGTCTCGTACCATTGCTGCTTTTGCACCGCGCTGTTTTGCATCAGAATGTCTTGGGCAGTGTCCCCGCCTAACCTGACTGTGACCAGGATGGGCTGCGCAGAACCTGAAGGCTCGACCTGCGTCGTAGAACCATACGGACCCGCGTTCGGCGACCACAACGGATCGACCGCTTCCACGGTCAGCTGATATTGCGCGCTGCTCGCACCATTGGGAATTTGCAGCCCGCCGAGATCGAAAAAGCCCTCGAGCGATATGTCACTCGAACCGAAGCGGTTGAAAGGACTTCCGTCTGCATCGGCATAACCGGTAATTAGGTTTCCGGCATTGCCGCAAAAAAGAAACCCCGAAATGGAACTCACGACCGCGGTGCCCGACGGCTGGTTCGTCGAAGGATCAATCCAGCGTGCAACCACGTTCACTCCCGGCATTGGCTGCCCCGCTGTGCGATCAGCGTTCGTGAAATAAACGCTTCCGTGAATCCGCGCAGTAGTTTGAGAAAGGATTTGCTTTCCGGGAAAACTTACGATGTTCTGTGCGTTGACTGGATACAGCCTCGACAGTGCCGCTTGGTCGTCCATTTTTGGCTGGGCCGGGTTTACCGTGCCGCCGTTCGAATAGCATTTCGCCACCGGCGCGCACGATGGAGGGTCGATTTCGTGCATCACCGCAAATCCCGCGATCTGCGCCGGATTCGCCGGAGGATTTCCCGCGACCACATTGAGATTTGTTTGCGACCAATCGAGACCTAGAACGCGTCCGATAGTTCGCACCAGGTGATATTGCAGATCGGGAAGCTGCGACGAATTCTGCGCGCAGTTGCCATTGATCACAATCACTGCGTGCAGAAAGTGCCCATCGCTTCCGAAGTTGTCGATTCCTCCGAAGGTCGAGTTGTCGGCGCAATCCGCCGAACTGCTCGCTCCCGTCCCGAGCAACGCATCCGTTACAGATCCATCTTTGTCGTAAACAATGCCAACCGGGGTCGCCGTCGCGCCCGGCGCAATATCTGCAGGCGCAGTGCTCGTGCCGTTCACCAGGGTCAGGTCCGTTCCAGTAACGTCTTCCGCAAGTGTGCCAGCGCGTGTTGCGGAAACTGCCGCAGTCGGAATTGAGGTCCACATGCCAAATGCGGTAGCCACGAACGAGTCCGCACTGACGCCCGGCAAAAGTGAACTGAGGTCTCCCTGATCGGTGTAGTAGTTGACCATGCCTTGCGGCCACGCCAGCGGAGTTCCCATCACGGATGGATCGAAATAGCTCGCTCCTGTCACGTACGCCGGGCCCCCGCCAAAAGCAAATGCGGTCAAGAAGACAAGAATCGCCGCGACCCTTACGAGCTTCAGCATGGCTATTCCTGTTCGGCTCCTCTGATGGCCGCGACTACTCGACGGAGTTCAACCGGCCGGGGGAGGCTGCCAGTTTGTCTTAATAGTACGCGGCCATTTTTATCCAGAGGAAAGCGCCCAGCACGATGTCCGACGGGGCTGGTCAGGCCAAGCTTGCTCGGGGGATACAAGAAGAGCAGAACGCGCTCACCGGGGCGATAACGCTCGCCCGATTGCCAAAGTCCCGCCCACTCTCGTATCTCTACGATCTGTCCTTGCCGCACGCCTCGAATTGCTTCGTCTACTCGGAAACGGATGCTGGTGCTGGCGAGAGTGCTCGCAGGGGAGGGGTTCAAGTGCAAGACTTGCAATACAGTTCCTGCAAATATTCGTTGGGAATTGCCCAGGATCGGGTATAGGACCGGCTTCAGAGTGATCGGTGGCGTTGGCCTGGTAACAGGGACAGGTCTCGCCACAGGCCGCGGCGGATTTACCGCGTGAGCAAAAGGGGCGGCCAGCAGGAGCGCGATAGCGACACGTAAGCGCACTTCAGCCTCACCTTCCGAAGGCCGGCGCTCTGACGGGAGCAGCGGAATTTTACAGAGGGATCCGTCGCGGTTCCGTGATGGACGTCACAAGACCAGTGTGACGGATGAACATTGCCAGCAGTAAGCAGCGAGCTGTGAGCGATCATTTGTTGGCCCACTGCTCGACACTCATCGCTCAGCGGTTAAGCTTCTTCTTTCAACAGAATCTTCTGCGCCGAGAGATGCGCTCCGGTGAGCAACAGCAGTCCAGTCAGGAATGCCCAGAACATCATGCTGACCGAGATCGCGAAGGGGCCATAGACTTCCTGGAAATTCAGCCGTGGCAGCAGCAAGATGTACGAATATTTTAAGATTTCAGAAAGCAAGCCCATGATGATTGCCGCCGGTAGAACGGCTTTTGCCGGAACTTTCCCGTTCGGTAGAAGCCAATAAATCAGAAAGAAAATAGCCATGCTTGCAATCGTGGCGAAAACCTTTGCCGTCATGAAGGCCAGAATATGGAAAAGGAAGAATTCATGACCGAAGGCGAGCAGGCGCAGCAAATACACATTTCCGGCGCTGAGCGCGATTGAAAGCAGCGCAAGAATTCCACAGGCAAAAGCCAGTCCCAAGGCGATCAGCTGATTTCCCAAATACGATCGGTTACTCTCGAACCGCCACACGCGATTCAGCGCGACCTCAAGCGGCAGAAAGACACCAGTGGATGTAATCAGCAGGATCACCAATGATGCGACTTGTGGTTTGTTCCTCGCTGCCGCCATCGCGCTGAGATTGCGAATAACAAAATCTTGTCCCGCAGGGAGATTGTCCCGAAGTAAGTCGATGATCACGCGGTACATCGTGTTCGAATGAAACACGCGTTGCACCAACGTCATGAGCAACAACACAAACGGAAAAAACGAGAGAATCGCGTTGGCCGCGACAGAGAATGCAAAAGTGTGGACCTCGGTATGAAGCAGATACTTAACCGTCGACAGTGCAAGGCGATAGTTGTGCTTCCAGGGAGCGCGCTTGATAGCGGGAGTCGATGGCGTCGACGTCATGCGCGGTCCTTCGGGCAGGCGTTCAGCTGCCGATGGTAATCATCAACAGGCGCGTGATGAACACGTCCACTGCAATGATAAGAATCATGGAAGCCACCACGGCTTCGGTCGTGGCGCGCCCAACGCCCTGAGTGCCTCCCTTAGTGGTTAAGCCATAGTAGCAGCCAACCGTTGCGATGATGAACCCGAAGACCACCGGTTTTGCTAGCCCGGTGAACACATCAGAGAACTCAAGGGTCTGCCATGTGCTGGTCCAATATTGATGCGTGTCGAGTCGTAGGATCAATGCGACGACAAACGCGCCTCCGAAAAGACCCATGAAATCGCCAAGAATCGTCAGGAAGAAGAGCATCACGATGGTTGCTACCACCCGGGGCGTCACTAATTTCTTTACAGGATCCGTGCCCAGGGCGCGCATCGCGTCAATTTGCTCTGTTACCACCATCGATCCAAGTTCGCTCGCCATTCCCGAGGCGTTACGTCCGGCGACCACAAGCCCCGCGAGAACCGGGCCCAACTCACGCACGATTCCGACCGACACAAGCTGCCCAATCACCGTCATTGCGCCGAAGCGCTCGAGAGATGAAGCACTGTTTAGCGCGAGAGCGGCACCGGTAAAGAAAACGGCCGCAAGCACGATCCGCAATGAACCGAAGCCGACCATGTCGGCTTGCTGCACCATGTCCGCCACGTAGAGTGGGCGCTTAAACAGGTTCCCAATCGAACGTGCTGCAAGCAGTGTGTACTCTTGAACTGATTGAATCTTTCTCTTGGCGAATTCAGTAAGCGAGAACCGTTCCATGCTTGAGAGGAATATAGCAGAGAGACAGCTATGAGCTCTCAGCCGTCAGTTGTACGTGCTGGTGATTTCTCTGAGTTGTTAATTGTGGACTGTGTAGAGCATGTGGCGCACTGAAAAGCTGAGGCCGATGGCTAAGCGCTGTTTTAATCCCTCGCCCTCTTCTTTATCTCAATATTCAACCGCTTGATCTTTTGATTCAGCGTTGAAAGAGGAATATGGAAACGGTCGGCGGCTTCCGTCTGGTTCCAGCCGCACTTTTCGAGCATGTCGGTGATAATGTGCCGCTCGCAATCTTCCATTACGTCGAACAGCGAGGCATCGGCGCGAGTTTCAATGAAAGGAAGTGGAGAGCCATGTCCTGTTATGTGGTCAGGGAGGAGATCGGCGCCGATCTCCGCGCCGGATGAGAGTACCACCGCCCGCTCAATTACATTTTCAAGCTCGCGGACATTCCCGGGCCAAGAATAGTTCATCAACGGACGCAACGCCTCCGTGCTCAGCCTGAGCATCGCGCGCTGGTTTTCTTCTGAATACTTCTTGAGAAAGAATTCTGCCAAGAGCGGAATGTCCTCTTTGCGCTGGCGCAACGGCGGAAGATCGATGGTAATGACGTTCAATCGATAGAAAAGATCTTCGCGGAACTTGCCTTCGCGTACCAGCTGTCGCAGGTCTACATTCGTGGCCGCGACAATGCGCACGTCAACTTGAATCTCATGAACGCCGCCGAGGTGCATGAATTTGCGATCCTGCAAAACGCGAAGAATCTTCGCTTGTGTGTCGAGGCCCATCGTGCCGATCTCATCGAGAAACAGCGTTCCGCGATCAGCGATTTCAAAAAGGCCTTTTTTCGAGGCGACTGCGCTCGTGAATGCTCCTTTAACGTGCCCGAACAGTGTCGATTCAAGCAGATCGGGCGGCATGGAGCCTGTGTTCACAGGGACGAACGGCCGGTCTCTGCGAGGCGAATTCAAATGCAAGGCTTTCGCGATCAGCTCTTTCCCAGTGCCGCTTTCGCCTTGCAGCAATATGGTCGAGCGGCTGGGGGCGACCTGTGCAACCAAGTCGAAAATCTTGAGCATGCTCTCGCTTTTGCCGACAATATTTTCGAAGTTGTAGCGCTGCTTGAGCGCCCGCTTGAGCTGGACGTTCTCTTCCTCTGCTCGCCGACGCGAAACCGCAGCGCGAACATCAGCGAGAAGCTTTTCGTTGTCCCACGGCTTCTGAAGGAAATTGGTTGCGCCGGATTGCATGGCGCGAACTGCGTCTTCGACCGTCCCGTAAGCGGTGATCATGATCACCGAAATTTGTGGGTCGAGCGCGCGAATCTCGGGAAGGAGTTCGATTCCATTGCGATCGGGAAGGGCAAGATCGAGCAGCACCAGATCGAACGAGCGATCACCTAATTTGGCGAGTCCCTGCGCTCCGTCTATAGCCGCACCTACGTCATAGCCTTCAAATTCGAGCAGCGTCTGCAACGACTCTCGAATTTCCGTTTCGTCATCGATGATGAGCACACTTCCGTGCGCTGACGAACGCGAGTCGTGCACGCGTCCGGAAATAACGGCCGCTTCAGACATTGACAGCCTTCCTCAGCATCGGGAAATCGAGGTAAAAGGTGGTGCCTTGCTCGGGCGAGCTTTCGACGTGAATCTTGCCGGCGTGCTCCTGAATGATGCCGTAGGTTACGGAGAGTCCCAGGCCGGTTCCTCGTTTTCCATTCTGCGGCGCAGCTTTCGTGGTGAAGAACGGATCGTAAATGCGATGAATGTGCTCTTGCGCGATTCCCGAGCCGCTATCGGAGACCACAACGTGGATGCCATCGCCGTTTGAGGTTGCAATCTTCAATGTTCCGCCCTCTGGCATTGCGTCTTTTGCGTTCAGGAAAAGATTGAGAAAAACCTGTTGTAGGCGGCCAGCATTGCCCTGAATTGTAGGAAGATGCCTGGCTAGGTCATCCTCAACTCGGATGCGCGATGTCTTGAACTGGTGCTCGAGCAGACTTAGCGTGTCAACGATCACGCGATTAACATCAACTTGCACGAACTCGGCCCCGCTTGTCCGCGAAAAGTTCAGCAGGTTATTCACGATCTCCGAGGCGCGGAAGGTTTGGCGGGTGATCTTTTCAAGCACTGCGCTCTTCTGCTCGTCGCCCCGCACCTGCTTCGAAAGCATTTGCGCGTAAGACGAAATTACCGCCAGCGGTGTGTTTACTTCGTGTGCGACACCGGCTGCCAGCAATCCAATCGACGAAAGCTTGTCGGCTTGCGAGAGCTGGTTTTCAAGCTCAACGCGCTCGGTGATGTCATCCATGATGATCAATCGTCCGACTACGTTGAACTTGCGGCTGACTAGCGGCGCAATCGCGACATTCAAAGTTCTGGTTTCGCCTGTCGGAACCGAGAGCCTGAACTTATACAAGTTGTGGATGCCGGGGCTCTGCCTGACGCGGGAAAACTCTGCTATGAATTCGGGCGGGAAGACATCCCCCAGAGACCGGGTCAACGCCTGCCGGCGGGGAAGCGCGTACATCACCTCCATCTGCGAATTCCATGACTCGATGCGGTCCGCCAGATCAACCGCCAGAACGCCAACGTTGATCGACTCAACAATATTCTCGTTGAAGTCCTTCAGCCGCTCGTATTGTGCAACTTTCTGTTCGAGCGACGCATACAGGCGGCTATTCTGGATCGCAATTCCCAAATATCCCGCAACGGTTTCAAGAAGTTCCACGTCTTCGCTGGAGAGAAAATCCCCGGTCACGGTCTTTCCCAGTCCGAGAAACGCGACCGTCGTCTTCTGTGCGCGGCAAGGAATGTAGTAGTTCAACTCCAATCGCGCGATGGTTTCCTGCGCCGTAGCGATCTCCCGCGGGAGATGATGTGTATTGTCGAAGAAGATGTGCCCGGCAGGAGTTTCAGGTCGGTCGAGCGCGAGGAAGCTTAGATCCAGGTGACCGGTCTGCTGAATTCCGAACGACTTAGCCAGCATGAAAGACTGGGCCCGTTCGCCCGACGAGAGGAAAATCGCCATGCGGTCGACCAGTAGCGTTCGTGAGAGCCGGTCGACGACAGCGGTCAACATCTTGTCGAGATCGGTCTCGGCGCTCAACTCGCGGCCAAATTCGACCAGAGTGCGGCGATAGTCATAGTTCGTGCGATAGAAGTACTGATCGATGCGTTCCTGAATCCATTTGCGTAATGGATCTGCCAGTAGAGCGGTAATTACGATGGCCAGAACCAGCCCCGTCGTGCCCGCGCCTGGAAGCCGAGTATGAACAAGCGCGCCAACCAGTGCGATGACGGTGAAATATGCTCCCGCGATTGCGAGGGCCGCGAGTGTGTACGCCATTCCTCGCTTGAAAATCAGGTCAACGTCCATCAGCTTGTAGCGGAAGATTGCGTAGCCAAACGTAAGCGGGAGAATGCCGAGCGACAGGACCGAGCCTTTCATGCCCGGCTGACCCAGAACGTAAGGAATTATGTAGAAGATCGTGAATGGCGCGATCGCCAGAATCGTCCCTCTGGTCAGCCATTTCAACTGCTGACGAACAATCGGTCTTCTTGCCTGACTGTAGCTGTGCAGAAGCACCGCCGCTGCCGCGACGAAATAAACCGCAAGATATGCCATCCACAGGCGGTCGAGCCGTGACAACAGGCGTTCGCTCGCGGTTGAAAACGCGAATGCCACGGCGTGATACGCGAGCAATGCCAAACCTGGCGCGTAAATAGAAGGAATTAGCCACGCCCGCTTGCGCGTGGCCTCAGATTCTTCCGGGAAGGTAAGCACAAAGTGCAGCAAGAGCGCCGGCTGAAGCATGTTGGCAACGACATTGCTCCAGTACATGATCCAGTCGAACGAATTCAACTTGCCCGTAAAGTGGAATGAGCAGAAGACGAACGAGACCAGGCAGAAGATATAAAAGTGCGTCGAGCCCGGTGCCGTCCAACGTCGGAATAGAACGTAAAGTCCAATTCCCAAATATGTCAGCCCAATAAGTCTGAGCCATCCATTGAACGTGCGCTGCTGAGACGCGAGAATTGGCGAGGCTTCGAAGGTATTTGCGCCACGTACAAGGCTGTACTGAATCCTCGACCATGGACCAGCGCTATACATCCGCTGCGTGAGTGTTTGAATCCTGGAGACGGCATGACCATCTACGGCCACCAGACGGTCGCCCGCTTCGATTCCTGCTTTGGCACCGGGTCCATTCGACTCCACGCGAACCGCTAATATCCCGCCGCCACGCTCCACCCAGCGAACGCCATCATATGGGGCAGAGAATTGGCTCTCTTTCCGCAGATTGATCCACGCCATAGTCATGGCAGCGACAGTGAACAGGGCCAAAAGCCCGGCGGCGAATCGTATTTGCGAGTCCCTGTTCATCAGCGGATCAGAGGGGAATCGTGTAACTACACGAGCCCCTTCGTAGAGATGCACGTTCGCTGCCAAGTTTCTGCTTTCGATAGACGAGCTAAACGCCATGCTAGTAAGCGTTTCCCAAAATTATAGTAGCTATGGAAACGAGAGAGTATGTTTTTTGGAACCGTACCTACCGTATTTGGTAAGTTCCTCGCAACCTGAGACTTAACCATCTCGAGAGAGTCCGTAGGCGTGTTTAGCATAAAGATTGAAGACAAATGGATATGGGAATGCGTGACCGCGATAAGTACATCTGGTGGAGACCAGTTGGCACGGTGACCGAAAATAGCCCTTAGCATGAATACTCAACACCAAGATGTTTATGAAGAATGCCTGATCCCTGAGGGATCACGGATTAAATTTCGCAGAGCTGGAGCCGGGCCAACATTGGTCCTGGTACATGGGCTTCTCGGCTATTCATTCAGCTGGCGCAACGTAGTTCGGATTTTGTCGCGCAAACGGCAGGTTTTCGCGCTCGATATGCCCGGTGCTGGGTTTTCCGACTGCAGCCGGAACCTTAATTGCCGACTGGGTTCCGCTGCCAATCGATTATTGAAATTCTTCGACGCCGTCGGGATTGACTGCTGCGACCTCGTGGGAAGCTCATATGGCGGAGCAACCGCCGTATTGCTGGCTGCGTTAGCTCCGTCTCGGATTCACAGCCTCATTCTTGCTTCTCCTGCGAACCCCTGGTCGAAAATCGGCCGCAAGAGGCTAGCTTTATTGCGAAATCCTGCAATGGCACAGCTGTTTCCCAAACTGGCCAGGTCAGTTCATCCCATGCACCGGTACTTTATCCGCCGGATGTGGGGCGACCCGAACCGTGCTACAGAGGAAACGCTCAATGGATACGCTCGTCCCCTGGTTCGCCGAGGTGTGTTCGAGCACGCGGTCAAAATCGTTCGTACGTGGTGGCCAGATATGGCCGAGTTCGAAGCCGCGCTCGGGAAAATCGGGCACATTCCCACATTGCTGGTTTGGGGTAGCAGGGACAGAGTTGTTGATGGACGGTCCGCTGAAGCCATAAGGCAACGGATTCCCCAGGCCCAAATATCTGTCATTCAACGGGCGGGCCACCTTCCATATGAGGAGTGTCCGCAGGAGTTCTCTGAGCTTGTCGAAGAGTTCCTACAAAATATAGCCGATCCGTCTGCCCCCGGTTCTATACGAGAGGTAACCTGACAGGCGTCACCGCCAATGCTAACCTCGAACTTTGCCAAAATGCTTTCCGGAACTAATCAATTCGAGTTGCTAACAAGGCTCGGGAACAGCTTTCGTTCGGAAAATTCTGGCGCTTGGGTGCGTTTTCTATTGGCCGCCGTTGGCCTGACGCTTGCCTTCGCTGCCGCAATCTTCTCTACTGCCGCCCGAGACGCCGGCAACATTGTCGGCACAGTGGTTCTGGCGTCCCTGGCGCTGCTGATTGCTATCAGCGTTGGACTAGGCGTTGTGCCTTACCTTGTGCGCCGCGTCGGCGCGAAGCGCGTGCGTGATGCGCTCGATTTCGAAGTCACAAAGGCCGGCCTGCTCTACTCCTTCGTGGTCTTGCTCATTGGGGTAGCCGCGCTGAATACAGGCAACAACCTTCTCTACATCATTGTTGCCGCTATGTTAGCGGCGATTGCGGTTTCGGGCGCCGCGTCTGCCATTTGCCTGCGCGGTTTGGAATTGGAGGTGAAGGTTCCCGAACATATCTTCGCCGGCACCGAGTGTTCGGCTATGGTTTGCGTGCGCAATCCGCGAGGATATGCCCCGGCCCTCTCCATCTCGGCGGTTCCAATCGAAACGAAAACTCAACGCAAGCGCTGGCAATGGGTAGCAACGACGTTTGCTGTCCCGCCCTGGCGCCCCCCAGAGCAGCAGTGGTTACGACTTCCGGATCGGAAGTTGCGCCGGGTTAAAGTGGGCCAGCCATCGGGGGTCTTTCATGAGACTGCATATTTTCCCATCATCCCTCCGCGATCAGCCGTCGATGCTTCAATCAAGCTGAATTTTCACAAGCGTGGATGCTATCAGGAGAAGTTCAGTCTTTCGACACGATTTCCCTTCGCTTTCCTGGTCAAAACTCGCCGGGCGGCGCTAGCGCGCGATGTGCTGGTTTATCCGGAACTGACGAACTCTCAGGAAGCGATCGACCTGGTTCCGCTGCTGAGCGGGAAATATGAAGCCCATCTTCGTGGAATCGGCTCCGATTTGTACCGCATTCGCGAATATCTTCCCGAAGATCCTGCCCGGCAGGTTGACTGGAAGGCGACCGCCAAATCCGGCTCGCTCAAGGTCAGAGAGTTTTCGCGGGAAGATGAGCGTCGGATTCGAGTCGTTTTCGATAACCCCATTCCTGGGCAGCTACAGTCATCACAATACGAGCGAATGGTTTCGCTTGTAGCGTCACTTATGTGGCGGCTGGCGGAGCAAAACGTTTACGTTTCATTTGTATCCCAGGAATCTGAGGCGTTTGGGGGGGATGTGTTTGCCGCACTGCATTATTTGGCGACGTGTGCTCCGCGACGTGGGGATTCCATTCTTGAAACCTTGTCAGCGTCGATGGATTACAGTGTCGTTTTTACCGCGCATAGGCGAGGTTCCATTCCCGCCGGGGCGTGGGCAAGCTCTTACTTTGTCTTTATCGAGTAAATCGGGCTCGCTTTGTCCCGGCTTGATGAAGCCAAACGTCCATCCAGTAACCATGACTTTGGTTACTTCGGTTCTTAGGTAACTGAAAGAAAAGCTGCTAAGGTTTGTTCCAGTAACTCCAGTCTTGGTTCAGGCCGCAACTGAATCAAAGCCATGACCAGCCCCCAACTCGAGCTCGCGCTATGGGTTGTTCAGCCGATTTTGGTATCGGCGGTCGCAGTCGTGATGTATCGGCGACGGCTGCATAAGGAGTTCCCGTTCTTTTTCGCCTTCCTCGTGGCTCAAGTTGCAGTCTTCTTAGTCCAATTTTCAACCTGCCATTTTGCTTCTTACCACGTCTACTTCATCACTTACTGGATAACGACTGCGATCATACTCATCTTCGATTTCAAGATTATTCACGAAATTTTCCTAGACATATTCCGCCCCTATCACGCATTGAAGGATCTTGGGACCGTGCTGTTCAAATGGGCGGCGTTGATTATGGTGCTTGTTTCGGCGGTTCTAATTTCCACCAACCCGGCTTGGCACGATCCAATAGGTCGAAGTATTCAGGTTTTGCAAAGGTGTGTGCGGGTCATCCAATGTGGGATGGTGCTATTCCTTCTCGCATTTTGTAAGCACCTGAACGTCTCCTGGCGGCGGCAGAGCTTCGGCATTGCTTGGGGATTCGGCCTGTTTGCCGCAACTTATCTGGTCACAAACGCGCTCTTTTCCGGAAGTCATGTGTCCAATGAATTCGCTGACTTACTCAATACCGGATCTTTCGACGTTGCTATTTGTGTCTGGCTGGCATATTCGGTACTGAATCGACGCGAGCTTGCAATGCCGGTACTAGTCCCGCAGCGCTGGGACAACGCATTAATGGACTTGCAACCGTACAATGAGCCGGAATCACTTATTCCTATGTTTGAGCATATGGTTGATCGCGCCTTTTCCCGAACGGCTGACCGGCACGCGTAGCCTATCCTCTGGAAGTATTTGCACCCCCTACTGACCTACCCCTTAACTAATCGTTCTCTAGTCAAGAACAGTTACCTTGGTAGGCTTGACATCGCGAATATAATCCTGCTACTAGGGTTTCCGCTCCCAGGGAACCCGCATGTAGGGAGAAAGCCTATGAAACGTGCGGTCAGGACATTGGTCCTGGTGGTAGGTTTTGCCTGCACCTGTTTAGCTGCGGCCGCTCCGATCAGCTCCACGCTGCATCAGGGTCCGGAGCCGAGGTGTTGGGTTTGTGATAAAGCGAGGTAAGTAGCACATAACAAACAGTATCCGGGAGCGAATGTCTCCAGGGTTGTGGGCCTCAGGTTGTCATTTAGCAACCAAGGCCCGGTTTTATTTTGGGGTCTGAAATCGCTCCGCGCTCTTTTCCGCGCCTTCCTTCACTAGAAATCCCATCTTGGGGTGAGAGGGTTCGAAGTCCACACGCACTCCATTTTCGCGCAGTGCTTCGGAACAAATCGGTCCTATGGAGGCGACGAAAATATTCCGCAAGCCGGCCTTAAACGGCTCTTCGAGAGCGAGTTCTTTCGCAATGCGAAATGCGTGAGTGAGCTGAATGGAGGAAGTAAACATCGCGACGTCAATCGATTTTTTCACCACTTCGCGGACCGCATTCTTCAGCGGCTCGACATCTTCGGGCAGCTCCCAGCGATAAACGGGTATGGAGGTGAGTTCAGCGCCACGCTCGCGCAAAGCACGATACAGTTCTGCGCTGGGTTCGCCGTGCTCCTGAATCCCAATGCGCCAGCCGCGAATTAAGAGCTTTGCCCGGTTCTCATCCAGCGAACTCACAATTTCACGCCAGGTGTAGGGCTCCGGAACCGTCAGCGTAATCGGTATGCCAAACTCACGCATTACGGCGCCCGGCTTTGGGCCGCGCACAATTACTTTCGCATGTCGGATTGCAGCGAGGAATTGATCGCGGCGGCAGACCGCATCTGCGGCTTCCACCAGAGCACGGGCCCCTACTCCCGTCATGAAAATGATGGCTTCGAATTCACCGGCAAGAATGCCGCGGATGGCGCGGTGCTCTTCTTCGCTGCTGGTTGGGACTTCTCGGGTAGAGGGCGCCACGATCGGAATGCCGCCATAATTACGAATTAGCTGCGCGATCTCCTGTGCTCGGCGACTTTCAAACGAAAGCACGCGCGCCCCCTTGAAATTTGCCACTTGATCTCCTGTGAAAGCTGAGGATAACGATCTCGAAATAAGGGTTTCAAGTATCTAGTTCAAAGAAGGCCCAAACCCGTGTGCACGGTTGACGTCGAAAGCTTCAAACTTGAAACTTGGAAGCTTCGAACTAGCCAACAGCCAACCCGCAACTGCCCCTTCCCATTACCTAAAAGGTTAACTGTCCCCTTTATACCCCGCAAAATCCGTGGTATAACGCCGTAAAGGTCATCGAGCTCCCAGGAGATGGGGTTATGAATCTGGCTATTAAGGCTAACGGGGCCTCAGAAATCGGGCGCCTCGAAAAAGGAGGGCTTGTGTCCGAAGCACGGACGGGAAAAAGATTTCCGCTCGAACTGCCGATAAAAATCCATGGGCAGAATGAGGGCAACGTAACCGGGAACATGAGTGCCGCGGGTGTTTATATCCGTGGAAATCCCGCGCTTGACATTGGCTCCAATGTCGAATTTGAGATCGCCTTGCCACCGGAGTTGACTGGATCGACCGAGCACGTGGTTGTGCAGTGCAAGGGCCGCGTCGTCAGGAAAGATGAGGGCGCGGGCGAAGAAAGTCATGGTGTGGCGTGTGTAATTGATTCGTACGATTTTGTTCGCCAGCCGTAAACGCGAGGTGCTAAGCCAATGCTGAAATTGATTCTGGCCGACAATCAGGCAATTTTTCGAGCGGGCATCGCCAAAGTTCTGGCGGTCGAAGACGAGATGCGCATCGTCGCCCAGGCCCAGACTGCCGAGCAGATGTTCATGGCGCTCGACAAATTCCGCGCCGCCGTCCTTGTCGTAGCTGGAGGCTTTCACAACGACTTCAACGCCGTCGTGCAGGGGGCAAACAAAGTCCGCACGCGGGTTGTTGTTCTCGGAGACACCGGCGAGAGCGCGCAGAAATACATGGGCGCCGGCGCCCACGGAGTCGTCTATCGCAATGTGACCAGTTCAGCACTCGTCGATTGCGTCCGGAAAGTAGCGCGCGGCGAAACCTGGATCCAGGACATCGCCGTTCCCAGCGAGCTCACCGAAAACGATATGGTCGGCCTTCGTGTGCGCGATCGCCTCACCGCGAAGGAGTTGCGCATTGTCGCGCTGATCGTTCAGGGATACAAGAATAAAGAAATCGCCTCTCAGCTTGGCACCACCGAGCAGGTCATCAAGAATTATCTTCGCAACGTTTACGACAAGATCGGGGTTTCTGATCGGCTTGAGTTGGCGCTCTTCACAATTCATCACCGGATTCTGAACGAAGCCGCCGCCGCGACAGCCGCCGCCCACCAGCCCCCGGTGCCAGGCCCGGCCGGAGTCGCGTCGTAGGTTGATGGCCTAACGTTGAACTTACGGCGAACATTTCGGTCGCTGTATATTCATCAGGCGTGAAAATCTCCGTCGCCCTCATCACTCTCAACGAGGAAGAAAACCTTTCGAGCACGCTTGAAAGCGTAATGCCGCTAGTGCGCCAAGGCCAAGGCGAAATCATCATCGTCGATTCCGGCTCGACCGACCGCACTCTCGAAATTGCCCGCTCCTTCGGCGCAAAAATTTGCAATGAGCCTTGGAAAGGCTTCGCCGCCCAGAAAAACTCCGCGATGGAAAAAGCGAGAGGCGATTGGGTATTACAGTTGGACGCGGACGAAGCGGTCGAACCCGATCTTGCCACCGAAATAAACCTCGCCTTGGATTCCGCGCGAAATCTGGTCGGCTTTTATATTCCCCGAAAAAACTTCTTCCTTGGCCGCTGGATCAAACACGGTGGCTTCTATCCCGATCCCAAATTGCGCCTCATACGCCGCGGAGCAGGGAAGTTCGAAGAATACGGCGCGCATCCCACAATCAAGGTGAACGGCCCAACCGGCAGGCTTAAACACTCCCTAATCCATAACGCCTACCCAACTCTCCGCGGCTATATCGATCACATGAACAGTTACTCATCTTCCGGCGCAGAACTCGCGGTCGCAAAGGGCCACCGGAATTTCAACCCGTTGAACATCGTTGTTCGACCTGCATTAACTTTCATCTACAACTACTTTCTGCGCCTCGGCTTCCTCGACGGCCGCGAAGGGCTTCTGCTGCACGCCTATCACGCGGTCTATGTATCGTGGAAATATTCGAAGGCCTGGGAACTGGCGCGAAAGGCGTCCTCGGTGTAACTCCGTGTCCTTCGTGGTTTAGGCTTTCAGAAGCCCACCAGAGGGCAACGCAGAAAACAGGGCGAACTCAGAGAACCTACCGACCAAGCGGTCGCTCCTCACGCTTGCTCCAGCACAACGCCTCTCCTATGATCGGACTCGAGAGGCCCAGGGAAGCCTAGGGAAGAAGATGGCGGAGAAGAAGCGAATACCCAAACCTTCAACAACCGACTCCCCCATCTCCGACATCACCGAGAACCGCCATCCCTCCGACTCCGAAAAACGATGGGCGGAAAAAATTCTGCTTCCCGCGCTCGAGAAATCCCCTGAAAAAGCAATCGGCGCGGTAACCGGCATCAACCTCGACGAGCACGGCCGTGCCCGCTTCACCACTGTTTCCGGCCTGCCAATTCGCCGTCTGTATACGCAAGCCGATCTCCCCGAAGACTGGGACTACGAACGTCATCTGGGCTACCCGGGACAGCCTCCGTTTACGCGCGGCATTCACTCGACTGGATATCGCGGCAAACTTTTCACCATGCGGCAATTTTCGGGATTCGCCTCTCCCGAAGAAACCAATCGCCGTTACAAATATCTCCTCGAACATGGCGGCAGCGGTCTTTCAGTCGCTTTCGATCTGCCCACGCTCATGGGATACGACTCCGACCATCCCGCCAGCGAAGGTGAAGTCGGCAAGTGCGGCGTCGCCATTGATTCCCTCGAAGACATGGAAATTCTCTTCAACGGAATCGATCTCGAAAAGACTACGGTCTCGATGACGATCAACTCACCCGCCTCGGTACTTTGGGCGATGTATCTCGTGGTCGCCGAAAAGCAAGGCGCCGACTGGAAGAAAATTTCCGGAACAATCCAGAATGACATTCTGAAGGAGTACATCGCGCAGAAGGAGTACATCTATCCGCCGGCTCCTTCCATGCGCCTGGTCATCGACAGCTTCGAGTTCGGCTCGAAATTCACTCCTCGTTACAACACAATTTCCATCAGCGGATATCACATTCGCGAAGCCGGTTCGACCGCGCTGCAAGAATTGGCGTTCACGTTATATGACGGCGTCGAATACGTTGAGTGGGCGTGCCGCCGAGGCCTCGATGTTGACGAATTCGGCCCGCGCCTCAGCTTCTTCTTCAATGCGCACAACGACTTCTTCGAAGAGATCGCCAAATACCGCGCCGCGCGAAAAATTTGGTATCGCGTGATGAAAGACCGCTTTGGCGCGAAGAACCAGCGCACCTGGCTCATGCGGTTTCACACGCAAACCGCCGGAGTGTCGCTCCCGGCGCAGCAGCCCATGAACAACATCGCCCGTGTTGCCATCCAGGGGCTCGCCGCGGTACTCGGCGGAACGCAATCCCTCCACACTGATGCCTACGACGAGGCTCTTGCTCTGCCCACCGAAGAAGCCGCCCGCATTGCTCTCCGCACGCAGCAGATCATTGCCTACGAATCCGGCGTTACCCAGACCGTCGATCCTCTCGGCGGGTCCTATTTTCTCGAGAACCTCACGCTAAAAATGGAAGAAGGCGCATTCGACTACTTTGGCAAATTCGACGCCATCGGCGGCATGGTCAAAGCGATCGAGCGCGGATACCCGCAAAAGGAAATCGCAGAAGCCGCGTACCAATATCAGCGCGCAGTCGAAGCAAAAGAAAAAATCATCGTCGGCGTCAACGAATTCACAATTGAAGGACAGCCTCCGAAGACGCTTTACATTGACGAGAGCGTTGCGCGAGATCAATCCGCGAAGCTCAAGATCCTACGCCAACGCAGATCAAACGACGACGTGCGACGCAAACTGGACGATCTGAAAAAAGCAGCCTCGCAGGACGTGCACACCGGCTCAAACGGCAACGTCTCTCAAGCGAACACCATGCCCTATATCGTCGACGCTGTCCGCGCGTACGCGACCGTCGGTGAAATCTGCGAGGCGCTGCGGCAGGTTTACGGCACTTATTCCGAAGTCAGCGTGACCTGACAAAAAGGAAAGGCACTATGGAGCAACATTCCAGCCTCAACCGCACAGAAGCTTGGCCTCAACTCCCGCTTGCTGAATGGAAAGACACCTATGCCACGTTGCACATGTGGACACAAATCGTCGGCAAGGTCCGCCTAGCTCTGACTCCTCTTATCAACCAATGGTGGAACGTTCCGCTGTATGTCACTTCGCGTGGCCTTACGACATCGCCAATTCCCTATGGCGACACGCCCTTCGAGCTCTGGTTTGACTTTCTAGATCATCAGCTCGTGCTGCAATTGAGTGATGGCTCTCGCAAAACCCATCCATTAGCTCCGCAGTCGGTCGCTGACTTTTACAGGGATCTCATGGACATGCTTCACTCGGTCGGCATCGATGTAAAAATCTGGCACATGCCCGTCGAAGTGCCCGGTCCAATTCCATTTGACCAGGACCGCGTGCACGCTTCCTACGATCCTGGCGCCGCGCACCGATTCTGGAGAATTTTGCTTAGCACGCAATGCGTACTCGAAGAATTTCGCTCGCGCTTCGTCGGCAAATGCAGCCCAATTCATTTCTTCTGGGGCAGCTTCGATTTGGCAGTGACTCGATTCTCAGGCCGCCGTGCGCCGGAACGGCCAGGTGCTGATCGCATCACGCGAGAAGCATATTCCGAGGAAGTAAGCAGCGTTGGATTTTGGCCGGGCGGCGGTACCGTCGACGGCGCGGCCTTCTACTCGTATATGGCACCCGAACCACCGGGCTTTCGCGACCGGAAAGTCCAACCTGAAGCCGCGCATTACGATGCGCAACTCGGAGAATTTATTCTGATGTACGAGGATGTCCGGAACGCAGATTCGCCAGCCACAACTCTGCTTGATTTCTGCCAAGGCACGTATGAGGCAGGAGCAACATTAGCCGATTGGAACCGTGACGAACTTGAAAGGCAAGTCACGCCTGCACTTAACAAAACCGCTTGAGCTGGTTCGAACCGAGCTCAGACCCGAGTCTGCCCCGTCCCGATTACCTGATATTGAGTGGAGGTTAATTCTCTCAGCGCAAACGGCCCGCGGCAGTGCAGCTTCTGCGTGCTGATGCCCATCTCCGCGCCGAATCCGAATTCGCCGCCATCGGTGAAGCGCGTCGAAGCATTCCAGTAGACCACCGCCGAGTCTACAAGCCGCAAAAATTTCTGCGCGTTCGCTTCGTCATTGGTGACGATCGACTCTGAATGCTTTGTCGAATAATGGTTAATGTGTTCGATAGCTTCGTTGATATCGCACACCACGCACACGCCGATACATAGCCGCAAGTATTCCTCTCCCCAATCTTCTTCGCGGGCAGGAACTACATTCGGTGCAAATTCCCGAGTTGCCAGATCGCCGCGCACTTCCACTCCAGCATCGACCAGCTTGCTTACAATCTGCGGAACAAAATCCTTGGCGATGCCCGAATGCACCAGCAGCTTCTCCGCCGCATTGCACACCGAAGGCCGTTGTGTCTTCGCATTCAGGATTATGCGATTTGCCATTTCAAAATCAGCAGACTCATCTACAAAAATATGACAATTTCCCGCGCCCGTTTCGATCACCGGGACGAGCGCATTTTCCATCACATGCATAATCAGCCCCGGCCCGCCGCGCGGAATCACGACGTCGACCAAACCGCGTGCTCGAATAAGCTCCTGCACAGTGTCACGGCTGCTCGAATGGAGCAGTTCAATTGCGCCATCTGGCACTCCCGGAACTGATGCCATAATTTCTGCCAGAATCTGATTGCTCCGCGCAGCCTCTTTCCCGCCGCGCAGCACAACGGCGTTCCCAGTTTTCAGGCAGAGAACAGCCGCATCCACGGTGACATTCGGCCGCGACTCGTAAACGATCCCGATAACTCCAAGCGGCACCCGAACCTTACGGATGGTTAACCCATTCGGGCGAATCCATTCCTCGAGCAATTCATTGACCGGATCAGGCAACGCCGCAACATCTCGCACCGCATCGGCCATCGCCGCTATGCGCTCGCCAGTCAGTAGTAGCCTGTCACGCATCGCTCCTGAAAGATTCGAAGCACAAATATCTTCTTCATTGGCGCGCAAAATTTCCGCCGAGCGTGCCTCCAGATCGACCGCAATCCTGAGCAGTAGCTCATTTTTCTGTTCCGTCGAAAGCTGTGCCAGTGAACTCGCGGCCGCTTTTGCCCGTTCCAGCTTCTCGCGCGTTGAAAACGCGACTGCGGTTACACCCGCCATTAGGCCTTTACCTCCTTCGGAGGAAAATACGTTCCGGCCTTGCGCTCAATGGCCTTAGCAATCGCTCGAGGATCTCGCCCATTCACAATCGCAACATTCACGCCCGCCTCGCTCGCCGTCTTCGCCGCGCGTAGTTTCGATCGCATCCCTCCCCGCCCCAGTTTGCTATGCCCATTGCACGCAGCATCCAACTCCGGCGTCACGGCGCGAATCGTTCGCAACAATCGCGGACGCTTCCCATTCGGCATGTAGAAGCCGTCCACATCCGTCAGCAGCAACAGCCAGTCTGCATTTACCGCTGCGGCGAGCAGCGCGCTGAGTTCATCGTTGTCACCGAAGGCGCCGACCAACTCCCGCACAGAAACGCTATCGTTTTCATTCACAATAGGAACGACGCCCAAGCGCAGCAGTTGCTCCAGAGTGTTCTGCAAGTTTGTGTATCGAATGCCAGAAGTAAAGTCGTCATTAGAGAGCAGAAGCTGCGCAACAACCTTTTTGCCGAAAAATAATTGCTCGTAGGTGTGCATCAGCGCACTTTGTCCCACAGCGGCACACGCCTGCATGAGCGGCACATTGGCTGGACGGTCCCCCAAGCCGAGGCGCGCCATTCCCGACGCAATGGCCCCCGAGCTCACGATCAGAAATTCGTGATTCGGCAAATCCAGTTGGTCCACCAGGGAACGCAATTGCTTCGTGTCGATCCGTCCGCCCGGTGCAATCAGGCTGGTACCAATTTTGATGACGAGACGCATGCTGATTTAATACTTTACAAGATTCAGCTCCGGAACAGCACAGTTCGCGGCCCGATCCTTTCGGGGTGCTGGGCGTTCTCGGCGGTGAAAGCATTTTGCCTTCACATGCTCACATCTGCGAAACTGTCGATTGCCTTCCAATCCAAACTTCGAATTTGTCCCACACCTCTCGGCCATTGCCCGCGAAGCTGGCGCGCTGCTCATGCAGCACTTCGACCAGCACATCAAGATCGAATACAAGGGTGAAGCCGACTTGGTCACGATCGCGGATAAAAAATCCGAAGCTTTGATCCGCGAACGCATTCGCGAGCAGTTTCCCGGACACGACGTACTCGGCGAAGAAGAAGGATTCCGTGACACCGGCAGCGAATACCGCTGGTACGTCGACCCGCTCGATGGCACCACGAACTTCGCCCATGGCTATCCCGTCTTCTGCGTTTCCTTGGGCCTGCAGCATAAAGACGAAATGATAGCTGGGGTCTGCTTCGACCCGACCCGAGACGAGTTATTTGCGGCGGAGAAAGGCAAGGGCGCCTTTCTCGACGACCGCCCAATTCATGTTTCGCAGGTTTCAAAACTCAAAGAATCTCTTGTGGCGACCGGCTTCCCGAGTCACAAGCGCCACAAGAATCCCAACATTTTCTTTTATCATCAGATCACGCTAAGAAGTCACGGCGTGCGGCGCGCTGGGTCGGCGGCCCTTGATCTCTGTTCCGTCGCTTGCGGAAGGTTCGATGGATTCTGGGAATTCAATCTGAATCCCTGGGACACCGCAGCAGGCGTGCTCATAGTCGAAGAAGCCGGAGGCCGCGTAACCGACTACTCCGGAGGCCCATTTCAGTTGAACAGCCGCGAAGTGCTTGCTTCAAACGGGCTGATTCACGAGACGCTGTTGCATGAGTTCCGAGAAATTTTCAATGGGCGAGGGCTCGAGCCATTGCCCGATCCGAGAGAGTATGGAAAGAAATAGCGCTTCGCGCCCTTCTCACTTCAAGTTCAGAACCGTCATGCGCCGTGCGTTTTTCCGGAACTCTTCGAAGTTTGCGCTGAGCTGCGTCCTCTTTTCATTGTCGGCTGTCGCAATTGTGCCTCCTGACGCAGCCTACGTCGAATCATTCAATAAATGGAAATCCGAACTCGTCGAGGATCTCAGGCAGAACTGGCTCGTCCTCGCCGGTTTATTTTGGCTGAAGCCCGGTGCGAACACGTTCGGCAGCGCCAGCGACAACGCAATCGTACTTCCTTCCGGCCCGGAGCACGCCGGCACCTTCAATCTGCAGGGCAATGATGTTTCAGTTGAACTCCAGCCCGGAGTTGACGCGAAGATCGGCGGACAATCTCAGACCCATGCGAAGCTCCCCGCCGATATCACAGGAAACCCAACTGTTATCGAACTCGGCGGCTTGCGCATGCACGTAATCCAGCGGGGAAAGCGCATCGGCATTCGTGTGAAAGATCTCAATAGCGCCGCCGCCCGCAACTACACCGGGCCGATTTTCTTCCCCCTTGATATGACTTATCTCGTGACTGGAACCTTTGTGCCTTCGGATGGTAAAAAGACCGTCGATGTTCCGAACGTGCTTGGGGACGTCACTCCTGTGCCGATCGCAGGCGAAGTGCATTTCAAACTCAATGGTCAGAACCTCACGTTGACAGCCTTGGGAGGTGAGCCCTCGAAAGGCCTAAGCTTCGTGATAAGCGACCTGACGGGCAAAGCCGAGACATATCCCGGAGGCAGGTTTTTGGAGACTGATCCCGTCGTAAGCGGCAAAGTCGTTCTGGATTTTAATCGTGCTTACAATCCACCCTGCGCCGTGACTCCCTACGCTACCTGCCCGCTCGCACCGAAAGAAAATCGCCTCGCAGTCGCCATCCCCGCCGGCGAGAAATACGACCGCAAGCACGGCCACCAGTAATAAACCGAAGGTCACCAGGAAACAATTACCTAAGTTCCTGACCGCATAAAAAGCTCTTGTCACAGAAGGCATGCCGATTCGACAGTGACAGGAGGGGCGCAATCGTGAAAAGTGTATGGATTCTAGCGACTATTCTGTTGATGTCCGCAATTGGATATTCGCAATCGGACCAAAGCCAAGTGGAGGCGGTGCTCAAACAACTGGAGCACGCCGAGCAGACGGGCGACTTCAATGCCTGGGAAGGTCTTTGGACGCGCGACAAGCTGGGTCAGATCGAAAAAATGCGGCCCTACGCGAAGGCTCGGCCGAGCGTTCAATATCAATTAATGAAGAGCTTTGTTCACGGTGACGAAGCCGTGCTACTCGCCCAAGCCGCATCGGATTCTTTTGTCACCATAATGCTTCAAAGAGAGAACGGACCGTGGAAAATTCACGACGAAATATGGAGAAATACCGCGCCCGACGCGAACTCGGTTTATGCGCTGCTTCCTCCTGATCAAGGCGCATTTGCGCGCGCAGGATCGCCATGGGATCAAGTCGCGGCGGGGCTCAGTTCCAGTGAGGAGGCACGCCTGGGATGGCAGATGAAAGCGATCTTCGACGAGTCATACCTATATATCCGGATTGAGGCTGCGAGCCCCCTGCCAGCGCCCGGAGCCACCATCGAGAAGCCGCCGGGTGGCTGGCCCGTGCTAAAAATCGACACCTCAAATGCGGGCGAGTTTGTACTCAATGCTACCGTAAATGTGGGAGACCAGGCGACCTTTGACGAGCATGGGAGAGCAAACAGCCATCGCGCATTCGTGGACTATTCAATACGCCTGGAGCGCAAAGATCATGAAATCTTCACGGCCTCAGCCGGTTTGCATCCGAGCCCACTGCTCAAAGTAGCGGGACACAATTACGACATCCGTATCCCCTTAGCGACAATGGGCATTATGGATTCGCGCACAACCGCTATCACTGTGGGCGATGCGCAGTGGCCGAACAGCACGGTGGTGAGCATCCTGGCCCAACAATTTCCACGCTAGCGAGCAGTTGGTCCGAAGGCAAGCGGGTTCGCCCGTGCATTCGCGAAAACGATTTTGAGCGGCGTAAAATAAGAACGACTCCGGGAGTGTGAGTTCGTCTTATGGACGCTCTGCTCAACAGGCACATAGAAAAGCGGTCGAATACGGTTAAGCTCCAAGGCCGTGTTCTGCTCCTCACCGAAGACCCCGAGCTCATCAAGCGCCAGCTCGCCGGCGAAGACCTTCCTTGGGACACAAAGAATCCACAGAACAATCCCAAACTGCGCGACGATATCTCCACCGACGAAATCACTCCCGCCCACATCTGTTTTTTCTTCGACGAGACCCTCGGCGAGTTTCCCTACACCGGACTGAAATGCGGCAATGAACTTCCAATCCAGCGAGGCGACGTGAAAAAAGGCGGCTTCGTTGCTGCCGTCAGCGGCAAGCGTCGCGGCAAAGGTTCCAGCCGCGAGCAATCGCCCTACGCCGAGTTGTGCGCCGGAATCAAGCTGGTGATCGCCGAAAACATCGAGCGAATCTACAAGCAGAACTGCCAGAACCTCGGCGTGCTGACTTCGACAGACTTTTCACTGATCGAAAAAATTCGCTCTGGCCACGAAATTCCACTCGCTGAATTCACCAAAGGTGAGGACGAAATCACGCGACAGATCATCGAGTACGGCGGTCTTTTTCATTTCAACGTTGCACGAATGCAACACAAGGTTTCTCTTCCGGCGATTGAGACAAAATCCCGCCCGATGACCCTCGCCGAGAAAATATTCGCGAAGCACATGATTTCTGACGGAAAGGTTGGGGTCCCAGCCGTCAAACCCGGCGACTCCGGTTTCGCTCGCACCGACCTCCGCTTCAGCCACGAATATGTGACGCCCATGGCCGCAATCTTTTTCGATCAGCTCGTCGGAAAAGATGCTCCCATAAACGACCCCCGCTCTATTGTTTTCTTCCGTGACCATCTCACCTTTCTCGACGATGTCCTCTCCGAGCAGAAACGCAAAATGGGCCTACTTGATCTTGCGACGCAACTCAAGTTGAAACAAATTGATTTTGCCGAGCGAAAGGGAATTCGCCTGCATGGTGAATTAAAAGACCGCAAGGGTGCCGAAGGCATTTGCCATTCGATCGTTCTCGAAAGCTATGCGCTTCCCGGACAACTCATCGTCGGCTCCGATTCTCATACGCCACACTCCGGCGCAATCGGCTGCGTCGCCTTCGGCATCGGCACAACCGACGTTTTCAACTCATGGATCACCAAAGATGTTCGCGTCCGCGTGCCCGAGTCGGTGAAGATTGTGGTTCGCGGCAAGAAACATCCAATCGTGACTGCGAAAGATTTCATTCTCAAAATTCTCAGCCTGGATTATGTTCGCAGTGGCAAAGCGCTGGCCAAAGTAATTGAGTATTCGGGCGAAGCAATTCAGGATCTCGGCGTTGATGAGCGCGCCACCATGACCAATATGGCCGCCGAAATCGGCGGATTCACAGGAATCGTCGCTCCCGATCGAAAGGCAGTCGAATTTTTAGTTGACCGCCGCGGAATGAACCGCGGCGAAGCGGAGCGGATGATCGAGGGGCTGCAGAGCGATTCTGGCGCGGAATACGCACAAGTCATTGAGCTCGACGCCGCCGAAATCACCCCCATGATTGCAACTCCCGGCGACCCCGGAAACGGCAAATACATTCGCGAGCTGAACACGCCAATTCCTGTCGAACTCGCATACGGAGGAACCTGCACGGCAGGCAAGAACGAAGATATGGACATGTATGCGCGCGTTCTCGCCGACGCTGTGCAGCACGGCAAACGAGTTGCTGATTCAGTTCAGTTCTATATTCAGTTTGGTTCGCAGGAAACTCGCGACTACTGCATCCGAAAAGGCTATTTGCAGATCTTCGAGCGCGCTGGTGCGCACGTGATCGAGCCAAGTTGCGGCGCATGCATTAACGCCGGACCGGGCGTTTCCACGCGGAATGATCAGGTCGTGATCAGTGCTCAGAATCGTAATTTTCCCGGACGCAGCGGCCCGGGCCAGATGTACCTGGCCAGTCCTCTAACGGTAGCAGCTAGCGCCGTGGCGGGGTACATCGTGGAATACGAGCCCAGTGAAGAGCTGATTACAGCTTGATGGCGGAACGCGGCGAGAGGCTTATCTTCCTTCGCCTTCCTTGTACATGTACTTAATCGAAGGCTTGTAGATCATCAGATTCGGTGCGCCCATGCGGTTCACCTTAATGCACGCCCTGTCATACCACTCAATGCACCCATGCACTTCTTCCCCATCCGTGAGCACGATCACCATCTGCGTCTTCGATTGCATCTGCTTCTGGTAGTAAAAATTTTCCGCGTTGGTCTGCTCCGGAGGTGACACCTTCCGTGCGCCATTCGATCTGTCGGCCCCGCGTTCCGGACGCTCTCGCCGTTCACCCGCGGGCGGTCCCGAGTGCGCATTGTGATTGTTGTGGTTGAGCAACGGGCGAATCAACTTACGGTTCGCAAACGGTTCTTTTTGAATCTGGCGCTCAGTGGGTACGGCTGGAATTGTGTCTTTCATGGCACACCTGCGACACGCTCAATTGCGGGCCCAACACGAAATGGCGCGCTTTGTGGATACTACGAGGCGTGAGTTGCTACTTACCCTAGCACAGCAGATGGCCTGTGACAATCCTTAGATACGTGTAGGAAATCACTTGAGGAACGGTACCTGATCGGATCATCGTGTGACGGGTCATCTGATCATCGGAACTCTGCTCGGCTCGGCATTGCGCCTTCAAATCACCCGATGGTCCGATCACCTGATCGCCGGGTGTTCATGTCTGCAGCACTCCAACTTTAAACTCCGCCACCTCCGGATTCAGTGCCGCCGCCTCGAGAGCAGTCGTGATCGCATCTCTCGTCTCCATCGGATCGATAATCTTGTCGATCCACAACCGGGCGGCTCCATATCTTGGATTCATCTGTTCATCGTACGTGCGCTTTACCGAGTCATGCAGTTCCTTCTTTTCTTCGTCGCTCAGCTTCTTCCCGTCGCGCTCCAACTGCCGAATTTTGATCTCCACCAGCGTCGCCGCCGCCGAGTCCCCACTCATGACTGCGTATTTTGCTGTTGGCCAGGCAAACAGAAACCGCGGATCATATGCCTTGCCGCACATCGCATAATGCCCTGCGCCAAACGATCCGCCAAGGATCACCGCAATCTTCGGTACCACAGAATTAGAAACCGCGTTCACCATCTTCGCGCCGGCTTTAATAATCCCGCTCCACTCCGCATCGCGTCCCACCATGAATCCATTCACATCGTGCAGAAAAATCAGCGGCACCAGATTCTGGTTGCAATCCATGATGAACCGCGCTGCCTTCTCCGCCGACTCCGTATAAATCACTCCCCCAAACTCCACACGCTTGTGACCTTCATGGTCGGTCGCCTGCGCGTGCAGCTTCTGGTTCGCCACAATCCCCACCGCAAATCCGCCGATCCGCCCGTATCCGCACACCAGCGTCTTTCCATACTCCGCTTTATATTCGTCAAATTTGCTCGCGTCGGTAATTCGCGCAATGATCTCGCGAATGTCATACGGCCGCGCCGGCGACGAATCATAAATTCCATAAATTTCTTCCGCCGCCAGCGCCGGAGGCACAGGCTTCTTCCGGTCCCATGGCGATTGCCGCCGATACCCCCACTTCTCGATGATCGACCGAATCCGCGCCAGGCACGCCTCATCGTTCGGCTCGTGGAAATCCACCGTCCCGCTGATCGTCGAATGCATCGCGGCGCCGCCCAACTCCTCCGCCGAAACTTTCTGCCCAATCGCCGCCTGTACCAGCGCCGGTCCCGCGAGAAACAATCCGCTTCCGTCCGTCATCAGCACGTGATCGCACATCACCGGCAAATATCCGCCGCCCGCCACGCACATTCCCATAATCGCGGCGATCTGCGGAATTCCCATTGCCGACATCACCGCGTTATTCCGAAACACGCGTCCAAAATCGTCGGTGTCGGGGAAAACATCTTCTTGCAACGGCAAGAAAATTCCTGCCGAATCGACGAGATAAATCACCGGAATCCGGTTCTCAATCGCTATGTTCTGCGCGCGAATGACTTTCTTCGACGTCATCGGAAAAAACGCGCCCGCCTTCACCGTCGCATCATTCGCAATGATCATCACCATCCGCGTTTCAATCCGCCCGAGCCCCGTAATCACTCCCGCTGACGGCGCGCCGCCCCATTCCTCGTACATCCCATGCGCAGCAAAAAGCCCAATCTCAAAAAACGTCCCCGGATCGACCAGCCGCTCAATCCGCTCCCGCGCCGTCAGTCGCCCTTTGAAGTGCTGGCTCTCGATCGCTTTAGCGCCGCCGCCCTGACAAATATGCTCTTCTTCATTTCTAATCACCGAAACCAAATCGGCCAAATAGCGCATATTGGCTTCAAATCGCGCCGAGGTAGGATCAATTTTTGTGGTGAGAATAGAAGCGTCTGCGACCATAGCTTGCGCTTGCTACGTTAAATTACCGATGCAGTCGCATGCAAACGTTCTTCGTGTGGGTCGGAGTCACGATGTAGGGGACGGGTGTGTCCTTCTTGGCGAGCTCGACGTCTCCGCGGTGAAAGGGTTTGACCTCGGTGCAGCTACTACTACTTCTCTTCGGGCTTCAACTCCAACGCCGCCGAATTCATGCAATACCTCAACCCCGTCGGACGCGGCCCGTCCGGAAACACATGTCCCAAATGCGCATCGCACTTCGCGCAGCGAACCTCAGTCCGCCGCATCCCATGCGTCACATCCGTATGCTCCTCAACCGCGCCTTCGGACAGCGGCTTATAAAAACTCGGCCATCCCGAGCCCGACTCATACTTCGTCTCGGAGCTGAACAGCGGTTCCCCGCAGCACACGCACGTGTACGTACCCGCATCTTTCGTCTTGTAATACTTTCCCGTGAATGCCGGCTCCGTCCCCGCCTTCCGCGTAACGTAAAACTGGTCCGGCGTTAATTCCTTCTGCCATTCGGGTTCCGATTTGGTAATTTTCTCAGTCATAAATTAGCTCTCATCTTCCAGCGATCAGCTTAAATCAATACACTCATTTGATCCCTCCGCATCCTTTTAGGATTCGCGGCGCTTTCGGCGTTCTTTGTTGCGAATTTTATGCGGTCTGCGACTACAACCGCACAGTGAAGTTACGTGACGCTAACCACGATGTGAGGACTCAAAATCCCATGACGTTGTAGCCGCAATCGACGTAGATTACTTCACCTGTGATCCCTGAACTTGCATCGGAGGCCAGAAAGACGCCCGTGGCGCCCACTTCGTTTATGTCAACGTTACGCTTTAACGGCGCGCGTTCTGCGTGCGACTTCAACATTTCGCCAAGCCCTGAAATTCCGCGCGCAGCAAGGGTTTTAATTGGACCGGCGGAGATTGCATTGACCCTAATTTTTTTCGGGCCGAGATCGTTAGCCAGATAGCGCACTGTGCACTCCAGGGCAGCTTTTGCCACAGCCATTACGTTGTAGTGTGGGACAACCTTTTCGGCTCCGTAATAGGTCATCGTGATAATGCTGCCGCCATCTTCCATCAGCGGAGCGGCTGCCCGCGAGACAGCGATCAGGGAATAAACGCTTACGTCGTGTGCAATCCGAAATCCTTCACGCGTGGTGTTGATAAAGTCACCTTTCAATTCCTCGGGCGGTGCAAATGCAACGCTGTGGACGAGGGCGTGCAGCTTGCCATACCGCTCCTTTAATTTCCCGAACACACGTTCAATCTCGTCGTCTTTTGAGACGTCACACATGAACGCGTCCGCGCCAGGGAGCGAGAGGATCAGGTCTTTGGCTTCCTGCTCGAGGCGTTCGTTCTGGTAGGTGATGGCCAGTTTGGCGCCTGCCTGGTGCAGGCCCTGGGCAATCGACCAGGCAATGCTGCGCTTATTCGCAACTCCGAAGACGACGGCTACGCGGCCATCGAGAGAAAAGGACATGCGTTCTCCTGTCAGCGGACGTGACCCCCCACACCCTCGCAAAAAACACGCGAAAGGGTGGAACAATCCTGTTGAGGTTAACTACAAAACGGAAAGGATATCAGCGGCACACGAGGAGACGCCACTCTAGCGAGGAACAGGCCCTAACCGGCCGCGCTGCTTGGGGCGTGCTCGGGTCGGCGGCCGGCGGGCATGTTTTCGTTCTAGGAGACTGAACACGGCTCTGCGCGCGGAGTTTCGGGAAAAGTTGTGGAAAACGAAAAAAAGATCTAATCGCCGTGTAACCAGAGATATTCGCTCAAAAGGCAAGCCCTACTCGGGAAGTGCCAGCGGCTTTGATTTCATCAGCTGGTCGAACCGGGCATCTTTCCGCAAATCGGCGAATTCGGGGTCGGTATACGCATTTTTGAAATCCTTATAGCCTTCCTCCATTGATTTACGGAGATACTCGAGCGAGTGATCTTTGTCGCCTATCTTGGCGTAAAGCTTCGCAACTACGTAATCGTAATGTGCGCGGTCCTCGGGAGAGGCCATTTGGGCCGTGATCCCTGTGTGGGAAGTGTGCTCGAAAATGTCAGGATCAAGTTGCACAGCGGTTGCGTAGGCCTTGGTGGCATGTTCAAAGTCCTTGCGTGCGAAGTACGCAGCACCCAGATTTGAATAAAACGACGCGGAATCCGGGCGCAAGGCAATCGCCTTCTTGTACTGCTTAACCGCCCCTCGGTACTTCCGGCGTTCGTAATCGATAACCGCTAGGTTGTTGACGGCATCTGCGAATGTGCGGTCGAGTTTAATCGCGTGCTCGAAATCCCGCCCAGCTTCTTTAAATCTCTGGAGCATCAGTTCAGTGATGCCAAGCTTATTCGCCAGGGAGGCGGTCTGGGCCTTCGCCATAGCCGCTTTGTAGTAATCAAGCGCGTCAAGGTACTGTTTACGAGAGCGCAAATCATCGCCCTGCCGCTCTAACTCCGCAGCAGAGGCATCAGACGACGGAGGCGCGACGCGACGCAGTGGCGGCGCAATCTGAATCTGATCGGAAAGGGATTGAGCGAACGCGCAGGGAATTAGCGATGCTAATAGCGTGAGCAACAGAGTGTTGCGGAAGGAAGCGAAAGACATATCAACCCTCCCGGCAGGTACAGTCTCCCGAAGTCATAGACACCGAAAGTACCTGCCAAGTTCCCGGGTTAGACGTCAGACAAGCACCATGGTTAGTAGCACGTCAATCCAGGTAGAAACCTATCCTTGCAGCTCTAAAAATACCAGCAATTCTGCTCGGTTAGTGGTCTGTTTTTTTGCTTAGCTTTCGGGTAGAGCCGATTCCGCCGTTCAGTGAGGTGCAGTTGTTGCTTGCGGCGGCTTGGGCGGAGGGTCTGCTTGCTGCTTACCGTCCTTAAAGATGCCGGCAATTTTGCCAAAGAAGCCTTTCTTCTTTTGCCCGTTCTGATCGGTCGACGAGGCATCGGCAGAATTTGGCGGAGGTTCCGGTTGAGGGTTTCCTAACCCCAGAATCTTCGACAAAATACCATGCATAACACCGTTACCCTGGTCGCATGTGCTCGTCGGCTCAGTTCCGACGATGAACGCTGACGTGTAGGTTTGCGGGCAAGTAGGGGTGGCCAGCAGGTTTGTAACTTTATCGAGTTGCACGTCGACCACGCCGGATGGCTGCGAAAAGGACTTCATATCGGAGTAGTGTGGCAACTCCACAGCTTTCTTCATGAATTCAGTCCAGATGGGCGCAGCGGTTTGTGAACCGGTTAGGTGAATCTCGCTGTAGTCATCGAAACCAACCCAGACAATACAGAGAAGATTGCTGGTATAGCCTGCAAACCAGCCATCGTGAGACGTGCCGGTTTTTCCAGCTGCGGGTGCCTGAAACCCGCGGGCACGCACGGCAGAAAACGCCAGACCGTTATTGATAACACCTTCCATCATGTCGGTCATGACATAGGCAACTCGCGGATCGAGCACTTGGCGCGACTCAGGATTGAAGTTCATCACCGGGTCGCCTTCAGCGGTGCGAACGGACTTCACCACTACCGGGGAGAGCCGCACGCCGTTATTGGCGAAGATTGTGTAGGCCGAAGCCATTTCAACAGGGGTGGCCTCATACGCGCCGAGCGCCATCGCGGGCGTCGGCTTGACCGAAGTAATGCCCGCGGATTTTGCCAGGTCGGCGACTTTGTCATATCCGACCTCTTCGGCCATTTTAACGGTCGCATTGTTCAGCGACATGGCGAGCGCGTAACGAGCCGTCACATCACCGTGGTATTCCTCTTTGAAGTTGCGCGGTTCGTATATTTGATCGCCGTAGGCGAACGTCGTTGGTTCGTCGGAAAGAATGGATGCCGGTGTGTAAACCGGATTGCTCCCGTCAAGGGCAGTGTTCATCGCGGCAGCGTAAACGAATGGTTTGAAAATCGATCCAGTGGGACGTTTGGCGACGGCATGGTCGAGCTGGCTGTAACCGTAATTACGTCCACCGACCAGCGCGAGGATCTCTCCAGTGTGGGGATCCATTGCAACTAATGCGACCTGGGCTTCGGGCCCGGACTCGACATGCGTCTCGTATTTACCTTTCGCGATTCTTACGCGTTTGGTGCGGCGTTTGAGCAATTGCTCGTCGACTAGCTTGATTCCGCTTTCTACGGCCTGCGCGGCAGCACGTTGCAGGTCGGGGTCCAAAGTGGTGTAGATCCGGTACGCCTGCTCGTTCATCTCGCGTTCGGGAATCTTTCCGATAAGCGTTTCGCGGACGAGATCCACGAAGTAAGGTGCGTCGCTGGCTTCTGCGTTGGGCGGTGCAAGTTTCAAGGGTGTAGCTTTGGCTTTATCGGCCTGCTCCCGAGTGATGGCATGAGTTTCGACCATCGAATCAAGAACCAAGTTGCGGCGGTCCTGCGCACGTTCAGGATGCCGGTACGGTGAGAGATAGCTTGGACCCTGAATGATTCCGGCGAGCAATGCGGCTTCGGGGAGCGTGAGGTCCTTAATGTCCTTATTGAAGTAGGCGCGGGATGCTTCCGCAAAGCCGCTGATCGCAAATGATCCCCGCTGACCAAGAGGGACCCAGTTGGCGTAGAACTCAAAAATTTGCTGTTTGCTGAACTTTTGTTCCAACTCGATGGCAATCAGCATCTCGATCAGCTTGCGCTTGATTCTTCTTTGCGGTGACAGGAAAAATCCGCGGGCGAGCTGCATTGTGAGTGTTGACCCGCCCTGCTTCAGCCGCTGATGTGTCAAATCAAACCATGCACCCTCGCCGAAACGAACAAAATTCACGCCGTTGTGCTCGAAGAAGCGCCGGTCCTCGATCGCCAGGACGGCCTCGACGAGAACTTTTGGCATTTCGTTGTAATGCACAACTTCCCGCTTCGCACGCTGATCGCCTTCAAAAAGCGACGTGATCATCTCCGGTTCGAGTTCGTAAGCCTCGAGTTGGCCGCCGGAGCTTCCGGTGATCGATTGAACCTGCCCATCGCTGACGCGAATCACTGCTGATTCGGGGCTGTGATATGAGCTCGGGCCAGGCTGGATCTGAATGCTGTTCGCGGTCAGCCGATAGCCTCCCATCGAAGACTGACTGACTCCCGAGTACCCTGCATGTCGGAGATCGGCAGCAATCTCCTTAAGATCGATTTTTTCGCCCACCTCGATTGCAACCGGGCGCGCGTAAATTTTCGCAACGTTGGCGAAGACCGGCCCGGAAAAGCGTTGGGAAATGATTCGTTCGTACTTCACGTAGAAATACGAAAAGAAAACGACAAACCCCACTGCCAGGCAGAGAAATGCGGCGAGGGCAAAGCGCAAAACAGGATCGTGGCGGCGATTGCTCGCGCGCTTGCTACGGTGCGGAATTCTGATTTTTATAGCCACTATTGATGTGCTTCAGGCGAACCCGTGTCCCTGCTGGTGAGATGAGGCGGCGCGAGAAATCGTTACCAGAGCATGCCTCACAATGGCCGAGGCATTTCTATTTTAATTGATTCTTGGTTGAATCGACCCGCTGTGCGAACGCGCGAACCTCTAGAGTACGCCCCTGTTTGTGGTGGATGCGTCAAAATGGAGGTCCAGGGGGTAGCCTGGAAGGTCGACATGAACCACATAGGGCGCTCGAATGGCGATCACACCCGTGCCGATATTTCCGGTGCGTTGCACGTGAATTTGATCTTCAGAAATAGGTATGTCTAGTTCCTGCGCTTTCCTGTAAACCGCCGTGCGGATATCGTTTTCGCTCTTGCTGCTGTAAGAGTCAATCGTCGCCTCGTTCTTAACGGCGTCCGCAAACTGGTAGTTCTCAAAATATGGAGGGACCAGGACAGCGCCCAGGTAGACGGCGGCGATAATTACCCCAATTCCGAAGATCAATTTAATGCTGCTCATCAGCGCTCCGCGGGACGCGAGCGCTTGTGGTTTAGCGGTGCGCCCGGCCCAGATTCTGCTGGAAATATTCGACGATCGCGCCGATGCTAACATCATGAATTTCGCGAGTCGAGCGCTTAACGACCTCTAACCTATCTTCGGTAACTTTCTTTCCAACATTGACGCGGAAGGGAATGCCAACCAGGTCCGCGTCTTTGAACTTGACCCCAGGCCGTTCGTCCCTATCGTCAAGTAAAACGTCAAAGCCCGCTGATTTCAGCTGATTCGCGGTATTTTCGGCAGTAGTTCGGATCCTTTCGTCACCGACGTTTGTGGGGGTTACGACGATCTCAAAAGGAGCAATCTGCGGCGGCAGCCAGAAGCCGTTTTCGTCATTACTCTGCTCGACCGCAGCTGTGAGGATGCGTTCAATACCAATGCCGTAGCAGCCCATGATGGGCATAACTTCTTTGCCGTTCTTATCGAGCACGCGGGTCCCCATGGATTCGGAATACTTGTGGCCGAGCTTAAAAATATGCCCGATCTCGACGGCAGTGTCCATGCGGAGCGGCGACCCGCAATTTGGGCATGGATCGCCGGTAGCTACGCTGCGCAGGTCCAAGTAGGCGGTAGGTTGGAAGTCCTTGCCGGGGGTGATGTTCTTAACGTGGTAGTCCTCTTTATTGGCTCCGGCGATCAGATTTGAGCGGCCTTCGAGTGCTTTATCGACGAGAAGAATCGGAAGGCTATCGTCCGTTGGACTCTTCGCCCAATTGACACCGAGGGGTCCCAGAAATCCTGCAGGCGATCCGAAGAGTGCTCGAATTTCGTCCTCCTGCATAGGGCGCGTTTGTTCGCCAGCAACTGCCGCAGAAAGCTTGGCTTCGTTGAGTTGATGATCGCCGCGAAGCAGGACGACAAGCGGGCGCGATCCAGGTTTGTTTTTGACGTCCTCGCACGTCCTGTCGATCATCAGCGCGAGTGTTTTGATCTTGTTTTTAGGCGAAACCCCCAGATATTTCGCGACCTCTTCAATCGTTTTTTGTCCTGGAGTGTGGACCTCTAAAGGCTTGCCGTCCCCCTCGGGCCAAAGGTCTGTTACGGGCTCAAGCTTCGAGGTCGCTTTTTCCAGATTCGCCGCGTATTTGCAGTTGGCGCAACTTACGACCTGGTCTTCCCCGGCAGGCGTGTAGACCATGAACTCTTCTGATTGCGACCCGCCCATGGCTCCGGAGTGTGCTTCAATCACCAGATAATTCAAGCCGCACCGGTCGAAAATTCGGCAGTAAGTGTCGCGATGTTTGCGGTATGAAACATCAAGTCCAGCAGCGTCGACGTCGAAGGAATACGAGTCCTTCATGATGAATTGCCGAACCCGCAGCAGACCGGACCGCGGACGTGGCTCGTCGCGGAATTTTGTCTGGATCTGATACCAGATTTGCGGAAGCTGCTTATAACTCCTCAGCTCTTTCCGGGCGATTTCCGTCATGTTTTCTTCGTGAGTCATGGCGAGGCAGAGTTCCGCGCCTTTGCGGTCTTTTAAGCGAAATAGGTTGTCCCCCATGACCGCCCAGCGGCCGCTCACCTCCCACAACTCGCGCGGATGCAATGCCGGCAAGTAGAATTCCTGCCCAATGCGGTCCATCTCGTCGCGAACGATGGCAATGATCTTGTTGAATGAACGGTTCCCGAGAAAAAGATACGAGTAAATTCCGGCGGCTAATTGCCTGATATATCCGGCACGCACAAGAAGTTTGTGGCTCGCGACTTCGGCGTCAGCCGGCGCTTCGCGAAGCGTAGGAATAAAAAGCTGTGACCAGCGGTGCATAGAAAGAGTCCCGAATGAAGAAGGGAATGCGTTATTCTAACAGTCTATTTTCGAAGAAAATTCGGTAGCTGCATCACACCATCTCTGTTCCCCACAAATCGTGCAGGTGAACGATGCCTTCCAGCTTTTGATTGTCATCCACTACGACCAACGACGTTATCTTCCTCTCTTCCATAATCGCCAAAGCGGTCGCTGCGAATTCGTGGGGTGAAATCGCCTTCGCATCTGGTGTCATGCACTCACCCGCACTCAGGTCGAGCACATCTTTTCCCTTCCGCTGCAGTAATCGGCGCAAGTCGCCATCACTGATAATGCCCACGAGCCGCTCTCCCTCAACCACGGTCGTGACGCCCAGCTTCTTGCGGGACATTTCATAAATCACATCAGGCATTTTGGTTTGCGGAGAAACTCGTGGGATCGCGTCACCTGTGTGCATCAATGCCTCAACTCGCGCCAGCCGCTTGCCCAATTTGCCACCAGGATGGAGACGGGCAAAATCTTCTTCTTTAAATCCTTTTTTGTCCGCAACTGCGACGGCAAGAGCGTCGCCGAGCGCAAGCATCGCAGTTGTTGAAGCCGTCGGCGCTAAACCGATGCTGCAAGCCTCCTGCTCTACAGCACAGCTGAGAAAGACCTCAGCGGCAGAAGCCAGGGTGGAGACTTTCGAAGCCTCGGAATCTCCATCGCAAGTGATCGCGATCAATGGAAGCCGCAATCTCTTAATTGTTGCGAGCAGTTGCAGAATTTCTTCTGTTTCGCCGCTGGCGGAGAGAGCCAGTACTATATCTCCATGAGCAAGCATTCCTAGATCGCCGTGTAACGCCTCTACCGGATGCATGAACAGAGCAGGTGTTCCGGTTGAGCTCAGCGTGGCTGCGACCTTTCTGGCGATTAGTCCACTCTTGCCCATGCCTGTAACGACCACCCGACCGGGGCAGCAGTAGAGCAGTTCGACGGCGCGACTGAACGAGTCGGCCATCGGACCGGCGATGCGATCGGCTAACTCAGAGAGCGCCTTCGCCTCAATACGCACCACATTTTCGCCGACATGTTTCATGTAGAGAAGAGGGAAGCAAGATGTTAGCAAAAACGAGTCGTTAACGGTCAGCTGGTGGCCAGGAAAAGCTTGCTCGATTTCGCGCAGTGCCGAATGCGAAAATAGAAACCGATGCCAAGAACCAGCGTACGCACGAGCAAGTTCGCAGAGTCAGTGATTCGCGGCATGACTCGCCTGGCGAATGAATGTGGAGCGATCAACCTTTCGCAAGGCTTTCCTGATTTCGATCCTCCGCAACAGGTCTTAAAAGCTCTTGAACGAGCGGCTCGCGAAGGACCACATCAGTACTCCGTCACCTGGGGTGCTCCGAGATTTCGCGCCGCGCTGGCGAAAAAACAGTCTCGTTTTATGCGGCTGCCTCTCGATCCAGACGCAAACATTGTCGTCACTTGCGGCAGTACTGAGGCGATGATGGTCGCAATGATGACGGCATGCAATCCTGGCGATAACGTCATCATCTTCTCTCCGTACTATGAAAATTACGCAGCCGATGCCATTCTCTGCGGAGCTGAACCCATACACGTAACGCTTCACCCTCCTGATTTTTGTTTCGATCCCGCCGAATTGAGGAAAGCGTTTGAGCAAAAGCCAAAGGCGCTGGTGCTCTGCAATCCGTCGAATCCTTCCGGCAAAGTCTTTACTCGCGAGGAACTCCTAGCGATTGCGGAGCTGGCGGAAGAATTCGACACTTTTGTGTTGACCGATGAAGTTTACGAGCACATTATCTATGCCCCGCATCAGCACACGTATTTTGCTTCGTTGCCCGGAATGTTTGATCGAACCCTGAGTTGCAGCTCGCTTTCGAAAACTTATTCGATGACCGGCTGGCGGCTTGGATATGTAATTGCCTCTCCTGCTGTGATCGACGAAGCCCGCAAAGTGCATGACTTCTTGACCGTCGGCGCCGCTGCCCCGTTGCAGGAAGCCGCTGTTACCGCGCTCGATCTTCCGGACAGTTATTACAACGACCTGCAACGTTTGTACACAGAAAAACGCTCTACGTTTCTCCAGTATCTGGATCAAGCGCAACTTGAATACTCGGAGCCGCAAGGCGCCTACTACGTGATGGTGAACATCGCTGAATTTGGCTGGACGAATGACGTTGAGTTTTGCGAGTGGCTCGCGAGAGAAGTTGGAGTTGCGGCGGTGCCTGGTTCAAGCTTCTTTCATGAACGGGTACATAACTTGATTCGCGTGCATTTTGCGAAGCGCGAGGAAACCTTGGTCGCCGCGGGCAAGCGCCTACTCGCCATGAGAGATATAGCTTCGAATTCTAAGAAAAAGACGTTAACGGCAGGTTAAGGTGGTTGAGTTCAGCCACAAGCGGTCCGGCAGTCGCCTTTTAAAGGCGAGTCTCTATTGCTTCTCCGTTGAAGGCGATCTCGCGCCTGATGTTCCCAAGCCTTAGCTCGAATTTGCGAGGACGTGGCGGGAGCATTTTGGAACCAGGCGCCAAGCGCATGCTGAATGTGCGCGCAGCGTCGCTCCACCGCATCTCTGTTCCCATCCACCCGCCCCGACGATAGTCGAAATTCCTTCCGTCATCCTCGTACAGAAGGAATGATCCGTCTGCCCCGGGATAAATAGAAATCTTTAGTGGTTCATCCGATTCTTCGTGCACATGCTGCTTTACTGGCCCGAGTGGCAGGATTGCTCCGGCGCGCACGTAAAGAGGAATGGTTTCAAGGTCGACTGGACGTTTGATTTCCTGGCCGCCTTCCATGCGGGCGTTCGTCCAGAAGTCGTACCAGGTGCCGTTCGGCAGATAAATTTTGCGCGACGTTGCACCCTCCTCCACCACAGGAGCAACCAGCAGATCGCGTCCCCATAAATACTCGTCTCCGCGCGACACTGCGTTCGGATCGTCAGCATAGTGCAACCAGAGCGCGCGCATGATCGGCATGCCTGTTTTGGTGCACTCCCGGACTGCGCTGTACAGATAGGGGAGCAGCTGATATCGCAACTCGAGGTATTTCCGGCAAATCGGTTCGACTTGCGGATTATGCAATTCGCTCGCATCCGGAATCGCCGCGCCCTCATAGCGGCTGATTTCCATTGGTCCCGGATCGCCCGTGTTCCACTGCCACGGCAAGCGGAGCTTCCAGTTGCGTCCATGACAGCGAAACAAGGGACAAAACGCCCCAAACTGAAACCAGCGCAAGTACAGCTCGGCTGTAAATTCCTTCGTAGGGACAAATCCGCCGATGTCCGTGCCCCAATACGGGATACCGCTCAGCGCAGTGTTGGCTCCGATCGCAACATGAGTCTTCAATGTTTCCCAAAGGGAATAGACATCGCCAGACCACAAGAAAGAGGCATAGCGCTGCATGCCTGCGTAACCGTTGCGGTGCAGCGCATATGGGCGCTCATTCGGGCGATCGATCTGCGGCCCTTCCCAATACATGCGATTGCGTACCAGACGCGAGGCAATATCCAGCGGGTCGCCTTCGTCAGGCCACCAACCATCGATTCCCATAGCAAAATCCTTGCGATGCTCATCCCAATAGCAGCTTGCCTGTTCATCATCGAATCGTGATAGCTCGCATCCATCAATAACGGTTCCCGTCAACTTGTCCGCAAGAATCACCGAGTGAAGCACCACTTTGAAGTTTTCTTTATGGAATTCGTCGAGCATCGTCTTGGGATCAGGAAAGACTCTTGGATTCCAATCGAACGAGCCGTTTTCGGTGTTCCATCCTGAAGGACAAAAGCCGGTGCCGAGGTAAATCAGCGCATCGCAAGGAAGTCTTTTTTCACGAAATGTCTTTGCCTCGGTAAGGATTTCTTCTTGGCTTGCGAGGGTGCGATGCGATTGCTGGTAACCCAAGCTCCACAGCGGCGGAAGTTGGGCGTACCCCGTCAGACGAGCATATTCGGACATGATCACGGCGGGATGGGATGAACTGATGAAGAAGATATCGAGTGGCAGCGCGTTCTCTGATGAGGAGGGCTGAAACTTGCTTTCCGTCCCAGTGAAATCGAAAGTTCCGAATGGCTGATGAATGAACATTGCCCATCCCGAGGTGCCGATAATCCACGGAATAGGAACTCGGCCGCCGTGAGTGTGTAATTTGTAGCCGCCCTGTCCGCTGCGCATTTCGTCAACTGAGCCGCGGCGATCGAATTGTGGCCCACCCTCGCCAAGCCCGAGCAGAGGAGCATCGCCGGTGAGAAAAGATACGATGCCGCTTTGCTGGTCGACTCTGAGTCTTTGTGCGATCTCATCTTTTTCGGTTGTAATCGTGAACACGAGCGGACCGGACGAAATGCTAACGTGTAGTTCGCCGCACTTGTATTTCGACTCGTGATCGATGGAGCGGAGAGTTGTAACCGGAGGCCCCCAATCTGTTCGTACCAGCGATCCGTTGTCTTGGATGGCGGCAGGTTTGCCGTGCATGATTGGCAGCACTGTCAGCCGCAACGTTCGCGAGCTGATCGACGCAATTCGAATTTCGACTTCAGCGCCTGCAACCGTGAGTGGAGATGATTCTGCGGCACGCGGCAAAACGACTGCTGCCGAGGCCGCCGCCATTGCTTTAATTGCTTGCCTGCGGTTATATCGCGAGGTCACTGGTTAGTCTCGAAGAGGAAAAACGAATTCATCGGTTCCGTCGGCGGGAGCGCCCGTTTGACAGATCAGCTTCATTCAGGCCGAAGTCGTTCGGCGGTGTCACCCCCAGTAGATGTTGCACAAAATAGTCCCAGCGGCGACGGACAAGATATGGCGCGTGCGGCCCACTCTCGCCGTGGTACATGTTGGGCACGAAAAGCATGTCGAAGTTTTTATTCGCTTTCATTAGCGCATCGACAAAACGCATGGTCTCGGCTGGATGGACGTTGTCATCGATATCCCCATGCACCACGAGCAAGCGCCCCTTTAGCCGATCTGCCATGGTGACGTTTGACTGCGCCACATAATCGTCTCCCACGGGGTATCCCTGATAGAGCTCGTTCCACCACGCCTTATCGAGCCGTGGGTCGTGATCCCCTGAGATTGAAACTCCGACTTTGTAAAAATCTGGAAAAGCGAGCATTGCGTGTGCCGCACCGTACCCTCCGGCAGAGGTGCCGAAGATTCCAACCCGATTGATATCCATGTATGGGAACTTCGCGGCCATCTGTTTGATCATGGCGACGTGGTCCTCAAAAGCTCCGCCAAGATTTCTGTAGGAAAACAAGTGGAAGACGCGCGAGCGGCCGCTCGTTCCGCGACCATCAATCATCACGACGATGAAGCCGAGCTCAGCAACTGATTGCAGGCGAAAGATTGCATTGAACGTTTTCGGAACAAAGAAGTCCTGCGGCCCCGTATAGACGTGCTCGACCACCGGATACTTTTTCGAGGAATCAAAATTGGAGGGCTTCCAGATTAAGCCGTACAAGTCGGTGGTTCCATCCGCGGCTTTACCCTCAAACGGTTCCGGAAATTTCCAACCCGTATTCTGCAGCGCGCTAATGTCTGTTGTTTCGAGGACGCGAACTTCGGATCCATTCTTTGTTCGCCGCAACACCGATTTCGTGGGCAAATTGCCGCGCGAGTAGTTGTCGACGAAAAATGCGCCATCGGGTGAGAGGCTGACCGCGTGATTGGCATTTTCCGGCGTAAGTAACGTCATGCCGTTTCCGTCGAACCCAATGCTGTACAGGTGAGTCTGATACGGGTCCTCACCTTTTTCACGACCACTCGCAAGAAAGTACACTCGCCGGTTCTGCTCATCGATATGTTCGATATGCCGCACCACCCACGATCCTTGCGTGACTTGGTTTTCGAGTCGGCCGTCTTTGTCATACAGATAAAGATGGTTCCAACCGTCGCGCTCAGAGGCAAGCAGGAGCTCGCCGGTTGCGTTATCGAACCTATAAAACTCTTCGCCCGGATCAATGTATTGCTCTGCAGAATCGCGGACGATTAACTTTTCTTCGCCAGTTTCGGGATCAATGGTGCGGATTTCTTTCGCTTTGAATCCGCGCTTGTCGTAATCGTAGAGAATTGACTTCCCATCTGGAGACCAGTCGAAACCGGGACCATCCTGGAAAGGAAGTTCCAGTGCTGAGGTCTTCACGTCGATTCGTTTCTGCGATTGAATGTCGAAAATGATCGGCTGCGCCTTGGCGAGAACTTCACCCGGCAAAGGATAGACGACCGTATATGCTTTCGGTCTGAGTTGATCCGGTGGGACGTACTGGATGCTGGTGAAGCGTCCGGAATTCCGCGAGTCGATTCGATAAGTGATTAATTTCGTCGAATCAGGCGACCAGAATATTGCGGGAGGTTGTTTGACGTCTTCCGTCCCTTGGTCGGTTAGCAGCCGTAAAGATGGCAGCGGCGTTGCATAGTCCCAGCCGGTAACGCCGTCTTGCGTAAGTTGTACACACGTGCCAGTCGACACATCGCGAATGTATAAATTGTGGTCCTTAACGTAGGCCGCCCATTTCTTGTCGGGCGAGAGCGATTCGTTCTCGTTTTCGCCAGGCTGCTGCGTGCAGTGGTAATCGGCGAGAGTGCAAGTGAAATGCGACTTGCCAAGATCGAAGCTGACAGACTTGTCATCTTCGCTAAATTCGATTTCATCAAATGGCAGATCGGTGGCTGAAATACTCCGGCCTGTCTCGCGAGAAAGCGTCGCTGCCAATTTTGAATGATCGAATGCGGGTGCACTTGAATTGCGTTCCGCGTCGACCACAATAAACTCGGTTCCACTTGGACTTACTTTGCGATACCAGAACCGGTTTGTCTTAGCGATCCAGTTCGCGGCCACGTCAGCGACGTAGATGGTATGCCGGAGATTGCCGGGGAGGAATTTTCGAGCGCGTTCGTAGTCTTCACGCCGGCCCTGTGCGAAGCTTTGTGGTGCGGCTGCAATAACGAGGCAGAGCGCAAGCAACCACTTTCTCTGATCCATTTCCTCCCTTTCCAGTGAGGACTGCAGATCACTTGGCGGGCACGGCGTATCCGTTGACCAATTGAGGCCGGGTACGCAGCGCATCGCGAATTGTTTTGTGAGTTTTTTCGAGGTTCTGCCCTACCAACTCCAAGCGCGGCGGCCGAACTCGCGAATTGCCCATGCCAACTTCGGCTTGCACTAATTTGATGAGCTGCACAAATTCAGGAACGGTGTCCATTCGCAGTAGTGGCAGAAACCAGCGATAAAGCTCGAATGCTTTCTCCCGCTCGCAATTGATCCCAAGGTTGAACAACTCGACGGACTCGCGTGGCAGTGCGTTCGCCAGGCCAGCGATCCAACCCGTCGCCCCGACTCCTATGGCTTCGAGGATGGCGTCGTCCACTCCGACGAAAACCTCCAGCCGATTTCCTACAAGCGCGCGAATGGCTGCGACACGACGCGCATCGGAGCTCGATTCCTTGACAGATTCGAAATTCTCATGCTCCGCCGCCAGCTCTTGGATCTGCTCCGGAAGGAAATCTGTTCCGTAAGCGATCGGATTGTTATAGAGCATGCAACTGAGTGGAGTGGCACGGAAAACTGCCGAGACATGCGCCTTCATTTCTCGCCAGTCGCCCTGGTACACGTATGGAGGCAAAACCATTAATGCGTCGCAACCCACGTCTGCCGCGGCCTTTCCCAGAGAAACGGCTTCAGAAGTCGAAAGTGCCGAAATCGATGCGACCACTGGCGCGCGCCTCGCGACAGCCTTGACACATGTCGATAAAATCTGAGTTTTTTCGTCAAATGAAAGTGTTGCGCCCTCACCTAGCGACCCCAAGCAAACGATTCCGGTGCAGCCGTTTTCGAGCAACCAGCGACAATGAGAGGCCGTAAATTCATGGTCAACTCGAAGTTTCTGGTCAAAACACGTCGTGATTGCGGGCATTACCCCATTCCAATTCATGGTTGTCCTCGTGTGACTACGCTCAATCCTGGACTGCTTTCCGCGTCTCCCGCGGAGAGATTCGCCAAAGTGGTCGGGAAAATCGGAGGCCGTACAGAATCAGATTTCCAGTCAAAAAGCATTTCCGTCGCGGATCCGCAAATGCGGCCCTGGCACGGTCCCATTCCGCAGCGTGTTTGCAGCTTGGCAGCACGCCAGGATTTGTGCCCTTGCAGGCGTTCCCACGTAACGTCTTCGCAGCGGCAGACGATGGTTTCCGGTTGGCAGAGTTTCTTGAGCTCAGGGCGAAGCGCAAATGTGCGCTCCAGAGCATGCGCAAATTTCATCAGCTTGCGACGTTCGCCAAGCAGTTTCCATGATTCATCGTTCTTCTCAACGGCTGCCAACCCTGCAATCTGACCTTCGACAAGCGACAGTTCGAGACCACCAATGCAGGTAGGTTCGCCGGCACAGAAGACATTCGGGGCTGAAGTGCGCTGGAACTGATCCACCTGCACGAAACCATTTTGCATCCGGCAATTGAGCAAAGATGCGAGCTCCGTGTTAGGAACTAAATGAAATCCGCATGCGAGATAATCACACGCAATTCTTTCCCTCCTGCCGCTGCGGTGAATAACAACAGCTTGCAGAGTTTCATCACCTTCTGCGGCCATCGGCCAAGACTTGGCATGGAATGGAATCCCGCCGATTTCGTTTCGTAACCTAATAAGCTCGGCGACCTTGTTCCTGTGCCGCAGAAGCGAAAATCCAAATCTGAGGAGTGAACTGCGCGACGCCTGTTCGCAAATCGCGACGACATGCGCGCCATTCTTCTTTAAATACGCGGCAACGGCGAGCAGCAGAGGCCCAGTTCCAGCGAGAACAACCCGCTTTCCGCTGATCGGGAGTCCGGATTTCACCAAAGCTTGTAGCCCGCCGGCGCCTAACACATTCGGAAGTGTCCATCCAGGGAAGGGAAGAAATCGTTCGCGAGCGCCGGTCGCGAGAATCAGGTTGCGATATTCAAATTCGCAAATGCCGGTGGCGGTTTCTGCACGCAATACGTTCGTTTTCGGTTGGTCGAAAACTCGCGTGTTGCACAGTAGCTCAACCCCACCGGTTTGGAGCTTACGAATCCAACCGCTGGAGTCTGATCGGTTGTGAGTGGCCGCGCCTCGCCAAATCTGCCCGCCTGGCGAAGGATTGTCGTCAACCATGCCGACTGACGCGCCACTTTTCGCGGCTGACGTAGCTGCAGCAATCCCGGCTGGGCCGCCCCCGACAACGAGAACATCGAATTTTCTGACTTCTCTATTCACTTCTTATTTCCATTCCAGCAATGCAAGGAATCTGGCAGCTGCGGCTATGCTGCATTCCATTGATTTCCGCGCGACATTCGAAGCAAATTCCCATTCCGCAAAATGGGCCACGTTGTGCACCGGAAACTGACTTTCGACAATAAGCTCCTGCCAGCATGATCGCTGCGGCAACCGTCGTTCCAGGCGACACGGCCACGCGCTTGCCGTTTACAGAGATGTTGATCTCCTCAGGCATGCGCATGCTCCAGATTGCGAATCCGCGAAGGCAGGTATGGCTCGACTGGAATCGCCGATGTTCGTCCAATAAGTTGATCGGCTAGAAGCCGTGCCGTCGCTAACGAGGTTGTTATCCCGAGGCCTTCGTGCCCAGTCGCCAGATAAACAGTCGAGTCATTTGTCGACGGCCCAATCAGGGGAAGCTTGTCGGGGGTAGCGGCGCGAAAACCAGTCCACACGCGGATTGCCGAGGTGCTCGCTAGCGCGGGCATATATTGCTGCGCGCGTTGCAACATACTCGACAGCGCCGCGTGATCAACTTCTTTGTGATCGGCTCCGTATTGCCGGGATGAACCGATTAAGATTTGTCCTGTTTTGCGGGGCTGCACGTTGAACGCAACCGAATCTGCACTTACCGAGTGCGCACTCTTCAAATATCCAAGTTCGACTAATTGGTGCCGCAGAAATCCCGGATAGCGGTCAGTAATCACAAGGTGGCCCTTACGTTTTTTCACGTTAATATCAGGCGTCAGATCGGGAGAAGCGGCTCCAGCGGCATTCACGATCGTTCCCGCAAAAAACTCCGTTCCGTCCGCTAGTCGCGCACGTCCGTTTGCGACGCTGACCACCGGTGGGCCCAAATGAAGTTTCGTGCCTTGTTCCTGCGCCTGACTTAGTAAGAATCTGGCCGCACAAGGCGGATAGAGAACGCCATCTTCCGGAACGAGCAGTCCACCAGCCAATCCCTTTCGCAAATTCGGCTCCAAGTGCTCCAAATCCGTGGCGCTCACGATTTCAGTTGGGACTCCGCGTCGTGCGTAGTAGCCCGATTTCCGCGCTGCTTCCGCCCTCTCTTGGTCATCGGCTGCCACCCAGATGGTTCCACACTGTTCGTACTCCACATCTCCTGGAAGTTCGGGCCGTAACTCTTGCCATAGGCGTTGCGAGTAACGCGTCAACGCGAACTGCGCATCGGAATCATCCATGACCACGATGTGTCCCATGCCAGCAGCAGTGGCACCACTCCCGATCATGTCCTGGTCAAGCACGGCGACGCGCATTTTCTCGCGCGCACACTCGTATGCACACGCGGCACCCACGATTCCCGCGCCAACAATAACAGCGTCGTAATTCCTGCCATTCATGCTCGAATGCCATTGCAGAAGGGATCACGCGGATCCAGCAACAGCTCCGATTCCGCGTTAACAAAAGCCGAGCCGGTGATCGAGGGATAAACCCGCCCGTCGTGGACCCTTACCCTACCCTCGAACACGCTCCCCACAATGCTCTCCTGCCGCCATACTTCGCCTTCGCGTAATTTTGCATCCGCGTAGAGGCAGGCGAGCTTCGCGCTCGTTCCAGTTCCGCAGGGGGAACGGTCATAAGCCTTGCCTGGGCACAGAACGAAATTCTTGCTGTTTACTCCAGGAATCTTCGAGGGTCCGTACAATTCAATGTGATCGATTTCGTGGCCCTGATCGCCGATGATACCTGCTGCATCGAGGGCCTGCCGCACCGCCCAAGTGAACTCTGTAAGCTGTTCGACATTCTTCAACGAGAGTTCGAAACCGTGCTTCTCTACCAGGAAAAACCAATTGCCTCCCCATGCCACGTCTCCTCGCACACTGCCGAAACCGGGCACATCGACAGAAACTCCAGCAGCCTTGCGGTGACTGGCAACGTTATCCACCGTGACTTCGCCGCTCGCGTGCAAGGTGGCGCCGACAACACCGACTGGCGTCTCAATCCGATGCACTCCCGGCTGGATCTCACCCATGTACGACAGCGAGGCAATCAGGCCGATGCTTCCATGGCCGCACATCCCCAGGTAGCCGACGTTGTTAAAGAAGATGACACCGGCAGCACAGGTCGGATCGCAGGGTTCACATAGCAATGCGCCCACAACAACGTCCGATCCTCTGGGCTCGTTCACGACGGCGGACCGAAACAAATCGTAATCTCGCTGAAAACGAGCCAGTCGCTCCGTCAAAGGACCGCGCCCAAGATCTGGCCCGCCGCTGACCACCAGCCGTGTTGGCTCACCGCCAGTATGCGAATCCACAACCCGCACCGCACGAATGCTTTTTTGATCAACACTTTTGCTCTCAGTGATTTCGAGGTCGGAGCCTTCCGAGTTTTTGGCCACACCCGATGATTGGAAGATTGGTTTCGACACGACCTAATCCGAAACTGACGCTGTGGAAATCGTGAAACGAAAACCCATCTTATGTATACAATATCCAGCAGTCAAGCGCATTTACATGTCTTTCCATACCGCGAAATACTAGACGCGACTTTTGTCCAACACACGCAAAAACTCCGTTGCAACGGTCAATCGGCAAGACCGCGAATTCGCCCGCGGCCTTGGTCTCTTTGATTCAACCATGCTAGTGGTCGGAGTGATGATCGGCTCCGGCATCTTTATCGTGTCCGCCGAAATGGCTCGCGAGATTGGCAGCCCAGGTTGGCTGCTCGTTGCGTGGGGCATTGGCGGCGCTCTGACTATCGCCGGGGCACTTTGTTACGGAGAACTTTCCGCCATGATGCCGCACGCCGGCGGGATGTACATCTATCTTCGCGAAGCCTACTCTCCTTTGCTCGGATTTCTTTACGGCTGGACGCTCTTCTCAGTAATTCAAACCGGCACGATTGCTGCTGTGGCAGTTGCGTTTGCGCGATTCACCGGCGTGCTCGTGCCGTGGGTCGCCGAAGATCATTACCTGATGCGCCCTCTCCTGATTTCCACGCATTACGCCATTTCGCTTTCTACTGCGCAGTTGATGGCGTTGGCCATCATCGCAGTTATCACTCTCACTAACACTCGCGGATTGCGCTACGGCAAGCTGGTCCAAAATGTTTTTACTGTTTCGAAAACTGCTGCACTGATAGCTCTGATCGTTACGGGAATTTTTATCGGGCGCAACTCAACGGCAATTCATGAAAATTTCGGTAACTTCTGGAGAGCGCGTGGCACGTTTCCGTTGACTGCGACACTCGATGCCACGACTGTATTTGGTCTCTTCGTCGCTTTGTGCATCAGCCAGACCGGATCACTTTTCTCCGCGGATTCGTGGCATAACATCGCGTTCGCGGCTGGGGAGGTACGGCAACCGGAGAAGAACGTAACTCGGGCGATGGTACTTGGCACGGTCATTGTGATTGTGCTCTATCTACTCGCGAACGTCGCCTACTTGGCGACGCTTCCACTTTCTTCCATTCAACATGCTCCGGCCGATCGCGTGGGAACAGCGACTTTACAAGCGATTTTCCCCGGGCTCGGCACCGCTTTGATGGCTGCCGCCATCATGATCTCTACTTTTGGTACCGTGAACGCCCTCGTTCTAGCCGGACCACGCGTTTACTACGCCATGGCCCGTCAAGGCTTGTTCTTCCGATCCGCAGGTCATTTGAATAACGCTAAGGTCCCCGCCTTCGGTTTATGGGCGCAAGGCTTGTGGGCGGCGCTGCTGGTTTTTCCGCGCACATATGATCCGGTGACGGGGGTTTGGGGAAACCTTTACAGCAACTTGCTGGACTACGTAATTTCGGCCGCGCTCCTCTTTTATGTGCTTACCGTGGCTGGCGTGATTCGTCTTCGCCGCACCCGACCCGATGTTGCTCGCCCTTACCGAACCTGGGGATACCCGGTTACGCCGGCAGCCTATGTCGTAGCAGCAACCACGATTTTACTGGTGCTCTTCGCCTATCGCCCGGCCACCACCTGGCCAGGGCTTCTCATAATCGCGGCAGGAGTGCCGGTATATTGGATGGTTCGCAGGACCGCTACCAGGCGGCGGTCGCTTCCGGAACTCGACTCGGCAGACGTGCCGTTGCCGTAGTCCGCGAAAGCCGATGATTGCGCCGCGGCTGCGCTGTCGATATCATGCGTGTTCAAGCAATGAATTTCATCACGACGCCACAATCTGGAATTCAGCGACAGTCGCTCACATCCGCGGTAGCCGATCGGCTGCGAGAAGAAATCATTCGGGGCACCATCCCGGAGGGCGCCCAGCTTCGGCAGGACGCAATCGCCATGCAATATCAGGTGAGCCGGATTCCGGTGCGCGAAGCTCTGCGCCAGCTCGATGCTGAAGGACTCATTACGATCGTTCCCAATCGCGGAGCCATCGTACCTGCCCTTTCACCCACGGACATAGAAGAGTTATTCACGATTCGCGCCTTGCTGGAACCGGAAATTCTGAAGCACTCAATTCCTCGACTCACCGAGGATGAGTTTGCGGAAGCCGACGTCGTTCTGCGCCGCTACGAAAGCGAGTTACAGAACGAAGACCATCTGTTTTCCTGGGGAAGGCTGAACTGGCAGTTCCATTCAGTTCTTTACTCGCGGGCGGAGCGGCCCTACTCGATGGCCATTATTCGCAACGTGAACAATAGCGGTGAACGCTATACACGATTGCAGCTATACCTGACGCATGGCATTAAACGGGCCAACGAAGAACACCACCAGATACTCGCCCTTTGCCGCAAGCGCGATATAGGTTCTGCCTGTAAGCTACTCCGCGAGCACATCGAGCACGCAGGCCAGTCACTCAAGCAGGCGCTGCAAGAAAGAAGAGCGTCGGGCTAACCCGACGCTCAGCGGTTCATCTAGATAACCAACTGAGTTTAGAACTCGACGTTAGCTCGTAGTTCTACCACCCTTGCTCCCTGATTGGGGGAGTCGGGATCGTAGTTCGGTGAGATTCCTCCGACAGCGAAGTTTGGGTCTTGCACGACGGGGAAACCGCCGCCGGCACCGCATACAAAGCTGCAGCCATGTCCAGACCCCGGCTGGAAATTTGGGTGATTGAAGGCGTTCAACGCCTCCATCTGCAAGCTGAACCTGACACGTTCGGTAATCACAATTCGCTTGGTGAGAGATATGTCGTCATTGATGAAGTGTGGGCCGTACAAGTAGAGGGGGTGGGCGAGGGTTCCTGGCGTGGTATTTGGGGTTATGTAAGCGGGATTGGCACCGCCGCCAGGGTTGAGATACTTGGGATTAATGAAATCAACGTTTGGCTGTGTACTGAGGTGGTAAACGCCTACGGAGCTTTGCAATTGCGATATCGTAACGCCATGTAGGACAACTCCGGCGTCAGCGTAATCGTTGAACGTATTGTCGGCGCTCGCCGTACCGTTAAAGCCTCCCTGCAACTCGAATGGAGTGCCACTCTGGAATGTGAGAATGCTACCGACTGTCCAACCGCCCACAACTCTATCCAGGACTGAGTTGTTGCTCAAAAAGCTCTTGCCCCGGCCAAAGGGCAGATCGTAAGTCCCGCTGACGTGAATCGCGTGGCGGATATCATACAGCGTTGGACCGTAACTCAGGCGCATATCTCGAAGCGTCATACTGTTCGTCTGGCCGAGCCAGTTATTGGGAGTTGATATTCCCAAGGTGTGCGACCAAGTGTAGTTGGCATCGAACTGCAACCCGTGCCAGGTTCGCTGCCGGAAGTCAACCTGCATAGCGTTGTAATTGGAGTATCCTTCAGATACCAGCTGAGTGATGCTACCCGTGGCGTATGGGTTCACCTGGAAGAAGTTGATGGGATAACCTGCCCCTGCAGCACTAATACCCGCATTATTGAGGCATGGTGAAAATGCTGCGCTTCCGACCATATCGCAGAACCACTGCGGCGTAGTTGCCAGCGCATTGGCAAAGGATCCGGCCTGCCCATTCTGTAAGTTGGTAATAAACCCGCCATTCGAAAACTGGGTAGCATCGGCAGAGAAGGCCGCGTCCATAATGGGCAGTGGAATAGTGCCAGCCGCGCCGCCGTGGGCACTGTCAGCAAAACTTGTACCGCCATTCAGCGCGAGATTTGCTTGTGCATTCTTAAATTCCTTTAGAAATCCATTTTCGAAGATGTTTACTTCGTTCGGATTAATGTTGATCCATTGCCGCAGGCTGCGGTTACCGATATAGCGAATTTCAAGCGCCCGGCTCTCGCCAATCTGCCGCTGAATCCCGAGATTCCAGGATTCCGTGTATGGCTGTTTGAATTTCGAGCTGACACCATTAACACCGGGAGCGTTGGCAACATACGTGAAATCCGACTCCGGCTCATTTACCTGGTACGTGGCCGGATTACATGCATACAAGGTTGCGCCGGTGGCGCCACCCGTCCCGCAAGTGAAGCTCGATAAGCCTTGGGTCTGGCCGTTGAGAAGTAGTTCCCCGTCCTGCGAACCCAACGAGAAATTCCCGGGGGCGAACGTCCCGGTAGGCTGAGTTCCGCTGCTCTTTAGGGGGTTGAAACTGAAGCCTTGGAAATAGAATGCTCCGAAATCGGATGCTTCGTTCCAGAAATACTGCTGCGGCTCCGTGAATGTCCTTAGCGAGAAGCCGCCGCGAAGCACGGTCTTGCCCGAGTTACCAGGGCTCCACGCGAAACCAAAAGCTGGCTGGGGAACCGACTGCCGCTTAGCAGGCGAGCTGCTCTGGGTAATCGTCGGATTGTCGGTTCCATTTAGCGAACCGGGATGAAAGAGGTTGCCGATGCCCGAAGGGCCCCAGATCGCGGCATCTAAAGCCGAGTGGTAGGCGTGGGTCACATCCTGATCGGGATAGATAGCATCCCAGCGCAGCCCATAGTTAAGCGTCAGATTCGGCCGCAAACGGTACGAGTCCTGGAAAAATAACCCGTAAGATTTTTGCAATTCGTCCAAGTTGTAGGCACCGATTTGGCCTTCACCATATGAGTTGGTTTTCTGGTTGTAGGTATAGCTTCCCGTAACCGCGTTGATACGGCCAACTAGGACTGCATACAACTCTTGAGCTTCTTTGATATCGGCCGTGTTGCTGTCGCCCATTGTACTGGCGGTGAAAGCATTGCTGGCCGGATCGGTAGCGGTCAGGCCGAGGCTGATGGCCGGCCAGCCCAACACGCCGTTGTAATAGTGGTCCTGCTCGCGCCACCACGAGAACCCAAAATTCATAGTGTGGGCGTGCTTCTGCCAGCTCAGGGTATCCGATGCGTTGAACACCGGGTAGTACGAACCCGTCGGAATCGGAAAGTTTGTCCCGTTCATGTTGGTGTTCTGCGGGTACGGAAGGTTAGCGAAATTCCACTGAATCTGCTCGGTTGTCGGTGTAGGGGTTATGCCGTTGTAGCCGAAGAAATTGCCTACGTAGAGGAAGCCTCCGCGAAATTCGTTCACGATAGATGGAGATATCGTGTAGTCAAAGCCCAGCGCTGCGGTGTAGTCCTTGAATCGATTGCCGGCACCCGTCTTTGCGAACGCCGAGCCGGGCAGATTGGGGGCAGTCGCGCCAGGCTTACTGATCTTGGTGTAATTCCAGGCTACATTGAAACGCATCTTTTCACTTGGGTTGTAGTCCACTCTTACCGCTGGGTAATACTCCGTGTCGGGACTACTGACCTGCCAATTCAACTGCTGGAAATTCGGATCGGCGAGTGACTGCAATGCGCCGTCGGACTTTACCCCATTAATGGCACTCAGCATAGATGAAATCTGACCGTTCGCCGTGGTCGGCAAGGGTGCCGAAGAACCGCAACTTGCGCAGTTCGAGATCAAGTTGTACACATTCACCGTATTGCCGGTACTCGGTTCGACGAAATTGCCTGCTTGGGCCGCCGGGGTAAGCATCCAGACATAGGCATTGGTCACGCCGGGGACCTTTTTCATGGCAAACGTTCCGAAGAAAAACAGCTTGTTCTTGATAATCGGGCCACCAACGCTACCGCCAAATTCATTCCAGTCAACTTTGTCATTTGGGAGCTCGACCTTGCCATTGGAGCGCGGCGTGGTCGAATTAATAAAGTCGTTGGACCAACTGTTCGCATTTAACCAGTCATTTCTGAAGTCCTCGTAGGCTCGGCCGTGAAAGGCATTCGTCCCGCTCCGGGTCACGAAACCAACCTGCATGCTGGAATTTCCATATCCTTGATTCAGATCCAATTGGTCGGTTTGGACCGTCATTTCCTGAATGTTCTCAACGCGAGGCATTACGGCAGGCTCGACCGCCCCACCATCAAACTTCATGCGGCCCGCATTGCCAATCACGCCGTCAATATTGCTGCCCTGCGCGACGCCAGGCAGGCCGTTGAACGTACCGCCGCCGTCGTTTAAAGAACCTGTGTAGCCGGGAACCAGCTGCGTTAGCTGGGTGAGGTCGCGCCCCTGAATTGGCAAGTCTTCAATCTGCTTCATGTCGATGACGGTGCCGATCTCGTTCGACGTAGTTTCAATGAGTGGCGCAGCCGCTCCCGTAACCTCGACCGTCTCAGTGGTTGCGCCGACTGTGAGTGTAGAGTTGATGTCTGTGGTCTTTGTCGCCTCTACGATTACCTGATCAAAAGCTTGTGGTTTGAAACCTTGCTTTGAAACAGTTAGTTTGTAAGTCCCCAGAGGCAGGTTCACGAAACTGTAGGCGCCGGAGTTAGACGATTTGGCAGTTCGGGCAACACCGGTTCCCAAATCCCGAAGTTCTAGCTGCGCTCCAGGGACAAGGCTGCCGCTTTGGTCAACTACCGTGACCGCGACCGTTCCTTCCGAACCGTGTTGTGAGAAGGCGAATGGTACGGACAATAAAGCGAGTAGAGTCGCGGCGACGGCAAAAAAGGCGGAGCGAGCAGACTTCTGCGACATACATCCTCCTCGGCGACACATTGAGATCGACGATGTTGTGCGACCGGATAGCGGCTGCCGGAAACACCGCGGCAAACGTTTTCTGGCCACTGGCTGGATTTTGTATACTTTATTCGGAATCGTTGTCAAGCACTTTGTTGTCAAATCGCCGAATCTGCGCGTGCGGGACATCTGCTATACCCTTCGATTAGCCTTGTGGCAAAACCTCGCCCAATCCAGCGCCGCGATTTCATTCGCGCTCTCATTTCGGGAACCACGGGAGTAGCGCTCTCCCGATTTGCTGCTGCGAATGCAATTGACCAGCCTCAGCCTAAATTTGTCGATATCACGCGCGCGGCCGGAATCACCTTTCAGCACGACAACGCAGCCTCGGCCGAGAAATACCTGATCGAGACCATGGGCTCGGGTTGCGGCTGGATCGATTACAACCAGGATGGGCTGCTCGATCTTTATCTAGTGAACGGCGCAGCTACACGAGTGTACACGCCGAAGACTCCGCTACGTTGTGCGCTATATCGGAATAATGGAGATGGCACTTTTACCGATGTCACCGAAAAAGCGCGCGTCGGAGCTGAAGGCCTGTTCGGGATGGGCATTGCCGTCGGCGACTACGACAACGACGGATTTCCCGACCTCCTTGTTTGCGGCTATGGGCGCTGCATTCTTTATCACAACAACGGCGACGGCACTTTCACCGACGTTACCGCGCGCGCTGGTACGGCTAACTCTGGTCGATGGGCGTCAAGCGCAGCCTGGTTTGATTATGACAACGATGGCCGGCTAGACCTGGTAATCGCGAATTACGTCGACTGGTCGCCGGAGCGAAATTTTTACTGCGGGGACCGCGCGCCGGGAATGCGGAGCTATTGCCATCCGGATGACTTCAACCCCGAACCTCCGACGCTGTATCACAACAATGGTGACGGTACGTTCACTGATGCAAGCAAGAGTTCTGGCATCGGTTTGAAGCCAGGGAATGGTCTCGGCGTGGTCACGTTCGATTACGACAACGACGGCTGGCAGGACATTTTCATCGCCAATGACCACATGCCGAACTCGCTGTTCCACAACAACCGCAACGGAACCTTCACCGAACTGGGATATCTTGCGGGGGTGGCCGTCAGTGGTGACGGACAGTTCGAGGCCGGCATGGGCACCGACGCCGCAGACGTAACCGGAAGCGGCCGCACGGATATTGTGGTCACGCATTTGGACATGCAGTTGGCGCGCCTTTATCACAACCTAGGCGATGGCACGTTCGAAGACGCGACCTTTCGCTCGAAGCTCGGCTATTCAACGTTTCACATGAGCGGCTTCGGCACGCGACTCTTTGACTATGACAACGACGGAGCACGCGACCTGTTTATGGCGAATGGCCACGTGCTCAATAACATTCAGCGCTATCACTCAGAGGTCTCCTACGCTGAACCAAAGCTGATGTTTCGCAACACTGGCCGCGGCATTTTTGAGAATGTCAGCGATCAACTCGGGCCGGATTTTCTTTTGCCGCGAGTCAGCCGCGGTGCCGCAATTGGCGACTTCGATAACGATGGCGATCTCGACATTCTGGTCAGCAATTGTGGGCAAGTTCCGCAACTACTTCGCAACAATGGCGGGAATCGAAATCACTGGCTCGAGATTCTGCTGATTGGAACGAAATCGAATCGCGATGGCGTTGGTGCGCGGATGAAGGTCGTCGCCGGAGACCTGGTCCTCTATGATCAACGCAAAGGCGGAATGAGCTATCAGTCAGCGCAGGATCCCCGCTTGCACTTCGGCCTCGGCCAGCGAACGAAAATAGATTCGATAGAAATTAGTTGGCCAAGTGGAATGACAACGAAGCTCGGGGCATTGAACTGCGATCAGATCATCGCGGTTCAAGAAGGCAGGGGATTAGTTGAGAGGAAATTTCCTCGGATATGAACTTGATCCTGAATCGTGCTCCGGACTATCTGGCCGGGTCCGATCCGGCATAGCTTGCTCTCCGCTCGCCTGGGGCAGTTCGGATCTTCTCAGCCTGTGCTGCATTGAGCGTCGCTAGTTTTGCCAGAGCCTCTCGCGCTTTCTGCGAATCGCCTTGCTTGCGATAAGCAGCCGCCAGATTTGAATAGACCGAGGGACTCTCCGGATCGAGTTGCCGCGCAACTTCGAGATGTATGACCGCGTCGGACAACCGATTCTCTGCCAAATAGAGCTTGCCAAGCGAAAGCTGCGAGCTCGGATAGTGCGGACGTTCTGCAACAGCCTTCTCGAGTGCCTGCCGCGCTTCTTCGAATGCTGGGTGGCCCGGTGTAACACCTGACCGCAGGAGTGCCTCACCGAGCAGGGTCAGTAACATGAAATTGTCGTGGCCTTTGCCGATTCCTTGGCGTGCGGTACGAATGACTTCAGAAATATTTCCTTCGAACATTGCTTTCTGCGCGGTTGCGAGGAATGCAATTTCGGAGTCTGGGGCGAGCTTGCGCGCGAGTTCGAAGTCGTTCTTGGCGTTGTCGAATTGGTCAAGCAGCGACAGGAACATCGCACGCTCAAAATGCAAGCGGGCGGAGTTGGGCAGGTTCTTCAGTCCAAGCTCGGCAACTTGTAGGCCAAGCGCGTAAGTCTGCCTTCCGGTGCATGCGTCGGCAACAAAGATATACAGCTTCTCATTCGTCGGTGCAAACGACGCAGCCCGCTGCAGCGCTTCGAACGCCTTCTGTTTTTGCGAATCGCCGACGTAGGCCTGAGCGAGAAGATTATTGACCTCGACATTGTCATGGCCGCTGGTGCGGAGACCAGTCAGTATGGGTATTGCGAGCGTAGGTTGATTTGTGCCGACGTAGCACAAGGCCAGGTTGAAATCAGCCGCATATTCGTTCGAGACGCGCCCGCGTGCTGTAAGCAGGTAGGGAATTGCGTCCGCGAACCGGCCTTGCCTTGTCAGCGCAGTACCCCTTTCGAGTTCCGCCTCGGGTTGATGAGTTGCGCTCTGCGTTTCTGAAGTCTGTGCAAAAACCAAGGGAACACAGAATAAGAGCGCCAACAGAATGGCCGTCGTGAATCCACGAACTGCGTGGCGAGGATGCTTCACAATGAACGCCGAGCTACTTCCACTTGTCTTCGCCTTCCACAATGGTGACATAACTGTCTATTGGCAAGGCCGTGAATCGTTCCGTTTTTCCGCTCGGTTCTGGCCACTTCACTTCCAGCCAGTCGATTTTCGTATGCTGTCCGAGTCCTAGCACCATTCGCGGATCGTGCGATGAAAGATAGCTTCCCCCGCCAACTTTGTAGGCGTGCCGCTCGAAATCGCCGTAGCGCCAGGTCACCTTTGCGCCGATCGCGTCAATGTTCGCCTTGCGGCCGACAAGCTTCACGCCAAGCCAGTGATTTTCGTGTCCGGCATTATTTCGCAAAAGAACCGGCGCTCCGTTGTTTTGCGTGACGAGGACATCGACTGAGCCGTCGTTGTCGAAATCACCCAAAGCTAACCCGCGACCCGCGAGTTGCTGCGAAAAAATCGGGCCACTTTCTGCACTCACATTCTTTAAGTTCTTGCCATCATTCCGAAACAACAACATCGGTTCGCGATAAGTCACGCCGGAAATTTTCTTGTCGACTTTGTCGTCCGGATGGCCGTTGCATAACAACAGATCGAGACTCCCGTCATTGTCATAATCGAAGAACTTCAATCCCCAACCACTCATCATTTTTGTGGCTTCGCCGATTCCGGTCGGCAGAGCGACATCGCTGAAGGCTTCATTCTTGTCATTGTGGTAGAGCGAATACATCTCGTGATCTACGTTGGCCTCGAAGAGATCAATCCATCCATCCTGATCGTAGTCGGCGGCGTCTACGCCCATGCCGGACCGCGGTTTACCGAACACGCTCACGCCAACGCCCGCAAGCATTCCGATCTCTTCGAATTTTCCGTTTCCGTGGTTCGCAAAAAGAAAATTCGCAACCGTGTCGTTGGTCACGTAGAGATCCATGCGTCCGTCATTATTGATGTCGGCTGCGACGACTCCCCACGCTTTGGCGAGCGACTGCGCGATTCCTGACTCCGTGCTGACGTCGGTGAACGTACCGTCACCGTTGTTATGAAAGAGCCAGCAGGGCATGGGATCGTAAATCGTAGGAATGCAATACGAGCGCTCGCCAGTCAATTTGTCGCCGCAGAATTTCAACTTGTCTTTGCTGTAGTCGACAAAGTGGCAGACAAAAAGATCGAGCCTTCCATCGTTATCGTAATCGAACCAGACCGCGCTGGTTGCCCATCCGGGGGCCGCAACGCCGGCTTTTGCAGTTACATCCGTGAACGTGCCATCACCATTATTGTGATAAAGGATGCTGCGCGGATACTGCGTTACGTACAGATCGGGAAACCCGTCACCGTCGTAGTCACCAACGGCAACACCCATTCCATATGCGTTACCGGCGACGCCGGCCTTTTCCGTAACATTTGTGAATGTGCCATCGCGATTGTTGCGGTAAAGAGCGTTGTGCAAGGGCTGGGGCGGAGTGTAGAAATCACAAGGCCCGCTGTTGACCAGATAAATGTCCATCCAGCCATCGTTGTCATAATCCAGAAAGGCGCAACCCGCGCCAACGGTTTCAGGAAGGTGCGCCATCGGAGAGCGGCCGTTGACGTGGGTCCAGGTAACTCCGCTGACGGAAGGCGGAATTACTTCGAAAGCCGGTGCCACGCTCGTTCCCGCGTGCGAGGACGTGCGTGCCCCAGCAGGCACTTTTAATATGGCAGCGCTGGCGATAGGCAATGCCGTCAGCGTTTGCAAGAACCTCCGCCGCGAAATTCGATCTCTTCGATCCCCCCTCGTCCTGAACATCCATCCTCTGCGGATCAATGTGCTTGCTGCGGATTCCTGGCGCTGGCTTCACGCTGCAACGCCATCTCGTGTTCAGCCTCGGGTTTTTTGCCAGTGCGTGAATAGGCGGTGGCCAATTGATAGTGCCCGGCCGGATCTCGCGGCTCCATCTTTACGTAGCTTTGAAGCGGAGAGATTGCGTCGGAAAATTTGCCGGCCGAGTTCAACGATATTCCAAGCGCGAGATATGCTTCGGCGAAACCGGCGTCGAGTTTAGTTGCGCGTAAAAAATGCGAAATTGCCTCATTCCACACCCCAGCCCGCCGTGCCGTTTCTCCCAACATGAACTCTGCCGAAGCGTTCGTCGGATTCACCTTCAATTCCTCTTCAAATTCCTTCTTCGCCCCCTTGGGATCGGGAGGGATTTTCGAAAGCAAAATTCGTCCCAGGCGAAAGTGAATCTCGGGCTCTTTCGGATTCTGCTCAAGGATTTTGTTGTACTGCTCGGTTGCCCGGTCCCAATCGGCTTGCGATTCGAAAGCTTCAGCTTCGAGCTTTTCCGCCTGTGCGGACCGGGGTGCTGTCGATGCAAGCTGCTGCGATGCGCGAGAGGCCAGCTCGGAGTAGAAATGAGTTGTGGTGTAAAGCACTTCTGGATCGTGAGGGAATTCGCGATTGAGCAAAAGTAACGCTTCAACTGCGGTTTGGGTCCGGTCAAGACTCATAGCGCATCGGGCCAGGAGCATCGCTGAGTCATATTTCATTTGTGTATTGGCGGAGTTTGTCGCGGTCTTCAAAAACGGCAACGCTTCTCTGCATCGTCCGGAGTGGGCCAGTTCGATCGCGTGTTCCGGAGGGGAAGCTTCAGCTTGCTTGCCAGCGTAGACGGGGCTACGGGCTGCCATACATGCAAATGCCACTAGTAGAATTTGCAGAGATCTACTCATAAAAGAATTGCGATGGAGGCAGTATAAGCTGCAGCCGCGTCGAGGTTTGTTCACTTGGTTTTGCAAGATTTGCAGTCACAAATGCAGCTGGAGTAGTGTATACAATATCCACGCTACAGAGCGCCAGAAATCCGCGGGAGGGCCAATGGCTTCATCTCTGAAATTTTCGCGAAGAAATTTCATAAGTACTTCCGTTGCAGCGGCTGCAGGATCCGCCTTCGTAAGCAAACGTTTGCTCGCGCAGGATCCAGTCATTGACACGCTACAGAACGGCGGCAAGAGCACTGGTCGCGAGAAGGTCGCGTGGAGGGCGCGCCCATTCCCCATGAAGCAAGTACGGCTCGGCGATGGTGTATGCAAAGCTGCCATGCAAGCTGATCAAAAATTCCTCCACGAACTCCCGCCGGATCGTCTGCTGCACACATTCCGAATCAACGCTGGACTTCCGTCTTCAGCACAGCCACTTGGTGGATGGGAAGCCCCGGACTGCGAGCTCCGCGGCCACTATGCAGGAGGACATTATCTGTCCGCAGTTGCATTGATGTACGCCAGCACTGGCGATGACGATCTCAAGAAGAACGGCGACATCGTCGTTGGCGAGCTGGCCAAATGTCAGAAGAGTCTGAACAACGGTGGATACCTCAGCGCATTCCCGATTGAATTCTTCGATCGGCTTCGCAATCGTGAGCGCGTATGGGCGCCTTTCTACACCATTCATAAAATCATGGCCGGCCTGCTCGATATGTATCTCTACACCGGCAATGAGCAGGCTCTCGATACCGTACAAAAAATGGCGGGATGGACCGCCGGCTACACAGGCGCGCTTAGCTATGACCACATGCAGCGCATTCTCGGTACGGAATACGGCGGCATGGGCGAGGTGCTCTGCAATCTATATGCAGTGACTGGCAAGCCTTACTATCTGCATGTCGCGCAGCGATTCGATAAGAAATGGTTCTTCGATCCACTAGCTGCCCATCGCGACGAATTGAAAGGTCTGCACGTTAATACGCATATCCCACAGGTGATCTCTGCGGCGCGATACTACGAGCTCACCGGCGATCACTATCATCGCGACATTGCCAAGTATTTCTGGGACGAAGTGGTCAGCGAGCGCACGTATTGTACCGGCGGTACCAGCAATCACGAGTCGTGGAATACCGATCCCGGAATTCTCGCGGCAGAGCTCAGCACCAGTACTACCGAAGACTGCTGCGCATACAACATGATGAAGTTGACGCGCCACGTGTTCGGCTGGGCGCCTGATGCGCGCTACATGGATTACTATGAGCGCCTGATGTTCAATCATCGCCTCGGAACAATAAATCCTGAAGACGGCACCATGATGTATTACCTGCCGCTCGCCTCCGGATACTGGAAGACATTCGGCAAAACATACGACGCGTTCTGGTGCTGCACCGGAACCGGTTCGGAAGAATATTCGAAGCTCAGCGACACGATCTATTTCCACAATGACGATTCGCTGTACGTGAATTTGTACATCGCTTCGGAACTTGATTGGCCGGAAAAAGGCCTGCAGGTTCGGCAGAAGACGGGTTTCCCTGAGGAGCAGGGGACGACGCTTACGATTTCGGCCAAAGCTCCGACCGAAATGGAAATTAATTTGCGCATCCCGTACTGGGCGCGGGGCGGCAAAGTAAAAATTAACGGCGTCGAGGAGCCCATATTTTCGAGCCCCAGCAGTTATCTCGTTCTGAATCGCACCTGGAAATCTGGAGACAAGATTGAACTAAGTTTGCCGATGGACCTCCACATCGATCCTATGCCCGATGATCAAACTGTTCAGGCGGTGATGTATGGCCCGCTGGTTCTTGCCGGGAAATTTGATGAGGTCTCAAGAGAAATGCAATACGGCGATTACGAGCCGAAGCCCGCTGATCAATACAAGGTGCCGGAGATTATTGCCGACAATAAACCCACTGCCTGGGTCGAACCTGACAATAAGCAGCCGCTCAGTTTCCAGGCGGTTGGACAGTCGCAAGCGATGACTCTAGTCCCGCTATATCAAGTCATCAACCATCGCTACGCTGTTTACTGGAAGGTGCAGAACAAGTCTGTGTAGCAAAAATGTGAGACAAATGAACCTGGCCCGCCGTCATCCCCTTGCGACAGCGCTGTGGATTTGCTCCTCTTTCTTTCTACTCACAATTAGTTCCTTCGCTTCGGCTCAAGAGAATAAGCCGCATGTGACGCCAAGACCCGGTCCGATGCTGGCCGGGGGGACGGTCGAGCTACAGACACCCGATTTCACGCTAGTTCTGGTGCGTTCTTCGCAAACTGTAGCTGCGCTCAAACCGAGATCCGCGCCCGACTTCGATTTCACGCCCGGCGACCTCTTGGTTGAACGATCGCAAAATGGATACTTCCACCTCGGCGACATCACGATTCGTCTGCGCGAAAACAGTGAAGGCGAATGGAAAAATTATTCGACCGCGTCAAATCGGCAGCCAGTTACATCTATTCCAGCTTCTTCCGGCGTACTTGCATCCGCCGACCTTGCGCCGACACTGCCGGCAGATGTCCCGGTTCAAATCGTGCGCAGTTGGGTACTTGACGGGGGACATCTTGCGCTACGCTTCGTGCTGAAGAACAAAACCGGCAATGCCGTTGAGATTGGTGCGCTTGGCATTCCGATGATCTTTAACAACGTCTTGAACAATCGCTCGCTTGAGGAAGCTCACGCGAAGTGTTCGTTTTACGATCCGTACATTGGCGAAGGCGCTGGATATCTGCAAGTGACGCGGCTGAGTGGTCATGGCCCGGCGCTGCTGGTCGTCCCTCAGGGGGAAACCCAGTTTGAAGCTTACAACCCAATTCTCGATAAGCCGAATTCCTGGGGCGCAAAGCCCGTTTTCACTGACCCGACTCCGCGCGGCATCACTTTCGAAGGGTTCTATGAGTGGCTCGTCCACAGCGCCGCCTACGCCCAAAACGAATGGAAAGGCGTTGACGAATGGAATCCGCCAACTTCGCTGACCTTGAAACCGGGCGAATCAAGAACGTACGGGGTGAAATTTCTGCTCTCGCCGTCGATTCGCGAAATCGAGAGCACTCTGGTCAAGAACCAACGCCCGGTAGCGGTTGGAATTCCCGGCTACGTCTTGCCGACGGACATCGACGGGCGACTTTTTGTAAGGTATCCGCACGACGTAAACTCGTTAGCAGTTGAACCTGCAGGTGCGCTCTCAATCCGCAAGCTTTCGCAGAGTACAGCCAAGAGCTGGAACGGTTACGCAGTCAGGGGCAATCAGTGGGGGCGTTCGCGTTTGACGATCACTTACGATGACGGACTCGTTCAAACTATCCAGTACTTCGTCACCAAACCCGAAAGCCAGGTGGTCGCGGACATGGGCCACTTCCTGACGACCAAAGATTGGTTCGTCGATCCCAAAGACCCCTTTCATCGCAGCCCGTCAGTCATGACATACAACCGTGAAAAGAACCAGATTGTCATGCAGGACAGCCGCGCGTGGATTGCAGGACTGGGCGACGAAGGCGGCGGAGGCGGTTGGATCGCAACCATCATGAAGCAATTGGTTCAGCCCGATAAAGCTGAGATCGACAAACTGCAGCAGTTCATTGATGGCGTTATCTGGGGCGGGTTGCAATACAAGGATGGTGACCACCCGTACGGCGTTCGGAAAAGTCTTTTTTATTATCAGCCTGACGAACTGCCTCCCGGTTTTTACCACAGTGATTTGAACTGGACTACTTGGACCAGTTGGAACAAGAAAGCTTCCGAGCAAGTAGATCGATCTTACGATTACCCGCACGTTGCCGCGCTCTACTGGGTCATGTATCACCTCGCACGGAACGATCAAGGGCTCGTCACAAACCATCCGTGGGATTGGTATCTGAACCAGGCTTATGAAACCTCGGTAGCGATGACGAAGTACGCGCAGGACTTGGCTGTCTTCGGTCAAATGGAAGGCTCGGTCTTCCTGCAGATCCTTATCGACCTTCAGCGTGAAGAGATGAAGGACAAAGCCGCCGATCTCGAACAGAGAATGCGAGCGCGCGCGGACCGCTGGCGCGCACAGGCGTATCCCTTTGGCAGTGAAATGCCATGGGACTCGACCGGCCAGGAAGAGGTTTACGATTGGACGAAATATTTCGGTTACAACGACAAGGCTGAAGTCACTCTGAACGCGATCCTCGGCTACGATCCGGCGATCCCACATTGGGGATACAACGGCAGCGCGCGCCGCTATTGGGATTTCATCTTCGCCGGAGGCGACCGCAGGCTTGAACGCCAGCTTCATCATTACGGTTCATCATTGAACGCGATCCCCCTGCTGTCGGAATATCGCGATCACCCTGACGATCTCTATCTCTTGCGCGTCGGGTACGCGGGAACCATGGGGTCGCTTACAGACATAGATCAGGAAGGGTTCCCGTCTGCGGCATTTCATTCATTTCCCGACATGCTGAAAGACGATCCCATCACCGGCGATTATGGGCCGAATTTCTTTGGCTATGCTTGGAACACTGCAACATACGTGGTGCATGATCCTGAACTCGGTTGGCAGGCATTCGGCGGCAATGTAGAGATCAAGAATGAAGTTGTCTCGGTAACGCCACTCGATTCCGCTCGCACACGAGTCTACCTTGCGCCGCTGGGGTTGTGGCTCACTCTGGATGCGGGCACCTTCGAGAAAATCGAGGTCAACTCAAAGACTGGAGCGGTGCGAGTGGGACTTTCTCACTCGACTCAATTCGATTCTTCCGCGCGACTGCACATTGAGCAGCCGACAAAAATCGCCGGCGTAGGGCAGTATCGTATGGCCGGCACATTTAATGTTGAGCGGCACGCGCACGTTGTCCCTCTGAATCAAACCACGACATGGATTCAATTACTTGTCTATCCGACTATTCGACTTCATCAATGAGCCAACGAAGAAGGGATCGATGAGCTTCGGGAGATGAGAAGAATGTCGTTTCTGCGACGCCAGGAACAGCATGGGACAAAAGTCAGTCAGGTCATCGATGTTGCAGGAGGTAATAGCCGAACAATTGCGAAAGGGAACGGTAGCAATGGCGGATCACTTACCTCCGGGCGCTGAACAGTTCTACTAACCGTTTGGCGATGATTCGCTCTTCGCCATCTTTCAGTTGCCACACTGCAAAGCCGAAGCTATTCGGATCGCTTGCGTGGCGATTGCCTCGGTGATTATCTACTGCAGCACCATCGGGGTTGCGACCGCGCATGCCGCTGGCGCCCGCGCCCACGCTACCGATAGCAATCGGGCGTGTCTCGGCCAGCTCTTTCATGACTTCCGGCCCGTTGATGTTCAGTCGGGAAGGATCAATCCGCCAGCTGTAATATGGAGTGACGTTGCCCAGCGCCTGAGGGTTGAATTTCCGAGGCAGCGCGGTTACTCCGAATTCTCTTATTGCGTCCGTGATGACTTGGGCGCGTTCGTCATCGCTCTTTAGTGTCGCATCGTAATTCTGGTTGACGAACAACTCAAGCGCCTTGAGCATGCCGAAAATAGTTTCTTTACCCACCTTACAACAGCGTCCAATGCGATCTTCCTGCGGGCTCATGTTCAGCAGCGAGTAGCGAATCAGATCTTGTTTGCCGATCAAAATACCCGCGGCTTGCGGACCGCGGATATCTTTTCCTCCGCTAAAGGCGACCATATCGAACCCGAGCGCCGGATATTCCCAAAGCCGGCTTACGGGGGGTACATCGGCAGCGGCATCATTGAACGTATAAAGGCCATGCTCTTTGGCGATAGCTATGGTTTCAGGGCCACTGACCTGCCCTTTGTCGGAGAGAATGTTAGTGAAATGGATTGCGATGGTTTTCGGGTTGATGGCGGCTATCATCTCGTCGCGTGTCTCAACCTCAACCAGCTTGGCGCCGGTCTGTCGGATCTGGTGATCAAACGGATAACGATGGCTTTTCTGGATGATCACTTCGTTTTTGGGTAAACCGCTCACATCAGGAATCGCTCGCATTCGGGGCTCGAGGTCTTCGGTCATCATGCCAGCGTAACCGACCACGAGAGCCGCGGCCGCTCCCCCTGTCACCAGACCTGTATAACCCTCAGGGGACTTGCATAGTTTGGCGATGAACTTACCGGCTGCGATCTCGAGTTCATCGATTGCGACGAAGTGTTCGTTGCCGCGCCGAATTATCTCCATGACCTCGGGGGGCATAACTGACCCCCCGATGACCGTAAGAGTGCCATTAATGTTGATGAGCGGCGTCACGCCTAATTCGGCATAGATATCTCCAGTCGAACCGAGGCCGCTCTTGATGGGAACGATCGGCGCACCATCGAGAGATGCAGCGCCAGTAACTTTGTGTTTCTTCCCGAAAATACTGGCAGCAGTAATTTGGGGTGCCGCGAAGAAACTACTCGCCGCGCCGATCGCCTGAAGAAATGAGCGGCGGCTCGATCCGAACTTCATATCTACGATTCCTTTCTTTCTCTGCACGGATTTTATTCGCCAACCGCTGCTGGAGGATTCACAACCTTCGCGCTGCCGACAATCTCGATCAGCGAATCGCCGGGAATCCATTCAAGCGCCATGCAAGCGCGGGAGGGAGCCTTGCCGGGAGAAAAATAGGTTTTATAAATGTTGTTCAAAGCGTCGTATTGAGCTTTGTGGGCGTCAAAACGGGCCTTGCCAGTCGGCATGGAAATCCCGTCGGCTAGGGGCAGGCAAAGAAAGACCTGAAGGTGAATGATGTCGTCCATGGTGCTGCCGGCACGCTCAACCGACTTCTTGAGTGCATCCATGGTGCGCGTGACATGCTTTTCGAAAGGATCGGTGACGAGCACGTGATCTTCTTTGGGATAGCCATCATTGGCTCCGGTCCCTGAAAAATAATAGATTCCATCGAATATGTGGTGTTCGCCGCCCATGCGAGGACGTGCATCCTTGCTGGGCTTCGGCGATGATGTGCTTGATGGCGCCTGTTGAGCGAAGAGTTTCAGGCCAGGTAGCAATGCCGCAATTCCTGTGATCTTGCTAAAAAAATTTCGTCGAGTATTGATGCCCATTGATTTTCCTCCTTGGGTTGTTCAGCGAAAAAACTGAAGCACACGTCCATGCTAGTTTTCGAGGTTAGTCTCCGCATCGCGATCCGCAATTTATTCGACGTTTAAAGGTAGGAGGCCAACGGCTTAGCGTGAGAACACTACTCCGTGCGGCCATCCTGACCCTTTCCACCCGTGCGGCCACTCGCGATTCTCGAAATTAAAGCCGGGTTTGCCGTCGTTATCACGAAAACTTTCATCTACTTTGAGAACGCCGCTCTGAGGATCGAATTCCAGCAGATAGAGGCGCGAGAGTCCGGACCGACCGGGCGTGATCACGATGCGGTTGGTTGTTGCGTCCCACGCACTCCAGTGCGGATAGTAGTTGTTGTCAAACTTCAGCCGCGAGACCTCGACCGGTTTTGCTGCATTCGCGATGTCGAGCACGATGGCGGCATGAGCAAAATAGGCGGTTTCAATCAGGAAGCGGCCAACAATGGTGGGCACACCACACCAGTCACCGGGAAAGATGTACACCAATTTCGAGGTGGGGTGATCGGAGGCGATGCCGGTGATGCGTTCGAGTCCGCAGGCCAGGGTCTGCACAAAGACCGAGCCATCCGGTCCGCGACGTGGCTCTTCGGGGCTGATTTGGGCGTAACGATTCTCGCCCACATCGAGATAGTTGGTGCTAAGCAGTTTCAAATCGGAGAGCCGCCAAATCTGATAAGTCACTCCACGAAATATGCCCTCATCGTTCATGGAGGAGTTGGTCGAAACAACGCGATCAATTTCCGGCAGCGGAACAAGACTGTAAGGCGTGAGCCACGCGTCAGGAAACGCCGGATCGGCATTGCTGGCGGAACGAATCAGTTTGCCGTTGTCGTCAATCTCAACCAGACCGCCGGTTCGTCCCACCAAGCCAGAATGCATGCTGAGTTGCGAATGCTGGAAACTGACCAGCACATGTCCATTGGGCAGCCGTAAATAAGAGTGGGGGTGCATATAACCCGCCATGTCTGTGAATGAGGCCGCGAGGCTGGGATGGAGAGGATCGTGTAAGTCAAAGATGAAGGTGCGGCCGGCATCATGATCGTTGGCAAACAACATGCCACTGGCCGGTATGCTGTACTCCGTGTGATGAACGCGCATGGTCGTTTGGTCAGTCGCAAGAGTAGTGAGGAGGCGGCCATAATTCGGCGAAAATGGATCGGCGTCGATGACGGCCAGAAAATCTTTGCCTTGCTGGGCCTGATCTCCAGTCCACGCGAACAGGTAGTGCCCGGTTCGCGGTTTTGCGTCCTGTGCATACAGGGAACGGACAATAAAACAAATTAGGATCGCCACGATGGAAAAGAGACGCCGCGTCAATGGACCTCCGCGAGAGCGATAGTGCTTTCGGGCGAAAGAATATCAGGTTCAGGGGAGACCGCAAATCAGGCATGCTAAAAAATAGGAAGATTGCTTTGTTTCCGGATCATAGGCAACTCGGAAATTACCTCTCTCATTCAGCCATGTACCTTCGTTCTGCTGACCATATCCAAGATTTGAAAATTGTGAATTCGGATGTTTGCGGGGTTCGTGGAGGTGATTGAAGGGAAGATTTTTTGGTTGCGGGGGCCCGATACGCACCGAATAGACAATTTTTGAGCATACCGTTTCGCAGCGAATTGATTCATTGTCCCGCGTAAGCCTCATTCGTAACGCAGCGCGACCATCGGATCAACTCGCGTCGCGCGCCGGGCGGGGATGTGGCACGCGAGCAGAGCGACAACGGCCAGAAGCAGCCCGACAAAGGCAAACGTAATCGCATCGGTCTCACTGACGCCAAAGAGTTGCGCCTTAAGCAATCGCGTGAATGCCATAGCGAGCGCCGTGCCCACGAGGAGGCCCGCCAGTGTGAGCCGGAATCCCTGGCCAAGAACGAGACGGTAGATGCCTCGCTTCTCCGCGCCGAGCGCCACGCGGATGCCAATTTCGCGCGTGCGTTGGCGAGTCGTGTAAGCCACGACGCCATAGATGCCGACGGCGGCAAGCAGCATGGCAAGAAGACCGAACGAGGCCGCAAACGTAGCTGCCACGCGTCCAAAAAGTGTGCCGAGCTGCATGGTGACGGAAAGCGGATTCACATTGAAGAGTGGCAACTCCGGATTGAGCTGATGGATGGTCTCTTCCACAGAAGAGGCCATGGCACGCGGATCGCCAGTTGTGCGGAGGTGAACGATGTTGTCTTGTGTCGTGCTAGATTGCTGGTAAATCGGAAAATAGATGACAGGCTCGGCCGGGTAGGTGAGCAAGCGGTATTTGGCGTTGTGTGCCACCCCAACAACGGTGAAGCGATTACCCCAGTTCGTTACCTGCTTGCCGATAGGGTCTTCACCCGGCCAATACCGATCGACAAAGGCTTGGTTGACGACGGCAACGAATTGCGAATCTGGCGTATCCGATGCGGTGAATTCACGGCCTGAAATCACCGACGTGCGGAGAGTGCTAAAGTAATTCGGCCCGACAAACGCTCGGCTGATCTCCATCGATTCGTGGGGTTGCGGCAGGTAGCCTTCGATCTGCAGATAGTCGGTGTGGATGCTGAAGCTCAGTGGTGAAAAATCGGCCAAGGTCACGGATTCGACCCCGGGAAGCGCCGAAAGCTTTTCGAGCACCTGCCGGTTGAACGCCACACCCGTCGCGCGCGTATAACCGGCCGGGGAGAGCTCATAAGAGGCAAGCAGCAGATGAGTTGCTTCGAATCCCGGATCCGATTGCTGTGCTTTCTGAAGGCTGCGGGTAAAGAGTCCCGCGCAGACCAGGAGAACGAGCGACAGTGAAATTTGCGCCACCACTAGGCCGCTCAAGAGACGACCCTTGTGTAAAGTAAGCGAGACGCTGGTCGCTTCCTCCTTGAGAACGGATTGCACCGGCAGGCTCGAAGACCGCAGGGCCGGAAGAATACCAAAGATGATCGCAGCGAGGATGGAAACCACAATCGTCGCGAAAAGCACGCGTTGATCGACGTGCGCGTCGTTTGTCAGCGGAATATTGCTGGGCGGAAAGAAAGCGACGAGGCTGCGAGAAGTCCACACCGCAATCGCAATGGCGGCGGTACCGCCGAGCAGACCAAGCAGCAAGCTCTCGATCAGAAACTGGCGGATGATCTGTTGGCGTGAAGCGCCCATTCCCAGCCGGATGGCAATCTCGCGGCGGCGTCCGACCGAACGCACCAACAGGAGACTGGCAACGTTGGCGCAAGCCAGCAAGAGCAGGACCCCGGCGAGCCCCAGCAACATCGGAAGAATCTTGTAGAGATAGCCGTTGATGCCGAAGGGAGAACGCCAGAGGGGGTCGAGAGAAATCTCGCTCGGACTATCCCGGTGATCCTCCGGGAACCGGTCGGCGATTCCCCGCATGAGCAGGTTCAGTTCGGCCTGCGCCTGATTCTTCGTGACACCCGGGCGAAGCTTTCCGAGCACGTTCAGCCAGAAAGTGCCGCGACGGGTGGGACGGTCCGCACCCCAAACATCACGATCCATCGAGAGAGGAATCCACAATTCGGCGCGCAGCCCGGGCGCGCAGCCCGTGAAATCCCGCGGGGCTACCCCAACAACGGTGTAAGGATGGAGATTGATCTGAATTGTCTTGCCAACGATTTGCGGATCGCCCGCGAAACGGTTCTGCCAGACGGTGTAACCGATGACGATCACGGCAGCGCCGGCGCGCGGCGTTCCTTCTTCGGGACGAAAAGTGCGGCCGAGAATCGCGTGGACGCCGAGAACATCAAAATAATTGGCGGTGGTCAGGGCGCCGTAGATGCGCTCGGGCTTCGCGACCCCGGTGAGAGACATGTAGTCGTCGTGATAGCCGAGAAGTCCGGAAAAAGTTTGAGTGCGCTCGCCGAGGTCATGAAGATCGGGATAAGAAAATGGCGGGGTGGGATGATCGCTGCGATCGCCGCGCATGACGGTGACAAGGTCGCTCGTGTGAGCGACTCCGGGAATCGGGTTCAGCAAGGTAGCGCTGATCCAACTGAGCACAGTGGTATTGGCGGCGATGCCGAGCGCTAGTGTAAGGACGGCCACTGTCGTAAAGCTTGGATTCTTTCGCAGTATGCGAGCAGCAAAGCGGAGATCTTGCCACGATGTTTCCACCAGGGACTCCCACCCAGCCGCACCCACGATCTCCTTCGCAACTTCGGGGCTCCCCATCTCCAAACGCACTTCTCGCCGCGCATCCTCCCGACTCATGCCGCTTTTGATCTTTTCCTCAGTTGCCATTTCCAGGAAGCCAGCCAATTCCTCATCCAATTCCCGATCTACCTGTTCTTGTCGGAACAATGATCGGAGTCCAGCGGCCAGGCTACGAAACAATGCCATGGTTTCTTACGCCTCCAAAATCCTCGCAATTGCGGCGACTTGTCTCCCCCACTCTCGTGCTTCGGTGCTGAGCCTTTTTCGCCCGCGCTGGCTCAATAGGTAATACTTTGCGCGTCGGTTGTTCTCGGAAACGTTCCATTCACTGCGGATAAGGCCGCCTCTCTCTAGTCGCTGAAGCGCCACAAAGAGTGATCCGGCGTTTACGCGAAAAACCCCTTTGCTGATCTGCTCAATCCGTTGGGCTATTCCGTAGCCATGCATTGGCTCCAGCGCCAGAGTTTTCATGATGAGCATATCGAGCGTTCCTTGGACTACTTCGCCGGTTTTTTCCTTCACGAAAGAGCCTTCCTCCTGACAATCAGAAGAAGTATACGCGTTTCCATCTGATTGTCAAGAGGAGGAGTTATGAGGGCTGAGACTATCGGACGGCGCCAAGACGGCTCGCGAATCGATGGGGTGAATTCTGGTGATCGAATTGTGGCGCGTGCAACTCTTTTAGCTTTTTTGAGGTTCAGAAAGGGCTTTGACAGCCTAGCGATCCTAAATTATCAATTCGGATGGTTGCGGAGTTTGCAGAAGTTGTTGAAAGGAAGGAATTTTTTGGTTGCGGCGGGTGAATTTTAACCACCGACCTTTTGGTTATGAGCCCAGAGCTGTCGGTAATTTCAACAACTTACAAGACGCGGGTGGCTCCCAAAAACCTTGTAAGGAAAGCTGGGGAAGCATTATTGGACAGTTAATGGACAGGGGAGGTAGCGTTTCGGACCATGCTGGAGCGACGATCCGCTAGACGACATCCAGTCAGAAGGTCTGAACTCATGCAGACAGATTGGTTAACAATTAAGATTAGCTTGCTTTCGCTCTTCTCTCGTGGCGCGTTGTCGATTGCCACTGACAAGACCAGCTATTCATTCCAACAACGGCTCTGGCTCGGGTTCGATGTGAAAATCCGACACCCGAGATTCAGTCCACGCCCTGGTCAATGAAATTACCGGCGGACGCATGTCCTAAACTTTTACCCACGAAACTGGGCGGAACCGAACATACTGGCCGCAAAACTAGCTTCACGACGCCCGGCAGCCCGTATTTTTCGGCGTCATACGATAAGACTTTTATGCGAATGCGACACCTGTAGCGAGCGACTGATCGACTACGTGCGTCGTGCAGCTATCGTAGATGCAAACACATCCGCTACTTTTTTTAGAAGATCTTCTGGCTCAAGTGGTTTAGCTAGCAGTTCAAACTCGTAGCCGCGTGCGCGCGCATCTTCCAGCATATCTGCGCTGGCGGCCTGTCCTGACAATAGCAAGACAATACATTGTGGGTATTGACGTCGAACGGTAATCGCAAGCTCGATACCGTTGATCCCCGGCATTAGAACGTCGCTAATGATTAGGTGAGGAGCGTGCTCGCGTGTCATGGCGAGCGCAACTGAGCTATCGTAAGCTGCCCTTGCGGCGTACCCCGCATCCTGCAGGATCAATGCTACGGTGTCCGCAATGTTCTTTTCGTCGTCGACAATCAGAACAGAATGCGTCTGCGTCATACCACCCCGACGACGCCGCTCTCGATATTGACCGTAGGCCTCGGCTGCGAGTTCGCGGGCAGGAACACACTGAATACTGTCCAGCTTCGCCCCGGAACAGTGCTTGTCTTCATGCGAATCCAACCATGATGCTTTTCGACAATGTTCCTGGAGATCCACAGGCCTAGGCCGGTGCCGATGTCTTTTTTGGTTGTGAAAAACGGCTCAAACAACCTCGATCGGGCTTGCAATGGAATGCCCGGACCGGAGTCGGCAATCGTGAGCTTAACGCCACTCGTGCGAGTCCCGTTGAAGCTGCTGCTACCGGACACTCGAATTCGTATTCTTCCGGCCTGCCCCACTGCATCGATGCTGTTGCTGAGGAGATTTGCGACAAGCTGCCGAATCTCACCCGGTACGGCATAGATTTCCAGGTCCTTCCGAATCTCGGAACGAATCTCTATTGCCCTGTCGCGAGTTTTGTAGGAAAAAACAGAGATGAGGGAATCGAGAATCGATCCTATAGTCACGCAACGCGCGCCTTGGCTTTCCCGGTAGAAGCCGAGGGTCTGCTTTGTCAGATGAGAAATGCGCTTTAATTCCTCTTGTGCGCCTGTCAAAAATTCGCGCACATCATCCCCCACGACCCTCTGTTTGGCCAGGTACACAAAGTTCGTAACTGCCGCAAGCGGGTTATTGATCTCGTGGGCTATAGTCGCAGCTAGCCGACCTACGGCGGCAAGTCTTTCAGTAGTATGCAGGGCGCGCTCTGTCTTATTTTGTTGGGTGATGTCCCGAGCAATCTTGGCTGCTCCGACGATTTTGCCCGTCTCGTCCCGAAGCGGTGAAATGGTAAGTGAAACTTCCAAACGTTCGCCTGCCTTTGTGACACGCACGGTCTCGAAATGCTCAATTCGCATGCCACGCGCAATCGTCGCCAGAATTCGTTTCTCGTCATCCTCCAACTCTGGAGGGATGATCGTCGTGATAGAACGTCCGATCATTTCCCGTGCGGTGTACCCGAAAATCTTTTCCGCAGCGGGATTCCAACTGGTCACGATGCCATTCAGATCTTTGCTCACGATCGCGTCATCGGACGATTCGACAATGGCCGCCAAACGTTCGATGGCGGTGCGCGCCGTCACCTTGTCGGTCACTTCGACCGCATGAACGAGAATACCGTCCACGACTCGCCGAGAGTTTACAACTGGCTGGTAAACAAAGTCGAAATAAGCCTCTTCGGGCTGCCCGGTATGAGCACGGTTCAACGTTGCTTTCATTTCGCGCCCGAAGTAGGGCTTTCCTGTGCGATATACATCATCTAGTATTTTAAGAAATGGCTGTTGCTCTATCTCAGGCAAGCTCTCCCGCAATGTCTTTCCGATAAACTCCGAAGCGTTGGTGCGGCCTGTCACGCGGACATAATTGTTGTTGACGTAAACCCAGCGATGCTCGGGTCCGGTGAGCAGCCCTATGGCAGCGGGAGCTTGGGCGATCAGGTCCCGCAGACGATGACGCTCCAAATCTGCTTCTGTTCGCAAACTGGCAGTTTGGAGCGCCACGGCAGTTTGATTCGCCGCAACCGATAACAAGAGACTTTCCGCTTCGGTTGGAAATTGAGAACCGGAACAGCCCACAGCTATAAAACCGTTGTCATTCGAAATACCAACAGGTTGGACTGCGACCCTAAGCGCCGTCGGCCACTTGGACGCGGTAATCGTCTCAACCCTCAGGCTAGCTGCAGATTCTGGCCACACACGTCTGATCTCGTCGTCGAAGCGGGGATGCTGAGGACTGCGGACTACTTGGATTTGCTCTGGTGACTGCAGGCAAACGTACACAGCCTCAGCCCGCAAGGTATGAAGAACTACGTCAGCAACGCTTTCGGCAATCTGCGCTCGGTTCCGCCCAACCCACCCTGCTGGCGTCGTGGCTAACGCGACGAGATCGCGAAGCAGGCGCCGGAGTTCCCGCATTTCGTTAGGCGAATTTTCCATTTAGGACTATGCCGTCGCCGGGCGTGAACCATATGTGCCACGTTCCCGTAGTTCAGCGAGGAACTCCGCTGGGGGCACGAAGAAGGGGTTCCTCTGCAACACGCCCCCAAGGATCACCATCGGGTGAGTCCGTAGGATGTCCATCGCGATCCCAGCGCCAAACTTGGCGCAGTCATACGTTCATATGACCGGATCCTTGTACTTCGGGAGGATGAAATTCAGTCGTGTTTCGTATTCCACTAAATCATTTACACCGGGAAAATCTTCCAGCGCCCATTCCATATGCGCGACAAGCCTGGTAAGCGCATAACCCTCTTTCGGTCCCGCCGACAGAACATCTTCAATGAGGGACAACATACGGTCTTGGTCGAAATGGCCGTCACGCAGGTACGCATCTTGCCATCGCTTCACAATCAACTGACCTCGGCGTTCCGCAGAATCGGTCTCAATTCCCATCTCTCGCAAGCGGCGCACGTAGTCATCCTTGAGTTGCGGATCAACGATGTGAAACGCCTTTTCGCCACGTTCGATACCTTCGCGGATAAACGGAGTGAGGACCCGATACTCTTCATCCGGCGAGTTAAAGAAGGCGCAAATGTGGCGCTCGGCTCCGAGCGTCGCGTTTGCAAAGTGGATTGGCTGTTCACTATTGGGCATAACCAACTCCTACGCTCGTGTACGTACCTGAGCAGCAACGTACTTTCGAGCCGCTTGATGAGTGTCGAGAGATACTGAAGTGCAGTCGCAGCTTAGATTATGACGCATCGCAAGCCAGCGGCGGAATACAGGGTTCACTGTATTGACTTAAACTGAGAATTGCACGCTAGTTTGCGGAAGACTGAGTGAAGAATCTGCCGTGCGAAAGCACATTGAAAATTATGATCGAATTATGGTCCAGTAATTGTTCCTGATTGCGCCAAAACCGGATCTTAAAGAAACCGAATTAGCGCTTCAGAAAGAAAGCGCCGAGTGTCGTCCGAAATTGTTGGAGCGATTTGCTTATCCTGGCCACAGGCAGAGCCAGGCCACTCCGCCGGACCTCACGCGGGACTTTCCACCAGTCCTGGAACCCAGCGAAGTTAGTCGAGCTCGAACACCTGGTAAGCGCCTACGTTGAGGAAGTCAAATCGTGAAGGATTACACTGAGCGCGAATGCGCTTGAGACCGTCCGCCCCCCGCTGTTTTCCGCGTCAAAGCCATCCTTAACCCAACTATTTAGCACACCTCACAGCCTGATCAGATTTTCGTGACGGCTGCGAACGTTGATATCTCATTCGCGCACGGATTCCGGTAAGCACAGAACACTGGCCAGCCCCTGGCTGGCCAGTGTTTCGTGACACTTTGACGTTCTAACTTTTTATTTGCCCGCCACCTTTTCGAGCGCAGACTGGAACTGCTGCGCGGCCTCGGGCGTTTGCGCCTGACCATCCAGGATTGACTGGATCGAAGCGCTTGATCCATACAGATTGTGGTTTGCGTCCTGATCCAGATCAATCTTCGAACCCTGAAGATTAGCTCCCGCATAAGCTCCGCTCGAATGCGAGTAGGAGAGAACCGGCGCTTTCCAGCCGGTGCTTTGGCCAACGCCTGCACTGTCGCCAGTAGGTCCAGCGGCAACTGCTTCCGCTCCAAGATCCCAGTGTCCATTTGTTAGTTCCTGCTTACCCTGATCGTTCATTAGCAGCACGATTTCCTGATGTTCGCCTCCCGCTTGCAGACCTACGCTCCCGCCAGTAATGACGAGGAACCCGGGTGCGCTCCAACCACTTGCCGTCCGGCAGCTTACAACTCCATTGCCGTGCTCACCTCCCACAATGAATCCGCCTTTGGTCAATTTAGGGATAACGGCAATGCATTTAGCGTCCCGTAGCAACGATGACGGAATTGGCGTAGCGCCAGTGGTCATGCCTTGTACGGTTTGAGTGGCGGCATCCAGAAGCTTGGTGTTGTCTACCGCCCACAACCCTAGAGCACATAACGGAACGAGTACCAGTATCGAAAAAATCCTTCTCATAAAGTAATCTCCTTAAAATTGTCGTGATCTCACATTCGTATCTCCGAGTGTCGGACGATACGCGTACGATTCCAGTTTGGAACCTCCACGCACGGGGTAAATACAGTCTCGGCCATGCGGCGACGTGAAATCTGTTCACAACTGCTCATTGTCCGAAATCGTTTTGGAATCAAGTGCCCTTACCGTCTGAGCAAACGTAGTGCCGGCTGCAACTCTTGACCTCTGCTGGCGGTCAGATGGGCTTAGGAGTCTTAGTCGCAACCAGTACAGCCAAAATGGTTGCCGTGTTGCGAACGCTTCCTGAGATGGTCATGAGTGCTTTCGAAATGGTCGGATGTTGCTCTGCCAGTTCCTCAAGACGTTGGCTGACACTGTGGAGTTGGTCAACCTCGTTCAGGATCGCTTCAAAAATCATTGGATTACACGCTCTCTCGCGGAAAGCCTAAGGGGAAGAGAACTTCAGATGGACTGGCTTAGGTCAGAAGACCTGAAAGAGGAGAAGGTGGTAACCACCTCAATCTTCATTATAGCAGTTAGAGCAATTCCTTGATCCAAATGGACCTGAGCGGGCCGCCGGAGTCGTGACATCATGAATCATGAGCAAAAAAACCGAAAAAGCAATCCGACAAAATGACACTCGCCCAAAATCATTAGAGAAATGGCGAGGCCGAGAATAGCGAAGTCGGCAAGAGAGTAGAGTTATGTGCCCGCATCTAGTCGTGAAGAACGACGTTGAGAAGTGAACTGTGGACTTCGAGTTCACCGTTGTAGCGAATGAATCCCAACTTCCTGAACCGGTTCATGAAAAAGCTAACGCGCGAGCGCGTGGTGCCGACCATCTCGGCCAGAGTTTCCTGAGTGATTTTGGGAATTGCGACTTCGGGCTTCCCCTCCTTGCCGAAGTGCGCCAGCAGGAGAAGCACACGCGCAAGCCGCTTCTCGCTGGAATTGAAAAGCTGGTCAACCAGATCCTCTTCGTAACGGATATTACGTGTCAGCAAATACGCCACGAACATGTCGGAAAACGCGTGTTCCCTGTGAAGTACTTCCAACATAGCCTTCTTGTCAATTTGCATCACACGGCAATAGGTTATTGCGGTTGCGGAGGACAGCCGGAGAGACTGCCCGGTAAGGCACCCTTCGCCAAAGAAATCGCCTTCGTTCAGAATGGCGATTGTGGCTTCCTTCCCGTTTTTCGAAACCACGCTGAGCTTTACCCTTCCTTGCTGCACATAAAAAACAGCATCGGATGAGTCACCTTGAGCGAAGATCGTCTGGTTTTTTGAAAAAGCGACAATCTTACGACCGCCGTCGATGGTCGAAAGGAATGTTTGAGGGTCAAATTTGCTGACCTTCTTCGACACTGCGGCTACGTCGGTCATGAGTGGTTCCTCTGATCAGTTTAGAAGCGCAAAGTTAACGAGCTAAAAAGTGCGCACGAGGACGGGAAAATACCGGGTTTACGCAAGAAACCACGATCTACCGAATGATTTCACCGTAGGGGGCAGAAGTCAAACACGATTTTAAAATCACTGAGATAATGCGCGAGATGGGCTCTCCGGATGCGAATAGAGACCACTATAAATAGCGGCTAGTCATCAAAGAACTGCTGTAGAGTTTTTGCACTGCTGTCTTTTTTTGAAGGATGCTGGGCAGACTGTTTCCGTTGAGACTCAGTAATACAGCCGCGTCAACACCCTCGTTGCTATTTTTTTTCCTGGCAACGGTTGCCGCCGCGTCACAAGCGCCATCGTCTTCGCCCGCGGTTGAGATCAAACCTCCCGATCTGGACGTGATACTGCAACGCTTGGAGGACGTCCAGCGCCAAGACCCCGCTCAATCTCGATCATACGAGGTAACGCGAGAATACAAAGTTTTTCGCGGTTCTGATCAGCAACCCACTTCTGAGGTCATGGCGCATATTTATTTCGTTCCTCCCGACACGAAGACCTACAAAATCACGCAGGCACGAGGAAACGCAAGGGGGGAAAAAATAGTTCGTCAGCTTTTAGACCGGGAAATCGAATCGGCGAAGAAAGAACACGCTAGCGAGATCAGTCGGGCGAATTATAACTTCGTTTTTCTTAGGAAGGAGGACTTCGGCGTCGTTCCTGAATACGTTTTAGGGATGATCCCCAAGCGAAAGGACAAATACGGTTTACGCGGTCAGATCTGGGTAGATGCTGGCACTTTCCATATCCGCCGAATTGAAGGGATACCCGCGACCAGTCCTTCCTTTTGGATCAAGGGAATTCATATCACTTTGCAATATGCGGAACTGAATGGCATGTGGATACCCGTTTCGATCGACGCTGTGGCTACGGTACGCCTCTTAGGGCAATTCACACTAGCTGGGCTCGATATCCGAGCCGCCGCCCCGCCCGCTGAGTCGAACGTGAGCCAGTGAAGTGTCGGGATTAAAAAATGCTACCAGCTGGCGCGTATGTAGTTCACAAGGCTCGTCGATCGCTGCAGCACACGTAGGACAAGGCACTGAAAGCATCTGTTTCGGGGTAAGTTCTTTGATTTTTCACTGACTATAATGATGCGACGTTCCGGTGGTGGGAGAATGTTCAGTATTGCTCACCCTTTGAAGTAAGCTCTAGGTTAAATAAGCTCGAGGTTAAATAAGCTTTAGGCCGGAGTAGTAATCGGCGAACTGATCAACGGCCCTCGTTATTGCGTTGATGAGGTTGGCCGCCGCGGTTATGTTCACCTTGAAGGCCGGATGACAGACGCGGCGCCAAAGATATCGCATGTTTGAGACGGCACAGGCTGTGAAGTGGCATCATTCGACGCTTGGCGGAACCGTTCATTGGGGCACATACTCCCTGGGCAAGGGAGGCACCGAAATTAAAACAATTAATTGGAGCTTTTAGCCCTGAGTTCACGAATAAGCTTTTTGGCCTCTCGCATCCTTTCCTTGTAGTACGTTGGGCGAATGAGACCTTCTCTGTCTGTCGCTCGTAGATGCTTCTTGATTTCTTCTTTTGACAAGAACAAGGCCAGTGCTTTGTATGTCTGTATTTCTTTTTCCAGGAATTGGACTGCGTGCCTTTTGGATTCGTCCATCTTTTGCCTCCGACCTCGTTCGGTCCAACTACATGATAGCTCCCGGATCGTCGTCCGTTGGGAACTTGACTTCCGGCTCGCGCGTAATCCGCTGGGAACCGATTGACAATCAAGCAAACAAAAATGCGGACCACCGAAATGGACAGGTTTGTGGTCCTGGAGAAAAGCTTGCGCATGCTCCACAATCAGCGAAGGACTTTCTCCTCTGAGCTGCTACGCAATTTAGTCAACCGATGTCGCCCTCGTGGGGGCACACTGGTCGGCGTTAAGAGCCGGCTTCCGGTCTCTTAAGGCTTTGCCGAGAAAGCTGGGGCAATTGAAAAACAGGCGGAGCCGTAGGACTCTGCCCCGTAAAAGTTACGTACAGAATCTGGGGGCAATAACAGTTCCTGAGGATTACTTTGGGCTCTAAATTAGGCGATGTATCAACTCGACAGGATGCAGGCTCAAATTCAATATCAGCATTGAGATTATATTCACGTGACGGTTCACTTTCGGAGGAATAAAGAATGGTCCGCTGGGCAGGCTTAGCTTTCCTCAGCTGCGTAAGCATGTTTGTCGCAGTCCCGATCGCATGCGCTGCGAGCCTCAGCAATGAGTCTCAAAGCCTGTCGGGACAAAACTGGGTCATCGAATCTTCGGCAAACGTCCGCGCGGAAGGGCCAGCCATTTCGAAGACCGGCTTCTCGACCGAAGGTTGGTATCCGGCTACGGTTCCATCCACGGTCTTGAGTGCGCTGGTTGAAGACAAGGTCTATCCCGATCCCTATATAGGAAAGAATCTCCGTTCGATCCCCGGCACAACATACCCGATCTTTGAAGACTTCTCGAACATTCAGATGCCGCCCTCAAGCCCGTTCCGGCAATCGTGGTGGTACCGCATTGAATTTAAGTTGCCGGCGGACTACAAAGGAAAGACATTGTGGCTCGAATTCGACGGCATCAACTATCGCGCTAATGTCTGGATGAATGGCGAGCAAGTAGCCACCACGGAGCAACTGTCGGGGACCTGGCGATTGTTTCGGTTTGATGTGAGCCAGGCTGCGAAGCCGGGCGAAAACAATGCACTCGCAATCGAAGTTTTTCCTCCTCGACCGCGCGATCTGGCCATCACGCTCGTCGACTGGGCTCCCATGCCGCCGGACAAAGAGATGGGCGTCTGGCGCGATGTCCGCATCGTGACCACTGGCCCGGTTGCCATGCGGTATCCCGCGGTCCTTACGCACTTGAATCTTCCTTCTACGGATCAGGCTGCCTTGATGGTTAGAGCAGAACTCACGAATGCTGCCGATCATGCGGTCGAGTCTGTGCTTAAAGGACACATCGAAGATCGCTCGTTCGAACAGCGAATCCGGCTTGGGCCTCACGAAACTCAGGTTGTCCGCTTGACTCCTGAGAAATTTCACCAGTTGATGATTTCTAATCCACGCCTGTGGTGGCCTGCGCAAATAGGGAAGCAGGAACTGTATCCGCTGGATCTCTCGATCGAAGTTGAGGGGCAGGTCTCCGATTCCGCCCACATCCAGTTTGGAATTCGCCAAATTACGTCGAACCTAGACGACAAGGGCCACCGGGTATTTCAGATCAACGGCAAAAACATCCTCATCCGCGGCGCGGGTTACAGCTTCGATATGCTGTTACGCTCCTCACCCGAGCGGCAGCAAGCCGAGTTGAATTACGTGCGCGATCTGAACCTGAATGCGGTCCGGATGGAAGGCAAACTCGAAAATGATCACTTCTTCGACCTCGCGGATCAGATGGGAATTATGGTTTTACCCGGCTGGTGTTGTTGTGATCAGTGGGAGAACTGGCCGGAGTGGGATCATGAGACTGAACGCATCGCAGGCGACTCATTACGCGATCAACTCCGTCGGCTCGAGCGCCATCCTTCCGTGATCGCCTGGTTTTACGGCAGCGACTTCGCTCCTCCGCCAAGAGTCGAAAAACTCTACCTGGACATCATGCGGCAGGAAGATTGGCCCAATCCAATGATATCTTCCGCTGGCGCGCGCACCACAACCGTCGGTCCCAGCGGCGTAAAGATGACGGGCCCATATGAATATGTCGCGCCTTCATTCTGGTATCTCGATACTCGCCACGGCGGCGCATTCGGCTTCAATACTGAAACCAGTCCTGGCCCGGCGATCCCGCCAATTGAAAGTCTGCGGCGCATGTTGCCTGCCGATCATCTCTGGCCAATCGACTCGGTCTGGGAGTATCACGCGGGAGGAATGTCGCACACACTGAATGTTTTCACGGACGCCCTTAACCATCGCTATGGCCCGTCGAACTCTGCCGAGGAATACTCGATGAAATCCCAGGTGCAGGCCTACGAAGCGCACCGAGCCATGATGGAGGCCTACGGGCGCAACAAGTACGCGTCCACCGGAATCATCCAATGGATGCTGAACAACGCATGGCCCAGCATGATCTGGCACATGTACGACTGGTATCTGCGTCCGGGCGGATCATATTTCGGCGTGAAGAAGGCCTGTGAACCTTTGCACGTGCAGTATTCGTATGACGATCGATCGATTGTGGTAGTGAACTCGTTTTATCAGCCGTTCGCAGACTTGAAGGTCTCGGCCAGAGTGTACAACCTCGACATGAGCGAGAAGTTTTCCCGCGATGCGCAAGTCAGTGTCGGTCCCGACAGCAGCACTCGCGTGTTCGAGCTACCGTCGATCTCCGGCCTGAGCACGACGTATTTCGTGAGCCTCACTCTCGAATCCGCTGGACAAATCGCCAGCAGAAACTTCTATTGGCTCTCGACGCACGCCGAAACTCTCGACTGGGCGCATGAAGAGGAAGATACCAGTGGCCAGTACGACATTTCCACCTGGACGCCAACCAAGGATTTTGCTGATTACACGGCACTGAATTCGCTTCCAAAAATAAATCTCGAAGCAACAGCGCAAATAAAGCAGGGTAGCGACTCGAGCTCGGTTACCGTCAAACTTTACAACCCGACATCAACACTTGCGTTTGATGTTCATCTCAAGGTGAATAGAGCGACGAGCGGTCGCGTCAGTACCGAACCGCCCCAGGATCCCGAGATATTACCGGTCCTCTGGCAGGACAATTATTTTGCGCTGCTCCCAGGCGAGACACGTCAAATCACAGCAACCTTTCACCTCAATAAAGAGGACCGTGCCGCGCCCTTGGTGGAAGTGGAAGGTTGGAATGTCAATCGCACCGTCGTACAGACCGCACCGTAAAGGTGTAACTCAGACCTTATTTGAAAGGCGTATTGCGTGAATAGCCATCTGACTCCTGAAGTACACCGTGGTGACCTCAATAAAGTCCTGAAAGTTCTCGCAGACACGCCCTCGATCGACCGCGAGTACATGGCTCCAGTTGAAGAATTCCAATCTCGCGTCCATCGCGTCAATCAGGCACTCGAGAAAGGCGGCCATGTAGTGGGACTGGTCTTTTCTGATGAGCACTACGCAGGAGACGTGCCGTATCTAGGCGGCAATACCAATATTTCAATTGAGCAGGTCGCGGGCGTCGTCGGCCCAAATGGGTTTCATATTGTGGCCGGTCTGGAAGGCGGGTACGTGGCCGAGCAGCTAGCCGCCCGCTCCGGTGCCAAGGTCCACAAGGTGGAGCTTCTTCAATTGGCGGACGAAAAATATCCGATCCGTGCAGAGCGTCTGGAAGATGTCATTCGCGAAGCGGCAGGCAAAGATGTTGACTGCATCGCCTTGCTCACACCACGACAGGTAATCCCTGCTGCACTGGTCGAATACCTCGAAAAACTTTACGGGAAAGATGGTGTCATGGACGCGCAGGAACTCTACTATCGCGTGAAGTATGAAAAAAGCGAGATCGAGATGCGCTTGATCGCCGATGCCTGCGTGATTGCGGATGCCATGCTGCGAGCCATGCTCACGGTACTCCGTCCTGGCCGGCTCGAAACCGAAGTCGCAGCCTGGGGCGCCTGGGTTGGCCGCATGCTCGGGTCGGAGCGCGATGGCTTTCAGATCATGGTCGGCGCCAACACTGCCAACCGCACGCTGATTGGCCCAGCGCTCAATCGCCGTATTCACGAAGGTGACTGGGTTCACCTGGGAGTTGCGCCGAAACGCGACGGACTCACCTCGTGCCTTCGCCGTTCCGTGATCGCCGTGGACTCGCCAAAAAAAGTTACCGCTGAACAACAGTACTGGTTCGATCTCGTGGAAGAAGGATACAAAGTAGGCGAACACTGGTATCGGGAGGTTGCTGCCAAGAACCTTCCGGCGCGCTTACAAGAAAAAGCTCTGGTTGATTTTTTTGCCGGCCACTCAGAAGAAATGTCGCGCCGTATCGGTAAAAAGATCGATCTCGCTCAGCAAAAGCCCTACACTGGCACGCACAATTCCGGCTATACCGAGTGCCAGGAATTTTTTGGCGCTATCACTCTCGAAAGTCACGAGCCACTTGGCAGTCAAATCGTCACCATGTTGGATGTTGCACTCCGGGGAATTGGAGACCGATGGAATGACGTCGTCATTCCGGGTTTTGACTTTTGCGTCGTTGAGAACACGCTCGGTAAGTACCAGACACGTGTCGAGACTTTGACTAAACTCCCTATCCACGCGCAGGATCTGGTGGGCCTTGTGACGGGTTAACAGAACTAGTGATTACGGGATCCGGAGCAGATGCGATAGAAAGCTCTGAATTATTACGCATCTCGAATCCAAGAGCTCGATAGAAATGCGTCGTAACGCACTTCCAGCACGGTCAGGTATTCTGTGCCAGCCGGCGCTTGGAGAACTACGTCGTCGCCTGCTGCCGACCTCATCATGTTTTTAATAATGTTCATGTGAGTGAGCAAGGGTCAGGAAAGAGTCAGTCAAGGATGCGAACCTACAAATCCCGTAGTTGATTGCACTCCGTGTCGAGTCACAAATGGCAAAATTGGGGAATATCTCACCGAGGCAATCTGGAAGGCGCTTTTACAGCTTTCTTGACTGACTGACTTTCGACTATACGTTACTCGATGGTAGAGCCTAAGACGTGCCCCGAAACATCTTTCTGAATCCGCTGAACTCAACTCGTGTTGTCTGGCAATGCAACTTTCGATCTCAGGCCGTAGTGGACCCCCGGCATCTGCGGATGGGGAATTGCTAGATGAAAATGTCCGCTTTCATTGTCATTGCCGCATGCGTATGCCCTGCTTCAATATTTGCGGCGTCTCAACCCGCCTCTTTGCAGAAAATCACGTAGCCGATTACGGACGGGCTGACGCAAACAAGAGTTATACCTGGGTTGCATTCTATACCCTGAAGTTCCTAGACGCCTACTTGAAAGGTAACGCTGCGGCGCGGGTACTTCTTGAAAAGACACCGGATGAAAACGGCGTTCCCAAACACTTTATGGACGTCACGTTTCGTCCTGCGCAGAAGCACACGATTACCGGTAAGTAGCCTCACAAATAAGGGGCCACTCAGAAGTAAGTTGACGATAACATACGTTATGCCAAGTTTGCGCCTTATGGTGTCAATAAGTTGGCACAACCCTTCGATTAGGGTTCGTTCTCGGTAGAAAACCTGGGCGACATGTGCCATCTCGTTTTCCATGAAAATTCGGGTGCTTGCCCCGGCGCGTTCATTTGCACACGTTTTACCTGTGGATGATCGAAATTAACGGATTCGAGAAGAACAATTTGTTCGATAGGGTACACAATGTGCCGTCAACGTCGCGGTTAATTCGCCGGAGTCGGCCCGGCATACAGTTTTCACTGTATTACCGGCCGGAGTAGCTCCTCATTAAACTGATAGGCTCGAAAGGTCCGTGCGCGGATGGGTAAGTTTGAAGCTACCTAAATCGCGGTTCTGGGTCGACTTTGTACGCATTGAGCGATGCCGCAGCCCAATAGACCTCAAAAGGAGAGCTTTGAGTTGACCACAGCGGAGTCTTTGTTTGCCAACGGCGGTGAGATGGGCCGGATCATGCGCGACACTGACTGGTCGAAGACAGTGCTCGGAGAACCGGAGCGGTGGTCGCCTGCCCTGCGCATGATGACCAAATTTCTTCTGGCAAATCGGTTTCCCCAACTGCTTTGGTGGGGTCCACAATTCTGCTCAATATATAACGACGCGTACTCTCCGATATTGGGCACAAAACATCCTTGGGCTTTGGGGCAACCTGTTAGCGAAGTGTGGAAAGAAATCTGGCATGTCTTGAAACCACTGATCGAGACTCCTTTTTACGGTGGGCCAGCCACTTGGATGGAGGATATCCCACTCGAACTGAATCGCCGCGGGTTTTTAGAAGAGACACATTTCACTATTGCTTACAGTCCGGTTCCAGACGAGACGGCTCCCAAAGGCATCGGCGGGGTGCTCGCTACCGTACACGAAATCACGGCGAAAGTAGTCGGCGAGCGCCGCGTGCACGCGCTACGAGATTTGGGCGCCCAATCTGCCGAACCAAAATCGGCTGAGCAAGCCTGCTCGATCGTAGGAGAAACGCTGTCGAAATATCCCAAAGACATTCCTTTTTTATTACTTTATCTTCTGGGTGAGAAACAACAGAGCGCGCGACTGGCGTGCTCTGTTGCCGCCGACCCCAACGACCTGGCTTGCCCCGCATTCATCGACCTAAGCTCCGAGGCAAATGAACCGTGGCCTCTCTCAAAGGTTAGAACGACGGCACAGATTCAACTCGTAACAAAGCTGGAAAACAAGTTTGAAAGAGTACCACAAGGTCCATGGGAAGATCCGCCTAGTGCTGCCGCAGTCTTACCTCTTCGATCCAGTTTGCAGGGTCAACTCGCCGGATTCATGATTGGCGGGCTCAGTTCCCGCATCGAGTTCGATGATAACTATCGAGACTTTCTCAATTTGATTTCGAGCCAGGTCGCGACCATGATCGCGAATGCACGTGCTTACGATGAAGAACGCAAGCGAGCCGAAGCTTTAGCGGAACTGGATAAAGCCAAGACACTGTTCTTCAGCAATGTGAGTCACGAACTGCGGACTCCGCTCACGCTGTTATTGGGTCCAACCGAATCGGCACTGTCCTCAAAAGATGGCGCCCTCAAGGGCACAGAGTTGGAGATGGTTCATCGCAACGAGCTCCGACTTTTGAAGTTGGTCAACACGCTCCTTGATTTCTCCCGGATCGAGGCCGGTCGTGTGCAGGCAATCTATGAGCCCATTGACTTGGGCCGGGTGACGGCAGACATAGCAAGCGCATTCCGCTCAGTCATGGAACACGCTGGCTTGCGCTTCTCGGTCGATTGTGAACCCATAAACGAGGAGACCTATCTCGATCGTCAGATGTGGGAAAAGATCGTCCTAAATCTTCTCTCGAATGCTTTTAAGTTCACCTTCGAGGGCGGGGTGCATTTAAGCCTGAAGAGTAATGGGAATAGCGTCGAGCTGGTTGTACGAGATAGTGGAATCGGAATTCCTGAAACTGAATTGACGCGGGTTTTTGAACGTTTTCACCGAATCGAGAACGTGCGCGCTAGGACATACGAAGGAACGGGGATTGGTTTGGCCCTGGTGCAGGAACTGGTCAAACTTCATGGTGGTTCCGTCAGTGTAGAAAGTGCAAGTGGCGAGGGCAGCACTTTCAAGGTCGTGATACCAACAGGCAGTAAACACTTGCCGGCAGAGCGCATTCAGGCGGCAAGAACTCAGAGTTCGACCGCTCTCTCGGCAGAAGCTTACGTGGAAGAAGCCGCGAGATGGCTGCCAAAAAAGTCAGCCAAGAACTCCGAGGTTGCGTCGCTTGTATCGCGAGAGAGTAGCGAGTCCTGCCCCGAAAAAAGAGACGTGATTGTGGTGGCCGACGATAACGCTGATATGCGCGAATATGTAGCGCAGCTACTCGAGGATCGTTACACCGTTTGTTCAGTTTCTGATGGCGTAGAAGCGATCAAAGCCACTCGCCTGTTGCGGCCGGCTCTGGTACTGACAGATGTCATGATGCCGGGACTGGATGGCTTCGGTGTATTGCGCGAGATCCGCAACGATGAATCTCTGAGAAGCACGCCGGTAATTCTGCTCTCGGCGCGTGCTGGTGAGGAATCCCGTCTCGAAGGCTTGGACGCCGGTGCTGACGATTATTTGGTGAAACCCTTCACGGCGGGCGAACTGATTGCGCGCATTGGAACGCACGTCAAAATGGGTAATCTGCGTCGCGGTGCGATGGAGCGTGAGGCGCGATTACGATCTGCAGCTGAACTGGAGAAACGGCGATTGCAGGAATTGCTTGCTCTGGCACCTGCGGCAATCGGTCTTATGTTTGGACCTGAACACCGGTGGGAATTTGTGAACGATCAGTACGTTCGCGTGACTGGACGCGGAAGCCCAAGCGATTTTATCGGGAAGACACTGCGTGAGAGCCTACCTGAAATCGAGACGCAACCATTCATTCAGTTGCTGGACGAGGTTTACCGAACCGGCAAACCATACTTTGGGAACGAAATGAAGGCAGTCCTGAATCGGGGTGCGGGCGGGCAGCCAGAAGAGACGTATTTTGATTTTGTTTATCAACCGCTACGAAATGCGGGCGGGCAGACGGAGGGCATTCTAGTCCATGCTGTCGAAGTGACTGCCAAGGTCCTGGCGCGTAAAGCAACTGAAGAAGCCGCTGAACGTTTGCGTCTTGCTTACAGCGCTGCACAGATCGGCGCATGGGAATGGGATCCCGTCAACAATACGCGCCGATTGTCAGATGAGCTGCATGAGATGTTCGCCATCGATAAAAACGACCGCGATAGCGACCGAACCTGGGCTTCGCGTGTGCATCCAGATGATCTGCAGACTGTGCTGGAGAAGATGGAGGAAGCTCATCGTCTAGGAGAAATGGAGTTTGAATATCGTTATCGCCCGCACGAAGGTGAACTGCGTTGGTTCTACTGCAAGGGCAGGAGATTCTCAGGTGAGACTCGAATGTTCGGCATTGTGCAGGATGTTACCGAACGCAAGCGTGCCGCCGAGGCGTTGCAGGAAAGCGAAAAGAAGTACCGCGACTTGGCGGAGAGCGCGACCATTGCCTTGCATTGGGTCGGCTCGGATGGAACCATTCTTTGGGCCAACCAAGCGGAACTGGACATGCTCGGCTACACGGCGGAGGAGTACATTGGCCGAAACATTACAGAATTCCACGTCGACAGCCCTGTCATCGACGATATCCTAGACCGGCTTTGCAGGGGTGAGAGGCTTCACGAATATGAGGCGCGTTTGCGCGCGAAAGACGGCTCTATTCGCCATGTGGTTATCAGTTCCAGTGTTCTGTTCGAGAATGAGAAGTTCATCCACACGCGCTGTTTCACACGCGATGTCACGGAACGCAAATACACGGAGGAAGCGCTCGCCGAAAGCGAAGAGCGATATCGTACGGTTGCCGAAACTGCATCCGACGCAATCCTTTCAATTGACGAAAATAGCACCATTCTCTTTGCTAATTCTGCTACGGCCCAGGTCTTCGGCTATAGGCCCGCTGAGATTATAGGGAAAAGTTTGACGATGCTAATGCCGGCCAAGATGCGGCACATGCATGAGGCGGGCGTGCAGCATTATGTAAGCACCGGAAAGCGGCACCTGAATTGGGATGCAACCGGGCTGCCGGGTCTGCACAAGGACGGTCATGAGATACCACTGGAAGTCTCATTCGGTGAATACACGAAAGGCGGCAAGCACTACTTCACCGGATTCGCTCGCGACATTAGCCAGCGAAAACTTGCAGAGCAGGCGTTGAGGGAGAGCGAGCAGAGATTGCGCGTCGTCACGGACGCCACTCCCGTAATGATCTGGATGTCCGGCACGGACAAGCTCTGCTACTACTTCAACAAAAGCTGGCTTGATTTTGTCGGTCGTACGCTCGAACAAGAAATGGGCAATGGCTGGGCCGAGAACGTGCACCCGGATGACTTCGATCGTTGCTTGCAGATTTACGTCGCCTCCTTCGACTCCAGACGGCCATTCGAAATGCATTACCGCCTGCGACATCACACCGGCCAATATCGGTGGATCCTCGATCACGGAGTACCGCGATTTACCTCCGACGGAACATTCGAAGGTTATGTAGGTGGTTGTCTCGATATCCACGAGCAGAAAGAGGCGGATGAGAAAGTTCGGGTTGCGAGTGAGGCTCTGCGAGAAAGTGAAGAAAGACTCCGAGCATTGGTAACTTCCACCTCTTACGTTCTCTACCGCATGAGCCCTGATTGGAGCGAAATGCGGCAGCTCGACGGTCGGGGATTCATTTCCGATACGCAAGAGCCCACCAAGAATTGGATCGATGTCTACATCCACCCTGATGATCAGCCGTTGGTGCTAAGAACCATAAAACATGCTATCGAGACGAAAAGTGTCTTTGAATTAGAGCATCGGGTTAGGCGCGTTGACGGTACGCTTGGCTGGACCTTATCGCGTGCAGTGCCGCTCCTAGATAAAGACGGCAATATTGTGGAATGGTTTGGAGCGGCGACAGATGTCACTGCTCGGAAGAACGCTGAGGAGGCACGGCGACGTTTGGCCGCCATTGTGGAGTCATCTGGTGACGCCATTATCAGCAAAGATTTGAATAGCATCGTTACAAGCTGGAATCGACAGGCTGAGCGTTTATTTGGTTACAAAGAAGAGGAAATGATCGGCCGCTCGGTACTGACGATCATCCCACCTGAACTACATGGCGATGAGGACACGATCCTCAGCAAGATTCGAGGTGGCCAGAAGATTCATGCTTTTGAAACTGTTCGCGTGGCTAAATCAGGAGAGAGAATTGATGTTTCTATTTCCATCTCACCAGTCCGAGATGAACGTGGAAACGTAGTCGGCGCAGCGAAGATCGCTCGAGACATTCGAGAATACAAGAAAATTGAAAGAGCTCTGAGAACTACGGAGAAGCTTGCTGCTGCGGGCCGCCTGGCCGCAACTGTCGCGCATGAAATTAATAACCCACTTGAAGCGGTTGCCAACCTTGTTTATTTGGCGAAGCGAGACTTGCCAGACACAGAAAAGGTGGCTTCCTACTTAAGTAGCGCAAAACAAGAATTGAACCGGGTGGCGCATATTACGCGCCAAACACTTGGTTTTTATCGCGATACTTCGTCGCCTATTCGATTCAAGGTCGCCAGTACGATTGACGATCTTTTAGGACTATATGAGCGACGATTCGAAACTCGAAGCATCAGGTTGATCAAGCAGTATGATAATGACGCTGACATTGTTGCATTGGCAGGTGAGATTCGACAGGCTTTCTCGAATTTGCTAACCAATGCCCTGGACGCGATGCCTTCCGGAGGAACGCTATCACTAAGAGTCCACAAAGCCCATGAATGGAATAATGCTCATGTGCTCGGGGTGAGAATTACGATTGCTGATTCGGGAAGCGGCATTTCACCGCAACACAAGCACAGCCTCTTTCAACCGTTCTTTACTACCAAGGCAGATGTCGGCACGGGCCTGGGGCTTTGGATCACGCGTGGCATCATAGAAAAGCATGGCGGGTTCATCCGTGTTAAGAGTAGGGTTGGAGAGAACCACGGTACGACTTTCTCGATTTTTCTTCCGTGTGAAGCAAAAAATAGCCAGCAGCAGTCGCAATCTGGGACTGTAGTGGAAAATGAGCTTGTACCCGGAGATTAGAACGTGAAAATCATAGTCGTGGATGACGAGCCGGTAATAGCCGATACTTTAGTCAACATTTTGAACGGCGAAGGGTACAACGCTATTTCCACCTCGAATGGACAATCGGCGGTTGAATGGGCAACGAAATTCAAGCCGGACGTTGTTGTAAGCGATGTGATCATGCCTGGCTTGAGTGGAATCGATACCGCGAAGGCTATTCTCAAGCAGGTTCCAAATTGTCGGATTATTCTTTTCTCGGGACAAGCTGCGAGTGTCGATCTCGTGGCGAGCGCTCGAAACGAAGGTTATTCATTTGAGGTGCTTGCAAAACCGATCGATCCCGACGCACTGTTGAACAAGATCGGTGGAGCACAAGGCCCTTCAGCCTAGACCACTGCAACCCCTAAAATGCGTTTTCTCGTTATCGACGATGAAAAGTTTGTAGCCGATAGTCTAGCCTTGATTTTACAGGGAGAGGGTCACGAAGCTTCGGCGGTGTACGACGGCAGTTCAGCGCTTGAAAAAATCAAATCTTTCATTCCGGACTGCGTGATCTCTGACGTTATCATGCCAGGGTTGAACGGTATCGAAGTCTGCTCAGCAATTCAGAGAGAACATCCTGAGTGCCAGATTTTGCTCTTTTCCGGCCAAGCCTCTACGAGTGAACTCCTGGAGAAGGCTCGAATCGAGGGACATACATGGGAACTCTTGCCGAAGCCAATCGATCCAGAGGAACTGCTCGCAAAACTCGCGTCGATTAATACGAAATAACTCCGCAACGCTGATTAATACTTTTGACTAGGGTACCGAAACTTGCGAGACGATGTCAGTCATTGAACATTCAGCATTGCGATCGCACGAACCTTTCTCTGCCCCCATACCCGATGTTGCCCTTGTCGCCAGGATGATCCGTCCATCTCTTGGAGGCGAACAAAGTCGTGCAACGTCATGTCTTTGCCTGCTTGCTGGTCGACGACGAAATTGTCATGTCGGACCGGAGATCTGACGGGTTCGTCCCCTAACCGTACCCGCTCGGCAGACGAAAGCAGCGGGAAATATGATAGTGACTCAGTTTTAAACTGAACTACTACCGATTCCGCGAGTTGATTGTACGATGCGAAGTTTTCAGCGACCCTTTTCGACCAAAGTGTTGTTGCGCTGTACAGTCCAAGTTTTGGGCGACTCTCTCGCTCAGAGCGCGTACCAACGAAATCAGTTGCTCGGGATCCTTTTCGCCTTTTTTCATCCACTGTTCCGCCAGGCCGAGACTCTCTCCTGGTAGCTCACTGTAAGCAGACAAGAAAATAATTGGGGTCTTAGGCTTTAGTGCTTTCATCTTCTCCGCCACTTTGACCCCGGTCATTCCGGTCATCAGATAGTCCATTAAGACAATGTCTATTGCCCGCGAATGGAAGAGATGAATTGCCTCTGGGCCGGACCTTGCGATTAAAACACTAAAGCCTGCCGACTCGAGCACTTCTTTTTGGCTGTTCAGGATGGTTGGGTCATCATCCACACACAAGACCGTTGGAGTATGAGGCATTAGAGGCAAAGGCAATCTTAGACAACAATCGTGACCATTGCGATACAGTGTGCTATGTAGTTGGCAGCGGGCACTCCTGTTCAACTGCCCCGTAGTAAAAGGACGCGAAAACTTGAATTCCGCATGCCGAGTCAAAAAGAAGTGACTAGAAAATGCCGAGGCAGCAATACAGGATGCTGTAATCGTGGTTTCCCCACCGCGGTTATTGCCATTGTCCCAGGTAGTCTGGACGTGAGAGCACAGATGGGAGTGGTTCCCCCGAACTGAAGCCAGCGTACTAACCTTAAGTACACAAAACCCCGTATTTAGTTACCTGTCCTCGCATTGTCATAATGTGACAGTTTCCCGCCACCGCAAAGCAGGCGCACGCTGTTATATGCACCGCTAATCGAACATTCAGGAACTGAAGCTTTGTAAGAGTCCAGCATCGCAATTCGCGGACCGAAGTCTAAGTCAGAAAGCTAGGGCTGGAGGTGGTGTTTGGCTGACGAAGTATTAAGAACAATTCTGCTCGTCGAAGACGAACCTAGCGATGCGCATCTCATCCTGCAAGGCCTCGAACGAGCTAAGGTTCTAAACCCAACCGTGCATCTGACGAATGGTAACGACGCGCGTCGTTATCTAAGAGGGGAAGGCGAATTTGATGATCGAATTAAGTATCCGATTCCTGCTCTGATTCTGCTCGATTTGAAATTACTCTGCTTGACAGGCATCCAGCTTTTGCAGTGGTTGCATGTACAGCGAGAACTCAAGCGGATTCCGCTGGTTATCCTCACGGCCGATGGTCGGAAAGAAACCGTCAATGCAGCGTATGATCTCGGCGCCAACTCCTACCTGATTAAACCGGGAAACGCAACTGACATTATTCGAATGATTAAGGTCATCCAAAGTTATTGGATGGCGCTGAATGAGCCTCCCCAACTGGTGATGGCCACAGAGCTGACGCAATAAAGTGAAGGCCTGGCGGAACGCCATACCTGACCGAAGGTTTTCATGAGGTTAGATCAGCTGTTGGTTCGCCAGAATACTAAAATCGCCTCGTTATGCCAGGTTTGACGCCCCGTCATCTGCTGCTATACAGCTTTTACTGTATTACAGATCAGAGTTGCTCCTGAGTAAACTGATAACCCTGCGCGCGTTGGGATGTGTTTTTTCGCGGCCGATCGAGAGGGATTGGAGTCATGCTTCAAAACGAACTCGATGGACGCGATGCCCAATGGTGGAGCTCTCTCCGTGCGAGTTCGTAAAAGTCGTCAATGGAGAGATGCTCACGTGTCGGGTGTCAGAATCACGATAGCCGATTCGGGCGGCGGTATCACAGCCGAACACAAAAAGAACATCTTCCAACCGTTCTTTACAACCAAGTCAGATGTTGGAACCGGACTGGGCCTATGGATCACGCGCGGGATCGTCGAAAAGCATGGAGGCACGATTCGGCTCAAGAGCAAAAGCGCCGACAGAGAGCACGGAACAACTTTTTCGATCTTTCTGCCGTTCAATGGCACTGCTGCTGCGGCGCCTTCGACACAGAAAGCTGCCCGGGGTATCCTTGCCGGAGCGTCTTGTGCAATGAAAGTCATAGTCATCGACGATGAGCCGGTAATTGCGGACACGCTGGTCAATATATTGAATGGCGAAGGGCATCAGGCTATCGCGACTTCGAACGGCAAGGCCGCGATTGAATGGGCAACGCGATTCATTCCTGAGGTCATTGTCAGCGACGTGATAATGCCGGAATTAAATGGGATTGAGACCGCCAAGGCGATCTTAAATAAAATTCCAAATTGCCGAATCATACTTTTTTCCGGGCAAGGTGCCAGTGCTGACCTTCTGGCAAAAGCCCGAGCCGAGGGTTATGCCTTCGAAATGCTCTCGAAACCCATTGATCCTGATGTGTTGCTGAATGCGCTCGGTAGCTAGGTTTCAATACCCGATCAAGCTGCAGTGAATTGATCTCGCGCCAGGAGCTCGAGAATGAATTTGGGGACAACAAAATCCGATTTCGCCGAGAACATAGAGCGAGAAGTTTGGCGTGGGCTCGGCTTTGGAGGCGGCGAACTTGGCGCACTCGTCTCCAACTTCGATTGGTCGCACACGCCGTTAGGCGCCGCTGGAAACTGGCCGCAAAGCCTTAAGACCATCGTCCGTGTGTTGCTCACTTCGCGTTTCGCGATGTGGATGAGCTGGGGGCCGGAACTAACATTTTTTTATAACGACGCATACGCCAGGATGACGCTCGGCAAAAAGCACCCTTGGGCACTTGGCAAGCCTTCTCGCGAAGTCTGGGCTGAAATTTGGGACGATATCGGCCCGCGTATTGAAAGGGTTCTGAAAACGGGCGAGGCGACGTGGGATGAGGCGCTGCTGCTTTTCCTAGAACGAAGTGGCTACCGTGAGGAGACCTATCACACATTTTCTTACAGTCCACTCAGTGGCGACGACGGCCGAATTGCAGGGCACCTTTGTGTTGTGTCGGAAGAAACCGAGCGTGTCATCGGCGAGCGACGGCTTACCACATTGCGTTCGTTGGCAGCGGAGTTGAGCAGAACCTCCACCGAGCAGGACGTAATGGGGGCGATCGAACGGAGTCTCAGTAGCAATACCAAAGACTTGCCATTCACCCTGACGTATCTTTTTGCAAGTGACGGCGAGGCGAAATTCGGTTGTTCCACCGGCATCAACTCAGGCCACCCTGCCGCGCCGACCGTCATAACTGTCGATGAGGAAGGCACCTGGCCTGTCGTTGAGCTGTTACGTCGAAACACTTCCATTCGGATCGACAATCTGGACGCACGATTTACCTCATTGCCAACCGGCTCTTGGGACGAAAGTCCAACGAGCGCGCTGCTCGTTCCAATCGCAAGCCAGGCGGAGGAACGCCCTGCCGGTCTAGTGATCGCCGCGCTCAGTCCTTACAGACAATTAGACGCTAGCTATAACGGGTTCATTGAGCTCACTGCCGGCCAGATTGCCGCAAGCCTGGCAACTGCGCGCGCGTACGAACAAGAGCGGAAGCGAGCCGAAGCGCTATCGGAACTGGATCGCGCGAAGACGACGTTCTTTTCTAACGTTTCGCATGAATTCCGAACACCGCTGACGCTCATGTTGGGGCCACTGGAGGAAGTGCTCTCCAAATCCGAAGCTGGAGCTCTCCAGGATAATCGGAAGCTCGTCGAAGTGGCCCACCGAAATGGCACTCGTCTCCTGAAGCTCGTGAACACGCTGCTCGATTTCTCCCGTATTGAATCGGGAAGAATGAAGGCCGTTTACCGTCCTACGGATCTGGCGGCACTTACCAGTGAATTGGCTAGCTTATTCCAGTCTGCGGTGGACCAGGCTGGTCTCAGCTTACGGGTTCAATCCGATCCTTTGGAACAGCCTGTGTATGTCGATCGCGACATGTGGGAAAAGATTGTTCTGAACCTGATATCGAACGCCTTTAAATTTACGTTCGAAGGGGAGATTGGGGTTCAGATCAAAGCTATCGATGATGCTGTCGAACTTACTATCCGAGATACGGGAGTCGGGATTCCCGAAGAGGAACTCCCTCGTGTATTCGAGCGTTTCCACCGAGTGGAGGGGACACGCGGCCGCAGCTACGAAGGCTCCGGCATTGGATTGGCGCTTGTACAAGAATTGGTTAAATTCCACGGTGGAAGAATCTGGGTTGATAGCAAGCTAGGGGTCGGAACCACTTTCCATGTTAGTATCCCGTTCGGGTCGAAGCATCTGCCCCTGAACCACGTATCTAATCTAAGCTTAGAACATGAACATCGGACCAATGCAACACCCTATGTCGCCGAAGCCCTTAGCTGGCTAAGTGCCGATCCTTCGGAGGAAAGCGCAAAGCAATTCTCTCATGATCTGCTGAACCCAGCTTTGGGCGCATCCGAAGCACCTGCCGGCAGGGGACGGGTGCTCCTCGTTGATGATAATCGCGATATGCGGGAGTACGTGCGTCGCCTGCTACATGGCCGATTTGAAGTGATTACAGCTGAAGATGGCAGGGCCGCACTCGATGAAGTTTTCACTAATCCACCCGACATTGTGCTCAGCGATGTCATGATGCCGGAGATGAATGGATTCGAGTTACTCACTAGAATACGGAAACACGCTGCGACGAGCAGCATTCCTATCATTCTATTGTCGGCTCGGGCCGGTGACGAAGCTCGTATTGAGGGAATACAACGAGGTGCTGATGACTATCTTGTGAAGCCCTTCAGCGCGGGTGAACTCGTGGCTCGTGTTCAAACCCATCTTGAGCTCGCGCGGTTTCGAAAGGAGGCGCTCGAAGCCGTGCGGCTTCGGACGGAGCAATTCCAGGCGCTGCTTGATCATGCGCCGATGGGGGTTTACCTTGTCGATTCCGAGTTCCGGATTCGGCAGATCAACCCGGTCGCTCTGCCGGTTTTCGGGAATATTCCAGACTTGATCGGCCGAAATTTCGAAGAAGTAATTCATCTGATCTGGAATCCGGAATACGCCGACGAAGTGGTTCGGATCTTCCGCCATACCTTGCAAACAGGCGAGCCATTCGCTACGCCGGAACGTGTGGAGTACCGCATCGATCGAAACAAAACGGAGTACTACGAGTGGCGCGTTGATCGTATTCCGTTGCCGGAAGGCGGGTACGGTGTAGTTTGCTATTTCCGCGATATTTCGACGCAGGTAATGGCGCGGATTGCGCTGCAGGAACAAGAGGAGCGGCTGCGAAAAACGGAAAAGATGGCGGCCGCGGGACAGCTAGCAGCGTCCTTGGCACACGAAATTAACAACCCACTTTCATCCGTGACCAATGCACTCTATTTGCTAAAGGGAGACCAGACGTTGAGCATGGAGGCGAGAAGCGTCGCAAACACCGCAGCTGCCGAACTCGCCCGAGTCTCACGAATCGTGAAGCAAAGCTTGTCGTACTACCGGGCAGGCACGGTTGCCAAGATCTTTGATCTCGCAACGGTAGTCGAAGAGTCCATGGAGATATTCGCGGAGAAGTTCCAGCGCGCAGGTATTCAAGTCATCAAGAAAATCAAGCCCGCCTCGAAAGTGATTGGCTTTGCGGACGAGGTGAGACAAGTGGTGGATAATCTGCTACTAAATGCGGTGGAGGCCGTGCCAATTGCCGGTCGCTTAACGGTCTCGGTTCATCCATCGCACGATTGGGCGAACCCGCATCAGGTCGGTATTCGACTCACGGTTGCCGACAGTGGATACGGTATTTCTAAGGAGAATCTCTCGAAAGTTTTTGAGCCGTTCTTTACGACAAAGGCTGAAAAAGGAACGGGCTTGGGACTCTGGGTTGTGCGGGGAATTGTTGCCAAACATGATGGGAATATCAGAATACGCAGCTCTGAAGGAAAGAAAAGTGGGACTGTAATTTCAGTCTTCTGGCCATCGCCAGGAGGGAAAGAACCGACTGCTACGCCCCGAGTACGTGTTGCTGATCGAGTACGGAATTAATAACATGCGTATTCTGGTCGTCGATGATGAAAGGTTCGTTGCTGACACGCTTGTAATGATCCTTCAACGTGAGGGTCATGAAGCAGCGTCCGCGTACAACGCGGCGGCAGCACTTCAGAAAATAGACTCCTTTATCCCGGATTGTGTGATCTCGGACGTAATCATGCCCGGCATGAATGGAATCGAACTTTGCTCGATCATTGAACAAAAGTACCCTCGTTGCCGTATTTTGCTCTTTTCCGGACAAGCATCCACCAACGAATTGTTGGCGAAAGCCAGGGATGACGGGCACACCTGGGAGCTTTTAGCTAAGCCGATCGACCCCGAGGAGCTTCTCGAAAAGCTCACTTCGGTTCATGCGAGTCAGTAGGAACACTGCTCGATGAGATTTGCATAGAGCATCTCGCGCGGCCAGTCAGCGAGAGCTTCGGGTGCGAGCACGAGTGATGTTGTGCCACCGGCCTAAACACCTCCATAACTAAGCGATGCGAGTTTCGAACGGGCGTTTATGATTGTTCATTGTTTCTATTTTGAGCAGCATGTCGAGCATGCGCAACGCGTCCGTAAGTCGCCGTCTCTCCACAGATGTATCGTATAGCAATCGATTCAAATCCTCTAATCTCGCGTTTATAGAGCTGCGAGCTGAATCAACTCGTACTATCAGCCTAATCGGGTTCAGTTCAAAAACTGCGGCTTCGTACAACTCATTCCATGACTCTTGTCTAAGAATTGTGCTATGAAGGTCCATATCACACTCCTTGATGCGACAGCATATTGCAAATGCTGCCCTGATAAGCTCATAAGCCCTCGACCTCTGTTGCTAGAGCGATATAGTCTTCGCGCAAAGGCCAAGCCTGCGCTGCGGACGATTGATGTGCGCCAACGCGGCATATGGCATTGTGAGATGCAAGAAAAGACAGGCATGTCGCCCGCAGGAATCGCTGGCTCAGTCTCCACATCAACTCACGATCGAGGCTGTGAGTCCGCCACACTACCACAACTACCCGCATGGCTGAATACCTGGTCACGAAGTTGGTGGCACTAAAACATAGCAGGTGGCTGCAGGAAGAGGCGCACACCGAGCCTTTGTTGAAGTACCCTGGGTTAGAGTTCGGAACGTGGATCTGCTCGTCGGCTCTAAGTCGGCTGCATTAACGACTGTTGGATTTTTTCCAGCAGGATCTCTGGGCGCACCGGCTTCGGGAGAAGCTCAAATCGGATACCTTTTGACGCAAAAATTTCGCCAAAATCGTGCGCCAGCTGTACGGTCGCTGCCTGACCTGAAAACAGGATTGGACGACAGGAAGGCACCCTCCGCTTTATTTGAAGTGCAAGTTCGAATCCATTCATACCTTGCATTAGCACGTCGCTGAGCAATACGTCAGGCCTCAAGGTCACGGCATTGTACATCGCGTCGACAGGATTGTAAGCGCATACGGCTTCGTATCCGGCTCCGGCTACGATTTCGCGAACGCTGTCCGCGATACGCGGCTCGTCGTCGACGATAAGGATTTTGGCAGGCATATCAACCGTGGAATTTGATGATATAAGATCGCGCCGGCATTGCCTAAAAATCCAACGGAGCAGCAGGACTGCTGCATCTCAGTTTCGGAGTTGAATTATATTTCGAACGTTCACAGTGCCACGTACAGTAAAATAAAGTTCTTGATGCCCAGGCTGCGCGTTCTTTAGGAGTTGCCAAATGAGTGCCACCTCTCTACCCCAGACGATCGGCAGTAAAAACGCCCATTACGACCTCAGCCTAAATCACCATCATTCGGTTCAGTTCTACGAACAGGATGCAATCCTGCTGGACGGTTTGGTTCCCTTTATCGGTTCTGCCCTCGGGGCGGGCGATTCAGCTATTGTGATTGCCACTAAAGTACATCGAGAAGGCCTTGCCAATCGGCTACGAGCACAAGGTATCGACATCAGCGTCGCGGTTGCTCAAGGACGTTTTATGCAGCTCGATGCAGCCGAAACCATGAACAAATTTTTAGTTGATAGCTGGCCAGACGCCAAGTTATTTCGTGACGTCATCGGTGGAACAGTGGAGCGACTCGCTGCTGCTGCTACGAGCTCTCGCAAAGAAGTAGCTGCATTTGGCGAAATGGTCGCGCTTCTCTGGAGCGAGGGGAAGGCTGAAGCCGCTATTCGACTCGAGCAATTATGGAACGAGTTGGCGCAAACGCATTCCTTTAAGCTCCACTGCGCTTATCCGATTGCAGATTTTTCGGATCGTGAACATAGCGAAAAGCTAAAGCTAATCTGCGCCGAGCACTCCGCCGTGTTTCCGACCGAAAGCTACATGGGACTCGTAACCGAAGACGAGCGCCTTCGCACCGTCGCGACGCTGCAGCAAAAAGCCAATGCGCTTGAACGACTCGCTGCAGAGCGTGAACGTCTTGCAGTGACACTCGCCGATGAAGTGGAGGAGCTACGTCGGATCCACGATCTAGCCACCCGTATGTCATGGCTCGATATGAACGCGGTTGTGCGAGATGTATTAAAGTCTGTAGCTGCCGTTCATCGAACTGAAATGGGATTGCTATCTTTACGCATTCCTAACCATAATGAGCTTTATCCCGCCGCAAGTCTCGGATTCTCGAGCGTCTTTCTTGAGCAGATTGCACGTGTACCGGAAGGAGCTGGCGCTTGCGGCACATGTCTGCAAACACGCGAGCGCGTAATCGTCGCTGACACGGAAACTGATGAGATTTTCGCCCCTTATCGGGATGCCGCCCGCTTGGCAGGTTTTCGGTCAGTACACAGCACTCCGTTGTTGGATCGATCAAAGCAATTGGTAGGAGTGCTTTCCGTCCACTTCAAAGAACCTTATTGTCCCAGCGAGCGTGAACAGCGACTCACAGATCTTTACGCTCGTTTAGCGGTGTGCGCGATCGAGAATGCCCGGTTGTACGAGGCTTTGCAGGATGAGTTCTCTCAACGGAAGCAGGCGCAGCAAGCGTTGATTCAGGCAGAAAAACTGGCGGCCGCAGGCCGACTTGCTGCCACCATCGCCCATGAAATCAATAATCCGTTAGAAGCCGTTACGAATTATCTATTTCTCGCCCGTAAAAACCCGGCTGTACCGCCGGAAGTAAGGCGGCATCTCGATATCGTAGACGAGGAGTTGGATCGCGTTGCCCATATCGCTCAACAGACATTGGGATTTTATAGGGACAATTCCGAGCCGCAATACGTAGAGGTAACAAAGTCGATTGAAGGTGTGCTCACAATTTATGAGCGCAAGCTGCAATACAAGAACCTGCGAGTGGAAACTGACTTCACCCCAGATCTCAACGTATGGGTTCTTCAAGGAGAATTCAGGCAGGCAATTTCGAATCTTATCGCCAATGCTATCGACGCAAGTTCGGATGGAGGTCGAATCTTAATTCGTACACATATAAGGGATTCCCGTGCATGCATCACGATTGCTGATACGGGCGTCGGCATGGCTCGAGAGGTAAAAGAAAAAGTGTTCACACCTTTCTTTACGACAAAAGAGCAAGTTGGAACTGGTCTAGGTCTTTGGACCACGAAGACGCTGATAGAAAAGCACGGTGGGCGCGTTTTGCTGCGAAGCAAAGAACTTCGTGGAACTGTGATGAGTGTTATTCTTCCATGTCACGCATCGTCATAGTCCTTGGGAGATAGTGATCCATGCTGGTCAACACGGATACGACTCTGGGGTCACGGATTTTTGCACTGTCCTGTCTTCGCGACTCTGGTGCGAGTTCGTCCTCCAATTCAATCCCTGGTGATCCACGTGGCACTCAGCGTCTTCGGGTCATTGTTGTGGATGATGAACGAAGGGTTGCAGACAGTGTCAAAGAGATTTTGGCAGATAGTGGACACACCGCGATTGCCGCCTACGATGGTCTCTCGGCTGTAAAGATAGCGAAGGAATCCTGTCCAGATGTCCTGCTTTGTGATGTGTTGATGCCTGATATGAATGGCGTTGATACCGCCGTAGCGGTTCGGGATATTTGTCCAGATGCCCGTGTCGTATTGTTTTCGGGACATGCATCAGTATCCGATATATTGACTCGGGCGAGAGCTGAAGGTCACCATTTCGAGTTCCTACCGAAACCAATTCGCCCAAAAGATTTGCTTCAAAAACTAAGCGACTGAGTAGCGGAAGCTTGCGTTTCCCGGTCCTGAGACCTTCACATTCAAAGCTCCGCGTTGAGCGTCGGAAACTGGGGTTTTGAGTGATATGGCGATTATCGATGATTACGGAAACTCTGGTTCAATTCGGCCGGACGAGCTAGTGCCCAATACGCTAGAACTTGATCTCCACTTCCGAAGTCGATTCGACCAGGCTCGGTTCATATTTCCAGTTCTTTACGGCTTTTAATGCTGATTCGGCGAGCAGAGGGTGTCCACCGATGTACTCCAGGCGGCGCACAGTGCCATCGGCACTGACCCAGATTTTTAGTTTTACTGTCCCGTGAACATTATTTTTAGCGGCGACCGCCGGGTATTCGGCTTCCTCGCGATGAACCAGCTTGCGTTCCGATTGATCGGCGGCGTAAGAACCTGTGCTAAGCAGGAGCGCGCAAATCACAATTTGTCCTATTCGTTTCATGGAATCAGAATGTCAGCCGCAATGCGAACTGGATTAAACGCGGATCGCGCGCGCCACTAACCTGCCCGAAGCTTGCCCCATCCGTAATGTCGCCGTCGGGATTCATAAATTGCGTATGATTCAGGATGTTGAATATTTCCGCGCGGAATTCCAATTTTTCTTCCTCGTTCAAACTGAAAGTCTTGTGAATGCCTAAATCCAAGTTCGCAATACCAGGGCCGCAGCAGATTGTTCGTGGCGTATTGCCGATTTGTCCCAGCGGCGCATCGGTAAAGGATGCAGGGTCGAAATAGTAGCCACCCGATGATTGCGGACTCAGGCGCCTGAACGGCCCGATTTGTTCCGGCTCCCCGGCGCTTTCGAAATCGAAGCTGCTCATCAACTCCTGATCGTTTTCCGACGTCATGCGGATGGGGAAACCTGATTGCAAGGTAAAGATGGTCGATAGAGCCCATCCCTCTAAAAGGTGATGAGTCCACAGTTGCCTGGAAGGACCAGGAATCTGCCAGAAATTGCTGAAGACCAAACGGTGACGTGCGTCGAAAAGAGACAATGATCGCGACCGGCTTGGATCGATGGGATTGACCGAATTTTCAAAACTGGAAGCATTGTCGATGGACTTGCTCCAGGTGTACGACGCAAGAAACTGCAGTCCATGCGAGAAGTGACGATTGACCAGCGTCTGCAGCGAGTTGTAAGACGAATTCGCAATGGGCAGGTTCGCAAAGATGCTCCCGAACACCGGGACTCCATCGGGCGGGCAACCAACTCCTGTAGTGGGCTCGCACAGAGGCGAGGAATATCGGCGGAGACCAATTAACGTGATCGGATTCGGATTCGGTCCGGTAACGCTGGGTACCGACCCATAGGGTAGATGCACGGTAACGCCGCTTGGAATTCCGCCCGCAGGGATTGTGTATGCGCTGTCAGCGCCGAAGGGGCCGCAAGACATCCCCGGAATTTGGTTGAGATCAAGACACGTTTGTGCCACGCCATAGTTCTGATCTAGTGTTGCCGTCAGTCTATGCCCCTGGCTACCTACGTAACCAAATTGCAAGAGCGTGCTCCGCGACAGTTCTCGCTGAAAGGTCAAATGATAGTGCGTCGAATACTGACTGCGAAATTCAGTAGGGAGATTCCCATACAGGGTAACCGGTCGAAACTCCGCGAAATCAATTGGGCTACCCCGCGTGGGATCAAGGAAGCCATGGAACGGATTGGGCGCAACTGATCCGTCTTGCGCCAGAAATGGTGTGTTGAAGAATGTGTTGGAGAGAATTGTGCTGCCACCGAACGGGGGCTGTGCCGTAAGGTTCTCGCCGAACATCATTTCTTCCACACTGTCGTAGAACATGCCCCAGCCGAGCCGTACGCTCGAGTGTCCCGGGCCTCCCGTGATTCGAGACAGCATGCCCGTGCTCGAATTTGGCGACCAGGCGAGACCCAGTCGCGGTGCGAACGAGAATGGATAACTTTTGGTGAGTCCACTCGGAACCTCGGCATCCCCGGGTAGTACCAGGCCGAGCGGAAACACCGACCGAGCCGGGCCAGTTGCAGAACAATCGTTGCTGCCGGTTGAAGCCAAAATCGGATCGGATGGGCTCAGCACGCACGGATATTGCGTGGTCGCCTGCCCCGGTCGAAACGCTTGAATGCGCTCGCCTGCATCTTCAAAGGGAGTATTGAACTCCCAGCGTAATCCATAGTTGAGCGTCATATTCGGACGCATTTTCCATGAATCTTGCGTGAACACATTAAGCTGGGTTGTGCGTGCGTCCACCGCATTCGCGGAACCCTCGGAGAAACTATCGGGCAGCCCTAAAAGGTAGTTCGGCACGAGAGTGCTGTAGCCCACATCATTAGATCCACCCCCGTAGAACTGATAACCACCGCTGATGTCGTAAAAATAGAACTGGTGTAGCCGCTGGTTACGTATGTCCGCCCCGGATTTCAGCGTGTGCTTGCCTAAGATTCGACTATAGGTATCTTTCGCCTGGTAGACGTTGCCGGTTTGCGAAAAATTGCCATTTTGATTATTGCCGTAGCTAAAGCCGCCCGAGAGAGCGATGAAGGGGACGCCCTCATACTGCGCGCCGTATCCGGGGTTGATGCCTAGCTGCGGATTCGCTGGATCAGTGAAACATTGATCGGCAGGAACGTCGACACAGGAATTCTGCACCGAATTGGTGCGTGTCGGACTGAGAAGAGAACCTTCGCCCTCGCGATAGTAGACGAAACGGACTTCATTGATGGTTTTTGCTGTAATGGTCCAGGTATGCGAGAGATTGAATTGCTGGTAGCGTGTACGAGTCTTGGTGCCGAATCCGGGGACATTTGCTCCCTGTCCAAACAAATAAGAGAAGGGCTCAAGGTCGGACGCGTCGGTGCCGTAGTAGTAGAAGCTCATCTGCTGCTGTCCGGTCAAGTTGTCGTCGAGGCGAAGAGTCGCTTGATCGCTGCGCACAGCGGCATCCGGTGAGGCAGTAAAAGTCCCGTTGCTCCCATTCGGCAAGGGAACAAACTGCTGCATGAGATCCACAGCTGTGGGATCGGCGCACTGGGACGGAATCACGTTACCCGGGAATATCGCAGCATACTGCGTACCGGCGGCGATGCTCGCGCCACCATGACCGCTCACCGCGGCAGCACAGCCGGGTCGGTTATTTAAGGCCTGCGCGACAGCATCGTCACTCAATGTGCCGGTGAAAGCTGGCCCGGCGGAGAAATCTCCTTGCCTCTCGGCGCTGGTCGGAACGGGTACAGGAGTAGAACTGATTCCTTGCCGCTGGCGGCGTCCTTCGTAGGAACTAAAGAAAAACGTCTTGTCGCGACGAAGCGACCCGCCAAGAGTCGCTCCAAACTGATTCTGCTTGAAGTCAGGAACTTCTGGATCAAAATAGCCCTTGGCGTTGAGAACGTTATTGCGAAGAAATTCGTAAGCAGTTCCGTGCCAGGTGCTGCTCCCCGATTTCGTTACCACGTTCAATACCGAGCCGGAATTTCGCCCAAGCGCTGCTTCGTAATCATGAGAAATAACCCGGAATTCGCTGATGGAATCGGGCGAAGGCTGAACGGAAGGCGAATTGATCAGCTGATCGGCGGAATACCCGCCGTTTACTTCGTAATTGTTGGAGCGTGTCCGCGCGCCGCTTACCGATACGACACCAGGCCGGTCGCTTCCGAAGAACAAATTGGAGCCGATGGTACTCTGCACGCCTGGTTGCAACTGGAGCAGCTCAAAGGTATCCCGAGACTTCAGTGGCAACTGCGTCACTTCACCCTCGGTCATGACCACGCCCAGCTGTGCGTTGCTGCTTTCAACGAGCGACCTCTCTCCAAGCTGAACTGAGTGGCTGTTGCTTGGTCCTGGGGGTGCGAGTTTGACATTTAACTGGAAAACTTCTCCGATGCTGGCGCGAATGTCCTTAGCATCGAAGTCAGCAAATCCATCTGCTTTGATTTGCAAACTGTAGGTGCCGACCGGAAGCGAAGGCAGGGAGAATTCCCCGTTTTCATCGGTGGTAGCCGCCCGCATCAATGACGTGTCTTGCGCGGTGATGATGACGAACGCGCTGCTGACCGCGTGACCAGAACGGTCCTGAACGCGGCCACGAATTTCGGTCGTGCTCTGTGACCATCCTTGCGTCCCACAGGCGAACACAAAGAGGAGGCAACAGGCGCGAAGGATACGGAAACGACTTCCCAATTGCTTGCCTTTCTGGACGCTTTTCCAAGCTAGACAATATTGGTAAAAAAGTAGTTACTGAAGATGACTGAGGTAAGGGGAGTACACCGGAAGGTGGTGGCCTCGAGTAATTCGCCACAGACTAATTTCATTACAGCTTGAGCTTGAATTCGAAGTTACCTGCGGCGATGATTTGGTCGGGAGCCACTCTCTGATCCACGAACCGGCTGAAGACCGAGTATTCGCAGGACGAGGTGCCTCTCGAAAAGAGCTTCATTGCTGTTCTGAAGAAGTGGCAAGAATCTGCGCGAAGACAGAACAACAGTGGGTCTTCCCGAGCCCAGCGACGGGGCGTCCGTACCATGCCCACTCAATTCGCGCCGACTACCTGGTTCGAGTAGGCGCCAAGCAGGGACTCGGCAGGATTGGATTTCATACGTTTCGTCACACGTATCGTGCGTGGCTAGACGAACGGGAGCACCAATGGGAGCACAGCAGAAGCTAATGCGACATGCTCACATCAACGACGATGGATCAGTACGGCAATGCTTCAGCAATTGCGAAGCGAAAAGCCAATCGGCCAATCGTGCAATGATTCCTCAGAAGAAGTCCTCAGAAGAGAAATGAATCAGCAGATCTTGATTCAATAATTAAGGGGAACTGTGGGTCAGTTCCCCTTATTGGACAGCTTTGGACAGTCGCTACAACTGCCAAATTGCCGTAAACGTATGATGAGCGACCCGAGACATAGGTAACAGATCGTACCGGACACATAGGTTACACTTTCTCCCCTTTCGGGGAGGAAAGTGGATGCCGTGGAAGGAGTGTTCGGTGATGGATGAGAGAGTTAAGTTCGTAGCTCGCCGACTC
>DASRFP010000030.1:0-173327 GCA_035651475.1 Terriglobales bacterium | reverse complement strand
CAATTTTCCTGTTTCAAAAGAGATCCGCTTGCCGCCTGCGAGATCGATGGAGAGTTCTTGTTTCATGGTTTGTCCTTAATTGTGGAGGAGGGCAAGAGTTCAGCGGCGAGCAGTGAGCGGCGAGCTTCGAGCAAAACCGTTCTGCAGGAAAGCAGGACGCCAGGAGCTTGGGTTGCTCGCAGCTCACAGCTCATCGCTCGTTGCTGATTAGCAGCTTGGACCAAAGAAAAAGAATGGAATTCCACTCACCTCAAGAACACACTACGGCGCTGTCCCGAAAGCCTGGAACAAACAGCCCAAAGAGAAAAAGCCTCCTACTTGCGGAGGCCGAGTCTCTGAACAACCGTTTTGTAGCGCTCGGAGTCGTATTTTTTGAGGTAGTCGAGCAAGCTGCGACGCTTGCTGACCAGCATGAGAAGACCGCGGCGCGAGCCATGATCTTTCTGGTGCGATTTGAAGTGCTCCGTCAGTTGACCAATGCGTTCGCTCAACAGAGCGATCTGGACTTCTGGACTGCCCGTATCGGTGGGATGCGTTCCGTACTGATCAATGACAGATTTCTTTTGCTCTCTGGCTAGCACTAACCTGGTGCACTCCTTCTAAATTGTCAACGTTTAGTTGTCTGTTTAAGGCTAACACGCGGGCGGGAGAAGCGGCAAGGGTGGGGTAGTTGGCTGCATGCTTCTTAGTCCTGCTCTAAAACTGTCGATGAGCGGTTACCAGAGTGCAATCGCAATATTGCGGGCCTTTTCGGGTCCTCCCTATAATCCCACTAAGAACGCTGTCTCGCATATGGATACCGAGCAGAGGGTTGAGCAGTTCTTTGGCGATGCCGAGTCGACCGGTTTTGGGACGGGTTGGTGGAGCGGGATATTGTCAGCGTTCTTCGGATTCCTCTCCTTCGGGGCCGTTCTCTGCCTTCACTTCCCTCAGTTACTAACGTCTCCTCAGCTACGGACACATTATCCAATGCACGCGATACGCGTTCTGATCGAGTGTCTAATCGCATCGGCGATGCTATTCGGAGTGATTGCTTCGATTGTGCGCAAGAAAAAGACCTTGGCATTGACAGGACTGATACTCGCAGCCGCTGCCACGGCCTTGGGTGGATCAAGTGTGCGAATCAATCAGACTTTGCATGACGGCCCGGCAATCGGCTTGGATTGGTTTGTGCTTGACCTGTTCTTAATGGCGCTCATCTACGTGCCGCTCGAAAGACTCTGGCCGCAATATCCGGAACAAGGAACGTTTAGGAAGGAGTGGACTTTGGATGTGATTTATTTTATGTCGACCCATTTTCCCATTCAGATTTTGTCATTTCTGGTTTTGTTGCCTGCCACTCTGGCGACCAAATATCTGGGCATTCCGGCTCTTCAAAATTTGATCGCGCGCATGCCGTGGCTTGTGCAATTTTTTTTCGCTGTTGCAGTCGCAGACGTAGCTGAATATTCCATTCATTTGGCCCTGCACAAGGTTCCTTTTCTGTGGCGCTTTCATGCTATTCATCATTCGTCGCAAGCGCTTGATTGGATCGCAGGCTCACGTGCCCACTTCGTGGATGACACGCTAGTGCGAGTATTTATCCTGACTCCCTTGATGATCGGGTTTTCGCAATCAATAATCCTGGCTTATTTAATTTTTGTCACGCTCCACGCCACCTGGCTCCATTGCAATTTCCGCCCAAGTGCAGAATGGCTGGAAAGGTTTCTTGTGGTTCCCAAGTACCATCATTGGCACCATACCTCCCAGGAGGAGGGCCTCAATAAAAACTTTGCCATTCATTTTCCGTGGATAGATAGGATCTTTGGAACACACTACTGTCCTGAGGAATGGCCAAAACGTTACGGCCTGGACGGGGAGAAAATTTCGTCTAACTTTTTCGGTCAAACAATTGAACCATTCATAATAAAGAAAGATCGGGCCTTAAAAACCTAGGGTTCGATGACGGTCGCCCGCTGTTATCCCCTCAGGCTGCCTTTAGCTTGGGAGACGTTCACACATAACAGAGTCTTTCAATCCCCCTCACCTCACTAACCAGCGTTGTCATCCCGAGCGAAGGTGTTCATTCGCTCCGCGAATGAACCTCGCAGCCGAGGGGTCTGCAGTGGAAATCACCGAATCGGGTGATAGAGCGGGCGAGGAGAAAATGCAAAATGCAGATCCCTCGTTCCCGATGAGTTTTTCAAACTCATCCGGCACGCCTCGGGAGGACAAGGGCGAAGGGCATGACCAGAAGCGAGTGCGAACGACCAGCGCAGCGACGCCGCTCGCCACAACAAGTCACGGGAAGGTCACCCCTCGCTGCGCTCGCTCGGGGCAAGCTTTTTCAGCCGTGCCGCGAGTGCGAAATGTGACCGGCTTCAGCCGCTGAGGTCGGCTTCGCAGTTCCCTCAGGGGCTAAAGCCCTCCTCATCATTCATGCTCTTTGGCACGGTTAAAACCGTGCCCTTCCCGTCCGTACCGCGGGCATAGAGCGCACCTTTGGATGGATGTTCACACCTCACAGACTTAGAGTTGTCATCCCGAGGGGCGCTGTTTCACTTGCTTCCGGTTGCTTCAGCAGATGCCAGGCTTCGCGGTAAGCCTCATAGAATCCACCAGATCGCCTCGTTTTTCGTCCTGGGCAAAGTCCGGGGTGAAGACGGATGGAAATGCTTCCTTCAAGTGCTTCTATAGGAATCACGTACCACGCCTCATATGGCGCGACGTATGCGGCTATGAAATCAACGTCTTCCTGCGAATACGCGAGGCCGGCGCCCTTTTTCATTCGGTGACGAGCCAGAATCGAAAATCCGGTTTGGCGGCGCTCGCGTTTTGTGAAGCACGATTTCACTTGCACGCGCGCCAATTTACGGCCGTGCTGAACGAGAAAATCGTAGGCGTGGCTGTCACCGTAGGGCCTCGCGACCCCGATGCCTTCGCTGGCTGCGCGAAACATGAATGCGAGCTCGGCGAGCTCGCCCATACGTTTGGTGCCGAGATGTCCGGCGGGCATGTAGGATTTTTGTTTTTTCAAGAGAGCTCCGTAATGGATGAAATGAGGGTCCGGAGTTATCGGCACGGCCGAAGGTCCTTCGGCTTCGCTCAGGATTTCTCCACCCCAGAACGCGAAAACGCGCGTTCCGGGGACCCCGGTTCGGCAGCGGGCTCGGACGCCCGCTAAACGCCTCAAGCTAGTGATCAGTGGTCAGAAAATACAAAAGGCGCAGAGGAAATCCGCGCCTTCTAATTCGTCGAAATTTTAGTGATGCTCTAACAACCCGCGGACGAGGGCGTCCGCGCCACACAAGCCGGCCGCGACACAAAAACAAAAGGCGCGGAGGGAATCCGCGCCTTTTGTTATGTCCTTATTTTCAGAATAGCAAATTGGAAGGGAAATTGTGCCAAGGTTTTCAGATTTATTTGATCCATTAATTCAGCGGCTTAGAAGGATATTGGGAGTTTCGGGGCTTGACAAGATTTTCAAGATTGCACAACTGCTGGTGCAATCGTCCCGGAGTGAGCGCCGGATGCACTTCCCCATGTTAAGAAATACTGCGGTTTGCCCCATCCTTGTTTCGCGTTTGTGCGAGACAGGGGGTACAGGACGGGACGAGACATGAATGATGAGCGACGGGAAGCCGAGTCCCACCCTTCGCCAGAATCGGGCGAAAGGGTGGGGCAACCTCGCTGCCGTATCCCATCTCCCGCAAGGGGAGGGTTAGGAAGTGCAAGTCGAAATGCAGATCCCTCGACTCCGTATGATCCCTCGCAAGCGAGTGATCACGCTCCGCTCGGGATGACAAGTTTGCGGGTAGTGAGGTCCGGGTCATGACAAGCTTGAGTATATCGCTCGGCTCGTGATGACATGGCGTTAGGATAGGTGTGCAGAGAATGCCACCGATTTACGATTCCAGCTTGTCCGAATAGGCCTGACCGGGTTCCCGCCTGGGTTGGAACTTTTCCAAAAGCAATCAATGTTCATCCGTCACAGACTTTGTCCGCGTCAGCCACTACCCTTTCCGTTGTCATCCCGAGCGAAGAGGTTCATTCGCTCCGCGAATGAAGATCGCAGAGAGGGATCTGCAGTTCGAATTTTTCGCCCCATCCTTCTGCCAGATCCTGCCACGTCGGATTTTCGCCTTTAATTAGCGCGAGTCCATGCCTTAATCTGCTTCTCGCGAGCGATGGCATTACCAATCTGGTGGAATATTTCGTAATAGACCAGCCGATTGATGTGGTACCGCTTCGTGAAACCGCCGATTTCACCGCGTTTGTGCTGCAAGGCACGCCGATAGATGCTGTTGGTAATCCCGGTGTAGAGGTTGAGCGAGCGGCTGGCCATGATGTAAACGTAGTAGGTTTTTCTCTTCAATGCAGATCCCTCTTTGCGATGTTCATCGCCGATGAACATCTTCGCTGGGGATGACAAAGGAAAAGACTACCCGTGAGTAATTAACAAACTCTGTGACGGACGAACATCTAAAACTTGTGGGAGACCTGCTTCACGTGGGCACTGGCCGGGTGCCCCACTACTCCCGCCTTTGGTAGAACTGGGGACGGCATTAATCGAGCCAGCTAATTGGGTTTACGTACAAACATCAGCTTCGCTCCAGCATCTTTGAATCGTGCAGTGGATAAGAGTCGGTTGCGTTGTCGTGACGTTGCCTCCCTTCCTCGCACTCTGCGCCTGTTCCAGTCACAAAATCCTCACTTCAGACGATCTGCGTTCTGAATTGGTCTCGGCGAACTCCTACGCCAGTGAAATGGAAATGTTCATCGACTATGTGCGCCAGGGGCAGGCCACAAAAACCTTCGCGGCAGCGCACGCCCGGCAACTGGCAACAGAAATTGCGCACTCAGAGCAAGAACTCGCCAGCACCACTCCACAACCGGAGGACGAGAAGGCTTTCAAATCCTGCAAAGGGGAACTCGAGTTCCTTCGCCGCGAATTGCCGGTCATTCCAACTCTGATGGGCAACGATAGTGCGTTGCGGCTCGAGCGTGCCAAGGTAGCAGCGAGCCATCATCAATTTGCGGCCACTTCCCTCTTATGAAAAAGCTTCTTGGCATCACGCTGGGGATCATGACAGCGCTCGGGGGCTTTGTCGATTTTGGCCAGATCGTCTTCACCATGCAGGCGGGAGCGCTGTTTGGATATAGCCTGCTCTGGGCAATCGTGCTCGGCACGGCCGCAATCATCGTCTATATGGAAATGTGCGGGCGTGTAGCCGTAGTCGCAAAGGAGCCGGTTTTCGCGGTGGTGCGGGATTGTCTCGGGTTTCGCTTCGGCATGGTCGTGCTGATTGCGTCGAATCTTCTCAACCTGATCACCTGTGCTGCAGAACTCGGCGGCATCGCCATCATTCTTCAGTTGCTCACCGGATGGAAACAGAAGCTGCTTGTGCTTCTCGCGGTCATGATTTTGGGGCTGATCATTTACAGTTTCAAGTTTCAGTGGATCGAGCGAACCTTCGGACTTGCTGGCGTAACAATGTGCGTTATTGCCGTCTCGGCAGTGGCTTTGCACCCGAATTGGCATCAGCTGGCCCATGGCCTGATACCGGTGCTTGCGCCGCCGAAGCATCCCCTTCTGTATTTTTATTTTGCCGTCGGAATTTTTAGCGCGCTACTCATGGAATATGAGGTCCATTTTTATTCTTCGGGAGCACTTGAGGAGGACTGGACACCGAAAGACCTGGGCGAAAATTTTATGGTTTCGGCATTCGGGTCGCTTTTGGGAGCGCTCATCACAGTCGGCCTTCTGGTCCTTGGCGCAATGGTGTTTCTGCCGCGAGCAATCTTTCCGCAAACATTGAGCACCACGATGATCGCCGGGGCCTTCCCTTTTGCGCAGAAAGCACTCGTATTAGCGTTGTTAGGCGGGCTGGCCTGCCTTTGCGGAGCGGCCCTCGAAACTGCTCTTTCCGGCGCTTACAACGTTTGCCAATTCTTCAATCTCGAATGGGGAAAGAACCTGTCGCCGAAAGCGGTCCCGGTCTTCACGGCGGGTTGGGTCGCCATGCTTGTGCTGGCGTTCGGCATTTCAGTTTCTATATCTCGTCCGCTAACCTTGGTGAACATCTCCGTGATCTTTGGCATGGTGGTTATGCCGTTTACCTATTACCCGATTCTGAAGGTCGCGTCTGACAAGAACATCATGAAAAAGCACGCGAATAGCAAAGCCGATGACATAACGGGCCTGGTTTTTCTTGTTCTGATTACCATCGCCGCCGCCGCGGCAATTCCACTGATGGTGCTCACGCATTCAGGTCAACCACAGTAGGGTGCGACTCCCGTTTTATGAGTGTCAGAGATACGGTATGCTCGTCTGCTGAGAAGCGGGCGATACCAATGTCGAAAATCTTTGTGTTTTTAATCATCCTTATGGTCTTTTTCCGGACGATGCCATTTGCCCACGCTCAGACCATCACCTGGTCCGGACGTTCATGGAAATTGACCAGCGGACACATGGCTGGCGTCGCGCTCGGAGATCCGGCCAATGTCACTATTGACAAGCAGGGGTATCTTCATCTGCGCATCGTCAAGCAGAATGGAAAATGGACGGCGGGCGAATTATTTACGACCGAGGACCTGAGTTTCGGAACATATCAATGGATTGTCGCAGGCAATGTGTACGCAATGGATCCGACTACGGTGCTTGGCCTATTCACCTATGGCCCAACCCACCACATCGGCAAGGATGCGGAAGACGAAATCGATATTGAGTTTTCTCAGTGGAACAAAACCTGCCAACCGTGCAATGCCGACTTCACTGTCTATCCCGCCACCGGACATCGCAAGCCCAAGGGAGTTTCCGCCTGGGAGGATAACTTCCACGTCAGCGGCGGAACTTTGACCACTGCCAGGATGGAATGGTTCCCGAACCACATCGTATTTACGCTAATGAACGGCGCTCAGCCGATGGGAACAGTTGCCGAGGTTATCAAGACCGAAACCTACACCTCAGACGCAACCAACATTCCGCAAGTGCCAGCGCCGGTCGGTATCAATCTGTGGTGCTTTCATCAAACACCCGCACAGGATCAATCCGTCGTGATTCGCAAGTTCGAATTCCGACCGCATTAACAGCTACTGCAATTTTGCGTACTCGGCCTTCGCCTGTTTGAAGACGGGCACATCCGGGTCAGCGTCCTTCCAGGTAGCGAGGAAATCCTGGTAAGCGGTTCGGGCCTTTGCGGAATCGCCTTGCAAAGCGTAAGCGCGGCCTAAACCAAGGCTCGAAAGGCTGTATAGCGGGTTGGTCGGCTCCGTGCCACGGTGGTCGAGAATTTCTTGATACTCCGCAGCCGCCTTCACTCCGTCGTGTGCTTTCAAAAATGCTTCGGCACGGATGTAAACCGGCCAATATCCACAAGAGAAAGGTCCGGAGCCGAACTCATATGGCCGGGCGCTCTCCAACAGTTGGATTGCCTTGCTTGGGTTGTTACGACGGATTTCAACGGTCGCGTGGGAGACCGGAATCCACACAGAATTGAGCATTGTGTCGTTGGGGTACTGTTTGGCAAGGCCGGAAAGAATCCGGTCGGCGCCTGCTTCATCTCCGGTTTGCGCCATCAATGTGGCCGCTGCCATTTGGGTGTCTCTATCTTTCGCCAGAGTAAGCGCAGTGGTGATCGCGCGATGGGCCTCTGAAGTATCTCCCATCTCTGCCTCGAAGCTAGGTCCGACAAGAATTATGGAGGCGGCAAATTCGTTGAGACCGGAGCCTTTTACAAAACCTTCAAGTTGGGCTACGGTCTGCTTTCCCGCCTTGATCTTTCCCTCGTAGTATTGTGACTCGGATTTGAACATCAGGACCAGCGCTTTCGCGAAGCCATCTTTTGCACTATTTTCCGCACGCTGCATCCCAGCATCGTCATGCTGAACAAAAGCCAGCCAGAACCTTGCGAAGGGCGACAAAACCAGGTCCGCCCCTTGCGCATCGGCGTTGTCGAGAATCGCCTTGGCTTCCTCAAAACGATTCATTCCTATGTAAGAGGCGGCCACATTCTGCTCGGCGAACTGATCTTTCGGATCCAGTCGCATAGCTTGGCTTGCACTTGCCAGAGCTTTTTCATACTGGCCGATTTGCTGATAGAGCAAGGCCAGATTGTCTAAGGGAATTGTGTCGTGAGAATAGGTGTTGACCCAGTTTTGGTAAGTCGATTCACTTTTCTCGTAATTCCGCTCGAGCGAGTCGTAATAATGCGCGGTGATGTACAGCCGCTCACGTTCACTAGCGCGATCTTTCAGCTCGAAAGCCTTCTTGAGATTTTGATTACTAAGTGACATTTGCGAAATGTTGGAATCAACCACGCCGAGTGTCGCATAGGCCATTGCGAAATTAGGATCGAGTTCGATAGCGCGTTGCAGGTGCGGAATCGCCTGTTCATCCTGCAGTTTCTCATGCGCGTCATAACCGAGGGTGTAGGCTTGCAGAGCTTCGAGAGAAGACGTAGTGGCCTGCTCAAGGGGCGTCGTGAACTTTTGAATTGAAGCGACCGATTCGCCGAGCTTTCCACGCAGATTTGATGCCGCGGTGTCGAGGGTCTTGAGTACTGCTTCCTTGCTGTCTGCCTCAGATTGCTCGCGTGCAAGTGAGTCGCCGGTTTGGACATTGACGGCGTTCAGATCTATTACATAGTGGCTACCCAGACTCGAAATGGAGCCTGTAAGCATCGCTTTGATGCCTTCACGGAGGCAGATTTCGTGAGCGATATCGTTGGTGAGACGTTCATCCGGTGATCGCCCCATAAACTTCAGCGCTTCCTGAATGCGTGACTCGGGCGTGAGGTTGAAATATGGCGACTGTTCGAGCTGAACCGCAAGAGCTTGTTTCAGCGTGCCATCGAAGACTGAGTCGCCGGTGGTATTCACAAAATCGGCAAGCAGAATGGAATCTTTTGCCGTGAGCGCGTTCGCGCGGTGGCGATAAAACATAGTACCGACGACCGCTCCGATAATTGCCAGGGCCGCAATGCCGCTCCATGTCCACAAGCGCTTTCGGTCGCGGGAGACTTCGGTAGTTCCACTTGAAGCGGTGGTTTGCGATGGTCCAGTGGCGGCGGGCGTAGAACCCGAACGAGTTCTGGCAGGCGCGACGGCGGCTCCGCTAAGGTTTTCAGATGATAACTCGGGAGGAATGGCGACTCTGCCTGTGTCTGTATCCCGCTTTAGCCGCATCAGCTCAGCTTTCATTTCGGACGCGTGCTGATACCGTAGATCGCGGTCTTTCTCCAAGGCGCGATTGATGATGTCTTCGAGTTTCGGCGGGAGGCTGGGATTGAGACGGATTGGCGGTACGGGCGCTCGGTTCAGAATGGCTTCGAAGATCACGCCTGATGTCTCGCCACGATAGGGCAGTGCGCCGGTCACCATTTCATAGAGCACCACACCAAATGAAAACAGATCGGTGCGAGCATCGAGGTCTTTGCCCCGCACCTGCTCGGGCGACATATAGGCGACTGTGCCTACAGCGGTGCCAGGGCTGGTCAGGTGTGCTGCTTCGGGGGAATCGATCGTCGCGTCGAGCGATGCACCCGAGGGAGCAAATGCGTCACCGTATTTCACTTTCGCAAGGCCAAAGTCGAGAATCTTTGCGTGCCCGCGCTTAGTTACGAAAATGTTCGCAGGTTTGATATCGCGATGAACAATTCCTTGAGAGTGCGCCGCGTCGAGCGCATCGGCAATTTCAATTCCGAGCGCGAGCACCGTCTCAAGATCCAGCGGACGCCCGGCAATCATGTGCTTGAGGGTTACACCATCAAGAAACTCCATGACGATGTAGGCTTCACCGTCCTGATCGCCAATGTCATATATGGTGCAAATGTTCGGATGATTGAGCGCGGAGGCGGCTTGCGCCTCTCGGCGAAAACGGGCAAGGGCTTGCGCGTCTCGCGCGACTTCCTTGGGCAGGAATTTCAGCGCGACGAAGCGATGGAGACGGGTGTCCTCGGCTTTGTAGACGACGCCCATGCCGCCGCCGCCGAGCTTCTCGATGATTTTGTAATGGGAAACGTTCTCGCCGATCACTGGCCGGAATCTTACGTGGGCCAAAGGAGTGAGTCAATCAACACCGCTTGAAGGGCACGTGCAAGTTGCGCCTCGGCTACTACTCTGGAAGGACATCGTTAAGAGTCGGCGATCCCGTGGTTCGACGTTCTGCCTTAATGTTTAGCTTTTAATAACCCTTCAGTTCCTTTAAGTTAGCTTAAGGTACTTAGCCTGCCAGCAGCAGCTTCCAACAGCAGCAGCATTTCTCTCATCCAACGTATTACGATATGCTTGAAACCGCTATGTATGTGAAGTGTACCCATTGCGGGTACGACAACAGCCCTGAATACCGGTTTTGCGGCATGTGTGGCGCTGCATTGACGCGCCCTGCCGCAGCGGAACCTGCGCCCGCGAAGGAGCAGCCGAAACCGCCGAACGGCGGCAATGGCCATTCAGAGGCGGTCCACGGGCCGTCGTTTTTAGGTTTGGCTGAGGACCCAAAAGTTGAGTTCCATTACCTCTACGAAGACGAGCAGCCCCGCAGCAAAGTAGGGCTGGTTTTTGTTCTGATTATTGTGCTGGGCATTGGTGGCTATCTGGCATATCAATGGAGGAATGGCGGATTTCCGTTCAATCGCTCTTACACGGCGAGCAACTCAGGAACGCAAAGTTCCGCCTCTCCGTCGGAGGTTGCACCTGCAACGAATGAAGACCAGCAGACGCATATCGATAAGCCGATGACCGGCGCGGGAGACGTTCTGCCCAGCCAGCCCGATCAGAACGGGCAGAACCAGAAGCCACAAGGCCAGGCGGCGAGCAAACCAAGTGAGACAGACATCCCGCCGGCGAATGGCGCACAGCAGACCCAAACGACAGCAAATCAACCTCCGCCCTCGACTCCGCGTGCGAACGCCACGCAGGCTCAAAGTGCTGCGCCGGAAAAGCCGCCGCAGACGGCAGCTCAAGCAGAAGAGGCCAAAAGTACTCCTCCGGCTGGCGTGTCGGAGGCTTCCAGATCGACGAAAGAACCTGCACGGTCGCCGAAGCCGAAGCCGACACCTTCACGAACGGCACAGGCCGCCGCACCTGCTTCGCCTGAGGCGGACCTGGAAGCCACTGGCGAACGCTACCTGTATGGCAATGGCGTCCCACAGAATTGCACTCGCGCAGAGTCTAGCCTGCGAAACGCCGCCACAAGAGGAAACTCAAAAGCGCAGACGGTACTCGGAACCATGTACGCCACCGGTCATTGCGTAGGACGTGATCTGCCGACTGCTTATCGATGGTTCGCGCGGGCGCTGCACCAGGAGCCACAGAACGGCCGCATCTCCGAAGATCTGCAAGTGCTGTGGCGGCAAATGACTCCGCAAGAAAAGCAATTGGCAATGGCCGGGCAGTGAAGGCATCAACTAGAACCAAAATCCTCCCCTTATCTTTGCAAACTACACGAAAGACAAGGACGGGGCACCTCCTATCGCTTCAATAAAGTTTTCCGTCTCTACAATATTCGCTCTCGTCAACCGTCTTCATACCAGATGACCGCGTTGACCATCGGCGCAATGAGCAGCCAGCAAAACCGTGAAATTTCCGAGGCGGTCGAACAGCAGCGGACGCGGTTGCGCAATTTCATCCGCTCACGAGTTCCCGATCCAGCGGACGTCGAAGACATTCTGCAGGACGTGTTCTTCGAACTGGTTGAGGCGTATCGACTGATGAAGCCGATACAGACTCTGAGCGGATGGCTTTTTCAGGTAGCGCGGAACCGAATAACAGACCGGTTTCGAAAGAAGAAGACCGAAGCTGCGGCGGAATTCAATTCTGTAACAGATAGCGACAAGACATTAACGATCGACGACTTACTCCCCTCGCCTGACGCCGGGCCAGAAGCGGCCTACGCGCGCTCCGTACTGCTTGAAGAGTTAATGGATGCTCTGGCGGAACTGCCAGACGAACAACGCGCGGTATTCATTGCTCACGAAATCGAAGGGCGGAGTTTTGCAGAGCTAGCCGCCGAAACTGGCGAGAGCGTGAACACCCTGCTTTCGAGAAAGCGGTATGCGGTGCTGCGACTCCGCGAACGGCTGGAAACCATTTATAGAGACTTTCGGGAGATGAGGTGAATTATGGCAAGCCGACGGGCAGTCAGGATAATGAAAATATTCATTTTTGCGATTGTTTTCCTGGGGATATTCGCGGCTGGTTTTGGCGCAGCCGTGCTTTATCTATGGAACTGGCTCATGCCGACAATCTTTGGCCTGCACACGATTTCATACTGGCAGGCATTGGGACTATTGAGCTTGGCCTGGATATTATTCGGCGGGCAGCGCGGCTGGCTCGCTCCAGCAATGCACCGCCGTCACAAAATCCGCGAACGCTGGGCTCAGATGAGCCCGGAAGAGCGGGAAAAATTTCGCGCAGGCATGCGACGCCGTTGCAGCGGCTTCGAGCAGCCGGCCGCCGAATCGAAAGCCTGACCGACACTGCTGGAAAGCAGAGCGGCTGCGCAGTGAAGTCGCAGCCGCATCACTATTGCTGTGCAACTCGAAGGTTGTTTGTGACCGAGAAAATGCCGGGCACGCTGTTTGCACGAACGCCCGCCAAGTTCTTATCAGCTTCACTGTCGACAACGCCATCCAGAGTTACGTGCCCATTCTTCACAATGATCCGGATCGGTTTCACGACCGGCATATCGTACTTTTGCAGCGCAGGATACCCGTATATCGCGATAAACAGTCTCCGCCGCAGACCTTCGTCCATCGGCGAAACCGGCAGTACTTCGATTTGATTATCGACTTGCTCGACGCCTTCGATGCCCTTTACGACGTTTTGCGCATCGGATTTCAACGTCGGATTCGTTACCTGACCCATCAACGTCACTTTATACCCTTCAACTTTGTACGACATGTTGTCGAAAACGTTGAGATAAGGCAGCATCAACAACTGGTGACGGACCTCCTTCTGGATGCGCTGTTCGGCGGCCGGTGATATCTGATCGTTCTGTTGCACAGCTTGACTATTTTGTTGTGCCCAGGCTGAAGTCAACAGCAACACAGCCGGAAGTACAAGCAGTTTAGCTTTCATCAAGAATCCTCCTGTAGCTACAAGCGCAGAAATAGGATGATGAACAGCTAGCAAGGGATTACCGCGTACAGGAAAGTTCTTAGGCTTCTTCCTGCTCCTTGAGTTTGGCAAGAACGCTGAAGTCTTCAAGTGTGGTGGTATCACCTTTGACCTCGCCGTGGGTTGCAAGCTCCCGCAGTAACCGCCGCATAATTTTGCCGCTGCGGGTTTTCGGAAGAGCATCGGTGAAGCGGATGTCGTCGGGTTTAGCTAGGGCGCCGATTTCTTTTGCTACCCATTTACGGAGCTCTTCTTTCAGCTCTCGAGTCGGTTTTCGGCCACCTTCCAGCGTGACGAATGCGGATATTGCTTGCCCCTTCACTTGGTCCGGACGGCCTACGACGGCAGCTTCGGCGACGTAATCATGAGCAACCAGAGCTGATTCAACTTCCATTGTGCTCAGGCGGTGTCCAGAGACATTGATTACGTCATCGACGCGGCCCATGATCCAGAAATACCCATCTTTATCTTCGCGTGCACCGTCGCCGGTAAAGTAAACGCCAGGAATTTGCGACCAGTACTGCTTTACGTAACGGTCAGGATCACCATAGATTGTGCGCAGCATTCCCGGCCAGGGCTGCTTGAGCACAAGATATCCACCCGCACCGGCGGGTACAGGTTTTCCGTCCATTGTGACGATTTCAGGAACAACTCCCGGGAACGGCTTTGTGCCCGATCCAGGCTTCGTCGCAATAGCGCCAGGAATCGGCGTGATCATAATGTGCCCGGTTTCGGTTTGCCACCAGGTATCGACGATCGGGCAGCGATTATGGCCAATAACTTCGCGGTACCACATCCAGGCCTCAGGATTGATGGGTTCACCTACGCTGCCCAGGAGGCGCAGGCTACTCAGCTTGTGCTTATTTGGCCACTGATCGCCCCAACGAATGAACGTTCGAATGGCAGTCGGAGCGGTATAAAGAATGCTGACCTGATGGCGATCAATGATGCTCCAGAAGCGGTCGGGCTCGGGAAAGTTGGGCGCGCCTTCGTACATGAGAGTAGTCGCGCCATTTTGCAGCGGGCCATAGATGATGTAACTGTGGCCAGTAACCCAGCCGATATCTGCCGTACACCAATAGGTATCATCTTCGCGCAGGTCGAACACCCATTTGGTGGTGATGTATGTACCGACCGAATATCCGCCGGTGGTGTGTACCACGCCTTTGGGTTTCCCTGTTGTGCCGGAGGTGTAAAGGATATAGAGCGGGTGTTCGGCATCGAGTGGTTCCGCTGGACACTCGTCGGAAGCGTTGGCCATCAACTCGTGCCACCACTGGTCGCGCCCCGCCTGCATGTTAATGGGAGTGCCGGTGCGCTTGTACACAACAACGTTCTTTACTGTCGGGCAAGACTTCAGGGCTTCCTCAACTGCCTGAAACAACTTGACCTCACTTCCTCGGCGATACGCGCCGTCTTGGGTGATGACGGTATTTGCTTGCGAATCGTGAATGCGATCAACCAGCGCGTGCGAAGAGAACCCGCCAAAGACTACAGTATGCGGCGCACCGATTCGCGCACAGGCCAGCATGGCGATCGGCAGTTCGGGAGTCATGCCCATGTAAATTGCGACGCGATCGCCTTTTTTCACGCCGAGAGACTTCAAAACGTTAGCGAACTTCTGCACCTCACGGTGCAGTTGTTGATAAGTAATCGTGCGAACGTCGCCCGGTTCGCTCTCCCAAATAATTGCGGCCTTGTTTTTCCGGTTTGTTTGCACATGGCGGTCGAGGCAATTGTAGGAGAGATTAATCTGTCCGCCGACGAACCACTTCGCCCATGGATTGTTCCATTCAAGGACTTTGCCCCATTGCTTGAACCAGTGCAGTTCGCCCGCAATGCGCCCCCAGAATTGTTCCGGATGCTCGATTGATTCTTGGTAGATACGCTCGTAATCCTCGAGACTTTTAATGTGCGCCAAGCGGCGAAATTCTTCTGAAGGTTCGAACTGGCGGGCCTCTTGGAGCACAGAATCGATGTTGCTACTGGGAACGGGAATTATTGCCTTGTCTGCCATTCACGGCCTCGCAGTTCTGTTTGGTTTTCCGCAGAGCATTCTACTGTATCCGCTGCCGTCATTCCGAACGGGTTTGGCGGTGAAAAGCCTGCCCTGGGCGGCTGCCCAAAGGAAGAGCCGAACGGAATCTGTTGTTCGCTTGGGGAAAGCGGGTTCCTCTTTGTCTCGCGACCGAGATGCCTCGGAAAGACATGTGACCGCTACATGTCACTTGCGAACTGCAGAACGTGTTTAGCGCCCTCCCGAAATTCCTGTTCGGGAACAATCAAACTTGCAACGAGATATCCGTCATTAGAAAAATCATAAAAATGCCCGGGGTGGACGAGCACTGAATGACAGCGGAGCAACTCAATCGCGAAATCCTCGTCGGAGCGGGTCACCGGAATTCGGATAACCGTATACCAACCACCTTCGATTTCCAGACGCGAACAGGATTTCTGGTTTACCAGTTGGTGATCGAGTTCTGACAAATTAGCTTTGACTCGATTCATAACCTGCGCCTGAATGCTCTTGTGTTGGGCGAGCAGAACCGACGCCGCGAGTTGTATAGGCGCGTTCATCGAGAGATATGTATCAGCAATTACCTCTAATCTCTGCACTGCGGAATTTACCTCTCGCTGCAATCCATGGACACTGATCCACGCGAGCTTCATTTGCGGCAATGCCGAAATCTTCGAGATACCGCTCAAGATAAACGTGAGAACATCTTTGTTGATTGCGAAACTTGGTTGCGCTTTTCCATTGAGCGCGTAATCGAGAAACACTTCATCCACAATCAACGCTAGACGGCGCTCGGAGCAGAGGACATTGAGCTGTTCCCTTTCTCGCGCGCTCACATACGATCCCGTCGGATTGTTCGGGTGCACGAGGAGTACGCCACGGGATTTTTTTGTAAGCGCCTGTTCCAGGGAGTGAAAATCGATCTGCCACCCGTGGTCGTAGATCAACGAATATGGAATTAGCTTGACGTCTTGCAGGTCGGCAAGGAAATCGAATAGCGGGTAGCTGGGTTTTGGCACCAGGATTTCGTCTCCTGGGTTGCAGAGCAGGCAAAAAATGAATGAGTATCCTTCACTGGTGCCGGTGGTGAGGACAATATTTTCCGGATCCAAGTCGGCAAGACCCTGCGACCCACGCGAGTAGTATTCAGCAACAGCTTCCCGGGCGCTACGCATGCCTTTCGGCTGGGGGTGGTAGTCGAGAGCCTTTGGATTTCTGAGTGCGTTGAGGATTGACGATTCGTCATATTCAATTCCGATTCGCGTCGGATTGGAAATTGTGAGGTCGAGGATTTTGCTGCCGGCGCCTAATGCCTGTTGCTGAGCTAACGTGAGGCGGTTCGGTGTCAGGTTCCAGTCAGTGCGGCGGGAAAACATGAAGCAACATCATAGCTTGCGGGCGGCGACCACGGACGAGTTCCCGAAAATCTGAACCCACAAAGAGCTACGGCGCTCCATACAACTGACGATACACATTCGCATTCCGCATGATGGCCTGTACGTACTCTCGCGTTTCGGTGAAAGGAATGGATTCCACGAACTCCTGCACATCGCGATACTTCCCTGCCGATTGCCAGTCTTTCACCCGGTCGTCGCCGGCGTTATAAGCGGCAAGGGCATATTCGAAGCCGCCGAATTGATCGACCATCTCACGAAAATATTTTGTTCCCAACTGCAAATTGACGCTCGGCGTAAACAACTTCGGCGCGGAGAAATGCTTCAGCTTTACCTGCTTGGCGACCCCCTTGCCCACCCGGGGCAACAATTGCATTAGGCCTAGCGCATTTTTATTGGAGACGGCATTAGGATTGAACTCCGATTCCTGGCGTATGAGTGACGCAACCAAATATGGATCTAGCCCATTTGCATTGGCAAAGCGCTTCATGTCCGCCCAATATGGACGCGGAAACAACGCTTCCCAATAAGAGCGAGGAAGTGCGGCGAGGTCGACGGCAAAGTAATTTGGAACCGCATGCTTCAAGGTTTCGACTGCTTCGTCATATCTGTCCGCATCCTGATACATGCGCGCGACCTCAGCGGGCAACCAGCTTCCTTTGTCGTCCTCCGCTGCGGCTTTTAATTCGCGAATGGCAAAGTCGAGCAGTCCACCATTCTCAAGCAGGCGGGCTTTCTCGACGCGCAGATCATCCTCGGGAGGATCATCGTCTTCGATTTTCTCGATTCCGCTAATTGCTGGAATGTGATCCAGGATTGCGTAATGCGGCGGATCATCAACTTTCAGCTTGGTTTGGCGCTCGCGGGCGAGGGGGCCGTAGTAGAAGTTGCGGAAGCGATCTGAAATTTTCTGGTAAAAGGCGTACGCCATCGTCTGATCGCCATCTTCTTCGGCTAAACGCGCGCGCCAGTAGAGCGCGGCCGCGACTTCGGAGGAATCCGGATAAAGCTCGATTTGCCTTTCGAACCCCTGTTTTGCTTCAGCCGTGCGGCCCTGGCGCAAATTCAGCCAGGCGGCTTTCCAGTGGGCATAAGGCGTTCGCGCGCCGCCCGGAAACCGCTGCTCAATTTCGCGATACGCGTCGATAGCCTTGTCATAATCGCGCCGCAGCAGGTAAATGTTTCCTACGTAAAGCAGCGCTTGCTCGAGCCAAGGACTCGTCGGGGCAATTTGACGAATCTGATCTACTGTTCGAATAAAGCCATTGTCATCGTTTGAGGCGCGCTGCATTTCGCCGAGGTCATACAGCTTGCGAGCAGCTATTTCAGGGCTACTGGTTTCGACAGAATCCAGCAGTTGCTTTGCCTCGCGGTCCTGGCCGGAGTGATGCAACGACTCGGCGAGCGCTAGCTGAATTTCAGGTTTGTCAGAGGGAGTGGCCTTGCCCAGCAGATCGCGATACGCGTCAGCGGACTCGGGATATCTCTTCGCATGGAACAAGGCGTCGGCCCGGCTCTTTTCTTCTCCGAAGCTAACCGGCGGGATTCCAGGTGTCGAAGTCAATTTCTGTAATTCGCCTTGTGCCGCCGTGGCTTCAAAACTGAGAGGTAAGCCAAAACACAAATGACGAAACACTGCAACCGCCCTCACCGTCTCGCCGGTCGCTTCATAGGCTCGACCCAAAGTAAGCTCCAGATCGGCGCGAATAGGCTCCCGCTCTTTCGCGAGTAGTAAAACGGCTTCCTTTGGGCGATTGGTTGAAATCAGCGCCTGCGCATAAAGAACGTGCGCGTCGCGAATTAAAAGAGACTGCGGAAAGTCGTCATCGAATTTGGCGAGCACGGAGATCGCATCTGCGCTGTGGCCGCTCTGGAGTTGCGAGCTGGCCAGATAGTAAGTGACGTAATCGCCAATTTCGCCGGCGTGCGTTTTTGCGCGCTGCAGCGCATCGATTGACTTCGCATATTGATGATCGAGAAAGTACGCATAACCGGCGGCGAGCCATGCCAAAGCGCCAGCGTCCTCCGCACTGTGTTTGCGCCCGTAAGCTTCGACCCCGGCATAGGCAGCAGGCGAGCGGTTCTGTAGAAGCTGTAGCGCCATTGGCTTCAGCGTGGCCGAAGACACAAAGGCCTGACGAACTCTGCGGAATCTTGGCGAGGCGCGCCGCGAACGACTTGAACGAGCGGGCTTTCTGGTGGCCTTGCGCGTCGATGATTTCTTTTTCGGAGTCGGTTTAGCGGCCTTCGCAGAAGGTTTCTGCGCGCGGGTCGCCGGCGCTCCCTGCGCCAGCGTATGGGTATCATCCTTCGGAGCAGGCTGCGTGGCACTAGCTTGCGAATTCGCCGTTGGCACGCCCAAGCCAAGAGCGCACAAACAGGCGATCAACACATACGGGAATAGATAGTTATTGCGAAAATGCCCCACGAATACTATGTACCAGTTAGTAAGATGCGGATGGAAGCAGAATACCGCAACTGTCCTTGAAGTTTTATCGCGAAAATTTAGCGCTGAAAATTTTTGCCCAGGAGAGAAGCGTCGTCTTCAGCCAGACTACGGATCAACTCTTGACTGAAGTAGTCTGCACCGGCGGCAGAGCTATTCCCATAACGCTTTTGATACGTGTTGCGGCTTTTTTCGATGTCCTCTTTTAGCCGATCGTAAAGGTCCCTGTTTTTGCGTCCTTCGGAAACCTTGACCTGATTGTAAAGCTTGATTTCATCCATGAGCAGGCGGGCAAAGCGCTGAGCTTTGCGATGGATCTCTGCCTCTTCGGGACTGAGCGCAGGAACTGCGGCAACTGCGGAACCCGCTCCGGCAGCAGCGGCCACAGCTATCGGTGCTTCCTCGGGGATGTGCTGCGCCTTTCCGGCATGCAGCGGGGCGTGTGCCGCGAATGGATCATTGGCCTGCGGCGCAGAATGCATCTCCGGCTCATGGTTGCCGTCCTTCTGAGCTTGCTTGCGCTGAGATACTACTTCCAGCCAGGAGCTGGTTGCCTTGACCAGGACGTCGAGGGCAGCGGAGTCGACGGCAGCACCCTGCGGGCCTGAGTCGGCATAGATGAGTGCTGAGACTTTGTCTTTCAACAGCAAGGGCAAAAGAGATAACCTGCCGTCAGTCGACGAGCCCAATTTCGAAATGAAGTTCTGATCGAAATCAGAGGCGCTGCCGATTTCAGAGGTGCGCGACTGCATGACGCGCGCAATTAGGCTGGCGCCGACATCGAGACCGAAGTCTTTGATTGCATCATTGCTGGAGAATCCTGCGCCTTGCCATCCAATTGCCGAACCATTTTTCACGACAAATAATGCAGCGCGTCCACAATAAAGCACCGTCCCATCGAGAAGCGCACGCAAAATTTCTTTTTGCGTGTTTCCTGCCTGGACAGCGGAAACTGCTTTTTGCAAACTCGCAACGCTTGCTCCGGAGGGTTCCGATTTGCCGGCGAGCGACGGCCCAACGGCCCGAAGTACTTCCTGCACAATACTTTCGCGAAAATTAGGCAGCTGACGCTCGAGCGCCTCGGTTACAGCCGTGCGGACGATCTCTTCGGCTTGCTTGTCGGACATATTCGCTTTATCGGCGGAGGGGAGCCGTTTTCGATTATAGGCAGGCTTTCGTGCAGGTAGCAGGTCACTTTAGTCACGTCTAGCAGCCATTTCACCACAGAGGTGCAGAGACACAGAGAACGTATCTGAAAACCGGATATCTTCTTGACTCCACCTCTCCGTGGTGAATGTGAGACTAGCGTCCGCTTACCACCGGCAACTCGATGAAGCTCTCCTGCCCAGGGGCGTGATAAACGCGCTGAGTCGCCTTCTTGTAGTTTGCCGGTTTGGCCCAGAAAATATTCGACACGAAGGTCTGGGGATTGCGGTCGTAAAGCGGAAACCAACTTGATTGGATCTGGACCATAATCCGATGCCCTGGCATAAACACGTGATTTGCAGTGGGCAAGGCAAATCGGTACAGCAATGCTTTGTTTGGCGTGATTGCCCGTGGAGTCTCCAAGCTCTCGCGGTAGCGACCACGGAAGATATCGGCTGAGATCATGAGCTGGTAACCGCCCATTTCTTCGTCTCCCGCGACCTCATCGGGGTAAACGTCAATGAGTTTCACCACCCAATCGGAATCGGTTCCAGTGGTAGAAGCCAGCAAATTAACCATCGGCTGACCACTGATCTTCACTGGGTCGGTGAGCGCGTCGGAACTGAAGGCCAAAACATCAGGGCGGCCCGAGGGTTCCCGTTGATCGTCAACCAGCCATCGCGGCCAAGTGAAGCGACCCGTGTATCCGACCGGCTGACTCGGACGAGCTCGATAGGGTACCGGCTTGGCGGGATCGGAAACGTATTCGGTGTACACCGCATCGCTACGTTTTGGCTCTGAAAAACTCAATTTGAGATCCCCATTCAAATACAACGGCGTCGCTTTTGGCGCGCAGCCGGATTCGCAACCCGAAGGCCACGACTGCAGGCGTTCCCATTTATTTGCACCCGTGACGAATGCACTGACCGGGGCGACATTCATCGCTGGTGCGTCGTCCTTCAGGAAGTGTGCGAGAAACGGAGCGAGGATTTTTTCGCGGAAGTAAAGCCCCGTGTCGCTGTTGAACTTGAGCGCACCCAGTGAGCTGCCATCTTCAATTTCCTGTCCGTGATGCCACGGTCCAATAACGAGAAATACTTTGTCGTTGTTCGCGTCTTTCGGTTTGATCGCTCTGTACACGGCAGGCGCTCCATAGATATCTTCCTGATCCCATAAGCTGTCGACCAGCATCACAGGTACTTTGAGTGGTTCCTGCTCGAGGATTTTGTCCATCGCCTGCTCCTGCCACCAGTCGTCATAGCTGGGATGGGCCAGCAACTGCTTCCAGAAGCCGAGTTGCTCCATGCCGTGAGCACGGCCGATTTCGCCTGCCGAACCCTCCATGTAAAGGTCATAGTCGTCGAAGTGATCAGTCCACCACTTCACGTCGTTTCCGCGGGTAGCTTCCTGCTCGTAGATGTAGGGCATATTCTGCTCGCGGAACGCGCCATAGTGAAACCAGTCATCACCCATCCAGCCATCGACCATTGGGTTCATAGGAACAGAGACCTTTAGCGCGGGATGCGGATTAACAATGGCCATCAGTGGCAAAAAACCGTCATAGGAAATTCCGAGAATCCCAACCTTGCCATTAGTTTCCGGAATATTTTTGATCAGCCAGTCGATCGAATCGTAAGTGTCAGTTGATTCGTCAACCGGTGTCGGATTCAACGGCCCGTGCAGCGGACGATTCATGACGTAATCGCCTTGCGAGTGATACTTGCCACGAATGTCCTGCACCACGCGAATATAGCCACCCTGCACGATGACTTCAGTCGCGTTGTCGTATCCCCAGAGGACCGGCCCGAGATGCGAGCTGCCGCTGTGGCTGGTGAGCGCATCAGCATCGTATGGAGTGCGCGTCATCAGAATCGGGGCATTCTTCGCGCCTTTTGGAATCAGAATTACCGTGTGCAGCTTCACACCATCCCGCATCGGGATTTCGACAGTACGGCGCGTGTAGTCCCAACTGGATTGATCTACGTGAAAATGCTCGGGAGTCTCGCTTGGATATTTTGGATATTGAGGTTGGGAAATCTGTGCGAGTGAGAATGTCGATAGCAGTGCAAAAATCAACGTGCCGCAAGCGTTGATTGGCTTCATTGAATCCTCGGGAAAAGAGTCGACTTCAAAACCGAGAATTATAGACGAAGGATGATGCTCTTCCCCGACTTGGGGCGCACGTTGTAAAAAGGCGTTGGGAACAACCTCTCTACGGAGGCAGAGCTTTGACCTGCCGGAATCTAGTGTTTCATCGTCGCAGCGCTCAAGTTCGCATTGCAGTTCGGATTGCCCAGGCATTTGCGGAAGGCCGGCACCACCAACGCCTGCTCTACGGTTGGATCGCTGAACGTCGCAAGCGCCTCGTCGGTGCGCTTCGCTCCAGAAATGTACCCCGTCTGGCGATAGGCTTTTGCGAGGCGCCGGATTGAGTACGGGTTATCGGTGTCTTCTTCGAGGTGGGGAATGGCCGCCTTATATTTACGGGCACCAAATAATCGCGCTCCTTCCGCTCCCTGGTACGCGGAATCGATCATTTTGTCATCGGATTCTTCCGACAATTCTGCGAGCGACGAAAGCGCCGCGTCAGCAGCCTTTAGATCACTGTGCTTGATTCCCAGTTCGACGCGCGCCCGCAAAATCAGGGCGGCTTCCTGGTGAATTCCTGCCGGCGAAACATTGCTTCCCTCTTGCAACGCTTTCTCCGCTTCATTCAGAAACGCCAGCGCTTCTGAGTGCCGCGGCTGGTAGAGCGCCATTTGCCTATAGGTGTCGGCTTCCATTTGGCTCATATGCTTTGAGTGCGCATAGTCCGCAAGGGCCTGAAATGCTTTGTTCGCTCCTGCGAGATCGCCTTCGTACAAATAGGTCATCGCTTCCCGCGTTTTCCATTGAACGCGTTCTATTTCCGGGACCACGGGAAACTGTTCGAATGCCTTTTTGTATTCCTCGCGCGCGCGCACCTCTTCACCCATGAGCAAGTACGTGTCCGCTATGCCATAGGCTGACGAATAGAAGTGAGGATTGATGGCCAGCGCCGCGCGGTAGTGCTCGATGGCGGAGTTGTAATGACCTGCCATGCGGAGCAATTCCGCATAAGAGTCGTTCGGATTTGCATCATGCGGGAGCATCTTCACATATTGCTCCATCAGCGCGAATGCCTTTTTATATTGACGCAGTCGTGCGTAGGTATAGGCGGCGTTGTTGATCAAACCGGGTGAGTTCCTAATCCCGGAATTTTCGTACACTTCGGCTGCCCGCTGGTATTGCGTCTGCTGCATCAACCAACCGTTGGCCAGAAAGACGAGCCAGCGATCGTGCGGATATTTGTGCAATACGTCATTCATGCTTGTAATCGCAGGAATCAACTTGTGGTCAGCTGCGTTTTGGAACCAATCGATGACAGTTTGCTCAGGTGGTGTGGCATTGCCCTTTGTCTCTGTGGCCAAATGCTGCTCGCGGACCTGCTCGGCTGGATCAAGGCTGACCTGTGCCAAAATTTCGTGGCCCATGGCGAACTTGGGATCAAGCCTCACGGCTTTGCGCAGAACGTCGGTGGCCTTCGCCGGCTCGCCTTTATCCGAATCGAATATCCACGCTTCATCAACCAGACGGGTCACTTTTGCGGACTTTGTGCTCAATGACATCGATTGCTGCCGAGCCGCGGCCTTCGTCATTTTGTTGTGTGCTTTCGTTCCTGCGGAAACACACGGTGAGACTACGGTTGCAAGAACAACAACCATCACGGTTGATTTCATGTGCCTAATTCCCTCTGAGAAGGTAGCCCTGTTCGACCGGCAGCTTCCCATCGATTTTGAGAACCTTCACGTCCTTGGTCAGTGAATAGAGGTCTACAACGCCTATAGCACCGCGGTTTGACGAAACAAAACGAAGTACCGCGTCATCTGAATCGGCCAGGACGAAAGCGACCTTGTGTGCGCTGATGAAAGCCTTCGCCTGAGCAGCACTCATGTTTAGGATCTTACGGAGAACCAGATCCATATCGTTGCTCGATGGATCGCGGACTACGACGACCACGGGCTTGCCATCCGACCAGGTGTGGGTGTGAGTTGTAAACAGGCTGATTAGTTCAGAGGCAGTGAGGTTGTTAGTTTGATTGTCGCTATCAGTAACAACTGCTAGCTGCTTGGCGTGCAGCATGCCGGGTAGCAGTACAGTAATAAAAAGAAGCGTTAGTGTGCGCACGCGCCACATGTCGATATTCTGACCTGCGGCGCACGTCTTCTAAAGGTCACTAACGTAATTGTCCCTTAGAGCAAACTAATCTGGGAGAAAGCGCCGGGCACAAGGGGTTGGCATAAATCCGCCTGGAGCAATTAGAATTACTTGGACGATCCAGGTTCCTTTCCATTTGACATTTCCGTTTAATGTGAAAAATCCTGCATCGAATGAGCAATGGGTGCAATCCAACCAAAGGTGAGCGAGCCGGTCAGCGATGAGCTGATGCTCGTCCAACGCGCGAAAGCCGGAGACGTTGAGGCTTTCGAAGAGTTGGTACGACGGTATGACCGCAACGTTTTTCGCATCGCGCAGCATATTACGCAGAATCGTGAAGATGCGGAAGACGTCGTTCAGGACGCGTTCTTAAAGGCGTACAACAATCTGGCCCAATTTCAGGGACAGTCGAAGTTTTACACCTGGCTGGTACGGATCGCGGTCAATGAAGCGCTGATGAAGTTGCGCCGCCGCCGTCCGGAACGCACGGTTTCGCTTGACGAAGAAGTAAAGACGGAAGACGATTCGGTGCCGCGGGAAGTGGCCGATTGGTCGCCGAATCCGGAACAGCAGTACACACAAGCCGAGTTGCGCGACATCCTAGATCGTACGATTCATGGCTTGCCGGCAACATTCCGGACGGTGTTTGTGTTACGGGATGTTGAAGGGCTTTCGACCGAAGAAACAGCCGAAGCGCTGGATTTGAGCGTGCCGGCAGTGAAGTCGAGATTGCTGCGAGCACGTTTGCAGTTGCGAGAAAGGCTGAACAAGTATTTCCAACGGAGGGACAGGTCGAATGGATTGCAATCAAAACCAAGCGGTGGAGACGGTACACGGTGAAATGCTCTGAGTTTCTCCACGAATTGACCGATTACCTGGACGGGGTAATCGACGCCCCAACAAAGGCCGAACTGGAAGAGCACTTGTCTTGGTGCCATAACTGCTACGTTGTCTGCGACACCACCAAGAAGACCATCGAAATTTATCGCGACTCCAAGCTTTACGAACTTCCCGAAGACCTCGAAAGTAAGCTCAGATCCGCAATCGCCACCCGCTGTAAGTCCCACAAGAAAAGCGGCCCGGAAAAAACGGCGGGCTAAGCCGCAGCGTGGCACGCACTTAGGTTTACTACCAGGATTCCCCGGCCCGTATACAGGAATGTACCTATCGCTTGGTCGAACCCTTTCCAGAGAAGCTGAATCTAAGTAGATGATGCTTCCCCGGCTCCCAGCCGCAAGCATTCTGTGGGAGGTAGAAATATGTTCTCGCGGGTTGTGAATGTGTTTTTCGGCTGCTGGCACCAGCATTACAGCTTTCCGATCACTATTAAAAAAGGCCAACGCAGTCGCGCGGCGTTCGCGACCGGCACCTACGTTGTGTGCCTGGATTGCGGCAAGGAACTTCCATACGACTGGAAGCAGATGAAGGTCGTGAGTGCGCGGCGGGAACGGACCCCAGTTCCATCGCTTGCGACAAAAGAAGCGGCGTAACCTCCGCTGCATTGCTGCTGATTTCCTAGATATCGGGGGCCTTCGCTAAATACTGCTTCCCTAAAAGAAGCTGTCATTTCGAGTACGGTACGAGGAATCTGCTGTTTCCATACGAAAAGCAGATTCCTCACCGCTTAACAGCGGTTCGGAATGACAGTCCTATTTTGCGGAAATTTGTAGCAAACGACTCATGACGAACACTGACGAGGGATTTACTGATCCTGGTCGTCCGGTCTGCGTTTCAAAGTCGGCCGGCCATCATCACCCGACCCACCCTTATCGTCGGTCCCGTTCTTGTCAGTCGATGATGCGCGCCGCAGCGTCGGCTTATTGCGGTCTTTCTCGTCGTTCAGCTTGTGACGATTCTCAATCTGCGCGAGTCGCGATTTGACCGTATCGAATTCCGACGTAGTTACGATGTACTCAGACTTGGGCGGCAAGATCTTTGCGATCTCCGCTTGCGAAGCCTGAATCCGATCTGGAGTCTGCGGGTGAGTTTCGAACGCTTTTGAAATTGTTCCCGGCTTTTTCTTGTCCAGCGCCTGGATTTTTTCAAAGAAGGAAATAAAAGCCGCTGGGTCATACCCCGCCTTGTACATATACTGCACACCAAGGTAGTCAGCCTGAGCTTCGAATCCGCGCGAGAACTTCAGGAACGTGAGTGGAACCGCAAGATTAGCGCCTTCATACGCTGCGTATCCGATCGGTCCGCCCATGACCATGATGGGTATGGTCATGAGTTGCATAAGGTTTGCCCGCGTCATCTCGCGAGCGGCGTGGCAGGCAGCGACATGCCCGATCTCGTGTGCCATGACTCCGACCAGTTCCGCTTCCTCGTCAGCGGCCAGGATCAGGCCGGAATTGACATAAAAGAAACCGCCCGGCAAGGCAAAGGCATTCACGTCGTCCGAATCGATGACCTTGATCGTAAACGGCACCTGGGAATCGGAGTTCCGGACGATATTCTGGCCAAGCCGGTTGATATACTCCGAGATGACAGGGTCATTTATGACCTTCGACTGCGTCTCGACCTGCTGCGAAATTTGCTTCCCAAGCGCGATTTGTTTTTCCAGACCGTACCAGTTGCCCATACCCTTCGAGCAACCGACATTCCGGTTCCCAATGGCGCTCACATCGTCGATGCCGCCGTCGTGCGGGGTCTTGGTCGCAGAAGGCTCGACCGTGACAGCAGCAGGAGTGGTTGTGCTTGAGGTCGCAGCGGGAGTTTGGGCGTCTTTGTTCTTGTCTTTCTTGTGGGCAAAAGAGGGTGCTGCCAGCAGGGTGACCATCGCGAAAGCCGCTATTAACGAGAACGAGCGCTTCATAACTACCTCCACATCGGCCCACTCGGAAGTTTCCGATTTGATTATATCGCGCAGGGGTTCACTTCCCCGCAGTCGGACTGGCTACTTGATTGGACGCATCTTCCCTCTCCAAAGTTACCTATTACTATTTCTTTACAAGCAATTCGGAACGCTTCAACGTGGCACTTTCGCATTTCGGCCGCATACGGTTGCAAAAGCTGGTCTGATACGAGAACATACCCGTTTGCCTACAAGTTCATAATCTCCTAAGGATAACGCCGAAAATGGCCGTGCGCCGACAAACTGCCCCAAGCCAGACCAACAACTCTCAAATCCAGCCCGCAAAAGGAAAGCTGGGTGTAATGATCCCAGGAATGGGCGCTGTGGCGACCACCTTCGTCGCAGGCGTCGAAGCAGTCCGAAAAGGGCTGGCGAGGCCATTTGGGTCGCTCACCCAGATGGGCACGGTTCGTATCGGCAAGCGGACCGAGGGCCGTTCGCCTTTGATCAAGGAATTTGTGCCGATTGCTGCGCTGGGTGATCTGGTCTTTACCGGTTGGGATCCGTTCGATGACGATATGTACACGGCGGCGCGAAAAGCCGGGGTGCTCGAGCACGATCTACTTGACCAGATGAAGCCATTTCTTAGCTCCGTCAAGCCTCGCCCCGCGGTTTTTGACCGTAATTACGTAAAAAAACTCGACGGCCACCATGTGAAAAAAGGCAAGAACAAGATGGACCTTGCCGAGCAGGTGCGCGCTGACATTCGGGACTTCAAGAAAACTTCCGGGGCCTCGCGCCTGATCACGATATGGTGCGGATCGACTGAAGTTTTCCTTCAGCCAACGGCAGCGCACCAGTCTGTGAAAGCATTTGAAAAAGCGTTGCAGACGAATAATGACTCGATCGCGCCCTCGATGATCTACGCATATGCGTCGCTGATGGAGGGTGTTCCATTCGCGAATGGCGCACCGAACCTGACGGTTGACCTGCCAGTAATGCTTGAGCTGTCTCGGAAGAATGAGGCTCCAATCTGCGGCAAGGATTTCAAAACCGGGCAAACGTTGATGAAGACAATTCTCGCGCCAGGATTCAAAGCGCGACTGCTGGGCCTTCAAGGATGGTTCTCGACAAACATTCTTGGCAACCGCGACGGTGAAGTGTTGGATGATCCGGGGTCATTCAAGACCAAAGAGGAATCGAAGCTTTCCGTGCTTGAGCACATCCTCCAGCCCGATCTTTATCCAGACTTGTACGGCAAATTCAAACACGTCGTACGCATCAATTACTATCCGCCGCGCGGCGACAACAAAGAAGGCTGGGACAACATCGACATCTTCGGCTGGCTTGGCTATCCGATGCAAATCAAAGTGAACTTCTTATGCCGTGATTCCATTCTGGCGGCGCCGATCGTGCTCGATCTTGTGCTCTTTCTTGACCTCGCACACCGCTCCTCCGACCTGAAAGGTCTGGGAATTCAGGAGTGGCTGAGTTTTTATTTCAAATCGCCCATGACAGTGCCGGGGCTTTATCCCGAGCACGATTTGTTCATCCAGTCGATGAAGCTGAAAAATACCCTTCGGCATTTGAAGGGCGAAGATCTGATCACGCACTTGGGGTTGGAATACTACGACTGAGCGAAGCTGCGAACGCGTAGCGCGGTCCCCGCTGCGTAGGTCATCTCGAAAATAACAGGCCACCCACAACTAACACGACGGCCACGATCAGAAGTCCGCACCGATGAGCGAGAGCTTGTCTTTCACGAGACCCCATCCATGCAGCCGAGGTGGCAGTGGAAATCTACCCGAAGCTCTCCCTTCCAGCACAACATCTTCGGTCAGCCGCGCGATGTTTGGATATTCCGGGTCCCCCGCCCATTCAAGCGAACTGCTGAAAGACTTAGGGTCTTCGTAGCCAGCTTCGAAATCTCTAATAAGAATTTGGCCAACAATGCGCTTTGCCTGATCTTCCAATGCCTCGGGCAGGCCGCATTCGCGAGAGAGCATGTCTAGTTCTTCTTCTCTCAGCGGCGAGTTGGCACTCTTTGCCTCTGCGGCCAGCAAACCGACCATATGTCGAATAGCCTCTTCCTGACTCTTGAAAGGGCTTCGTCGAATCCAACTCATACGATTTTCAAGATTCGATAAATTTTATCAATTCGTCGCGGGTGAAACCCGCCTCGCGAAGCAGCGACATCAACGTGCCTTTCGGGACATCGCGATTGTGGTTAGGAACTACGGCACGCTTTCTTGAACTCGGGTTGTAATAAATGAAGTGACTACCAGAGGCGTGGTCTAGCAGAAAGCCATTCTGTTCTAAAAACCTAATGACTTGTCGCGGCCTAATGGCTGGAAGCCGAGGCATATTCTAGGTCTAGCGAGGTGACGAGAGTCTCGTCGTCCGTGGGAATGGGTTCTTTGTGCTTCTTCAGGCTCGCGATGTATCCAGTAATCGCGTCCTTTGCCATTCTGCGAGCCTCGGAAAGATCTCTGCCGTATGTAACACATCCCGGCAATGCCGGCACTATCGCGGTGAATCCGCCCTTAGGCTCTGGTCGAAGTATGACATTGTAGTGATATCGTGCTTTCGGCATATCTTTTCTCGGATTGTATCAGGCACCTGGTCGCGCTCAATCCTCGAACTCAGATTAAAAGGAGACTTTCGCCCGGCACGCGAGTCTTAATAAGTTCCTTGTCCAAGTTGTCATTTGGGCCTGGTGAACCTTCCGAGCCCAAGGTGCAGTTCGAACGTGTTGATTCCAGGATTTAATCGACTCAGTCCAGCGTCGGAAATATGCAGGTATCGCGCTTCTAACGTCCACGCGAATCGCTGAGTCAAAATATGGGTTCCGAAGGCGGCGGATGGAGTAAAGTTCACGCTCGAAGTTCCGGGCGGAACTTCGTGTGTGGTGAAAAGCAAACCGCCGCTGAGCTCCGCGTAAGGCACGAATCGCCCATGCCTTTCGAAATTCCATTTCAAATTGAGCGGGTTCAGACCCACTCCGTATGCCGTATTCGCGGGTTGAACGATTAGATACGCAGGGACCGCATCGATCGCGTACTCGAATCTGCCTTTTAGGATGCCCGGCCCATGAGAATCAAGTAAGACCCAGCCATAGCGGAGACCTGCATCCCAGATTCCGGTGTCGCTACGGCCTCCGGGAACGGAGTGTCCTCCTGCTGTCCAGACCTGAATTTCAGTGCCTCCCTGCTCCGGACCTATTTGAGCTGCGGCGACAAGTGCGCACAGTGGTAGAAGGACAGCAGCGGAACTTCGGAGCTGATGCGCCAAAGTTTGAAATCGCCTGAAGAGGAATTTCATTTCTTCAGCAGTCCTCTTTGGCGCATCCAGTTGGCGAGCAGAGTCGGCCACTGGCCCAGGACTGGATCAGCGAGATCCAAACCGACGCCGTGCGGCCCTTTCTCGAATACGTGGATCTCCGCCGGCACTCCCGCTTTATGCAGTGCGAGGTAGAAATAAACCGAGTTCTCTGATGGAACTATTTTGTCAGTGCTGGTGGTGAAAAGAAACGTGGGGGGAGTTTGCGGAGTGACGTGCAGATCGTTTGAAAGCTCGTCAAGCAGCTTTGGGTCAGGATCTTTGCCTAATAAGTTGTGGAGAGACGCGGGATGGGAATAGGGCGCGATAAAAGAGATGACAGGATATGCAAGTATCAAAAAATCCGGCCGGCAGCTTACGCGGTCGATGGGATCTGCGGCTTTTGCCTCGCCACTGTCGAAATGTGTTCCTACCGTGGAAGCAAGATGGCCACCGGCTGAGAATCCCAAAAAACCAATCCGGTCAGGCCGAATGCCAAACTGCTTAGCGCGGGCCCTTACTAAACGGACCGCTCGTTGTGCATCCCAGAGTTCTATCGGATGGTGATACTTCGGTCCTAACCGGTACTTGAGTACAAAGGCTGTGACCCCGAGCGAGTTGAGCCAGTTCGCCACCTGGCGCCCTTCGTGATTGATTGCGAGCATCACGTAACTTCCGCCGGGAGCCACGATGACGGCAGTTCCAGATGAACGTGGGTTCACCGAGGGATAGAGCGTCAGCGTCGGGTTGTCTGCATCCGTGTGCCCCAGGGCGCCAGGTACCTCGTGCTCCCATAACGGAAACGTTTGCGGTTCGGCAAAAAAGTTTTTCGCGGGTGCCCTGGGCTTCTCTGTTTCCGGCTCAGCGCCGTTCCCGGTTTGCGGCTGCGGAATCGGGTTAGTTGGCTGTTGTGGATTGTTGGGCCGTGGCTGTGCCGGCGCACTTGCCTCCTGTGCTGAGGCACAATGAAATAAGAGAACCAGGCAAAAAAGAAAAATAGCCGGCTTCCAAAGTCGGTACTCAGGAAACAGGTTTCCAACAAATAATCGAATAGTCGCGCAGACGGTCAGAGCCCTAGTCCTCCATCTACATACAGGATCTGTCCAGTTATGAAGGTGGGCGCCGTGGCAAAGAACAACACCGCCGCCGCGACGTCTTCGGCGGTTCCGTTGCGCTGCATCGGAGTTTGTTTCGCCATCCGGCTCATAAACGCTCTTGCCGATTTCTCACCCAGATCAATCATTCCCGGAGCCACGCAGTTTACCGAAACTTTTGGTGCAAGCGCTTTCGCCATCGCCTTCGTAAGCATATGAAGGGCAGCTTTCGATGAGCAATAGTGGGCGTGCGTCGGCCAGGCGCGCAAGCCTCCGAGTGAGCCGAGATTGACGATACGCCCGTTTCGGCGGCGCAAATAAGGGAGTGCCTCCTGGGCAAGAAGAAAAGGCCCGCGAACATTCACGGCGAAGATGGAATCCCATTTCTGGATAGTAAGCGCTTCGAAGTCAAGGGTTTCATAAGCGCCGGCGTTGTTAACCACAATGTCGAGGCCACCGAATTCCTGCGCAACCTCTTTGATTGCCGCCTGCACACTCGATAAATTTGTCACGTCGCATCGAATTGCAACCGCGCGAACTCCATTGTTCGCCAAATCACCCGCGGTTCGCTGGGCTTCTTTTTTAGAGTTAAAAAACGTGATCGCAACGTTTGCCCCCCCTTCGGCCAGCGCCAAAGCCGAAGCTCTGCCCAAGCGCTTTGCGCCGCCTGTCACCAACGCAACTTTGCCCGAGAGCGGCTTTGTGCCAGTCATTGCTGGATTGTACCGTTTTGCTGAGAGGCGAACGTGGCGTGTGAATTCCTGACCCTTGTCGGCCCTTTTCTTACAGTTTTTATGGCAAACCCAATGGGGGTTTGCTACACTCGCCGCGATGTCACTTCTGCGCGAGGTAATCGTATATTCCCGCAAAGGGTGTCACCTCTGCGAGATAGTCAAAGAGAAGCTCACGAAACTGGAGCGCCGGGGTGGTTTCCGCTGGCGAGAGGTCGACGTTGAAACCGATGATCAACTCAAGCGCCAGTTCACTGACGAAGTCCCTGTCATCTTCATCGACGGTCGCAAAGCTTTTAAATATCGGCTCGACGAGCAGGAGTTTCTGAAGAAGCTCGCCGGCTAACACTTCCAAGCACTGGTTTCCGTGCCCGCCGTAAATGGCATAAAAGCGCATCATTTCTCCCGCTTCCCGCATCCTAAGACGAAGGTGACCTTCTGGTGACCTGAGGTGCCCAGAAGCAGCTAAGTTTTTGTTTTTTCACGTGTTATACTGCACAAAATCAGCTTGCCTGGCGTCCCCACGTCTGGGCTGAGGAAAATTAAAGATGGCCCGTAGTTCTCACCGAGCTTCCTTTCTCATTGTTCTCTTTTTGGCCGTTTGCGGGTTTCTGGGCATGGTCTTTGCGCAGAAGAATCCTGCGACCGCTCACGACAGCGACTCCGATGTTAGCCAAAGCCTGAAAGAATTTACGCAGGTTTATGACATCGTCGAGCAAAACTACGCTGAGCCGGTGAACCCGGATAAAGCCATCTACAACGGCGCCATTCCTGGCATGTTGCATGTGCTCGATCCGCACTCGAATTTCTTCGATCCGAAGTCATACTCTCTACTGCGGGAAGATCAGCGCGGAAAATACTACGGCGTCGGAATGACTGTCGGCCCACGCAACAACAAGGTCATAGTCATTGCGCCATTTGCTGGAACGCCTGCCTACCGGGCGGGAATTCATCCTGGAGACATTATCGTTGCTGTCGATGGTAAGCCGACGGACAACATGAATACCAGCGATGTCGCGGACCTGCTCAAAGGCCCAAAGGGCACCACCGTTCACATCACGATTCTTCGCGAAGGTTCGGACAAGCCGCTCGAGTTCGCGGTTGTTCGCGACGAGATTCCTCGCTACAGCGTTGATTTGCATTTCTTAGTTCGGCCTGGAATCGGCTACATGCACATCGCGCAGTTTAATGAAACGACCGATAAGGAAGTGCAGGACGCGCTCGACAGTTTCAACGAATCGGGCGAATTGAAAGGCCTGATCCTCGACCTCCGTCAAAATCCGGGTGGATTGCTGAATGAAGGCGTGGGCGTGGCAGATAAGTTCCTGCACAAAGGGCAACTGATTGTTTCACATCACGGGCGCTCATCACCGGAACGTCGATACACCGCTATGCACGGCAATGGCGGTCACGATTATCCGTTGATAGTGCTGGTGAATCGCGGCACCGCTTCGGCTGCCGAAATCGTGGCGGGCGCAATCCAAGATCACGACCGCGGGCTTGTCGTGGGAGAAACGACTTTCGGCAAAGGCTTGGTTCAGACGGTATATCCACTCTCGAATGACACCGGCCTGGCTTTGACGACCGCCAAATACTACACGCCAAGCGGACGCCTGATTCAACGTGATTACAGCAATGTATCTCTCTATGATTATTACTTCGATCGCGACGGCATCGGCGATACTGCAAACAAAGAAGTGAAGCTTACAGACAGTGGTCGCACCGTGTATGGCGGAGGGGGAATAACTCCTGACGTGAAGATCGATCCTATCAAGGGTAATCACTTCCAGGATACGTTGCTGCAGCACTATGCATTCTTTAACTTCGCCAAGCACTACACGCTCGATCATCACGTGACCAAGAATTTTCAAGTAGACGAGAACGTGATGCAGGACTTCCGAAAGTCACTTGATCAGGACAAAGTTCCTTACACTGAAGCCGACTTAATGCAGAATGACGAATGGATCAAGTCCAACATTAAGAGCGAGCTCTTCGTGGATGCTTTCGGGCAGGAAGAAGGCCTTAAAGTGAAAGCAGAAACGGATCCTGAGGTGCTCAAGGCGCTCGACTTACTGCCTCAGGCCCGGGCGTTGGCTGAAAACGCAAAGAAGGTTATCGCCCAGCGCAACAGCGCCAGCTTGGCGCGCTAGATAATCAAGGTGTGATAAAGCCCGCGAATTCGCGGGCTTTTCTTGTATCGCATTCTCCTTCTAAGCGAATCAGTTACTCCGGTTTGCGTAATCCCAATTACAATTCTCACCTGCTTGGCAACTACACTCTGGATCGTAGCCGCGGTATTCGCCCTGGCAGCGGGGATCACTGACCTTCGCTGGCGCAGAATTCCTAATTGGTTGACCTATCCTGCCGCGCCAGTCGCCATTATTTTGCACGGGATTGCTGCAGGCAAACATGCTGCATTGATATCGCTCGCCGGCTTAGGGCTGGGGCTCGGCATCCTGCTTCCGTTTGTGCTTCTTCGCATGCTCGGAGGTGGAGATTGGAAACTCGTCGGCGCACTGGGCGCATTTTTTGGTCCGCACCGGCTCATTCTGGTTCTCTTTTTGACGTTTCTCATCAATGCGTTTATGGCCCTTCTGCTGGTGCTCTGGAAGAAACGACTTGGTCAAACAGCCCGCAATATAGGGCAAATGCTGCTTTCGCTATTTTTGTTCCGTTCGATGAGTTCGGAACTCAGCATTGATAGCACTGAATCGGCGAAGGTGCCTTTCGGAATTGCGGCTGCTATCGCAGTATTAATTTATGTTTCGGGGCAGCCGTGGATCGCCTTCTGAGATTAGTTTTGGGGCTGGTCCGGCGCAGGCTCGGGATTATCCGGCGGCTGCGATTGTGGAATATCTTCCGGGCGCGGCTCTACCACCGGCGGGGGCTCGGCGTTGTCCGATGGGGGGGCCGCAGCGGATGTCTCCGCCGGGGTAGATTCGGCCAATCCCTCCGGTTTGAGGCTGAGAACTACGCTTTGCAGAGCATTCGGATTCGCGGGGGACGCCAGAACTACAAAGTTGAGATTGGTGCCGTTGAGTAACTGGGCGAGGACCTCACTCCCCGTGCCAGGCCCGAAATCACCTACGACGCGCTCATCGCGTGTAAAAGGCGGGATAGTAATTTCAGCGCCGGTTTGTTCCTTGATCAGCTCCAGCACGTCGTACAGAGGGGCATCGTGGGCGTGAATCTCGAGCCGGCCGTTCGCATATTCAACAAGGGCGGGTTTCGCTGCCTGTCGGATCGCCCTTTTCACCACAAAAGGATCACGATGCGCAGCGGCATTCGTCGAAGCTGCGCTCGCGCTCACCCAGCCGATAACCGGTTCTTTGTTGGGTTCCTGAGCATTCGAAGGCGCAGCGATTTCATTTGGCGAGGGTTTGTCACTGTTCGCTATCTCAACGCCCAGGGTCACTGCGAATCCCGATGCGGTTGCTGCGATGCGGTATGACTGGGGCGAATTCAGATCGAGAACGATTCTGGTGACGGGAGGTGCCGCCGAAAATAGGCCCACGCGCACCCGCTCGACTTCACTTCGATTCAGGACCCGGCTGTGCAAGCCGGCTCCGGGAATAGCGCCCGGAATATCAATGACCAGCCGCTCCGGATTGCTGATGACCTGTGCTTGCGGCGTTGCAGGTGCACTGGTTCGCACCTCTAATTCCAGCGGCCCATTCGGGCTGACTGAAATTTCCCGAACCACGACTTGGCGCGCTGCCAGCGAGCTTCCAGAGAAAATCAGCGGCGCGAAAAAGAATGCAAGATAAAACCTTGGGAGAAACCGCATGGTACTCACCTGATTCTAGCAGCGGAGAAAGGCGCAGATTTACACATTGGTACAACAAAGACTACGAGATTCAATTCGGGCGAACCCGCGCTTTGCAGTTTATATTTGAAATCGATGAACTCACAGGCAAGTCGTTCAGCTCGGACGGCTATCGCTATTATGGCTGCCGGCAAAGGCACGCGCCTCAAATCCAAGCACCCGAAGGTATTGCACGAAGTCGGAGGCAAGCCACTGCTGGCACACGTGATCGCAGCAGCGCGGCAGGTAGTTGCTCCCCAAGATATTTATGTAATCGTGGGTCACGAAGCGGAACGCGTGCGGCAGGCCGTCGAGCCTACCGGAGTGCGATTTGTTGTTCAGGAACCGCAGCGAGGCACAGGTCACGCGATTATGTGCGCAGCTTCCGCTCTGGCAAAATACGACCAAGTCATCGTTCTTTCAGGTGACGCCCCGCTGATTTCCGCGGCAACGATTGTGAGATTGCGCGACTTTCACCAGCAGAAAAAGGCTGCGATGACGATTCTTACCGCAGAGCTCAACGATCCTACGGGCTATGGAAGGCTAATTCGCAATTCGGCCCGCAAAGATGAAGTTAAATCGGTCGTCGAAGAAAAATCGGCCACGCCGGGGCAACGCAAGCTGCGCGAAATCAACTCCGGATTCTACGTCTTCTCGATCAAAGCGTTGGTCGAAAACATTCAGCGCCTTACGACCGACAATCCGCATGGCGAGTACTATCTGACCGACATGGCGGCTGTCCTGCATAAGGCGAAGCAACGCGTGGTTGCCGTTAAGACCGAGAACCCATCGGAAATTTTGGGGAGCAATACGCGAGCTGAGCTGGTTGATCTGGATCGAAAGATGCGAATGGAAAAATGCCTAAAGCTAATGGCTGAGGGCGTGACCATTTTCTATCCCGAAAGCTGCGTCATTGATGCCGATGTCGAGCTCGGGGCAGATACTACGATTGAACCGTTCGTTCAGTTGCTCGGTAAAACTACGATCGGCACCGATTGCCGCATTCGCTCACACTCCATCATTCAGAATTCTCAGATCGGAAACGGCGTACTAATCCGGCCAGGCTGCGTGCTGGATGAAGCTGTAGTTGGGAACGGTGCAATGCTCGGCCCTTACTCACATCTTCGCCCCGGGAGTGACATCGGAGAAGGCGCACACGTTGGCAACTTCGTTGAGACTAAAAAAATCCGCTTGGGCAAGAAATCGAAGGCAAACCACCTCACGTATCTCGGCGATGCTGAGATCGGCGAGAACGTAAACATCGGCGCTGGAACCATCACCTGCAATTACGACGGCGTGAATAAGCACAAGACCACTATCGAAGACGGAGTTTTTGTCGGTAGCGACTCGACTCTGGTTGCTCCGGTAAAGCTTGGTAAAGGCGCCTACATTGCTGCTGCGTCTTGCATTACAGATGACGTCTCGGCTGACTCGCTGGCGATAGGACGGTCGCGACAAATCACAAAGGAAGGCTGGGTCAAAACAAAGCATGGCCGCAAATAGAGTTTCCCATCGGGAATCACCGCGAAGCCGCAACATTCTGCTCAAGAGGCTTCACGTTGACATTTCCACAAGGTAAGGTTCAAACTACCCACTCTGTCTGGCGAGCCGTTGAAAGGACAGAAATTCTGACGTCTGCCATGTACCGAACTCATTGAAGCGCTTATTTATGGCCGGCAAACGGTTCTCCTACAACCTGGACTCGACGTTGGAGACTGTCGACAAGGCGGAACAAGCTGCAAGCCAGATCGCAAGCGACACCGGATTTGGCGAAGATGAGGTTATGCAGATCGCGATGGCAGTGCGCGAAGCGGCGGTAAATGCCGTGTTGCACGGGAACGCCTACGATCCGGAAAAGAAGGTAGCGCTCGAATTCGAACGAACCAGCCATGATTTGGTGATTACTATCCGTGATCAAGGCAAGGGCTTGGATCCGGCCAGCATTCCAGATCCACTCGCGCCCGATAATCTTTTAAAGACATCAGGTCGCGGGATTTTTTTAATACGTTCCTTTATGGATGACGTCGAGATCCACCCGTCCAGTACGGGAACAGAAATCAAACTTATCAAACACGTCCACGGCGAGGCCGGGGGCGGCAAGGAGGCATCCCAGTGAATTTGAGAGTCAGCACCCGCCAGGTTGATGGAGTGAACATTGTCGATTGCAATGGGCGCATTACGCTCGGTGAAGGCAGCGTTGTGCTCCGCGACACAGTCAAAGACCTGCTCGCAAAAGGACACAAGAAGATTTTGTTGAACCTCGGCGATGTGAACTATATCGACAGCTCGGGAATTGGCGAGTTGGTCAGTGCATTCACGACTGTTAAGAACCAGGGTGGCGAGTTGAAGCTGCTCAACTTGACGAAGAAGGTGCACGATCTGCTGCAGATCACGAAGCTGTACACCGTTTTTGATGTGCAGGATGATGAAGCAGCGGCGGTGAAGGCGTTTAGGTAGATTGTTGACAGGCACGGGCGTTCCCCGTGCCTGACCGATTCCTATTTTGAATTCCCTTTTTGGTATTCCTTCAAAGTTTTTTCTTAAAGTTGCCATCCTGCTTCACCCAATTCCGCATACAATTCGGCTGCTCAGTTCATGAAAATGCGCATTATGTTATTTGCTGCTGCAGTGAGCTTCTGTGAAGGCGCACTGGCTTCCTGCATTCCCTTTGACCAGGCGCGCAATCACCTGGGCGAAACCCAATGTGTGACGGGAAAAGTCGTTCGGGTGAAAGAAGGCAATCGGGGAGTGCGTTTTCTGGATTTCTGCGAAGACTATCGGCTGTGTACGTTCACCGTGGTTGTTTTTCCTTACGACCTGAAGAGCATCGGTGACGTGCGCGAGCTTGCCGGGAGGCTAGTCGAGATTCGCGGCGAGATCAAAGATTATGATGACCGCGCCGAAATCGTTCTCGAAAATTCAAAACAACTCAGCGGCGCAGCGATGCACCTTCCTCCTCTGCCAAAGAGCTTTGACGTGGAACAACGCGGTCACTTCAGCGCAGGATCCTCACGTGCGCCGCATGCTAGCACTAAACATAAGAAGAAAGGTACGCCGACACTGCCGGTCGAATCCGATGATCCTGAATCGGATTAGCGCATCACTGCTATACCAGCCCTTTTCTCAGTTCCTCAAGTGGATATCTGGTACCCCGCCACTCAATCCCGCCACTCCATAATGCGAAGAACATGGATCGTAACACGATGTAAATGAACATCAGGGTGGCCACGGGATGCAGCACGATATACCAAGGTCGTACGTCTGAGAACCGCGACATGCCGATGTAAAAGAACAAAATGCATGCCAAAGCGATTGCATAAGATAATCGCGCCCAGCCGTGGGCCCAGAAGATTCCTGCAAACGGCAGCACGTTAAAGAATGCGGCGGCTATGCAGAAACCAATGGCCCGCCACGTCTGGAAAGACAGCACGGCAAAGAAATTTTTGGTTAAATTGCGAACGACGCCGTGGGCTCCGTGCGCCCAGCGAATGTCCAAAAGATTCCCACCGACCACATTGCGCTGCCGCAAGCCTGCGTTCTTGATCAATTTACCGAGCTTCATGTCGTCTACAACTTCGAAGCGTAATGCTTCGTACGTGCCAATTCCTTCGTATGCACTGCGTCTGACCAAGTTGAAGGCGCCGACTCCGATGTGGTCCTTTGCTTTCGGATCGGCCACTTTCCACGGTCGATGTCCGAAGACGAACATTAGTTGAAAAAATGCCAGCATCATCTTCTCGCCTGCGGTTTTCATCAGCATTCGGGGAAACAGCACGAGATGATCGCCGTTTTCAGATTCCGCATACGCAATCGCTCGGCGCAAAGCGTCCGGCCGAAACATTACATCGGCATCGGTAAAAAGCAGCCAGTCCCCGGATGCTTGCTTCCCAGCTGCCCACATAGCATGAGCTTTGCCCATCCAGCCGGAGGGAAGCTCTTTGATGTGAATGATCTTGAGGCTTGGATTAGACGGGCGAGTTCGCCCCTGTCGGCACGTCGCGATGTTATCCATAATCTCGCCGGTTTTGTCCGTGGATCGATCATCCACGGCGATGACTTCATAGTTTGAGTAATCGAGTTGAAGCAGTCGCGAAAGCGCTTCACTGACCGACTCCTCTTCATTCCGGGCCGGAACGATAATGCTGACCCGCGGATCTCCTGCTGGCGTCACGGGGTTTCGGTCCCATTCAGCGCGCGAAATATTGACGAGCGTACGCATTCCAAATGAAGTGTCGATCACCCGCGAAAGCCAAATCAGCGCAAGCAGAGTGCCTGCGATCCAGTGGAAATAAATCATCCGGCGTGGGCCCGGGCGGGTTGGCGGTCATCGCCGGTTGCGACGGCAGGAGCGAAGCGCATTCCATAGAAAAGTATTGCGGCCGAAATGACCATCGCAATCACTGGCAGGATAAAAGCTGCCTGTAACGAATGGTGATCAGCAACCCAACCCATCATCGTGGGCGAGGGTACATCACCTAAAAGGTGAAAGACAAAAATGCTAACTGCAATGGCGGTGGCGCGAACATGAGCTCCCACTGAATTGATAATGGCTGCGTTCAAAGGCGAGGTGTTAAATAGCAACAAGAAAGCTGCAACAGCAATCGCCGGAACCATCAGGCGGCCGGGATTGAACAGCGCGACAATCATAAACGGCACCCCAAGCAGCATGCTCGCCGCGGACACGAAGTAGTACGAGCTTTTCATCCGAGGAAGAAGATAATCGCCCAGCCAGCCGCCCGCGAGCGAAGCGAGAATTCCATCCACCACGACAATTAAGCCGAACATGTAATTTGCTGACTCGAGCGTGTAGCCGCGAGCCCGAGAAAGGAAAGTCGGCATCCATACCTGAATGCCGCCCAAGGCAAAGGTCATTGCCGCCATCCCAAGCACCGCAGTCCAGAACGCCGGATTGCGCGCCAGGCCCAGCACCGTGCCACGCTCTCGAGTCTCCTGCACGGAATCGAACTGTCCGCGCGTCGGCTCCGGAATAAAGAGCAGAGACAACGCAAGCAGGAATCCGGGCGCTGCGGCGATGTAAAACGGGAAACGCCAGCCGTGGGCCGGCCCAAGTTTGCCGCCGAGAATGTACCCTGCTGCTGTTCCAACGGGAATTGCGAGATAAAAAATTCCGAAGATTCGTCCGCGCTTGTCTTCGGGAAAAAGATCGGCAACAAACGTCGGTGCGATTGTCACAAATGTTGCCTCGCCGATGCCAACGAGCGTATGCCGAACGAGAAGCTCCCAATAGGTGTGCGTCACTGCGGTGAGCAGAGTCAATCCGCTCCAAAAGAATGCTCCCAGAATAATGATCAGTTTTCTTGAATATCGATCTGCGAGTGGTCCGGTAAACGGCGCCGCGACCATATAGAAACCAAGAAACGCGCTTGTCAGATATCCAAGTTGCGTGTTGGTGAGGTGGAACTCACCTTGAACCAGCGGCTGTACCGCGAATAAGACCGAGCGATCGATGTAATTGAGCAGGTTCAGCGCTGTGAGCAGCGTCAGCGCTGTCCAGGGATAGAGCTTGGTTTGGGACACGGGAGAAAGGAATATAACATGCGAAAAGGCAGCCGATAATTAATCAGCTGCGTTCGCTTTTGGACGCGGCCAGCGTGCGAGCACGACAGTCGAAATTCCTCCGCGCGGGCGGAAGTCCCCCTTCACCTCTGCCCAGATTGGACGGGCACAGCGAACTACATCTTCAAGCACGCGATTGACGATGTTCTCTTGAAAAATGCCGAGGTTTCGATAGCACTGGAGATATTCTTTGTACGACTTGAGCTCGAGACAGCTCTTGTCAGGCATGTAGCGCAAGGTGATTACACCGAAGTCGGGCAATCCTGTCTTCGGGCAAACAGAAGTGAACTCCGGATCGTCAATTACGACCTCGTATCCGGAAAACTGATTTGGCCAGATCTCAATCTCCGGAAGTTTGGTGTCGAGTCCAGCTTCGGCGTGTTCTGGCGTGTAACCGGGCTGCGTTGGCATTAAGTCCAATTGTACCTAGATCGCATTCGGGGATTGTAGCTTTACATTTCTTCGAACTTTCGGGAAAGGCAAGCATCTAAAGGATTAATTGCGATCGAACCGACTTTGTGCATGCTGGTGTTAGAGTAATTTCAGATCAATTAAATGGCACAAAATGGCCGAAACGTGGGCTTTTTTGCGCGGCGCCAGTGGATCCTGTGGGCTGCGGGTTTGATTATTGCAGTCATTTTATTGGGATCGTTTGCGTCGCGAGATGATTCGGTTTCAATCATCACCGCCACCGTCACGCGCGGAAACATCCGGAGCGTCATCTCGACGAACGGCAAGGTTGAACCCATTAATAATTTTGAGTCACATGCGCCGGTGGGCACGACAGTAAAGCAGGTTCTGGTGAAAGAAGGAGATCACGTCAAAAAGGGCCAATTGCTAGTTGAATTGGATGACGCGACAGCCCGAAGCCAAGCCGCACAGGCCCTGGCGCAAATTCGCGCTTCAGAAGCAGATGTGAATTCAATCGAGCACGGCGGCACCAAGGAAGAATTGCTTACGTTGCAAGCACAGTTGGTGAAAGCAAAAGCTGACCGCGACGCTGCACAGCGAAATTTCGATGCGCTTACGACACTTCAGCAAACCGGTGCAGCGTCTCCCGGCGAAGTTCGCGCTGCCCAGGCCCAACTTGCAACCGCCGAAGCACAGGTGAAACTGCTTGAATCGAAGCAGAGCGAGCGTTACTCGCAGCCCGAGATTTCAAGCGTACAGGCACGACAGTCGCAAGCTCAGAGCGCCTACTCCGCCGCGCAGGATGTATTGCGCCAACTCGTGATCCGTGCGCCATTTGATGGAGTGGTGTACTCATTACCGGTCAAGCCGGGAACATGGGTCAACCCCGGTGATCTTATTTTGCAGGCAGCTGATCTCTCAAAAGTCTTAGTGCGCGCTTACGTGGACGAGCCCGATGTGGCCCGTCTGGTTCCGGGCCAAAAAATTGAGGTTACGTGGGACGCGATGCCGGGTCGAATCTGGAACGGGAACGTCAGCAGCATCCCTGCGGCGGTTAAGCTGCACGGTACGCGGAACGTCGGAGAGACCACATGCGTCGTCCCCAATAAGGACCTCAAATTACTGCCAAACATTAACGTGGGAGTCACGATTGTGACCAAAGAAGACGACGGTGTGCTTACGGTTCCACGCGAGGCATTGCGGATGGACGATGGCAAACCGTACGTTTTCCTTGTGGCCAATAATCAGCTCGCGCGGCGTAACGTGGAAACCTCCATCTCGAACTTGACTCAGGCGGAAATCACATCGGGAGTTGAGGAGGGCGCAAGAGTTGCCCTGAGCGCAGTCAATTCAAAACCTTTAAGCAATCATCTTTCAGTGAAAGTGGTGCAATAGAAATGCGTTTTTTGCTGTCAATGTTTATTTTGGGTGTCTTTGCGGTTGCAGGCGCAACAGCCGGGGCGGATGAGACTGCCCCATCGCTCATTGCGAACGGAAACATCGATCAGGCAATAGCGACTCTTCACGGCGAGATCAACACTTCGCCGAACGATGCGTTGGCCCATAACCTTCTTTGCCGCGCCTATTTCAGTATCGGCGACTGGGACAGCGGTATTTCAGAATGTGAAAAGGCGGTCGCGCTTGCTCCCGCTAATGCTCAGTTCCATTTGTGGCTCGGAAGAATTTACGGAGAAAAGGCGGATAAGTCGAAATTCTGGATAGCCGTAACGCTGGCGAAGAAGGTGGTACATCAGTTTGAAGCTGCGGTGCAGTTAAACCCGAAGAGCATCGATGCGCGAAGCGACCTCGCCGAGTTTTATTTGGAGGCGCCGAGCTTAGTCGGCGGCGGTCGCGATAAGGCCGAGCAGCAGGCAATATATTTAGCATCGCTCGATCCTGCAGTTGCGCATTGGGTAAGGGCCCGGATTGCCGAGAAAACCGGGGAATTTGAAATTGCGGATCGCGAGTATCATGAAGCGATTACTGCGGGCCATGGTAGCGCGAGTGCGTGGCTTAATCTGGGTCTTTTTTACAAACATCGCGGGCAGTTCGGTGCAATGGAACAAGCACTGTCGCATGTGCGCTCGGCGCCCGTTGACCGTCCCGACGCTCTCGTTGACGCCGCGGAGATTCTGATTCATACGCAACGAAACTTGCCGGAGGCGGCACAGCTACTCGAGACGTATCTCGACTCCAGCAGAAAAGTTGAGCAGGCGCCTGCGTTTCGAGTGCATTTCCTTCTCGGCAATGCACATGAAGAGCTTGGCCAGACAAAACAGGCGGAATCAGAATACAAATTATCTCTGGCCATGGCTAAGGAGTTCCGACCCGCACAACAGGCGCTCCAGCGGGTGAGCCGTTAGTGTGCCTGCCGGTGGGCACTTTGAGCTTCACCGCCAATTGCTGCCATCTGCGTCCTCGGTAAAATCAACCAGTGATCGCACATCGAAGGTGGGACACATGAAGACTACCTTAGGTCTGGTCCAGATGTTCGTGTGCTGTTTTTCTGTTGTTTGCCTTTTTTTCGCTGCCACAAACTCAGCCTCTGCGGAGATACTAACGCTTAAGCGCGCCGTTCAGCTTGCCGTCGCCCACAGTCCGGCATCAGAGCAAGCCGCCGCAGACGAGCAACGAGCATTTGCCTCTTATCGGGAGGCTAAAAACGCTTACCTACCGCAAGTGATGGTAGGGTCCGGACTTGGCGACACCTGGGGATATCCGCTGTCGCTTGAGGGCTCGGCGCCGTCACTCTTTAACGTTACTGCACAATCACCTTTGTTCAATCCGGCATTGCACGATTTCATACAGGCTGCGCGCTCAGAAAACCGGGCCATGGCTGAAGAAAACAAAGACCGAAAAAATCAGGTCACCCAGGACACGGTTCTCACTTACCTGGAGCTGTTGAAGTGGCAGAAACAAATAGCTCCTTTGCGTCAGCAGTACGAAGATGCTCTCAAAACACAAGAACTGGTCGATCAGCGGGTGAAGGCCGGAGTGGATAGCGAACAGGCCGGCAAGCAATCACAACTCGTGGCGGCACGCGCATACTTAAGAATTACTCAAGCGCAGGGCGCAATTGATCTGTTGCGCGCAAGTTTGTCCCAGCTGACCGGGGTCCCTGAGAATTCATTGCAAACTGATCCCGATTCTGTACCTTCGCTTCCCGAGATGCAGCCGAAAAACGACGACATTGAAAGAGCCGAACAAACAAATCCGGCAGTTTTGTTTGCTCAGCAGCATGCCATTGCGGAAACCTTTCGAGCTCGCGCTGAACACCGTTCTTCGTGGCCAACGGCCGATTTTGCCGCGCAATATGCGCTACTCGCCAAGTTCAACAACTGGGCCCAATTTTTTCAGCCTCGCGCGTTTGAACAAAACAACGCCAGTGTAGGAGTCGTGCTTCGGTTTCCCTTCCTCAATTTTTCTCAACACGCTCACGCTGAAGTCGCTGATGCCGACGCTATTCGCGCAAAAAAAGACGTCGAATCTACGAAGAACCAGGTCTCGCAGCAGACGCTTAAGCTGCAGCACTCGATAGAGCAGTTGCAAGCGGCACAGAAAGTTTCCGAGTTGGAGTACGAAATCGCACAGTCGAATGTTGACGCTGTTCAGATCCGTGTGAACTCTGGAACTGCCACAATCGAAAACGGTGCTCAAGCGCGGGCGGAATTATCTGAAAAGTACAATGCTCTGCAAGACGCGGATTTTGAGTTGCTGCGGGCTCGCATCGGCCTGCTACGCGGGACGGGTGAGTTGCAGTCGTGGGTCGACCAAGGTAAGTAGTGGGTTTTGACGACTGCCTATTTTCAGCTATTCCACTGCTCCTGGCTACCGTTTAAGCTAAAGGTTTTGTTCCCGCAGCGCTCACCTAGTATGCTGGGGTGACCAAGCCTCTTCGTACTGACCCGCTCCTTTATGTCGGATGGGTGATCTACTGGATACGTGAGTTCGTGCCACCTTCAGCCTCGGATGTTAAGATAAGAACCTGATATTTATGCCTTTAAAGACACTGTTCCTGAACCCTCCTTCGTTTGAAAATTTTGATGGAGGAGCTGGTTCTCGCTGGCCAGCTACTCGCGAAATCGAGTCCTACTGGTATCCGGTGTGGCTCGCGTACCCGACTGGGATGCTGGAAGGCGCCCGGTTACTCGATGCACCGCCGCACTACGTCTCGGCGGAAGAGACCATTAACATTGCAAAGGAATACGAGTTCCTGGTGCTTTACACCAGCACTCCAGGATTTCCAGGTGACATCCGTCTGGCGGAACGGATAAAGGATTCCAATCCCAAGATCAAAATTGCCTTTGTAGGGCCCCACGTCACCGTGCTGCCGGAAAGGTCCTTGCGCGAGGGCCGTGCAATTGATTTCGTAGTTCGTAAAGAATTCGATTACGCAGTAAAGGAATTTGCTGAAGGCACGCCTGTGGAAGACATTCTGGGGATTTCATATCGCAAGAACGGATCCGTCGCGCATACTCCAGACAGGCCACAGATTCAGGATCTTGATTCACTGCCGCACGTGACTGACGTTTATCATCGCGATCTCGACGTACGCCGCTATAACGTTCCTTTTCTTCTTCATCCGTACGTGTCGCTTTACACTACCCGCGGCTGTCCGGCCCAGTGCACGTTCTGCTTATGGCCGCAAACGACAAGCGGGCATGCATGGCGGAAGCGCTCAACCGATGACGTAGCACGCGAAATGGCAAAGGCGAGGGAGTACTGGCCTTATGTGAAGGAATATTTCTTCGACGACGATACTTTCAACATCCAGAAGGCCCGTACAGTCGAGTTGTGTGCGAAGCTCAAGCCTCTTGGGATGACCTGGTCATGCACGTCGCGAGTGACGACAGATTACGAAACCCTAAAAGCAATGCGCGAGGCGGGTTGCCGTCTGTTGATCGTCGGCTACGAGTCTGGCGATCAGCAGATCCTCAAGAACATTAAGAAAGGCGCAACCCTTGAGCGCGCGCGCCAGTTCACGAAAGATGCCCATAAGCTTGGGCTTGTAATCCACGGTGATTTTATTCTTGGCTTGCCAGGCGAAAGCCGGGAGACGATTCAGAACACAATTGCGTTCGCGAAGGAATTGGATGTCGAGACCATCCAGGTTTCCGTTGCTCACGCATATCCGGGAACCGAGCTTTATGATTTCGCCGTGAAAAATAATTTTATGGTCAAGGGGAACATGGTGGACGATGGGGGTCATCAATTGGCCCACATCGAGTATCCGGGCCTCCCCGCCAACGAGATTCTGCATTCCGTGCACCGCTTCTATGACGAGTACTACTTCCGCCCGAGAGCTATATTTCGCATCTTAAGGAAGGCCGCGTTCCACTCTGATGACCGAAAGAGGCTGTATAAAGAGGCCAAGACATTCCTGAAGGTGCGATCTATGCGAAACAAGATGGTCAAGGACATATCCGACGGAAAACCGCAATCTTCCACTCCTCAGCCGCAGGAAACCGTCCAGGTTTAGAGTCTCGTGACTGTTCGCAAGTACCTGACACTCGCCGGAGTTACTGTGTTTGCCCCGGTCGGGGATTCCCTGCTCTCCTATGGAATGAAGCAAGTTGGAAATATTTCACTTCGACATGTTTCCGAGCTTCTGCTGACAATAACAAATCCCTGGGTCGGCCTTGGAATTGTTTTCTTGCTCGGCTTCTTCGCCACTTACATGACCGCTCTATCATTTGCAGACTTAACTTACGTGCTCCCGGCCAGTTCCCTCGGTTATGTGCTGCTGGCCCTCATCGCGCGATTTGCCCTTCATGAAAACGTAAGCGTGACGCGCTGGCTGGGAATTGCTCTGGTTTCAGCTGGCGTCGGGTTTGTTACAAGCGGGCCGGAGTTAACCCGCCGTCCACCTCGTCGCCGAAGTGATGATCTCGCCACGGAGCGCCAGCTGTGATTCGACATGCGATCAGTAATCTCAACGGCTGGCTGGCCATTCTCGCAATTGTGCTCTCGTCAAGCGCGGGTGACGTACTGCTCTCTCGCGCAATGAAGCAGATCGGCGACGTGGGGCCGCTTCGTCGTAAACGCGGCCTCAGCTTCGTGGCACTGTTGGTGCTAAGGAACAAATTCTTCCTGTTGGGCGTCGGATGTATGGCGATTTCCTTTTACAGCCTGCTTTTTGGGCTCTCATGGAACGACGTGAGCCTGGTCGGCCCCGCTGCCGCTTCGCTTACCTTTGTCGCCAACGCAATCGCTGCAAAGTTTTTCCTGCGCGAGCGCGTCGATAGCCGCCGCTGGGCTGCGGCGCTCTTCGTGGCGGCGGGCGTGGTACTGATGGCGTTCTAAGGTCATCTCACGTGCAGCGATCGGCGACTCTAGCCATCAGTGCCCTGTAATTGTGGTCCAGAACCATGACAGAGACAACACGATCAGGATGCCGCAGGTTGACCAGGCGAGCACATTGATCGGCTTGGAATTTCTATATTCACCCATGACCTCTTTCTTGTTGATCAAGATCAGCATAAAAATCAGCAGGAACGGCAACAAAATCCCATTCACGACCTGCGAGTAAAGAATGACTTTTAGAAGAGGTATCCCGGGCAGCAGAACAACGCCTGCACCAAAGGCAATGAGCAGCGTGTAAAGCCAATAGAAGCCTGGAGCTTCCGACCACTTCTTGTTTATCCCAGACTCGATGCCCAAACCTTCGCAAATGTTATAGGCAGTCGCCAAGGGAAGAATTGCCGCCGATAAAAGGGAGGCATTCACCAGGCCAATTGCAAACAAGAGAAACGCCCATTGTCCCGCCAGTGGCTTCAGTGCGGCGGCGGCGTCGGACGCATCGGTGATGTTGTGAATTCCTGATACGTACAATGTGGCGGCACATGCGAGCACAATGAAAAAAGCAACGACATCGGTAATGATGCAGCCCAGGATCACATCCCAGCGGCTGAGCGCATACTGTTTTTTACCGATCCCCTTCTCCACGATCGAAGCTTGCAAGTAGAACTGCATCCATGGAGTGATCGTGGTGCCTATCAGCATGATCACCATTACCAAGTATTCGGAGCTTTTGGTGACGCTGGGCACAACCGTGTCATGAATGGCGGCTTTCCAGTCTGGGTGGGCCAGGAACGCCGACACGACGTAGGTGAAATAGATAAGCGAAAAACCGATCAGAATTCGCTCAACTGGCTTGTATGAGTTGCCAACCACTAAAACCCAGACCAAAACAGCTGCGATTGGAACAGTGATGTACTTGCTGACACCAAAAAGGCCCATGCCGGCTGCGGCACCAGAAAATTCCGACATAATGTTGCCAAAATCAGCCATGCCCAGAATCAGCATTGTGAAAACTGTCGCCCGCAGGCCAAATTCTTCGCGAATGAGATCGGAGAGACCCTTCTCGGTGATGGCACCCATGCGCGCCGCCATCTCCTGGACGATGATCAAGGCAATTGTGATGGGAACGAGGGTCCAAAGAAGCGCGTATCCGAATTTTGCTCCTGCCTGGGAATAGCTAAGAATGCCGCCGGGGTCGTTATCGACGTTGGCGGTGATGAACCCTGGTCCAAAGATCGCCAGGAATGCGAGCAGGCGAAATTTCGCAGACCGCAAAGGCATACGCCTGCGTGGTTTTCGAGGACGCTTTTGCGTCTGAGCCGAATTCACCCAAGTTGCCATTGCACGCCTTCAGAGATCCCACAGAGGGGTCGGGATCCGGGTCTTCACAAATTAAATTCGCGCTCTGAGCAGACATAACCATCAAACCCAATGCGAAATCAGAATAAACGTATATAGGCAAATTTGAACAGACCAAAGTGTCCGGAAAGATTAGTTTTTTCTAGCGGGGAATACTCGGCCCGAGAAGCCCCATTACAACTTCGCGCGTAATAAGCTGATTACGTCGTCGGAGGTAATCACTCCAGTGAGGATTCCCGCATCCTCGACTACCGGAAGCGTAACTAAGTTGTATTTGTCGAATAGCTCTGCGACTTCCTTCTCGCGGGCGCCGGCGTGACATGAGATCAATGGCTCAGTCGCTAACGACGAAAGCTTTTCGCCGGAGTCGGCCAACACCACTTTGGCCAGCGGAACCGCTCCCGTGAGTTTGCCGTTTCCATCGACGAGGTAAATCGTGTGAATGGTTTCCACCCCGCCTTCGTAGCTGCGCAGCGCCTCAATGCCATCATTGACCGTAGCGTCGGAGGCGAGAGCCAGGTACTCAGTATTCATACGGCCAGCGGCGGTGTTTTCGCGGAATTCGAGCAGTTCGGCAACTTCCTCCCGCTCCTCGGGCTGCATTTCCTGCAGGATCTCTGAGGTGCGCTCGTCGGGCAGATCGGCCAACAAATCCGCGGCCGCATCCGGGTTCATCTCCTCCACGATTTCAGCGGCCCGTTCAGAATCAAGCGACTGAACAATGGATTTCTGAACCTTCGGCTGGACCTCTTCCAAAGCTCCGGCGGCAACTTCCTGGTCCAGCGATTGGAAGACGGCTGTACGCTCGCTTGGTGCGAGCTCTTCAATAATGTCGGCAATATCGGCGGGATGTAGTTTTGCCAGGCGCTCGTGTGAAATTTTTAGCTTTACTCTGCGAGCCGGATCGGTTTCGATGAGATCCACGAATTCCCAAGGAATCAAGCGTGGTGGTATTCGCTGCAGCGCCAGCTTTAGCGCATTCATCGGAACGACACCTTTTAGCAGCCGGCGGACCGCCCCCCGGGCGCCAACATCGACGGAAGCAACTTTCAGCCGTACATGACCATTCTCGGTTTCCGGGTAGAGGTCGACATCGTTCACCCGAACAACCTTGCGGCCGTGGACGTCGATGATTTGCTGATCCAGAAGATCGCGCTCAAGGCGTAAAAGGCCTTCACCATTGACTGAGTGCCACTTCGAAGCTGGAGAACTTGCTCTCACTCCCCCGTTCAGTGACGACACTTCAGAAAATGGCAGCAGGCGTTCGCCTTGCTTTGTACGGACGATCAGCGTGGAAACATGAACACGGTCTTCGGCAGGAGCGATAGCAACCCCGCGCACACGGCCGCCCTGGCTGCCCGATCCATCCGTAACAGCCGCACCGAGAAGTTCAGTCAGGGCGATCGAATTCATAATTTGAGAATGTGCTGGAAAGAGAAATCTTGTCAATCCTTTTAGCGAGAATTTTCGCCTTCCTGGCGATATCGATGCCGCATTGGCACTTTGCGTTTCGTGGCGCAGTCATTACCCTTGTACTCTCGCGCGCATGGTGAGTTCCAAATACGATTTTGCCGATGAAAGTGCCGGACCGTTCCCCATGGCCAAATGGCGTTGGAAGAATTGCTACCTGCAAACCGGGAGCATAGATCCATGAAACGCGGCGCTGGGGCTTCCCTAGGTATCCCGACGCCGCTCGTACCCACTTCCAAAAGAGGCCCGACCTTCTTAGGAAGAAGCGCCTAAATCTTTTTGCGAACTCAAAGTAAACGATAGAATAAGCAAGCAACCGGAAATGATTGCTTCCCGTACAATCCGCTCGGCGGCACTCACAGACCAAGTTCCCCCAGTCCCGCTTACCGTTGAGGGTTACAGCGTATTGCACCAGATGTTCCGGTTTCGCTGGTCTCGATGGCGGGAGCTCGCCCCAGAGCGAAAGGTCAAGATCACTGAAGAAATTGCGCTCCTGCTTGAACAATGGGGACAGAGCAACTCAGCACAATCCGCTCTCTATTCACTGCTAGGGCACAAAGGCGACCTGATGCTGGTCCACTTTCGGCAATCGTTCGACGAGTTGAATCGGGCAGAAATTCAACTTGCGCAAATCGGGTTGAACGAATTCCTGGAACCTGCAAGTTCCTATTTGTCGGTGATTGAGCTGGGACTGTATGAGTCAAGCCTGAAAACCTATCGCGAACTGCTCGACCGCGGCATTGAACCTTATTCCGAAGAATGGAAACGAGCAGTAGCTGAAACGCTTGACCGCCAACGGGAGGCGATGCGCCCGCGCTTGTTTCCAGATATTCCCGCCTCCCGCTACGTTTGTTTTTATCCTATGGATCGCCGGCGGGGCGAAGAGAAGAACTGGTACACATTGCCGATCGAAGAGCGTGCGCGCCAGATGAATGAACATGGGCTTGTTGGACGTCGCTACGCGGGCCAGGTGAAGCAGATCATCACAGGTTCCATCGGCTTTGACGATTGGGAATGGGGAGTGGATTTGTTTGCCGATGATCCACTGGTTTTCAAAAAGTTAATTTATGAAATGCGATTTGATGAAGTCAGTGCCGTTTATGCGCAGTTCGGACATTTTTTCGTTGGTGTTCGTTGCCAGCCGGATCACCTGAACAAGCTGCTGAACGGCGAATTGCCAGGTTAGCAATGGGACTCTACGGAGTCATTCTGGCGGCTGGCGAATCTACGCGGATGGGGCGCGACAAGGCCTTGCTCCCGTGGCCCCCTATCCGTACCAAAATATCGCACCCGGAACGGAAGCAAATTTCGACTTTCCGGCCGATTCAGGCGTCATTCTCTGGGACTCTGCTCTCCAGTGCCATTGAAGCGTTTTCACGTTTCTGTGATCTGGTCATTGTCGTTGTCGGCAAGAATGAAACGCGCCTGCGTCCCATGATCGACAGCGCTGGAGCTCTTGCCGTCAGGAATTCAAACCCGGAACTGGGACAATTCAGTTCCCTTCAAGTGGGCTTGCGTGAGGTGCTGAATCGAGGGCGAGATACGGCGATGATTACGTTGGTTGACCGCCCGCCACCTTTACCATCGACCCTGGCCAAACTGATATCGGCATTTGATGACCGAGACCGACATGTTTGGGCGGTGATCCCCGAATCGGAGGGGAAACATGGCCATCCAATTCTGATTGGCAGAGAGATGATCGAGGTATTTCTTCGGGCAACTGCCACGGCTAATGCACGGGATATTGAGCACGAGTGTGAGTCGAGAATCGCTTACGTCCCGGTCGACGATGCGCGAGTTGCCCTGAATCTGAATACGCCTGAGGACTACGCCAATATTTCTCAGGAAGAGAGAGCATGACCCCACACCACAATCTCATTGAGTCTGTTTTATCTCTTGGCCCTAAGCTGGCCGTTTTCGATTGCGACGGCACCCTTTGGTCAGGCGATGCCGGCGAGGGCTTCTTCGACTGGGAGTTGAAGCGGAAAGTGGTCTCCGATGATGTTATACGATGGGCCCGAGCTCGCTATACCGACTACCGGGAAGGCAAAGTCAGTGAGCACGACATGTGCGGGGAGATGGTGACTCTGCATCAAGGGCTGAAGGAATCTGATGTGCTCAGGCTGGCTCGCGAGTTCTTCGAGCAAAACTTTCTCCATAGGATCTTCCGCGAGATGAAGGATTTGGTTGCACAACTTCGCGACAGCGGTTGCGATGTATGGGCGGTCTCATCGACTAACGAGTGGGTGATTTGTGAAGCGATGTCGTTCGTGGGTATTGCTCCAGAGAATATTCTCGCCGGCTCGGCCGAGGTTAGAGATGGAATCATCACGGATAAGCTCATCAGAATGCCTTCCGGACCAGGAAAACCTAAAGCGATACTCGAAGTAGTTGGCAACGTACCGGATGTGGCCTTCGGTAATTCACGGTGGGATGCAGAAATGCTGACGCTCGCCCGTTATCCTATAGCGGTCAACCCCAATCCAGACCTGGAAAAATTAGCCCGCGAGAAGGCCTGGACTATTTACCGGCCCATGTCTAACTAGTGCCGCCGGTTCTTCGGGCCATTTCCGTTATGCAGCTTCGTCGCGAATGGCGGACTTCACTTTGTCGGCCACCTCGGGCGTGATCTCGTGAAGGTTGTGAGCAGTCCTCGCATGTTCAGAGGCTTGCTGCAATATCTCCTGTTCCGATTCGCCCTTGGCTACGAAGTCACAATTGCCTATGACATCAGAGCAACGCAATACTTTTACCATTTGAAAACTCCTTCGCCTTCTGGCACGAATTTTAACACGGTGCATTTCGGAGAGAGATCGGAGTCTGCGGAAGCTCTTAGGCCGGATGCATCTTGGCGATAAGAAGTGAGTACCTAGTCGGTTTCGTGTTCTTTTTCAGTCGCTATTTGCTTCAGTTCTTTTGAGATTTCTTTCCGCCGTTTGCGACGTTCGGCCGCTTGGAAGCGGGGTTTCCCGCCATCCTGTTCTTTCAGGAGCGCCAACTCTTTCAATAGCAGCAATGTTCTTTCCGACGCTTCGCTCATAGGCCGAATCGCACTGCACCAATTCTGTTGCATTTGATGCTAAGTGACTGCATTGCGTCAGTGAATGCAAGGGCAAATTTTTCGACTTGTTACTTCCATCCGGCCGCATTCGTGTTGCAACCGTCGTGTGCTCCACCACGTTTCTTATTGCATTCGCATCTAGATGTTTGGTCGATGACCATCGGCTAATCTCTAACGTGCAATTCAGGCCTCGATGAGCTCTCATAATGGACTGTCCGATCTTCCGGCGTTTCTGTTCGATGTTGACGGCACTCTTATCGACTCCGTTTACGAGCACGTCGAAACGTGGTCAAAAACACTAAAGACGGTGGGGATTGTAATCCCCCAATGGAAGCTGCATCGCCGCATCGGAATGAGTGGGCAATCGTTTATTTCTGAATTGTTCCGCGAAATTAAACGGAATGCCTTGCGCAAGGGCGAGATCGAAAAGCTCGAGCAGCTTCATGCCGCAGAGTTTTCGAAGCGCATTCCAAGTCTTAAACCCTTGCCCGGCGCTCAAGATCTGCTTGCGCATTTGTCTTCGATTAAGGCACGCTGGGCAATCGCCACTACCGGAAATGCGAAACACACGAAGCGTTTGCTGAAACCGCTACGCATACCGAAAGGGGTGCCAGTCATAACTGGGGACGACGTCAACAAGACGAAACCTGCCCCCGACGCCTTCGTTCTAGCTGCCGACCGCCTTCGTGTTTCGATGGAAGACTGCATTGTGGTGGGCGATAGCGTTTGGGACTTGCTCGCCGCAGTACGCAAGCGTGCGCTGGGGGTTGGCTTACTATCTGGCGGTTCTGGGCCAGAAGAGTTGGAACGTGCCGGCGCATTTCGCGTATATGACGATCCGGCTGATTTGCTGCTTCATCTTGAACAATTGGGAGTTCCCGGTCCGCACGGCGCAACCTGATGCTCATATGTTCCATTGATCCCGACGAGCGTACTGAACATCAAACGGGTCGTGGGCAGGCAGCAGGTTAAGGGTATAGGTCGGAACGGTTTTCTCTCAAATTCAGAAATCGCAGAGTTGTTGGCACTTGCGGCGGAGAAAGCCAAGATGCCTCTGCAAAAGGCTCTCAGGCGAGCCTCACGCAAGACATTAATGTGGCCGGAGGAAGCCGCCATTTTGCTTCACGATGGCCGCCCTCTGACCGAACTACCTGCGGTGGGCCCCACGCTGAGTCGCATCATCCAGTCTTGGATCGAAGAACCTCCCGTTATTCCAAAGCTTGCCGAGATTCGAGCGAACTTCTTAAGCGTTACCCAGGCAAAAACAATACTGATGAAGAAGCTGGATTGGACTCATGACCTCAAGGGTGATCTGCAGATGCACACGGTATGGAGTGATGGCTCAGGCTCAATTGAAGACATGGCAAGAGCCGCTCTCGAACGCGGATATCAGTTCATTGCAATCACCGATCACTCAAAAGGTTTAAAAATCGCCGGCGGGATTGATGAGGAACAATTGCAGCAGCAGGCTCGAGAGATCGCAGCGGTCAATGCAAAACTGCGGTCAGAAGGTGTTCGATTTCAGGTGCTCCGCTCGATCGAGTTGAACCTGAGCCCTGCCGGTGCGGGTGATATGGACCCCAGCTCACTCGATCGTCTCGACGTAGTGCTCGGCTGCTTCCATTCGGCGTTACGCAAGAAGGAAGACCAAACCCAGCGATATGTCTCTGCCCTACACAATCGCGATATTCAAATTCTGGGCCATCCGCGCGGGCGTATTTACAACTTCAGATTGGGCCTAAAGGCAGATTGGGAGAGGGTATTCGGTGTTGCAGCCGAACTGGACAAAGCCCTGGAAATTGATGGTTATCCTGATCGCCAGGACCTCAGCCTTGACCTGCTCAAGGTTGCTAAAAAGGCGGGCTGTCGGATCTCTCTAGGTACAGACTCCCACGATCCGCTCCAGCTTCGTTTCATGGATTACTCCCTCGCGGCGGCCGTCAAGGCTGGTATCGCGAAAGAGCGGATTCTGAATTTTATGACTGCCGATGAATTGCTATCGTGGGTCAAAAGCGTTCGACGTCTTTAGTGACTCAGCGCGCCTGCCCAAGAAGAGGAAAAAACTGGCCGTCCACTTTCTCGCCACTCGGAATTAGAGGCACTCCGTGGAGCAGGGGTTCGTTAGTTGCAGAGCGTACACCATCTCGCATAACGTTGATGACCGTAGCCCGCCGCGCGCGGCCGGAGTGGTTGGCAAATGATCCGTGCACCAGACGAGGATGATGGAATGAAGCTTCACCCTTCCTGAGCTCGACCGCAACCGCGGCATCGAACTGGCGCCGTTGTTCGACGTTCAAGACGGCATCAATAGCCTCCATATTCCCTGCTAATCCGGTGATCGGGAGATCAGGCCAGCGATGGCTTCCGGGGATATATTGCAAACACCCGTTTTCGCGAGTGGAGTCATCCAGGCCAATCCAGCAGGTAAGGTGTGCGAGTGGTTGGGTCCGCGTCCAGTAGGAATAATCTTGATGCCAGGCGACAACGCCCCCGTGATGCGCGGGCTTACAGAACAGCTGGTCGTGCCAAAATCGGACCGGGCCGCCGAGCAACTGCGACGCTGGAATCGTGAATGCCGGATTCCAGAGCAGGTCATGAAAGCCAGGCGTAATTCGCCACGCGCCTAGCGCATGGAACAGTATGTGGTCTGGAGCGCTCGACTCGTTGGAGTGGTATTCATAAAAAAGCTCGTGCCCGGGGTATTTCGGATCGGCCAAATCGGCCAATTCCTTTCGCAGCGTTTCCACCTGCTCATCTGTGAAGACTCGAATCCCGCTGACATATCCGCTTTCGTTGAAGAAGCTGAGCTGCTCGTCGGTGAGCCGGAACGAATCAGGGTCAGCCCGTAGCTGCGGACTGAGTAGCGTGCCCACCGGACGATGATATGTGGAGAGGTCTTGCATATAACGGTGAGTCTATCACTCGGAAATGGCGCGACTGCCGGCTTTAGAGAACTTTCGAAAGTTTCTGGACCATGGACATTTCCCAGGGTGCGGCTTTTATTATTAGAACTCCTCAAGCTGTGCGTTGAACTATCGACGGATGAATGTTGTTTCACATTACGGCTGCCACCGAGGCAATGGTCGATGCTTTTCATCCGGAATCGCGGCATTTCTCATGTTGTTTACCGCCGGATTTGCAGCTCAGGCGCAGCAAAGTCCGACACGGAAGAGTACTTCTGTTCCAGCGAAATTCGTAGACGTGACCTCCGCGCTAGGCGTGGATTTCCAACACGCAGCTCCGCACACCTCGAAGAAATATTTGATCGAAACCATGGGCTCGGGCGTGGCACTGTTCGACTACGACAATGATGGTCGACTCGACCTGTTTCTCGTTAATGGAGCCGAAATTAACGATCCGAGTCCACTCGGGGCCGTACCTCAAAAGACGGGCTCCAAATACTGGAACCGCCTATACCATCAGAAAGCGGATGGAACATTTGAGGACGTTACCGATAAAGCCGGCCTCAGAGGCGCCGAATATGGAATGGGTGTGGCTGTCGGCGACTACGACAACGATGGATATGAAGATTTGTTTGTGACCAGCTATGGCGGAAACCACCTGTATCACAACAATGGCGATGGCACCTTCACAGATGTCACTGCGAAGGCAGGTGTCTCCGGGAGCGGTTGGTCCACTAGTGCTGCCTGGGTCGATCTGGATGGCGACGGCCTGCTGGACCTGATCGTGTTGCGTTATTTGCAGTGGGACTTCGCCGACATCTGGTGCGGAGAAAAGAAAGCGGGCTACCGGTCATTCTGTCATCCAGATCAATTTCAGGCAATCCTGCCGCTTGTCTACCACAACGATGGAAACGGCCATTTCACCGAAGTCGGGCAGAAGATTGGCTTCAATAAGCCTGGAAAGGGATTAGGCGTTGCAATCGCAGATTTCAATGGCGATGGGCATATTGATGTCTTTATCGCCAATGACTCGGTTCCAGAGCAGCTCTACCAGAACAAGGGCGATGGTACTTTCGAGGAAGTTGCATTATTATCCGGCGTCGGTGTTGACGGCGATGGGCACGTCTTTGCTGGAATGGGCGTCGATTTTGCGGATTATGACAACGATGGTTTAGCTGACCTTGCTATCACCGATCTCGCATACCAGAAGTACGCGCTATTCCGAAACAACGGGGATGGCACGTTCGGATATGCGACGGATAGTTCCGGGCTGGGCGCAATGACTCTGCTGCACTCGGGCTGGGGCATGCGCTTTCTTGACTACGATAACGACGGCTGGAAGGACTTGCTGGTCGGCCAGGCACACGTGCTCGATACGGTTGAACTAACTTATCCGCAACTGCGGTATCGCGAGCCCATGTTGCTGGCACGGAATACGGGCCATGGTTTCGTCGACGTTTCCGCGGAATCGGGAGAGGTGTTCCATAAAAGCTGGGCGAGTCGCGGCATGGCCACTGGAGATATAGATAACGACGGCCGTCTTGATGCAGTCGTCACCGAAAACGGAGGCCCCGCGCACATTCTTCACAACGAAACTGAGACAAACAACCACTGGTTGACGTTGAACCTGATTGGACACAAGAGCAACCGAGATGCGATTGGTTCCTCGGTAAAGATTGTGACTTCACAAGGACCGCAATACGCCACTGTGAGTACTGCTTCCAGTTATCTTTCCTCAAGCGACAAGCGCGTGCACTTCGGACTGGGCCGGGACTCTACCGCTCGTGAAATCGAGATTCATTGGCCGAGCGGAATCGTTCAAATCCTGCACGATGTGAAAGGTGATCGAATTTTGCGGGTGGACGAGCCGGCGAAGTGAAATAACTTGCCGGTATGCAAATCGCCTGAAGTACAAAGGCGGAAGCTTAGCGGATGAGGCTATGCAGCCTTTTGGTGGCCCCTTGCGAAGTGATGCTTTTCGCGCCGCCAGATAAGATATCCCATCAGGAACAGACCTGCTGCAACCGCCCAACTCGCTTTTTCGATGTAGCCCAGGAGCGAATCAAATTGGCTGGCGAACTCATACCCGGCGAATACCATCACTCCGACCCAGGTCGCGGCTCCCATCAAATTGAATTTGAAAAAACTGCGCCATTCCATGCCGAAACTTCCCGCGAGAGGGCCCGCAATGGTTCTTAAGCCGAAGATGAAACGTGAAAAGAAAATGGTTTTGCCGCCATGCCTGGCGAGAAGGTTCTTCGCGGCATTTATGTCCTTGTCGTCTAACCGAAGAAGTTTTTTGAACCAGCGGATGAACGTGGACCCAAAGCGATGTCCCAGGTAGTAGCCGAGATTGTCCCCCATGACCGCCGCAGCGATGGATATGAGAATTACCCATTGCACTTGCAAGCCGGTCTGCTTGTGAGTGAGAAAGCTGGCGAACATCAACAATGTCTCGCCCGGCAGCGGCAGACCCATGCTTTCACCGAACAACCCAATCAGCAGCGCCCAGTAACCCCAGGAAGTCAAAACGTGGCGGACGGTCTCATAAAACCAGTGCATTCGTTTGAGCTTTAGATGCCAACCCCGGCTTTTAAACCTGCCCGTTGACCTCACAAGCCCATTCGAAGAGATTGCTCTTCTGTGACCAAACCATAAGCATCGAAGTGGAAGCCTTGTTCGACTTTGTCAAGAATGGCGTTTTTGTAGCCGTCATTGCGCACGGCCTGATTGGCATTTCGCTCGTGTGGGACAAGGTCCTGCTTAAACGACCCGGCACGAAGAACCTGTTCAGTTATGTGTTCTGGTTGGGGAGCATGAGCGTGTTCGGGGTCTTGCTGGTTCCGTTCGGATACAGATCTCCGTCACTGTCATTAGCAAGCCTGGCGTTTTTTGCAGGCGTCATCCATCTGACAGGTGTCTTTTTCTACTACGCTGCATTAAAGCGAGGAGAGGCTTCTGAGACCCTCGCCATTATGGGCGGCTTTTCCCCGGTAGCAACAGTTGCTATTGCATTTGCTCTGCTTTCACAACAACTGGGCGGCACGCAACTGATTGGTTTCGCGCTGATGACGGGCGGCGGCTTTGTCATGCTTTTCTCCGAAAAGCTACCTTGGCGGAAAGTTCTCCCGCCGGTATTGCTTGCTTCGGGCCTGTTGGGCCTGGTCAACGTCCTTGAAAAAGTGGTTTATGACCAGACGAATTTCGTGAGCGGCTATGTCTGGTTCACGATTGGAACCTTTGCGGGCGCGCTGTTCCTGCTGGTTCGGACCTCATGGAGAAGGCAAATCTTCTCGGAATCGGGCTCCGACAATCCGCGCAATCGATTTTGGTACTTCGTTAACCGGTTCATCTCTGGAGTAGGCTCGTTTCTGATTTTCTATGCAATCAGCCGCGCACATCCGGCGCTAGTGGATTCGATTTCAGGAGTGCGCTACGTAATCATCTTTTTTGGCGCGTGGTTACTGACGAGATTGAAGCCGGCGTGGCTGCAGGAAGATTTCAGTCCGGCGGAATTGGTCACAAAAGCTATCGCCACCTGCCTGGTTGTGGCGGGACTGATACTGGTTGGAATCAGTGGATCGGCTCAGGGAAACTCAGGATCGCCGACCGCCGTCAAAAAACCGGGGATGTACAACGGCGAGTCTGGAGCAACTACGGCTAGCTTTTTTAGGACATTTGCGGTTCGTATGGCGGAACCGAGTGGGAGTCGAAGAAAAATCAGTATTGCAAACAAACTAAGTTACTGATTTCACGATGTGCTAGAAGTCCTAGATGAGCAGGATGTGCAACTTCGTAGCACAAATTAACACAAAAATTTTGGCGTCAGCTCCGTATTATCAGCGCCGCATTTTGCCACTCTTTTTCGTAAATGTCCCGCATTCCCGTTGCCGAATGCTCCACTATATAGGTTGGTCTCTTAACGGCTGCATCTTTGATGGACGAGCCAATAACGAAACATCTGTCATCCGGGAAAACCACGCGGTCATGCACGCCATTACTCGCGCCCAACTCAAAGTCACCGCGTTTAGCGAATTTGTCTGCTACCGCTTTTAATGACGGCACCACGCCGCGCGTCAGAACTCGCACTCTGACGGACGAAGATAAGTTCTCCATGTAAACGTCGAAAAGTTGCGAGTCAAGATAATTGTCAATGACAAACAACTCCCGCTGCGCGAAGCCAATGATGATCTTAAGGTCCCGATAGAAGGCGTAATCATCTCCAGCGCCGTATGCACCGGTAATCTCCTGCTCCGGCAGCATCAATTGCAACTCGGCAATACTGCTTTTTAGGAGCGAAGTGAAAGCATCGATCCTCTTTATAAAGTTACTCTGAATATGCCCCGGAGCCATTCCGTACGGCGACATGTAGTACTCACCAGAAGACCTCGCGCTGTAGAAGCCCCTGACGTTATTGCTATCCTCTCCGAAGCCGTGCGTGAGGACGTTTAGCGTGAGGTTTTGCCATTCATCCTCCTCGTTCTCCGCTTCCTGATAGTTCTTGCCGCGCATCGTGTCCAGTGAAGCTAGCTGTCTCTTAAGCACGGCCAATGTCTTTTCATGGGGCCAATCGGCGGGCTTCGATGGTGGTGTAGCGCGGCGGACCATCGCTCCTCTATTTGACCTGTACATCGGCTGTCGAGGGCAGAATTGTCTCGCGCTTGACTACTTCAAAATTTATATTCCCCGAGATTGTAAGTTCCTTTTCCGGGGAGTTCTCTGGTTGGAATCGAACGCCCTCAACTTTCCATTCTCCGAGCTTTCCGTCAATTGGAATGTTTATTCCGAGTTCGGCCTGAGTTTTGCCCGGACTTATTCCCCCGGCTCCGCTATAATTCATCGCCTTTTCACCAACAGGCGATGCAAAAACATAAAGGCGGCCCGCCACATTCGGCGCGGGATTAATCGTAACGTCGATCAAAATTTGCTCGCCCTGTTTTACTTGCTTGGGGTGAGCAGACATCGCTGCTTGCTGCGCAACGCTCGGAACACTGAAAAAAACAACTGCTGCGAGGGAGAGGAAAACTCCTTTTGTTGTAACCATGGAAAGGATTGTAGCTGAATTGAAAAGCGAAGTAAAGGCGAACATTCGTTTTATGCTCACGCTACAGCAAGAAAAGATCACGGCTTCAAAGTCTCAGCGCCTATCTTAGCCAGTAGTTCTATCACGAAGTCACGCGTGTACTGTCCGACTTTTTCGAGCCTATGAAATATGAGTTTCTTTTTGGCGGAAACTAACTCGGATTTCGGGTCCGCCAACACGTAATTAAGGTCAGCCCAAAGCCGTTAGCGGTCGATCTCGGGTATTTCCTTTTCATAGTCCAGTAGTTCCCTCGCCGTTTGCAATCGTTCGTGCATCCAGGGGTATGGTTTTCCACATTGGTGACAGAACTCAGGTCGTATGTAGCCAGCAACCGTTGACTTGTAAACTCGTCCCCTTATTGGCGTTTGACAGGCTGGGCACTCGTCAATACATTTGGCCCCGCACTTCTCGCAATGTTCACCTTGAAAATCTCCCCCGGTGGAACTCTTCACATGGCCCGTCGTGCAGATATAAGCATCATAAAAACGTCCATCAGGGTTTAAATCCACTACTCGGTTTTGGTCTCGTGCTAGGCTTTCGAGTTCTTTTTTCACGGCGTCAATTGCCAACCTTCGACGCCAATCATTAACGTCATAATGGTCGCGGCGTACTACCCAATGGTCACTCCATTCCAGCGCGTTGCCTTCCGACTTCGGAGGGGCAAGAACCTGATATTCCTCATTCCTCATATACACAATGGCTGCCGTTTGTGAATCGTAATCCTGAGAAGACCTGTGCAGTTGTGCATTCTCTATCACCACTTTGAGAGGAACATCAGAACTCATAATCGGAATTTTAAATTAGGCGTTAATGCAAACGCCGATCAATCTCTTTCGAGCCAACAGTTCCGGCGCTTTCTAACCTTTCAAGGCGCGAGACAGCATATCGACAAGTTGGGTGTTCAACTGTTGCGGGTTACGTTTTTGGATTCTGCCGGCCATTTGCGGTCAATCTCTTTCAGAATCTCCTCTGCCCACCGAATTGAATCCGCAATGGCGCTGATTGTGGCCGGAACTCGCACTCCGGCGCGGCCCTCGAATTGAGCAGGCCTTCGGGCGGCAAGGATAGCGGCGGCAATCAGCAAAACGCGCTTGCGGCCCTCATCCATTCGGTCATTTTAGCAGGGCGAATAAAGTACGAAACCACAAAATAACTTTTTATGGGGTTTTATTTGGCGGAAGCGAGTGGGAGTCGAACCCACCATCGCCATCAGAGATAACGATCAACGGTTTTGAAGACCGCGACAATCACCGGACTGCTTGCGCTTCCCTATCGAGAGTTCAGTGTATCCTCTCCCCTTTGCATTTCGCAGCCGTTAGCGACAAAATGGCAGAGCCAAAAAACAGTGTAGATATTGATGAGAACCTTTGTTCGAGTTCTGATTCGCGCAAGGCACTTGGCACCTAACCACCGTTAAAGGAGATCCCTGTGACTCGTGATGGTTTCCATTTGTACCATCTGGTTCTGCTGTGCTTGCTTGCAATTTTGCCGCTGATATCCATAAGGGGACAGCAAAACAATTCATCGAGCACAGCAACGGCGAGCACGGAAGCGCACCGTCAGCAACTCCATTCTCTTTTTGACGAACAGTGGCAGTACCAGTTGCGGCGGAATCCCGAGTTTGCGACTGCGATCGGCGATAACCGCTACAACGACCGGCTCAGTGATCAATCGGCGGCAGCGATTCAGGCCGACCTCGAACAGACGCAAAAGTTCCTGGACCGCTTTGAGGCAATCGACCCGGCGGGGCTCGCCAAACAAGACGTCCTCAGCCGCGAGTTGATGATTCGCCAATTGAAACTCGATCTTGAAAGCGCGCGCTTTAAGAATTGGGAGATGCCGGTCAATCAACGCGAAGGGCCACACCTGGACTTTCCGGACTTGATCACAATTACCCCTTTCGACACTGTTCAGGACTACGACAACTATCTCGCACGTTTGCGGCAGATGCCGCGTGCGTTCGACCAGGTAATCGCCAACATGAAGCAAGGCATGCACGACGGCCTTATGCCACCACGATATCTTCTTGAGAAGGTCGTTCCGGAGACCGAAGAGGTGGCAAATAAGTCGGGTGAGAATAGTCCGTTTTACAAGCCGTTGGCGAAATTTCCATCAACGGTGCCGGAGACTGACCAAAAGCGGCTGCGCGCCGCGGTTCTTGCTGAAATAGACCAGCAAATTGTCCCTGCTTACCAGCGCTTCGCAAAGTTTGTTCGTGAGGATTATGCACCGCACGGTCGAACCGAGCCGGGCGTTTGGGCGCTGCCTGATGGGCAGGCCCGTTATCAATATGCGATCAAGCGAATGACAACCACCGACCTCAGTCCTGAGCAGATCCATGAGATCGGAATGAAGGAGTTGAAGAAAACAGAAACTGAAATGCTGGCCGTTGCAAATAAGTTCGGCTTCAATGATCTGGAAAGTTTTAACGCCCACATCAAAGACGATCGCAAGCTGTACGCGACTTCGGGCCAGCAACTTCTCGATCTCTATGCAAAGTACGTACGCGACATGGAACCGAAGCTGCCGCAACTTTTCGGCCGCTTGCCGAAGGCAAAGCTGGTCGCCATTCCGATGGATGCAGCGCGCGCGCCGAACGGCGTTCCCGCGGACTATATGGCGGGGACGGCAGACGGTTCACGGCCGGGGCACATCAACGTGAACGAATGGGATCCTGAGCATCGGTTACTGCTCAACGTAGAAGCGATTGCATATCACGAAGGAATTCCAGGACACCATCTGCAAATTTCCATTGCGCAAGAATTAACGGACGTGCCTGCATTCCGGCGTTATGGCGAATACACAGTCTTCGTCGAGGGATGGGCATTCTATGCAGAACGGTTGGCCAAGGAAGTGGGCGAGTATCAGGATCCTTACAGTGAATACGGCCGTCTGGAAAATGAAATGTGGCGGGACATTCGGTTGGTCGTCGATACTGGCGTTCACTCCCAGCACTGGTCGCGCGATCAAATGGTGGAATATTTCCATAAGTACACCGCGATGGATGAACCGAACATTCAGACCGAAGTGGATCGCTACATCTGCTGGCCCGGACAGGCGCTCGCTTACAAGCTCGGGCAGTTGGAAATTCTCAAGCTGCGCGAGGAAGCACGGCAGAAGTTAGGGGCTAAATTCGACATCCGGGCCTTTCACGACGCAGTGATCGACAACGGCCCGCTGCCCCTCGATGTGTTGCAGTTGCAGGTGGAGACCTGGATTGCAGAACGAGCAACACACTGATTGAATTTTAAGGAATCTTCAACTAACCGCTGGTTACCGGCCGAGTCCGTAATTCTTGCGGAGAATAGCGGCGAGAATCATTAGAAACGCAAGCAGCCGGACGAGGTAGTGCCATGGGCTGCCTTCGTTTGGGTGCGCCTGGCCCAGCACCATCACTCGATTCAAGCCCTCAACCAAAAATGCGATGCCGAAGTATAGGAAGAGAGTATCGTGCGTTCGTCTCCAAAACTTCAAGAAAAACGCAGCTGCAGCCAGAGATGAGGTCGCGACAACGCCGAGCAGAAAGCCGTTCACCATCACGCTTCGCCCTCCCAAATGAGTCCCCACAAAAGCACAAGCATGGCGAGTGCTGCCGTTAGAAGTCGCCAAAAGTAGAGATCGATTTGCGGCGGCAAAACGACTAAATCAAGGAATACCAGAACATTTGAGATTGCCAGTCCAAAAAAGCATAAGGAGCTCCAAAGCAGCAACTTCTTGCGAGCCGCGAAATAACCGCGCAAGAGCAGTACTCCGCATAAGAGAGTGGTTATAGATCCGAGAATATATACGGCCGGTCCCATTCTTACTCCTTAGGCTTGTCTTTCTCTTTTTCTTTCGTGAACCGGAAAGCACGAGCAAATTCCCTAACCGCAGACGGCGCCTTCGCGTGAATCATCCGAGTCACGCGAATGAGCTCCCGGCGATACGTCGTCTCGAGGAGTTCCATCAGTGAATCTTCGGACGGTGATGAAACATATTGGTATTCGCGTTGAGACTCGCTGGTCGGTTCGATTAAGCCCCTAAGTGTCAAATCGCGAAGAATGTCGCCTGCAAGCTCGACAGGAACGTAGAGCGCTTTCGCCATTATTTCGAGGGGCCAAGCTTTTGGCCGGTTTCTCCAGATCAAAAGCAGCGCCTCTAGATGCGGGACGCTGTCAATCTGCTCCAGAATGAACTGGTCTACCTCCTCAGGGCGCGTTTTCCATTCGGACATTTCGAATCAATTACTCTGCGGTTCCTAATACGACAACTCGGTCTGGTTCCTCAGGTTTAGCTTCGGGAATTGTAAGCACCACTCCGTGCTCGGTCTGGGTGAATTCAACCGGGGAGTTGCCGACCAGCATATGAGCTTTCGTTATGTGCTGAGGAATTGGTCCAAGCGCCAGCAGCGGTGCATTCCAGTGCAGAACATGCACGTAGATTCTGTTTGCTTTGTGCGTGGTTACGCCCCAGTCAGCCGCGGGAAGTGGGCCGCCACGGGTTCCATAAATTGAGTCGCCATAACGTGTAAGCCACTCGCCAATAGCATGTAGCCTGGTCTGGAATTCTTCCTGTATCTCGCCATTCGGCATCGGGCCAATATTCAATAAAAGATTTGCATTGTCGCCTGCCGCGCGGACCAGCAGTTCTTTGAGTTCGGGCACGCTCTTATAATGATCGTCGCCGATATTAAATCCCCAAGAGTCGTTCATCGTATTCGAGGTTTCAAGCGGAATCTGGTCGCTGATGTAAGTTGTGTTGAATCCAGCGGTGTTCTTGCCAGGCAAATCTTTTTCAAACGTCTGCACATCTTCGCCGTATTTCGGCGTCTGATGATGATTTGGGATGATCAAAGCTGCCGGCTGAAGTTGATGAATCAGATCATACGTTTTGCGCAGGTGCCAGTCTGCATCAGGTTTGTCCCACATTCCGTCGAACCAAATGCCGCCGATGGGGCCGTAGTTGGTCAACAGTTCTCGTAGCTGCCCGTCCATGTATTCGTCGAGATATCTGTTCCAGTCGCCGTGGTCAGGACGTCCGTTATTCCAACTGGTTACGCCACGCGGATAGTAGTCGGGGTTGTGCCAATCGAGCTGTGAATAATAGAAAAAGAGCTTTATGCCTTGCCGGTGGCATTCATCCGCCAGCATCTTCAGCGGATCTTTTCCCCACGGAGTGCGCTGCACGATGTTCCAGGCGGACACTTTTGAGTCGAACATCGCAAATCCATCATGATGGCGGGAAGTGATGGTGATGTATTTCATTCCAGCGGCTTTTGCCAAAGCGACCCAGGCGTGCGCGTCGAACTTCTCGGGATCGAAAAACTTCGGGAGGCGATTGTATTCGTCGAGGGTCAACTTTCGGTCATGGAACACCCACTCACCATCGCCGAGCACGCTATAAACCCCCCAATGAATGAACATGCCGAATTTTGCATCCTGAAATTCCTGACGAGCTTTCAAGTTCCGGGGGGAGGGCTTGTAGTTGTCCTGCGCCGAAGCCGAACTCTGCGGAGCCGCGGCCTGAACCGAAGGTGTCCAGAAATGCAGGATTGAGAATACGAAGCAAAGAGCTAGCAAAAGTTCCAGGCCTCGAGGAGACTTCAAACTTTTCATCGCACAGCTACGCAGGAGCATCGAGGTTCTCTCCACTACAAAGCAGTCAATCTTATCCTTGTGTTCTGCGATGGTTCGCAGACGTAAAGTCTTCCCCTCAAAAGTGCTATTACCTAGAGCCACTCCGCCTTGCGGCAAAGCGTATCGTTTGCATTAAGATACGCGAGTAAGAGAGGAGCAACTTCAACCCGGACCTACAGTAAACACTGTAGAGCAGTTCCGGTAGCTTACATGTTAACAATATGCGGGACTGTTGCCGCTCCAAACTCGAACTTTGATCGCAAGTCGACTCACATTCCGATCCCAGTCCGGCTTGACGCGAGGTCCCAGTGTCAAGACGGACAATTTACCACGGTGCTGTTCACGTGCAACAGGCAGGTATATCTGACTGTTGGTAGGTAGAAACTATGAAGAAGAACTCCCAAGCTGCTGTAGCGGGACTAGAGAACGAAGCAGCCCGCTCCAGTGGCTCTAACGGAACTGCTGTCGCAGTTGCCGAAGCACCACAGGCTGATCTCAGTGTAGTTCTAGGCGCTTTACAAACTATGCGCGACGGCAACTTCTCCGTGCGCCTGCCAGGATCCTGGACCGGGCTGGCCGGAAAAATTGCTGATACATTCAACGAGATCGTCTCGGCAAACCAGCAGATGGCGCAGGAACTACAGCGCGTTGGGCAGGTTGTCGGCAAAGAGGGGCGAACCCGGGAGCGCACTAAGTTTCATGAGTCGCGGGGTTCATGGGGCCAAATGGAAACCTCAGTGAACACGCTGGTGGAAGATCTGCTGCGCCCCACGACGGAAGTTACGCGCGCCATCGCTGCCGTTGCTCAGGGAAATCTGACTCAGACAGTGCGACTCGACGTTGACGGCCGCCCGCTCGAGGGCGAGTTCCTCCGGTCCGCAGACATCGTCAACCGAATGATCCAACAGCTGAGTATCTTCACCTCCGAGGTAACGCGTGTGGCCCGAGAAGTCGGGACAGACGGCAAACTTGGGGGCCAGGCCGTGGTGCCCGGAGTAGCCGGGACCTGGAAGGACCTTACCGATTCAGTGAACTCAATGGCCAGCAACTTGACGGGCCAAGTGCGGAATATTGCCGAGGTCACTAACGCAGTCGCGAGCGGCGACTTGTCCCGCAAAATCACCGTCGACGTGCGCGGCGAAATCCTGCAACTGAAGGAAGCGATTAACACGATGGTCGATCAGCTGCGATCCTTCGCTTCCGAAGTGACGCGCGTGGCCCGCGAAGTAGGAACCGACGGCAAACTCGGCGGACAGGCTGTCGTTCCTGGCGTCGCGGGTACCTGGAAAGACCTCACCGACTCGGTGAACGCCATGGCCGGAAACCTTACGGCTCAGGTGCGAAATATTGCCGAAGTGACTACGGCTGTTGCTCGCGGCGATTTGTCGCGAAAGATCACAGTCGACGTTAAGGGCGAAATTCTCGAACTGAAGGAGACCATCAATACGATGGTCGATCAGCTGAACGCATTTGCAGGTGAAGTGACCCGCGTCGCCCGCGAAGTCGGTACGGAAGGAAAGCTCGGGGGTCAGGCGCAGGTGCCGGGTGTTGCCGGAACCTGGAAAGACCTCACAGACAATGTGAACTTCATGGCCGGAAACCTCACGGCCCAGGTCAGAAACATTGCTGAAGTCGCTACAGCTATCGCGGGCGGAGACTTATCACGCAAGATCACCGTCGACGTGCGCGGCGAAATTCTGCAGCTCAAAGAAACTCTGAACACGATGGTGGATCAGTTGAACCGTTTCGCCGGAGAAGTTACTCGCGTGGCCCGCGAGGTAGGCTCAGAGGGGCGTCTCGGCGGACAGGCAAACGTGCCCGGAGTCGCGGGAACTTGGAAAGATTTGACCGATTCCGTCAACTCAATGGCCGGCAATCTTACCGCTCAGGTTCGAAACATCGCTGAGGTCACGACGGCCGTGGCAAGAGGCGATTTATCTCGCAAGATCACGGTCGACGTGAAAGGCGAAATTCTGGAGCTCAAGAACACTATCAACACCATGGTTGATCAGCTCAACGCCTTCGCCGGAGAAGTTACCCGTGTTGCCCGCGAGGTCGGTACCGAAGGAAAGCTCGGCGGCCAGGCGGAGGTGCCTGGCGTCGCCGGAACCTGGAAAGATTTAACGGACAACGTAAATTTCATGGCCAGCAACCTGACAGGCCAGGTGCGAAACATCGCCGAAGTCGCGACCGCTGTCGCCCGAGGGGATCTATCGCGAAAGATCACAGTTGACGTTAAGGGCGAAATTCTCCAGCTCAAGGAAACGCTGAACACGATGGTCGACCAGCTTCGCTCGTTCGCGTCAGAAGTTACACGCGTGGCCCGCGAAGTTGGTACGGACGGCAAACTCGGCGGTCAGGCTGTGGTACCGGGCGTTGGAGGAACGTGGAAGGATCTTACCGACTCCGTTAATTCAATGGCGTCGAACCTGACGAACCAGGTACGAAACATTGCTGAAGTTTCGACGGCTATCGCAAACGGTGACTTATCGAAGAAGATCACCGTTAACGTCAGCGGCGAAATCCTGCTGCTGAAGGAAACCATCAACACAATGGTTGACCAGCTCAACGCCTTCGCCGGCGAAGTCACCCGCGTCGCTCGCGAAGTAGGATCCGAAGGACGTCTCGGTGGTCAGGCGAACGTGCCGGGCGTAGCTGGAACATGGAAGGATTTGACGGACTCGGTCAACTCCATGGCCGGAAACCTCACCGCTCAGGTGCGAAACATTGCCGAAGTCACGACCGCTGTCGCGAGGGGCGACTTGTCCCGCAAGATCACAGTAGACGTGAAAGGCGAAATTCTAGAGCTCAAAAACACCATCAACACGATGGTCGATCAGCTTAACGCGTTCGCCGGGGAAGTCACCCGCGTCGCTCGCGAAGTAGGAACCGATGGAAAACTCGGCGGTCAGGCCGAAGTGCCTGGCGTCGCTGGAACCTGGAAAGACCTTACGGACAACGTTAACTTCATGGCGTCGAACTTGACTGGGCAGGTGCGAAACATTGCCGAAGTCGCGACCGCCATCGCGACCGGCGATCTTTCAAAGAAGATCACGGTCGACGTGCGCGGCGAAATTCTGCAACTCAAAGAAACGCTGAACACGATGGTCGAGCAGTTGCGATCGTTCGCTGCCGAAGTCACACGCGTGGCACGCGAGGTTGGATCAGAAGGGCGCCTCGGCGGTCAGGCCAACGTACCCGGCGTAGCCGGAACTTGGAAGGACCTTACTGACTCCGTGAACGCCATGGCGGGTAACCTAACCGGCCAGGTACGCAATATCGCCGAAGTTACGACGGCGGTCGCCCGAGGCGACTTGTCGCGCAAAATCACTGTCGACGTAAAGGGCGAAATTCTCGAGCTGAAGAACACCATCAACACGATGGTCGATCAGCTCAACGCGTTCGCAGCCGAAGTCACCCGCGTCGCACGTGAAGTCGGTACGGAGGGTAAACTCGGCGGTCAGGCGCAGGTGCCCGGAGTCGCCGGAACGTGGAAAGATCTTACAGATAACGTGAACGTCATGGCCGCGAACCTAACAGAGCAGGTGCGCGGAATTGTGAAAGTCGTCACGGCCGTGGCTAACGGCGACCTCAAGCAGAAGCTGACGGTGAACGCGAAAGGCGAAGTTGCGGCTCTCGCCGAAACCATCAACAACATGACGGACACCCTGGCGACGTTTGCCGATCAGGTGACCACCGTCGCCCGCGAAGTCGGCGTGGAGGGTCGCCTCGGCGGTCAAGCCAACGTGCCTGGAGCCGCCGGAACCTGGAAGGATTTGACCGGTAACGTGAACCTCCTCGCGGATAACCTCACAAACCAGGTTCGCGCAATCGCTGAAGTCGCAACCGCTGTGACCAAAGGCGATCTCACCCGATCGATTCAGGTCGAGGCCCGCGGCGAAGTGGCGGAACTCAAAGACAATATCAACACCATGATCAACAACCTCCGTCTTACGACGGAGCGCAACACGGAGCAGGATTGGCTGAAGACCAACCTTGCCCGCTTCACCGGAATGTTGCAAGGCCAACGCGACCTGGGAACCGTCGGGCGCATGTTGCTTTCTGAACTTGCGCCGTTGGTGAATGCGCAACAGGGCGTTATTTACCAGATGGAATCAGAGGATACAGCAGGTATGGTGCTGCTCTCCGCGTTCGCTGGAGACGGACAGGATGGCCATCTCCGCCAGCTAAAACTTGGTGAAGGTCTGATTGGCCAATGCGCGCTTGAGAAGCGCCGCATGCTGATTGGCGATCTGCCCGATGACCGCACGTTCTCAGTCCGCTCCGGCTTGATCGAGGCGGTACCGCGAAACGTAATCGTGCTACCCATTCTTTTCGAGGACCGCGTGAAAGCGGTGATTGAACTCGCGTCACTCAGCCTGTTCACGGCTTCACACCTCGCGTTTCTCGAACAACTCACCGCCAGCATCGGTATCGTGTTGAACAGTATTGAAGCGACGATGCAGACCGAAGGCCTGCTTAAGCAATCGCAGCAGCTGGCTGCCGAACTCCAGGCGCAGCAGAAAGAGTTGCAGCAGACGAACGAACAGTTGGCGCAGAAAGCGCAACAGCTCGCGGAGCAGAACGTCGAAGTCGAACGAAAGAACCAGGAAATCGAGCAGGCCCGCCGCGCCCTGGAGGAAAAAGCGAAAGAGCTGGCGCTCACCTCGAAATACAAATCAGAATTCCTGGCCAACATGTCACACGAGTTGCGAACACCACTGAACAGCATTCTTGTTCTAGGCCAGCAGCTCACGGACAATCCAGATGGCAACCTGACTCCTAAACAAGTCGAGTTTGCCCGCACCATCCACGCAGCTGGCACGGACTTGCTAAATCTCATTAGCGACATTCTCGATCTTTCCAAGATTGAGTCCGGAACGGTTTCGGTTGAGGCCGAAGAGGTCTTCTTCTCGAACTTGCTCGATTCGGTCGCGCGGCCATTCCGTCACGAAGCTGAGAACAAGCGGCTGTCCTTTGAGATTCACACAGATTCGCACCTCACGCGCAGTCTGGTGACGGATTCGAAGCGGTTGCAGCAGGTACTCAAGAACCTTCTCTCGAACGCCTTTAAATTCACTGAACAAGGTGGCGTGCGACTGTCGGTGGCAGCAGCACCGAGCGGCTGGAGCGATGATCACCCGATTCTCTCGAAAGCCGCGTCAGTCGTAGCTTTTGAAGTCGCGGACACCGGAATCGGAATTCCCTCTGACAAGCAGCGCATCATCTTCGAGGCCTTCCAACAGGCAGATGCCGGAACGAGCCGAAAATACGGAGGCACGGGTCTAGGACTCGCGATCAGCCGCGAACTGGCGAGCCTGCTTGGTGGAGAGATTCAGCTCCGCAGTACGCCTGGCAAGGGCAGTACGTTCACGCTCTACCTGCCGCAGACGTATGTGGGGCCTTCCGCCTCAGCGCGGATGCAATTGGAGGGCGGTTCTACCATGGCTGCTCCGTTGCAACTCGCCGCTATTAAGGTGACGGAGCATCCGGTCGAGCACATCGCAGACGATCGCGAGAACCTGCAGCCCGGCGAGGCGGTGCTGCTGATCGTGGAAGACGATCCGCATTATGCCCGGGTCCTCTGCGACCTAGCGCACGACAAGGGCCTTAAGGTCCTGGTTGCCATGCGCGGCGCCGAAGCGCTCGCACTAGCGCGTGAATACAAACCGAGCGCAGTCTCGCTGGATGTATTTCTTCCAGACATGCTTGGCTGGACCGTGCTAAACCACTTGAAGCAAGATCCAGCTACACGCCACATCCCGGTTCAGATGCTCACCCTTGATGAAGACCGGCATCACGGCCTTGCGCGCGGCGCCTTCGGCTTCGTCACAAAGCCAACTACTCGGGAAGCCATTGAGCAAGCGCTCTTGCGCATTAAAGAGTACGCTTCCCCACGCCGCAAGCGCCTGCTCGTGGTCGAAGATAATCCCGCAGAGCAGCTCAGTATTCGTGAGCTTCTCGGCTATGACGACATTGACGTCACAACGCTTGGGACCGGAGCCGAAGCGCTCGAGGAAATCAAACAAAATTCCTACGATTGCGTCGTGCTCGACCTGCGCTTGCCCGACATGACCGGTTTCGACGTGCTGGAGAAGTTGAAAGACACTCCGGCCCTGCGCGACCTGCCTGTCGTGGTGTTCACGGGCAAAGAGTTGTCGCCAGAGGAGGACGCGCAACTGCACACCTTGGCACGCAGTGTTGTGGTGAAAGGCGTGGAATCGCCCGAGCGACTGCTCGATGAGACCGCGCTGTTCCTGCACCGAATTGTCGCCGACCTTCCAATCGAAAAACAACGAATGCTCGACCGGCTACATCGATCCGATGAAGCCCTAGTCGGACGAAAGGTGCTGATCGTCGATGACGACGTGCGAAACATCTTCGCCCTCAGCAGCGTGCTCGAACGTCGTGGAATGAAGGTGCTGACCGCGGGCACTGGACGAGAGGCAATCGATACGCTCGAGTCCACGCAAGATCTTGCGATTGTTCTTATGGACATCATGATGCCGGAGATGGATGGATACGAGACCATGCAGGTGATCCGTCAGAATCCGTCATTCAGGCGCCTGCCGATCATCGCCTTGACAGCGAAAGCGATGAAGGGCGATCGAGAAAAATGTCTAGAGGCCGGGGCTTCTGAATATCTTGCAAAGCCTGTGAACACAGAACAATTGCTTTCGGCACTTCGTATGTGGTTGCACAGGTAACGACCCTATGACCCCGAACATACCGGTTAACATCCTGATGGTCGATGATCAGCCTGGAAAGCTGCTCAGCTACGAGGCCATCCTGAACCCGTTGGGAGAGAATTTGATCAAGGCGAATTCCGGACGAGAAGCGCTGGAACTTTTGCTGAAGTCCAAGATCGCGGTTGTTCTGATGGATGTCAGTATGCCTGATATCGACGGCTTCCAGCTGGCCGATATGATTCGCGAGCACCCGCGGTTCCAGAAGACTGCGATCATTTTTATTTCGGCTGTGCATTTAACCGATGTGGATCGTATAAAGGGATACGAACGCGGCGCGGTCGATTATATTTCCGTGCCTGTAATTCCGGAGCTTTTGCGCGCGAAGGTCAGCGTTTTTGCCGAACTTTATCGCAAGACGCAACAGCTCGAAAAACTAAATCGGGAACTGGAAGAACGGGTTGCTGCTCGCACTGAAGAGTTGCGCGAGAGCGAAAGTCAATTCCGCTCCTTGGCGAACTCTATCCCGCAATTGGCATGGATGGCCGAAGCCGGTGGAAGCATCTTCTGGTACAACCAGCGCTGGTACGATTACACGGGGACCACCCTGGAGCAGGTAAAAGGCTGGGGCTGGGATATTGTCCATCACCCTGATCATTTGCATAAAGTGGCAGAAAAATATCGCCAATCCGTAGCTACAGGCGAACCTTGGGAGGACACTTTTCCTCTGCGCGGGCAGGATGGAAATTATCGCTGGTTTCTCTCCCGTGCTTTGCCCATTCGCGACGTGAACGGAAAAATTGTCCGATGGTTCGGCACAAATACCGATATCACAGACCGCAAATTGGCCGAAGAAGCACTGGTCAAGTCAGAGAGATTGGCGGCTATGGGGCGGCTTGCCGGCATTATCGCGCATGAGATCAACAACCCTCTCGAAGCGATCTCGAACGCCTTCTATCTTCTGAGGGACCACCCATCGTTAGATGAAGAGGCGCGATATTACTCGAAACTCGCCGAGGAGGAGCTTGCCCGCGTGGCACATATCACGAAACAAACACTCAGCTTTTATCGCGAGTCGCAACGGCCTGTGGCAGTGTCGCTCGCGGAAGTACTGGAGAATGTGATTGAGTTGCAGTCGCGCAAGCTACAAGTAAGCGGTATCAGCGTCGACAAACGCTTTTATACACGCGGGCTTGTACAAGGTTATCCCGTGGAATTAAAGCAAGTATTTCTTAATTTAATTGCGAATGCGATGCAGGCTATGCCGGACGGAGGACGCTTGCGCCTACGCCTCGGCCAATCGAAGGATCGGCGTAACGGCCGCGAAGGCGTTCGCGTATCCATTTGCGACACTGGTGGCGGAATTTTACCCGAGCATGCTAAGCGAATCTTCGAGCCATTCTTTAGCACGAAAGACACCAAGGGAACTGGGCTGGGGTTGTGGATCAGCAAAGGAATCGTTCAGAAATATGAAGGCACTATCCGTTTTCGCAGCATCCGTAATAGGCACGTGCGGGCAACGTGCTTTTCGGTATTTATTCCAGCTGTCTCGGCCAGTGTAACTCCCAAGGTGAGCGCCGCACTGGTGGCATAATGAAGTCGCGCGTTGCGTATTTATGACGAATCGGCGGGTGATTTTGTGCGTAGATGATGAAAACAATCCGCTCGTCCTTAGAAAACTTGTGCTTGAAAAAGCCGGATACGAGGTTGTCACGGCGGGATCAGGAAAAGAGGCTCTGCAACTGGCTCAGGAGCGCGCCTTCGACCTTGTGCTGTCCGATCATCTGATGCCTGGGATGAATGGCGCTGAATTGGCGCAGGCAATCAAAAGCAAGCAACCCCACCTTCCGGTGATTTTGATTTCCGGTGTGAATGATATTCCGCCCGGCGCAACCGTCGCTGATGCATTCCTAAGCAAAGTAGAAGGCCCGGATGCGCTGGGGAAGCACATTACGGCTGTTCTGCAACGCGAGAAAACCAAGAAAAGCGAGTCTTCGACGGTCAGCGAGTAATCTCTGCTACGAGTTTTTCAGCGTGCTAGCCAGCAGGTCGGCCCTGTCGGAAATAATTCCATCGATTGCGTGTTCTGCTAGGCGAACCATGGCGTTCCGGTCGTTTACGGTCCAGGCGAAGACTTTCCTTCCGGCGGAATGTATGTCGGCGATCAACTTAGGCGTGACGAGCGACTGCTTCGCGATTACATACTGAACCGGCAATTCCGCCCAGAGTTGTAGCTCCTTTCGTGTTTCACAAATCAGTCCCAGGGAGACCGCGCGATTGTGCGCATGAAAATCGAGTAGCACGTCGGAAAGAAATGAAGATACTACATACCCTCGCTGCGCAGGATTCTCGGCCAGCGCTGAAAGCAGAGTGGACGTTAGCCCGGGTACCTTTAGTTCGATGTCGAGGAATGCACGGCTGGCATAACGGTAAAGAACTTCTTCTAACGATGGAAGCGCTCGAAGGCTGTCGGTAGGGGAATTTGCGATACTCATTCCCGCGGACTTTGAATTGTGACAGACAACGGCGCCACCTTCGGCGGTGAGTCGCACGTCGAACTCGATTCCGTCGCAGCCATACTGCAGAGCGAGATCGAAGGCTGCTATGGTGTTTTCAAGTACCCGATAACGGCGTCCGCGCACGCCTCGATGGCCGAGAAGCAGTGGGCGTGTCATTGCTCGGCATTCCAGGCTCGGTATTCCAGGCTTGGCATTCTATGACAGTGAGGAGCCAGCCGGGGACAACCCGGCGATGTTGTGTTTAGCCGGCGACCAACGAACAACGACTCAACACCAAAGACAATTCAGAATCCCAGTTGTAGCCGAGCGGCCTCCGACATGCGGCTCATGTCCCAGGGAGGATCGAAGACAACCTCGACATGAACTTCCTTAACTGACGGCAGACGCGATAGCTTGCCTTCGACGTCGGCTTTGAGCACATTACCCATTCCACATCCCGGAGCAGTCATCGACATCTGGACCTCAACTTTTCGGGAGCCTTGTTCAACGGGCGTGACCTTGCACGAATAAATCAAACCAAGGTCTACGATATTGACGGGAATTTCAGGATCGTAAACCGTTTTCAAAACATCCCAGACCATCTGATCACTGAATTCACCAACGTCTTGAGATGTTGTTTCGGAGGCCTGAAGCCCGAGTGCATCGGCATCTTTGCCATCGATCCGGAACATCTGGCCATAGTCGGTCCACACTGTGTAGCTGTCGCCCCGCGACTGCATGATGCGCACCGGGGTGCCTTCCGCAAGAGTGCTCACGTATCCGCTGGGAATCTCGATCACCTCTACTGTGCGGGATAGGTTTGTTTGGTTCGTGCTCATTGCTATTCAATGGCTATTCAGTCGAAATAGATTCTTGCTTACCTTGGAGCGCGGCCTGCAGCGTATGCCATGCGAGGGTCGCGCACTTAACGCGTACGGGAAATTCCGAGACGCCGGAGAAGACCTCCAGCTTGCCCAGAGCTTCTTTATTGCCATTGGCTTCGCCGGTCGTGACCAGCTTGTGAAAGGTTTCAAACAGTTTCTGCGCTTCGGCTTTGCTCTTCCCTTTCACTGCCTGCGTCATCATGGAAGCTGAGGCCTTTGAAATCGCGCAGCCGGAGCCCTGGAATCCAATGTCGCGGATGGAATCGCCTTCAACATCTACGTACACTGTGAAGCGATCGCCGCAGAGCGGATTGAAGCCTTCCGCTTTCTGATTCGCGGCGGCCAACTGGCGATAATTGCGAGGCGCTTTGCTGTGCTCGAGAATCACTTCCTGGTACAAATCACGAAGTTCAGGCATCAGCTGAAAACCTCCTGAACTTTTCGGATGCCGTTTGCAAGCGCATCGACTTCCTCTTTGGTGTTATAGAAAGCAAACGAAGCTCTCGCGGTAGCCGGGATTCCGAAGCGGTCCATAATCGGCTGCGCGCAATGATGTCCGGTGCGAATTGCGACGCCTTCCTGGTCGAGGATCGTTCCCACGTCGTGCGGATGGACGCCTTCGATAATGAACGACAACACCCCAGCCTTTTCTCTGGCGGTACCGATCAGGCGCACGCCGCGGATCGCCGCCACCTTTTCCGTTGCATACGCCAGCAATTCGTGTTCGTACCCCGCAATGTTGTCCATCCCGATCGCGCTCAAGTATTCGATAGCTGCGCCAAGCCCAATCGCACCGGCAACGTCAGGAGTACCGGCTTCAAACTTAAACGGCAACCGGTTGTACGTCGTCTTCTCGAACGTGACCGAGCTGATCATGTCCCCGCCACCCTGATACGGCGGCATCCTTTCTAGCAGCTCGGCCTTTCCATATAGAACACCAATACCCATGGGCCCGAACATCTTGTGACCAGAAAACATGTAGAAATCCGCGCCAAGCTCCTGCACGTCTACTTTCATGTGCGGGACAGCCTGAGCGCCGTCAACCAGCACAGGAATATTCTGCGAGTGCGCGCAATCGATGATTTTCTTGATCGGATTCACTGTCCCGAGCGCATTCGAGACGTGAGCAATTGCAAGCAGTTTCACGCGCGGCGTCAACATTTTATGGAGTTCGCCCAGCAGAAGCTCACCGTCATCATTGATGGGAGCGACGCGCAGTTTTGCGCCCTTTTCGTCGCACAACAGCTGCCACGGGACGATGTTTGAGTGGTGCTCCATTGCGGTGATGAGCACTTCATCGCCAGGGCCGACGTTCGCACGTCCATAAGTCTGCGCAACGAGATTAATGGCCTCCGTGGTGCCACGAACGAAGACTATTTCTTTCGTACCACGGGCATTGATGAAGCTTCGAACTGCTTCGCGCGCCTGATCATGCTCATTGGTCGCAAGCTCAGAAAGAAAATGCACCCCGCGGTGGATATTCGCGTTCTCTTGCTCGTAGTACTGCACGATCCGCTCGATCACAGCCCGGGTTTTTTGCGATGTAGCGGCGTTATCAAAATAGACCAACTTCTTCCCGCGAACATCACGCGCAAGGATGGGAAAATCTCGCCGAATCTTTTCAACATCCAGGCCTACAGGATGCGTAATTCGTTCAGCCTGGGGGAGTTTTGCTGCCGTGGTCATCCTATCTCCTCCCAGTTCCGACCGGCGTCTTCTGAGGAACGCGGACCAGCATGCGACCTCGTCGTTTTTGCGATTTTTTGCAAGTGAGCATGGATCAATCGCTCAACGTGATCGCGTGCGACGCTTGCGGCCATGCGTTCCAGGCACTCGTTCGCAAATGCCAGAAGCAGCAGCCTTCGCGCTGAGACTTCATCGATTCCGCGAGAACGGAGATAAAAAAGCGCATTCTCTTCAATTTGGCCGATAGTTGCCCCGTGCGTGCATTTTACGTCGTCGGCATAAATTTCCAGCTGCGGCTTGGTGTCTATACGCGCATCGTCAGATAGCAAAAGATTGCGGTTCGTCTGTTTCGCGTCAGTCTTCTGCGCGTCTTTATGAACAATGATTCGTCCATGAAAAACCCCATGCGCTTGATCATCGAGAACACCGTTGTAGAACTGGCGGCTGCCGCAGTGCGGACTGGCATGCTCAACCAGCATGTAATTATCCAGATGCTGTCGGCCCTTGCCGATGAAAAGTCCGTTGATTAAGCATTCGGATCCTTCGCCCGCAAGAACAGGATGCACGTTGTTGCGGACCAGCCCGCCGCCGAGCAGGACTGAGTGCGATGCGATATTCGCGCTTCTTCCCTGCTGGATTCGCAGGGTGGAAACATTGAAAGTATTCGTGTGTTCGCGCTCGATCATGTAATGCGAAACCACGGCGTTGTCACCGGCGACGAGTTCCGTAGCCGTGTTGCAAAAAGCTACGCTCTCTCCGATCGAAACGTAGTCTTCGACGATGGTAGCCTGCGCCTCGTTTTCAATCACGATGAGATTGCGCGGGTGTGTCATCGTCGGGCGGTCACTCTCCGTCGAGACAAACAGGAAATAAATCGGCTCCTCGAGAACTGTGCCTTTTCGAACATGCACAAATCCGCCATCCTCGGCAAAAGCGGTATTCAATGCACAAAACGCGTCGCGTTGTACGTTGAGGTAGCGTCCAAGATGCGATTCCACACTTTGCGGACTCTCCGCAATCTGAGCCACCAGACTGTTTACCGCAATGCCATCCGGAACGTTTTGTCGCGAAGAAAGCTCAGGCACAAACCGCGCATTCACAAAGACCAGTCGGCAGCCGACACGCGGGGCTCGAAATTGCTCCAGCTCCGCTTTTGAGACCTTCCCTTCGCGCGCCAATTCGAACGGGGTATTCGCAATCGATGAAACGTTAGTGAACCGCCAATCCTCGTCGTGCGTCGTGGGAAATCCGACATCACAGAAACGCGCAAACGCCTCTTCGCGCAACTCTTTCAGCCAGCGCAGTTGATGGCCGGCCGCGTGCTTCTGAAATTCGGTAAAGCCGTCCAGGTAACTTCGCAATTGTTCAGTCGTTGTAATCACTGTTTTTTCCGATGCCTTATGCGGGGGTAGCTTCCCGCGCCTGGCTCTCGATTTCGCCGTAGCCGTTTTCTTCGAGCTCGAGCGCCAATTCAGGGCCGCCAGAACGCACGATGCGGCCATTCACAAGAACGTGCACGAAATCGGGAACGATGTAGTTCAGCAAGCGCTGATAGTGCGTGACTACAATCATTGCCCGTTCCGGGCTGCGCAGCGTGTTCACGCCCTTAGCGACTATGCGTAGCGCGTCGATATCAAGACCGGAGTCGGTTTCATCGAGAATGGCCAGCTTCGGCTCAAGCACCGCCATTTGCAGGATTTCATTACGCTTCTTTTCGCCGCCGGAAAAGCCCTCATTCACTGAGCGATTGAGCAACTTCTCATCCATTTCGAGCAGCTTCATCTTCTCGCGAAAGAACGGTAAAAAATCCATCGCGTCCATTTCTTCCTGACCGTGGTATTTGCGAACCGCATTCAACGCAGAACGCAGGAAGTACGCATTGCCAATTCCCGGAATTTCGACCGGGTACTGAAATGCCAGAAACACCCCTTCACAGGCGGCATCTTCGGCCTTCATTTCGAGCAAATCTTTTCCGTTGTAGGTAATTCGTCCTTCGGTCACGTCGTAAGCTTCACGACGGGCCAGCACCTGCGCCAGCGTGCTCTTTCCCGAACCATTCGGGCCCATGATCGAATGGATCTCGCCAGGATTAATCGTGAGGTCGATTCCCTTCAGAATTTCGTGGTTATCAACTTTGACGTGCAGGTTCTTGATTTCGAGTAAGCTCATTTGATTGTTCCTAAATCGTCTTAACAGGTCGTGCGTCGTCCGTTCCACGTCGTCCGCAAAACCGTGCGACGCAAGACATGCGACGCAGGACAGCTGTTATCCCACGCTGCCTTCTAAGCTCACGCTCAGCAGCTTCTGTGCTTCCACTGCGAACTCCATCGGCAGCTCACGAAACACCCGCTTGCAGAAACCGTTGACGATCATCGAAACGGCATCCTCGGCTTTGAGACCACGCTGCCGAAGATAAAACATCTGATCTTCACCGATCTTCGAAGTAGAAGCTTCGTGCTCCATTTGCGCGGTTGAATTGCGAACATCAATGTATGGGAACGTATGCGCGCCGCACTTGTCGCCAATCAGCAGCGAATCGCACTGCGTGTAGTTGCGTGCGCCGGTCGCGCCCCTCAGAATCTTCACCTGACCGCGATAGGTGTTCTGTCCGTGTCCGGCTGAGATCCCCTTCGACACGATCGTGCTCTTCGTGTTTTTTCCGAGATGAATCATCTTCGTGCCAGTGTCGGCCTGCTGATAGTTGTTCGTCAGCGCGACCGAATAGAATTCGCCAACCGAGTTATCGCCCTGCAGAATGCAGCTCGGATACTTCCAGGTAATCGCCGAGCCGGTTTCTACTTGCGTCCACGAAATCTTCGAATTCACGCCGCGGCAGCTTCCACGCTTGGTAACGAAGTTGTAGATTCCGCCTTTGCCCTGCTTATCTCCGGGATACCAGTTCTGCACGGTCGAGTACTTGATCTGGGCATTGTCGAGAGCGATCAACTCGACGACAGCCGCGTGCAATTGATTTTCATCGCGAATTGGCGCAGTGCAGCCTTCGAGATAGCTGACGTATGCGCCTTCATCGGCGATGATCAGCGTGCGCTCGAACTGTCCAGTTTCGGCCGCGTTGATACGGAAATAAGTCGAAAGCTCCAGCGGACAACGAACTCCCTTCGGCACGTAGACAAATGAACCATCGCTAAAAACAGCCGAGTTCAGCGAAGCGAAGAAGTTGTCGGTATAAGGAACCACTGACCCGAGATATTTCTGAACCAGATCAGGATGATTGCGAACCGCCTCGGAGAAGGAGCAGAAAATAATTCCAAGCTCCGCAAGTTTCCCCTTGAATGTAGTTGCGACAGAGACACTGTCGAATACGGCATCAACCGCAACTCCGGCGAGCATCTTCTGTTCTTGAAGAGGAATTCCAAGCTTTTCGTAAGTCCGCAAAATCTCCGGATCGAGCTGGTCCAGGCTCTCGATCTTCGGCTTCTGCTTGGGCGCGGAATAGTAATAAATATCTTGATATTTGATCGGCGGGTACTTCACGTTCGCCCACTTTGGCTCAGCCTCAGCCCTTTCGAGCGAAGCCCAGTGACGATAGGCCTTCAGCCGCCATTCCAGCATGAACTCAGGCTCGAACTTCTTGGCCGAGATCAGGCGAACAATGTCTTCATTCAGGCCCTTCGGAATCCGCTCGGATTCAATGTCCGTGACGAAGCCCCACTTGTAGTCCTGTTGGGCAAGATCGCGGATTGTATCGAGATTTGTGCTCATTGCATGCTCCCTGGGATTCGGCTGATGCCGGGAACCATTCTTCCGCGGGCGTCCCGGATCGCGATTAACTGAAGAGAAGGATGTATTAAATCTGAGAGGCTGAGTTTTTCGAGTGCGCCTCGCACCACCTGACTGATCATCTGCTGATTTCTTTTGATGGGACAGGACGGCTCCAAGTCGCATAATCCAGATGCGTCAGTGGTTGTACATTCGGTCAATCCGATTGGACCTTCCAAGGCAGCGATGATTTCAGCTACAGAAATTTCCTGCGCGTCACGGGCGAGGCTGTATCCGCCCTTGATGCCACGGTGGGAAATCAAAAAACCGCTCTGCAAAAGAACCTTTAAAAGCTTGCTGACGGTCGGAAGGGGCAGGCTCGATTGAGCCGCCAAGCCACGCGCTGTGTGAAGACCGTGATCGTCGCCCTTGGCTACGTAGCTCATCAACACCAAGCCGTAATCCGTCAATTTGCCAATTCTGATCATGCCAAAAACTAGACTTCACCCCTACTCTGCATATAGGACTAAATCAGTACACTTTAATTATAGGGGGCTTTAGCCTAGCTAGCAAGCTACAAGCAGCGAACGCCCGTCCACATTCGGCTACGCAGCCGCGTAGCTAAGCCGCGTGCCCGTAGCTGGAAACACCGGAGCCTCGCGAGGAAACTAAACAGGCACAAGCTGCAAATTTCCGCACAATTGCTTTGTGCTTGGATCGGATAGTCTGTAAAAGTACCCGTCTGTATTCCCCAAGAAGTCAATTGGTTGCAAAAGATTATTCAAGTCAGAACCCAGTGGCAGAAAGTGTGCATCTCTGCAGTAGGGAAGATGAAACCGGCTCCGTCCAGATCGCAGGCATCGTCCAGATTGTCAGTGCGTCCTGATTCCTTGCCCCTGGCGCTGCTCTCCGCTTTCATGATCGTGGCTTCCGCTGCGGTGGCAAATTCGGCCGAGGTTGTTCCCCCGAGTGCGCCTTCAGCCGAAAACGCCGCAATTGTGATTGGCTTTGTGGGGGGATTTGTTCACCGCGACGATTTGCGCCATTCCGAGGTTCGGCTGGCCGAAAAGCTGCGCATCGAGTATGGCAGCCGCGCGCATGTTCGTGTGTTTCAGAACCATCACAGCGAGATTGCGCATGCCGCAGTTCTTAAATGGCTCGATGAGGATGGTTCACCTGGCCTCTCATCGCCCGAAAAGCGCCGCGCCCGGATTGTCCTCTACGGCCATAGCTGGGGAGCGTCCGCGGTGGTGGATTTGGCACGCCAACTTCAAAACGACCAAATTCCCGTCCTGCTCACCATTCAGGTCGACAGCATTTCAAAACCTGGCATCGATGATCGGACCATTCCCGCCAACGTGGTACGGGCTGTTAATTTCTATCAGACAAGCGGACCGTTGCACGGACATCCGGAAATCGTTGCGGCGAATCCCGCAAAGACGCAAATTCTTGGCGACTTCCGCTTCGACTATAAGGCGGAGCCTGCGCCCTGCTCGGCATATCCGTGGTTTGCGCGCCACTTTCTTAAGGGACATACTTCGATAGAGTGCGACCCCCAGGTGTGGTCGAGGGTGGAAGCACTGATTGACGAATACCTTTTTCCGGGACAGAGCGAAGGTTTCCCCGAAAAAGCGAATTTGCGGGATGAAGGCGGAGTTGAGTAAGGAGTGGGTAAGGAGTGACTATGGAGTCAATTGAGGAACGCGCAGGACTGTCGCGCCGAGCACGGGGCCATCACTACCTTCCTGAATAAACGCGACCATTCTGTAAGGCTGTTCTGATGAATCCAGCCCTAAACTCACGTCTTTTGAAAATGACTCGCCTTTTTTGACCTTCCCGACATTAGAAAGCCGCTTCACAACTGCAACATGTTCCAGGTGCTTGCCGCCGTTTTCGCCGCGTAGGACTTGCGACTGCGCGTGATCCAGAGCAAGCGCGATGAAAACTTCAGCTTTTGTTGGAACTTCACCGGTTGAGAGATGTGCGATCAATTTTCCGCTCTCGATATGGGGCGATGAAATATCAATGCTGATCTTGGGAGCGACGACCACTTTTTGGAGTGCGCGGGCGAGTAGTGTACGGTCACTCCCAACAAATGCCTCGGTGCCGTCGACCACCATCTGCGGTGTGTAGGGTCCGTCCTTAAGGTGCAAGTGTTCAACGTAGTCGGTTTGTCGAACTGTGAACGAATGGGACGAGAATGGATCTCTCCAGCCCTGATCATCCCAGTAATCGACGTGTTCCTCGAGCACAATCAACTGCGCCCCAACAATTGGCTGGGCGGAATCCAGCGCTCGCAGAAGGGCATCGGCTGGAGGGCAACTCGAACACCCTTCAGAAGTGAAAAGCTCAATGAGAATCGGTTTTGAGTTCTCAGCAAAAGCACGCGAGGAAAACGTCAGAACTAAGGTGACACAGGCAAGCGGCAAGCATTGCAGATGTCGTTTCCAGTAGAACCTATGCGCCATGTTAAAGACTCTTCTTATGAATCAAGCTATCTTGGTCAAGATGCACCTTAGGAGCCAGTAATGAGCTTTGCGTGTCCTATTCTTACTTTCATAATATTATCGCTGTCAGTAGCCGCTCAAGCAGCCGATTCACACTCGACAACACCAACTACCTGGCACTTCGCGATTTCCGGCGATTCCCGCAACTGCGGAGATATTGTCATGCCCGCAATCGCAGTCGACGCTCTAAAACATGACGTTGCCTTTTATTGGCATTTGGGAGACCTGCGAAAAATTTCTTCACCCGATGAAGACTTTATTCAAGAACATGCGCGCGAGGGCAAACCCGCCGATCTTGCGATGTACGAAGATGGCGCATGGGATGACTTCATTGCAAATCAGATTATGCCGTGGGGAGAGACACCCTTTTTTCTAGGGATCGGCAATCACGAGGTAGTTCCTCCGAAAACTCGCGGGGCATTCGTGACTCAATTCCATCAGTATCTTGATCGGCCAGAATTGCGAGAGCAGCGACTGAAGGATGATCCGCAAGCAACGCGGCCGAGAACGTACTATCACTGGATTCGCGACGGCATTGATTTCGTTTATCTGGATAATGCCGTGGGCAGCGAGTTTGATACTGCACAAATGGAGTGGATCAAGCGCGTGTTTGATCGCGACCGCCAAGACCCTACCATTCATACCATTGTGGTAGGAATGCACGAGGCTTTGCCGGAGAGCATTTCTTCAAACCACAGCATGGATGAGTCGCCACAAGGCGTCCAAACCGGAAGGCAGGTTTATCTGATGCTGCTCAAATTGCAGAACGAAGCCCATAAAACCGTGTACGTGCTCGCCAGCCACTCACATTATTTCATGGAGAACATCTTCAATACGGATTATTGGAAGGGCAACGGAGGCGTTTTGCCGGGGTGGATTATCGGTACAGCAGGCGCCGAGCGCTATCCGCTACCGCCAAACGCTCATGATGCAAAGGCTGCAAAGACTAACGTATATGGGTATTTGCTCGCTACGGTTAACCCGGCGGACGAGTCTCCAGGAACAATACAATTCAATTTTAAGGAATTGGATGAAGATACAATTCCATCGAGCGTAGTCGAGCGATTCACAAAGCCGTTTGTTCACCAGTGTTTCATTGGCAATCGAAGGATGGTCCAGATCAATAGATGACATTCATTCGACGGGAAATTAAAATGATGTCCGCCATGAAAATGTCCTTCTGGAGCACGATCACTTTCTTGTTGATGACGCTGTTCCTGGTTCCCTCCTGGGGCGAGAAAAAACCAGAGGTTCCACTCTCAACAGTAAACTTCGTTGTGCTACGCGACGAAAACGGCAAACCGGTTCGCAACGCTGCCGTCGTGGTTCATGCAGTCGATGATGATGGGAAACAAGAACGGGGCGGCATTGAATTGAAAACCGACCCTGATGGCAAGGCTCAGTACGACGGAATTCCGTACGGCAAAATGCGCATTCAGGTGCTCGCGCACGGTTTCCAGACTTATGGTGACGATTTCAACATCGCCAAACCAAGCGTCGACATTACAATAAAGTTGAAGCGCCCAGCTCAACAATATTCGATTTACGAGCAGCACCAGAGCGACAACAAAGACCAGAAACCGCAGTAGGCCTGATGCCCTATTTACTGAAAACCGAGCCTTCGGAATATTCATTTGCCGACCTGCAACGTGAAGGAATGACGATTTGGGACGGAGTTTCGAATCCGATCGCGCTAAAGAATTTGCGCGACATGAAATCAGGGGATCAACTGATCATCTATGAGACTGCGGACGTGAAGAGTGCAGTCGGAACAGCTACCGTCGTCTCAGTGGATGCAGGCGATCCCAAGGACCCGCGGGTGAAAATCAAAGCCGGACAGTTACTGCCGAAACCAACAACGCTAGCTGAGGTCAAATCGACCAAGCTGTTTGCCGACTCACCGTTGGTCCGGCAAGGAAGGCTCAGCGTTGTGCCGCTTAGCGAAGCGCAATATCGACATTTGACGGATCGATAATCGTCATTCGCCCACAATCCGCATAAGAACCCCTGCCGGAAGATCGTTAACCAAAAACTTTGCATTCGACCCCACTGAAGCGGATATTGCTTCGGCAGCCAAATAGCCGCTGCGAACGGCGCCTTCCATCGTCGCCGGCCAGCCAGTTGCAGTCCAATCCCCTGCGAGGAAAACACGAGGCCAGGAAGTTCGCTGAGATGGGCGGTATTGGTCTACTCCCGGTTTCGGTGAAAAGGTTGCGTTCACTTCCTTGATCACGGTGGCTTTTACGAGTTGTGCGTCACGGGCGGACGGGAAAAATTCTCGGAGTTCACTCAAAGCAAGATCGATGATCTCCTGCCGGGATTTTTCAATCAGGGATTTTGAGGAACTGATAACAAGCTCTACGTAGCTGCCGTTTGTTTGAGTTTCCTCTTTTCTAGGCGCAAGCAGCAGCGACTTGTGAAACATCCATTGGATGGTGCGGTCGAGCAGAACTGCGTGAGGCAGATCGGTGATCTGGCGGTCAAACCAGAGATGGACGCCAGTAATCGGTGAAGTTTCGAAATGCGAGAGTTTCTCTCGTATGTCGCGCGAGTGCGGCAAATCCGGCAGCAGCTTGCTCAATGAATCGAATGGAACGGAAAAGACGGCGTAGTCAAATTTCTGCTCCGAATCCTGCAGCTTGAGCGTGACTCCATCCTCACGCGGAACGAACGACTGAACACTGCTGCGAAGGCAAACGACGCCGCCGTGAGATTCGATATATTGCCGTGCCGAGTTATACAGCTCTGTCAATGGAACGCTTGGTATTCCCATTGTGCGCGCGCTACTGGATTTCATCGACTCCCGAACGACTTGCGCTGCATAAGGAATGGCAATGCGGTCGAGGTCCTCACTGAGTGCACTCACCAGAATCGGTTTCCAGAAGCGTTCGATCGCGTTGGAAGTTTGATGATGGCGTTCGAGCCAGGTTTGAAACGAGCTTCCGTCATCTTTCTGGTTTAGCAGAATGAGAGCGGACAATGCGCGTCCGAGCACAACCTTGTCCCAAGAGCTTAAGAATTTAAATTTGAGGAATGAAGGCGTCACATGAAGCGGCGCAGGCAACGGGCTGGGCTTCAACATTGACTGTCGTCCACCGGGCTCGATGAATGTCATGCGGTCGAACCAACGGATTGAGTCTTCGATCCCGATCTTTTTGTAAAAACCAATCAGGTTGGTACACAGCGTGAACAACACGTGTTGGCAATTGTCGACGACTTCGCCTGTCCCGGGATGCTCGTACGAAGATGCTCGGCCTCCCAGATAAGGGCGACGCTCGAACAACGTTACGCGGAATCCACTCTCAGCGAGCGCGCACGCAGCGGCAAGGCCGGCGAGCCCACCGCCGACTACTGCGATAGTTGCGCCACTGGGCGCACTTATCGCTTCCGCGTTCTGCACCGATTGTTCAGGAGCCATCAGAGGATTCGCTTCAGAAATCCTTTTCCGAAGATGGTCAATTTTTCCCGGAGAGTAAGGGTGATTCTACGCGAAAAAACATCGTAGTTGAGGCGCACGATTTTTTGAAGAAGACCACGATAGATATTGACCAGCACCCACAACGCGGGCTGGCTATCCTCAGAGATTAAGTGAAGTAGTTCGTCGCCGGCGGTGTAATTTTCGAATGCCCGCTGCGCTTCGACCTCGAGCAAGGGACGCAAGCGAGCTGGGTCACCCGTATTCGCCAGTTCACCGGGCAAAATACCAAATCGCGCCAGGTCTTCTTGCGGGAGGTACACCCTTCCGAGACCAGCATCTTCTTTCACGTCACGGATAATGTTCGTGAGTTGAAATGCGAGCCCGAGCCTCTCAGCAAGCCGCTCTGCGGCAGGGTCTTTGTAACCGAAAATGTGAATGCAGACGAGGCCCACGACCGACGCCACGTTATAACAGTAGCGCTCAAGGTCCTGAAAACTACCGTATTGAATCGGATGCTTGGGCGAATTCTGCTCCTGCTCGTCTTCAACATCCATTGCCGTGCCGAAAGCCAACTGATCAAGCAAGCCTACGGGAACAGCGAACCTGCGCTGGGCATCGACCAAGGCGAGAAGAATTGGATCGTCGGTCGGATTACCGGCAGCCGCCGCATGAAACGCATCGACCCAGGTATCGAGACGCTGCCTGCGATCGCGTGCTGAAAGCACCGGATCATCGGCAATATCATCGCAGCGGCGCATGAATGCATATACGGCGCTCAGCGCCTGGCGCTTGCGCTTGGGCAGAACCAGAAAGCCGTAGTAGAAATTTTTGGCTTGTGTGCGCGTGATTCCGCGACAAACTGCATAGGCCACGGCGAGCTGCGATTCAGTCGGAGAATGCGGAGTCCGCACTTGGGCCAGGCTACTCATATGAGCTTGTGGAGCGCCGCTCGCGCGACCAATGCCAGTTTGCGCGATTTCAAAATCACCGGCCGGTTGCCGAGCACCGCATAGTTCTGGCGCTCGATGGAATTCAGAATTTCCTGGCCTCCGCGAGTAAACAGTTCAATGTCAATTGCGAGTTCGCGGTTCACTCGGCGCGCGAGTGGAAGGCCGCGATCGAACCACTCTCTGGCGCGTTTGACTTCAAATCGCATCATCTCGCAGAACTGCCGCGAGTTGTTTTTATTCGCGATGTCAGCTTCGGCGACGCCAAACTTTCGCAGGTCTTCGAGCGGGAGATAAATGCGGTCCTTCTCGTAATCGAGGCTCACGTCTTGCCAAAAATTGGCGAGTTGCAGGGCGGTACAAGTGAAGTCGGAAAGCTGCTGGCGCTCGGCATCGCGATAGCCGCACACGTATAGGACAAGATGGCCTACCGGGTTTGCTGAATTACGACAATACCCGAGCAGGCCCTCGAAGGTCTCATAACGCGTGATTGTTTGATCCTGGCGGAAGGCCGTGAGCAGGTCAGCAAACTCGTGCCTTGGAATATCAAATTCCCTTACCGTTCCAGCTAATGCCACAAATACCGGATGGCGAGGATTGCCTTGATAGCAAGCATTCAGCTCAGCTTCCCATTCATCGAGCAACTGCAATGACGCTTCTCGATTGCCAGTTTCATCACCGAGGTCGTCTGAAATACGGCAATACGCGTACACGTTAAAAAAATGCTGGCGCAGACGCTTCGGCAAAAACCAGGTGGCGACGGAAAAATTCTCGTAATGCGTGCGGGCCAGACGCTCGCAATAGGAATATGCCTCGGTGAGAGAAGGCGCGCGATCCGGGATCGCGTACTCAGCCGCAACGTGCGACCAGATTGGGGGAGCGGCACTCATTCAAGCACTCAGCGGTCAGCACTCAGCAAACCAGGTTGCACAACTGAATGCTGAGTGCTGAATGCTGACTGCGTCTCACTGTCCCGGAATGATGGCGGTCTTGATCTCCCCATTCCGGTTCATCATGTGCTGCAAGACCTGCTGCAGCCGCGAGAGTGGCGCCTCGCCGGTGATGTAGTCCGTTGGGCGAATCTTTTTTTCTGCAATCAGAGCAAACGCTTTGCGCACTGCGTCTGGCGTGTGATGAAATGTCGCCTTCAGCGTGACTTCCGAGTAGTGCAGACGGTTCGTATCCAGCTCAACCTTTGCATTCTTCGCACATCCACCGAAGAAATTCACGGTTCCGCCCTTACGCACCATCTCGGTTGCCCAAACCCAGGCCTCAGGACGGCCCACGGCTTCAATAACAACATCAGCGCCGCGACCTGCGGGGGAGAGCGCTCGCACAGCTTCGACGGGATCTTTAGCCGCGCCAAGGTGTACAACGTCGTGCGCACCCATCTTTCGCGCCGCCTCGATCTGCGATTCGCGCTTGACCACCGCAATAACGTTGCAGCCCATCGCCTGGGCAACATGAACGAACATCAGACCAATTGGGCCTGCGCCGATGACAGCGACGGTGTCCCCGATTTCAACTCCCGTTTCATGCAAACCGCGCAGCACACAGGCGAGCGGCTCAACCATAGCTGCTTCTTCAAAACTCACGTGGGGTGGAATGGCGAGCATGTTGAGCTCGACAATCCTGCGCGGAACGCGAATATACTCAGCGTAGGCGCCATTATTAAACAGCAGGTCCTCGCAAAGATTTTCCTGGTGGCGGGAGCAGTAGAAACAGGTCTGACAGGGCGCGGAATTCAGCGCAACCACGCGCATGCCTTTTTTAAATCCACGCACTCCCGGTCCCACTTCTTCGATAACTCCGGCGGACTCGTGACCGAATAGCGCAGGCGGTACGATCATTCGCGCGTGATAGCCGCGTTGGTAAACTTTGAGATCAGTTCCGCAAGTAAGTGCTACCTGGACTTTAACCAGGGCCTCGCCGTGGCCCACGCGAGGAATAGGAACTTTTTCGATTTTCACGTCCTCTTTGCCATAGAGGACGGCTGCCGTCATTTTGCCGTTCACTGCTGTTCTTTGACTCCGGGTTGAATCACAACTTTCATCGATTCCGGCTGCGGATGCGCAGCCAACTCCAGTGCCTCAACTGCCCTCGTCAGCGGAAAACGATGGCTAATTAACTTCTCAAATGCGAACTGTCCACCCATTACCAAGTCCACCGATTCCGCCTGCAAATCAACGGACGCGCTGTACGATCCGATCAACGTCTTTTCGTCAACGCAGACCGCCGCGGGATCAAACACCGCCTCACCATGTTGGGTTTGGGCAAACAACAAAACTCGTCCGCCGGGCCGAACTGCATCCATGGCAGCGCGGATTAAATTATTACCCCCAACAGCCAAAATCGAGACATCCGCGCCCCTATTTTCTGTTCGCGCGCGCGTCTCCTTAACTACATCTACATGGGATGCATCAATTACATTTTCGAGCCCGAACGTTCTCGATATTGTAAGCCTCTGTTTGTACAAATCGGAAGTGATTACGGTAGCTCCTGTCCGTTTGGCCAATAGACTCAGTATGATGCCGATTGGTCCTTGGCCGATTATAAGAACCGTTTCGTCGGGAAATAGCGCTAGCCGCTCAATACCCTTGAGGCAGGTATTTACCGGTTCGACAAACGAGGCTTGTTCGAACGAAACGCCATTGGGAATCCGAACCGAACCCTTCTGGACGATCCAATTCATCGCACGAACGTACTCAGCAAATCCACCACCCGAGGGTTCGAAACCTGCCGTACAACCCACTTTCTTGTACGTTTCGCATTGAGCAAAAGTTTTGTGCTTGCAGTAAAAACAGCTGCCGCACGGTATGTGGTGAAACGCCATTACTCGGTCGCCAGGAATAAAGTTCGTAACTTTGTCGCCCACTGCGACTACCGTTCCAGACGTTTCATGGCCGAAGATTCGCGGAGCAGAATGTGAACCGGTGGCTATTTTTTTCAGATCGGTGCCGCAAATTCCGCAAGTGTGAACTTTGACCAGAATTTCACCTGGACCGACTTCAGGAACGGGAACAGTTTCAAGGCGCACCTCACCTTTCGTCCGGTATACAGCCGCCAGCATGGTGCCTGGAATTTTGTCGGGAAGCGGCTCTGAGGTGAGTTGCTGTGCAATTGCCATTCAGGATTTCGAAGGCGATCTCGCGCCTGGAACTATTGTATTAGTCAGCGCACTTTCCCGCAGCCACGCGCATAAATTGCGCGAGGCGGCCTTGGTATCGCGTCCAAGTTCGATCACCTTCAACCAAAGCCATGGTCGTGGAATTACGTACAAAACAAAAGCCCCGGTTGCAAACTCTCCGCGACGAACAAATCGACTGAGTTCCGGGATGTTGAAGTCGACATCGTCGGAAATCGTTTTGATGGCGACGAAACGCAGGTTATGCTTTTGCGCGGCCCGGGTCACGGCTGCGGCTTCCATATCCACAGCGTGAGCTCCGTACGATTTTGCCAGTTGCCGCTTGAGCGTAGGACTCGCGATCGATTCAGAGCTCGCAAGAACGGCGCGTGCAAGAGGTGTGCCGGCAAGGACGGCACTATTGATATCGGTTTTATGCCGGCTCCCATCCAGCGTATCTACGACCAAAGACGGGAAAACCGTTTCACCGACGTGCAGCTCCGGGACGGTCGCCCCGGCAACTCCTGCAGAAACCAGAATCTCAGGAGAATATTGCGCGACGGCAGCTTCAGCCGCACGGCGGGCATGTTCAGCACCGATTCCGCCGCAAATTGCGACGGCGTAGTTGCTCTCATAAGCAGTAAATTCTCGCCCTTGGTGGGTGAAATTAGACTTTGACCACGTCTTGATTAAAGGTCGAAGTTCGCGCTCCAGCGCGGCGATGATGGCGATGTTTCTGCGTTCAGGCATATCCGTTGTGCCTGAACCATTCGACAGCGTTACGAAGTGCATCGTCCACCGGTACACACTTCCAGCCGAGTTCTCGTTCTGCTTTTGCGGATGAAACGAACATCTTTTTGCGCCCCATGCGGACCGCGTCAATCGTAGCGCGAGGCTCCTTGCCGCGAATTCGGCCAGTGACAACTTCGTCCACGATTCCGGTTGCGAGGGCCAGCACGTATGGAACGCGAATGGACGGCGAGGGCAATCCCGTAATTGCGGCGAGTTTGTCGAGGATTTGCTTCAAAGTGAGATTTTCACCGCCCAGAATGTATCGTTCGCCCGGCCTGCCTTTTTCGAGTGCGGCAATGTGGCCACGCGCACACTCGGTCGCGTCAACCAGGTTGAGTCCGGTGTCGACGTATGCGGGAAATTTTCGTTTTAGAAAATCCACGACGATTCGGCCGGTGGGCGTTGGCTTGATGTCGCGCTCTCCGACAGGAGTTGTTGGGTTCACGATTACGACATCCTGCCCTGCGCGCGCCGCTTCAATGGCAACCTGCTCCGCCATGAATTTCGACCGCTTATATGGCCCGATCATGTTGTCGAGCGAGACCGGAGAATTTTCGTCTGCAGATTGGCCGTTCGAGGTGAATCCCATCGTTGCCACACTTGACGTGTAAACCACACGGCGAACTTTACTTTTGCGAGCGGCATCGAGAATCGCGCGTGTGCCCTCGACGTTAGAGCGATACATCTCCTCGGGATCCCGCACCCATAGCCGGTAATCGGCGGCTACGTGGAAGACCACATTGCATCCGGCAATTCCCTTCTCGAGCGAAACCGGATCACGCAGATCGCCGATGGCGCGATCGGCGTTCAAATCATCAATGTTCTTCGTATTGCTGGTCGGGCGCGCGAGCAGGCGCAGCTCGGCCCCCTGGTCGGCTAGTGCCCGAGCGACGTGACTGCCGAGAGAACCGGTGGCGCCTGTGACGAACGCGAGCATGGATGATCCAGCCTACACGAGCGATAGTAGAGGTTCGAAGTCCTTCTGCTAAAATCTTCCCGCTTCCCTCATTAGGAGACGAAATAATGCGCCGAACAGGCCTTGCTGTGCTTTCTCCCATTTTTATTGTAGCGGCGGCCTTCTTTATCTCTCAGCCGCTCATGCGAGCGGACCAGAATGAGCTGCACGGCGCGTTTCGTCTTCCACAAAAAAATGGTTGGACATTCGTGCACCTGCAAGGCTCACCGCATGAGATCGGTTTTCAGAATGGGTATCTGCTCGCGCCGGAAGTTCAAGACACGTTAAATGTGGTGAAGCTGGAAGCCGAGCACGACTACAAGAAGCCATGGTCATTTTTTCGCGATACGGCGCAAAACATGATGTGGCCCCACATCGAGCAAGAATATCGCGAGGAGTTGCAGGGCATTGCCGATGGAGCTTCGGCACACGGAATCAAGATTGATGTTTGGGATGTTGTTGGCCTGAATGCGCTCACCGAGTGGGACTACTACAACAAGCAATACGACAAGGAGCACGGCATTCAGAATGCGAAAAGTTCTGTTCCTGAGCATTGCAGCGCCTTTGTGGCGAGTGGCAGCTATACGAGGAACGGCAAGATCGTAATCGCGCATAACAATTGGTCAAGCTACCTCGAAGGGGAGCGCTGGACGATTATTTACGACATCGTTCCAGCGAAAGGCTATCGCATGCTGATGGACGGATTGCCAGGCGTTATTCATAGCGGAGACGACTTCGTTGTCAACGCGGCGGGCTTAGCGATAACCGAGACTACCATCAGCCACTTCTCGGGATATGACAGCAACGGCATTCCCGAATTTGTTCGCGCGCGAAAGGCAGCGCAATATTCGGCTTCCATTGACGACTTTACGCGCATCATGAAGGAAGGCAACAACGGCGGCTATGCGAATACCTGGCTTGTGGCCGACACGCACAAGAATGAAATCGGACGGCTGGAGCTTGGCTTGAAGAACGTGAATTTGGCGCGATCAAGCGATGGTTATTTTGTCGGCTCAAATTTTCCCATCAATGAGAAATTGATCCATGAAGAGACCGATTTCAATCCCAATGATCTCGGGCAGAGTTCAGTCGCGCGGCATACGCGCTGGGATGAGCTGATGGCTGAGAACAAGGGGAAAATCGACGTTGCCGCAGCGCAGCGCTTCCTTGCCGATCATTACGATGTAATCGAAAAGCAAGATGACCCCGATGAGCGCACGCTGGATGGGCACATCGATCTTTCCCCGCGCGGTTCAGCTGGATGGGTTGGACCATATGGCACAGCGGGCGCCGTGCAGAACAAAGCCGCCGATGCCAACATGATCGCCAATATGAGCTTCACCGCCGCTGCCGGTCACGCCTGCGGTCACGACTTCAAAGCCGCCGAACACATCAAAGCGCATCCTGAGTACGATTGGGAAAAACCACTTCAACACGACATGGATGCATATCCGTGGACGAGCTTCAGCATTTCCCGTTAACGGCTTGCATTCGCCTACGTCCGCGCGTGTTGATGAACCTCAGCAAGAATTCGGCGTCCATCACAATCCAGCAGAAATAGTTCGGCACGTGAGTGCTGGGTTGGCGATGAAGATGATGAGAAGTCCCGGAGGGACGACACAAACTTTTCGTCCAGTGCCGTCCCTGTGGGACTCTCCTGTTCGCTTTCCGCTTCCCAGCGCTTACGCCCTGGGCTAATTAAATGTCGCCGCTGAAGCGGCTGTGTGCACAGGCTACTAGTTTTCCTGTAGCCAGGGTTCGATATCGTCGATAACCCACCCTTCGCCAAAAGCGGGCGGAAGGGTGGGGCAACCTGCCGTTATCGAGGGGCACCCAGCAACCTGCGCATTACGAAGGAGTCGATTCGGCGACCTGTAATGCACGATTTTTCGAGCGATAGCTTGGATACGCCCATTGCAGAGCCTCATCGTGCTCTGAAGTCATGCTGGACTTAAGTGCGTCTAGCCAATCGAAAAGATCCGCCCAGCTTGCAGCGCTAAAAACTTTGGTTCCGAAATCTCTGTCTAGCGCGACGTTCGGATCGTTCATCAGATCAGCCATTGCTCTGTCGGTAAAAAAAGCATCACAATATGGAGCGTATGTCGCGGCGTGTTGTATGTCGGTAAGAAATCCTTTGAGTCGCTTGATCGCCTTATTAGGATTTGAATGCGCGCCATCGCGAACTCGTCTCTTAAAAGCCCCAAATAATCGAGCGGACAATCTTTGGGATGGAACCTTAGGAAGTTCTGGTCGAGATAGAGAATCTTCTCACGAGTATTAATCCCGAGCATTTCTTTTGTTAGTTCCAAAGCCGAGGCTCCGAAACACTACCTAAAAGTCTATGCGTATGCTTACCCCTTTTCCGCCATCACCTTGTTGTACGTCGTCAGCGCGATCAGCGGGAAGTATTGGCGATAGAGGTGGTACATCAGGTAGAAAACGCGCGGGAAGCCGGTGCCGGTGTACCAGGCTTCGTCCCAGGAGCCGTCTTTCTTTTGCGCTTTTAGGAGGTATGCGACGCCACGAGCGACGGATTCGCTCCGTGTGTCATTCGCGGCAAGCAAGCCCATGATCGCCCACGCGGTTTGTGACGGGGTGCTCGGGCCGACGCCCTTTGTGCTGGGATCGTCATAAGAGTCACAGGTTTCGCCCCAGCCGCCATCGGGGTTCTGCACCATGCGAATCCATTCGGCGGCTTGCTGAATGTAGGGCTCGTGATGATCGATGCCCATCGCTTCCAATCCACGCAGAACGAGTGCGGTACCGTAAACGTAGTTCACTCCCCAGCGGCCGAACCAGGAGCCGTCTGGTTCCTGCTCGTCACGGATAAACTTCAGCGCTTTCTTCACGGCGCGATGATTGCGGTCATAGCCATAGGTCGCAAGCATTTCGAGAATACGGCCTGTGATGTCCACGGTCGGGGGATCGAGCATGGCGTTGTGATCTGCGAAAGGAATGTGTTCGAAGACCATGCGGTCGTTGTCTTTGTCGAACGATGCCCAACCGCCGTTTTTGCATTGCATCGAGATGATCCACTCGATCGCGCGCTGCACCGACTCAGCCTGATAGCGACCGTTCGGATGCTCGACCTTAGACAAGCCGAGCGCCACCATCGCCGAGTCATCTACATCTGGATAGAACTCGTTATTGAACTCGAAGTACCAGCCGGCGGGTTTGCCTTTCTTGTTCTTGTGGATCCAGTCGCCGGGAGTGCGCACCTGCTTCTGCAAAGTCCAATCCGCAGCTTTCACCATGCGCGGGTCGTCTTTTGGAACGCCTGCTTCACCCAATGCGAACAGTGCGTAAGCCGTGTCCCAAACAGGAGACTTACACGGCTGCATCCGGAATGAGTCGGCTTCTTCGATGCCAAGCTTTTCAAATTCATCGAGCGCGCGAATCATCTGTGGATCGTCAAGCGAATAACCCAGACAGCGCAGGGCGATGATGGCGTTCAGCATGGCGGGATAGATTGCGCCCAAACCATCGGACATCTCGAAGTGTTCGAGCATCCATTTCTCGGCTTTTTTTAAAGCAATCGACCGCAGAGGCCGAATATGTACCGCCTCGAACCAGTGCACCATGCGGTCAAGCACCAGGAAGAAATTCCGCCAGGAGACGAGCTTCTTGCTCCACTCGAGGCGCATGCGCGATTTATCGCGTCCACCAACGAAGAGTTCGTCAATGTGCATCTCTTCGGGAATTTTTTTAAAAGGCTTTTTCGCGTAAACAATCGAGAGCGGAACCAGAATGGCGCGAGACCACGAAGAAATCTCGTAGATGTTGAACCAGAACCAGTTGGGAAACAGGACAATCTCCGGCGCAATCGCAGGGACGGCATCGTAGTCGTACTGGCCAAGAAAGCAGAGATAAATTTTAGTGAACGTGTTGACCTTGGTTACACCACCGAGATCGAGAATCTTTTCCCGAGCGCGCACGAGCGCGGGGTGGTCAGGCTTATAGCCGGCAAGTTTGAGGCCGAAATACGCCTTCACCGAGGCACTGATATTAGACGGCCCACCGTTATAAATGGGCCAACCGCCGTCTTCATTCTGGAAGCGAAGAATTTGATTCGCGCATTTCTGAAATCGCTCTTGATCGCCCGTGCCGAGGAGCACGTGCATCAAGATGTAGTCCGACTCTAGCGTGGTGTCGGCTTCGAGCTCACCGCTCCAATACCCATCTTCGTACTGTTGCGAGAGCAGCCAGTTGCGCGCGCCGTCGATCGCGGCTGCTACGCGGCTTGAAAGGTCATCGATTTTTCCAAAGTGTAGCTGCGGGGCAGAAGATCCAAGGGAGTAATCTTCCATACTTGCTTTAACACTCCTAATCCGCACTGACGCCGGAAGACGGCGCGGCGGCAATTGCCTCCACAATTTCCGGAGGCAAGCCAAAACGCACGTTTTCAGGCATCACTTCAACTTCGCGCAGATTGTTAAAACCCTTGTTCCGGAGGAAATTGACGACTTCCTCTACCAGACACTCGGGAGCCGAAGCTCCGGCTGTAAGCGCGATGGTATTGACCCCTTCCAGCCACTCGGGTTGAATGTCAGCACAATTGTCGATCAGATGTGAAGCGCGGCCGAGATTCCGCGCTACCTCCACCAGCCGGTTTGAGTTGGAGCTATTTTCAGAACCGACGACCAACAGCAAGTCAGCATCGGCAGCGACGTGCTTGACGGCAACTTGCCGGTTCTCAGTGGCATAACAGATATCCTGCGCATGTGGGCCCTTGATGTTAGGGAATTTGCGGCGCAGGGCTTCGATAATGTCTTTAGCTTCGTCGAGGCTTAAAGTCGTCTGCGTAAGATAAGCAACCCGGTTGGGATCGGGCACGCTGAGCGATTCAACCTGAGCAGGTGATCCTACAACTTGCGTTACTGCGGGAGCTTCGCCGAGCGTACCGATAATTTCATCGTGGTCGCGGTGACCAATCAGAATCAGCGAGTAGCCTTCCCTGGCAAACTTCACGGCTTCGACGTGCACCTTCGTCACCAGGGGGCAGGTTGCGTCGATCACGCGCAGCCGCCGCTCATTGCTGGCAGTCCGGACTTCGGGAGAGACTCCGTGCGCACTATAAATGACGCGCTCACCTTCTGGAACTTCATCGACCGAATCGACGAAGATAGCGCCTTTCCCTTGTAGTTCCTCAACCACAAAGCGGTTGTGAACGATCTCTTTGCGCACATAAATGGGGGGGCCGAAAGCTTCGAGAGCAATTCGCACGATATCGATCGCGCGTACGACGCCTGCGCAAAAACCGCGAGGTTTCAGCAAAAGCAGAGTTTTCTGACCGTCTGGCACGTAGGTTCCTTTGACTTTAAAGATACACTTTTCAGGGCTACAGGTTGTAAAAAGGCTACCCGAAACTCCAGCTTAGGTCAATGTAAGTCTAAGAACTGCTGGGAATTAGCAGCGAATGAAGAGAAAGCAGGGGTGAACGGGACTACTCCTAAAATCTACTCCTTTCGAAGCTCTGCCTCGTCGGATAATTGACGCTTTGAGAGTTTCTGCACGCGCTTCGTGTAACAATCGGCACAAACTAGGCGGGGGCTTCAATAGGCGAATAACGGTGTCTTCACTGCACAAAAGGTCTCGTAACCAGCTTTTCTCAATGCGTCCCCAAAATCGCAATCGGCGCCAAAGCAAGCGGCTTCAGTTGACTTGCCTGTGTGCTCATCCGAATCGTTTGACAAACACGCTGCTGCTCACTTCAAATCGTGTTTCGCGTCAATACTCGTTTAACCGCTGCTCACTTCCCGGAGGTTCAATGTCGCGCGCCCTTAAGCTCGCTATCTTCGTCCTGTTCTTCGCCGCTATCTGCTATTGCCAGGACCTGGCATCTTTCGAAAAACGGGTCGCTGTGACGAAACTGCCAAACGGGTTGACGGCAATCGTTTGCCAGCGGCCCGATACCGCACCGGTTTTCTCTTTCTTCACAAATGTAGATGTCGGATCGGTACAGGATCCGATGGGCAAGACCGGGCTTGCACATATGTTCGAGCACATGGCTTTCAAGGGGACCGAGGAGATCGGAACCAAGAACTATCCAGCTGAGAAGGTCGCACTGCAAAAAGTGGAAGACGCCTACGCAGAGTACATCCGAGAGCGAGATAAGCGCGTTGACCGCAATGAGGAAAAGCTGAAGCAGCTACAAAAGGCATGGCAGGATGCCATTAAAGATGCCGAGCAATACGTCATTCCCAACCAGTTTGGCGAAATTGTGGAACGAAACGGCGGCGAGGGGATGAATGCGTTCACAGCCGAAGACAACACGGGCTATTTCTATTCCTTTCCTCTAAATCGTCTCCAGCTGTGGGCTTATTTAGAATCCCAGCGCTACTCGCATCCGGTGTTTCGGGAGTTTTACAAGGAACGCAGTGTCGTAACTGAAGAACGACGAATGCGCACGGATAGCACTCCTATCGGCCGCTTAGTCGAGCAATTCGTTGAAGCCGCGTTTACGGCACATCCGTATCACAGACCGGGGGTCGGGTACATTTCCGACCTGAACAGCTTTTCTGCAACGGACGCAGAACACTTCTTCGATACCTACTACATCCCTTCCAATATGGTGATTGCCGTAGTCGGCGATGTCGACCCGGCAAAGACAATGGAAGTAATCAAGAAGTATTTCGGATCGATTCCTTCACGACCGAAGCCTGACGAGCGCACCACGACAGAGCCGCCGCAGAATTCCGAGCGTCGCGTAGTGCTGCTCGAAAATTCGCAGCCAATGTATCTCGAGGGTTATCACCGGCCTGATTACCGGGACAAGGATGACGCCGTATACGACGCGCTAGCAGATCTTTTATCCGAAGGCAGGACTTCGCGCCTTTATCGGGCGCTGGTACGTGATAAGAAGATTGCATCGGAAGCGGAAGGCGGCACCGGATTCCCGGGAGTTAAATATCCACACATCTTCTACTTTTTTGCGCTGCCTATGCCGGGACATACACCGCAGGAAGTCGCAGATGCGATCCATGTCGAAATTGATCGGCTGAAGAAGGAAGACATTACAGACGATGAGCTCAAAATGGTAAAAACACGCGCGAAGGCAAACCTGATTCGCAGCCTCGATAGCAACGACGGACTCGCCCAGAACCTTGCTGTATTCCAGACTCTATACGGAGATTGGCGCGAGCTTTTCCGCTCGGTAGATCGGATCAACGCGGTCAGCAAGGCTGACATTCGACGGGTAGCGAATCAGGTCTTCGTTCCCACGAATCGGACCGTTGGGATCATAGAAAATGCCACAGCTGCAAATGCGGCGGCTGCAAGCGGAGGTGCGCAATGAACTTCCGTATAGCAAGAGCAATTTTCATTGCCGCCCTCCTGTGCGCAATCGTGCCGTGTCTTCCTGCCCAGCAAGAGCCATGGAAGCAAATTCCGATCCCTCAATTGCCGGCATTCCATCCGCAAGAGCCCAAACGAATTCAATTTCCCAATGGAATGGTGATTTTTCTTCAGGAAGATCACGAATTGCCAACCATTGACGGCATAGCACGTATTCGTGGCGGATCGCGCGCCGAACCTGCGGACAAGATCGGCCTGCTGGACTTATACGGCGAAGTCTGGCGGACGGGCGGCACCAAGACTGAAACCGGCGACCAGCTCGATGACTATCTCGAAATTCGCGCAGCGAAGGTTGAAACCGGGGCCGGCGACGACTCAACGACGATTTCCCTTTCTTGCCTGAAAGACGACTTCAGTGATGTATTCAAAGTTTTCGCGGAATTGCTGCGCTCGCCCGAGTTTCGCGAAGATAAGCTCGATCTTGCCAAGCGCGAAGCGTATGACGGAATCTCCCGCCGCAATGACGACATCAGGGACATTGCGCACCGGGAAGCAATAAAGCTGGCCTATGGAGCAAACAATCCTTACGCGAGAGTTCCAGAATATGCGACGATCGCAGCCGTTACCCGGCAGGACCTTGTGGATTGGCACCAAACCCACGTACACCCGAACGACATCATTATCGGAATTGTCGGCGACTTTGATTCGGCGCAGATGGAGGCCAAGCTGCGGGGCACGTTCGGAGACTGGGAAAAGGGTCCGGCGGTAAAGAAACCCGAAATTCACTTTGATCCCGCCAAACCGGGGTACTACCTCATCAAGAAAGCCGATGTAGACCAGAGCAACATTCGCATGGTGGGGCTTGGGGCGACGCGAGACAATCCGGATTTTTACGCGATTGAGGTCTTCAACGAAGCGTTCGCTGGAGGTTTCTCTTCACGTCTGGTGCAGAGCATTCGTACGGCGCAGGGTCTGGCGTATGCGGTTGGAGGCGGCATCGGAACGCGTTTCGATCACCCCGGGATTCTGCAGCTCTCAATGGGAACCAAAAGTGCTACGACGATCCAATCGATTGAATCGCTCTATCAGCAGATCGATGAACTCAAATCGAAACCGGTTACAGATGCCGAGATCGCGAGGGCCAAAGACGGCATATTGAACGCTTTCGTCTTTAATTTCGATACCCCCGACAAAGTCTTACGGGAAAGAATGGCCTATGAATTTTATCGGTATCCCGCAGACTTCCTCGAGCGTTACCGTGAAGGAATTGAAAAGGTAACAACGGCTGACGTGTCGCGAATTATCCCGAAGTATCTGCACAAGGATCAATTGGCAGTCTTGGTAGTCGGAAACGCCGCCGATTTCGATAAACCGCTGTCATCGCTCGGGTCGGTCAAGGAGGTTGATATCAGCATCCCGCCTCCGCCGAACGGGATGAATGCAGGAGCACCTTCCGAAACACGGCCATGAACTAGAAGTTTGATAACGTGATCAGTGCGCCGCGGTCGCTGCGGATGCGGCCTCATGCTTAAGAAGTGCGCGCACTGCATCCGACTTTTTGGCTCCATTTTTCTTGAGCCAGGTCTGCAAGTCGCGGCGGCAGGCCAAAGGCATGTTGCTGAAGAAAAGCCCTGCGCGACCGCTGTCATCTGCCCAGATGAAATCGCCAATTGCATGCACGACTTGGCTGCTGTACGGAAGCAGGAAACGAAGTGGAATTCCTTGCAACGGAGTTAAAGCTTCTGCGGCCTGTAAGGAAAGCCCTTGTTCAGTCACATCCAGCACAAGCGCCGGAATTATGCCTGTGGGGAATTGCAAATACGCTAGTGCCTCGCCTTTTTGCCGCTCAGCCATCCGTCGGTCTTCGTTCATGAAACCGCGTGCAGCGCGCAACGAGTGCAGCACCTGCGATAGATCGAGTGGCTTGTATAGAACAAAATTGGCGCCCGCTTGAAATACGTTGCCTACGGGAGTTGACGCACCAATCATCCCGAAAAGCACCGGCCTGCGCTTAGAGGGTAACGTCCGCGCCATCGTGGCGACGGAAACAGCATCGAGCATGTCAAAATCGATGATTAAAGCCGAGTGATGCTCTGCGGTCAGAATTTCTAGCGTCTCCAGAATCGAAGCCGATATCCGATATTCAATTCCCAACTCAGCGAAAGCGGCGATCAGGACTTTGACGGCGCCGCTGCTACGGGACATCACCAGCGCGTTCACTCGCATGCAGGCAGCTTAGGACGGGAAGTTGCCGAAAAATAGATATCGAGTGTAATCCCGGAAGGGGTTACCTCAGGGTGACATGCTATGTTCCTCGGCAACTTGTAAAGCTTCCCGCGCTAAGCTATTGAGCATTTAAGCCGCGCGGTGGGTTCGGTCCGCGGCCGTCCTTTTGTGTTCAGCAAACAACTCGATCATGGCGTGATTGAACGCAGGAATATCCGATGGCTGGCGACTACTGACCCAATTCTTGTCTTGCACAACTTCTTCGTCCTGCCATTTCCCGCCGGCGTTTCGAACATCATCCTGGATCGTGTGATAGCTGGTTAGAGTGCGGCCACGTACAAGCTCAGCGGAAATCAGCAACCAAGGCGCGTGGCAGATCACTGCAATCGGTTTTCCTTCGTCATTCATTTCACGAACAAACTGCTGCGCACGGGGCTGTACGCGCAAAGTATCGGCATTCAATGCGCCACCAGGCAGTAGCACTGCATCGTAGTCATCCGCTTTTGCCTGGTCGAGTGTCCTGTTTACGTCGTACTCATTGGCCTTATCGTGGTGCTTCATGGAATAAATCTTGCCCGCCTTGGGAGCAAACAATGTCGTTTGCGCTCCCGCTTTTTCGAGTGCCTCTCGTGGTTCTTTCAGTTCCGCATCTTCGACGCCGTCGGTAGCCAGCACGGCAACACGCATTCCTTCGAGCGTTTGTTCTGCCATTGTTCCTCCTAATTTTTCTTAGTTTCCCGCGATATCTGTTCTGGAGGGATAGGGGCGACACTGTATTCCGAATCAGGTCTTGCCTTACTGCTGGTCTTCTTCGGCTAGTTTTTCCCTGTACTCATAACCGGCGAGCAGGTTTCTGGCCGCCTGACTATCGTCCGCATTCGGGGCCAAACGGAGATATTCGCTGACATGTTGCGCTGCGGCCTTGTAATCCTTCTTGCTTCCGAGAATTAGCCCGTAAAGGTATTCCATCTGTGCAAAGTCATGCCGTGCATCGAGGTGAAGGCCGCGAATTATGCTAGCTTGCGCGCGGTCCAAATCTCCCAGGTTGTAATAAGCGGCAGAATTCAGGAACCAATATTCCGGCGACGAGTCCGGGGAGAGTTGAAGAAGACGATTGCTTTCGTCCGCAAGATCGTTCCAGTTCTGCTGCTCTGCGGCCACATGAGCCAACTCTAGATAACCATCGGTCAGCTTAGAATCCTGCGCGACCGCTTGTTGGAAGCATTGTCTCGCCTCTGCCCAGCTATTTTCTCTCGCGTGCACACGCCCTAATTCCAGCCAGGCAATTGCATACCGCGGGTACATTGCAACCGCTCTCTTGAAATTGTTTGCAGCAGACTGCCACTTTCCTTTTTGGACTTCTTCTTCGCCTTTTTGGAACGCCCTTTGGGCTTTTTCGGGTGCAGCTAGCGATGTAACACTCACCGTAAATCGCGGGTCATCAGGCGAATCGGCAGCCGCAGAATTTCGGGGGTCACTGCGAGGCGATGCCACATTCGTTGATTGTTGCCCCACGACCGGCACAGCCGAACCATCGGCCGCCGCGTCAGACACGCCTAGATTTTGATCCGAGAGTTGTGCGAACAAAAGTGTGGGAGACCCAACGAGCAGCGCGATGAATTGCCAGCGCTTCATTACTACTACGCCTTTCCGATACAACGGCCCTTAGATGAACAACTACCCGTCCGAACCGCAGGCGAAAACTCTAGTTTGGCAAATATGATCGATTACATCTATCGGGGGATGATTGTATCTCCGGGCGGCAATTACCGCTAGTTTTTCCACGAAAGTAACAAACAAAATGCATATGGGAACCAGAGAAGTTGACGTACAATGTGCTCACTTTATCGCGTTGCAGGGCACGGGGCCTCGACGTTGGGTGGCAGTTTGCCGGTTTTTAAGGGAAATAAGTCCGTCCTAATTCGTCTGCTGGGGGAGTGCCGCACCTGCTGGCCTCATCTTTTCGCTATTTTCCTTCTCAGTTTTCTCTCACTTCCGCTCACGTTGCTCTACCCATTGCCGCTGAAGATAGTCGTAGACAATGTCCTTGGCACCGAGCCCTTGCCAAATTGGCTACTCTGGCATTCCACGTGGGCGAATGGGCACTGGACTGCGCTCGAACTTGCGATCTTTGTTCTGTTAGGAATCGCGGTTCTGGTCAATCTTCAGGGTTTAGCTTCCTGGTGGCTGCAAACCTACACCGGCGAGAAGCTGGTCTGGGATTTCCGTGCCCGCTTGTTGAACCATGTGCAGCGTCTGCCGCTGGTCTTTCATGACCACTACGGAACTAACGATTCCGTGTACCGAATCCAGCACGACGCACCTTCCATTCAGTACGTGACGATTCAGGGCATGGTGCCACTCCTAACTTCTTTTTTTACACTCGGAGGAATGATCATTGTCACAGCAAAGATGGATGCCGAGCTCGCCCTCGTAGCATTGCTGATCACCCCCGTTCTTTTCGTGTTGTCACTTGGCTGCAGCCGAATCGTAAGAAAGCGCTCACAGACCATTAAAGGCCTTGATAGTTCAGCGATGTCGGTGATCCAGGAGGTGATCGGATCAATCCGCGTGATAAAAGCCTTTGGACAGGAGGGCCGAGAGCACGCGCGCTTCGTCCGCCGCTCCACGGAGCGTATGTCGCATCAGGTGCAGCTTTCCTTGCAACAGGCGGTTTTCAACGTCCTCATAGGACTAACAATCGCTGGCGGAACCGCTGTCACTCTATATATTGGCGTGCGTCACGTCCGTGCGGATGCGCTGACAATCGGGTCACTGCTCATGATCATGGCTTACGTCGCGCAGGTCTATCAGCCGCTGCAGACGCTGACGACGAAAGCGACTGAACTCCAGACGTGGTTCGTTAGCCTTGAGCGCACGTTCATGCTGCTTGACCAGGAGCCTGAAATCTCAGAGGAACGAGAAGCGATGGCGCTTGACCGAGCCATGGGAGAGTTCGAATTCAGGAACGTTAGCTTTACCTACCCAGAATCGCACCAGGGGCTGCATAGCCTGTCGTTCCAGATTCCTGCTGGCACGAGAGTAGGCATCGTAGGCGCAACCGGCGCCGGCAAAACCACGCTACTGAACCTGCTCATGCGCTTCTATGATCCTTCCGAAGGGGCCGTGCTGCTCGACGGCGTTGACATTCGCAAATACCGCATTGCCGACCTGCGCCGCCAGTTTGGGGTGGTTCTGCAGGATCCGGTGCTATTTGCGGCCAGCATCGCTGAAAATGTCGCCTATGGCAAGCCGGACGCGAGCGACGCTGAAATTCTTGCGGCTGCCGAAGCTGCAGCTTCCCACGACTTTATCTCCGAGCTTCCGGACGGCTACGAAACCCAGGTTGGCGAACGCGGATCTCGCCTTTCTGGCGGTGAACGGCAACGCATTTCCCTGGCACGCGCGTTTCTGCGCGACAGCCCCGTCTTGATTCTCGATGAGCCAACAAGCTCAGTGGACGTTCACACCGAAGGCGCAATTATGGAGGCAACCGAGCGGCTGATGACCGGCAGAACAACCTTCATGATCGCCCACCGGCTTAACACACTCAAAAGCTGCGACATGATTCTGGTGCTTGATCAGGGAAAACTGATCGAAGTGAAGGAATCTGCCCCGGAAGTGTGGTCTCGGGCAGCTGCACGGTAGCTGGCGCCATCTACGGCTCACTCGTTTTTTAGCGCAGTCCGGATTAGCTGCACAAACCCAGCCGCAATTCCCACAAGCAACCCCACAATATATAGCCAGGTGGTGTGCAACCAGCGATCAAGCGCCGCGCCCAACAGCCAGCCGACAACGGTCGCGGCGGGAAAGACAATGGCCAGCTCAGCATAGTTGGCCATCTGCGCCCACGTATTCTTTTTCTGCGGATCCTGCTCGGAGGGCATAGTCGCTAAAGAAGAAGCAAAGTCCAGCCGAAGATCACTGTAACAGGTCTCGTGTGTGCGCTTTGCCCAAAATTAGATTTCACAGACGGCCCGGCAGGTTCCTTCGGATCTGTATGATTACGGGGCTTCTCTTCCGGCTCGCGAGTGCTCAGCAAAACGCGGCCGAATACCAGGTCAAAGCGGCGTATCTCTATAACTTCGCCAAGTTGACCCACTGGCCAGATCAAGCCTTGCCCCCTCGTTCCAACCTTGTTCTGTGCGTGCTCGGGGGTGATGAGCAGTTCTCCATAGTGCTCCGCGAGACTCTCTCCGGCAAAAATGTTAACGGCCACGCGGTTGAGATCCGGCGCTCGCGTTCCACGGAAGAACTAAAATTTTGCAACATGGTCTTTTTGCGCGAGCCGATCCGAAACCCGGCGTCCATAATTGCGTCACTTAGTAACGATGTTTTACTTGTGGGCGAAACCAAAGAATTTCTCGCAGCCGGCGGGATGATCAGCCTGGAATTTGTGAACGGGAAAATCAGCTATGAGCTCAACCCTGCCGCGCTGGAGCATAGCAACGTGCGTTATGAACCTCCCGGTTCGACACAAAACAGCCCTGGAGACCCGGTTTCGAGCGTGCAATCGGAGACGGTACGCTCAATAAAGTCCCGTGTTCTACCTGAATATCCAGACATTGCAGCGAAAATGAAGATTCTCGGCACCGTGCAGGTGCGCGCAGTCGTGAGAGCAGACGGCACTGTAAAAAAAGTCCACGTGGTTGGCGGGCACCCCGTACTCGCTGAGGCAGCAGTACGGGCCGTAATGCAATGGCGTTTCGAGCCCGGCCCGAGAGAAACGACGGAATCGTTAAAGATCAACTTTGGGCCGTAGACGAAGCGCTTCCCCGTGCAGCTTGGTAACTCTCGATCAGTTCGCGGATGCGTATTGCATCGCGCTTGCGATGACCATGGCTGGTGATGGGATCGGCTCCGCCACTTGACTCAATTCGAATTTCTGACCAGATCATTCCAGTCGCGATTTCAACGGAAGCCACTTGCAAAATTGCAATACTCTCTTCAGTGTTGCCGAACAGGCGGGGCTTGACGCGACTCACGTGCAGCGGAGTGACAACGATGCGAGTTGGGAAAAATAGATTGCCACGCGTGAAGCGGCTGGCTGAAAAAACTTCACCTGGCTGAACCGCGGAGTTTTGCATGGATCCCCAATGCATCTTGATTTGAGGAAGTTAATCCTACTTGAGCGTGAAACTCATGACAACATTCATGCTCGCTCACAATTTATCGGGTAACACGAAGACTCTCGGCGCGAGATCGGAGTCGAGAGTGAGCGGCTCGTAGTAGTGATTGAGAATTCCATCTTCCCGCCTGAGCAGGTCTGGATTGTCTCTGGCGAACTGCTCCCAGTTGGTGCACTCTCCCTTGACCATCCGCTCATTGATCAAGAAAAAGTAAGCGTACGTGATGGTTTCGTGGTACCGCTCAGACTCGCCCTGCGCAGATGCGAAGCGCTTTAGCGCCACACAGAATTTTTGTAATGCCTCGAGCGCAGAGTGCTCGGCCAGATAAGCGAATGCGAGCCTGACATGGTCCGCGTGGTGAAACGAATTCGCCGCAACAGTTTCAGCTTCAAAAGACGCAATGTACTCTTCGTTACTCACATCCCCGCCTTCGGGTTGCTCTAATTTCCTTTAATTTATGACTGGCAGTTGAATCCAGTTCCAGCCCATAAAACTTCTTCAACTGCTGAATGCGATCCAGGGATGACTGGGAAAACGGTGCCTTGCCGTCGAATGCGTGCAACACAATTCCTTCCAGGAGGTCCCCAAGCGTAAGGTCATGATATTCGGCAAAGGCTTTGAGTACCTTAAGCAGCCTTTTCTCGATGCGAACTCCCGTTTGCACGCGCTCGACGAAGAACTCCGGGGCCTCTGCCATAGGTACCAATGTACCACGGTACATAACAATTTGGTCGAGAAATCTTTGGCGGAGCCCTCGCATTAGACCGACTCGGTGCTGTAATTGCGCGATCTCCTCTATAATTTCAACTTAATTCCGCACGAAGGCTCGCCACTTGGCACTCGACGAAAACATATACAAACTTCGCCTCGATAAGTTGAAGCAGATCGAAGCTCTCGGCCAGCGAACGTACCCGACTAAATACGACTTCACGCAAACGATTCCGCAGATTTTGCGTGAGTATTCAGATAAAAGCGGCGAGCAACTCGAAGCCTCGCGTGCCAATCTTCGCGTTGCAGGCCGGATCATGGCCATCCGCCTGATGGGCAAAGCCGGATTCGCCCACCTGCAACAGGCAGGACTTCGGCTTCAGATTTACGTGAAGAAAGATGCAGTCGGCGAAACAGCTTTCGAGCTTTATAAGCTGCTTGATCTTGGTGATCACATTGGCGTAAGCGGATATCTTTTTCGCACAAGAACTGGCGAGCTGACGGTGCACGTCGAGGAGATCACATTCCTTTCAAAAGACCTGCTTCCCTTGCCGGAAAAATGGCACGGCCTCACGGACGTCGAGCTACGGTATCGGCAGCGCTATGTAGATTTGTTCATGAATCCCGAGGTGCGCGAGGTTTTTCTGAAGCGCGCGAAGTTGATTCAGTCTTTCCGCAACTTTCTCGACTTGCATGGATTCATCGAAGTGGAGACTCCCATGATGCAGCCGCTTGCCGGTGGCGCGGTTGCGAAGCCGTTTGTCACCCACCACAATACGCTCGATATCGACCTTTATCTTCGCATCGCGCCGGAGCTCTATCTCAAGCGTCTCACGGTCGGCGGATTCGATCGCGTGTACGAGATCAATCGTAATTTCCGAAACGAGGGCATCTCCACGCGCCACAACCCTGAGTTCACGATGCTTGAGTTCTACCAGGCGTACACAGATTATCGCGGCGTCATGGATCTAACCCAGGCTCTGATCGTTCAGGCCGGGAAAGACGTGACCGGCGGAACGAAAACCAAATGGGGAGACCAGGAGATCGACTGGTCGGAAGAAAACTGGCGCCGTATGACCATGCGCGAGGCGATCATCGGATACTGGCCGGAGCGGGCGGGAGCAAAGCCGACGCTTTCCGATTTCGCCTCACATGCTTCGGTCAAAGATCTCGTCGAACGCTTCAATTCTGCGCACTCGCACATGGCCTATGATCCGAACGAGCCCGCCGGGAAAACCATTGCAAGTCTTTTTGAGGCGGTCGCCGAACAGCACCTGACTCAGCCGACTATCATTTACGAATTCCCTACCGCGGTCTCCCCGCTGTCAAAGCAAAAAGCCGATGAGCCAGATTGGACTGAGCGCTGGGAAATCTACATCGGCCAGATGGAAATTTCGAACGGCTTCAGCGAATTGAACGATCCCGAAGACCAGCGCCGCCGCTTCGAAGGCCAGCTGAAAGAACGCGAACGTGGAGACGAAGAAGCCCACCAAATGGACGAAGACTACATTCGCGCGCTCTCATACGGCATGCCTCCAGCCGGCGGTGTAGGCGTGGGAATCGACCGGATGGCGATGCTCCTGACCAACTCACAATCCATCCGCGACGTAATTCTTTTTCCGCTGCTGAGGCCCGAAAAAAAAGAAACAGAAACCTAGTTCACTAAGCTGTATGCGAATTGCCGCGCTGTACGACATTCACGCCAACCTCCCTGCACTGGAAGCCGTGCTCCGGGAGATTGCGCAAATCGGCGTCGACCGCATTCTCGTTGGCGGCGATGTAGTGCCGGGTCCGATGCCGCGTAAAACGATCGAGCGTTTGTCGAACCTGAATCTTCCATGCGACTTCATCCAAGGCAACGGCGAAATCGCTGTATTAGAAGAACTGGCCGGCAAGCCCGCAACCGGAGTCCCCGCGCAACACCGCCCGATTCTGCAGTGGACGGCACAGCAGCTTGCGCCCGCGGATGCAGGCCTGCTCTCACGTTGGCCACCGACGATCCAGATGCAACACGCCGAGTTAGGCGAGGTTCTCTTCTGTCACGCAACCCCTCGAAATGCAACTGAGATTTTCACGCGAACCACGTCTGAACAACGACTGCTATCTACCGCGTTTGCCGGTGTGAACACCGCGATCGTCGTTTGTGGCCACACTCATATGCAGTTTGACCGCATGGTCGGAAATATTCGGGTTATCAACGCTGGCAGCGTTGGCATGCCATTCGGCAAGCCCGGAGCATGTTGGCTTCTCATCGGCAGTGATATTGAACTTCGCTGCACAGCGTACGATCTGGAGAAAGCTGCCGAGACGGTTCGCAGAACAAACTACCCGCAAGCGCGCGAGTTCGCGGAACACAATATCGTACGGCCTCCCGCCGAGGAAGAAATGTTACGACTATTTGCTGGCGCTGAAATCAAATGAAACTGAAACATGCGAACATGAAATTCCGCCGAACAACTGTAAGAACTGCCGCGGAAGGACCTCGTTTCCGTTACTAAGGCCAGCGCGAATTGCGGCGACAACACTATCCCACAGATTATCCTCTATTTAATGGGATTGATCCTCTGATACAATAGGCGACATGAACAAGGCAGCAAGGGCTAAGATCTCCACGACTGTAGCACCCGAGAACTACCGATTCCTTACTGCATTAGTTAAAGCAGGAAAAGCGCGTAATCTAGCGGAGGCGGTAGACGAAGCCGTGGAAAATCTTCGCCGAACTCAGAACAGACGACGACTCGCGCAAGCCACTTCTGCATACTTCGACTCTCTCACGCCGGAAGAACTTGCCGAGGAAGCAGCAACCGCTAGCTCACTCCACAAAGCGGCAAAAAAGATAGATTTTGACAATGAACTTTAGAGTGTCATCTGCCCCGCGCCGAGGGGAAATCTGGAGTGCAAATACTGGAGGCAAGAAGCACGCAGTCGTGGTTATTTCCGTGGATAACCGAAATCTTAGTGAGCGGACCACATCGGTACTGGCTGTCCCTTTTGGTAGCGTCGGCCGTCCTGGCCCTACCGTAATTCCGCTGCAGCCGGGCGAATCCGGCTTGCCTGTCATCTCCTACCTGAAAGCTCATTTTATTCAAGTCATTCCAAAGCAGGACCTGATCGAACGCCTACCTCGCCGGCTTTCAGACCTGCAAATGCGAGCGCTGGTGCGCGCGGTGAATCGGGCAATCGATCCTGATGCGCCTTTCGAAGAATAGTTCGCCAATGAAATTTCACACGGAATATCTCAAGTTCCACACCCGCAAGCACCGAGAATACATCCACATCACGCCGCAAATCGAAGCCATCGTGAAGAAGAGCGGAATTCAGGAAGGCATGGTGCTGGTTTCTGCCATGCACATCACCGCCGGCGTTTATGTGAACGATAACGAAACCGGGCTGATCGAAGATATAGACAAGTGGCTCGAGCAGCTCGCCCCATTCCGTGAGAATTACAACCACCACGACACCGGCGAGACCAACGGCGACTCGCACCTTAAGGCTTTGCTGATTCATCACGAAGTGATTGTGCCAATCACCGCCGGGCGCCTGGACTTCGGGCCCTGGCAGCGCATCTTCTACGCGGAGTTTGACGGGCAGCGGGACAAGAGGGTGATCGTCAAAGTGATGGGAGAGTAAAAAGCTCATGACTCGTGGTGCGGGTCCTTACGGAATACGACCCGCTGCTCACAGCCTCGCCCCCCTGACCACTCCAAGCACTTGCTACCTTCATCCTTCACCCGATATATTCCTCAGGAATGAGCGCAGACGAACTCCAGGAACTGCAAGAGAATGCCGAGCACGCGGCACATCATCCTTCTCTTGCGCCAGTTTCGCTAACGATGGCAGTGCTTGCCGTTTTAGTTGCGGTGGTAGCTCTGCTTGGTCACCGTGCCCATACCGAAGAAGTTGTGCTCCAGAATAAATCGAGCGATCAATGGGCCTACTATCAGGCGAAAAATATCCGCCGACATGAGGACGAAGTCTTCGCCGACTTCGCTTCGGTAATCTCCGCGACCGACGCCCACAAAGCCGCGCAACTTCACGAGAAATACCAATCCGAAGCAGACAAATACCGCGATCAACAAAAAGACATCGACGCTGAGGCGCGAAAACTGGAACAGGAGACCTCTCACGAACGCGACCGCGCGGATCGATTCGACCTCGCCGAAGTTTTCCTGGAGGTGGCACTTGTTGTCACGTCGATTACGCTCCTTTCCGGCCGCCGCCTGTTCTGGCAGGCAGGTATCGTGCTCGGAGTAGTTGGCATTGTCATCGCGTCAACCGCGCCGCTTGTACGCTAGCTGCCGGGTCTACTCTGCAAAATTCGTATTTCAGCTTGTCCACCGGGGCTATAATTCTGTTAACAACTCTGCCCGGAGCCTAATACCACCAACCTCCCAGGTTGGATTCCGGTAAACGGCCCCAGACGGAGGCAAGAACAGCTCGCCTGTAATGAGGTGGCGTATGTCTACTCTGTTCGAGCTTCTGATCGCATGGGGAGTGCTTACAGCAGCCCTGATTGCCCTGCTCATCTATCGCGGCACCCTCACAATGCAAGAGGATGACCAACTTTTCCTTGGCGAATCCGAATCGCACATGGCCAAGGAACAATTGGAAATCCAAACTCGGGTGAACAAACTTGGCCCATTTGTTAAAGGCTTGAGCGCAGCTTCGGCCGTGCTAATTCTGACAATCGCCGGGGTTGCGATCTATCAAGGCCTTACGCAGGTGCCGCAATAAAGTGCGCCTGATGTCTGACTGCAGTCGCAAAGGCGGTTGTGTCTTTGCACTCCGTCGATTAGCATCAGACACAAAACGCACGAGTTCTGCGTCTGAAACATGTACGCTCAGCGCATCGCGATCGTTGGAGGCGGTCCGGCTGGCGCACTCGCCGCAACCGAGTTCGCCCGTTCCGGACGCAAGGTCCACCTCTTTGACGAAAAGTTAGCTTGGGAAAAACCCTGCGGCGGCGGGCTGACCGACAAGGCTCTGGCTCGCTGGCCGTTCCTTCGCGAAGCACAGGTCGAGCGAAACTGGGTCAGCGAGTGCGAATTGATATCCCCCTCGGGTCGGTGTGCCGCCTTTCATTTGGATCGAAAAATCGCGATCTTCTCCCGACTATCTCTCAATCGACTGATTCTCAATCGTGCCCGGGAAGCTGGAGCAACGCTACATCGCGAAAGAGTTATTCGTATTGACCGGATCTCACAACATTGGAGCATAACAACTTCGAACTCCTCGTACATTGCCGATTTCGTAGTCATCGCCACTGGCGCGCGTAATTCCTTCCGCAAGCAATTTTCCCAGCCCCTCGGTCCCGAAAACTTCATGATCGCAGTGGGTTACTACATCCCCGGCACTCACCATAAAGTTCAGGTTAAGTTTTTGAACAACCTTCCCGGCTACCTCTGGATTTTCCCCCGTGCCAATCATTTCTCGGTCGGAATATGCGGACGCATGAACTGCGGAAATACCGCCGAACTGCGCCGCCTCCTCGAAGATTCGCTTCCAGAGTTTGGCCTCTCTCTAGAGGGTGCACGATTCTACGCGCATATCATTCCTTCGCTGACCGTCGAGGCTCTGCGCAATACTCCCTTTGCCGGGACCAACTGGGCAATGATTGGCGACGCTGCCGGATTCGTCGACGCAATAACCGGCGAAGGGCTGTACTATGCTCTGCGCTCAGCGGAGTTGCTCGCCGAGGCTTTACGCGCTGATGCGCCCGAAGTATACTCCGGCTTAGTCAGGAGCGATTTTCTTCCTGAACTCGAGCATGCTGCGCGGATCGCCCACCGCTTCTACGCCGGCGAATGGATGGGAGCCCCGGTCACCGAGCGCATGATTCAACTTACCGAACACAGCCCGAAATTCCGTGATCTCATGCGCGACTTGTTTGCGGGATCACAAGGATATTCGGGCCTGCGGGAGCGGCTGTATGGCAGCCTGCCGCGGATCGCGGCACAGGCGCTGGTTAGTACCTTATGGAATCCTCTGCGCAGAGAACCGGCCACTCGGGAAGCGGTAAACGTCGGCGGCGCAGCGGCGGATTAACTTCAGCGAATTTCAGTGCAGTAATTCTTTGGTGAACTCACCTCTCAGAATGTTGGCTCCTGTGCGAGAATAAGCTCAGTATTCTCTCGTCTCCCGAGGCACTATGAAACGATTTGCTGCGTATGCTCTGGTTGTTCTGAGCCTAGCCTTAGCAGCTCCGTCGCAAGCTCAAATCTATCGCGGCCCGAACAGCGCCAAGCAGGCACAGAAGGCTGCGCACCGTTCTGAGAAACATGCCGCGAGGCAGCAACGGAGGGCGGCCAAGAGAGCCAGGAAAGCCCAGCGCCGCGCCGCAAAACGTGCACGGCGCGGCATCTAGTTTCAATGCATTCAGTGCCGCTGAGAGATCCCTAAACCACTCGCGAGTGTCTTGATCATCGTCCCGTTGGCGTCGTCGTCTTTAAGCGCCCAAACCATAGCTCCCCCGAGACCGCCGGGTACGCGGAAGTCAATATAGATAGTCTTCGCCTTGGCAATCGCTGGATCGTCATAACTCCAAAACGTTAGCGTGCTTGGGTCGTAGATCCACGTCGCAAATCTCTTTGCGTCGAAGTGATGCTCGACTCCAGCCAAATTTGAAAGGGTCATGTACGTCGCTACGCCGGGGGTTTCTAACGTGTCCCCCGCTGGTGAAGCTGCCGGTCCGGTTGAACTCTGATACAAACCGCCATTCATGCCAGGGACCCCCGTCCATCCATAACCGTATAGAGGAACGCCAAGCACCAACTGACGACCCGGAACTCCCGCCCTGAGATAAGCGTCGACCACGGCCTCGTCGTAAAGACCTTGTCCGAAGTTCGGATCCTGTCGCGAGTCGAAGAGCGACGCGGCGTGATTGGTCACAGTCTCCCAGGTGCCGTTCAGGTCATAACCTTGCAGATTGAAGAAGTCCAGTTGCCGCGCAACTTTCGCCAATTCCAGATTTGAATAATTTTGCGAACCAGCTGGAGCAAACATTGTGAGTAGATAGTGGCGGCGGTTGGTTTTTCCCAATGCATCAAGCTGGCGCCGAAACTCATCGACGAGGAGGGTGAAATTGTGCCTGTCGGCTGCACTGGGAAATTCCCAGTCGAGATCGATTCCGTCAAAGAGGCCGGCAGCAGAAATTCCAGGTGCAATATTTCCATTGATGAAAAGGTCGATGCATGAGGCTGCCAGTTGCGACCGCAGCGCTGCGGTGCTCGCCGCATAAGCGAAGCCAGCCGCATTCGCACTTGAAGCACCGCCTAGTGAAATCATGATTTTCAGGTTGGGATGAAGCTGCTTCAGTTGCTGTAGCGCGGCGAAGTTGCCATATATCGGACCCACGTACGGCTGCCCGTTTACGCTCGGCAGATAAGGAGTTTGGTAGTCAGCCCAGGTATCGGCCAATTGGCATTGTGCGTTTGGCGGTCCACTTGTCGGCGCAACGTTCCCGAACGCATACAGCAAATGTGTGAGATGGTCGGCGACGCCATTGTTTTGAAGATTGGCAACGTTGTAGTTCGCGCCATAGATGCTCCACTCTTCAAAATATCCGGCTAGGATTTTGCCTGGTCTGCCGTGATCCTCAACATGTGCGATCGCAGGAATGCTGCAGGCAAGCAAAAGGGTGAACATCATTCCGGGTGAGAGGATCTGCCGTGTACGGGTGAAGAACCTGGACTTCATAACAACCTCCGGCTGAAATCAAAAACGGCGGCAGTATAGACCTATATAGCAGGCTCCTGCAACTACTGCGGCACGTGTGGGCGTCATCAGCGCTCAACGGCTGCGTTGCTATATAGCAGACGCACTCAGTCACGCAGCAACAAAAAAGGCTCCGGGGAGAAATAGAACGTTGAAAAAATGTTGAAATTCTGTGCTGGGAACAGCACTTGAACTTGAGGGGTTTGAGCGAAAGCGGCAGCTCGCTGGCGAAATCTCGCGCGCAGTTGGGGACCTCAACGCTGGTGCCGGGAACAGGACTTGAACCTGCACGCCTTTTACGGCACTGGATCCTAAGTCCAGCGCGTCTGCCAATTCCGCCATCCCGGCCTGAATGACCGTAGATATTTTAGCAAGCTTAGGATTTGCGTCCGTCCGTGATGTGCCAGAGCACGCCGCTAGGATCGCTCAAATACAGGACCCGAAGGCCCCAAGGCTGCATCGCCGGAGCCTTACAGATAATGCCGGGATACTTTCTCGCGAGGCCCTGGCGCTGTATATGCTCCCACCATGCGTCGGCATCATCGACGGCCAGGCTCATCATGAAATTGCCTGCGTGCTCGGCGACATAAAACTTCTGCAGCAGGAATCGAAAATAACCAACTTGAAGTTCCGAGATCTGATCGTTACTCCAGTTGATGGTAAATCCGAGATCAGCGTAGAAACTTTTAGACACTTGAGGGTCTCTCGCAGGCACGAACGTTTTGAGATCGGTAACGGCGCTTGGAAGCATCGACTCTCCTAAAAGCGACTTTAGACAATCAGAATACCGCGTTCTGCTGAACCTCTTCCGCGACGCCAGCGGCAGCAGGTCCAGCGCCCTTGCGCGTGTTACACCGCGCCTCGCAAGGGCCTGGCGGCATCTGACCGCAGTTACCGGCTCAGAATGTAACGTCGAGCTTTCTACCGGGCTCGCAACCTCAAGCGCTCTGGTAAAATCCGCGACATGCCGGATAGCAAGTCGCGAGCAAAAAAAATCAAGCTTCTTCTCTTCGATGTGGATGGAGTCCTCACAGACGGCAAACTCTTCTTCTTCCCTGCTCCAGCGGGCGCGACGCAAAGCATTCAGGGCCAAGCAGCCAAACACGGAGGACAGGGCGGTTTTGGCCTGCACAGCGAGAGCTTCGTTGAGGCAAAGGGCTTTCACGCCCATGACGGCGCCGGAATTTCTTTGGCTCGGCTCGGTGGATTGAAGACTGGTCTGATAACCAAGCGCATTTCCGAAACCGTAGCCTTGCGCGCACGTGACTTGCGGCTTGATCACGTCCATCAGGGCATCAATGACAAGCTCGGCGTCTTCAAACAAATTTTGCAGCAGGAGCAGCTGACTCCGACGCAGGCGTGTTTTGTGGGCGATGATGTAATTGATCTTCCCGTGATGTGGAACTGCGGATTCGCCGTTGCAGTAGCGAATGCCCGCGATGAAGTAAGACGCGATGCCCACTATATAACCAAACATTCAGGAGGCGATGGCGCTCTACGAGACACGATTGAGTACATTCTGAAAGCACAAGGCAAGTGGAAACAGGCAGTCGAGAAATATATTGGTGAGCGAAGCCCGGGAAGTCAGTAGCTCACCTTCTCTCCTCTTGCCCGTCCAACGCAAGAAGTCCTAAAATCGGCAGTTCCCTTCCGAGGTCAAACGTGCGCCTGTACATAACTCTGGTTTTCGGATTGTTAATAATTCCTGCCCTCACCTTCGCCCAATCAGCGGATTCAAACTCGCAGCCGGAAGGCCGATTTACGGCAGTCGATAAATCTGCCGATCCATGCACGGATTTCTATCAGTACTCCTGCGGCAACTGGGTCAAATCCGCGAAGATTCCAGCCGACCAAGGATCGTGGGGCACCTTTCCCGAACTTGCCGAGCGAAACCGAGATATCCTGCGTGCGATTCTGGAGAAGGCATCCGCTAACAACCCGAAGCGGAATTCGATAGACCAGAAGATTGGCGATTACTACGCATCTTGCATGGATGAGAGTGACGTCAACGAAAAAGGAATCGAGCCGCTGAAACCTGAACTCGACCGCGTCTCTGCAGTGAAAGATAAAGAAGGCCTGATCGATGCAATCGCTCATGTGCACATGATCGGGCCAAATCCGTTGTTCAACTTTGGCAGTGCACCCGACCTGCACGACGCAAATATGATGATTGCCTATCTTGATCAAGGTGGGCTCACGCTGCCCGATCGCGACTTCTACATAAAAGAAGACGCGCATATGACGCAGATCCGTACTGACCTGGTCCAATATGCGACGCAGTTGTTCACACTCGCCGGTCAATCGCCAGACCAGGCTGCGGAATCGGCGAAGACAGTTCTTCGCGTCGAGACCGCCCTCGCGAAGGCAGCGATGGACCGCACAGCGCGCCGCAATCCAGCGACTCGCGACCACAAGATGACGCGCGAAGAAGCTTTGCAATTAGCTTCAAATTTCTATCTAAACCGCTATTTCACCGACGTGAAAACGCCAAGCTTTTCCGAGCTGAACATGAGCAATCCCGATTTTTTCAAGCAGGTCAATCAGCTGCTTGAATCGGAACCGCTGGACGTCTGGAAAACTTACGTGACCTGGCATCTATTGGACGGCGCAGCGCCATGGCTTTCACAACCATTTGTCGATGCCAATTTCAAAATGCAGCAGGCATTGACCGGCCAAACGGAAATTAAAGCCCGATGGAAGCGCTGTGTGGCTGCGGTGGATGATGAATTGGGCGAGGCACTTGGCCAACGATATGTCGAGCAGACTTTCCCGCCGGAAAGCAAGCAACGCATGTTGAAGATGGTCGAGGCGCTTGAGAAATCGCTTTCTGAAGACATTCAGAACCTGCCGTGGATGTCTGAAGAAACCAAGAAACAGGCGCAAATCAAACTCAGCGCGATCCGCAACAAGATTGGTTATCCGGACGTTTGGCGCGACTACAGCTCGGTGAAAATTGTTCGTGGGGACCTTCTGGGGAATTTCTTTCGCGCAAACGAATTCGAGTCGCATAGGGACGTCAACAAAATTGGCAAGCCGCTCGACCGCAAAGAATGGGCCATGACTCCGCCTACCGTAAATGCGTACTATTCGCAGCCGCGAAATGAAATCGTGTTCCCCGCTGGAATTTTGCAGCCGCCATTCTTCGATAAGAACGCAGATGACGCCACAAACTTCGGCAGCATCGGCGTGGTCATCGGTCACGAGTTGACACACGGCTTCGATGATCAGGGCCGCAAATATGATGCGCAGGGCAATTTGCGTGACTGGTGGACGCCGGAGGATGGGCAGAAGTTCGAGGAACGTGCCAGTTGCGTCGCAAATGAGTACAGCGGCTTCACGGCTGTCGATGACTTGAAGCTCAACGGCCGTTTAACACTAGGCGAGAACACTGCCGATAATGGTGGCGCGCGAATTGCGCTCATGGCACTGCATCACTACATCTCCGACGATAAAGCAGGTCAGGCAGGAAAAACCATCGATGGCTACACGCCCGAGCAGCGCTTTTATCTCGGCTATGCGCGAATATGGTGCGAACTGCGGCGGCCTGAGCTTTCCCGCGCACGAGTCACAACAGACCCGCACTCACCGGGCCGATGGCGCGTGGATGGCGTCGTCCAAAACATGCCTGAGTTCGAACACGCTTGGAGCTGTAAGGAAGGCCAGCCAATGGTGAGCCAGAACGCATGCCGAGTCTGGTGATCGACCCCGTTGCAAAATAGACGAAGTCAGGTGCATTCGGCTTCCCTGCCATTTATCCTTATGATCTTGTCTGCTGCAGGGAGGGCGAGCAAGTGCACCTGTTTGATGCATTGGCGACAACGAAAACGCTGAGCGAGATTTTTTCGGACCAGTCGGTTCTTCGCACAATGCTCGAGTTTGAAGTTGCGCTCGCTAAAGTCGAAGCGCGGCTCAAAATCATTCCCGGATCAGCTGCTACGGCTATTGCCTCAGCGGCCGATCCCAAAGCCTTTGATGCCTGTTTACTTTCGCAGGAGGCTTCTCGATCGGGCACCATAGTAGTGCCATTCTCAAAGGCACTCGCTGAGATTGTAGGCAAGAAGCACCCCGATGCTGCCGGCTTCGTTCACTGGGGCCCTACCAGCCAGGATGTCTCCGATACGACACTTGTGCTGCTACTGAAACGCGCAATGCGAGTTATTGTTGCGGATTTAAATCGACTCGAATCTGCTCTCCGAACACTCTCAGAGGAGCACCGTAATTCAGTCATGCTTGGCCGCACTTTAATGCAACCAGCCACGCCGATCACATTCGGTTTGAAGGCAGCTGGTTGGTTCGGGGCGCTGCACCGCTGCCGCATTCGGCTAGAGTACGCATGCGAAGAGGCGCTCCTATTGCAGTTTGGTGGCGCAGCAGGAACTTTAGCACCATTCGGGGACTTGGGTTCGGAAGTAAGCCAGGGCTTAGCAAAAGAACTTGGATTACCGTTCCCCGATGCGCCCTGGCACACGCATCGCGACCGACTTGCAACTTTACTCTGCGCGTGTGGCGTGCTGGTTGGATCGCTCGGAAAGATCGCGCGGGATATCAGCTTGATGTCCCAAAGCGAAATTGCGGAAGTTTCGGAGCCGGTCACCGAGGGACGTGGCAGCTCATCGACTATGCCCCACAAGAGAAATCCAGTCGGATGCGCAATTGCTTTAGCGGCGGCTACACGAGTTCCGGCGTTGGTGTCATCGTATCTTTCCGCGATGGTGCAGGAGCACGAGCGCGGAGTTGGCGGCTCACCAGCAGAATGGCCCATTGCCGCAAGCATCGTGCAGGCGACAGGGGCTGCCGCATCCTCCATTGCAGAAGTTTCCGAAGGACTGGTTGTCGATCCGGTTCAGATGCGAGAGAATCTGCGGTCCACAAAAGGTATGGTATTCGCCGAAAAAGCTGCTGTGCTCCTTGGCGAGAAGATTGGCAAAAGTCGCGCACACAAGCTTCTCGAAATTGCAACCGCCAAAGCGTTGGAGCAAAAACAATCGTTAGCTGACGCGCTCCGCGAAATACCGGAAGCCACAGAACACCTGGACGAAACTGCTCTCACCCAACTTGACGTTACGGAAGATTACCTCGGCTCGGCAGAATGGTTCCGCAAACGGTTATTGCAAGTTCCAACCGACAAATCAGAACATACAAAGGACTGACATGCCTTTCGCGAAAGTTGGCGAGACGCGCTTGTTTTACCGCCTTGAAGGGAACGAAGACCTTCCAGTTCTTGTGCTGTCTCACTCAATTGGCGCCGATCAGGGAATGTGGCAGCCTCAAGTCCAAGATCTGTTGCCGCATTTCCGAATTCTGCGGTACGACACTCTCGGACACGGCGCGTCAGACGCACCTAAGTCCGACTACTCAATCGCACATCTCGGCCGGCAACTGATTGATTTGTTGGACGTCCTAAACATTTCCAAAACGGCATTTTGCGGCCTGTCTCTGGGGAGTGCGATTGGGCAGTGGCTTGCGATCAACGCTCCCGAGAGGCTCACCAAACTGATCCTTGCCAGCACGACGGCACGATTCGGTACACGCGAAAGCTGGCAAGAACGAATGGAAACTGTCCGGCGTGGCGGCATGGCGTCGATTGTTGACATGGTCATGCGACGTTTCTTTTCCCCTGGATTTATCTCCAATGCACATGCCGCTTCCCTGCGCTCGGTCGTTCAAGCAACTGATCCCGATGGATATCTCGGTTGTTGCGCGGCATTACGGGATTTTGATCTGAAAGAACAGTTGAAGAAAGTGAAGACTCCGACCCTGATCATCGTTGGCGATCGAGATATCGCGACTCCCTGGGCTGGAGGCGCAGAGGTCGTCGCGGAGGAAATTGCCGGCGCTCACGTAGCGCATCTTCCCGGAGCCCACCTCTCGAATTTGGAGTCACCTCGTTCGTTTTCGGCCGCTTTGGCGGCGTTCCTTCGGCCGGAGTTTGATCCAGCGTCAGCATTGGAAGAAGGATTTGAGGTTCGCCGCCGAGTGTTAGGAGAGCCGTACGTTGATCGTGCAATTTCCACGACAACAGAATTCACAAAAGATTTTCAGGACCTAATTACGCGTTATGCCTGGGGCAATCTTTGGACTCGGCCCGGACTTGATCTGCGAACCAGACGCTTGCTTGTTCTCGCGATGATGGCGACTCTAGGACACTGGGAAGAGTTTCGAATGCACATTGCGGCGGGCTTGGCACATGGACTGGAGCCGACTGACATCAAAGAGGTGCTGCTGCAAGCAGCAATCTATGCCGGCGTGCCGGTCGCCAACACAGGATTTCGCATCGCACAAGAGGAAATGCAGAAAAAGATTTAATGCACAGCGTTGAGCAAGCCATCACTACTTCTCGCTACACATCGAAGAAGACGGTTTCTCGGTCGCCTTGTAAACGAATTTCGAAACGCCAATGTCCTGGATTGTTCAAATCTGGGTGAGCGAATAACGTCTCCCGCCTGGCAGCGGGCATCCTTGAGAGAATCGGATCCTCATCATTTGCGGGATCACCCGCGAAATACGCGCGCGTAAAAAGTTGCTTCATCATTCCGCGCGCAAAAATCGCTATCGAAACGTGTGGCGCTTGCGGCAAGTTGTGGCCTACACGTCCTGGCTTTATGGTTTCAAGAACACAGGTTCCGTCTTCGCGGGTCGCAAGGCGGCCAAATCCAATCCAACCATTATCGAGCGGCTTCGATTGAACGTCATCAGGATGGTTGTATTTGCCATTTGAGTCCGCCTGCCAGATTTCAATCATGGCATCATCAACCGGCAAACCGTCGCCGTCCAATACGCGAAATGTAATCCAAATGCGTTCGCCTTGCGCGTGCGGCCCTGCGATGCAGCGGACGCAATGCTCATCCGTCGTCAGCTCAATCGCGAAGAATGGACCGACAGTCTGTGATGGCGTGGGGACGAACTCAGTTTCAACTTTCAAACGGCGTCGCCTCAGGACCACGCAACACAATGTCGAATTTGTAACTGGTTGCCCATTGCGGTTGCGTCGTTTCCAAATCGAACTTCGAGATCATTCTTTGCCTGGCTCGTTCATCGGGCACCGACTGGAACATGGGATCAAATGGAAATAGTGGATCGCCGGGAAAATACATCTGGGTGATCAGGCGACTGATAAAAGCACGGCCAAAAATCGAAAAATGAATGTGCGCCGGGCGCCACGCGTTGTAATGGTTCAACCAGGGGTAGGGACCGGGCTTGATGGTGATGAACCGATACGCGCCATTGTCATCGGTCAAAGTGCGGCCTGCGCCCGAAAAATTCGGGTCGAGAGGAGCCGGGTGCTGGTCCTTGATATGCGCGTATCTCCCGGCTGAGTTTGCCTGCCAGATCTCAATTAGGGCGTTAGGCACGGGTCGGCCGTTGCTGTCGAGTACTCGTCCGCTAACAACAATACGTTCCCCAAGCGGGTCGCCGGCGTGCTGTTTCGTGAGGTCGTTGTCGCCTTCGCGGATTTTGTCGTGACCATAGATGGGGCCGGTGATTTCAGATAACGTGTGCGGCAGCACGATTAACGGCTGCAAAGGAGCTCGTTTGATGGTTGCACGATATGGCGGATAGAGCGAGGGTGGCTGACTGCTCTCGGACGTTCGGCGGTAAGGAATTATCCGAGTAGCTTTCGCGATCTGGGTTGAACCAGTTCCTTCGCCGTCCTTAGAAGGTGCCACAAACGGAATGATATTGCAGCGCCGGACGCTTGTCACCGAACAAACTTTTGCCTTACTTCTTCAGGGATTGGAGTTGCTTGGATTTTTTTAGCATCCCCTTGCTTCCGCGCAACCCACACGCGGGTCTCGAAACATTCGACGGCAATAACATCGTCTTTTAGCAGCCTATGCTGCACGACGAAGCTGCTGTTCCCCCACTTTGTAACACAGGATTCCACAACGACATCATCGCCAAACGTTGAGGGTTTGATAAAACGCGTTTTGATATCGACCACAGGAATGCCGACAATTTGAAAAGTTTGAAGCATCTCCTGTTTTTGAAAACCAGCTCGCTCGAACAACGCCACCGTACAAGCATCGAAGTATTCGAAATATCGCGGAAAATAGACGATTCCTGCGGGATCGCAGTCCCCCCACTCGATTCGGATCGTTCGCCGATTTTTTAGCATGCAAAAATAGATCACACGTGAGGCACGCGGCGATCTTTGATCTCTTGAAGGTGTTGTCGTAGTCTTTCGATCACATGTTGCCGGTCGGAGTCTTTCAGCTCTTCTCGTAGTTCTTCGAGCGCGAAGTGAACCACATCGTGATGATGCAATTCTTCTGGAGCCACATCACTGCTGAGTTCTAACCAGATCGAATGCAACAGATCGACTTCTTTGCGCGTGAGGTGAGGAGCGTGCGGCCCGAGATAAAAGATGTGTTCCTGGCTGTTCGGTAAATAGATAATCAGCGTGAGCTGCGGCTTCGGGTCGGGCAGGCGCTCCCATGCCAGCCCGGCAAGACGTGCTTCCTCGGTCACTAAGCGGTTTGGGGATGCACCTAAAACCACGATTGCCGACTGCAAGCTCTGCGCGGCTCGTAAAATTGCCTCCCACTTCTCGGTAGCTGCTGCGACTGCGAGATGAATGCTCTTGCCCTTCTTTTCTGCAAGGGCCAACGCCCGCGTAAATAGAATCTGCTCTTCGGAGCTGAAAAGCTGCTCTGGTTCTAACTCGTATTCACCAGCACTGCCACCCCGGCCCAGAAAACGCAAATGAAGGGCAACAACGTCCTGCATGCGCGGGTCAATCTGATCCAACGTAGCGTTCAGGTTGTAAAGCGTGTTGTAGTTGCGCACCATCACCAAAACGTTTCCTGGACGCACGCCGAGAGACTTTGGATCGAGATCCTCGCCCGGTTCTACGTTGAATTGGTCCAAGTCGGCATGTTCGTTTGCGTGCTTGCGGGTAATTGCCTCCGAGACTTCGAAAACTGCGAAGAACGCAACAGTAAAGGCGAGCCCGGAAACTGTTGCCACTTCCTTGGTAAAGAGATTTATGGCACACAACGCGATCAAAGTTAGCGTAATTAACGCCAGCCCGAGCGGAATCTCAATACTTCCTATATGTAAGTTGAAGGGTACGCGATACTCACGCTTGCCCGGTTCGGTATAGCGGAGAACCAACACCGCCAGGCCCTTCATTGAGAAGCTCCACATTACGCCGAACGCATATGCCTCGCCCAGCAGGAACACGTCACCTCGACTGAGAACGATGGTAAGGAGTTGAAGTGCAACCACCAGGTTAAGAACCCGATACGAAGTCCCAAAGCGACGATGCGGTTTTCGGAACCACTGCGGCAGAATGCCGTCCTCAGAGACTCGGTTGAGCACTCCGTTTGAGCCGACAATCGCAGTATTCACAGCACCGGCGAGCATTATGACGCCTACGAACACGACAAAAGCATGGAGGATGAGGCGCACCGAAATGGGCCCGACCAGGCTCATCGCCAGTCCGCCGATCAGGTTCTCCTGGAAGTTCGCGCGAACGGAGTCGGGAATGATCATCACGGAGAAAAACGTCACCCCGGCAGTGAAGATGAGGCTGTACCAGAAGATGACCCAGGCAGCTTTCTTCAGGTTTGGAAGCTTGGGATGCTCAATTTCGCGATACACCTGGGCCATGGTTTCTTCGCCGCTCATGGCGAGGACGGAATGCCCCAACCCGATGAGCACCCCAATGAAGCCGATATAAGGAAGCGTGCTATGGCGTAACCATCCCAATGCACCGCCATGCGCGCCGTGGTAGAAGGTAAGATTTTGAATGTGGGGCAACGGAGGCAGATGCGCTCCGCGAACAAAGATGGTGTAACAGCACCAGACGATCATAATGACCACCAGCACTGTAACCACGTACATAATGTGAAGCGCTTTTTCGCTCGACTCGGGAATCCCCTTGATGTTCTCCCGCCAAAAATACAGCGTGCAAACGATCGCAAAAACGGCTGCGGTCAAATTTTCGGGGAAGACGATGTGCAGGTGTGCGAAACGGGCGAGATCGTTCAACAGGCCGACGAGATACTGCCCGGCCGAAACGCCGCTGATTGGGCCAGTCAGAATGTAGTCAAACATCAATGCTGAGACTGAAAACTTGGCTAACGTACCGCCCATCGCCTCTTTCACCACGCGGTAAACGCCGCCACGCACGAACATGCCGCAGCTCTCGACGTAGATTGAGGCTACAGCGCCGGCAAGCAACATGATGGCGAGAATGAACCAGGGCGCAGTTTTGCCGATAAAATGTTCCGCTATTCCGCCAGCGTAGAACGCAGACGAGCCAAGGTCATTCAGCACGATGGCGGCCACGCGCCAGAACGAAATAAAGGCAAGCATGGCGCTGGTAGCGACGAGAACTCGCTGGCCCCCGATAGTTGTGTGTTTACTGGGCGTAAAGGTAGCGTCTGCCATTTGTCAGCTTGGGCCCAACTGGTAAGTTAAGAACTTAACACATTCATAGGCGACAAGACTCTCCTTAGCGCCCCTAACAGTAGCTGATCTAGGCGCTCGCCTTATCGGAGAGTGGAAAAGCGTTTTCGCCCGATTCCAATTCGAGCTGTTCTTGACCGCTCAATGCGCTAACCCGGCCGCGATAGGTTTTCAGATGTTTCGAGGCGGTGTCGAATGCCTCTTGCGCCTTGCTCAGGCTCTTACCGACATTCTCGAATTGATTCTGGAAGTGATCGAACGATTTCTGTGCTTTTGCCAATTCCTGTCGACTCTTTTCGAATCGACTGGCGACTTCATACCACTTGTGTACAAGCTGAATCGTTTGTAGCGTCATCAGCAATGTATTAGGAGATACGGGAAATACATGTTGTTGATTTAACCAATCGGCAAGATCCCGGTTGCGCACCGCTTCCATATATAAGGTTTCGCTCGGCAGGTACATAAGCGCAATTTCGGTCGTCCCGTGTTCAGGCTGGATGTACGCCTTAATTCGCTTCGCCTCAGTCTTCATTACGCGAACGAACTCCACGCGTGCTTCTTCCAGTTCTTCCTCACTGCTCTCTTCGAAGAAAGCCAGGACCTGCTCGCGCGGAAATTTTGCATCGATGGGCAATCGGCGATCAGGAAAATTGACCATGGCATCGACGCGCCCCCCGCCGTTTGCAGAGCATTGCATTTCAAACATGTGCGCAGGCAGGAAATCGGAAAGCAACCGCTCCAGGCTGGCCTCGCCAAATTGCCCGCGCAAGTGCGGCAGCTTGAGCAAATTATTCAGATCGTTGATGGAATGGCCCAGCGCGCCTACTTCTCTGAGCTGCTCTTCCGCGGCGCGCAGGTGCTGCTGCACTTTTTCAAATTGCGCAAAACCTTCCTTCAAGTTTTGATCGAGCTTCAATTGCACCTGCTCGGTAATCGCAAGCAACTTGGAATCGACCCGTTCGCGAATGCGCTCCAGGTTCTCCGCCGTCTGCTGATTTAATCGGTCGAACTCCGATTTCAGCGAGGCCGTCGTCACCGCCAGGGAGCCCGTCAACTCGGATCGAGTTTCCGCCAACCGTTCTGCCTGTTCCTGACGACCGGACTTCATCTGCGCGTCGAAAGAGCTTCTCAGATTTGAAAAGCCATCGGCAAGGCGGTCGGCAACCTGCTGTCGAAGATCACCTTTAGTCTGCTCCAGCCGCGATGCCATATCCGCGGTGGCATTTGAGAATTGCTGGCTCAACGCTTCCTGCAGGTTGCGAATTTCGCCGGCCCGCGAAGAAACAGCACGCCGTGACAGAAAGAGCCAAACCACCAACACTGCGTTGCAAAGAACCAGGACGACAAGTATTAGGGGGAAAATGCCCAACGTGACCGCTCCAATAAGAGATTTATTGGATTCTAGAGCTAAACGCATCCTAAGCAAAGAAAAATCGAAGGTCCGAGCTGTGGAATTCCTTTCCCGGCTGAATTATTTCACTGATCCACAGCGGGACCGCATCTGCTCACATGCACTTGGCGCGATTGCCTCACCTGTTCCTTCCTGTTTAAATGACGACATGCCCCGTAGTTCGCAAATTCTCGTCGGTCCAGCCGGATTCTCTTACAAGGACTGGGAGGGCGTGTTCTATCCGCTTGGGATGTCACGGAAGAAGCGGCATCCACTGGAGCTCGTAGCGCGCTGCTTCGATGTCGTGGAAATTAACACTTCTTTTTACGGACATATTAAGCCCGAAATCGCCAAACTGTGGGCGCGAATCGTCTCCGATGTTAATCCCGGTTTTCTTTTTACCGCCAAGCTGCACCGGTCCTTTACGCATTCTCCGCTTGCGGCGACGGAGCCGACCTCCGCAGTTTCGATTCGCCCAAACGATGAAGACGAGAAGCTGGCCCGCGAAGGACTTGAAGCGCTTGCAGCGACGGGAAAATTCGGCGCACTTCTCATTCAATTTCCTGTTTCGTTCAAGAATACGGCGCTCAATCGCGAATATCTCGAAACTCTACTGCGGCAGTTCATCGAGTATCCACGAGTTGTCGAAGTTCGCCATTCAACCTGGAACAATCCGGAGACGATCACCTGCTTTGCAGAACGCAACGTCAGCTTCTGCAATATCGATCAGCCGCAACTTGGGCGATCACTAGAGCCAACCACACATGTTACGTCTTCCATAGGCTACGTCCGCCTGCACGGCCGCAATTACAACCAATGGTTCGAAGCGGAAAAGTGCGCGGACCGGTACAACTATCTTTATAGGGCGAACGACCTTCTCGACTGGAAAGAACGAGTCGAAGACATCGCGGAGCGGGCGAGAATTACATTCGTGGTGGCCAACAATCACTTCGAAGCCAAAGCCGGGGTCAATGCATTACAGCTGAAGCACATGCTGACAGGACGTCGAGTGCTTGCTCCGGAGCCGCTCCTCGAGCATTATCCGCAGCTACGGGCTATTGCTGATCCTGTCGGCGAAGGACAGCAGGGCACGACAATTTCGATGCTGGCGTAATTTGTTTCAGAACAACTCGCCGCAAGGGTGACCGCGCCGCCTGCCAGCGCTACTGTGTCACGCCACTGGCGAGAAACCCACCATCAACCGCGAGCACGTGTCCGGTAACGAAACCGGCTGCGTCTGAGGCGAGGTACACTGCGGCCCCAACTAATTCTTCGAGCTTGCCGAAGCGGCGCATGGGCGTGCGCACAATAAATTCTTGACCGCGCGGAGTTCCGTCCAGCAGCGCCTTATTCAGGTCAGTGCGGAATACGCCAGGGGCAATTGCGTTTACGCACACACCATATTTGGCCCATTCGACCGCAAGCGTTTGCGTTAACGAGACAACACCCGCCTTGCTCGCTGCGTAAGCCGCTACTTCAAAAAATCCTCGCCCCGAAGAGACTGAGGCAATACTGATGATGCGCCCTGACCTGCGCTCGATCATCTTGCGGCCGAACACCTGGCAAGCGCGAAGCATGCCCGTCAGATTCGTCTCAAGAATTCCATTCCACTCTTCTTCGCTGACGTCGAGAGTCGGCGTGCGTTTGGTCGTTCCTGCCGCGTAAATCATCACATCGACGTGGCCAAATTCCTTGCACACAGCCGAATGCAGCGCCTCGACACTGGATCGACTGCCAACATCACATGTAACTACGAGGGACTTACGGCCGATTTTTTTTATTTCTTCCGCGGCAGAACGAACCAGCTCTTCGCGGCGGCCTGTGGCAACTACGTTGGCTCCAGCTCGCGCGAGTCCCACTGACAATGTGCGGCCAATACCCGAGGTTCCACCGACTACCACGGCGACTTTTGAATTTAGGTCTAGCTCAGGAAGTCCCATGAATGGTGCTATCGAGCAGAAAACAACTAACGATGATAACAGCTAATTCCGAAGCTGTCGGATCGAAACAAAAGTAGTGGCCGAATTGCAGACTCGCAACGCGGCCACTCCGACTTCTACTAATCCCGAACGTCAGCTTTGACCTCAGTGATGGCTGTGGTCCGGCAATCGCTGTACCTGCACATTGACAGAAGCGTTGCTGCTCGATCCCGCTGAATCGGTTGCGGTGACGATTATCGTATAGATTCGCTCCGGAGACCCAGGAGTTCTCTCCGCCTCCAGCCATACCAAGTGCGGATCTATAACTTTGTAGTCGCGGTTCAGATCACGGTCTTTCTGATTTACCGAAACCGAGAGCGCAAGCTTCGGATTCGGGTCGCAAGTCGCAGCAACTCTATATCGGATCCACTCGGGAACCAACTCTCCCGACGGCGGCCACAGGTAAGGTGAACTGGCCGAAAGCCCGGAAATCACAGGCGCCGGATCAGCCGCCGCGACCGTAACAGACGCGCTGTTTTGCGGCTGCGGATTCGGGTTCAGAGTGGTTGAGGTCACGGTAGCCGAATCTGTGATTGCAGTTCCGTTCCGAGTCGCGCATGGTACGCCAAGAGTAAGTGTGAACTGCGCCGCAGAGCCATTGGTCAATGCCGAAGCAGTACAACTCACTTCGCCGCCACTCCCTACTGCTGGAGTCGTGCAGGTCCAGCCTGTGGGGGCAACGAACGACTGGAACGTCGTAGGCGAAGGCAGTGTGTCGGTGAACGTCAGATTGGCGGCGTCGAGCGGGCCGTTGTTCGTCGCAGTGATGACGAACGTGGCCGAATGCCCACTCAAGACTGTTCCTGAGTTCGCCGCAATCGTTGTAACCAGATTCGCTCCCGGAAGGGCCAGCGGATTCACGATGCCGGTGTACGCATACTTATGCTGCAAGTAGGCGTCAAACGGCAGCGGCGCATCTGCTGCTGTTATGCCGGAACATCCCGCCGCGTTTACGTTCGGATTGATCCAGCTTTCATCGTCGCCCAATCCCCAGACCGTAACACTGTCGATCTCGTTCTTCAGGCTCTTGAATATCTGGAAGTAGTCACGATACCGATATCCTTCGTTGATTAAATCTGTCGTGTCTTCGGCAAGCAGGTCATCGTAGTCGCTATAGAACGTCTGCGAGCAGTTGCCGTAGCGGTACAGGCTCATGTCGAACTCCGTCACTTCGTTAATGATCGGAACACCGGCGGTCGACGTAAGGCTGGCGAAAAGATTCATGGTATCGATCACGCTCTGCTTTGAAGAGGCCGAGCCCTGATCGTCGATCGGGAAATTGATCGTGTTGTGGAACTGATTGCCGACGCAATCAATCGGAACCCCGCGACTGATCGCGCCCTTAACCCAGTTGTAAATGAATTGGCGCTTGGCGGCGATGGTCGTGTTGTAGTCGTTGTAGCACAGCTTTACCTGCTGTCGACTGATCCCGAGCGCATCCAGAGCCTCCCGCGCATAGATGAATGCATCATCCATGTACTCGGGATATCCAGGATTGTTATTGGGGTCGACCGTGATCGCGTACCACTTGCTTCGGCGGAAGCCGTCCGGCTGACTTTCGTCAATGGCCTCATTCACTACATCCCAGACGTAGATGTTGCCTTGGTAGTGGTTGATCAATGCCGTGATGTGGTTCTTCAAACGAGACAATAGCAGCGCTTTATTTGAGTCACTATACGGTTCCGTCGACATATCAAGGCCATTCGCATCCTCGAACACCCAGTTAGGCGTTTGTTGGTACCACACGAAATTGTGGCCACGCATTTTCATCCCGTGCGCCTGCGCGAACGCAAGAATGTTATCGCCGGGAGCAAAGTTAAAATTCCCTTCTGTCGGCTCTGTCGTGTCCCACTTCAGGTCATTACCTGGAGTCACGCTGTTGTAGTGCAACGCCGCCAATTGCGCATGCGGTCCGGTGAGATCGGATTGCAACGCCGCGAATCCCACCAGAAAGTCTGAGGAATAAGTCTGCGCGATCGAAGGGATATTCTCGATCACCGGCGGCGGCATGTATTGCACCTTCACATCATCGACGTAGAACGACGCCGTCGGATTGGCGTTCGATTGGACGTAAATCTGCAAATTGGTGTATGCGCCCGAAAAGGTATACGGCTTTGCCTTGATGCGCACCCAAGCGCCATCGGTCACTTGAGTTGGGGAATTAGCGACTGTAGGAAAATGAACGCTTCCAGCTAAATCCGTATATTGCAGGCTCAGGTTTAGCGAGGTCGCAGGTTGTCCCGGCGCCATCTTCACCCACGCCTCAACCCAATACTGCTGACCGTTGCACATTTTTCCCGTGATGTCGTGCGTGGGGCCATTCCAGGTTGCGGTGCGACCCGTGACCAGCAAGCTCCATGCACCGGTGTGCGCATCGGCTTCTGTTGGCGTGAGTACCACTGGCGAACCGCCGCCGCGCGAGACCCAACCCTGAACTGTTCCGTCCTCGAAATTGCTGGAGAAACCCGAATTGTCGGGCGGCACCGTGCAGCCTCCGCTCGTGGCCGAAACGCTGAAAGTATCTATGTAATACTCGGCGGCCGCGTTAGTGTCATCCTCGACATACAGAAACAGATCGTCCGTTCCGGATGGTGGAGCAGTGAAATTCGAAGGCGGAGCATAACTGCCCTGCATCACCACCCAACCAGTGTTTGTGACCGTCGCGCTGGCAACGGTCGAATAGCTCGTTGCACCACCAATGGTGCTCTTCATAGTTACGTTCACCGAGTCCGAGCCCGGAGTGCCGTCTGATAACCGAACAGCAATCTTGAACAAATAAGGTTGTCCGGCAGTGAGCGCGGAGGTCAGGTCTATGCCAGGCCCCTGGTACGTTTGCGAACGATTTGTGACCAAAAGGCTATGCGTCCCGGTATTTGCTTCATTCGCGCTGACCGAGACCTGGGCGCCTGCAAAGCCACTCCAGTTATCAGTGGTGCCGTCTTCAAAGTCCGATGTAACGACCTGGGCAACGGCCGGCAAAGACAACAGCAGGGCCACAAACACGAGACACTTACGATACATAGACGAATTTCTGCTGCGGCACGACATGGTGCGCTCTCCTTGTGATCACGCTTCCTGCAAGATTTAATCGAGGCTCTCTGAACTCACCTCTGATGCACTACTCTGCTGCTCTCGTTGCGTTCCATTACTCCTGCCACGCTTGGGGGAGCGCACAGGCTTGCAACTTACTTTTTTGGCGGCTAGTTTCCGGAATGGCCGGCTTTTCCGGCCATTCCGGCTTTGTTAGAAAATCAACCTGCCGCCGAACCACCACTGGCGCTGTCCGCCGCTGCCGCCAAGGCTGGCATTAGTCGTGACCAGAGTCGACGTAACCGCGCCAAAATTCGCCGCGGCTATATTTGCGTTCGGATTATTGAAGTGAGGCGTATTCGTGACCCCAAACGCATCCGCTTCAAATTGGAGCGTGAAACGCTCGCTTAGCTTGAAGTTCCTCATCAAGCTCATATCCAAATTAAAGTATCCAGGTCCTCGTAGAATATTTCGGCCAGCGTTTCCGAAAAAGCCGTCGAGTAAACCGGGTGTCGTAGCCGAGACCTGCTGGAATGCAGATGGATCGAAGTAGTCGCACGTGATGGAACTACATTTTGTTGCCGGTCGATTGTTGACTATGCGCAACGGACCGACAACGTTTGCGGTTTGCGTGTTCCCTGGAGCATTAAGCCAGCTAGCTCCGGTTCCATTATCCGTAATTGTGAACGGGGTTCCGCTCATCGCACTAAGTATCCAGTTCAGCTGCCATCCTCCCGCCACCGCATTCACAATGCCAGACTGGCCAAAATGTTTTCCATGGCCAAAGGGCAATTCGTACAAGCCGTAGGCCTCGAAGTTATGGGTCCGATCAAAACCAGCCAACGCTTTGTTGCGAGGTATGTAAGCCGGATATGGCCAAAGAAGAAAGCCGATCTCCTCATCATCTTCGTAGTCGATGGCTTTTGACCAGGTATAGACAAAACCGACCTGCGAACTGCCTCCCAGCCGTCGAGTGAGTTTTGCCTGCAGCGAGTCGTAGTAGTTGTTTCCAAGGGGAATTAATTCGCCAATATCCGGCCAGCCCTTGCAGGCCGCTGCCGGGTTCGTGGCAGTGGGGCAAATGTTGTTTGTCGTGTGTCCAAACGCCGCATTCAGAATGCGACCATTCTGTCCGCCATTGGCCGGCGCTGGATTGATGTTCATGTTCTCCAGCGGCCGAATTCCGCGATCCCCTACATATCCGACATCAGCAACGAAGCCCGCGAATTCACGCTCAAGGGTCAGGTTAAAGGTATTGATGTACCCACGTCGGAAGTCTCGAGGAACTGTCGTCGTGCCCACAGCGTCGGGTAGCGGAAATATTCCTGGCGTGGTACCGCCATTGAGTGGAATGACCGGGATCCCAATTGGCAGAGACGTGTAGGGTCCCACTGCGTTGAATCCGGTCAAGCTCGCCGCGGGGGCAAATGGGTTGCCGCCTAACTGCGTAAAATCAGATATCGTGACCGCCGGATAAGCATTGCGCAGAAAGCGCCAGTTATTTGCGTCCGCGCTCATGCCATAACCTGCACGAATCACCGTCTTATCCATTGGACGATATGCAATCCCCACGCGCGGAAGGAACATCCCGTGTCCGGCATCTACTCGATCATCGATGGGGATTCCGCTGTTCCCGCCACCTACCAGCACATTCATGCTCGTTGGATCAAGGACGCGCGCTCCTCCGATGTTGCTATAAGCCATTGGATAGTATTCCCACCGCAAACCGTAATTCACGGTGAGCCGCTGGGTAGCTTGAAACTGATCACGCGCGTACCAGGCCCACTGCGACCAGCGCAGCGCATTCGGGTCGAGATTCTGCGTGGCCTTGCCTACTTCGTCTGCCAATCCAAGCAGGAAATCAGCATACGAGTTGTACTGCGCGTTAGTAGGTTGACCCGATAACTCCGTTGCCGCGCCGGTAAATCTAAAACTGCCTCGCGCAGTTTGGAATTGTCCACCCTGTGGCTGAAAGTGATTCAATTGCGTATGGTCGTATTCGATTCCGAACCGGACTTGATGCTTTCCTTTAACCCATGTCATGTTTGCGTCACCGATATATTGGTTGTCGCGAAACACGAATGGATTCCCGGTGTTCGGATTTCCCAGATTCGAAAACGTATTGAACTGGAATGCAGGAATACCGCCTTCAAGAGGATCGGGCCCATTTGTTCCAGGAATGTGCAGAGTATTGAGCCCGAAGTTCTGAGTAATATCCGGAGCTTCCGCATTGATGCGCTGGCGCGTGTAGCCGCCGTTTACGTCGAGAAGGAGATTCGGAGAGAAGGCATAGGTCCCGCCCACACCGACGACTTGGATTCGGGAGAATGAGTTTCCTAATTGGCCTCCCAAAGTAGCGTTGCCTTCAGCAGCACCCAAAGCAGGAGGATCAAAAATATCGCTACGCGACAGAGAGTAGCGTCCAAACAGCGTTGAGCGATCATTGGGAACGTAATTCACCTTGCCGTCGAAGTCGTCACGGTGAAAGAACCCGGTCTTAGTCACAAAATAATTGTTCGAAATTCCTGGCTGATTGGGAGTGGGAATTAACTGCGACATTTGCAAAGCCGCCGGATCGACATCTGTAAGGCAGATCTCGTTCGCAACACCATTGCAGCTGATCACCGAACGCCCGCTTCCATCGGCAGCTCCGGTTCGCGGATCGTAGATGTTGACTGGATTTCCTTTCGAATCTGTAATGCCGCGAAAATCGAAGAATCCAGCCTGATTGGCGGCAGAATAAGCAAGGCCGCCAAATGGGACCGTTTGCGGATTTCCGCCGTTCGGCGCCTGCACTTGTCGGGTCGACTCCCAATCACCAAAGAAGAAGAGCTTGTCTTTCTTGATGGGTCCGCCGAGCGACGCGCCGAATTGGTTGAAGACATTCAAAGGAATTCGGAATGTAGATGGGTTGAAGTAGTTCAGCGCGGAAAGCGCATTCCCGGTATAAAGCTCGTGAGCATCGCCGTGAAATTGGTTTGTGCCTGATTTTGTTTGGACGTTAACCCATGCGCCCTGGGTTTGGCCCTGCTCGGCATCGAAGGAGTTGGTGACCACGTTAACGTTTTCAATGGCGTCGGTAGGTGGCACATAGGCGACGTTGTTAGGCAACCACGGATAGGCGTCGGGCACGCCATCAATACGCGTGTTGTTGCCTTGTGAAGATTGTCCGTTAACGTTCGAAGTCATCGCGCGTTGCGGATTACCGCCCGCGGAGTTGTTCTCCATTGGCAAACTTGCGCCGGGAACGATTTTGTAAAGGGATTGAAAACTCCTTCCTTCGGAAGAAATGGACGGCAATGACTGAACTTGGGCGGCGTTGATGTCGCTGTGTACATCTGCACGGTCGGTTTGAAGCAGCGGGGCTTCCGTCGTCACCACCACATTCTGGGTGCTCTTGGCCAGCTGCAAACTTGCATTGACTCGCGCGACGGAGTTAACGGCCACGACCACATTGTTCGTGACCTGGTTAGCGAACCCGGGCGCCGAAATTGTGACGTTGTAGGTTCCGGGAAGAAGTGTCGTGAAGCGATAAATGCCGGCAGAGTCCGTAGTAGCCTCCGAGGTTACTCCGGTGGTCGCGCCGACCACCTGAACCTTCGCGCCACTCACAACGGCTCCGCTGGGATCTGCAACGGTACCTGTCAAAGACCCGTAAAGGACCTGACCGGCCGCACCGGAAACGGCTGCTATGAGAAACAATACGATCCAGAAAGGCTGGTTTAGTTTGACGTGTGAACTATAGGGGCGGTCAGTTGTTTGTTTCGACATAAGACCTCTTTCTGACCGGACGGGGCACCCCGGAGAGCCACCCGCGTCGGGGCTATTGATTGATGATCAGGCCATTCAACGATGCGAGGTTGCACTTTGGGTGCATCATTGCATCTGGGCCTGCCCGCGGCGTGAAACGACCAGGGTTCGGCGTTTCTCGACCGTGGTTGAGGGACCAAAATGTTTCTGCAAAACCAGAGCAACCGCGCCTCTAAGCCGGGCGTTGCTTGGCTCTGCTGCCGCCGGACGCACCTTCGGCGGCGCACCCACGAGCATGGCGGCGGCCACTTCAGCTTCAATCACAGGACCAAGCCGCTGCCACATGCGCGTAAATTCTCCGGCGAAGACGATTTCCTCGGGCGCGACTCCAGCTACGATCATGCGCGTACCACGCCCGATCGCATGTGCCATGCGATCCAGAGCCTTTAGGGCGAGGCTGTCCCCGCCCTCTGCTAAAGAGAGTAAATCCTGAAAGCTCGGACCGTTTCCGGCCTGATTTGATTCGTTGTAATAGCGGAGCGCGGCGCGGTTCGAAGCGAACACTTCCCAACAACCCCGCCCGCCACAGCTGCAGCGTGGCCCGTCCAAATCGAATGGCACATGGCCGAATTCGCCAGCCATGCCGTTCAGGCCCCGCAACAACCGGCCATTACTGAAAATACCAACACCAAGGCCTTCAGAAATTGTGATGACTGCCATGTCGCGTATCTTTTCGCCCTGACCGAACCAGACCTCGGCAAGCACGCAGGCATTGGCAGCATTCTCCAAATCCACTTGGATTCCGGTGGCGTCTTCGAGCGGCCCGCGTAAGTCAAACTCGGGCCATTTCAGGTTCGGAGCAAATACGACGCGCTGCCTGGTCTCGTCAAATCGTCCGGGAACGCTGACCCCGATCCCTTCGAAAATCAGGTCGGGGTGACTATCCATCATTTGACGAATTTTCTCTGCGAATTTGACATTAGCGGTCTCAGGATCGGATGGCGTCGGGACACGCTGTTGCGACAGAAACCGGCCATTGACGTCCGATACGGCCATGGTCGTTACTCCAGGCCGCAAATCCACCACAAGAATTGCGCGCCGGTCATTGAGTCGTAAAAAAGTGGGGCGCCGGCCGCGTGGCAATCGTCCTGTGGGTCCATAGATCACCCACTTTTCCCGTATTAATTGTTCGGTAATGAGCGAGACAGTGCTGCGCTGCAAACCAGAAACGCGGGCCAGGTCGGCGCGCGAAATCGGCTGCCTGCGGCGAATCAGATTCAGAACGATACCCCGGTTTATGCCACGGGCAGTTTCGCTGGTGGCCACCTGTGTATCCGTGAAATTCATCCGCCGCATAAGCGTTCGGAGGCCCAAACAACCGGCCCGAAACATGACATTAAATTTGCGGTTCGAACTATATTGAGATCGGGGGAAGGTTGTCAACCCCGATTTTGTTAACAAACTGTCCAAACTGCTCGAACACAGCGGCTGAACCGTCCTCATTCAATGCAGCAGTCCGCACCGGAAAGAATGTCAATCGTTAGTTGATCCAATCGCTCGTAGGGCAGGCGCTTCTTAAGAATCTCCTCTTTGTTGAAGCCGTGGGCCAGCAGCGCACTTGCCCCATTCTTCGAATACTTCCCTATTTTCGGAACTCCGCCGGTTTCCTTGCTCAATTCTTGAAGGATCGCCTGAATTTCTTTGTTTGCATTCCATCGCGCAGCTTTTTCCTTCAGGATCAGATATGTTCGCATGCACCCTCGAGCAAAGTCTTTCACTCCCTCGTAATCTTCCGTTCGATATGCGTGGGCATCGAAATGCCGTGGACCGTTGTAACCCACATCTTCGAGGAACTTCACCAGCCAGAAGCACGCTTTCAAGTTTGACGAGCCGAAACGCAGGTCCTGATCATAGCGGCCCGGCATTTGGTCGTTCAGGTCGATGTGAAAGAGCTTGCCGGCTTCCCATGCCTGCGCCACTCCGTGCATGAAGTTCAGTCCCGCCATGGTTTCGTGTGCGACCTCCGGGTTCACACCTACCATTTCAGGATGATCCAGGGTGGGAATAAACCCGAGATAGTGTCCGGTGGTCGCCATGTAAATATCGGCGCGGGGCTCGTTGGGCTTTGCCTCGAGGGCAAACTTGTAGCCATACTTCTGATCGATGTTGTATTCGCAAAGGTAATTCACGGCCTCGCGTAGATGCTTAATGGCTTCATCTGCCCGGCGGCAGGCATCGGTCTCAACCCCCTCGCGCCCACCCCATAAAACAAAAAGCTTCGCGCCCAATTCTGAGCCGATATCCATTGCGCGCATCGTTTTCTGTATTGCGTAAGCCCGCACTTCCGGGTCATTCGAGGTGAATGCTCCATCGCGAAAGATTGGGTGAAAAAAAAGCGAGACCGTCGCCATCGGCACAACAACGCCGTTCTCCGAACAAGCCTTTTTGAACTCGCGGACAATCTTGTCGCGCTCCGCCGCGGTGGCATCGATCGGAACCAGATCGTTATCGTGAAGATTGACGCCCCATGCGCCGACTTCCGCCAGCATTGCAACTATTTCATTAGGAGTGATCACCGGGCGTACGAAGTCCCCAAATGGGTCTCGGCCGCGATTTCCGACGGTCCACAAACCGAAAGAAAACTTGTGCTCTGGCGTAGGTTGTAGTGGTTTACTCATATGAACTTTTCCTCTCTCTGTGTGATTGCGGATTCAGGCTCTTAGCATCGGCCCAGACGACTGTTGGTATCATGTGCTCGGTACTTTTTGGTCAGCGGCGTTGTGCCGTGTCGCGGGGCCCCGGAAAGGCGTAAGTCGTAGTTTGTTTGATGGCACAATTAAATTGCTTCGCTAAAACTGATATCACTAATCAGGCTGGAAAATCAACCATTTCTCTTTTGCGCAGCGAAATAGATCCTTCGAAATGTTTGCAGTTCAACGCACTTTGCAGCAAACTGGAGTTCCTGTGAACTTTGTTGACGAAGATTTCCTTCTGCAATCGGAATTCTCAAGGAAACTCTTTCACGAATACGCTAAAGAGGAAGCAATCCTTGATTTCCATTCGCATTTGGCGGCAGATGAAATTGCCTCAGACCGGCAGTTTCGTGATGTAACAGAAATCTGGCTCGAGGGAGACCACTACAAATGGCGCCTTATGCGCGCCAACGGCGTCGCTGAACGCTACTGCACGGGCGATGCGACTCCTTACGAGAAGTTTGTAGCTTGGGCAAAAACTGTTCCCGATACAGTTCGCAGCCCGTTATATCAGTGGACTCACTTGGAATTGAAGCGTTACTTCGAGTTTGATCGCCTTCTCAATGAAAACACAGCGAGAGCAGCTTGGGAGCAGAGCAATAAATTACTGAGCCGGGATCTCACCGCAAAAGGGATTCTAAGGAAGTTTGGGGTTCGCGCGGTGTGTACCACAGACGATCCCTGTGAAAGCCTGGCGGCACATCGAAAGGTAAATTCCAGCGAGCCAGATCTTCGCATCTACCCCACGTTTCGGCCCGACAAAGCGTTACAGGTCGATAAACCAGAACAATTTAATGCCTGGATAGAACGTCTCGAATCCACAAGCAATATTCAGATTTCATCCTTTAAATATCTTCTCGATGCTCTGAAGCAACGTCACGATATCTTCCACGACGAGGGTGGCAGGCTTTCCGATCACGGCCTGGTATATTGCTTTTCGAATCCGTGCACTGAGCAAAAAGCCTCGTCGATTTTCGATAATGCGCGCGCTGGCCGTGCTGCAAGTGCTGAGGAATACGAGCAATTCGCTTCTCTGCTCATGCTGTTTTTCGGCCGGCTCGATGCCGAGAAAGGCTGGACAAAACAGCTGCATCTCGGAGCTCTACGCTCAGTCAGCACGCGCAATTTCGCTACGCACGGACCAGACACAGGTTTCGACTGCATTGGCGATTGGCCACAAGCACAGCGCTTATGCAGGTACCTCGATCTACTCGAACAGGAAAACGCCCTCCCCCGAATGATTTTGTACGACCTCAATCCGGCGGATAATTATGTTTTCGCTACGGCCGCCGGATCTTTCCAGGATGGCTCGATCGCTGGCAAAATTCAGTTCGGCAGCTCGTGGTGGTTTCTTGATCAAAAAGAAGGCATTGAGGCGCAGTTGAATACGCTCTCGAACGTTGGACTGCTGTCCCGCTTCGTTGGCATGGTTACTGATTCGCGCTCTTTCATGTCCTTCCCTCGCCATGAATATTTCCGGCGCGTGCTGTGCAATTTGTTAGGCAGGGACATGGATAATGGCGAGCTTCCACCCGATCTCGACCTCATCGGAGGGATGATCCGCAAAATTTGCTTCAACAATGCGGAGCAGTTTTTGCGCCTGCGTCTTCCCCAAGTCGAGACTTCGCCAGCCACGAAGGTAGAAGCGTAATCACCAGCTGTGCATGGTCCCATCTAGCTTACGGTTCACTGGCAAGTAGGCACGCTGGTAGGGATATTGTGCCGCAAGTTCCTCATCAATCTCAACGCCGATTCCTGGCATCTCACCCGGATACATCATTCCATCCTGGAACGAGTATGAATGCGGAAACACGCGGTCCGTTTCCGCAGCATGCGGCATGTATTCCTGAATTCCGAAGTTGTGGACGCTGAGATCGAAGTGCAAAGCCGCCGCCATGCAAACGGGGCTCAGATCCGTCGCACCATGCGAACCGGTTCGCACGTGATAGATCTCTGCGAAGTTAGCGATTTTCTTTAAATGAGTGATTCCACCGGCGTGAACCACCGTGGTCCGAATAAAATCAATTAGTTGCTCCTCAATAAGCTGTCGGCAGTCGAAGATGGTATTGAAGATTTCACCGACGGCCAGCGGAGTTGTCGTGTGCTGCCGAATTAAGCGAAAACTCTCTTGCAACTCAGCCGGGGTGGGATCCTCTAGCCAAAACAGACGAAACGGTTCTAATTCCTTACCAAGCCGTGCCGCTTCAATGGGAGTCAGCCGGTGATGGGTGTCATGCAGCATGTGTATCTCCGGTCCAAATTCTTGGCGTAACCTCGCCATCAGTTGCGGCACGAAACGCAGGTAGTGTTCAGTCGACCATTGATTTTCGGGTGGTGCATCCTTCTCCGCGGGCTCGTAGGCCATGCCGCCCTTGCTAATTCCATACGTGCTATTCAACCCAGGAATCCCCGATTGCGCGCGAATTGCCTTATAGCCCAGTTTCACGAATTTCGCGAAGGATTCGACCGTCTTTTCGACGTCAGCGCCGCTTGCGTGCCCATAAACCATTACGGCTTCCCGAGAAGCTCCTCCAAGCAACTGATACAAGGGAGCGTTCAGACTTTTTGCCTTGATGTCCCAGAGCGCAGTATCGACAGCGGCAATCGCGCTCATCGTGACCGGCCCCCGGCGCCAATAGGCACCTTTGTATAGGTATTGCCACGTGTCCTCGATCATGCGCGCGTCGCGGCCGATCAAGAGCGGAACCACATGATCGGTCAAGTAACTCGCGACCGCCAGTTCCCTGCCGTTTAACGTCGCGTCTCCAAGCCCGGAAATTCCATCCTCAGTCATTAATTTCAGCGTGACAAAATTTCTTCCCGGCGAACATACAATCACTTTTGCATCGACAATTTTCATTCCGCAGTCCTCGAATTTTGCGAAATGTAAATCTACACCGGAGCGCGAAAAATCGACAGCCCTTGTTCTTTGCTAATCTCGCTATATGGCTCTGGTCATTCGGCGCTCAAGGATCCATGCGGATGGTGTTTACACGACCACGCCGGTAAAAAAATACGCGATTGTCGCTGAGTACACGGGACCGCGCCTGACCAACGCGCACGCGGATGACATTTACGAGCACTCGCCGCGAACTTATTTATTCGGATTGACTGACGGTGAGCACGTGATCGACGGCGATGGCATCGCGGCATTTATCAATCATTCGTGCGATCCAAACTGCGAAAGCGATGAAATTGACGGGCGCGTGTTCATCCGCGCCATTCGCAATATCAGTTCCGGCGAAGAGCTGGCCTATGATTACAACCTTTACGATGGCGACCCGGAAGATCCTGCTCCCTGCTTCTGTGGAACGAAGAAGTGCCGCGGCAGCATGTACTCGAAAAAGGAAACCTCGAAGAGAAAACAGCGACGGGGAGGCAAGTAAGAAGTGCTGGACTACGCAATGCGGTGATCGTGCGTTGCTGACGACGCGACCAGGGGGAAGTCGCCTCCTTCAATCGTTGAACTCCCGTTCGTACCTCGCCCAGCGACGCCAGCCAGAGCAGCTTCGAAGAATGACTCGGCCCACCCCTGCACGTTGTATGTGCGCACAATGTCCCGCAAGAGCTTCATCCGCGCACGTCTCTCTTCGACCGGCATCACGCAAGCGCGATGAATTGCTTCGGCGATTCCCGCATAGTCATTCGGATTCACCACCAGAGCACCGTGCTGCAACTCTGCTGCCGCGCCGGCAAACTCGCTGATTATCACCACGCCTTGTTCATCGATCTGTGACGCGCAGAACTCCTTGGCCACCAGGTTCATGCCATCTTTCAACGAGGTGATCAGTGCGATATCAGCCGCGCGGTAATAGCTGAGCAGCTGCTTGCGGGAAAGATTTCGGTGGATGTAATGAATCGGAACCCAGCCGGCTTCCGTGAACTCGCCGTTGATTTGGCTGACCAACAACTCCACTTCCCGACGGAGTTCCTTGTATTCCTTTATTTCTTCCCTGCTCGGAACCACGACCTGTAAAAGCGTAACGCGGTGCCGCAACTCTGGGTATCGCCGCAACAGAATTCGAAATGCCTTTAGCCGCTCAGGGATACCCTTCGTGTAATCCATCCGGTCGACCCCGAGGACGATAAAATTATTGCTCAACTCGCGCCGGAGCTCGGTCGTAGCAGTTTCAATATCACGACTGGCGGCATGATTCGCGAACTCTTCGAACGCGATGCTAATCGGAAATGTGGCAACCCTGGTTTTCCGCTGCTCGAAGTTAATTACATTGTGCAGATCCTCGCGGTCGGAAATCGCGCCTGGGATGATCCGCTCAACACAGCTTAGGAAGTTACAGCGATCGCGATCCGTCTGAAATCCGACAAGATGGTAATCAAGCAGCGAGCGCAAAATACTCTTGCGCCATGGCAGCTTCTCGAAAATATCCGGGGCCGGAAACGGAATGTGCAGGAAAAACCCAGTCCTTGTAGTGCAGCCGGCTTCGCGCAAGTACCGGCCCATCAGCATAAGGTGATAATCATGTGCCCAAATTAGGTCTTTGTTATTCGAAATCTCCGCCGCTGTCTGTGCGAATTTTCGGTTGACGCGCTGATACACCTCCCAATATTCGGGATCAAAATTACATCGCGATGGCATGTCATGGAAAAGCGGCCAAATGATCTCGTTGGCGAAGCCGGCGTAAAACTTGGAAACTTCCTGTGGAGAGAGCGGCACAGGATGCAAACTGTACGAGCGCCCACGCGCGGCTTTTTGAAGCAGCGGACGCGCAGCTTCGGTGTCCGCCGTGCCTGCCCATCCAACCCAGATTCCACTCTGGTGACGCCAAATGCTGTCCAGCGCCGACGCCAGTCCACCCGCGCTCGAGTTCAGCCGCGGCTTTCCGCCATGCTGCTTAATCTCCACCGGCAACCGGTTGGAGACATTAATTAGACGGCCTTCCAGCAGCTTCATTCTCTGCTCCGCATGCTTTTAGCCAGTCACGTAGAAATTGGCTAAGTTCTTCAGGGGGCCGTAACCAAATATCAGCGACTGACGGCCTGGGTTCCGGGCGTACAAGAATTGCAATCCCCCGCCCTTTGATGGCGCGAAATGCATTCTCGTCGGTCTGGTCGTCGCCCAAATATGCAGCAGCTACTCCGCTCCCGGCTTCGGCAAGAATAGTAGAAACCGCATCTCCCTTATTCTTCCCCGGCACTCGTAGTTCCAGCCCGCCGTCAAATGGAAGGACGTGCAGACCATGCTCCTTAGCTGTTGACCCAAACAGGGACCTGACCTTCACCTCGATAGGCTCACGTTGCTCAAACGGCAAGCCGCGCCAATGCAAGGCAATTCCTCCAGCTTTAATCTCCATTTGCGATGAAAGTCCTAAGGCATGCAGCGACTGCGCCGTGGTTCGCAAAGCAACTTGATGCTCAGGCGAGGGTGGGTCTACTTGATAAGAACCATCCGCCTGAAGTCGCTCTTTGCCGTGACTTCCCCAGATTTCTGGTTGCGGTCGGATTCCGCTCAAGAACAAGACCTCGGTCGCCGGCCGCCCGCTGATAAGTACCACGCGCGTACCAGCGCGAATGATTTTCGAAACCAATTCCGGGACCTCTGGATAAGGAAAGGCTCGCTCACGGTCTGGGGTAAAAGGCGCAAGTGTTCCGTCATAGTCAAGCAGAAGTACACGCGAGGTCGCCGTCTTGAAGCGCACGAAAAATTCGGCGCAGACGTCGTGATGTGAACTTACCGACAATTGACTCCAAATTGAATGTAAGAGCCGTTGAGCGTGAACCGTGACTGAGAGTGCCAGCCGGATTCATGACCGTGCCCTTACGCATGTTCATTGCTTCCTGGCAAGGCCGGGAATGCGATGACACATGGCGCGTTCAAATGCGAAGTCTAGCACTAGGCCGCACGTTCAGAGCACCTGGAAGTACATTCCTCGCGGAAAGTCATGGATTTGAAGTGGTACCGCTTTCGTCGAAACCTTCACTCGCAAGAAAGGGATTATCCTCTTGTTGCGCCGACCTGAGCCCTTCGGGCAAGCTGCCGCGGTTGTATTCGGCCATCCTGCTTTTCCATTTAAGAAAGTCAGTAATGGATTGGGGTTCGATCCGCACCTCAACTCGTCTGAGGCTGGCGAGCAGAAGGTTCATCTCGTAGCGAAATCCTTTCGACGAACGAAGATTCGTGGCTGCGCTGCGTACCACCTCAATATTTCTGCCCCGCAATTCGAGCAATCCCCAGCCAGACGGCAATTCCTGGGGAGCAACCAAGCAAGCAGGGGTTAGATAGAAGCGCTCGCATCCCATGCCCTTTTCTCTTCTCATTCGGAACGGCTTCTGCTGGTCTACGAGAAAATCCCTGCGTGAGATTTTGCATTCCACCAGGACCGAATGACAGCCGCGCTTCCAGCCAATCGCATCCGGAGTCTCACCGCTCGCACAAGACTGCTCTGAAAGCACCACGCCGCAGCCATACCTGCGCAGCCACATTACAGCTCTTTGCACGAGTTTCTGATGAGTCATGAAATTAGCGTCGCCCGAACTTGCGCATCAGAGAAGTAACTGACTAGTGTCTGAGTCGGCTATATCGCTCTTGGTATGGCAGACTAAATAGCTCGAATGAACGTCCTCGCATTCACGTTCCTGGTCTGGGCCGGATCGCTAGTTGCTGGCTTCCTCGGCGCGCTTACCGGGCTGGGTGGCGGGGTTGTGCTGGTTCCTCTGCTCACGATTTTTTTCCACGTCGACTTGCGATACGCGATCGGCGCCTCTCTCGTTTCTGTCATCGCTACCTCGTCAGGGTCCGCAGCCGCATACGTCAAGGAAGGATTCTCAAATATTCGCATTGGAATGTTTCTGGAAATTGCGACCACATTTGGCGCACTACTTGGCGCTTACCTGACGGCCAAAGTTCCTGCAAACGCGATCGCCATCATTTTCGGAATCGTTCTGATGTACTCGGCTTACGTATCACGTCGCACGCGACCACGAAACAATGTTGAGCAACCACCCGATCCACTGGCGACGAAGCTTAAGATGAACGGCAGCTTCCCAGACACGAGCGGGATGCGCAACTATAACGTATACCGCGTACCTGCTGGTTTCGGGATAATGTACATCGCAGGCACCCTCTCGGGCTTGCTCGGTATTGGCTCCGGTGCCCTGAAAGTGGTTGCCATGGATCAGGCGATGAAAATTCCTTTTAAAGTTTCGACCACTACCAGCAATTTCATGATCGGCGTGACTGCGGCTGCCAGCGCAGGTATTTATTTAAGCCGCGGATACATTGATCCGTCATTGGCTATGCCGGTCATGATCGGCGTGCTTATCGGTTCATTGATGGGAACTCGTGTGCTGGTCAAGACACAGACGAAGCTTTTGCGCCTTGTTTTTAGTGGAGTGATCGTCCTCCTCGGGTTGCAGATGATCTTCAAAGGAATTACGGGAGGATTGTGATGTCTATTAAATTGCGCTGGCGACCGCAACTGGATGACGAACGAGTTGAGGCGTTAATTGCCAATCTGCTGCGCGCGGGGGTAGTAATTGCAGCCTTAGTTGTGATTGCAGGCGCAATACCGTATCTTGGCGCGCACCCACGGGCGCATGTCTCGTTCCGGACTTATAGCAGCGAACCGGACGACCTGAAGACTGTGCACGGAATTCTGCAATTTGCCTTTACGGGGCATGCTCGCGGCGTGATTCAATTGGGTTTGCTGCTGCTGATCGCAACGCCCATCGCCCGCGTAGCGTTTTCAGCCGTCGCTTTCGCCATTGAAGGCGATCGCATGTATCTCGGTTTTACCTTGATCGTACTGGCGGTGCTGCTTTATAGCCTGTTTGGGTCATTCCTGATTGCGTAACGCATTTTTCTGCGAACTTACAGCACTCAGCGATCTCTGCGGTCAAGAGCTTTTGAATTCACAGGTACAAAACAAGAGCTCACGTTTGCCCAGCCCTCAACGTGATTAGCGTCACTTCAGGAACGCAATTGATGCGAATTGGGGCACGAATGGTTCCAATTCCGATATTCGTATACAGAATTAAATTGCCTACGTTGTACATTCCGCGTGGGTATCTCCTGCCTAATGGTGGGAGCCAAGGCGCGCCAATGCTCGGAATCCAGATCTGGCCTCCATGCGAATGGCCCGAGAGTTGAAGGTCGACCGACTTCAAGGCAGCTTCGTCTGCGAAGTCGGGCTCGTGCGCCAGCAAAATCGTCGCCTCGCCCGGCGGAATTTTTTCAATAGCTGCGCCCAGATCGGGTTGTGCCTCGAGTGCGTCTTCGATCCCGGCGAGCCAGAATCGCGACGAATTCTTCTCAATCGGCACCGACCGATTGTTTAATACGGGAATTCCGGAGGCTTCTAACGCCCTGGTAACAAGTGTCGCGTTCGCGAACGCGTCATGATTTCCGAGCACAGCATATTTCCCAAGACGGCCCTTTAGCCCAGAGAGGATCGACGCACATGGCGCGGCAGCTTCAGCTGCATGTCTGCGTGCATGTGAGCCCGATTCAAACATTCCCACCGTGATGAAATCTCCGGTAAGAACGATCAGGTCGGGACTGATCGCATTCACCAGCTCAACTGCTTTGCGAATCGGGAAAATTGAAAATCGCTCTTCGTAGTGAAAATCGCTCAACTGCACGATTGTGAACCCCTCGAACTCTGCAGGCAGACGCTTAAGTGAAATGTCTATTTTCTTAAGCTGAACTCGATCAGTTTCGAGGTAGCCGTCGACGCCCAGGCCCGTAATGGCGACAACAGCGCCACCGCCAAAAAGAAGTTGTCTTCGGGTGAGCAAGGTTCAGACTTGATAACGAGAAGCCGGGCTGAATTTCATTCTAACGGAGGCGGACAACCATCTTCTGAATACGTGGCACATAGATTCGCAAATAGAACAAGTATGCAACCACCGCGAGATTGACCAGCAAAATGCTGACATGAAAAATACTGACTCTGTGAGCCAACTTGTACGCTTCGAGAGGAAGATAGATCGCGCCGGAAACAAGCGCCACCCACTCCGCCCAGGCCCTTGCGCGCCATAGCCCAAAGGCTTCTGCAAAGCGCAAACCGGAGTAAAGGCACGCGCAGAGAATGATCAACCACATACTCGCATTGCTCAGGGTATCCGCAGATCGCAAAAGCAGCTGCGCGAGGTGGTGATCGGGGCTGATGTGAAGAAAATCGAGGAAGGAACCCACCACATCGGTTGGATCAACCCAATACAGGCTCACAGCCGCCGCCAGAACTGCTACGCCCTTTGCGAATTCCATCAAGGCGATGGTCCGCAATGCCTGAAGCCGGGTGCGGTAGTGTGCCGGCGAAGTTCCAGTTTCAGTTTGCAAGCTGACATGCATTGGACGGTGAAATGATTTGGATGTGAAATTCAGTCTTATCGCCCAGGAAGGCCGGATTTAATGATCAGTGCTCGCGCATACAGAGGGAAATCTCTACCTTTAATGATAATGCATGCGTCAGGCCGGTGCTCCAAATGCTTTGCCGGCCCGCAATTCCTCCCACATCTCCATTACTCTTGCCTTCAACTCTGCCGTTAGCTGCGCATAGGCTTCTTCCGAAGCTTCGGATTCGAGCGGAGGGAACATTGGTTTTCCAAATTTCATCTTTAGCGGCGCAAATTTCTGGAATGACTTCCCTCGAGGCCAAGCTTCATACAAACCATCAACCGCGATTGGAACAATTGGAACCTGCAAGTGAATCGACAGAATGGCTGCGCCTTTCTTAAAAATCTTCGGTGTGCCGTCAATACTTCTTTCGCCCTCGGGATAAAGAATCAGCGACATTCCGTGTCTCAGTCCGTATGCTCCTGCCCGCATCGCCGGAATCAGGTTGGCGTCAGGATCGACAACAACAACACGCAGAATTCGCGCTACTCGTCTCATGAATCCCGTACCGAAAATTTCGCTCGTCCCCACAGCGAAGAGATGCAGCAGCACGTGGACCGGCAGGGTCGCAAGCAGAATTACTGGATCAACAAAGCTTTGGTGATTCGAGCACAACAGAAATGGCGCTTGCGGAAGATTTTCCACTCCCTCAACTTTGATTGGTGCTCGCACCAGCCAGACCATTTTCACAATGCGTGTAAGAACATATAGAACGCGATCAGTGATTGGACGAGACTTTGCCGCCGCTAACGCCTCTGGATCTGTAGGATCTTCGCGCAGCACCACCCCCCAGCCGGCAAACCCATGTACGGACCGGATATTCTTTTCCGAGCGGGCAGTTGAACTCTCGCGTACCGCGTCCACCAACTCCCCAACTGAATAGATCCCGCCAAGCCTGGACTCCTGAACCTGTCCACCCAATTCCTGCTCGAGCGCGACCAGCAACTCAACCCTGCGCATCGAATCAAGCCCGAGGTCAAGTTCGAGGTTGTCGTTTGGCCGGATCGCCTCTGAATTAGCCGCGTACTCCCGAATAACTTTCAGCGCGCGCTTCACATCGTCCTGATCGAGCCATGCGCTCTCTTCCTCCGTTAGCGGTCTTGAGACACTCAGCGCCCCAGTCGCATCTCTCTTTCCTGCCTGTACTTGCTTTTCGATCTCGAAGCGCTTTAATTTTCGAGTTGTCGTTCGTGGCAAATCCCCCTGCCAGATTTCGTAGCCACCAATCCTTTTCGTAGATGCCAGTTTTGCGGACAGTCCTTCCACATCGAAGCGAATTACTTCCTTCGCGTTTACCACTTTCCTTTGGCGCAGGACGTCGAAGTTCGGGACGATTACCCCATACAACTTCTCCGTTCCACCCTCTTCCAATCCCATGACGCAAATTTCTTTTATGAGTGGCGATTGCAGATAGTGCGCTTCAATTTCCTCGGGATAAACATTCTTTCCGTTCGCAAGAATGATTACGTCTTTCTTGCGCCCAGTGATAAACAAATTGCCGCGCTCGTCGAAATACCCGAGATCGCCCGTGTGCAGCCATCCATCGCTTAACACTTCGGCTGTAGCATCCGGGCGGTTCCAGTAGCCTTTCATTACGATGGGTCCGCGAATGAGTATTTCGCCGCTCTTTGGTGATCCATCATCCGAAGCTTGCTCGCCTACGATCTTGGATTCCACCCCTTTCAGCGGCTTGCCTACAGAGCCAATTACGTTCTCTTCGGGAGAGTTCACAAATGCGCCGCCGCAGGTCTCAGTGAGTCCATAAGCCTGAAGGACATCGATTCCAAGTGAATAAAAGTCTTGCCCGATTTTCGGATCGAAACGCGAACCGCCGGTCACCAGGTAACGCATTCGTTTTCCGAACAGATCGTGAACACGCCCGAAGAACACGCGTCCCAGATTGAATCCGAACCTTCGGCAAACTACGTTGAGTCTCGTCAGGATCTTGAAAGCACGTCGTGCGAGCAATCCGCGTTGCTGCACTTCTTTAAATATTCTTTCGTGAATGAGATAAAAAAACTGGGGGACAACGGCAAACGCAGTGACTTTTCTTTCGCGCAGCGCTCGCAACAGCTCCGTAGTGTTTAGAGTCGAGAGGTAAACCACCCGTGTTCCCGCAACCAGTGGCAGCAGCAAATTTGCCATTTGCGAGAGCACATGAAACAGCGGCAGCACCCCCAAAATTGCATCATCAGGGCCAATGTGCGCCCACGCAAACACTGCATCCGCTTCGGCCAGCAGGTTCGCGTGCGTGAGCATGACCCCCTTGGGATCGGCCGTGGTACCCGAGGTATAAAGGAGAGACGCAACCTCGTCTGGTGCGCGGGGTACCGGCGCGAAACCGCTCTCGTACTCGGCAAAGATGCGGTCAAAGTCGATTGCAAACTTCTCTTGCGGGGTTGCTGGCGAACCCGCTGTGCTCTGGGTAAGCACAATTCCGACATCTGTGTCCCGTACCGCTTCCTCTGCCACTTGCAAGTGCTTCTCATCGCAAACCAGCAACACACTTCCGCTATCCCGCAGAAGTGTCCCTACCTGATCGGAGTGGTACGCCGTATCGAGCGGCACGGTCGTACCCCCCGCAGCAATGATTCCCAGATACGCAGCCACCCAACGTGGATGGTTATCCGCAAGAATTGCGACGCGGTCCCCGGGTCGAGTACCGCGCTCCGAGAGCCATGCGGCAATTGATTCGGCCATACGACGCAGTTCGTCGTACGTATAGCTCTCAAGGCCCTCCGGCCTTTGTACTTCGACCGCGACATTCGTCGGCCAGCGCTCAGCACACTCTATAAATCGGTCATAGAAAGTGGGCATATTGGAAACGGAATCTTACATTACAGGATGGTTACGAGCTCAAGTTCTCATCTGCAGGGATACGCAAAGAAGTCGTTTTTACAAACCTTTACTCCAGTCGCCCGGCCTCACCTGCATCTTACGTTCTAAGTAGTTTTGATTTTCCTTCTCTGGATCTTCACCTTTATGCGTAAGGTCAGCCGAGTTCTGTGCGTCACTGGCTCTCTCGTTCTAAGTCTCTGCGCTTTCAGCCAGAGTTCAGCACCAGCTTCAACAAAAATCGCTGCCGCAACTCCCTCTGCCAACGACACAAACTCTCCCACAATGTCGTCGAAGATTCGAGTGGTAAACCTCTTTGCTACGGTACGCGACAAACACGGAAAACTTCTTCCGGGCCTTGCCGTTTCTGATTTCAGTTTGCAGGAAGACGGAAAGCCGGTCACGATTCGCTATTTTTCCCGCGACACCGACCTGCCTCTCACGCTTGGCCTGCTGGTCGATACCAGCATGAGCCAGCGGGAGTCTCTCGATCAGGAAAAGACCGCGAGTAAGACGTTCTATGACCAGATCATCCGCGACAAGGATAAAGCATTTCTGATTCATTTCGATCGCGAGGTCGAGTTGCTGCAGGACCTGACTTCCTCGCGCCCGAAGCTGGAATCAGCACTCGAGTCTCTGCAAATCGCTTCGCCCTACCAGCAGGATGACTCGGGTTCGAGTTCCCCGGGAGACGATTCGCCGCGCCAGGGTCGTGGACGCAGCATGCACCGTGCGGGCACCACACTTTACGACGCGATTTTTTTGGCTTCGGATGAACTGCTCAAAAAGCAGCAAGGTCGAAAAGCAATTGTCATTCTCTCGGATGGCGTCGACCGCGGCAGCAAAGAGAGTCTTGAAAGCGCAATCGAAGCGGCGCAGCGCGCGGATACGATGGTTTACTCGGTGTACTTCAAGGGTGAAGAAGCCTTCGGGGGCCGCCGAGGGGGATTTGGTTTTCCCGGTGGCGGTCCGATGGGTGGGGGTGGCCCTATGGGCGGCGGGCGTCGCGGTGAGCCCAGACGTTATCCGCAAGAAGAGCGGACCGATGGCAAGAAAATTTTGGAGCGAATTTCGAAAGAAACCGGCGGGCGAATGTTTGAAGTATCGAAGAAAGAGCCAATCGATCAGATCTACAGCAGTATCGAGGAAGAACTGCGTAACGAATACAACCTGGGCTTCACTCCCTCCAAGGACGACAACGCGGGTTACCACAAGCTGTTGCTGAAAGCGAATGCAAAGGACTCTACGGTTCAGACTCGCGACGGTTTCTATCTAGATCGCGACTAGCGGATGAATCAGGTTTACCTTGTTCGGTACTTGGGGCATAATCTACACCCATCCCGCGTGAGCTTCCCTTTCTACATTCGCATTGGCGATTTGCGACTCCATCCACATACCTTCTTTGAGACTTTGGCCTACTTGGTCGCGCTTACTCTCTTCCTTATCCTGCGCAGACGTCAGGGAGATCGTCTCTCAGACGATTCACGTTGGTGGATCATCTCGGCCGCCGTGGTGGGCGCCGCACTTGCTTGTCGATTAATCGGCTGGTTTGAACTTCCCCATCGGTCCTGGTATGCAGGTGGAAAGACTATCGTGGGCGGGCTGATCGGTGGATCCTCAGCACGACGTGCGAATAGGCCTGCTAATGAGATGAAAATGCCGCTCCATTTCTGGAGCGGCATCCATGTAGCGCTTACTCGACTTACCCTTGCGTTGGGTGCAGCACGCGGAACGTGCTTCCGCCGTTTGGAGACCACACGAGAATCAGCGCGTCCTGGCCTTTCGGAACGCTAGAGAGTTCGCGCTGCACATCGGCGGCCGAGTGCACCGGATGACGATTCACCTCGGTGATGACGTCGCCTTGCTGCAATCCAGCGTCATCAGCCGAACTGCCCGGAACGACTTTCTCAATCACAGCGCCGTGCACGTCACTCGGAGCATTCACCTGCTGCCGAATGTTTGGCGTCAGATCCTCGAGCCCAACTCCCCAGCGCGGCTTTCCGTTTTCCGCGCTTGAAGTTTCGGTGCCTTTCTCACGTGCACCCATAGCTTCGAGCGTAACCGGAACCTGCATTGTCTTTCCATCGCGCACAACGGTGAGATCGACCTTCGTTCCTGGCGTCTTCTGGCCAACTTCAACCTGGAGTTCACCCGGATCGCTAACCGTCTTCCCGTTCAGTGCAGTGATCACGTCGCCCACCTTCAGGCCGGCTTTCGCGCCCGGAGTATCGGGTTCTACTTCGCTCACCACCGCACCGGAAGCGTCCTTCATGTTGAAGAATTTCGCTTCGTCCGGAGTCACAGGGCCGATGCCAACGCCGATATAGGCATGCTCGACTTTTCCGTTTTTGATTAACGCATCAATTGTCGGTTTGACGATCTGGGTAGGAATTGCAAATCCCATGCCGGAGAAACCACCAGTCTCGGAAACCAGGAAAGTATTGATGCCGACTACTTCGCCGTGCGCATCCACCAGCGGACCACCTGAGTTACCCGGATTAATTGCGGCATCAGTCTGAATAAATTCGCCCGGTGCACGACGGTTCGAACTCGGATTGGGACGGTTCAATGCGCTGACGATTCCTCGCGTCACTGTGAACCGGAATCCAAGCGGGTTGCCAAACGCCAGCACTGTTTCGCCGGGCCGAAGTTTGGTCGAGTCGCCCAGCGGTACACTGGGGAGGTCAGTCGCGTTTACTTTGATCACTGCGAGATCGGTCAGCTTGTCGCGGCCGATCAGCTTCGCAGGCAGGATCCGCTTGTCGGTCATGGTCACGCGGATGTCTGTCGCGCCGTCTACCACGTGATTATTGGTCACGATGTAGCCGTCCGGGGAAATGATCACTCCGCTGCCCAGGCCATGCTCAATCTGCGGTCCTTGTGGTTGCATCCTGAAAAAACGTCGTCCGAACTGCTGGCCAAAGAACTGCGAGAACGGATCATTACCGTTGCCATTGTCGTTGTCATTATCATTGTCATTGTTGCCACTCTCGTTTTGCTCCATGGCATCGCCGTTGTCTGGCGCGACCTTCGAGGTTACCTGTACGTAGACGGTTGCAGGTGCAACACGCGCGGCAACGGTCTCCATCGCGTGGTCCAGTGCGACGAGAGCGCTCACGCTGCTGTCATCGAGTGGCGCTGCCGCAGCCGCACGAGCCGGAGCCGATGCGTTCGCGGGTTTTGCAAACTCGTACGAACCCAGTGAAACGATCGCCCCAACCGCTACGATCGGCACGAACAAGCGGGCAATGAATTTTGTTTTAAAACGTTGAAACCAACTCATTTTCATTCTCCTTTGTAACTAAATATTTAGTTATTAACGGCAAAAATTTTTGATCAGATTGAATTCATCACGATCATTTCCTGAACAGTCTGGCCATTCGCTGCAGTCATGCGCCATACCGACAAGGTCCAAAGCGGTATTCCAGATTCATTCACCTGGGTCGAGCGGACCACAAGCAAAGTCTCTGCTGGCCGGTTCTGTTGAACAGCCTTCGCCATCGTAACTTTCGGATTGCGACTTCTCCGACGCATAGTGGCTTTAGCGGCGATCACCAAAGGCGAACCCACAGGACGACGTACGCTCTGACTCTTGATCGATGAACTAGCACTGCGTCTGCTTATATGCGCTCCTCTGGTCACGACCGCGTCCGAGCCGCCTGAACCACTCCATTTCATAGACGCCGGAATCACGGGAGCAGGGATCACTTGGTTCAACTGCGCCGAAAGCACTGGCTGAACCGATCCCTGAAATGACACCAGCTCCGGCGCATATGGCATCGCCACAAAAGTCCCCAGCGCTAGCGTACCTACCATTGCCGCCGCCGACCGCCATCCACGGTTCGAACGTGGCCGACCATCCAGAATTCGCGCGATCCTTGCGGAAACCTCTCGCACTCGACCTAGCGCTCCTTGTGCCAGCGCAAGAGTTCGAGACGCCCGCGTCTTTTCGGCCACAACCTTTTCGGCAATCGACACCAGCGAAGCGGCATACTCTCGCGCGCTGCAAGTCTGCTCCAAGACCAAATCGTCGCAAGCAATTTCGCGTTCCAATGCCAACCGGCTGTCAATCCACCAGACCGCCGGGTGGAAAAAGAACAGCGCCTTCACAATTTTTTGGCCAAGATTCGTCCAATCGTCCCAGCGCCGCAAATGCGCGAGCTCATGCAGCACAATCACCTTGAGCTCATCTGCTGAAAGGTCGCGGAGAGCCCATGCCGGAATTACAACTGCAGGACGAAAAAAACCCAGAGCCGTGGGCACACGAACAATCTCTGAAACGAGCAGGCGCGCTCGTCTTCCGGAGGATTGTCCGAGAACCTCCGCCAATGCGGGATAAGAGGAGACGTTAATCTCCTTGCATTGGCGTCGAAGCCTGTACACATGGACTAGCGAAAATCCAAGTCTCACCAAGAGCAGAGTCGCAACTGTTGCCCACGCCAGAAATATTCCGGTGGCCCAATCCTTTGAAAGCGCCACTTCCGGTAGGTGCCCATTAGGACCGCTCCAGCCTTTCCCTGTAGAGGTCAGTAATGGCAAGGCGGCGATCCCGAGCAGGGTTGCGAACCAGACCACAAATCGTGTCATCGAACTGCGCGTCCCAAAGCACTGAAGTGCCGTCCAACACATCGCTGCCAGCACCATCCCTGCAAGCAAGCTGTTCAATCCGTGTCCGGCGACCACCTGCGCAACAGTTTGGAAATGGAGCCCAATCATTCTTCCCCGCTCTCTTTTGTTTGGGGTAGAGTAGAAGTTGTTGTTGAGCTTTCACCCGCAGCCAGCATCTCCCGCAGGCGCTTCACCTCGCTCTCATTGATTTCTTCGTCTCGCAAAATGTTCAGCAATAGCGCCTCATGTGAATTCTTGAAGAAGCGCCCTACGAGATGCCGGATTTCAGAACGGGTCGCCTCTTCCTGATCGATTAGAGGCTGATAGATGTGCGCACGGCCGTCCTTCAGGTGCCCTACGTATCCTTTTTTCTCGAGCACCCGAATGGTGGTCAGAACGGAGTTGTACGCCAGGGCCGGTTTTTCCGGTAGCCAGTCCAGAACCTGCTGGACTGTCCCCGGGCCTTTTTGCCAGAGGGCGTTCATGATTCGTAGTTCCGCTTCCGTTAATGTCGCCGATTGCTTTCGAGGCATGTCGCAGTGAAACGCTTCTAATTTCTTAGACTACCTACCGTACAAAAAGTCAACTAATTTTTTAGTTGCTTCTCGGTCCTAAATTGGTTGCCCCTCAATTGTTCACAGAAACCTTTACGTATCAATCAAATGCCTAATTACGGAAGTCCCATTTTGAAACGCCGCTTCTGTTACTTGCCCCTTTGCGGCCCAACTAAGACCATTGACACAGCACCTCAATCGATCCGAGCTTCGGGATTCATTCGGCACGAGTGGACCCCGGCTGCACGATACGCCGGTATGAGGACGGATAGGGTGCAACTTAATTAAACAGGGGAGAAGGATGAAAAAACTTATCGGCGTTGCCGTTTTGGTTTGCTTTGCTTCAATGTTCGCGTTGGCTGGGGAAGCTCCCAAGCCGGAAGTCTTCGGCGGCTACCAGTTCACAAGTACCGATGGTGGCTGGCATGCTAGCGGCTTCAGTACCTCGGCGAACTTCTATATCTGGAAGAACGTAGGCGTCACTGGCGACCTGGGTTCGGGATTCAGCCAGGGACAAAGCCTCTACACCTACACTGCCGGACCGGTGGTTTCATTTCCGAAGAAAGCATTCGCACCATACATTCACGCCTTGTTTGGTGGCGCGCATGCGGGTGCGGCTGGAATCGGTGTAGGAGGTTCGACAGTAATGTTCGGTGGCGGTCTGGACTTTGGTCGTCGCAAGCTGGTTTTCCGCGCGGTTAATGTTGACTGGATGCGGCTGAGCTTCAGCGGACTGAGCGACAATAACAACGTCCGCGTGAACACCGGCTTCCTGTATCGCTTCTAATTTCTAGATTCTTTTTCTGAGGGCGGCGCGAAAGCGTCGCCCTATATTTTTGGACGCACAAGAAATGAGCCGCATGATGCACGGTGCAAAGACAACGTTCAGACCTCTGGAGCTATAGTGCGTCGCAATACTGCGCCTCTAGCGTGCTCCCGCCGCCTGAGCTTTCACGAGAAGCTTTCGGACACTAGCGATGAGATCGCCGACCTCGAACGGCTTAACCAGGAATGGGATTTTATTCTGCTCGAGGAAATTACGGATCTCAGAATCCGTCAGACTGGAAAATGTCAGCAGGAAATGCTGCGAAAGCTCTGGCGAGTTCTCCGAGATCCATTGGCAGGTATTGGGGACTCCGCTCGACCCAGGCATTTTGCCATTAATGATGAGAGCATCGAACGACTGCGTTTTCAATGCGCTGTTCATTTGATCGATGCTGGAAGCCGTGACGACTTGCGCGCCGGTGCCCGCCAGCACATCGCGTTCAAAGTCCAGTACTGATTCTTCATCTTCGACGACCAGAATTCTGCCCGCGAGAGCGGCTTCACGCTTCTGGACTACAGGGACGCTCCGCGATTCCGTAACACTCGCGTACCCAGCAGAAGGCAATTTCACTTCTATAACGGCTCCGCCGCCTTCCGCATTGCGAGCGGAAATTTCTCCGCCATGTTCCTTAACAATGCCGTAGCAGATGCTGAGTCCGAGCCCGGTTCCCTTCCCGACGCTCTTGGTTGTGTAGAACGGCTCAAAAATGCGGTGTGGCTCTTTGAGACCTGGGCCTGAATCCTGAAATTCAATACAAACTGAATTGCTCTCACGACGCATGCGGACGCAGAGCTTGCGTTCATCGGGCTTCTTTTCTTCCATCATTGCGTCTACCGCGTTATTGATGATGTTCAGAAAGACCTGTTCAAACTGGTGCGGATCGCCTGAAACCGCAGGAATCGCTTCCGCGATCTCACGCTCCAATTTGATGGTGCCCACCTTCATATCGTAGTCGCGGAGGAGCAACGCTTCTTCAAGCACTTTTAGAACATCGAATTCCTGCCTCTCAGGCTTGCGCTGGCGCGCGAATGAAAGCAAATTTTGGACTACGCGATGCGTTCTCTGCGCCTGCTTGAAGATCTTGCTCGCGTATTCCATCGGACGGGATTCGAGTGTTTCTGTCTCGAGAAGCTGCGCGTAGCCGAGAATCGCGGTCAAAGGATTATTGAGCTCGTGTGCAACCCCGGCAATAAGTTGTCCAATAGCTGACATCTTTTCGCTTTGCAACAGCTGTTCTTGGGCGCGGCGAAGGTCATCGTAAGCTTTGCAAGTCTCTTCGTACAAACGGACTTTCTCTACCGTCGTCGATAACTGCCGGCCGATCGCAACCAGCAGGTTTTCATCGTCTATTGTGTATCCCTGGTTCTGGCCGCGGCTGATCCCCATAAGGCCTAGCGGCGCATCCTTGCCCCATAGCACCACCCATATCGAGGTGCCTGGATCGGCATGCACAAATTCAGATACTGCTTTTGGTAAATGTGGCAGATATTCTGCAGTGAGGACTTCCGCGCGCGAACGCATGACGAGATCGCCGAGGCCGCTGGGGAAATTCGCTTCCATCAGTTTCTTGCGATCGCTGACGCGCTGTCCCCAGTTCGCACGACGCCGGAACTGGTTCGGGGATTCAGCGAGATAAACCGACCCGTGGTCGGCCCCAAGCACCGAGATAACTTGGCGCAACGTGAGATTAAGAATTTCGTCCAGATCGAAACTTTGCGTGGCGATCACCGCCATGGCGTTTAAGGCATTCAGTTCACGATTGCGGCGTCGGATTTCATCTTCCGCGTTCTTCTTCTCGGTGACGTCAAGCAGAAAACCCTGATAGCCATCGACTTTGCCGTCCGAATCGCGCGTAGCAAAGCTGTTTACCAAAGCAGTCAGTGGGCTGCCATCTTTGCGCTTTAAATTGACTTCAAAATTCCGAACGAAGTTATGCTTGTCAATCTCTCGACGCAGCGCCGTCCGCTGATCCGGTGAAATATAGAATTCCGACTCAACATTTCGGCCGAGCAGATCATCACGACTCTCATAACCAAGCATGTGGACGAAAGCATCATTGCAGTCGAGTAACTTGCCACTTAAGGTGGTGACAAATGCGCCTTCCTGTAGCTGCTCAAATAATGAGCGATATTTCTGTTCGGCTGCCCGGCGCTCCGTGATGTCGCGAACCACGTGAATTGTGCCCTTTTGTTTGGTGCCCTGGTCTGTGTATGTTGACGTGGAAGCAACTGAAAAACCTCCGAACGGATCCGGCCCCTCAAAAAAGCTATTTTCTTCTCCCTGGCAGTAAGGGCAGTTCTTCCAAATAACACCGTCTTTCGGTAACACCGCCTCGCAAAGTTGCCCCACAACCTCGGACTGCGACTTCCCGACGCGACGAAGAAGTGCAGGGTTGGCTTTTAAAATGTGAAACTCGGCATCGTGCAGCAATACCAAATCCTGAATGGATTCGAAAGTGTTGCTCCATTGCCGGTGCGACCGCAGTATTTCCTCGACGAAATGGAGATTTTCCAATGCGAGCCCAAGTTGCTGGCCGCACAACATCAGGAAGTTAAATTCGTCGGGTGCATAAGACCGTTGCCTGCGATTACCTAAAACAAGATTGCCTGCCAGACCTTTCTTTCCCGGCACGGGCGCAACAACCAGCTGCTTGAACTTCTCGGTTTGCAGGGCAGCCGAATTTACCGGGTCCAATTTCGAAACAATGATGACAGCAGGCCGACTCTCTTCCGTAGTTGCTTCGATCGCGTCGTTGCCAGCGATAACATTCCGAGCCCGCAAGAACCCTTCCGACAAGCCGCACTGCTGAAAGATGGTCAACTGGCGGCCATTGCGCAATCGAAACCAGATCGCGTCACTATCCATCAGCTTTTGCAGATCTTTTAAGGCATCTGGTGCAACTGGACCTCTCTCGGCCGCGCGGGCGATATTAGTAGTAAGTGCGTTCAACGTGACCAGGCGCCGTGTGCGGATTCGAAACTCGTCGAAGACGACAAGCAGCATGCCCAGGCCGAGAACGATGTCAAAAAAAATGCCGGTTTCAGAAGGCAGATGAGAGCTGACCGGACCCCATTCCAGGTGCAAGAGCAACATTCCGGCAGCCAACAGCCAGGCGCCGACTTCTTTGCGGGCCCTGCGGAAACGAAGCACCTGTACGGCGGCAGCTAGCGCGAGTAGTCGATAGGAAAGCTCTAACGCGAAGCGCAATGGGACCGAATTTGCCCAGTATTCTCCTTGCGCGGCAGCAAATAGGGTTATTACGCTACCGATCACGACTACAGGCGTCAGCAATTCTCGGCTGCCGGAATAAATGAACACGCCGGCCGCAAACATGGTGACCGCAAAAACAAATTCAGCCTGGCCAACCGGAACCGCGTACGGGCCTGCTTGCGAGGCGGAAAGCAGCGTATGGTATGAGGCAAAGTACGCTAACCAGGCGGAAATCCAAGCGATTAACGAACGCTCGCGGAAGGTGCGGAAAACAAGCAGGCTGGCAGCCACGATCAGCAGCACGGCGACTTCGCGCGCCCCGAATTTCGGTGCAGCCGGCCCTGCCAGAACCTCCCAGCCACGCCAGGCGATGGTGCTCATCTAGTTTGACCGTAGTTACCCAACCCGGTTTTACCATAGGCAAACTAGTTACCACCCGAATTTCCGATGACCTTTGGTTACTTTGGGTATCAGGCGTTTAAGGTACAATCCACTTACACTTAGGTCGATTCCGTCAGTTCGTCTATGCCAGCCGAGCGCATTCTTATCGTCGACGACGAAGAGCCTATCCGCGACTTCGTCTCGGCCATGCTTAGTTCCGCCAATTACGTCTGCAGCCAGGCAGAATCGGGCAAAGAAGCTCTCGAGCTTCTGAGCTACGGCAAAGAATTTGAGCTGATGCTCACCGACCTGATGATGCCCGAGATGGACGGCATCGCACTTCTCGAAGCTTCGAAAGAGCGCTTCCCCGATATGCCGGTGATCATGGTCACTGCCGTTACCGACGTTTCCGTGGCGCTTGGTGCAATTCGGAACGGCGCCTATGACTATCTTCTGAAACCGTTTGAGCGGGAACAACTGCTGGCGACGGTGCGTCGCGCGCTTGAGAATCGTCGGCTGAAGGTCGAGAACCGCGAATACCAAACCAATTTGGAAGCGTTGGTTACTACGCGAACCGAGCAACTGCGGCACGCCTTCTCGTCTCTCGAGAAATCTTACGATATTACGCTTGAGGCGTTAGGCAATGCTCTCGATTTGAAAGATGCCGAGACAGAAGGCCATTCGAAGCGCGTGACTGCGTACACCATAGCAATTGCTCGGGCCATGGGTCTTAACTCCGATCAGATTCGCGTAATCGCACGAGGGGCGTTTTTACACGATATTGGCAAGATGGCAATTCCCGATGCAATTCTTCGCAAACCCGGCGCGCTGAACGAGGAAGAAGTCGCCATCATGCGTGAGCACTGCTATCGCGGCTATCAAATCTTAAGACGAATTCCCTTCCTCCAGGAAGCTTCTGACATTGTCTATTCGCATCAGGAAAAATACGACGGAACAGGCTATCCGCGCGGCCTGAAAAGTAAAGAGATTCCGCTCGGAGCGCGAATTTTCGCCGTTGCCGACACTCTTGACGCAATTCGGTCGAATCGACCATATCGGCCGGCACAACCATTCTCGGCTGCGCGTGCTGAAATCGAACGATGTTCAGGGACCCAGTTCGACCCTGAAGTCGTAAAAATCTTCCTTGATATGCCTGAGAACATCTGGGACGACCTGCGCAAGGACATCGACTCCCAAATTTATCCTGTGGCATACTCCGCAGCCGCAAACAAAGCTTAGTTGTAAGCCTTGACACTTACCTGATAGCCTTCTGGCTGCTCTTCGAACTGTTCTCGCCCAAAGAGGAAACTATGCCCAAGTACGTCATCGAACGCGACCTGCCCGGTGCTGGAAAGCTGACACGTGATCAGCTTCGCGCAGTGTCGCAAAAATCCTGCAGCGTGTTGAATAAACTAGGACCCGAGATTCAGTGGATCGAGAGTTATGTGACCGAGGACAAGATCTACTGCATTTATCGCGCGCCGAATGATGAGATGATTCGCGAGCATGCGAAGCAGGGTGGCTTTCCGGCGACCAAAATTTCTGAAATCACATCCGTAATTGAGCCATCCACCGCCGAGTAACTTTCTCAAATAACTGAACGGTCCTACTCTTCTTGCGCTGTCGCAGCGGTTTGGCGGATACGCGATCCGTCAACCGATACATCTCGCTGCAGCACCACTTCGAGCGTTGTTCCGGGTTCCATCTTTACTTCATTTCCGTGGCTGAGAGCGGCGATCGCCGTTCCTACCGCTCCGCCGATCCCAGCGCCGATCAACGCACCTTCACCACCCCGGATGACCGCGCCCGTAAGAGCGCCATCCGCGGCCGGACCGGCGATAGTGGCCGCCGTTTTGCCAGCGTTACTGTCACCCTGAATCGTGCCTTCCTTGTCTTTGACCTTGCCATTATCCACTGACGGAGCGTTTTCAATTGATCCTGGCAGCATCACGGTGTATCCGCTGGGATAAATCAAAGTAGTGAAATGAATGAGCACTTCAGCGCGGCCTTTGATGCGGCCGGCAGGCTTAATCGAGCTGATTTTTCCCTGAACATAGGTGCCCGCGGGGATCACGATATGTTCATTAATGACGACTGGGAAAGTGGACCGTGCGTAAATTGGGTCGCCTTCATGGTTCGCTTTGGTCGAAATCGTATTTTTGAGGGCGATGGGGATCTTAGTGCCAGCGGGGATCGTGACCTGGGTAGCGCTCGCATGCGCTCCCTCTGTTAACGCGGGAGCTTTTGGCTTGGCTGCGTCCTGGGCAAAAGCCAGAGTCGATAACACCACCACCGTCGTCAAAATGCGCATAGAACACCTCCGCGACGTTCCGTTCGGTTGGCAATCATTATTGTAAGTGCGATGCAGCCGAGATCAAGAAGGTTTTGCGGTTTCACGTCTGGTATTATGCGGCGTTTGTTTTCGGAGGGACTAGATGCGAACGAAGTTAGGTGCCATAGCCATCGTGGTGGTCATTTGCTTGTTCACTGGCAGCGGGCTCTCTCAGACGGCTGAAAACGTGAGCGACGGGTGGCTCAGCCGCCTGCCGCAGGTCCATGACTATACGCAGCGGCGCTCTTCGAGTTACGACCGCACCGGTGGAAACTCGGATTATCGAGTCGTGCCGCCGAACCAAACCATCACAGTACTCGACGAGAATGGCCCCGGTGAAATCACGCACATCTGGTTCACCATTTCGGACAAAGAAAAAAACCAGCTGAAGCGGATCGTGCTACGCATGTATTGGGATGGTGAAAGCACTCCCAGCGCGGAGGCGCCGATTGGGGATTTCTTTGGTCTGGGCAACGGCGAATATTTTCTTTATCAATCTATTCCGCTTGCAGTCGGCGCCGACAAAGCCCTGAATTGCTTTTTGCCTATGCCGTTCCAGAAGCATGCGCGAATTACGGTAACGAATGAAGGACACGAACCAATTGACGCGCTGTACTGGAACATCGATTGGCGGGCACTCCGCTCGCCTTTGCCGCAGGATACTGCATACTTTCACGCGCAGTATCGACAGGCGGTTCCCAACGTGGCAATCTCAGACGCGAAGACAAATTTAGACGGCAAGAACAATTACGTATGGATGAAAGCTACCGGGCGCGGACATTTTGTGGGTGTCACGATGTCAGTTGTTGAGAATGCCGATGGTTGGTGGGGTGAAGGGGACGACATGTTTTTTGTTGACGGCGAGAAATTACCATCCATCAATGGCACCGGCACTGAAGACTACTTCCTGGGCGCATGGGATTTCGGCGGGAAATCATTTTCGTATGGGCTCTTCGGAGCGCCTGTAGTTGGGCCTGAAAAGAAAGATTCAAAATGGTCGGTCTATCGATTTCACCTTGATTCGCCGATTCCATTTACGAAATCTTTACGCGCGACCATTGAGCACGGACACGCAAATGACCGTGGAGATAATTTCTCGTCGGTCGCGTATTGGTATCAGCTTGAGCCGCACGCCGAATTTCCTAACCTACCGGCGGTAGATGTCCGGTTGCCTCTTCATTAGCGGAGCAAACCGTTCAATTAGGCGGCCACAGTTTCTTTCCATGGATCAAGGACCACCTTTATGCACTGGTCCTGCTTATCCCGGAATGTGCGGTAAGCGTCCGGTGCGTCATCGAGACCGAGGCGGTGCGTGATTACGAATGAGGGATCTATGTCGCCCTGTTCAACATGCTTCAGCAACCTGCCCATATAACGATGCATATGCGTTTGCCCCATCTTAAAAGTTAGGGCTTTGCCAAAAGCTGCACCAAATGGGATTTTATCCAGGTATCCGCCATACACTCCAGGAAGTGAAACCGTCCCGCCTTTCGCGCACGCCTGAATCACTTGTCGCACAACGGTCGGCCTGTCGAACGATATTTTGAGTCTTTGCTTAGCGTAATCGTACGCGGATGCAATGCCGGTTCCATGCGCCTCAAGACCCACAGCATCGATGCAGGCATCAGGGCCGCGTCCTGCGGTCATCCACTTCAGCTCTTCAACGAGGTCATCGACTTCTTCATAGTTAATAATGTCAGCTCCGCCTGCGCGCGCCATCTTTAAGCGATCCGGGAAGCGGTCAATCGCGATTACACGCTCAGCACCCAACAGGAATGCACTGCGAATCGTGAACTGCCCAACCGGCCCACATCCCCAAATCGCAATCACGTCGCCGGGTTTGATTTCACAAACTTCCGCAGCCATGTAGCCGGTGGGAAAAATGTCAGAAAGGAACAACACTTGCTCGTCAGGCAGTCCCTCGGGAATTTGCAACGCACCCACATCAATAAACGGCACCCGCGCAAACTGCGCCTGACCACCAGCATATCCGCCCATCATGTGCGAATAACCGAATAGACCGGAGCCGGAGAATCCATAAAGTTTTTCCATCATCCAGGCATTCGGGTTGGTATTGTCGCAGGCCGACCAGAGTTCATGCTTGCAGAAATAGCACTGGCCGCAGGCAATCGTGAACGGAATAACCACGCGATCACCTTTCTTGATCCGCGTCACCTCTGAACCCACGTCCACCACTTCCCCCATGAACTCGTGGCCGAGAATGTCCCCGGGTTCTAGCGTCGGAATATAGCCGTCATAGAGATGAAGATCGGAACCACAGATGGCCGTCCGTGTGATGCGTACGATTCCATCACGTGGGTTGAGAATTGCTGGGTCGCTCACGTGCTCAACTTCAAGCTTGGTTTTTCCCCGCCAACAAAGAGCTTTCACAATTCCTCCTCAAGTTCAATCGCCTGCAAGGCGCTCAGCTTGCATATCGGCGACTGGGTGTTCTCGAAACATGATTCGCTCCGCCGTGCCTCGAACTCCACGGGCGCCGACGGGCTGTCCTGCTGTCGTAGGAATTTCACCGGCTTCCATCAATTGCTTGATGTGCCGAAGATTTTCGCGTACCAATTGTTCGGGATCGAGGCCCGCGAACAACGCAGCCGCGCGAGAGAGTGGTCCAGTGGGTGCTTTATACTCCAACGCGACACTCAATTCCGTACCGCGATCACCAGGAGCTTTCTTGAAATGAACCACCCCGCGGTGCTCGATCATCCTTGCGTCCGACGCCCAGGCAATGAATTCGCCGGGCTTTTCATCAGTCACTTCTATTTGGGACGTTAGCCCGAGTGCATTCTCGCCTCCGACCCGGACGCTCGATCCACCGTCGTTGTTGCGCTCAAGCCTGATCAAGTGCAAGCCGCTCGCCCAGTTTTTTGTGTTTCGCACAAAGTCGTAAACCTCGTCAGGCGGCTTGAGGATGGTGAACCCGACGCGAACGCGTCCCTGATAAGGGCGCCTCAGGTCGGCGATGCCGCAATAGAGCAAATAGCCTCCGCCACCCGCGAATGCGGCGCCAAACCAGTCGCGGCGTAATATCCCGTATAGCGAAATCGCCGTACCGGCCGCCAGGGTCAGGGCTGTCTCCAGTTTTGAGGTTGCAGGCCGGCGAGAAAACTCTTCCTCGTCGAATTTCGGAGCAATATTCGTCGTAATTGTCATGGATTCACCACCGCTGGGCGAGGTATTTGGTTGTTCTGTTTGGCTGCGCGACGATCTAGTGCCGTGAGCCATGATTCTGTAATGCGCGTTGTGCTCTCGAGTCCCTTTGCTTTGCCTTTACCCAGGTTGCCGGGCGCAGGAAGCGCCCGCGCTGCTGCAGCTAATGCCGCGGAGGTCAGGCCCGGGAAAAGCTGATGTGCTTTGATCGCAAGCTTCGCGGGCAATGTGATAATCAGCTCAGCCTTACCGTACTCGCACGCAGCAACAATCTTCCTTGCAGCACCGTCGGCGCTGATCGTAAGACCCGGAGTCGAGTCGCTCACCAGAAACCATGTGTACTCGGCGCGATGCTTCCCCTTGAAGTCAACGTTTCGCGGGCTGCCCGTTCGCATAAGTCCCGGGTACACCGTCGTCACATAAACGTTGTCCCTCGCGAGCTCCGCGCGCATGCCCTCAGAGAATCCCGCCAGCGCGAATTTGCCAACACTGTAAGAGAGGAGATGCGGGACACTGATCTTCCCGCCAATCGAAGAAATGTTGACGATTCGTCCGCTACGGCGATTTCGCATTTCAGGAAGTACGGCCAAAGTTGTGTAGAGCGGCCCCCAGAAGAACACGTCAAGCGACTCTTTATAGTCGCCGGCCGTTATCGTATCCATCGGACCTACCGTCAGGGTTCCGGCATTGTTGACTAGAACATCGATCGAGCCAAACTGCTGTCGAATGTCGACGAATGCTTCATTCACCTGCCTCTGATCGCGAATATCGCATGGCCGGACGAAAACTTGACCCATGCCGACCAGCAGCTGATGCGCGCGTTGCAGCGCTTCGGGATCACGCCCTAGCAGGGCAACTTTAGCCCCTCGGTGCAAAAACCTCCGCGCCAGTGCATACCCTAAGCCTCGCGACCCGCCAGTAATTATGACGGTTCGCCCCGTCAAACTGAAGCGCCGCAGACGGCGTGTTGCGAAATAGGCAAGTCCGCCCAAAGCAACCACGCCAGCGCCACCGAGAACTGTACTCCCGGCTAGTTTTGTTCGTGAAAATGCGCCTGCAGGGTTCATGCGAATGAAAGTAGAGTGCCGCTGAAGGCTTGAACCGGTGTCACTACATTCCCGCCTTGTTCGTCTCCATCAGGCACATCGGTCTCTGGTTCTTTCACATACGGAGGACGTGGAGTATCCGGTTGCTCGTCTTCATCAGCCGGACGTCTGCGCGTTGTCACTAAAGTCACAACTTCGAATTTAATCCTGCCGTTAAGCGTGAAGGCATCGGATGACCGCTGTAGGGGTCTAAATGAGAAGATGTAACTTTACTAAGCCTTTCAGCAGTACACCTTCAACTACGCCGCTTTGCGCAGCTTTCGAATTTGCGCAGCCACGATACGCAAGTCAGCAATGAACGCTGATTTCTGTTCGTGACGGGCACTTTCATCAGGAGCCCTCAGTATGGAGGATGGATGAACTGTGGCCATGACGTAGGGTGCAAGGTCTGACTTGACGAATCGCCCACGCTGCTGCATAACGCTGAACTGTCTGCCGAGCATTGACTGGGCAGCCGTAGCTCCCAGGCAGACAATTACCTGTGGACGAGTCACCGAGATTTCGGCGTCAAGCCAGTGACGGCAAGCGACGATCTCCGAATAACGTGGTTTCTTATGAATGCGGCGTTTGCCACGTTTGGCGGGTACCCAGTTGAAGTGTTTCACAACGTTGGTGACATACACTTCCGACCGATCAATACCGGCTGCACTGAGCGCGTCATCGAGAACGCGGCCAGCGGGTCCAACGAACGGATGCCCTTCAATGTCCTCGCGATCTCCTGGCTGTTCGCCTACGAACATTACTGAGGCGCGGCGGCTGCCTTCACCAAATACTGTCTGAGTACCTTTTCGCCAAAGATCACAGGCTTTACAACCGGAGGCCGCGAGCTTCAGCGTCTCCAGCGTGAGTTTGCCTGGAACCAGAGGCGCCGCAGTTTCGAGGACCTTTCGTCGGCTCGGCATAGTTGCTCAGATGAGTGGCACCAATGAGTCATTTGCATCTTGCGCCCAAAGGTGATTCACCGCATCTAACCAGCCATAACCCGAAAAATTCATCGAAAATACAGTCCAAACTGTATTGGATTCTTAAGGTTTTGGCTGTAAGGTCGGCAGGTTCGGGGTGATTTGCCCGATGCATGTTGCGATGGTGGCCCACTGCGTCAATGAGAGTTGCAAGCGTCCGCTACACTCTTTTTCGGAAGGGCGGCTTTTTCAGTTTGAGATCGTATCGATCTCTGTGGCTGCGAGCGATGAGAATTCCGCGCCATTCGACGAACATCCGGAACGACAGACTTTGCATTTCTGGCTGTGCGGGCGTTGTGCATCAACCATGACAGTAGTTCTCGAACCCGCGCGTGGAGTTAAGGTCACTTCCTTGGAGGAACGAGATAGCGAGACGCACTCGCGGAAAGCTACAAGCCTGAATGTGCCGCACACCAAAGAGTGCTAAGTATTTGGCCGTAGAATCAGGAGCTATGTTTTCCGCGCACTACATGGGCCAGCGTTTTTCTCCTCGAAATCTTGAGCGTATGGAAGTACGCGAGCAATGTAATTTAGAGATGTAGTTTACAGATTCAGAATAGCTGCCTGTTGCAGTTTAACGTTCGAATGGGAGGGGCAAGATGGGAACATTTCGAATTTTAGTTGCAGATGATCACGAGGTAGTTCGAAAGGGCTTAATCGCGCTGCTCCAGTCGCAGCACGATTGGCAGGTCTGCGGCGAAGCTGCAGATGGGCGTGAAGCTGTAGATAAAGCGCAGCAACTCAAACCCGATGTGGTGATTCTCGATATCGGAATGCCTAGCCTGAACGGTCTCGAAGCAACCCGCCAGATTCTGAAGACAAATCCGCAGGCTAGGGTGCTGATTCTCACACTGCATGACTCGGACCAGGTCGTGCGCGAAGTTTTGAATGCCGGAGCGCGCGGATTTTTGCTGAAATCGGATGCGGCGCGGGATCTGGTTGCCGCGGTTGAGGCATTGCGGCGTGACAAGACTTATTTCACGTCCAAGGTCGCCACAATGGTGCTGGAAGGTTATTTGAAGGGCGGCACTGCCGGTGCACCTGTAGCAACACCCGGACGCAACCGGCTCACTCCGCGAGAGCGCGAAATCGTTCAGTTGCTGGCTGAGGGAAAGAGCACGAAAGAAGTTGCAGTGGCGCTTGGTCTCAGCGTAAAGACAGCGGAAACCCACCGGTCGAATATTATGCGCAAACTGCAACTGCACTCTGTAAGCGATCTCGTGCTCTATGCCGTGAGAAACAACATCGTTCACGTGGTACAGGCCGGCATTGAATAGTTGTGGCGAAATTTAACTAGAAAATAACAACGGCAGCTCAAAAAGAGCTGCCGTTGTTGTTATGAGCTCGCTGATATTATGCAGCAGGCTTTCTTCGCCTCGCAGTGCGTGATTTGTTCTCTGTCTCCAACTCCACCTCTTCGCCTCCGCCTTTATCCGCGGCGACATTGATTCCCTCCGCCAGTTCGGTCAGCTTGGCATCGGTGTCTTTTTCTTCCTGCAGCGTCTGCTCCAGGAGCGAGGCGGCCTCGCGGTCACCCAGCAAGTTTGCAAAGGTGCGCGCTGTTCCATAACCAGCAATCTCGTAGTGTTCCACGCGTTGCGCGGCAGCAATGATGGCGGCATCCTTTACCTCGGGATCCATATCTTCATCCAGCGCTTCACTGCCCTCCTTGATTACTCCCTCCATGCCTTTGCACTTCTTGGCTTTGGCTTTCTCGCCCAAGCTTTCAAAGATTTGCTCTATGCGCTCTACGTGTCCTTTGGTCTGCTCGAGGTGCTCTTCAATACCTTCGCGCAATTCATCAGAATTCGCGCCTTCCGCCATTTTAGGAAGCGCCTTCACGAGTTGATTCTCTGCGTCATATAAATCACGCAGTTGTTCCACAAAAAGATCGTTTAACGATTCAATTGCCACGATTGTCCTCCCGGAAGAATTTACTTTCTAGCGAGCAAAATTGAATTCGCTCAGGGTTGATTCCCTCAGTTCTCTTCCCCCGGCCGGATTTTAGGCGAGAAGCAGGAGCCGGCTTCTATCGTGTGCCGGCGCCTGCTCGAAAGGTGGGGAAGTTGAGGGCAACTTTCATGCCCCGAGAATAGGCGCTTCCGCGCCGCGCAACAATCCTGCGAACTCTGTAATTTTTCTCAGGACTTTCCTGTAGCAGAGAAGATGGTTTTGGCAGACTCAGAAGTTCATTCTTTCCGCCAACTCCGCCGCATGGAGAACAATTTGCTCAACCCCTCTCAGAATGTCCAATTTCACAGTAATGTTCGGAAGACTACTGCCAACAGAGACTTACAAATTATTATCGTGGCCATTTACCTGCGTTAGCTCGCCGATTTTCACGCTGTTTGCCGTGAGTGCACTACCCGGAGTCGCGGAAACTCTTGCGAGTCAAGGCGGTACAGGAACGTCTGATGACGGATACAGACCTCACCGGATAGACCATTTTGCGCAAGAACTCTAGCCTCGTATGTGTGAATGCGGCTGATCCACTTCGTTTAAAGCCACGAAAGACAGGCGTTTCGAAAGGAGAACCC
>DASRFP010000029.1:0-182020 GCA_035651475.1 Terriglobales bacterium | reverse complement strand
ATAACTGCGGACCAGCTCTTCATATCGAACTCCTTGCCGGTCGTTAGATGGCAAAAGCAGGGAAGTGGGAACCCGGTTCCGGGTCTATCTGAGCAGAAGGCTCAGAGCCAAGGTTTCAATCATCTTTTACACCCGAGTCCGAAAAACTGCGCTACGGAGAATTATGTAGTCCCCCTAAGGCCGATTTGCCCTGCCGATGTACTTGTGAGTACCTCGCGGGTAGAAACAGGCACCTACTCAGTACACCTTAAGGCAGCCATTCCGCCCTATTATGTCCCTAACGAATTTCCGGAGGTTGATCCTGCCATGGCAGCAAGTCAGGTTGTGCTCTACTTCGACAGACAGGAAGACGCGGTGCAGTTCACCCTCGCTGCCAGTTCGGTCATCGCCGATGGCACACCTATGCGCGAAGCTGCCCTTAAAGTCGCTAAAGAGGTTTGCAAGGCCACCCGTATCACCACCGAAGGCACCCTGAATGCGGAGAGCACGAAGCCAAAGACTCGCAAGTCACAATAGCTCGGTCCTTCTCGTCACTGGACCCACGGGACCTCTTCCTTCATGTATCTTCGCATCTTTTGGTTAACAGCTTTCAGAATCGCCAAGTTCGAGCAAAAAGCCTAATCCGACCACGGAGCCGGTTTCCGGTCCCAGCGATGCATCTTTAATTCTTTAAGCAGATCAGGACTGAGCGGGCCTTTATCACTGAAACCACAGTTCTCGCGCACGTGCTCCAGCTTTCGCATGCCGACGATCACCGTGCTCACCGCCGCATGCGACAAAGCAAACCGCAGCGCCATTTCCGGCAGGGACATTCCGCGAGGAAGGATTTCTTTCAGCTTGTCCACGCGGTCCATCGTGTTCTTTAAATTCTCAGGATTGAAATATCCCGAGCGCCAGTCGTCCTTGGGAAATTTTGTCTCTCGGGTTATCTTCCCCCCGAGGCTGCCTTCATCGAGCGCCACGCGGTCGATCACGCCGACATTCAGTTCCTGGCAGAGTGGAAACAATTCGTCTTCCGGTGATTGGTCGAAGATGCTGTAGATGACCTGCACCGCGTCAACCAGGCCGGTGCGGATCGCTTTAATCCCGTTCTCCGGTTCCCAGCGATTCAGGCTCAAGCCAAAGTAGCGGATCACTCCATCACGCTTAAGTTTTTCAACCGTCTTTCGAAAATCCGGCTCATCTGTCCATTCGTCAGTCCAAACGTGGAACTGGAGGAGATCGATTGAATCTGTGCCGAGCTGTTTGCGAATCTGATCGGCATATTTGAAGACGTGCTCAGGCGGAAAAACATCATGGTACTGGTAGCTCGGCAGCGCCGGCCAGCGGTCATTTTTTGGGGGAATCTTTGATGCTGCGAAGAGCCGCTTACCTTTGTTCTGCCCGATCGTTTTTCCGAGCAGGCCGTCGCTCTTGCCTTCTCCGTAAGCCCACGCAGTATCGAAAAAATTGCAGCCTAAATCGACCGAGAGCTGTAGCGACTTCATGGATTCGTCATCATTCGAACCGCTCCAGCCACTCATACCCCAGAGCCCGGGCGCGATGTCACTTGCATCGAATCCCGTTCTGCCAAACTTGCGATATTTCATACTTTCTCCTCAGCGCTGCGATTCTAAGCAAAGAGATAGATGATCCGCAAAAGACTCGGTTGCTCATCGCTCGCTGCTCACATCTGCGCACCTTGCGGTAACGTGGTGCGCTCGGGGTTTTGATATAGTTTTACTTCCATGTTTCGCGACTTCCAAGCTGCCGACCGATGGACCAAGAAGCAGGTGCACTGTATCTATCAGGCCCTCATAGTGGCCGTTGCCACCCGTCATGCCGACGCGGTAGATATCAAATTCCTCGTTGACGGCCGGCCGGTGTGGGTCGCACTACCCTTGCGAGCCTGGGACGAGTACAAGAAACGCACTGGAAAGACGATCACCGATCCGCTAGCGATCGCTATAGCTGGGCACTACCTGAAAACCGCACTCGAAACTGGAGAAGGCGTCGGGCGCGAGATGTATTCGCTCACCGTGCAACAAACGTTGGAGCACCTGGAAGGCGCAGTCAAGCATCTGGAGCCGGTCGCCGCCGGCTAACTGCAAATTATGGCGCGCGGGCCCTTGTCTGCGATTTCAGGCTCGCATCCCTACCGCCGCCATCATCCTTCCTGTCTTCCCTTTTTCCGCGCGATGAGAAAAAAACAGATCGCCCTGGCATGAGGTGCATAGGCCCACGTCTGAAATGTTTTTCGCTTGAACTCCTGCCTCAATAAGTTGTTGGCGATTTGCTTCCGCTAAATCGAGGAAAATCTTCTTAGGCAGCTCGCTGTGGCCGGGTGCCCGCGCCGTCAAGAACAACAACGGGTATTTTTCGTGGATTTCATCCCGTTCCTTCGTCTCCCGGAATAAGTCGTTCGCATACCGGAACTGCGACTCAAAAATCGAGCGCACCTCAGGCCCAACTTCATAGCAGCAGCCGCGGTTCCCCGGGCCAATTGCCGCCCGCACATCAGAAGGCTTCGTCCCAAACCAGCGGTGCATCTCGCCGACACCTTTTTGCACAATGCGCTTTGTCGTTCCGCGCCAACCCGCATGAAAAACGCCGACTGCCTTCTTCTGTGGATCGACGAGTACGATGGGGAAGCAATCCGCGGCAAGAACAGCTAGCAGAATTCCAGGGACACTCGTAATCATCCCGTCGCCAGCGAGCGGCTCACGTGACGGCTCAGAAATGTGATGAATAATATCGGAATGGATTTGTCGGACCGTAACGAGTGGCCAGCGGCCGGATTTCGACGCAGTATACTTCCGCTGCGAATTCCCTCTCGACGCACCAAGAAGCATGGCCACAAACAAACGCCGGTTTCGCTCAACCGCAGCTTTTGAGTCGTCTTTTGTAAATCCAAGGTTCAGCGCCCCCCCTCCATAGACTTTCGAAAATCCCCCACGCCGCGTACTGAAGCCGTGCACGAGCCACGGAATGCGAGAAAAAGAACTTCCCCGCAGGATTTCAACCTCAGCTTTCGGTTCAGTTTTAGTGTTCACTGGATGATCTTAAATCGTCATAGTCAAACGCAGGCTCTTGCCAGCCGCGTCGCCGGAAATCTGTATGGTCGGCTGGAACTCGAAGAAAGGTCCGAACGAAGTCCCGTGCCTTTTAGCGGACGATACGAGGTTCTAACGTATAATTTCGCGTTCGCCATAAATGGAGACCCTAATGCGTCATCTCTTCCTTGTTTTGCTATTAGCAGTTTTTGTCCCATTTTCCAGCGCTCAGCAGCAGAACGAGAATCAGCAGTCCTCGCAAGCCCCGCCCGCCGCGCAACAGAAGAAACATCAAAAGCCGCCGCAGCAGCAAAAGCCGGAGGAACCGGCGAAAGCGACTGAACCTACGCCTCCGGCTTCATCGCCGCAGGAACCTAAGCCGGGCGAGGACAAAAAAGAAGAGCACTTCGACATGACCGAAGTCGCGCCTGTGGTCACGCATCATCAGATTACGCTCGACGGCAAGGTGCTCAAGTACACAGCCACTACTGGCCGACTACCCATCAAGCGCGGTGACGGCAAGATTGAAGCGGAAATGTTTTTCGTCGCCTACACTCTCGATGGACAGGATGTCTCGAAGCGCCCGCTGACATTTGCTTTCAACGGAGGTCCCGGTTCGGCCTCGATCTGGCTGCATATGGGCGCGCTGGGTCCACGCCGGGTGGTTTTGAACCCCGACGGATTTCTTCCTCCCGCTCCATATCGCATTGAAGACAACCCTTACACGATGCTCGACAGAAGCGACCTGGTGCTGGTTGACGCCGTCGGAACCGGCTACAGCCGTCCGGAAACATCTGAACTTGGGAAAAAGTTCTGGGGCGTAAAGGGCGATATCGAAGCCTTCAGCGAGTTCATCCGCCTGTACCTCAGCCGCTACGAGCGCTGGAGTTCACCGTTGTACTTGTTCGGCGAAAGCTACGGCACGACTCGCTCCGCTGGAATTGCCGGCAACCTGGCGCCGCAAGGGATTTCATTCAACGGAATCACCTTGTTATCAACCGTGCTGAATTTTCAGACGCTTGAAGACAATAAGACCAACGACGAACCTTTCATTTTTCTGATTCCTTCCTACACCATGATCGCCGGCTATCACCACAAGCTCCCTCCGGATTTGCAGCAGGACTTGAACAAGGCCCGGCAGGAGGCAGAGCAGTGGGCGTCAGGTGAGTATGCGCAGGCTCTGGCGAAGGGAGATGCAATGTCTCCTGAAGAGCGGCAGAAGGTGATCGACAACATGTCCCGCTATACAGGGCTGAGTAAAGAAGTAATCGACGAGGCGAACCTCCGCGTCGATGTGCCGAAGTTTACCCACTATCTGTTAATTGATCAGAAGCTCCGTGTTGGGCGACTGGATGGCCGCTATACCGGTCCCGACCCCCAAGGTCTGCTGGACACGCCCTTTTACGATCCGACCGAAGCGAACGTGATGCCGCCGTTCAATTCTGTGTTCAATAATTACGTGCGCAACGAACTAGGCTACAAAGTCGACATGCCCTATTTTGTTTTCGCGCGCGCGAGTGGTTTGAACGAAAAATGGGACTGGGGTTCAGCAGGCGAGGGGTTCCCCGATACTGCGAGTGCCTTGCGCGTGGCTTTGGTGCGCAATCCATTCCTGAAAGTATTGGTAATGGAGGGCTACTACGACCTAGCGACACCGTATTATGCCGCCAACTATACGATGGATCATCTGGATCTTCCGGCCAAATATCGTTCGCAGATTTCTTTCGCCACCTATGAGGCTGGTCACATGGTCTATTTGCCGATGGATAGTCTGAAGAAAATGAAGAGCGATGAAGCGTCCTTCGTTGAAAAAACGATGTCAGGCCAGTAGAAGAAACCTGGTTCTGGAGCACGGGCGTCCTCGCCCGTGCTCGCCTTCCCTCTCAAGTAACTTGCTTCTCTCGTCGTAATAGAATAAAAACTGCCCAGCACCTATGCTCTCGCGTCTTTTTGCCTTTTTTCCACTGCTGCTCGCTTCTACTCTGCTGGCCCAGGTACCTGCGCCAAATCCGATCCCTGCACCACCCGCAGCTACTGCGCCCACAACAGCCATCGACCATTCGCAAGAAGCTTTTGTCATCGAGAAGCTCCACAGCTCTTATCGTTTCGAAAATGACGGCACCGGTCGGCGCGAGCTTTACGCGCGCATCAAGGTGCAGAGCGAAGCCGGGGTCGAAGATTGGGGCCAGCTTGTTCTCGGCTACAACTCGGCGAACGAGCGGGTCGAAATTCCTTTTGTTCGTGTCATCAAACTGGATGGTTCAGTTGTAACCGCGCCCGCAGATTCCGTTCAGGATCTAAGCATTCCTCTCGAGCGCGAAGCTCCCGTTTATACCGATTATCGGCAGAAGCACATCACGGTTCCCGGCCTCCGTCCCGGCGAAGAACTTGAATATGACTTCGTGACCATCACTCAAACTCCGCTTGCGCCGGGCCAGTTTTGGATGGAATACGATTTCGCGAAGTCCGGCACCGTGCTCGACGAACAACTCGTCCTCGATGTTCCGAAAGATCGCACCATCAAGCTGAAAACCAAGCCGGGCGATGATCCCAAGATTTCCGAAGCGAACGGCCGCCGCATCTATACCTGGGTCAGTTCGCATACCGACAAAGACGAAGATGAGGGCAAAAAAGATAAGGACAAAAAGAAGAAGCCCCCGAAAGAACCTGAACCGCCAGCCGTACAGATGACCACATTTTCCAGTTGGGAGGAAATGGGTCGTTGGTATGCTTCGCTGGAAAAAGATCGTCGCCAGCCCAACGATGAAATTCGTGCCAAAGCAGCGGAATTGACCAAGGGCAAAACCACTGATCTTGAAAAAATTGAAGCGCTTTACGATTACGTCGGGCCCAATTTCCGTTACATTAGCCTGTCTTTCGGTGTCGGCCGATTTCAGCCTCACGCGGCTTCCGACGTGCTTCACAATGCGTACGGCGATTGCAAAGATAAACACACGCTGCTCGCCTCTTTGCTTGAAGCCGCCGGCTACCACGCGTCATCGGTGCTGATTAATTCCGGACGCAAGATCGATCCTGATATTCCTTCGCCCTCCCAATTCGACCACGTGTTCACCATGGTGCCGCTCGGGCCGGCGGGAAAAGAAAAGGAAGAAATCTGGATGGATACAACCACGGAAGTCGCGCCATTCCGGCTGCTTGCCCCAGTTTTGCGCGATAAGCAGGCGCTCGTCATTCCGCAGAACGGAACGCCGCATCTGGAGAAGACTCCCGCTGATCCTCCCATGCAGAATCGGCAATTCTCCGAGCTCGACGGCAAGGTGAATGAGTTCGGAAAGCTGACAGCGCACGTGCAATATGAGCTTCGCGGCGATACTGAGCTCTACATGCGCATGCTTTTCCGCCGTGTTCCTCGTAATAAATGGACTGACTGGGTGAAGCAAATGAACGCGTTGACCGGTCTCTCCGGAGACGTTTCAGATCTCAACGTGAGCGATCCGGCGGATACCCACGAAGCGTTCAAGATGGATTACAAAATCGAAGTGTCTAACTTCCTGGATTGGTCAAAAAAGAAATCGGAGCTCGTGTTGCCGCTCTCGCAACTCAGCATGGCCGACGCCGATGAAGACGATCCCGACCCGGTCAAGATCGGCTCGCCTCTCGATTACGTTTATCGCTTGAAACTTGAATTCCCTGCAAAATACACGGAACGCGCGCCGCTTCCATTTTCGATGAAGCGCGACTACGCGCATTACGACGCCAGCTACAAGGTCGACGCCACGGTCTTCACCGCCCAACGCACGCTGGTGACAAGTATTGACGAACTGCCCTCCGCGCGCGCAAGCGACTATCTCGCCTTTCGCCGCGCGGTCCTTACCGACGCGACGCAGCATCTCTCGATTGACAGCACCGCAGCCGGAGCTCCCACGCTTTCTGCCGATCTGAAAGGCGACGACCTTTACGACGCGGCTAAGGCTGAATTCGATCGTGGAAACTACACCACCGCGATTGAACTTTTCAAAAGAGTTGTCGAAGCCGACCCCAAACACAAAACCGCATGGATGGACCTCGGCCGCGCCTACATGCTGGAGCGCCAAAACGACGACGCGATTGCAGCGTTCAAGAAGCAGGCCGAGCTGAATCCTTATGACGAATACGCGTACGGCGCGCTCGGTTGGGCGTACACAACTGCACGCAAATACGACGCCGCTGCGGCAGCATTCAACAAAGCTTTGGAGATAAATCCACTCAGCGAATACGCGCATTCCGCACTCGGCAGCATGTACGCCGAGGCGCACGAATACGATAAAGCTGCACCAGAACTTGAAAAGGCAGTCTCGCTGAAATCGGATGACGCGGGATTGCAGATCAGTTTGGGCGATGCATATCTCAATTTAGGACAGGACGATAAAGCTCTTGCAGCTTTTGATCGCGCAACCGAAATCTCCGCCACACCTGAGGTGTGGAATAACATCGCATATCAGCTTTCCCTAAAGGGAACTCATTTAGATCGCGCGCAGCAATACGCCGAATCAGCGGTCACTGCAGTGGCAAATTCGCTTCGCAATCTTTCACTCGATCAGCTTTCGGATCGCGACCTCGGAATGGTTTCCGCGCTGGATGCCGATTGGGACACGCTAGGCTGGGTTTATTTCGCGCGGGGCGACCTCAGTAAAGCTGAGAAGTACGTAGACGCTGCGTGGGTGCTGGGCGAGCACGGCGAAGTCGGCGATCATCTCGCGCAGATTTACCAGAAGGGCGGCCACAAGGATGAGGCGATCAAGATGTATGCAGAGTCGCTCTCCGGGCTTCGACCAGCTCTTGAAACCAAGGGAAGGCTTGCTGCTCTTGTCGGCGGCGATGCGAACGCCACCAAAGCAGTTGAACAGCACAAGCCTGATCTGCAGGCGCTTCGCACCGTTCACCTGGGCAAAATCGCTCCCATCGGCGGGAATGCGGAATTTTTTGTGATCGTCACCTCGAATTCAGGAGCTGCCAAAATCGAGGCTGCCAAGTTCATCAGCGGCGAAGAAAAGCTCAAGCCGCTAACCGAGAATCTTCGCAACGCAAAAATCGACTTCACCTTCCCTGACGACGTGCCCACGAAAGTCCTCCGTCGCGGAAATCTCTCCTGCTCGCAAGCGACCAAAGATTGTGACTTCGTAATGATGCTGCCCGAAGATGTCCACTCGGTCGATTAATCAGCGGTGACCATCTTGGCGGGGCGCTCGGGCGGACTAGCAGCGCTCGTCATGGTTTCCGCTCAAACGCATACGCCGCCCGCAACACCTTCTCCTCCCCGTGCGGCGGCCCGATGATCTGCAACCCGATAGGCAAACCTCCAGAGGTCGTCCCGCACGGAATTGAAATCGACGGCAATCCCCAAACGTTGACCGGCCGGGTATTGCGCAAAAGCAAAAGTTCCGCCGGGCGCAAGCGCGAGATGTCCTGAAGGAGATCATCGATTCGCGGTGCCGGAATCGGAGTGGTGGGTGTTACAACGATGTCAAAGCCTGCAAACGCTTCGCCCATTTCCTTTCGGATTTTCTCAAGTTGCCGGCGTCCTGTCCGGTGCTGAGCATCAGTGATTTGCTCGCCGGCACGAATGCGGCGCAGGGTTTCTGGGTGGTACAACTCCGGCGAACGAGCGACCATTTCGCGATGGAAAGCGTACGACTCGAACTGCTGCACAGTTCGATCAGTATCGACGGACAACTCGACTTCACGAACATCCCTAACTTCACTCGCCAGCCAATGAATGGCCGCTTCCACCCAAGCAGCAACTTCGTTATCTACTTCATCGAAGAAAAATTTCCTCGGAATGCCGATAGTTAAATCGTTAATGCCCTTCGCCAGGCCCTCGCGATAGCTTCGTGTCGGTTTCTGTTCGCAAATCGCATCCAGAACGATGGCGGCATCTTCTACCGTTCGCGTAATTGGTCCGGCGTAATCGAGCGACTGCGAAAGCGGAATAATGCCTCGAGTACTTACCAGGCCATACGTCGGCTTCAGTCCAACAACTCCGCACAATGCTGCAGGTTCACGAATGGACCCTGCTGTGTCCGTCCCGATTGCGGCATAGCACATTCCAGTTGCGACCGCTGTGGCCGAACCTCCCGAAGATCCTCCCGCGATGAACTCAGGATCGACCGGATTTCTCACCGGCCCAAAAGCGCTTATAAGGGAACTGCCGCCATACGCGAACTCGTGCAGGTTCTGTTTGCCGATCATCACCGCCCCAGCCGCCTTGAGCTTCTTGGTTACGTCAGCATCTTCGCCAGGAATGCGATCGCGAAAAACCGCACTGGCCGCAGTCGTGCGCACGCCTGCCGTGTCGATCAGATCTTTAAGACCGATCGGAATCCCATGCAGCGACCCGCGCCAGTTGCCGGATTGAATCTCCTGCTCAGCTCTTTTCGCTTCAGCGAGCGCGGACTCAGCAGTCACCGTAATAAACGCATTGCGCTCAGGGTTAAGCCGGTCAATAACATTCAGGCACTCCCGCACGAGTTCAACCGGGGACATTTTTCGAGTTCGAATTAACTCAGAGGTCTCAGCAAGTGTTCGCATTTTTTAAGCAGACCAGCTTTGTACAATTTTATCTCGGGGCTTTTCTCTGCCTTCTCTGCGGTAGAAAATTCCTCGCAACGCATTCACCTTCGCGGTTGCCTATAATCACCTTTCGGAGGTTGCAATGGCGCAGTTGATTTCCACTCCGGTTCGTACGCGCGGTTTTTATCTTGCGGGAAAATGGGTGCAGGAAGGAACTCCTGTAGAGATACGAGCACCTTACGATGGATCGCCACTCGCCGAGGTAATTCAGGGGACCCGCGAGCACGCGGAGACTGCGATCGAAGCCGCGGTTCGCGCTTTCGGCAGCACTCGCAGATTGCCCGCCTTCGAGCGTCAGCGGGTGTTGCGATCTATTGCGCAACAGATCACCTCGCGCAAAGACGAATTTGCCCGCACCATTGCGCAAGAGGCGGGTAAGCCTTTAAAAGCCGCTCGTACCGAAGTTGAACGGGCAATCTTCACCTTCACGGTTGCAGCCGAGGAGACAACCCGCATTCCCGGCGAATATCTCTCGCTCGATTGGCAGCAATTCACCTCCGGCCGATGGGGAATCGTGCGGCGATTCCCCATCGGCCCAATAGCCGGAATTACCCCGTTCAACTTTCCCCTGAACTTAGTTGCTCACAAAGTCGCTCCGGCAATAGCGAGCGGTTGCCCGATCATTGTGAAGCCGGCACCCCAAACTCCGCTAACCGCGCTGCTTTTGGCGGAAACGGTCGAGCAGGCGGGCCTTCCCGACGGAGCGTTTAACGTATTGCCGCTTTCGAATGAAGATGCGGCTCTTCTGGTGAGCGATGATCGCATCAAGCTGATCAGCTTTACCGGCAGTGCTCGTGTGGGCTGGGAAGTAAAGAACCACGCGGGCAAGAAGAAAGTTCTGCTCGAGCTCGGCGGGAATGCCGGCGTCATCGTTCACGGCGATACCGACCTCGCCTGGGCGGCCGATCGCTGCATCTCAGGAGGATTCAATTATGCCGGGCAAACCTGCATTTCGGTACAGCGAATACTGGTCGAACGGCCTGCGTTCCGAAAGTTCACCGACCTGCTGCTCGCGGGGGTGAGTAAGTTGCAGATAGGCGATCCTCTCGATGAATCCACCGATCTCGGCCCGCTGATCCGCGAAAGCGATGCCGTCCGAGCCGGCGAATGGATTCAACAAGCAGTGCAGGACGGAGCAACTTTACTCCGCGGCGGCAAACGTCATGGCTCGATTCTCGAACCGACCGTCCTGACCGGAACGCGTCCGGACATGAAGGTCAACTGCGAAGAAATTTTCGCGCCCGTCGTTACGGTGGAAGCTTATGACGATTTTGCGAGCGCGCTGCGGCGGATCAACGAGTCTCCTTATGGATTGCAGGCGGGAATTTTCACTCGCGACGCAAGCCGAATTTTCCAGGCTTACGAAGAGCTGGAAGTCGGCGGAGTCATCGCCGGCGACGTTCCCACCTTCCGCATCGACAACATGCCTTATGGCGGCGTGAAAGACTCTGGCCTCGGCCGCGAAGGCTTGCGTTACGCGATAGAGGAAATGACCGAGCCCAGATTGCTAGTGATGAATTTGAGGTGAACGTGCGTCGTTCTTATGTGCTGCACGTCGAGCGGCAGGGAATTCAATCCTCATTGTGAACTTCGAATCGAGCAAGTGGGAAAGCACCACGCAGGACTGCGACGTAAAACCAATGATGGCCGCAAGGTGCTCCGAGCCTAAATCCAATGTTATTATGTTGAGGACAGTCCCGCACCACACCACTCCTCAGTAGCTCAATGGCAGAGCATCCGGCTGTTAACCGGAGGGTTGTAGGTTCGAGTCCTACCTGAGGAGCCAATCTTTCCCAGCCCCAATCTTAACGATCTCCACTCCACCACGAAACTTCTCCGAGTCGCGTGTCTGCCACAACTCAAGCGAGCCAAGCCGCACCAGAACCGTCACGCTTCCCGAGGCGCCGACTCCACACTTGCGGCGAACTCTATCGCACAGCGCCAAATACCTTATATCGCTCACATACGAACATTTACCTTGACAGAACGCGCATAAGATAACTATATTCGCGCACACTTGATCGTTGCCGATTTTCCAAAGCACAAGTTCAAGTTTGAATCTCTCGTCTTTGCAACAGGAGCGAACTTAGGAGATGAAACGCAGAGATTTTCTGAAAACCAGCGTTGCGCTTGGCGCGGCCGCAGAGCTAGCCAGCAAATCAGCTCATGCGCTTGTGCCCGCGCACAACTGGGGCAAGTATGATTTCGGCTCCGGCCCGCCGGTGACCGACCGCCTGAATCAAGGTCCATTCCCGCAGTATCCGCCTGATGCCGTGATCCCAACCGACGAAGTGGTCATGAGTACGACGCCTTCTGAAGACGTTGTTCCGAACTATGGGATGGGCCTCGTCACCTACATCACTGCCGACATGGGCACCGACGAGATCAAATCCGACAACATCCCACAGGCGATTGAGGACCTGGTTAAATTCCCGTTAGGACAGAAACTCTACGTTCGTCCCACCTGGCGCGAAATCCAGCCGCGGCCAGGACGGCTGCTGTTTCCCGACTACCTCAAGCAGGTTTTCGATCTGGCGAAGAAATACGACAAGCGGGTCGGCCTTCGCGTGCAAATGAGCGCTCCAGATTATTGGCACTCGCCAGCGCTTCCCGATTTCGTGCTCGACAAAGTTCCTAAAGTTAATCTGATCGTCGATCCGCACGAAGCCAAAGCTGGAGCAAGATTTCTCAAGAATCCAAATTCCGCTTATCAGCCCCGCTTCGACGATCCTTTCTTTCAGCAGGCGTTCAAAGATTTGGTTGAGCAGATGGCGTCCGAGTTCAACGGAAATCCGATCATTGAATTCATTGACACTTTTATGTACGGCTTCTGGGGCGAAGGCCATACCTGGCCTTTCACAAATACTCCTTTCCCCGATTATCAAACTGCCGAGCGCACCTGGATTCACATGTGGGAAGTCCAGCAGGAGAACTTCACCAAGGTTCCACTCCTCACCAATACTCAACCCGATTACAGTCGGGTCGGCAACTCAGAAGTTCTCGATCGCACCGTACGCAGTAACAATTGGATCCGCAGCGACACGATCTTCATAGAGAACGAACAAATCGAAGCCTTGAGCAATCGTCCGCCGTGGATCGGGGCGCTGCTCGAACAGGGATTGCCCGGGCAACCTCCGGACAAGCTCACGTCGCACGAAGGCGTTTCGCCCGCAGAGGACATGATCGTTCACGTCATGGATATCGGAGCGAATTACTGGTCGCTCTGGAATTTCCATCAGATCAGCGCGCAGAACCTGGCGAGCTATTACCAGGCATTTCCCAAGTGGTTTGATCGAATCAACCGCCGCATCGGATATCGCGTGCGGCCATCCTTCATCTGGAGCTACCAAAATGACGGCTATTTAGGCATCATCATAGGCTTCGCCAATGATGGCATTGCAGGAGTGCCAGGAGTTTTGCGTGTAACCATCGAAAGCGAAGACGGCAAGCCTTTGAAGAGCGGCTGTCTCGACGCCGGATATCCGGTGCCGGGGAAAATTCGCCAAGCGCAATTCGTGTTGCCGAAAGGAACGAAGTGGCAGGGACTTCGCCTGCGAGCGGAAATCGAAGTTAAGGGAATGCGATATCCCGTGCGCTGGGCCTGTCAGCAAAAGTTGAACGATGACGGCACACTCACCTTTCGAGCCAATGGCCGACACGGATGAAGGCAGCAGAGCGAATTGCCGAGCCGTCATTATCCCTCTGGCCCCGAGCCAACATGAACTGACATTCCGAGGCCTTGTCATTCCGAGCAGGTTAGTCATCCGGTCGCAATCGAGCAATTTGCAGTCTCGTTCGGCTGATGCGTGAGTTGTGGTTATTGGCACGACAACGAGGTCAGAACGGCGCGAGCGAATAGTGTTGACGACGCTGTAACCGGGGCAGCAACTACATACTTGAATCTTGCAAACTGTGCTGCCGATCTATCCAAAAGTCCTTGCCATGCATTCTCAGCTTTCCGGAATCCTAAGTCGTAGCATTGTCATCCAGTAGCGCCGTCGGCCAGGGCCATTTCACGGGCGACACGTAGTTGTGATACTGGATCACCGCTCGGTAGGAACTCCATGGCGACCACGTTTTTGTAATGCAGCTGCGCCAGCTTGCGAAAAATGTTCTTGTAATTGATCTCGCCGCTTCCGGGCTCGTGTCGGCCGGGCACGTCGGCGACGTGGACCAGCCCAACGTGATCGATGTTCTTCTCGAGTTTCTCAATGAGATTGCCTTCAGCAATTTGCTCGTGAAAAAAATCGTAAAGAAATTGCACCTGCGGATGTTGCACCGCGCGGACGATATCAAATCCTCGCGCCCCGGAGGTAAGAAAGTACTTTGGATTCTCTTCTGGATCGATATTTTCGAGCAACAGGCGTACCGGGCTACCGTTGATCTTCTTACCTTCCACGACTGCGGCGGCAGCCTTGAGGCCGTCAATGCAGCTCTGTTGCTGGGTTTCAACCGACATTCCCTGAACTGTGTTTCCGGATAACAGAATGATTGCCGGGCAGTCCAGCTTCTCCATGATGGGAATTGTGCGGCGTAGTTCTGCAATCAGGGCGTCGCGCTCAGAAGGATTACAGAGGCTATGTTTCAGCCCGGCGGTGCAGTCGAAGTTGATGCCCAGTTCTTTACGCTTGGCATTTGCGCGATTGAAATCAGCCTCAGACCACTTCTCGTATTCCCCGACTAGTTGGACGTTCCTGTATCCGGCAGCAGCGACTTTCTCGAGTCGCTGTTCGAAAGGCAGATCACGAAATACGGTCCACAGCATCACGGAGATGTCATAAGGCGCCGAGTTCGGGTTCGGGGCAGCAGCCGTGTTCGTGAGGGCGGCATTTGCTTTGGCTTTTAATGACAATCCTGAAAGTGCCACGCCCGCGACGGTGCGATTAAATGAGCGACGGTCCATGCTCCACCTCAAAATAATTCAGTACGTAACAGTAACAACTCACTCGAACGGTAGACCTACATAGTTTTCCGCAAGGCTCTGGGATGCGGCCCGGGAACTTGTAACATAATCCAGTTCCGCCCATTGCCGGCGCCCATCAAACGGAGTCGCATCGGGAAAGCGATGCAGCATGGAAGTCATCCACCAGGAAAACCGTTGCACTTTCCAAACGCGGCGCAGACAAGTTTGAGAATAATTTTCCAGTCCAGATGTGTCACCTGAGGTATAGAACTCAGTTAGTGTTTTCGCCAGCACGCGGACGTCGGCCACCGCGAGATTCAGGCCCTTCGCGCCAGTCGGGGGCACGATGTGCGCGGCATCTCCCGCAAGGAAGAGGCGGCCACATTGCATCGGCTCGACGACGAAGCTGCGCATCCCAGCTACTCCTTTCTGAACGATAGGGCCTTCGGTAAGTTCCCAGTTTTTTGCAGCCAGGCGCGTTTGAAGTTCATCCCAGATGCGATCATCAGGCCAATTGTTGATGTCTTCATCGTGATCGCATTGCAGATACAGGCGGCTCAACTGGGGCGTGCGCATACTGAGCAGTGCGAATCCACGCTCGTGATATGTGTAAACGATCTCCTTTGAAGCGGGCGGCGTTTCCGCCAAAATGCCCAGCCATCCAAACGGATACGTGCGCTCGTAAATTGTGAGAGCGCGTTCGGGAATACTGGGCCGGCAAATTCCATGGAATCCGTCGCAACCCGCGATGAAGTCGCAGTCGAGTTGCTCGGACGTGCCGTTTTTGCGAAAGCGGATGTGAGGGTGGTCTGCCTGGAATCCGCCAACACTCACGTCATCGACTTCGAAGAGGACGTTTCCGCCTGCAGCCAGGCGAGCATCGATGAGGTCTTTAACGAGCTCGGCTTGCGCATAGATGGTGATCGCCTTTCCGGTGAGTTCCTGGAAATCGAGGTGATGGCCTTCACGGTTGAAACGTAATTCAATACCGTGATGAATCAGGCCTTCGCGCTGCATGCGAACGCCTACGCCGGTGTTAACCAATAAATCAACCGTGTTCTGTTCGAGAACGCCGGCGCGCACGCGTTCCTGAACGTACTCGCGGCTGCGGCATTCAAGGACGACCGAGTCGATCCCTTGGCAATGAAGCAGATGGGAGAGCACCAGGCCTGCCGGCCCCGCACCGACGATTCCAACCTGAGTTCGCATAGAGCTGCTGGTGCGCTGCTAATTATAGGGGTTGCAAGCAGTTGGGTTGAGGCAGATGCGCCTGTTTACATCAGAGGCACGAGGCAGAAGCGAATGACCTAATAAAAAAGATACTTCCGCCAACGGTCATCCGACCGCCCCATCAGGCGCATGATGTGGCGGCTGGTATGCAGGTTGAACGCGTGAGGCTCACGCATCAGCTTCATTCCCGCTTCCACAGGAAGTTGGTTGCCTTTGCTGCGATTACAGGGGTGGCAGCAGGCGACAAGATTTTCCCAGGTCGATGCTCCTCCGCGCGAACGCGGCACGACATGGTCGAGAGTCAAGTCGCTGGCTGATAAAACTTCTCCGCAATATTGGCAAGTATTTCGATCGCGCAGCAAAATGTTTTTTCGCGACAAAGCACGCGTCTGATGGGGGATCCGGCGATATTCCAGCAGGCGAATTACGGAGGGAACGCGCAGTGCAACACGGGCGGCATGCAGAAAATGGCCATTCTCCTCTTCCGTCATTGCGACACCCTTGAGAACGAGCACAATCGCGCGTCGCGCCGCACAGACGTTGATCGGTTCGTAGGAGGCGTTCAGTACCAGCACAGGCGCGTGCAGCGCGTGAGCATCGCTTTCCTGGTGCACGCCAATGCCGAAGACAGCAGCCGTAACCGTATGGCGGCCGTGGTCGGTGCTCGAATTGTGCCTGTGCAATGACATGTCTACGAAGCTTGGGCAGAGGGCGAAGCTGAAACCTCAGCCAATTCGCCCTTGCCCAAATCTCTATCGATTTCCGCCGTCCCCAGATTTTCCTTCAGTGTTCGTGCCACGGTAGCGACCCAAACTTTTTCCGCGCCTGCCTTGCGCAAGATTCTCGCACATTCGTTGGCAGTCGTTCCTGTGGTTAAAACGTCATCGACCAACAGTACCTGGCGGCCCTCTACTCTGCTTAGATGCTTAATCCGGAATGCGCCTCGAATATTCTCAGCGCGCTGTGGACGAGTCAATCCAATTTGCGAGACCGTAGCGCGGGTGCGCTCAAGCAGATCCGTCGCAAGCTGCGGACTTGGTAACGAACTTTTCTTTAAGGCCGACCGGGCGATCAACTCGGCTTGATTAAATCTGCGCTGGCGGCGCTTCGAACCATGAAGAGGCACCGGAATCACGAGAACAGGCTCTGAGGTCAGGTCGAGTTTTTTGATCGCCTCTGCGAGCATCTGCCCCAACGTGGCCGCCGCTGGCTCGACCTGCTCATACTTAAGTAAATGAATTAGCTCGCGTAACTTGCCATCGTAAGCGCCATAGGCGGTCGCCTGGACGAAATGAGGGCGGGCCGACTGGCACGTGGGACATATCTTCGTGCGAGATGCGGAATCAGGGCCACTCAAGCCTTCGCCACAGATCTCGCAGGTCGTCATGGAAATGGGAGCAATTTCCAGCAAACAAGTTTTGCAAACTGGCAGCCTTGAAATATCTATGAGGGGTGCGCCGCAAAGGCGGCAATCGGAAGGGAAGAGCGCAGTGAAAATACCCCGGGCCAGAAAGGTCGCGCCCGCAGTTAAAGAACTCATCAGGGTTCGGCCCGCAAGCCCTGATCGCCCGAGTCGTGCGCGTTCAGGCGCTAGAACCCTTCTGCGGATTATGTCTCCGGTACTGCTGAAGACCCAGCCTCCCTCGTACGGCGCCTGGTTAGGCGCCAGCCGCACGAATTGCATTCAGTATAGCGAGGAGACGAGACACAAGCAATTGCCGGTGAACCCGATGATGCATGAGCTTTCGATCACTGTTTGTCTCGTTTACCCCTGAACTTGTAAATCGCACCCGCGCCATGCTAAGGTGCGGCGGGTTTATTAGCATTCAGCACTCAGCATTCAGGTATTGAGTCGTGAAGTCAGTCCATTGGCAGTGAAGCCCAGCACGAGCCGGGCAGCAATGCCCATTCGTTTTGCCGGTTGAATGCCGAGTGCTGGATGCTGCGTGCTAGCGAAAGGATTACATGAGCACACCTGCGAACACGGCCGGCAAGAAGCACCAACCGTTCGTCCCCGAACACATGGAGATGAAAGAGTTCACGTGGCGGGCCGTGCTTCTTGGGCTTGCGATGACGGTTGTTCTGGGCGCTGCTAATGCCTATCTCGGACTGAGGGCGGGCATCACAATCGCCGCCACGTATCCTGCCGCCGTGATTGGCATGGCTGTTCTTCGCGGATGGAAGGGAACGATCCTCGAAGAAAATATCGCGCGCACGTCGGGCACCATTGGTGAAGGCATTGCCGCCGGGGCGATCTTCACCATTCCAGCCTTTCTGATGGCTGGTGTCTGGCCCTCGTTTGGAATACGCGCCGCGTATTGGAAAACTACAGCGCTGATCATGGTGGGCAGTGTGATCGGTGTGCTCTTTATTTCTCTCGTGCGGAAAGGAATGGTCGAAGATCCGGAACTTCCCTTTCCGGAGTCAGTTGCGGCTTCAGAAATTCATAAAGCGGGGCGCCGCGGAGCCCAAGCCGCAAAGTATCTCTTTTGGAATATCGGCATTGGCGGCGTGGTTTATCTTCTTGGGGCGTTTGGTCTATTCGCAATTGATAAAACTTTCCAGTTCGGCGTTGGGCTCATCGGAAAGAGCCAGGTACAATTCGGCACCACCGCCAACGCCAACGCGGTGGCCGCCGGAGGCGCCAGCACTGTCGCCGCTCCCAGCGTTAGCCCTGCACTGCTCGGCGTTGGATACATCATCGGGGTTCGTCTCGCCGCGTTGCAATTTTCAGGGAGTGTGCTCGCCTGGGGCTTGCTTGTGCCACTCATGATGTTTTTTCTCGGGCCTCAGCTTCAGCACTATCTGCCGCCCAGTGCGCCCAACGACTGGTCGGACATGGCTTTCAATATGTGGAAGTTTGTCGTCCGGCCGATTGCAGTGGGCGGAATGATCGTGGGCTCCGCCTCGACGCTTTGGGGAATGCGCAAAAGCCTCACCGCCGGCTTGGGCAAGGCATTCGCGGATTTCCGCAGCACACCTGGTGAGAAACCGGAGCTCGCACGAACCGAGCGCTACATGAGCTTCAAGACCGTATTTGCTCTGATTGGGCTGATGTTCGTGCTGATGTGCATTCTGTACATCCACGTCTCGAACCTGTTCTGGCCGGCAATCCTGGCCGCGGTTGTCATGCTCATCGTTGGTTTCTTCTTCGCCACAGTTTCTGGCAGCCTGTGCGGCATCATTGGTTCGTCGAACAATCCGGTCTCCGGAATTACTCTTTCGACGCTGCTCATTGCTGCCATTCTGATGGTCGCGCTCGGCGTCTCGGGCCCGCATGGCGTTGCGGCTGTGCTTGGGGTCGCTGCGGTTGTCTGCGTGTCGTCTTCGGTTGCGGGCGAACTGCTGCAGGACTTCAAAGTCGGATACATCCTTGGCGGCACGCCGCGCAAGATTCAGATCGCAGAGTTGATTGCGGTCGTGGTCGCCAGCCTGGTGATGTACTTCCCGTTGTATTACCTGCACAAGGGCTTCGGGTTTGGCAGCAAAGAACTGCCCGCGCCGCAGGCAGGCCTGATGGCGATGCTCGCGCAAGGCATCGTTGGCCACAACATGGCGTGGCCACTCGTCGGAGTGGGCATTTTTATGGGCATAGCCATGATCATGATGCAGGTCAAGAGCCCCATGCTGGTCGCGGTAGGAATGTATTTGCCCTTTGAAACCACGCTGGCCATCTTTGTCGGCGGCATCTTCCGCTCGATTGGCGATTGGATCGCGCGGCGCCGCAGTTTGAACCCTGCGCAACGAGCGCGCACTGAAAATGCCGGGGTGCTGACCGCTTCAGGGTTGATTGCCGGCGAAGCTCTCATGGGACTGCTGTGGGCCGCCTTGAAAGCTAACATCTGGGTAGCACCGAAAAATCCTCCGCAGATCTTTCAACATCCTTCGTATCTATTCGGCGGAATGTTCGTACTGGTACTTCTGGCGGCGCTGATGATTTTTTCTCCGCTTACCGCTGCCGGCGATCCCGATGAGCCTGCTCCGCCTGCTGCAATGATGTAGCAAATCAGTCGTGCATTGTGGGCCGCTGGCTGTTCGTTGTCGGGCCATGGACTTCATTCAACCCGCAGGGTCTTCCTTCGTGTACCTTATTCTCCTTAGCGGTGTGAGATGTCCATTGCCGAAAACATCGAGCGAGTGCGAGAGTGCATGATTGCTGCCTGCCATCGCGCGAACCGTGAATCTGCAGAAGTCACATTGATGGGCGTGACCAAGACCATCTCGGCTTTCCAAATCCGCGAGGCGTACGACGCCGGTCTGCGGGTCTTTGGCGAAAACCGTGTTCAGGAATTCGGAGGCAAAATCGACGAATTGCGTGACCTGAGCGATGCTGAGTGGCACATGATCGGTCATCTGCAGACAAATAAGGCAGCCAGAGCTGCAGAGCTTTTCGGCCAGATAGATTCCGTTGATTCGCTACGGCTGGCGGAAAAATTAAATTCTGCCGCGGCGGAGCAAGATAAAACAATTCCTGTTCTCATCGAGGTCAATATCGCAGGCGAGGCGGCAAAGAGTGGCCTCGCTCCCGACTCTGCTGAATTGGAGCAACTGCTCAAGGCAGCACCGCGGCTCGCACGCATTGCCATTCGTGGCTTAATGACAGTGCCGCCGTACAATGATGATGTTGAGCAGTCACGGCCTTACTTTCGCAAAATGCGCAGCCTCTTCGAGCAAATTGCCACTCGAAATCTTGCAAAGGTCACCATGGGAACCCTATCGATGGGCATGTCGCACGACTTCGAAATCGCCATCGAAGAGGGTGCGACCTGCGTACGTGTGGGTACGGCAATTTTTGGCGAAAGGCCGGTTGCAAGGAGCAAGAATTGAAAATCCGCCATGTAGTCACTGCAGGCGGTTGTCTGATTGCACAGTTACTTTTTACGACTCTCGTTCATCCGCAGACCGCTCCGGCAGGGCTGCAAGTTTCACCAACCAGCGTCGATTTCGGCGCGGATCCAATCAACGCTGATGCTCCTGCCCATACGATCACCGTTACGAATCCAACCAATTCAACCATCACCTTTGAACAAATCATTGCCTCCGGGATCGACTTCTCAGAGAAGCATGACTGCGGGCAGACGCTTGCCCCCGGCGCGCAGTGCACGATTCAAGTCTCGTTTATTCCGGTGATCTCTGGCCCCAGAACTGGAAATCTGACGGTTATGGAGTCGACCGGGAATGCCCACATTGTTGCGCTTACCGGAAGCGGCACATAGCTAGTACGCCCAGTAAGGGCCATTTCCGGCTGGAGCCTCTTTTCCGTAAATCGCAACGTAAACATCTCTTCCGTAGAAGAAGGGCAACCCCCAGTCAAACATTCCCGAAAGTGGCCCGCCGAGAGTGGGGAACACAGCCGCCGACGGCACGCTAAATAAAGAGTCCGCATTAGCGACGCTGAAATTTACGGAGCCGGTGGTGCCGTTTGCACCCGTGTTTGTGGCGGTGAGATTTGTGAGCGAGGCAGGGCAATAGAATCCGTTCGCCGGACTTGGACAGGTTGGCATCCCGGCGGTTGAGCTATTCAGAAAAAAGAATCCGTTTGAACCGGTGTCGAGGAAACCGGCGCTGGCATAGGTCTTGTTCTTAAACGCAGTCGTGAAGTTTCCGGTCTTCAGATCGATGGTGAAAACAGTCGCGTTGCCGAGCGCATTGTTGGTCTCGGTACCGATTCCAAAAACGACTGAGCCGGTCAGTGATGCGGTCGTGCTAGTCGCCGCCGGAAGTTCGACGATGACTCCATTGTTGTCTTTGGCGAACGATGCGACAGGATTGGATACGAACTGTGCAGTGCTGATCGTCGCCGGTTCGCATGACGATCCAGCACACGAATAGTAGGGACTACCGTCCAACACAAAGGCGCCGATCCCCAGGATTCCATTTGTTCCAAGCTTCGCGAGTGTATCCTCTGGCGCGCCGGCGCTGCTGCAACCCGAAGGAACCGTCGGAAAAGAAGGGTCGCCGATCACCTGCACGGGAATTGCGCTGGCCACCTCGCCGGAAATCTTTACGTCGGCGGTTACGACGGGGCCCCAGGTGATGCCGTCGGAGAACTCTGCGCACTCGACGACCGTGTTCCCGTTGGAATCCTTCTCTCGCGGCAGCGCCGAGTTGAGCGCAGATGGAATCACGGAAGAAAGAAGCCTCAAACCAAACGAACCGGTGTCCACCAGCACACCGTTAATGGTTTGGCAATTCGAGCTTCCCGGCACGCAAATAGAGACGGTCGTGAATAATCCGTTTGCGTAGGCATTATCAGGTCCCGCGTTTACCACGGCCGGAACCATGTTCGAAACTGGTACAGCGGATTTCTTGGTGCTGCTGACGCCTCCGCACGCACTTAGTGAAACGGCGAGTACGCAACCAGCGGCCAGACGGAGCCGGGATTTAGTGGATGACATCGGTGCTGGCCCCATCCGGCAACTTACTGCGAAGATATGCGCGCCCAAGAAAGAATTTCATGTGCCCGCCGGATTCGAAAACCAGGTCGCCTGTTTCGATGTGTACCACGCGCCGGGAGATCCTCGGTGAGTTCTGCGCCGCTTGCATGTACTCGTCAAAGTGCTCGCCGAGTAGTTGACGCAAGTCTGGAATTTGCGGTCCCTGCCACCACAGGCCAAACACCTCTCCTGCGGGAGAAACGAACTCCCGGACTGTGATTCCGGCAGGTGAGCGCATTTCGTGAATTGAATATGCTGGTCCAGGAAGAACACTGATTTGGGCCTTCATATGAGCTCTGTCGGCTTGCACCGATGAAACGTCCTGCCCGAGAGCAGCGAACACTGGGGAGCAAAAGAACGCGAAGCAGAGCACGCCTGCGCCTTTCAGCAGCTCGGAAACGAAGAAGTGGTACGGATACCGCATAACTTGGCTGGTTTACGTTGCTTTGATTTGACACCAGCTTTTCTGGGTTGCTTTAGGCCGAGGTCAAAGGCTCTCTGCGGCTAGGCTTGGCCGGTGTGACTGTCACGATTGAGCAGAGCTGAAAACGCGTTCTCGGATGGCCTGACGGAGGCAGGAGTGAACCGCGTAGGAGCTGAGTAGTTGCCCCAATCGTCCGGAGCCGGGGCAATGCACCACAAATTCCCCGGAGAGTCGAGCGCAATACCGACGATCCAGTACCGGCTTCCTGCCTCCAAAGGACGCGCGCAGGCCACAGTTGCGATCGCAGTACCTCGTCCGGGTAGATCGTCGACACGCAGCCGCAGTCCGGCCGTTAGTGGGCGTGAGCAACGGATTCCGCAGCCCTTAGGATTCACCAACAATGTATAGCAATGTTCGGAGAAATCAGTCGCCGGATCAAGGCTGGTTACGCGCACAGGTATTTGCGCGCGTACTCGCGTGCCGAGACGTCGTTGGGTCTGGATGATGGAGCAGGAAGCCATGCTCGTAAACGGGATTCTAGCTGCCGATAAATGGAGGGTGCGCCTGAATTCGAATTGATATACATGACCGAAGTAACTTTACATTCTGAGCGCAGGAGGCCGCGCGAGCGGCATCTTCCGGCACGTTTCTTCTGTAAATCCCGGCATCCCTAGTAAAAGGACAACGTTCCGTTCTGGCGCGCCTGACGGACCATCCACAAAAAAAACGCCAGGGATGCCGGAACAAGGAGCACTGAATAGAAGGCAAGCAGTTCAAGTTCTCGTGCCAGGTTCACCGAATTCCCGGCGAGGAGGGCAAAGCGCATCCCTGAGAGCGAGTGTGTAAATGGCACAAGCTGAGAAATTAATTTGACAGCGTGGGGCAGGGCCGAGGTCGGGAACAAGGCTCCCGATAATAGCCATGCACCCGATCCGACCAGCCACAGAACAGCCGAACCCTTGTGGATGGAAATCTGGACGCCGGCGGCAAATAAACCTAGGGCAAAGGTAATCGATACCGAGAAAAGGAACACGAGAAGGCAGGCGAGAATGTTCGGATGTATTGCTGGCGCTGCAATAAAAATGCCGACCGCAACGAACAGTGCAAACTGGACGAGTCCCGCCGCGAATGAGGATAACGCGTTCAGAGCAACTAATACCGGGGCCGAAGTTGACGTTGTGAGCAATACTTCCAACGTGCCAGTTTGTTGCGATTCCTGGATGGTCCGTAGAAACCCATGAATGCCGGCGAGCAGGAAAGTATAGAAGCTTGTTCCGACAACCAAAAACAAGAAGTAGGTCATGCCATCAGGGCGGAACTGCGGCCCAACTGCCCTCGCCAGGTAATAAAAAGTCGCCAGTTGCGCGCCCTGAGCAACGGCCGAGAAAACAAAGGCATTCCGATAGCGTAGCGCCGTGATCGAATCTTTCTTCAGGACCGCGACGATTTTCGTCAGAATCATGCGGACACACCGAGCTCCAGGATCTTTTTATCACCAGATTCCGTCATGCCGAGATATAAGTCCCTGAGTTCTTCAGGCATTAAGTTGCCGAGTTGCTGCTCCTCGATGAGTTCTCCGTTATGCAGCAGCGCAACTCGATCGCACACTGCCGTGGCCTCTTCAAAGTTGTGCGTGGCAAGCACGGCCGAAATGCCCTGCCGCGACAGCTGTTTGATAAGCCGCCACATGTCGCTTGTCGCAGCAGCATCCAGGCTGCGGGTGGGCTCATCGAGCAGTAGAACAGAGGGATGCTTGATGAGCGCGCGTGCGATCGCGAGTCGCTGATACATACCGGAAGAGAGCTTCATCGCCTGCTTATTAGCTGCTTCGGCCAAATCGACCTGTGAAAGAACGCCGGTAATTCGACTGGGAGTGTCGCTTCGCGGCACGTCTTCGAGAGCAGCAAAGAATTCCAGGTTCTCGCGTACTGTGAGCCGCGGAAAGAACGACCGTTCTGATGCCAGGGCAAGTCCCACACGACGGCGGACAGCTTGGCCATGTTTGCGAGTATCGAAGCCGTGCACAACAACTCGCCCACGGTCAGGCAGCAAGACAGTCGAGATCAGTTTGAGAGTCGTGCTCTTACCGCTGCCATTTGGGCCAAGCAACCCGAGCACTTCTCCAGGAAGTACCTTAAGCGAAATCCCCTTCAGCGCGTGTGTTTCCGACATTCTACGGCCAAAAGGCCAGAACCCACCGCGTTGGAAAACTTTGTGTACGGATTCGAAGATGATGCCGTTCATGTTTGCAGGTTCAAATTCAGGCACTTATGCCTGAGGTGAAGCTGTTAGAAGATTTTATGGACGGGAACTTCGATTTCTCGAAAGAGAATTTTCAGCAGGACATAGTTAGTCCATAGGAGCTTCACACTGGCGACCGCTTCAAATTTCGGAATCGCTTCCAAAGCGGGGCAGAATCATCGTTTCCATCCTGAATTCGAGCTGCTGCTAGCCTGCTGCGGACCGGCCAAGGTGGATGTGTCCCAACTGCTCGATCCAGAGCTCAATTGGGAACGCATTCTGAAATCGGCAGAGCATCATCGGCTGCTTCCGGCGCTGAACACTGCCATTGGCGGATACGCAAAGGCGTCGGACCTCAGGGCACGCGCTCGCCGCCAGGCTTGGCGGGCAATGCTATTGACTGCCGAACTCGCACGAATTGCCGCAGCTTTCAGAACACGCGAAATTCAATTCCTCGCCTACAAAGGCCCGGCTCTTTCACAACTGTTGTACGGCAACTCAGCTATGCGGCAGTTCGGGGACCTTGACCTTCTCGTCCGGCCACGAGATGTCGCGCGCGCGAAAACCGTACTTCTGGAACTCGGCTACAAAAGCCAGCTGCAGTTTTCCCCGCGCGAAGAGCGGGCCTATTTGCGATCCGGATATGAATATGTGTTCAGCCTAGGTTCAGAGCGGAACCTTATCGAATTGCAATGGCAAATCGTTCCACGCTTCTACTTCATTCCATTCGATATTGAACCGCTTTTCCTGCGCTCGATCGAGGTGCAGCTCGACAACGCGCCGATTCAAACTTTGGGTCGTGAAGATCTTCTCTTAGTACTTTGCGCACATGCCGCAAAACACGAGTGGTCGCAGGTAGGCATGCTTCGCGACATTGAGACTCTTGCGCAGTCTGAGCTTGATTGGCGGTGGATTTTGCATGAGGCACGAAAACTAGGCATTCTCAGAATTCTGCAAATCTCGTTGATGGCTGTGGGGGAGCTTTTCCGGATTCCATTGCCGGACCTGTTTCGCCGCGACCCGCCAGCTGCCAATGTGCTAAAGGCTGTCCAGCGCCTGACGCGAAATCTTGAATGCGATCGAGAGCCTGCTATTGAATCCTTCGCGTACTTTTATCACCAGCTTCAAATACGCGAGAGACGGCGTACTCGCCTTTGCATCGTATGGAGGCTAGCGACGACGCCGAGTATCGCCGAATGGCGTTCGGTACGAATGCCAGGCCAATTCTTCTGGTTTTATCGCGGCATCAGAATTTTGCGATTAGGGAAACGCCTATGGCTCGCTGCATGGCAGCGGTACAGAATGTTCATCCGCAGGTCGCATCCGCTTGCTCATGCGCATGGTAGCTCGATCGCACTAGGGGTCCCGACTCCACGTGGCGAAAGCCCAGCCGCAGCGCCTCTTCTTTCAAATACTGAAATTCTTCCGGAGTATAGAAGCGGGCAATAGGCAGGTGATCGCGCGAGGGACGGAGGTATTGCCCCACAGTCAGGATGTCCACATGTCTTTCGGCTAAATCCCGGAATACATCCACTAATTCCGTCATGCTCTCGCCCAATCCGACCATCACGCCGGATTTAGTCACCATGCCGGGCGAAAACTTTTTGGCATTTTCAAGCAGCCGCAACGTACGCTCGTATCGCGCTCCCGAGCGGACCGCTCGATATAACCGCGGCACGGACTCAGTATTGTGGTTCAGTACATCCGGACGTGCATCAAGCACGATTCGAAGCGGCTCATCTAAACCCTGAAAATCCGGGATCAAGACTTCCACCCGGCAATCTGACGCCGCACGGCGAACTTCCCGAATCGTTTCGGCAAAAATTCTTGCGCCGCCTAAATTGTCGTCGTCGCGGTTCACGCTGGTAATGACTGCGTGTTTAAGGCCCAGGGTCGCCACAGCTTCGGCAACACGGCGTGGTTCATCCAAATCAAGCGGAAGCGGCCTCCCTTTCGGCACCGCGCAAAATCCGCATCGCCGCGTGCAAATATCGCCCAACAACATGAAGGTTGCGGTCCGATGGTTCCAGCACTCGCCAATGTTCGGACATTGGGCCGACTCGCAAACCGTGTGTAGTCCCAAACCGCGGGCCAGTTTCTTTAATTGATGAAAGTTCTCGCCGACTGGAGCCTTAGCCCGTAACCATGACGGTTTTGGCTGCCGTACGGCTGGGCCAAGCTCTATCTGGATCAGTTGGGAAGAAGAGCTCACTGTCGTCTATTTTACAGGACGGCGATGGTTCAATCTGAGTGGGAGCGCTTAGCCGGACTGTGCGCTTGCGGGCCGCGGGATGCTGGTCCGGCTTGACGGAAAGTGGCCACTCACGTATCGTCGCTCGCCACTGCTATAGTACGTTGCGAATACTAGAGCAAAGTGTAGTTACCACATCCAAGTAAACGCCCATGAGCTTTTCGCTGCGAGGGGTCGCGTGGACGGCATTTGCCGTAGCAGTAGTTTTGCTTGTAGGCAGCAGCATCTTCCTGCTCCGTGCAACCCACGCACTATTCGATAGCGAAGCCCTCGTCGCCCACACTCGCGAGGTGCAAACAGTCCTTGAGGACCTCAGCTCAAGGCTGTTCCAAATTACCAATTCTCGCCGTGGATTTGTTATCACCCGGGACGAGAGCTTCTTGAACGACTACCACGCAGCCCAGGCGCAAATTCCTGCAGACCTGGACCGGTTGCGAGGCCTGATTGGGGACAATGCATATCGCCGGCACGAGCTCGACGTGTTGCAGAGCGATATCGACACGCAGTTGAACGTCATCAGCAGCTCCCTCGAGGCGGCGCAAAGGAGAACATCGGGCCAGCAAAGCGGGATTCAGGCCACGCGTGAAAGTGGACTTATCGACACCCGAGTCCAAGCTGAGCTGCAGAACATCAGCGGCGAGCAAGAACAGCTTCTCTCAAAACGCCAGCTCGCCACTCATTCTAATTACCAGCGCACATTGCGCCTGATCTTCGCGTCTTTCATCATCGCGCTCATGTTGCTTGTGGCGGAGATGTTCCTGCTCAGCTATGAGTTCACCCGCCATCGCCAGACGCAGTACGCAGCAAGGCAGAGCCAGGAGATTGTCGATGCGTTTTTCTCATCTTCCACGGTGGGCTTTGGCATCCTCGATTCTCAATTCCGCTACACGCGTGTAAATAGTGTTTTGCCGCAAATGGCTGGATTGTCACCAGAGGATTTTTTAGGGAAGTCCGTTCTTGAGACCTTTGGCGAACCGGGAGGACGGGACGCGGAGGCGGTATTGCGGGAACTGTGCGACACCGGTAAACCGGTACTTGATCGCGAATTCTCCATCGAGGTACCCGGCGAGCCTGGGGAGCGTGGATACTGGCTCGTTAACTACTTTCCGATTCGAGCAGACCGGGGAGCAGTCACGCAGATCGGCGTAACTGCGGTCGAAGTCACCGCGCGGCGTAACGCCGAAGAAGCCTTGCGAAAGCTCAGCGGGCGGCTCTTGGGAATTCAAGATCAGGAGCGTAGAAGGATTGCCCGTGAACTTCACGATAGCCTTGGTCAATACCTCGCCGGAATGAAAATCGCGATTGACATGCTGAGTTCGCGTTCTGGCGAACGTGATCCCCTACTCACCGAGTGCGCCGAAATTCTGGATCGCGCGATTGTTGAGACGCGAACCCTGTCGCACCTTCTGCACCCGCCTTTACTGGATGAGGCCGGTTTTGCCTCAGCAGCCAGCTGGTTCGTAGCCGGGTTCTCCCAGCGCAGCGGAATACCAGTTTCGCTCGACATGCCACCCGACCTGCCGCGCCTGCCCGAGGCGATTGAGATTGCTTTGTTCCGTGTACTGCAGGAGAGCCTAACGAATGTGCATCGCCATTCGCATACCAATTCTGCCGAAATCAGCGTAGAAGCTGACGCGGAGCAGATTACTATCGAGGTCCGCGACCACGGCCGCGGTATGCCGCGCGAAATTTTGGAGCAAATTGAAGGCGAAGGGAGCAGGTTGGGGGTGGGGCTGGCAGGAATGCGTGAGCGGATTCATGAAATCGGCGGAACACTCGAAGTGGCGTCAGGCCCACATGGAACCATGCTTCGCGCCAAAGTGCCCTTAATCAGCGATGGTCCAGTGACTATGCGCGAAAATCCTGAGTGGATTGCATAAAGGCGAGAAATCAGGACCCTCTTAGGGGATTCAAGCGTGGTCAATCCTTGTTGCGGTTTTTGTGCTGAGGAGTTGGGCTGGTGCTTAGAATGTGAGTTCCCCACCCTGTCACACTCTTTGTAACAGGGTGGGGAACTCGACTTGGAAGTACATTTAGCTCGCTTTCCTGTCCATCCGTTCTTTTTCGGCTTCATTTTGCCGGCCAAGCGACGCATTCCACTCATCCACCTCGCGTTGCGCTTGTTCCTTCTGAATCCCGTATCTTTCCTGGATGTGCCCCACTAGCTTGTCCCTCTCGCCTCCAATGACGTGCAAATCGTCATCCGTCAGCTTTCCCCAGCGCGTTTTGATGTCCCCGCCCATCTGTTTCCATTTTCCTTTTACCTGATCCCAATTCATAGTTCCTCCTCTGAATGTTATCTATGTAGAAGCCTAGCGGTACCCAACAAAGCGCGGCAATACAGCGAAAACTCCATTAGCAGGGAAGAAGGATGGGATGAGCGTAAGTGACTGGCATCTTTAGGAAATAATTTGCACTATCGCCCGAAACCCTTCGTTACTTGCCCGCTCGCAACAACGAATAGCAAACTGCCTCCAGGCACATTGGGGAGGTGCATTCATGCGCCGTTTCGGGCAATTAGGAATCGCTGTACTTGCATTGATGTCATTCGCCACCGCGCAGAAGCCGAGGGTCTTTGTTCAGGGAAAAGGCTCGCAGGATGTGAATACCACCGGCGAAAGCGGAGGAGGCCAGCACTGGGGCGTGTTTGGATCCAAGTCCACCATTGATTCCCACGACGAAAGTATGGAAATAACTAAAGACCTGCAGAAGCACTGCGATGGAGTGATCATAACTTTGAATCAGACGAACGCCGACTACACGGTCTTACTGAACCGTGAGTCGAAGAAGAACCGAGGTCTTCTCCGCAGTAACAGCCAAATCGAAGTTGCAAATAAAGGCGGCGATATCCTCGGTACAAATGCGACCCATACCGTCGGCAACGCAGCCAAAGATGCCTGTGAGTTGATCGTAGAAGATTGGGCCGCTCACGGAAGCGCGGCGACAACCGGTGCTTCCGCTGGCAGTGTTGCAAGTTCCCTGTCCCAAGCACCACAGGTTACCCCGGCGGTTTCTCCGAGTGGAGCGGTAGCCGCCACGGCGCCAATCTTGCAGATGCCAGATGCAGAAACCCCGGCAAAGCAGCATCAGGCATGCTTGCAGTTGGCGAAAGATAATCCGAGTATCATTTGCAAGTAGCTCATTCGTTTTCACAAAGGCGAGGCCTCGAATAGCGCGAGGCCTTTGCTATTCCAGAAGCCCGGAATTACGAAGGTCCATGAACAAGTCGTTCTTTCTGGAAGCCAGAAGGTAAGTTCGTTACAGTTAAGCTGACCTGTCACTCGAATCAGGCTTACGATGGCTGCACCGGGCACAGCCCCAGTTCAGATGTTGGGAGCGGTTTCTGCGGGAACCGCAACCGAGGATCTACTGACCGCGATCCTTCGCGCGAACCCGCGCGTGAGCGATCTGATCTTCTCTCCTGGCCGCAACCTTCAGGTGCATGTAAATGGCGATCTTTTATCGATTGGAGAATCCGGTTTACCTGCGCTGACCCCTGACGATACACGCCGCATAGCTTCTGACCTTATCGGAAGCAACAATGCTGCAATCAACTTGTTACGTGAACATGGCTGCTGTGACATTTCTTACGCGCTACCTGGCATTGCACGCTTTCGGGCAAATGTTTTCATTCAACGCGGCAGTTGCGCCATCGTAATGCGCGTAATACCGACGGTCATTCCCAACTTTCAGTCGCTCGGCGTGCCGGAGCAGCTTCGCGAAATTTCTGATCTTTATGATGGTTTAATCCTGATCACCGGCCCGCGAGGCTCCGGCAAATCTTCAACTCTCGCCGCATTGCTTGATTACATCAATGAAACCGAAGCGCGGCACATTATTACCATCGAAGACCCAATCGAATTTCTTCACAATCACAAGCGGTCGACCGTCCATCAGCGGGAACTGCACAGCGATACGCCGACCTTCGCCGAGGCCATGAACGCCGCGCTGCGCCAAGTTCCCAACCTGATTGCAATCGGGGAATTGAAAGATCCGCAAACGATGGAGCTTGCAATCCAGGCGGCCGAGACCGGTCACGTTGTGCTCTCGACGTTAAACACGCTCAGCGCACAACAAACAGTCGACAGGCTGGTTGGCGCTTTTTCAAAGTCGGAGCAGCAAGTGGTGCGCAACCGACTGGCGAGAATACTTCGTTGCCTGGTCTCACAGCGCCTGGTGCCGCGAAAAGTGGTGCCGCGAAAACATGACGAGGGCAGGACCGCAGTCTTTGAAGTGATGCGGTCGGGCTCGGCGGAATTGGAGCACCTGTTTGATCCTGAAACTAACTTCGCTGCCGATAGCAATCAATCAGAGATTGATTCTCAAATCGAAGATCTTGTCCGGGCCGGTATTGTCACCCGTGAGATCGCGCTGGCCCATGCGCTCGATGCGCGTGCATTAGCTCAAAGACTCGACATCGAGGCAAATCGCTAGATTTCAGGCCACAGTGATCGCCGCCACCTCGTAATCGCCGATCCCAGGAATTGTGAATCTCAGCACGTCATTTTGCTGGCGAAACGTTACCATGCTTTCTGCTCGGAGTAGTTCAACGCTCTTGACTTTCGCTCCAACCGGCAATTTCATCGAGACAGCCTGCGGACCTAACGCATACGTCGAATCCAACCATCCATGCTGCGCGTTGGGATTGGTGTAGTTGAGTAGGTGCACTGCATAGCCAGGACTCGTTTCCCACGCGAACAACTCGACGAAGCCGTCGCCATCCACATGTATCACACGCTCATCCTGAGTGAGCCACCGAATCGTGTTGTGCATCAGGAGTAGCAGATCACCGTGGCCGGTGAGCCAATAGGTGCGCTCGATGTCTCCCGAAAAATACGCGAGACGGCTGAAACCCATCTCGCGCAGCACGACAGCCGGCTCGTGCGTATGCGAAACCGGAGGATATGCCAACTCCGGCGGATACTGCACGAACCCGGGAACAACCGTCAGCGCGGGATCGTCGGTTGGTTTCAGCGGTACTCGGTTCTGTGCACCGGGCAACCAGTTCGTATTGACAAAACCATCAAGAATTGGGTGGCTGTGTTCAATGCGACCGTAGTAGGCATTGCCCTTAGTACCAACTACATCGCTCGCTTTGCTAATCCCGAATAGATCGGCGAGGCCGAAATCAGCACGCGGCTTTAAGTTCTCGTCGTACAAACTCGTCTCAAAGCTTGCCATGATTGAACCGCCAGCGCGGACGTAGTCGCGGATCTGCTCGCATTGGGGATCACTTAGCATGGCAACATTGGGTAGCAGCAGCGCGCGATACTTTTTCACGCGTTCAAAATCCAACCGATCTTCGTGGACGAAATCAAAAGCAAACCGTCCGTTCAGCAGAGCTCCGTAGACGCCATTCGTCGTCTCGCGCATGTAGTCGCGCAAATGCACGGTGGCCGGACCGGGATAAAGTAACTGCGTGCTCTGACCGATGACTACGCCAATATTCGCAATCGAGCGGCGGGGCTTGAGGTGAGCATCATGCTTAGCGGCCCATTGGAAATAATCCGAGCCGACCTTCTGCCAGCGCCGGTCTTCGCCGAACCCAGCTTCTGATCCGATGAAATGCAGATACAGCGCCATTCCGCTTGCCAGCGTCTCATTCAGCCACATTTTGGTTTCAGCGGGGTTCTTAGAGCCGTTTCGCCAGCGCACGCTGCCGGTCGAATACGCAGCTGTAACGTTTGCGGCGAATTTCCCGTCCATAACCGCGCTGCAAACACGTCCCTGCAGGCTGCACCCCCAGACTGCGGGATTGTCATATGTGCGTCCCTGATTGTCCGCTTGAAACCATGCTGCTCGCTTGCCGATGCGCTCCAGATTCGGTCCGCAGCGCACGTTTCCGCCCAAGTTCGCGAAGAAAAAGCTGTCGTGTCGTTTCTCCTTCGCAATCGCGTCGTACTTGTTCCACAAATCGAGAACACGGTCGTTGAAGACATTCCAGTAAGCCGGCGTATTTGGTGGCGGCAATTTGCTGCAAATCGCGCAGTGGCAATCGGGCAGGCTGCCGATGGGAGGCCATCCGTTCATGTAGAAGCAATCGACGTCGTAGAGCGAGTTGATCTCGCGCATGATCGCCGGCATGTAGTCATCCATGTAGCTGGTGAACATGCAGGTGCGGAACAGACGCGGGTCTTCGCCATGAAACTGAACGGAACCATCGGCGTGCCGCATCGCCCATTCGGGATGTGCTTCGAGCGCATCGCCCCAGTTCAGGTCGGGACTCATGCGGGCCACCACGCGCATACCGCGTTTCTTTGCCGCCCGCGCGCACTCACCGAAGAAATCGCGGCCGTTAAGAAATTTTCCATGGCGATGAAATTTCACCTTGGAGGGATAAAAAGCAAGTATTCCGGTCACGCTCACGAATACGATCTCTGCGCCAGTTCCACGCCAATAGTCCGCCCATTCCGCGATGTTCATGACTGCCGGGTCGTGCTCGGTCATGTTGCTCTGGCCGACGCGATGGATGTTTTCCTGCCACGGCAAAGTAGCTGGATCAATCGGCGCCAGGCGCGCTGGAAGAGGAACTAGCTTCGGAGTGGCTCCGCCTACGACGACGTCGGCGACAGTTTCCACCGCATTTGCATTTTCCGGATGGAGCGCATCGATTGCGGCAGCAAGAGGGATTGAAACTGCGCCAGTTTTTAGGAATTCCCGGCGATTCGGCATGAGAGCTGTCCATTATTACACTGGTCGCAGTGCGATTCTGCCGCATGTTCGTCCGAATTGGCTTTTCAGTCGTATACCTCGATATCATTTCTGCATGGCCGCTCAGCCGGAACAGCCGAATATTTTGAGCTTTGAGGCAGCACGTGCTTTGGTGGAAGAGCACGCTTCTCGGGTTCGGGCGAGGGGGCGCGAACTGCTCTCGTTGCTCGATTCCCTTGGCCGGGTGCTCGCCGAGGCGGTCCACGCCGACCGGGATTTTCCGCCATTTCCCCGGGCCACGCGGGATGGTTATGCTCTTCGAGCCGCAGACGTTGAGACAGTTCCTGCGGAGCTGCAAATTGTTGGTGAAATCCGCGCCGGCGGAACATCACCGGTTGCTTCCGTCGAGACCGGTCAAGCGGTGGCCATCATGACCGGCGCACCCGTCCCAAACGGGGCCGGCGCGGTCGTAATGGTCGAGCACACGTCTCGCAGCGGGAATCGCGTTCACGTTAATCGACGTATTGCATCAGGCGATAACATCGTTCCCGCAGGAGCAGAAGCCAAACGTGGCGAGACTCTGCTCTCACCCGGTGTTCGCATCGGCTATGCCGAAATCGCGCTCGCGAGCTCTCTAGGACGCACACGCCTCCTGGTCCATTCGAAGCCGAAGGTCGCGGTGCTCTCAACAGGCGATGAAGTGGTTGACATCGACGTGTCGCCCGGACCAAATCAGATTCGCAATTCCAACAGCTATTCACTGGCTGCGCAGGTTAAGACCGCAGGCGGCGATCCCTTGTTGCTGCCCATCGCGCCCGACGAACCAAAGCGCCTGCGCGAACTGCTGCTTGAGGGTCTCGATTCCGACTTGCTCCTGATCACCGGCGGTGTTTCGATGGGCGAATACGATCTGGTTGAGCAGGTATTGGCTGAACTCAAAGCGGAATTCTTTTTTACCGCGGCGCAGATACAACCAGGGAAACCCGTAGTTTTCGGGCGAATTAGGTTCGGACAGGAACGGGCGAGCAACACGGAATCGGGTGGCTGCAAATACTTCTTCGGTCTTCCGGGGAACCCTATCTCGACCATGGTGACCTTCGAACTTTTTGCCAAACCGATGTTGCAGGCATTGGCGGGAATGATGCCGCAAAAGTTGATCTTTACTTACGCAAAACTAAAGTCCGAGATCCGCACCAAGACGGGCCTCAAACGATTTCTGCCCGCAGTGCTCTCCGGAGAATTGGAGCGAAGTGAAGTTGAGCTGGTGCGCTGGCAAGGCTCCGGAGATATTGCTTCCGTGGCGCGATCAAATTGCTTTCTCGTTGTGCCGCCGGACCGCGAGCGCATCGAAGCCGGAGAATGGGTCCCAGTACTGCTAAGATGACCTTCGAGCCATGGCAAAGCTCTCGCACTTCGATAACGCTGGTCGTGCCCGCATGGTCGACGTCTCCGGAAAGGTTCCGACCACCCGCCATGCCGAAGCGAGTGCCTTTGTGGTAATGTCCCCCGAGGTGCTCAAGGCGTTGGATAACAACCCGAAAGGCGATCCTCTCGAAACTGCCCGTTTGGCGGGTATTATGGCGGCTAAGAAAACATCACAGCTGATCCCACTGTGCCATCCGTTACCGCTTTCACACATTGATGTTGAGTTGCGGCAATGCGAAAATGGGATTGCTATTTCCTCAAGCGCAAAAACGACGGCCGAAACCGGTGTTGAAATGGAGGCGCTGGTTGCCGCCAGTGTTGCCGCGCTAACTATTTACGACATGTGTAAGGCGCTCGATAAAGGAATCGAAATTCGGGAAGTTATGTTGCAAAGAAAATCAGGCGGAAAGAGCGGCGATTACCTTCGTCCGAAGAAGTAGGCTTTACTGACGGCTGATGGCTGACGACTATATGCAAAGCGACGTAAAAATTCTGCTGGTGGAAGATAATCCGATGGTGCTCGCGATGTTGCGTGAAGCGCTCGCGCCTCTCGCCAAAGTCACCACCGCAGGCGATGGTGCCGACGCTCTGTTGAAAGCCGTCGACGACGCCCCTGATCTTCTGGTCAGCGACTTTCGCATGCCGGGAATGGATGGCCGCCAGCTGGTCGACAAGTTAAAGAGTCGTGCAGGCACGAAAAATATTTCTGTAGTTCTTCTTGCGACCAAGGCCGACATCTCCGAAAAGCTGACTACTCAAGATCATCTTGCCGATGACTTCGTCGAAAAGCCTTTCTTCCTCAAAGAAGCCGTGCAGCGAATTAAGCGCGTCATCGACAAAGTTGCGCTCGAAAAGATGTCGACCTCCTCTTCCTCGGATGGAATTGTTCGCGGCAATCTTTCACAGATGAATGTAATCGATCTCGTTCAGTCGCTCGAAATGGGCCGTAAGAGCTGCCTGCTTACACTCACCGGCGAGGGCGAAAAGTGCGAAATGTACTTCAGCGAGGGGCAGGTGTCCCATGCGGAGTACGGCGCCCTCAAAGGCGATCAGGCCGTCTTCAAGGTGCTGGCATGGACTGGCGGCAATTTCCAAATCAACTTCGAAGGCAAAACCACCCAGCAATCCACAACGTTGAATACACAGGGCCTTCTTATGGAGGGCCTGCGCCAGTTGGATGAAGCGCGCCGTGACTCGGGCGGCGCCACGGAGGAGGAAGAAGATGTCCTCCTCGATTCCTGAGACATTTCGCGCGGCTGTCCTCACCGTCAGCGATTCCTGCGCGCGCGGCGAACGTAACGATGCTTCCGGCCCAGCCGTCGAGCGCGCTCTCCAGCAGCATCATTTCTCCGTGGTTGAGACGCGCGTCGTTGCCGATGACCACACCGCAATTCAAAAAGCCATTGTCGAGCTCGCCCGCAAAGCGCGTTTGGTTGTGACCACAGGTGGAACCGGGATTTCCACTCGGGACGTCACACCCGAAGCTACGCGCGCCATTTGCGGCCGAATGCTCGATGGCGTCTCCGAGCGAATGCGGCGCGAAGGCGAAAAGAGGACTCCATTCGCAGCGCTCAGCCGTGGGGTGTGTGGAGTCTGTGGCTCGTCGCTGGTACTCAATTTGCCAGGCAGCCCGAGCGGCGCGGTTGAGTCGCTGCAGGCCGTCGTCGACGTATTACCGCACGCCTTGCAAGTTCTAGCGGGCAAGACCGAACATAAGGCAAATTGAAATCGCTTCGGCACATTCTCGCCCGCTACACCGCTTTTCTATGGTCAATTCTTCAGCCTTTGGGGATCTGGGGAGTTTTCGCAGCTGCCGTCCTTGATGCCGGCGCCTTCGGATTGCCCATTGACGTGGTGGTTGGCGGATTTGTCGCCAGCAGTCATCATCGCTGGCCTTTGTATGTGCTGATGGCCTCAGCTGGTTCTGCGCTCGGCAGCCTTATTGTCTATGCGATTGGATACACCGGTGGCGAGGAACTCTTGCGAAAGCGCCTCTCGGCCGAGCGCTTCGCCAAAATGCACGATGCTTTCGAGCAGCATCCGTTCTGGAGCCTGATGTTTCCCGCCATGCTTCCGCCACCAACCCCATTCAAAGCGTTTGCGCTGGCCGCCGCAGTCGCAGAAATGAGCATCGGCCATTTTGAGCTGGCCATCTTTTTTGGGCGGCTCATCCGCTTTACTGTACTAGCGATTATTGTCATGTACCTCGGTCCTGGGGCGGTGCATGTTATACGCAAGTTCTTCAGCCACCATTTCCATTGGGTTCTGTTGATTGTCGTGGTTGCGCTGTTCGCCTGGTGGATGATTAGACGAAGTAAGAAAAAACGCGCCGCCCGAACGCCGGGCGTTTCCGACCGTGTTCTTTGACTCGGTTTAAACTATTTCGTTCACGGAGACGCCATGACTACGGCTACTCGCACCGATCCTCTTTCGTTTCTGACTAATCAACTGAACGACCTGAAAGCGAAGGGCACCTACTTCCGCCTGCGCGTGCTCGATGATGAGCAGGCGCCTGAATGTACTTTCGATGGCAAGCACGTTATCAATCTGGCTTCGAACAATTACCTGGGCCTGACCACGCACCCGAAGCTCCGAGAAGCCGCGCTGGAGGCTACGCGCAACTATGGAGTCGGGTCAGGAGCGGTGCGCACGATCGCCGGCACCATGAAGATCCATATGGAGTTGGAAGAAAAGATCGCACGCTTCAAGGACGTGGAAGCTTGCGTCGTTTTTCAATCCGGCTTTACGGCGAACGCAGGGACGGTTTCAGCAGTTCTAGGCAAAGAGGACTTCATCATCTCCGACCAGCTCAATCACGCCTCGATCATCGACGGCGCGCGGCTCTCCCGAGCGAAGATTCTAGTATTCGAGCACAAGAACATTGCAGATGCCGAAGCCAAGCTGGCCAGCGTTGCGGACCGGCCTGGGAAAAAGTTGCTGATTACCGATGGTGTTTTCTCAATGGACGGCGATATCGGACCGTTGCCTGCATTGTGCGATCTCGCCGAGAAATACGGCGCAATCATGATGGTCGATGATGCCCACGCATCCGGCGTTTTGGGCCGCAATGGCCGCGGCACAATCGACCACTTCAAAGTTCATGGCCGGGTGGATATTCAGGTTGGTACCTTATCCAAGGCGATCGGCGCGCTCGGCGGATACGTCTGCGGGTCACGCGACCTGATCGAATTTCTGTATCATCGCGCTCGGCCATTTCTCTTTTCCACTTCGCACCCGCCGTCGGTTGCGGCAACTTGTATCGCCGCTTTCGAGGTGCTGGAGCAAGAGCCGGAACGGATCGAGAAGCTTTGGGAAAACACTCGCTTCTGGAAAAGAGAACTTGGTCTGCTCGGTTTCGACACCGGAGGAAAAACCACTCCGGCGAGCGAGACTCCAATTACTCCTATCATCATCGGCGACGGCAAACTCACAATGGACTTCTCGCGCGAACTGTTTAAAGAAGGCGTGCTTGGAACTGGAATAACCTTTCCGACGGTACCGGAAGGCAGAGCGCGCGTGCGCACCATCATGACCGCTACCCACACGAGGGAAGAATTGGACCGAGCATTGACTGTGTTGAAGAACGCGGGCAAGAAGATGGGAATTCTTGGTTGATGAGAACGCCGTAGGGAAGGACCCGTTCGCGAGACGGATTGAGTTGCATGGGCCGGAGCCGGGCTTCCGGTCCGACCCACGCTCTTATTTTTTCTTCTTCGATCCGAACGTGGTCTGCACCTTAGTTCCAAGTGCAGCAAGCATCTGTTTTGCTGAATCGCTGTACGGGCCGTTAGGTTGAAGCTCAAGATACTTGTTCAGTGCTTCCTCAGTACCTGCGGGCGCGGTCATTTTGCCACTGCTATCGGTGGTAACACCCGCGAAGAGGCTTTGGCCTTTGAAGTAATAGGCAAGCGCGTTGTTAGGATCGGCAGCTATTGCCCTATTGAAAGCGTCTGACGCATCTTTCGTGTTCCCGCTATTCATGAGGGCGATGCCCAGGTTCAAATCGTAGTGACCGGCGTGCGCAGGATCGATTTGCGCTGCCTGCTTATACGCCTTCACGGCATCATCGTTCTTGCCGACTTTGGCGGCAGCCGCGCCGAAATTGTCGTAATAGGTAGCTAGTTTCTGGTTTTCGGCTGCCTGATTCGCGGCGTTTTTGTTGCCTTGCTGCTGAGCGGCCGGTGGCGAAGGTTGGCCATTAGCCGGGGCTGCCCCGTTTGCGGGAGCTGCGCCATTCGCCGGAGCTGCTGGAGCGTTTTTCGATTTGTTTATTTCAATCGCCTTTTGCAGATCGTTGTAAGCCTCGGTGTAGCGCTTTGTCTTTTCCGTCGTGTCAGTTTGGGTTTTGGCGGAGTCCAGGTAAGCGGCGCCAAGCCGGTACCAAACCAAGTCCTCGTTTGGCATCATTTGCGTCGCTTCATTTAAGCTGGCGATCGCAGCGTCATAATTTGGCGGATTCGCCTGTTCATCGGCGGCGGCGGCCTTCAACTTGTCATTTACTGCATTTATGTTCTTGTTTTGCTCCTGCACCTTCGCCGCCTGCTCCTGCATCTGCTTGACCTGCTCTGGGGTGATCCCCTTTTCTTTCGCGGTCTGCTGTACTTCCTGCTCCTGAGCTTGCTTTTCATCGAACGGAAGATCGACTTCATCCACGCCGACTTTGTAGTTCTTGACCTGATCGATTTGTTTGCCGTCCTTCGTAAGGGTGACGGTGTAAGTTCCCGGATCAATACCTAGTGAAAAATACTCGCCCTTTTTATTCGTCTTTAGCTTGTAGGTGCGGCCGTTATCCGAGTTCTGCCAGGTCACCTGTGCATCGGTGATCGGCTTTCCCTGAGCATCTTTAACAGCGCCGTGAACAGTGGCGGTTTGAGCGAGGGCCGGCAGAGAAACAAGCGCGAACAAAATTGAAGTCACAAATGCGTAAAGAAAGTTTCGTGTCATCCAAGCCTCCAGGCTGGGCCGCTAGGATTTGGCCGTCTTCAACATAGGACGGCAGCGGCCAATTTTAAACTTTTTCGACGACAGGAGCATAGGGAAGCGGATCAACAGCTCCGGCTTCCTGAAAAGCTCTCAGCCGCAATACGCAACTATCACACACTCCGCAGGCGCGGTCTTCGCGGCTGTAACAAGACCACGTTAAATCGAACGGCGCTCCCAATTCAAGGCCAAGGCGAATAATCTCGGACTTCCGCATGGCGATCAGCGGCGTGACTACTTCGATGCTGCCTGCCTTCGTTCCGGCGCGGATCACGCGGTTAAAGGCTTCGTAGTACGCCGGCCGGCAATCGGGATAACCTGAGCTGTCCTGCTCTACCGCACCAATGTAAATCTTAGACGCCCCAACGACTTCTGCCCAACTCACCGCGACGGCGAGAAAATGTGCATTGCGGAAAGGAACATACGTGACAGGAATATCTCTGCCAATTCCGTGTGACTCTGGAACGGCGATATTCTCATCCGTCAGAGCGGAGCCACCGATAGCTTTGAGGGCTTGGTTTCGGACCTTAAGCCGCTCGCGTATTTCGAGCCGGTCGCAGATCCGTTCGAAAGAATACCGTTCGCGCTCTTCGGTGCGCTGGCCGTAGCTGATGTGCAGGGCCGCAACGTCGCTATTGCGTATAGCGAGTGCGGCGCAGACGCAGGAATCCATGCCCCCGGAGAGAAGAATCACCGCGCGAGAATCATTGCCGTTTGCCATCGATCAATGCAGAATTGAGAAGGCAGAATGTAGAATTCAAATTGCAGGAAAGGTTGCGTTCATTCTGCATGCTGACTTCCCAGTTCTGCATTCTCACACGCCCTTTAGCGCCGGATCCCAGATCAGCTTGTGAATCTGCAAGCTGAGTCTTGCGGGTACGTTGTCCTCGAGCATCCACTCCGCGAGCTGCTGCGGAGCGAGCAAACAATTGGATGCATCTCGCGCGCCGGAAGCATTTTTGCTGAATGCCGGCGAAAATAGGACGGCATTGACGTGGCTAGCGAGGTCATGACGCGCCGTGAAGTCGCGCGCGAATTCATAGTCAGGGCGGCTGCTGATCACAAATTTCACTTCGTCGTGAGGGATCAGCGTATCCACATTCTCGATCCGAAAACAGTCGCCTTCGCCTGAATCCGGGCACTTCACATCCACAATTTTCACGACTCCCGCCGGAACCCGCTCCAGTGGCCGCTCACCGCTGGTTTCAAGCAGAACTTTGTACCCGCTGTCGAGCATGCGCTGCATTAGCGGAACGAGTTCTCGTTCCTGCAGCATTGGTTCGCCTCCCGTGATTTCGACAAAGCCACCTTTCGGACTGAGGCGTTCGACTTCCCCGAAGACCTGGTCCGGCGTCATTTTCTCACCGCCATGAAAACTGTATTCGGTATCGCACCAGGAGCAGCGCAGATTACATCCGGTGAGGCGCACAAAAACGCACGACAATCCAGCGTAGGTCGATTCGCCTTGGAGCGATTTGTATATCTCGGTTATTTGCATTCGGACTTTGATCGCCGGGCGACGGGTGTCTCACCCGTCCTGCGCACGAGCAACGCTACTCACCGTATTTTGCGGTCGTGCTATCGGTCTCGAATACAGTGACGTCTTTAACGTGTACCCGCCCGTTTGTACTCTTCTTCAAACCCAGATTGGTCTCATCAAAGAAATATTTCGCGAGATTCTCCGCCGACGGATTTAACTGCTTAAAAGGGTCCACATCGTTAATCATCTGATGATCGAGCCGATCGATTACAGGCCGGATCACTTCGCGGAGGTCCTTGAAATCGAGGAGCAATCCGGCTGCGTCCAGTTCCTTCCCGGCGAGTGTTACGCGCACCTTGTAGTTGTGCCCGTGCGGATTCTCGCATTTCCCTTTGTAGTTGCGCAGGTAGTGGCCTGCGGCAAAGGAATCTTCAACTGTGACTTCGAACATGCACCCTCGAGAAAATGTCGCGAAAGGTATATTTTACCTCGTTCGGAGCGAGGCTGATTTCAGAGTGGCTAGATCGAGGCGGCAGCAAAAAGCTCTTAACCGCGGAGTTCGGCGAGAACAAAAACCGGATCGCACGGGACTGCGAATCAACTATGCGTTGCGCGATACGCTTGCAGGCAGCGCCGAGCGGTTTCCAGTTCGCCGTAACGACTGCCTTCCTGCTCAATCAGGTAGTACTCGACTCCACCAACGCTCTCGGCCGCGGCAAAAATTTCTTTCCATTTCGCGTTGCCTTCGCCGAATAGAACTTTGTAGCCCTTGGCCGGATCGGACGACCAATCTTTCAAGTGAAGTGAGTGAATACGTCCAGGATTCGATCGGATCCATGCCACTGGATCTGCGCCTGCTTCAAGGCAAGTGCCAACATCCAGCTGAAGCATGATCTGTGGCTTCGTGCTCTTCGCGAGCACGTCCATTGGGCGCACGCCATCAACCGGCTTCCATTCCGCGTCGTGATTGTGATACCCCGGCGTCAGGTGCGACGGAGCGAGCACATCTGCGGCCGAGTTGAGTTCGTCCGCGACTGCTTTCCAGCCGTCGATGCTCGTCTTCGGTTCCGAATACGCCCACACCATGTATTTCGTGCCGAGAATTAAGTTCAGTTCGCGCGCGTGATTAATCTTATCGGCCTTGAAGTAAGTGGCGTCATTGTGGGTCGAATAGCAACGAATGCCAAGATCGTCGAGCAGCTTACGCATCTGCGTGGCTTGCGCTTCCGTCCATTCGTAGTAGGGCGCGTAGAACTCGACGCACTGGTATCCCATTTTGGCCACAGCTCGAACCGTGCCCTCAGGATCTTTCTTCAGCGCATCGCGAACGGAGTAGAGTTCGAGCCCGATAGGAATGGATTTCGATGCGGCTTGAACTTTAAGGGCCCACGGCAAGGTAGCGGAGAGAGCGACAAATGACCGGCGAGTGATAGACATGCCGCACAATCGTACTCTACGGTGCAGTTATCCCTCAATATCCCGGTTGTGGAGGGGGCGCCTGCGAAGCCACCGAGTTCGGGATCTTAACCCCGCCCTCGATTGGCGGGATGCCGAAATGCCCTGCCAGGTGCAACAGATCAATCGGACTGATCGAACCTGATACCGTTACGAAACTTATGTGATCCCCTTTAGCCACGAGAAACGCCATCTTTCGGACTGCACTGTTTTCAAAGCGAAACCAAACGTCTGTCTCGCCGGGACCGCCATCTTTGTTGCGCCCTCCTGCGAAATGCTCGTAGCCCGCAGCGTGGTATTGCGCTTTCACCGCATTCAGAATGGCAGGATCGTATGACACGCCGTTTTGAAACCGGAAGCGGTGCACCGAAACTCCGTCTACACCAGCAATGATGCGGCGCAAGTTGTCATCGTCCTGGTCCATTTTTGAGGCTAGAATCAGCATGGAATGGTCGAAGGTGAAATCACTGTGGGACGAGGCAATTTGGCTTAAGTCGAAAATTGCTTGCGGCATCCAGTCCTGCGGCTCAGGCTGAATGGCGGCTTGGGGCTGAGCAAAGCAAGGCAAGACTAGCAAGAGAGCAAAGGCGGGAAGAAGCAGGCGGGGCAGTTTCACACACACCTCGGGAGCAGAGGGATAAGAACGCTTACGGTTTTAACCCAGTCAGGTCTGTTTAGTTGTGCGGTGCTGGTGCCCCACTATGGTCATGAACGTATGACCATGATTATGCTACAATAACCCAAGAGTTCATGCATGAAAGAAATGGCCGCAGGCGAATTCAAAGCCAAATGTCTGAGGGTAATGGATCAAGTTCAAAAGACCCGCGAACCGGTACTGATCACCAAACGCGGCAAACCGGTGGCGCAACTTGTGCCAGCCCCGGGTTCTCCTGAAGACATTTTTGATTACATGAAAGGAAAGGTCACGATTCCCGACAACGTGGACGTCGTGAGCCCCGTAATTCCCGAGGATGAATGGGAGATGCTCAAATGATTCTGCTGGACACGCACGTTGTCCTCTGGATGTCCAGCAACTCATCTCGACTTTCAAAGCCGGCACGCGAGGCGATTTTGCAAGCCCGCGAGAAGTCGGGGCTCGCAGTAGCAGCTTTCACCCTTTTTGAGTTGGCTTGGATCGCGGAGAATCGCCGAATCCCGATATCTGGAAGCGTTGCGAACTTCGTGCGCGAGACAATCTCGCGCCTCATAGTGGTAGCAATGACCCCCGAGATTGTCGGGTTGGCAGTCCGGCTACCGGGCACGTATCCCAAAGATCCTGCCGACCGGCTGATTGCCGCAACGGCAATAGTCGAAGGAATACCTCTGGTCACAGCCGATCAGCGAATCCGAGAATCCGGAGTCGTCAAAACGATTTGGTGACCTCGCGAAAGTTAGCTCTTTATCTTCCTCGCACTCTCATCCCAGATCGCGGGTGCCTGCTTAAAGTACGAGTAGTTGGCCAGGTGGCAACCGAGGGCGGCGCGATTGCCGAACTCCTCGTTCTCGACGACTTTCTTGCGCGAACGAACCGCGTTGAAGAAGTTCACTTGGTGATCGACTACATCGCTGTAGCCCTCTGGCGCGGCGAAGACCTCCGTTCCCTCATCAACCTTCACGTCGTAGTACGGATGTTCTTTCTTAAAATCTGCCAGGTACTGGTCGCGCAGCTTTTCCGGCCAGCCATAGATCGAGTAGCTTTCCGGCTGCGGGCGGGTGTCTTGCGGCGTAAAAGTGAGGGTCTGGTTGCGGAGAATTGCGGTACCCTTCGTCCCATAGAACCCGATGAAGTCTCCCTGATCGTTCATCAGATTGCAGCGGAGATATAACCGGAAATTCGGATAATCGTAGAAAGTCTCAATCAGATCAGGATAGTCACGGCCGTCTTTGAAATAGAAAAGGCCGCCGGTGGACTGTGCGCGCTTCGCCACCGTGTTTATGCCGGTGATGAAACTGATCCCAGAGATCAGGTGTACGAAGAGATCGCCGGGCAATCCCTCGCCGTAGTCGGTAAAACAGCGCCACCTGAAGAAGCGCTTAGGATCGAACGGCCGTTTCGGCGCGTCGCCAAGAAAGGCGTTCCAATCGATCGTCTGCTCGCTGGCGTCGGGCGGAATTGGATAGACCCAGGCACCGCTCGGCGAGTTGCGGTCCCAATAAGCCTCGATGTGATATACGTCGCCGAGTTTCCCGCTGTCGTACAACTCTTTGCATTGCGCGTAGACAATTGACGAAACGCGCTGGCTGCCGATCTGCACAATGCGATTGTGCTTCTGCGCGGCATCGATCATCGCAAAGCCGTCTTCGGGCGTATGCGACATCGGCTTCTCGCAGTAGACGTCTTTGCCGGCGGCACAGGCGTCTTCAAAAATCCGGCGATGATTGTGGTCGGGCACCGCGATGATCACTGCGTCCACATCTTTGCGGTCGAGAATTTCTTTGTAATTGCGCGTCGCGGGAACATTCAGATTCTTTACCGCTTCCTGCGCCGCCCTATGACGCGAGTCGTAGAGGTCGCAAACGGCCACGCATTCGATTCCGGGCACATGAGTCGTAGCGTTAAGCAATTCGCATCCCCGCACGCCGGTGCCGATGGAAGCGAAGCGAATGGTATCGCTCGGCGCAACAGGATTCGGGGACGCCCACAACGGCTTCGGCTCCAGCAGAGTGAATTTAGCCGCCGCGCCAGTCGCAGCCGCGACACTGCCCATGCGAATGAATTGCCTACGGCTCCACGTGCTCTTGTTCATGCGGATCCCTCCTGCTGAATTCTCAGTAGAAAAACGTTAAGTCAGAATTGACCGAAGATTATCGCACAGGAGAGCGTGGGGAAGTCACAGGGAACTTTAAGGAGAATTCGAGTGGTTGAGCTCCCACACCTCGAAAAATGCAAAGGGTGGGGCAGGCGGTCGAGGTGGAAGGATTGGCCTGCCTCGTATCAGCGTAGATCGGCTTCGGTCACGCTCAACTTGCCATTCTTAATCACAAGAAATTCGAATCCATCATTTCGGGAAAAGCTCATTGCCGGTGCCTTGATCTCTGGCGGTGGCACGTACCAACCGAGAGTCTTTCCGCTCGAGAGATCAAGCACCAGATAGCTGTTTTCAGACCGGCCCTCTCGTGTAGAGTTCAACCAAACTGCGGCATATCCCAATGAAGCCCGCACACTGATGGGTGTCAAGTTCTGAATTGGCTTTATGAACTTTATTCGCTTCACGACTTCGCCTGCAGGGCTGATTGCCAAAACCTCTGATTCGCGAAGCACGTAAATATTGCCATCGTCGCCTAGGGAAGCAACGCCACTATGAACCCAAGGCTGTTCTTTGACGCCAGCTTTTGCCGAAGTAAAAATGTCGCGCCGCATTCGAATGTTCTTGCCGGTCGTGCTATCCAAAAACGCGGCAAAGGAATGTCCGGCATCTTTGCCTACAGTGACCCCATAGCAAAACAGAACGTCATTGCCGAGGGCAACGACGTCTGCAATGTCTACGTCCGTCAAAGATAGTTCCAGCTTCGTCCGCCCCGTTTCCTGACCACTGGAATCGAAGCCGACGGCCAGTAAGTCTGGGCCAGCATTCAAGACCATCCACAAGTCGCCTGAGGGACTCACAGCGAATTCGTAAAACTGATACTTGGTCTGTTGAAGGTCCGTCGGGAGCTTATAGAGGGTCGGTTCCCATGACGAATGCGCTAGTCTCATTAGGGTCGCATTTGTGTACTGATCACCGCCGAGATGAAAAAATAAGTCACCGTCTTTATCTGAAATCGGCGGCCCGTAATAGGGAAAGAACGGAACATTTGTCGATGTACTCCTAGTGACAACCAGCTGTCTTGTAGGGAGGGCGCCAGCATATGAGTAGAGATACGCTAGAACCACTAGGGCGAGATTACCCACTGAAACTCTCATTGTAGTCCGCTCGCTACACTGTTATGTCTCGACGCGAGTTTCTGCGCCAGCCACTCTTCAAATATTTTATGCGCAAAACACCCGCGCGATTTGTGAACTGAACTTGAAATTGGAAGAATTGACCGGAGATTATCGCACAGGAGAGCGAGGTGGGTCGCAACGAATTTTGCGGGAAGTTCGGCTATTTGACCTTATCTTTGAGATCACGAAGCTTGGGCAGCCGGCCTGGGATTGGCAACCCGCCCGCTCTATTTCGACGTATCTCCCACACTGAGCGCTTTAACGTCGAGAATGTGATCAATGTAGCCGTTGAAATCTGCTTGTGGTGCTGGCGCGTGGTACAAACCCGAGACAAATACATATTTGCCGAGCATGCCGCGGATGGTGCCTCGGTTGACGGCGATATCAACTGCATTCGAGAGAATGCCATTGCGGCCATCACTGTCGGACACGAAAACGGCGGGGGCATCGTCGACTCCCGCGCCCGCTAAATACCCAGCGACTCTTGTTTGTTCACCATCGTACCCATGCGGGTTCGCGATAACCCTAATAAGGCTTATTTATGAATACGCCGGTCCTCCGAGTGTGGGGGTGCTTCTTGAGCAGTCGCGTATGATGCAAAGTGCAATATCCCCATTACGATCACAACGGTCAAAGGGCGTCTCACAAAAGCCTCCTATCTCAAGCAACGCGCATATTGGTATTGTCGTCCAGTTGCGTCGATAGATCCAAGAAAGAACCTTTGGCGTCCTGCCTCCGGTAAAAAGCCGTAACGCAAGTTTCGTGTTCTTTCCAAACCCAGTTATCAGGCAATAACGTCACCGTAGATCAGCTTCGATCAGATTCAACTTGCCATGCTTAGCCACAAGAAACTCAAATCCATTATTCCGGGAAAAGCTCATAGCCGGCACCCTGATATCCGCAGGCGGCGCGTACCAACCCAAAGTCTTGCCGCTAGAAAGATCGAGCACCACGTAACTCACTTCCAACGTATGGTCCTTTTGCGGAGGCGTTCGCAGCCAAACTGCCGCATATCCGGAAGAAGCACGCACAAGGAACGGAATTAAGGTCTGGTCCGGTTTGACGAACTTTACTCGCTTGATAACCTCACCGGCGGGACTGATCGCCACAACCTCTGATTCGTTAAGCAGATAAACGTTGCCGTCATCTCCTACGGAAGCGTTCCCTGCATGTATCGGAACCGCATCCTTCGCGGCGGGAAAAACATCATGCCACATCCGGATGGTCTTGCCAGTTCCCCCATTGACTAATGCGGCAAACGGATGACCAGCATCTTTCCCTATAGTGGCACCCGCGAAAAAGAGAAGGTCATTGTCGAAGGCCGTCAAATCGGTGATATTCACGTCCGCCAGAGATATATCCAACTTCGTCCTTCCCGACTCCTGTCCATCGGAGTCGAACGCTACCACCGACACGGCTGGGCCGGCATTGGCCAGCATCCACAGGTCTCCAGTTGGACTCACAGCGAATTCGTAAAACTGATACTTGGTCTGTTGAAGGTCACTCGGCAGCTTGTAAAGGGTTCGTTCCAACGATGAATGCGCCAATTTCATTATGGTCGCGTTCGTAAACACATCCCCGCCGACGTGAAAAAACAAGTCACCATTGTTATCTGAGAGTGCCAGACCATAATGAGAGAATGCCGGCGCGTCAGTCTGCTTGCTCGCGGTCACAACGAGTTGCCTCGTCTGGAGGTCGCCGGCCTGTGAGGAAAGGCACGCTAAAGCAATTAGCAGGGCTGATGCGAGGATATGAAAGAAAAGCCTCGTTGCAGCGCAGTCGCCATTGCGCAGGCTGATCACCATGTCTCAGAAAACCTCATTGCACCGTTCCCTGCGCCACCTGCAACTCCCGTGCTTTCGCCAGCAGCTTTTTCAGCTTGCCTTCAACTGAGGCGTCTCCGATGTGCTCATCCTGAAGAACGCCATCGGCATCGATAGTGAACGTATGCGGGATTGCGTTCACCCCAAACGCTCTTGCGATTGAGCCCTTGAATCCGCCGTCGTTATATTGCAGCCAGGTCATCTCATTTTTATCGATGAAGTCTTTCCATTTCTGCTGGTCATCATCGAGGCTGATACTGATGACTACGAGAGGCTGGTCCTGAAACTTCTTCGCGATTTCGCGCATGTGCGGCAAAGCCTCGCGGCAAGGCCCACACCAGGTCGCCCAAAAGTCAAGGAGCACAACTTTGCCCAAAAGGTCATCCAGCGAAATTCGCTGGCCATTGGTGGCAACGATCTCAAAAGGAGGTGCTAAACGCGCGCGGGCGAGCTCCGGGTCGCTGATAAAGCGCAGAGCTCGCCGCCGGTCGAGATCCTCAGGTTTAGTCATTTTTATGTAACGTTCGAATTCGGCCTTGGCTTCCTCATCACGCTTCAGATGAGCGAGCGCATGGCCATCGATATAGATTGGCGCAGGGAAGTTGGCATATGCGGCTACGGCCTTTGTCATCTCATCGTGAACACGGAGAAAAAGATCGTCCTTTTTTCTGTCGAGTGCTTCGTTCATCAGGACCATGCCGAAGTTAAAGTGGGCGATTGCCTGATCTCTATTGCTATGCGCCCCTTCCACGCGTTCCTGCGCGGCGAGTTCGGCAGTCTTCCAGTCGCGCAATTCCAGCCCATATTTGATCATCTGCTTCTGGCAGGCGCCACAGTGACCGTTATCTTGCTTATCGGCCTTTTTGAAGTCGTCGAGGGCTAGCGCATGTTCGCGCTGGTGCAAATATTCCACTGCTTGCTTGTACGATTTCTGCGCTTTTTCATTCGTGGGGCCATCGTTCGTTTCTTGGGCCAAAAGAGAAGTGACTGTGCAGGAGAAAATCAGCAGGACCAATGCGGTGCGCATATCGGACTCCAGGAAGAACTCCGATTGAAGAAAGTACCACGATCTCTGGATTTTGCGAAGGAAATTGAAGGCAGGCGGAGAGTTCGGTTCCGGGCGATGTTCACATACTTTGTGTCATTCCCATAGGCGCCAAATCTATCCCGGCCAAATCTATCCCGAAGGACGCCGGGGCCTCTTCCCTGGCCCCGGCGCTGAGAGCTCCCTGCCCCCTCCCCCAAGTTGGCAGGTCTCTCACGGGTCCCGCTCGAATAGTGCGGGTGGTTCTTTAAACGTTACAGAGTGCCGATGAAATTTTGCGAAACGAAACTGCAGACAGTACAAGAACGAGCTCGTTGTAGAATTACTGCCACCGCACGGGCAAGGGAATCCTGCAGTGCAATTTGAATCTTTCGACAGCGCATATCTGGAGCGGTTGCGTGCCGGAGACTTTCGCACGCAAGAGCACTTTGTCGCTTATTTCAGCGAGCTGATCCAGCTGAAATTGCGATCGCGACTGCGTTCTCCGCATGACGTGGAAGATGCGCGCCAGGAGACTTTCGCGCGGGTATTTGCCGCGTTGCGCAGAGAAGGCGGAATTCGTGAACCGGAACGGATAGGCGCATTCGTCAATGCGGTGTGCTCGAATGTGTTGCGTGAGCGTTATCGTGCCCCCGCAGCCGATGCGCTCGAAGATACGGCTGCCGAAATTCCAGACAAGGGGGCTAGCGTGATCGACGTCATCTCCTATAAACAAACACAAGAGAGCGTACGCACGATACTGGAGTCTTTGCCGGAGCGCGACCGCCGCATAATTAAGGAGATTTTTCTCGACGAGCGCGACAAGGACGATGTTTGCCGCGATTATGGCCTGAGCCGCGACTACTTACGGGTATTGCTGCACCGTGCCAAGCAGGCATTTAAGTCTCAGTATCTAAAGAAGATGCCAACCGGAGCGTAACGGGAGCGATTTGCCGAAACGTTTTAATGGGAATTTGCACTATCTGAATAGCACTGGTTTAGTAAGAAGCGGTTTCCTAAGCGATGATGAGCGCTGAAATGGACCACGACGAGGCCGTAAGACAAATGATAGTCGAGCGGTACTTGCTCGGAGAGCTTGCGCCCGAAGAGCAGGACGCGTTCGAAGAGCACTTCTTCAGCTGTCAAGAGTGCGCGACAGACGTCCGGTCCGAGGCGGCATTTATTGATCACAGCAAAGTCGTGCTGTCGGCTCCGGCACAAGGAGCGGCTGCTCGCAAACCAGAGCGACATACCAGCGGCTGGAGAGCATGGTTTAGGCCGGCGCTGGCCGCGCCCGTGATGGCAGTCCTCCTCGTGCTGCTCGGGTATGAAAGTTTCGTTAAGATTCCGAAAGCTCGCCAGTTGGCACAGCAAAGTGGCAATGCCCAGGTGTTGCCGGCCCTTTCACTCGCCACGGCAGCGACGCGCGGGGAGAGCAAAGCAACGTTGACGGTCCAAAAAGGTGAGCCCTTTCTTCTCCTCGTAGACATCCCGGCGCAGGCACAGTTCGTTTCCTATTCCGCGGAGATGCATAACCCAGCGGGCGAAAAAGTCTGGTCTTTGCCGGTGACAAGCCACGCAGCAAGGGATACAGTATCAATTCGAATTCCCGGACAGCAGGAACCCGGCACTTATACCTTGGTCGTTCGGGGAATTGAGAGCAACGGTTCCAGCTCTGATCTTGGGCGGTTTCCTTTCGAGCTGCGATTCTAGGGTGCCCTGTTAGGTTCGTACATTCTCACAATCAAAAATTTCTGGAGAGCGCAATGGCCCCCGAAAAGAGAATTCATTACTACCACGCTGATACGACCGCGCTCGGCGGGCATATTCACACGCCTATTGAGCAGATGATCCCCGAGGCTGCGCCGCTGTCGTTGCCGCCTGTCGGCGGATATGCGGTTGCGCGAACTGAGCGATACCGTCTTGAGGGGATCGTTTCTTTCGAGATGGCTTACACTCAGGTGGCGGGAAGCGTGAGCCGAAAAAACGGCGCGTGGACCACCCTGGCTTCGTCCGTGGTCGAGGGCTTAAATATTCTGGACGTAATCGTGGTTGACCGCGTCGTGTCACAGATTGCGACTGAGCATCCGCGAGAAGGCTACGATCCAAAAGTTACTTTCATCGGAACGCAATTTCAGAATGTTAAGATCGGCGGCTATGCGGTCGAACCGGTGCTTAATTTGAACTTGTGCCAGCAGGCCGTCGGGCCTGATGGATTTCCTAAGACCTGCTTGTTTGAAGATCAACAATTCCTGGCAACTGTCGAGAAGCAATATCGCGATCTCACGGCGTCAAAAAATATTCCCGCTTGGGTTCGCGAACGCTACACGTGGGATAATGCCCAGCGTGCACGCAGAGGCAACGTCGTATGCTCGCTGGTGAGCCAGGTGAACGGCCAATTTCCGGGCAACGCGTACGGCAATATTCTGGAGATCCCGGAGATTGGGAGAATATTTCTCGGAGAGCTGCTGGTGGACCACAACTCTTTCCGCGTAATCGCAATGCGCTGCGAACTAGGGTGCGTGACTGGCGGAGACATCAGCGTGGGCACGTCGACGGTCGAAGGAAGAACCTGGCCGTAGTTGTCATCCTCTTGGGCCTTCTCCTACAGGGATGTAACTCGCGGCATGAGGATCCGGCCGCGACCTACCATGAAATACAAACCAGATTTGATCATGCTGATTTAATCGCAGCCGGATCCGAAGCTCACGAAGCTTGCCGGCGATTTTCTAAACTCGATCCCGAATGGGCCTGGAAGTTCCGGCTTCTAGAAGCTGAAGTCATGGCGACTCGCGGATTGAACAAGGAAGTACTTTCCTCGTTAGCCCCGGATCTTCCGCCCCAACTCGAGGGCACAGACCTTCTAATCAACAAGCTTTCGTTACAGGCACTCGCGTTGGCGAACACGGGGCGATTTCCAGAAGCCCACGCTAGGCTTGCTGATGCCGAGAAGCGCTGTGCTTCAACCTGCGAGTTTGCCGGCGAGATCGACCGCACTGCGGGATTGCTTGAAATCCGAGAAAGCCATACGGAGTCTGCTGAGGCATATTTTCGTTCCAGCCTCCAGATCGCCCGCCAGAACCGCAATCATCTCATGGAAGCGTCTGACCTGATGAACCTAGGAGTCGTCGCCATGGACAAAGAGCTCTTCGATGAATCGGCTGACTGGTTTGAACAAGCGTTGCGCGCTTCCGCGTCGATCGGGTCGGCCCTGGGTCAGGCTAAAGCGATGGGGAACCTGGGGTGGGATTACTACAAAATGGGCGATTTCGAGCGATCGCTGGACACATTTCGTGAGACCTCTAAGAGGGATCAAGAACTTGGCTCTATTAGGGACCAGATCAACGACTTCAACAGCCTCGGGCTTGTCTACTTTCAAGAGAATCAACTTCAGCTTGCGGGCGAAAATTACCGCAAGTCGCTTGACCTCGCTCAAAGAACCCAGAGTACCGACCTAGTATTGTCCTCCCTGAATGCGCTTGCTTACCTTTCGGTAAAAACCGGCGATCTGGCATCCGCCAAAGATTACGGCCAGCAGGCGTTTGAGCTTGCGCATCGGATGGGAGATCGGCAAGGAGAGTTATATGCTCTTCTCGCTCAGGGGCAGACGGCAGAGCTATCCTCTGATGCATTAACAGCCGAACAATTGTTTTCACAAGTGGCTCGAGACAAGGCCAGTGATACTTCTGCAAAGTGGGAAGCGCAAAATTCTCTAGGCAAACTTTACGAGAGCGAAAACCGGGCGAGTGAGGCGAACGCAGCTTACCGGAAGGCGCTCGCGACGGTAGAGAACGCCCGATCTTCAATTCAGCACGAAGATTTTCGGTTGCCGTTCCTTGCGAATGCTGCTCACCTATACGACGACTACATCCATTTTTTGATCACGCACGGAAAAAAAATTCAGGCGTTGCAGGCAGCAGACTACAGCCGCGCTCAAACCTTAGAGGAAGGATTAGGATTGCGGGGGGCAAAGGGTGGGCGTCATTCAACGGCGCCAACGGAAATTGCTGACATTGCCAGAAAAACGAACACGACCATCCTTTTCTACTGGCTGGGGCCGGAGCACTCGTATTTGTGGGCAATCAGTTCTCGCGAAACCAAACTAATTTCTCTGCCTTCCGCCGGCAATATCAATGAACTGGTCGGGCATTACAACCGGGTTCTTACAGCGGCGAGAGATCCGTTGGAAATTGCGAACGCGGAAGGCATGCAGCTATACGACGTTTTAGTCAAACCGGTTGAGAAACTGGTTCCTCGAGATTCGCGCGTCGTCATCATTCCCGATGGAAGCCTCAATACGCTGAACTTCGAAACGCTACTTGTGCCGAAACCACAACTTCATTATTGGATCGACGACGTGACCGTGCTCACGGCCAGTTCATTGAGGCTGTTAGCCGATGCTCGCCAAGGCGCGTTACACAATGGCAAACTCCTTTTAATCGGCGATCCGGTCGTGGCGAGCCCGGATTATGGAGTGCTGCCCAATGCTTCTCTAGAAATTGATGACGTGGAGAAGCACTTCCCGCAGGACCGTCGTGAAGTTTACGTGCACGAACAGGCGACTCCGGCGGCGTATTTGGCAAGTCAGCCCGAAAGATTCTCGGTGATTCACTTTGTCGCGCATGGCACGGCCAGCACGCTCAGCCCGCTTGATTCGAGCGTGGTGCTTTCGAAGGATGCTTCAAGTGATTCGACGTTCAAGCTGTACGCGCGGGATGTGATTTCGCACCCCCTGCATGCTGACCTGGTTACGATTTCGAGCTGCTACGGCGCTGGTACGCGCTTTTACACTGGCGAAGGACTGATCGGGCTTTCATGGTCGTTCTTACGCGCCGGGGCAAGGAACGTGGTTGGCGCGCTGTGGGCAGTGAGCGATACCTCAACACCGCAATTTATGGATGATTTCTATGCCGAACTGGCGAAAGGTCGTGCACCGGAAAATGCGCTGCGCGCGGCCAAGCTACACATGCTGCGCTCAAACACTGTATTTCGAAAGCCGTTTTATTGGGCGCCTTTCCAGTTATATACGGGCGATTAAAAAGCGTCGGGGTTGTGCGCCGATCGGTCGGCAAATGCGAACGGCGGTGATCACAACAAAGTCAATTGCCGTTTCTCCAGGGCCAGTAACTTTTCCTTGGTCGGGAGGCCGCCGCCGTAGCCGGTAAGCTTGCCATTGGATCCGATCACACGATGGCATGGAATGATGATCGGAATTGGATTCGATCCGTTGGCCAGGCCGACGGCGCGGCTGGCGTTCGGATTTCCGATCCGGCGCGCGAGTTCGCCGTAAGATATGGTCTCTCCATACGGGATCTTGCAAAGCTCAGCCCAGACGTTTTGCTGAAATTCCGTCCCCTGCGGCGCGAGTGGAAGATCAAAGTCTTTGAGCTCGCCTGCGAAGTAGGCGCGCAGCTGGCGGATGGTCGCCTTCAGCGCGGCAGCATTTTCCTGCCACTCAGGCTTGCGACAAGCGGGATGACATCCATCCATAAAATTGATCTCGCGCAGACCCTTCTCGTCAGACGCCAGCAGCAGCGCTCCGAGCGGGCTTTCGATGCGGGTGAAGACAGTGGTCATCGATAAAAACATTTAACCACAGAGGACGCGGAGAACACAGAGGAACGCCACAGGGAAGGAAAATCAGAGTGCGACGGCCTGCTCGCGGCGCTTGGCTTGAATCTCGATGTAGACATTGACCAGAGACACCGCTGCAGGAGTAACGCCTGGAATACGTGAGGCGTGGCCGAGAGTGCGAGGGCGTATCTTAATCAGCTTTTCCTGCATTTCGCGCGAGAGCCCGCTGACGGAACGGTAGTCGAACCATTCGGGGATGTTGCGCTGCTCAGCCTTTTTCAGGCGTTCGATGGCGCGCTGTTGTTGCTGGAGATAGCCTTCGTATTTAATTTCAGTTTCAACGGATTTGAGCTCGTTGCGGAGGGAAGAAGGTAAGGTGTCGTGCGTCGCGGGTCGTGCGTCGTGCGCCGACGACTTGTCTTTGGTCGATGATTGCTCGTTGACAAAAAAATCTGGCCCTAAGTGTCGCAATACGGGTACAAGATATTCGACCGTGATCTCTGGGCGTTTTAGAACTTGAGCAAGAGGCTGGCCGAGAGCAGAAGAAAGGTCTATTTCGTTGGACTGAAGCTCAGCGGCTAAACCCCCGTTTTGTCGCATATTTGTGGCACGAGTAAACTCGTGTCCTTTCCGGTCGTGCATCGCTGCGGGAGAATTGTTGGTTTCCAAGTTTTGAAGGGACGGCGCACGACCTGCGACGCGCGACGATTTTTCCTGAATGCTGAATGCTGAGCGCTGAATGCTTCCAACCATCGCACTCGTCAGCTTTGTGGTCTCCAGCAACTCTTTCATGCGCTGCTGGCGTTCTTGCTTGGCGACGAATTCCGACCAGGCTTCGTCGGAGATCAAACCTACTCGCCGCCCGTGCGGAGTCAATCGGCGATCGGCGTTGTCGATGCGCAGGTGCAGGCGAAATTCTGCCCGTGAGGTGAACATGCGATATGGCTCGTTCGTTCCCTTCGAGATGAGATCGTCGATCAGAATGGCTGTATAAGCTTCGGTGCGGTCGAGAATCAGTGCAGGCGCGTTCTTCACCTTCAGGGCCGCGTTGATTCCTGCCATGAGGCCCTGGCATGCGGCTTCTTCGTAGCCGGATGTGCCGTTGATTTGGCCCGCGAGGAACAGGCTCGCGATCTGCTTGGTCTCAAGCGTGCGTTCGAGCTCAGTAGGATCGATGGCATCGTACTCAATTGCATATCCTGGGCGAAGCATCTCGGCATTTTCGAGTCCGGGAATCGACTTCAGGATCGCAAGCTGCACGTCGACGGGCAGCGAAGTGCTCATCCCGTTCACATAGATTTCGTGCGTGTTCAGGCCTTCCGGCTCGAGGAAAACCTGGTGCGTGGTCTTGTCTGGAAATTTGACGATCTTGTCTTCGATCGATGGACAATATCGTGGGCCGATCGATTGAATTTGGCCGCTGTACATCGGGGAGCGATGAACGTTTTCTCGGATGATGCGTTGAGTTTCTGGCGTGGTCCATGCGATGTAACACGGTACCTGAGAATCGTGGTGCGCCACGCGCTTCGTTCGAAAGCTGAACGGCGTGGGATCGGGATCGCCTGGTTGGACTTGAAATTTAGACCAGTCGATGGTGCGGCCATCAAGCCGCGGCGGAGTTCCGGTTTTCAGACGGCATCCACGCAGGCCCAGCTTCTTGAGAGATTCACCGAGTAGGACAGCGGCCGGTTCTCCGGAACGTCCGGCAGGATATTGCTGCTCGCCGCAGTGGATGAGCCCGTTGAGAAAAGTTCCAGTGGTGATGATGACTGCTTTCGCGCCGACGGTGCGGCCATCGCGGAGTTTGATTCCCAAAACTTGTCGTTGGTCGTTGGCGAAATCGTCGTGCGTTGTGAGTCCTGAATCCTGCGCAAGGTCAATGTTCCCACCCTCCGCAAAAGGCGCGGAAGGGTGGGGCAACCGGATATTTTGGTTTTGAGCAGACGACGAATGACGCACGACACACGACGGGTCTTGTGGCTGATGGCTCTCTTCCACAATCAAATCCGCTACTTCGGCCTGCTTGATTTTTAAATTCGGTTGCGATTCCAGTACCTCGCGCATCTTGAGGCGATAGGCTTGCTTATCGCACTGTGCGCGTGGAGACCACACGGCCGGTCCTCGCGACGTATTCAGCAAGCGGAACTGAATGCCGACCGCATCTGTCACCTCGCCCATAATCCCGCCAAGCGCATCGACCTCGCGTACGAGATGGCCTTTTGCAATTCCACCCACTGCAGGATTGCAGGACATTTGCGCGATGAGGTCAACGTTGAGCGTGTAGAGCGCGGTCTTCAGTCCCATCCGGGCGCAGGCGACCGCGGCCTCGCATCCGGCGTGTCCGGCTCCGACGACAACGATGTCGAACTGTTCGGTGAATTGCAAGAGAAGCTCTTAGCTCTTAGCCCTCAACCTTTAGATTACAACGGCGCGGCAGAAGCTGCGAAGCAGCGGTGGGCGATCTCAAGCCCTTGCTCGCCGCTCATTGCTCACTGCTCGTCGCTATGTCGGTGAACACCGCTTGCTGCCACTGATCGGAAGGAAAGTACCACTTACTCGCTCCTGCTTCGTGATTATTGCCGCCGGAACCGTAGCCGATGTTTGAATTTCGCCAATAATCAAATCCCACCTGAAGCAGCGCGCCGCGAGAGATCTTTGCCCGAACTCTGACCGTGCAGCCTCGTAAGTTTCCAGCTGGAAGCGACGCCCGGGCCGATGCTGCCCAGAAATGCCAAACCACATCAGGTCGTTGGCCTATGCGCAGAATCACCGCGCTCTCATCGTGTGAATATGCGAGCGGCATCGGATCGTGCGCGTCAGTTCCGAACCAAGGAAATCTGCGATACAGCCCTCCGCGAACGTTGCCGGTGTCATCGTTCAAGACCACTTCTTTGCCAGCGATCCGGCATGAGAGTTCCGTGCGAGCAATTTCCACTTGTGCACTTTTAAAATCCGGCACGCGAGTGTCCGCAATCGCGATTCCCCACAACATTGCTGACGTGAACTCCGGCGGCTTAGGGACAGGACTGACATACCCAGACTTGAACTTGACCTCAGTAGGAATGCGGCCGATGTGGGTCCCGGCATTTGACGCGACAGGGGCGATGCTGAGGACTGCCAAGGCCAGTGATAGGCACTCATGTTTGCGCACCGCTCGATGATGACACGAGAACCACAAATCAAGATGCTTTTTGCTCGAAACTCAGCCTGGAGTTTCCCAAATTGAAATGAATCTCTCGCGCGTATAATCCCCTGTTTCAGCGGCATGGATTAGGGATTCGGATTTCGGTGACAGATACAATATCTATTCCATATCTATTCCTCGTATTAGGCATAGCTCCGACGTTCGGAGTTCTCTCCTGGACTTATCTTCGGCAAAACAAACGGCTACCGCGCAAGCCGAAACGCTACTCGCTAGTTATCTGGGCGCAGATCTACCTGCTTCTTTTTACCCTCGGCGCAGCTCACGCTGAGCGTATCAAACTATTTCCAAGGAAATTACCGTCCGGTGCAGCGTGGATTTTAGGATCAGCCCTCTTAGTTGCATTGCTTATGGGCGTGCGGCATCAATGGATCCGGCTAGATAAGGATGGAAGGAGCAGGTTGGGCATCCTTCTACCCCTAACGCAAAGAGAATTGCGGTGGTGGATAGCAGTCTCAGTGTTGGCGGGGGTTTGGGAGGAGTGTGCATACAGGGGAGCTGCTTACCAACTGCTTCTATTGTTGAGCCACTCCGTCAGAGTTTCGTTGACAGCTTGTGTCATTACATTTGCAGTTGCGCATTTGTATCAAGGGTGGAAATCAGCATTCGTTATAGGAATACTTGGCCTTCTTTCACACTTCGCCGTATTCCTCACGGGCGGTTTGTATCTGTCCATCTCAGTGCACACTATCTACGACGTGCTAATAGGTTGGAGCGCAGTCCGATTCCTTGGTGAGTCGAACGCCAACAAAACAGGAACTCCGGCCGTGGACGAATAACGGAGCTGTTCAAGCGGGAGGTGATGAATGAGAACCGCTGTTGGTCAGGCAGTCAAAGCCGAAGCTCTTCATACTCTGCACCACGGCCCAACAATTTTGGTCCTGCCTAATGCCTGGGATGTAGCCAGCGCCCGCATTCTTGAAGATGCCGGCGTCGTGGCGATTGCCACGAGCAGCGCAGGAATCGCATTCAGCCTTGGCTATCCTGATGGGCAGAAGATTTCGCGCGAAGAGATGCTGACGGTCGTTGCCCGAATCGCTGCGAAGGTGAAACTACCAGTCAGCGCCGACGTCGAAGCGGGATATGGCAATCGCCCCGAAGATGCTGCACAAACAGCGCGAGCTGTCATCGAAGCCGGTGCGGTCGGGTTGAACTTGGAAGATAGTACGGGTGACCCTCAGCATCCACTCGTAGATGTTGCCCTCCAGCTTGAGAAGATTGCCGCTGTACGCGAAACTGCGCACGGCATGGGAGTGCCTTTAGTCCTCAACGCGCGCACGGATGTGTTTCTGCTGGGAGTTGGCAAGCCCGAGGGCCGGTTCGACGAAACGCTGCGGCGCCTTTCCGCTTTTCGTGATGCCGGCGCTGATTGCCTGTTTGTACCTGGAATTCGTGATCTCGAACTCGTTGCACGTTTTGTCCGCGAACTGCGTCACCCAGTGAACATTCTCGCCGGCCCAGGTTCGCCGTCCGTGCCCCAACTCCAGAGCGTCGGTGTCGCTCGAGTGAGCCTGGGTTCGTCGCCAGCTCGGGCCGCACTAGGGCTCGCACGCAGAATCGCGAACGAAATCCTGACCGCCGGCACTTACCAGCATCTCGAAGGGGCTCCTTCGCATGCGGACGTCAACAAAATGATGCAATCTTAGGCGATCTCAGCAATCACATGTATTGACGGGTAGCATGCCCGCTATATTCTTCCGAGAGTTCCTTGATCGGAGTTCTCCCATGTCACTGGCACCTCACGTCCGCTTGCCTTTGCAATGCCTCGCTATCACAGTGCTTGCCTTATCTCTGCAGGGCCAGACGCTACAACCGGCCGACTGTACCTTCCAATACTTTCCGCTCCCAAGTTCTGTCTTCACATTGGTGAACGGAATCAATGATTTTGGCACGATCGTCGGGCAGGCGAACAGCGCGACGGAGGCGCGAGGCTTCATTCGCTATTCAAATGGTGGCATAACGTATGTGAAGATTCCGAACTCACAGGGGATGGGTTTTAATGCTAGAAACAACAACGGTGTATCGATTGGCGGTTATACGTTGAAAGGTGATCCGGGCACGCCGGAAGATCCGGGTAATCCCGTACAGCGGGCGTTTGTGATGCGAGGGTCGACGTTCACGACGATCCTGCCTCCGAAGTCGCGGGATGGAACCTTCGCGCAGGGAATCAATAAGTACGACACGGTTGTCGGGTATTACATCGACCCACAGTTTCGGGCGCACGGGTTCCGGCTTTGGAGCAACGGCAGCTACGACGAGCTGACTTTCCCAGAGTCCGTGTGGACGCAGCCCGCGGCAATAAATGACAATGGGTTCATTGTCGGAAATTACAACGTTAATGGCACGCTTATTGGCTTTATCTTTCACAACGGTGAATGGGCGTCACTCGCCTATCCAGACCCCAACACCACGGCCACCTTCTTACTCGGGATTTCAAAAACCGGGGTAATAGTTGGAGCGTTCGAGCGCAGCGATCTTTCAAGCGGCAGCTTCATTTACGAAAACGGTGTGTTTAAGACGCTCGATGGCGTCTCCGGGATCAGCCAGGATGGAACGGTTGTTGGCGTGAACAGCGACTCGAACGGCGTTGGGCAGATGTTTACGGCTAAGTGCAAATAGGATGTTCGCAATGCTGTTCTGAGCTTTGTTAGCGAGAGTGCCTACCGTGCGGTAGTTGTACCATTGAGCCGTGCACAGGCTGGCTCAATCGGTGCTGGGCTATATCCGCAAGCATGACCTGCTTCGTGCCGGAGACAACGTCGGTGTGGCGGTTTCCGGTGGAGCGGATTCTGTTGCCTTGCTGCGCCTAATGCTCGAAGTTCGCGATGAGCTTGGCGTCCTTGTCTCTGTTGTTCACCTCAACCACAAGTTGCGAGGTGTTGACACCGACGCCGATGAACAGTTCGTCCGCGAACTCGCCGCCACTCATGGCCTGGAAATCACTTCTGAAAGCTGCGATGTAAGAGCTTATGCGGCGGCGAAAAAGTTGAGCCTTGAAACGGCGGCGCGCGAACTCAGGTACGAGTTCTTCCGATGCTTGCAATCCCACCTTAATCGAATTGCAACAGCGCACACGATGGACGATCAGGCTGAGACCGTGCTGCTGAAGCTGACCCGCGGCGCGGGGACACGCGGGCTGGCTGGGATTTACCCGAGGTTAGCCGTCAGCCGTGAGCCATCAGCCGCCTCGAAAACCGATAGGCAGCGGGTAGTTCGTGACGAGCCTTTCATCGTTCGTCCGTTGCTAGAAACCCGGGGATCGCAAGCGCGGTACTACCTCACCGAAATTGGCCAGAAATGGCGCGAGGATGTTACTAATCAGGACCCGCGATATACGCGGAATCGCGTGCGGCACCAAATTCTTCCTTTTCTTGAGAAAGAGATCAATTCATCTCTTTGCAGGGTCTTGGCAGACACCGCCGAGATCGCAAGGGGAGAGGAAGACTATTGGGTCGGAGAAATGCAACGAGTGCTCCCACAGGTTTGGCGTCAGCGCGAGCAGGGTGGCACGATGAACTCTGCGGCGCTTCGCACATTTCCTTTGGCCGTTCAGCGCAGACTGGTGCGCACGGCGACGGAATCGCTCAACCTCGGGCTCGAGTTCCGGCACGTTGAGGAAATTCTTCGCCTGCAAGATGAGGGCGATTGCACTGTGCTCCCGAATTGTTGGCATGCGAGTGTTCGCCGAGGCCAGATCGAGTTCCACCACTCTCCCGAACAAGCTACCGCGATCGACTATATGTACCAACTTCCCCTACCCGGAAGGATTGCCGTTCCGGAAGCCGGGATTGAGATCGAAGCGTTTCTCTGTTCAGGCGAAGATGAAGCTCAGAGGTGCAGCGCGGAGCATCTGCTAGGCCACGCGTTCATTCAGCGCGGACTTGTCGTCCGCAACTGGCGCGCAGGTGAGCGCTTCTGGGCCGCCCACAGCAAAGAGCCTAAGAAGATCAAAGAATTGCTGCAGGACAGGCACATTACAGGCGAACAGAAGAAGAGTTGGCCGGTGGTGGCCAGTGGCGATGAAATCGTCTGGCTCCGCGGATTCGGCGTCAGGTGCGGTTCTCAGTCGAAAAATGGACGCGGAATTTTGATCCGAGAAGCCGACGGTGTGCAGAACTCGCCGGAAGATCCTCGTAAATGAACCGGTAACGCCAGGCTTTTTGGGAAAGAGCAGGTTCCTGCGGATGAATCCACTCGGAACTACGAGAATTGCATTCTCTTTTGCGCCGCGTCTAGCGATTGACGACTACCTAATAACAGCTTTCTGCACCATGACCTAAGTTATTAAAACTCCGGGGCACTTTTTGTCGCCAAGCGGGGTAGAATAATGTAGCGTCAATGTGGGACGATCTAATTTTCGGGACGGGCATCTAACCTGATTGGGAGAGTGTGCCAAGATGCACCGGCGGTTCCCGACCGCACGGCAACAGCCGTGAGTGGTTTGGCGAGGGTCCTTTCTCAGGAGCTTTTTCAGTGAATTCAACCGTTAAGACGATCATTTTTTGGGTAGTGATACTGATCTCCGCAGTCGCCTTATGGCAAGTGGTCAAAACGGCGAACTCCGGCCAAAAGGTACAAGAGATCAACTTTTCGCGCTTTATGGCGCAAGTTGATCAGGGAGCAGTAAAGGATGTGACCATCAGCGGCCAGGAAGTAAAAGGCAAGCTGGCCGATGGTTCGATGTTCCACCTGACGGCCCCCTCGAACTATCCGGACATGATTAAAGAACTTCAACAGAAGAATGTCAGCATCACTGTGCAAGACGTTAGTAACAGCAGCTGGGGATGGTTGATCAACCTTTTCGCGCCTTTGGCCTTGCTGGCTGCGCTCTGGTATTTCATGATCCGCCAAATGCAAACCGGCGGGAACAAAGCCCTTTCGTTCGGCAAGAGCCGGGCGCGCCTGCTCTCGATGCAGCAGAAGAAAGTCACCTTCAAAGATGTCGCCGGAGTGGACGAAGCGAAAGAGGAACTGCGCGAGATTATCGAATTCCTGCGTGAAGCCCAGAAATTCCAGAAGCTGGGTGGTCGTATTCCGAAAGGCGTGTTACTGGTCGGACCTCCCGGAACTGGTAAGACTTTGCTGGCGCGGGCTGTAGCCGGCGAAGCGAACGTTCCGTTCTTCTCGATCTCGGGGTCTGACTTCGTCGAAATGTTTGTAGGTGTGGGCGCTTCTCGGGTACGTGATCTGTTCGAGCAGGGAAAGAAAAACGCGCCTTGCATCATCTTCATCGATGAAATCGATGCCGTCGGACGTCATCGTGGAGCAGGTCTTGGTGGTGGACATGACGAGCGCGAACAAACCTTGAACCAACTCCTCGTCGAAATGGACGGCTTCGAATCGAACGAAGGCGTCATTCTGATGGCCGCAACCAACCGACCCGACGTCCTCGACCCGGCCTTGCTTCGGCCGGGGCGCTTTGACCGCCGAGTAGTGGTGAACCGCCCAGACGTGCGTGGTCGCGAAGAGATCCTGCGGGTTCATACGCGCAAGATTCCTCTTGCGGACGATGTTGACCTGTCGGTTCTTGCGCGCGGAACACCGGGCTTCTCGGGAGCCGATCTCGCGAACATGGTGAATGAAGCCGCTTTGGCCGCGGCCAGGCAGAACCGCAAAGCTGTGCTGATGTATGACTTCGAACTCGCCAAGGACAAAGTGCTGATGGGGGTTGAGCGCAAGTCGCTCCTGCTTTCCGAAGAAGAAAAGAAAGTTACCGCATATCACGAGGCCGGACACGCGCTGGTCGCAGCGAAGCTGCCGAATTCCGATCCGCTGCATAAGGTCACCATCATTCCTCGCGGAATGGCGCTCGGAGTCACTATGCAACTGCCGATCGATGACAAGCACAACTACACGAAGGAGTATCTCGAAACTGAGATTGCGATCATGATGGGCGGCCGCCTGGCGGAAGAACTCTTCCTCAACCAGATGAGCACTGGTGCCGGCAATGACATCGAGCGCGCCACCGAACTCGCCCGTAAGATGGTTTGCGAATTCGGCATGAGCGATCTCGGTCCGCTGACCTTTGGCAAGAAGGAAGAGCAAATCTTCCTCGGTCGCGAGATCAATCAACACCGCGACTACAGCGAGGCAACCGCGATCAAAATCGATGATGAGGTGAAGCGATTAATCGGCGAAGGATACGAAACTGCGAAAGGCATTCTCGCCGCGAATCACGACACGCTGGTTCGGATTGCGCTGGCGCTGCTGGAACGCGAAGTGCTCGACGCTAACGAGATCAAGATGATCATCGAGGGCAAGGAACTGCCGAAGATTATTCCTCCGCCTCGCGGCGATGATGCTGGCGTCCAGCAAGTGCTCAAGCCTGAACCGGGACGGCCTGGAATCGCAAAGGGCGGTGAGCATCCGGCACCGGCGTAATCGAGTTATCAGCTCTCAGCTATGAGCAAGACTTTGGGCGGCTAACCAGGCCGCCCATTTATTATCTTTTGTCTCAATCATCGTACTGTCATTCCGAGAACCTTTAGGTTTGAGGAACCTGTCTTTCTCATGTGACCAGCAGGTTCCTCACAGCTGAAGCGGTTCGGAATGACACCTTTTGGGAACACTGTTGACTTCGCTACGCCGCGTTAATTAACTGCATCATCGGTTCGTTGTAACGATCGCCGGCGGCTGCTCCTGGCGGGAACACTTTATTGATTTCGATCAAATCCTCCGCCGTCAACTTGACGCTTAGCGCGCCTACGTTCTCTTCTAGATATTCGCGGCGCTTTGTTCCGGGAATCGGAACCATATCTTCACCCTGTGCCAGCACCCAGGCGAGCGCTAATTGCGAGGGAGTGCAACCCTTGCGGCTTGCGATCTCTTGGACCTTCTTTACCAGATCAAGATTTTTCTGGAAGTTTTCTCCCTTAAAGCGCGGCGAGTTGCGACGGAAATCGTCAGGAGCAAAATCTTCGTATCGTTGGATTTGGCCAGTAAGAAATCCGCGCCCGAGCGGGCTATAGGCGACGAACCCAATGCCCAGTTCGCGGCAAGTGGGAATCACCTCCTTTTCGTGATCGCGCGTCCACAATGAATATTCCGATTGCAGCGCAGTGATAGGGTGAACTTTCGCTGCGCGGCGCAGCGTGCCTGCCTTCGCTTCCGATAATCCAATGTGGTGGATCTTTCCTTGTCGAACCAAGTCCGCCATGGCGCCAACGGTCTCTTCGATGGGAGTGCTCGGATCGACGCGGTGCTGATAATACAAATCGATGTAGTCAGTTCCGAGCCTCTTCAAACTCGCCTCACAGGCCTTACGAACGTACTCAGGCTTGCCACTCACGCCTCGCGTCTTCGGATTCGACGGGTCGCGAATAATTCCGAACTTGGTCGCAATGATCAGCTTGTCACGTTTGCCCTTAATTGCGCGGCCGACGAGCTCCTCATTTCTGAAGGGGCCGTAAATGTCAGCCGTATCGAGGAAGTTGATTCCAAGCTCGATGGCGCGATCGATGGTCGCGATAGATTCCGCGTCATCTCCCGGTCCGTAAAACTCGGACATGCCCATACAACCAAGTCCTTCCGCAGACACTGTGACTCCGTTACGCCCAAGCTGACGGAATTGCATGTGGAAACCTCCATGAATTGATTTGGCTAGTTGGATGCGAGCGAACAATCGTTCGATTGAGAAAACCGTATGGAGGAATTCACCCTGTGGCGAACAGCGCAAAGAAGGGTGAGCCTCCATCGTGTCCACTAGAATACGATTCGTGAGCTACCGTGGCCGACTCGCGCCTTCGCCTACCGGGTATCTTCATCTTGGCCATGCGCGAACGTTTCTGGTTGCGGCTGAGAGAGCGCAACAATCTGGCGGCACACTCGTCTTCCGTAACGAGAATCTTGACCCAGATCGTTGCCGCCCCGAGTTCGTTTCAGCCATGTTCGAAGATCTACGCTGGCTGGGAATCTCATGGGCCGAAGGTCCCGATTGTGGTGGACCTTACCGGCCCTACTCGCAGAGCGAGCGGCGAGACCATTACCTGGATGCATGGGCGAAGCTGCGCGATCGGGGACGTATTTATCCATGTAGCTGCTCGCGCAAAGATCTGGCTTCAGCAGTCGGGGCCCCGAACGAGCTTGACGATGAGCCTGTCTATCCAGGTATCTGTCGCAGCCGAACGGATGCGAAGAACTTTGATGTCCCTGCCGGCATGAATTGGCGGTTTCGAGTCCCGGATGGTGAAGAGATCGGGTTCCTTGATCAGCATCTGGGGCCGCAGAGTTACATCGCTGGCCGCGACTTCGGGGATTTCGTAATCTGGCGCAGAGACGATGTTCCGGCGTACCAATTTGCCGTAGTTGTCGATGATGACGCGATGAGAATTTCCGAGGTCGTGCGCGGGGCTGACTTGCTGAAGTCTACAGCGCGGCAGCTTCTGCTCTATCGTGCGTTAAGGTGGAACGCACCCGGCTTCTATCACTGCAATTTAGTGAGAGATGACGCAGGTGTGCGGCTGGCGAAACGCCACGACGCACTCAGCATCCGCAAATTACGTGAGAGTGGCTGCACAGCGGAGCAGGTGCGAGCGCGGGCAATGAGTTCCCTTCGTGTACCTTCGTAGCCCTAATGGTTAATCTCTGGTTTTCCAACCACAAAAGACAATAAGGTCACAAATGAAACTTAGAAAACTTACCGTCATCTAAGGTCATCGAATTTAGGCCCGACCAGGGCGTGAGGCTTACGAATGGCGACCAATCCCAAGCTGCCCGATTATCCTGATATTCCGCCGCGCAGATCTGCAGACGACCACGCAAAAGTGCAAGTGATTAAGAAAGGCAAATTCCCGTGGCCAATTATCATGCTGATCATCGGCGCGGCTATTCTGATTGCAATTATCGCGTTGCTGCCCAGAGCGCCTCACGCCACCCAAGCTCCAGCTGCAGCACAGGTCCCGCAGCAACCCACGGTGGACCAGATACAACTCACAAATATGAAGATTTCAACCTCGCCGGTTGGCGGAGCCTTGTACATGACCGGGCTCCTTCGCAATACTGGGAGTACGGCCATAACCGGCGTCCAGGTGCAAGTGCAATTTTTGGGAAGAAATGGGCCAGTGCTCGAAACCGTGACGCGCCCCGTCGAAGCTCTGGTTGGCGGAACTACTGACCAGGTCCAGGACTTAACGCAAGCTCCAATTAAGCCCAATGACTCGCGCCCAATACGGATTTATGTTGAGCACACTCCCGCCGGCTGGAACCATCAGTTGCCGCAACTGACGGTTACAACCGTAACGGGGACGACAGCTTAGCGAGTCGCTGGCGCCACTTCTCCTACTCTGCGGCTAACCTGGAATGTCATTTTTCCATTCTCGGCGTTGATTACGACGTGGTCGCCGTGGAGGATTTCTCCGTCCAGAATTTTCAGTGCGAGCGGATCCTGAATGATTTTTTGAATTGCACGCTTCAGGGGCCGCGCGCCGAAGTTCGGATCGAAGCCTTCGGCGAACAGCAGCTCTTTCGCGGCGTCCGTGAGCTCGATTGAAATCTTGCGATCGGCGAGCAGGCGCCGCAAGTCTTCAAGCCGCAGATCGACAATCTTGATCAGCTGTTCTTTGCCGAGCGGATGGAAGATGATGATGTCATCCACGCGGTTCAGGAACTCAGGCCGAAAATGCGCATGTAAGGCCTGTATGACCTGCTGCGATGCATCGTTAAAACCCGCTTCGGAGCTCAGACCTTCAGCCTGCAAGAAGGAAGCGCCGATGTTCGAAGTCATGATGATGATCGTGTTCTTGAAATCGACTACCCGCCCCTGACCGTCGGTGAGGCGGCCATCATCCATAATCTGCAGCAGGATGTTGAAGACGTCCTGGTGTGCTTTTTCGATTTCGTCGAACAGAATCACTGAGTACGGACGGCGGCGTACTTGCTCCGTGAGCTGTCCGCCCTCTTCATACCCGACGTAGCCCGGAGGTGCACCGATCAGCCGCGAGACGGCATGCCGCTCCATATATTCGGACATATCGATCCGGACCAGCGCGTGCTCGTCATCGAAGAGAAACTCTGCGAGAGCGCGGGCCAGTTCGGTTTTTCCAACTCCAGTTGGGCCGAGAAAGATGAATGAGCCGATCGGACGTTTGGGGTCGCTGAGCCCGGCGCGGGAACGACGGATTGCGTTGGAGACCCGTTCGACTGCAACGTCCTGCCCAATGACGCGGTGACGCAGGCGGTCTTCCATGGTGACCAGCTTCTTCACCTCGCCTTCGAGCATTTTCGAAATCGGAATGCCGGTCCACTTGGAGACGATCTTCGCGATATCTTCCTCGTCCACTTCTTCTTTCAGCATCCGTGGGCCGGTCGAGCTTTCGAGTTGCGTTGTGATTTTGCGCAGCTCTTCTTCGGTTTGGCGGGTCAGGCCATAGCGGATTTCTGCCACGCGCTGAAGATTGCCTTTTCGCTCTTCGGTTTGTTCTTCGATCCTGAGTTGCTCGATCTTTTCCTTAAGCTTGCGCGAATGCGCGATCAGATCTTTTTCCTGCTTCCATCGTGCTTTGAGTGCACTCGATTGCTCACGAATTCCGGCGAGCTCTTTATCTATTCCCGCCAGACGTTCTTTCGAGTTCGGGTCACTTTCCTTCTTCAGCGCCTGCTTCTCAATTTCGAGCTGCGTAGCGCGGCGCTCGAGCTGGTCGATTTCCGTGGGCATCGAGTCGATCTGAATGCGCAGCGAGGCCGCAGCTTCGTCGATCAGGTCAATTGCCTTATCTGGCAGGAAGCGATCGGAGATGTAACGGTGCGATAAGGTTGCTGCGGCTACGATCGCGGAATCTTTGATGCGCACACCGTGATGCACCTCATAGCGTTCCTTTAATCCGCGAAGAATCGCGATCGTGTCTTCTACGTTCGGCTCGCCGACGAAGACGATCTGGAAACGGCGCTCGAGCGCAGCGTCTTTTTCAATGTACTTGCGATACTCGTTCAGCGTGGTTGCGCCTATCGCGCGCAGTTCGCCGCGAGCCAGGGCCGGTTTCAGCATGTTGGAAGCATCGATGGCGCCTTCTGCGGCACCCGCTCCCACGAGCGTGTGCAACTCGTCGATGAAAAGGACGATCTGCCCTTGCGAGTCTTCGATTTCTTTCAAAACCGCTTTGAGCCGATCTTCAAATTCACCACGGTATTTCGCGCCCGCAAGCATGGAACCGAGGTCGAGGGCGACAACGCGCTTTTTTTTCAGAATCTCCGGAACATCTCCCGAGATAATTCGCTGGGCGAGTCCTTCGACGATTGCAGTTTTGCCCACCCCCGGCTCGCCAATTAGGACGGGATTATTCTTCGTGCGTCGCGAGAGCACTTGTACGACGCGGCGAATTTCTTCGTCGCGGCCGATGACTGGATCGAGCTTGCCGCGCCGGGCAAGTTCAGTCAGGTCTTTGGCATATCGCTCGAGCGCCTGATACTTCGCCTCGGGGTTTTGATCGGTAATTCGCTGCGAGCCTCGGACCGCAATGAGCGCCTTGAGAATTGCATCGTGCGTTGCGCCGTGACGGGCAAGAATCTCCTGAGCAGCGTCACGCTTGAGCTGGGTTGCCGCAAGCAGCAGATGCTCGGTTGAAACGTACTCGTCCTTGAACGTATCCGCTTCCTTAAATGCCTGGTCGAGCAGCTGATTCGCGGCCTGCGACAAGGAAGGCTGCGCCGCCGCGCCTGAGATCTTCGGCAGACGGTCTATTGCCTGATAGATATCGTTCAGAACGGATTGCGGACCGATGCCAATTTTTTCAAGCACCGGGGGGACGATGCCCTCTTTGTCCTTGAGTAAAGCCGCGAGCAAATGCAGCGGCAAAAGCTCGGGATTGCCATGTTCCGATGCGATCTCGTTCCCGCGCTGCAAGGCTTCCTGGGTCTTTAAAGTGAATTTGTCCCAACCAATTGGCATGAGAAAACCTCGATTTCGTAATTGAATAATTCGGTAATTATTAATTTGAAAATTAGCTACGAGCGATGAGCAAGGACCAGTGAGCAACCCGTCAATTCTGCGTCTTAAATTAATCAATTACCAAATTTCGCAATTATGGAATTCCAAAGCTAAAGGGAGGCAGCAGTACTCCACGCCGGCCTCCCTTCTTTGATTACGTTGCGCGACGAGCAGTCACGCGATTTCAACCACTCCCAGCCTTATGCAGCTTTGCTGGTGCTCTTTACGTCTTTGCCCTCGATCGACTTCTGGCTACCGACGTTCACCTTAATCTGCTTCGGCTTGGCCTCGGCCTTCTTGGCAAGCTGGATCTTCAAAATTCCCTTGTCATAGTTGGCCTGAATGCTCTCGGTATCAACCGTGTTCGGCAGGGTGAAAGAGCGGGTGAAGTTGCCATACTGTCGCTCGACCCGGCGAAAGTTTTCTTCCTTTTGCTCTTTTTCGAACTTGCGCTCGCCGTGAACGGTCAGCGTGTTGTTCTCAACGCGGATATCGATGTCTTTCTCATCAATACCGGGTACTTCGATGTTGAGAGTAATGTTGTGCTCGTCTTCATAAACGTCCACCGCGGGGGCAAAGCTCGAGGTGGTCAGAGCCTCCTCGGTATCACCATGAGAATCGCGGAACAGACGGTTCATGCGATCCTGCAAAGTTGTGAACTCGCGGAAGGGATCCCAACGGGTAAGAACTGTCATGACATCCTCCTAATCAGAATTTCTAAAAATTTGTGGTTTAAACGGCTTGGTTGCGGTCTGGCAACTGCCTTATCACAATGCAAGCATATAATATGAGTGTGTTATTGTCAAGCAATAAAATGTGCTTATTCTTCTTTAACTTACAAGCAGTATTACGCATTTCAAGTATGCTGTTTCGGGGACTCCCAGTACGCTCGGATGGTCTTTCGCTGCGCCTCGGTTTTCCAGGATTCGGATAATCCTGCGAGAATCTTGTGCGGCGGATTGCAAGGTTTGCAGCAGGTCGAACGCACTCACGTGATAAGAGCAGGAGCAGGTCACCAGAATTCCCCCCGGCCGCAGCATCTTCAACGCACGAAGGTTGAGCTCTTTGTAGCCTCGCAGGGCCGTTGCCAGATCGCGCTTCGATTTGGCAAACGCTGGCGGATCGAGAACCACAGCGTCGTATTGTCGGCCGGTATCAGAGTAATCGCGAAGCAGGTCGAAGGCGTTGGCTTCTACCCAGTCGATTTCTCTTCCATTTAGTGCGGCGTTCTTGTCGGCGATTTCGAGGGCCGGACGGGAGCTGTCGACGCCGGTGACCTTGTCGCAAACTCGGGAAAGATGCAGGGCGAAACCTCCCTGGTAGCAAAATACGTCGAGGGCCTCGCCGCGAGCATACTGCGCGGTAGCCGCATAGTTTTCTCGTTGATCGAGGAAGGCTCCGGTCTTTTGTGTGCCGAGCGCTTGGTACAGAAAACGGATGCCATTCATCTCAAACTCAGTGGCAGCCGACGATGCTTGCGTATAGGCGGGTGGCCTCACCCGCCCGCCCGTGTCGTGTACGCCACTGGGCGAGTTCGGCTCGCCAACCTGGACGAAGGAATCCGGGCCTGCGTATTTGGTGCTGAGTTCTCGAACATAGACAATTCCGCTTTCTTTCTCCGGCAACTGCTCCAGTTTTCTGACGCGAGCATCAACGCGCTCGGCAATTGCAGCCGGATTCAAAGCAGACGTCAATTCTGAAACCACGACGTTGCGCATCTTCTCTGAATCCATCGCTTGCGTGAGCACCTGGATCGAAAGAATGTCGTTATAGCGGTCGACAATCAGGCCGGGAAGAAAATCGCCTTCGCTGAAGATTACGCGGTAGGCATTCGTGTTCTGGACGAACCGCTCGCGAAAGGCAATGGCAGCGCGAATTCGTTCCCCCACTAAATCTTCGAGATCGGCGACCGGCCTGGTCGAAACCATTCTCAAAGCGATTTCGGAAGCCGAGCTGTATAGAGCTGTACCCAGAGGCCGAGTGGCTCGGACAGTCTGGTCCGAGCTGCCCTTGCGGTGCTCTGGCCCGCCAACTTCACGCACAATCACAAGTGCCCCGGGAGCAGTTGCGCCTGCGTCAATCACATCAGAGCGGTAGACCCAAACATGGCCGGCACGGAGCCGGTCGGCTCCGCGGCGGGAGATAGTCACAAAAGGTGCTTCAGTTTTCTTTTCGTTCATGACGGATTTCTTTTGACCACGACTCAAAACCCTCTACAATCCTGCTTCCAGATTTCACCAAGAGGTTCGTGCTTGCCCGCTCGTCCAAACTGGATCTTTTTTCTCCTTGGATTTCTATTGTTAGCATTCGGCTGCGTAGCAGTGTCGCAGGTTTCGAAGCCCTCCGCTCAACCTCCTTCTGGATTCAGTCCGCCTGCACCTCATACCAACGCACCACTCAGGCCGATTCCACGCATGCCAGGCGACGGGAACGGCGCCTACAAAACCCACCAATATCGTGAACTCTTCGCCGAGCAGGGGCACTCGCCGGAAGAGAGTCGCGCGAAGATTGAAAAGGCATTTCAGCAGCTCTTTCACGGTGATGGCCAGGAAGAACGCATTTACTTTGAAACAGGAGCTAATGAGAACGGGCCGTTGGCCTATATCACAGACTGGGCAAATAACGACGCCCGCACCGAGGGGATGAGCTACGGCATGATGATCGCCGTCCAGCTGAACAAAAAGCGTGAGTTCGATGCCATCTGGAACTGGTCGAAAACCTACATGCTCGTAACCGATCCGAAGAACCCGTCGGTCGGTTACTTTGCATGGTCAATGAATACTGACGGCACGCCGCGCTCAACCGGGGCTGCGCCTGACGGCGAAGAGTACTTCGTGATGGCGCTCTATTTCGCGGCACACCGCTGGGGCAATGGGCAGGGAATTTATAACTACAAAGCAGAGGCGGACAAGATTCTGCGCGGGATGCGGCACCACCCGGTGCTGACCGGGATGAGTCCGTTTCGCATACATCCCGAGGACCCGCCGTTTGTCCCGCCAGACCATCCCTGGCCGAGCACGAACAATAAGCGCCGCGAGCAGGAAGCAGCAGCGAAGGGGCAAATACTTGAGATGCATCGCGCGCCTTGGGACGCCCCACATTCCGAGACGATTGGCCCGATGGTCGATGAAGACCACTTCATGATCAAATTCGTGGCAAACGCGAATGTGAATTTTACAGACGCGTCGTATCATCTGCCGGCGTTTTATGAATTATGGGCGCGCTGGGGACCTGAAGAAGACCGTGAATTCTGGGCCAAGGCCGCCGACGTGAGCCGAGACATGTTCTCAAAAGTAACGGGGCCTGAGACCGGACTCACTCCTGACCGAAACTACTTCGACTATTCGCAAATCATCGGCCGCAACGGCAAGCCAACTCCCTTCAGTTATGACTCGTGGCGAAGCGTAAGTAACTGGTCGGTGGATTACTCGTGGTGGCACAAAGCCCCGCAGGAAACTGTGTTGAGCGATCGCATTCAAAAATTTCTTTACGAGCAGGGAATCAGCACGTTCGTCGACCAATACACGCTTGATGGCAACCCGCTCTCCGACCGGCACTCGGTTGGCATGGTCTCAACCACGGCAGTAGGAAGTTTGTCCGCGAGTGAGGGGCCAGTTTCGAAGGCATTCGTCGATGAACTCTGGAAGACGCCGACACCCTCAGGCGAACAGCGCTACTACGACGGTTTGCTCTACCTGATGAGTCTGATGCACTGCAGCGGCAACTTTAGGATCATTGAGTAAGCTACTGCCATAGGCCATGGTAGCCGTCTAATTGGTTATCAGTGCATTGGATTGGATGTTGTAGCCGACCAATTTAAGGCTACTGTTCTGGAGCAACCAAGTGAATGTCTCTGTTCCGGAGGCGTGGGTAAACGTCGTGTTGTGTTGGGTAATGATGAACGTGCCGTTTGTAGTCGCGTTTAGGCGAATGGATCCCAGGTTTACCGAACCCGCGTCTCCAAGTTTCGTGTGCACCGCCTGAAAAAACTTCTGCATTTGATCGTGGGGACCACTGTCCTTAAAACGCTGATCTGCGTCGTTCCAGATCACTTCGTACTGTTCTGCATTCAGTCTTTGGTGAAACTGCAAGACAGCGGCGGCGTCCAGATGCTTTCCCCGCACCAAGGCAGATCCGCAGTGCCAAGCGACAAGAAGGCATGCCGCTGCCGTTACCACGAGCGACCACTTCCACAGTGGCCATCTGGGCCGCAATGGAGCGTCCCTGATCACGGTCCCCGACGCTCCAGAGTGAATTGTTTCCACGGCTGGTGATTATGCCAGAACTCTGGTTAAGCTCAACTCTTTTTTACATTCGTGCCCAGAGTCACACCCGGAAAGGATTAACGATTCGAACGCCGCCCATAACCGTTCCATGCTGGAAATCTTCACTATAGAGAACGGCTGCCCCGCCCGCTCGTGCTGCATGCACAATCATGGCGTCCCAGAATGATATTCGTGTTAAGCGGTGGAGTTCGATTGCGGCGATGAGATCTGCCATTTCGAAGCGAACAATCTTGGCGCAAGAGAATAGCTCGACCTGTCTCTGTGCCGTTTCCATCGGAATGTGTAGCTTACGAGTTATCGTCGCGAAGTATTCTTGCAGGACTTGCAATGACAGCACGGCCGTGTCAGCCGTTAAATGATCATCAAGAAGGGTGCTGGCTCGCTCTTGCTTAGCCGGCGTCGAAGCATCGTCTCTGTAAACCAGGATGTTGGTATCGAAGAAGGCCAGACTCATCGGCGCTCGTGTATTTCGTCTCGGTTAAACTTCCAGCCCCTGGAATCTCCCCTTGGGTGTTTCGACATCTCGCGGAACTCCTGTAGCATTGCTTCGCGATCAGTTTTACCAGCGAGCAGTTCGAGGTACTCGCGCACGAGTTGGTTCACGCTCTTGCCGAGGGCTTTCGCGCGTCGACGCGCACTCTCAACAATCTCATCGTCTACGGATAAGGTGAGGTTCATTAAACCATTGTATGTGCGCACAGATTACGTGTAAAGTAGCCGCTGGCCCACGCGGTGTCTCAGACCCGCGGTGGTTTGAAAACTCTTCCCTCTTTTCCACAGGCTCACCTACTCACCTGATTGACCTTAGCCAGAGTTGAACCACCTTCATAAACACTATTCCTAGTGGTCTCCTATTCAGTAATCCGCAAGTTGTTGAGTTTTTCACTTTGAGACAAATACCCGGGAGTTGACCTGCAACTTTGCCATTGACAGCAAAGCATTTAGGCGTAAGATGTGGTCAAAAGTGGTAGAAAGTGGCTGTAACGGTAAAGATGGTGGGCGGAAGTGAGTGAGATCGGAGTGATGGTGGAACAAACGGCTACCTCCCCCAAGAAGAGCCTGAATGAGATTGAAAAAGCCGAACTCGTCACTGCTTTTGCCTCTCTGGTCGTAGCTAATCATGTTTCGCGGCAATCACCCAACTCGCGTCGACGAAAAAGGACGGCTCAAGGTCCCAGCCGAGTTCAAGCGAGTGCTCGACGAGAAGTACGGGCAGCAATTCTATATCACGAGCTTCGACGGGAAGGTTGCACAAGTTTATCCCTTCGAGGAATGGGAGCGGATCGAGCAAAAGCTGGCAGGGCTCTCCACTTTCAATCCTACGAAGAAGAAGTTTCTCGACCGCACGAACTACTGGGGTCAGCAGGTAGAGATCGACGGACAGGGCCGGCTCTTGATTCCGCAACTGCTGCGCGAATCGGGGGAAATCAAGGGCGAAGTGGCTGTCACCGGAATGCTGACGTACCTGGAAGTTCGCAATCTCGAGGCCTATCGCCGCGAGATCGAGGAGAACAAGTTCACGCCCGAGGATGAGAAGACGCTCGACGAGCTGGGTATCTAGTGGGCGAGGGTTTGGAAGACACCCCCGAGCGGGGTGGGCATGGCAGGAAAGAGGAGTTTGGCCATGTTCCGGTTCTTTTAAAAGAAGCGATCGACTTTTTAGCCGTCCGGCGTGGCGGGACCTATATCGACGCCACGGTGGGTCTTGGCGGGCACAGCTTAGAAATCGCAAAACGCCTCGGCGCACCGGGTCATTTGATTGGCTTCGATAAGGATCCGAAGGCGCTGGAAATTGCAGAAGGCGTTGTCAGTCGCACGTCGCACGTCGCACGCGAAGCAGCAGAAGGCTGGCCAAGAATCGAATTGATTCACGGATCATTCGCTGATTTGGCGCACGCCGCACGACGCGAGACGCACGACGATGTTCCGCATGACGAGGTTGACGGAATTCTCGCCGACCTCGGCGTGAGCAGCCTGCAATTTTCAGATCCCGCGCGCGGCTTTAGTTTTCAGGCGGTAGGACCGCTCGACATGCGGATGAATCCGATGTCCGGGCCCACCGCCGAACAAGTGGTAAACCAGTTCGACGAGCGCGAGCTTGCCGATCTGATTTACGAATTCGGTGAGGAAAGGAGGTCGCGGAGAATCGCCAGAGCCATTGTCCGGTCGCGGCCGATATTGACGACTGCGCAACTCGCAGCCGTGATTTCGACCGCGGCCCGGCCAATGAATCAGGCTGAACGAAGAATTCATCCCGCGACGCGAACCTTTCAAGCTCTCCGAATATTCGTAAACCGCGAATTGGACGACCTGCGGCAGTTGCTCGAACAAGCGCCGCAGTTGCTGAAACCGGGTGGAAGGCTGGTGATGATCAGCTTCCACTCGCTTGAAGATCGCATCGTGAAAGATGCGATGCGAGAAGGCGCAAGGCTGGGCCAATACAGCTTACTGACGAAAAAGCCAGTGACGGCCAGTGAAGATGAGATCGCTTCGAACCCGCGTTCCCGCAGCGCGAAATTGCGGGCCGCGGAAAAAATTTAGAGGTACGCAGAGAACGACCACAGAGAGGTTTCGAGGTTCAGCTTGCGAAGTTTATAAAAAGAGTGCCGCAACGCACCGAGCAGTTGTTCTGAGGGTAGGAATTCAGCCGCAACGAGGAAACTAAATGTACACAGGAAATCTAATTGACGATCTGATCGCGACGGTTGAGCGGGCGGAAAGCAGTCTTCGCGTCGAAGCACAGGAACAGCCTAATTCCGAAAAATGGTTTGCCATTGCGTCCGCCGGGCTCCTCGCGCTCGAAGCCGCACCCCAACTTGCCGGAGTCGCATAGTCATGGCCGCTGCCGCTATCCAAGCTGTTGTTCACCCGAATGCTGCTCCGCGTCGCCGTCCGTGCTGGAGTGGCACACCAGAAATCTATTTCACCAAGTCGATCGACAACTCGCGACTTGTCAAGGTCGAAGATCCGCGCCGTTCGCGTGAAATGCGGCACTTCGGAATCGCCCTGGCTTGCTTGTTTCTTTTCGTCATGGCCTATGCCTTTCAGCATTTCAAGGCCATCGAATACGGGTACAAAATTGAAGCGTTGAAGTCGCAGCGGGACAGCCTCGTGGAGATGAATCGCGCGTTGCAGCTCGATGAAGCCTCGTTGCGCGATCCCGAACGCATCGATCGTATGGCACGAGAGTTGGGACTGCAGTCGCCACAGGCGGGCCAAGTCGTGCAGATGAACACGGCGCTGCCCGAAGGCACGAGCCCTGAAGTTGCAAGCTTGATGCCGGTTTCGGTGATTTCAACGCGATAACACGATTTGCGGGATGATTCGAAACACTCGTCCTGCTGCGCTCGAAATGACAATTTCAAATTGTGTATTTTGAGCAAGGCGGCTAACCGGCCGCCATATTTGTCTGAGGAAATTTCGTGGCCTCGAGCACTGCCCGCAACAGCACTAATCTTCGGCTCTATGTCCTCGCTGGCATCTTCGTGCTCTGGTGCGGTGCCATTTGTTTTCGACTTGTCTATTTGCAAATCTTCTCCTACGGCAAATTCGAGCAGCGCGCTCAACATCAGCAACAGCGAACAGAGGAAGTTTCGGCTCCGCGCGGAATTATCTTTGACCGCAATGGACAAGAGCTGGCGATGTCCATCAACGTGGACTCCGTGTTCGCCGTCCCCAGCGAGATGCCGAAACCAGCGAGCACCATTTCGCTGATCGCTCGAATTACCAAGCAAGATCCACGCGAGTTGCTCGCAAAATGCGAAGCATCGAAAACCTTTTGCTGGCTGGCGCGCAAGCCCGATCCTGAAATTTCCGCACGCATTCGTTCATTGAACCTGCGTGGAATCTATTTCCAAAAAGAAGCCAAGCGTTATTACCCGAAAGGCGATCTCGCTGCGCAGGTGCTCGGCTACGTAGGTATGGACGACACCGGCCTGAGTGGAATCGAGCGCGAATTCGAAGACAAGCTTCACGGCCGGCCCGGGCAGATGCTTATTTCTGTCGACGCGCGTAAGAAGTGGTTTGGCAGCGTCGAGAAGCAGCCAGAGCCGGGAGAAAACGTTGTTCTGACTATCGATGACAAAATTCAGTACATCGCCGAACGAGAACTCGAAACAGCAATGGAGCAAACGCGTGCCGTCTCCGGCACCGTGATCGTAGAGAATCCGCACACCGGCGAAATTTTGGCCCTGGCCAATCGTCCGACATTCAATCCCAATCTCTCAAAAGAAATCACGCCAGAACGATTAAAGAACCACGCGGTCAGCGATGTGTACGAACCGGGATCTACGTTCAAACTGGTGACCATTGCTGCTGCAGTGGATCAAGGCCTCGCCAAGCCGGATGAACTCATTGATTGCCAGAGGGGGTCGATTGTTCTTTTCGGGCACCGCATCCATGATTGGAAACCCTGGGGTGTAATGCCCGTCTCCGACGTGCTTGCATGGTCGAGCGATGTGGGCGCGATCAAGGTTGCCCTCCGAATGGGCGACGATCGCATGTACAAATACATCCGCGACTTTGGATTTGGGCAGCAGACCGGGATCGAGCTTCCCGGCGAGACGCGCGGAATGACGAAGCCGCTCAGCCGATGGTCGAAGATTTCGATTGGCGCAATCGCCATGGGGCAGGAGATCGGAATTTCCGCTGTACAGCTTTCGCAAATGGTTTCAAGTATTGCCAACGATGGCGAACTGCTCGCGCCGCGCATTGTGGCGGGCGAGGTTCGACCTCAGGACGCGCCGCAAAAAGTTGCTTTTCACCCAATCGAAGAGCGTCGCGTACTTTCGACCACGACCGCAGCTCTGATGCGACAAATGATGCAGGGCGTGGTGGTTCACGGAACCGGCCGCAAGGCAATTCTCGATGGCTACAGCGCGGGAGGGAAAACAGGGACTGCGCAGAAATTTGAAACCGCCACTCACTCCTACTCTCATACCAAGTTCGTCGCGTCGTTTGCAGGGTTTGCTCCACTCAACAATCCAGAGATTACCGTGGTTGTAATCATCGATACGCCATGGGCGCCCACGATTATGCAGCGAGAAGGAGGTTGGGTAGCGGCGCCCGTTTTCCATCGAATTGCACAGCAGGTGCTTGAGTATCTCCATACGCCACATGATCTGGAAATTCCCGCAAATCGCCAGATATTGTTTGCGCAGAAAAATGCAAATGAAAAGGACTTGGAAGAAGGATCACCAGACCATCCTGGGGAAGAGCTTGATGCTGACGCGGTATCATCGAACATCCTGTCTTCACAGGATGATGGCGCCACCAGCGTCTCGGCTGTAGGGTCGAGCGCGTACCTGCATCTTCCCACAACGAGTCAGAAGATCTTGCCAGCAGCGATGCGCGAGCGGTCTGGGGTGCCGGCTGTGAAAGAACTGAGTATACCGAACCAGTCGGACGCTCAGACGCCGCCGTCGCCACGCGACAATGGCACCGTCGTGCTTGACGTTGAACAAGGTGGCATCGTCGTGCCGTCGTTCCTCGGAAAATCGGAGCGATCGGCAATTGAGCTTGCAGAATCAACCGGTCTTGACCTCGACATTGTTGGAAGCGGACTGGCGCAAGATCAATCGCCAGCAGCGGGCTCGCACGTTCCATCTGGCACGAGGATTACAGTGCGCTTCGGTCGCTGATACCCCACGTTGCCGACCTGTTGGGCCCGTGTAACCTTCGCACTAAACGATGTGTAACTGTGAGCACAAGCCTTTTCAGGGAGATACATACCTATGCACTACAATCTCGACAATGAAGTTCTCTGATCTGTTGCGTGGCACAGATGTACCCGCGCAAAATGGCGACCCGGAGATAGCGGGTCTCAATTACGACTCGCGCCGTGTGAAGCCGGGAGATGTTTTCGTCGCAATGAAGGGTGAAGCCAGCGACGGGAACCGCTTTATTGATCAGGCGATCGCCGCGGGAGCAGTTGCGGTCATTACGGATTCGGATCGAAAACCGAACGCCGCGTTCGCCAGGGTGACGCATGGACGCCGTGCGCTGGCGATTGCAAGCGCAAACTTCTATCAGCATCCGGTGCAAAAACTTGGTATCACTGGCATAACCGGCACCAATGGAAAGAGCACAACTGCATTCCTGATCGAAGCAATTCTCCAGAGTGCCAGACGAAAGTCCGCGTTAGTCGGGACAATTGAGTATCACGTGGCAGGGAAGATTTTGCCTGCGCCTCACACGACGCCGGAATCGCTCGATCTGCAAAAGTTATTTCGCGACGCAGTGGATGTCGGAGTAACAGAAGCCATCATGGAAGTTTCGTCGCATGCGCTCGTGCAGCAGCGCGTTTTTGGCATTCCCTTCGATGTTGCGGTGTTTACCAATCTTACTCGCGACCATCTCGATTACCACAAGACGATGGACGAATATTTTGCTGCAAAAAGAATTTTGTTCGAAGGCTCTGGCGCGAAGCATCCTCGCGTTTCTATTATCAATGCGGACGACGAATACGGGCGCGAGCTGATCAATTTCTGCAAGCAGCGCGGCTCAGAAGTGATTACGTACGGAATCTCGAAAGCGGATTTCCATTCTGCCAAACTGGAAATCAGTCCCAAGGGGACCTGTTTTCAGATAATCACGCCTGACGACGGAGTTCCGATCAACTCGCAGTTGATTGGGCGCGTGAATGTCTACAACATTCTGGCGGCGAGTGCCGCGGCCTACGCCCGGGGATGCTCGATCGACGAAATTGCTTCCGGAATTGCCAGCCTGGCCCGAGTTCCGGGACGATTCGAGCGAGTCGATTGTGGCCAGCCGTTCACGGTTGTAGTTGATTATGCGCACACAGATGACGCATTGCGAAATTTGACCACGCTTGCTCGCGAGTTTGTGAAACCGACAGGCGGACGTGTGATTACGTTGTTTGGTTGCGGCGGCGACCGTGACCGTAAGAAGCGCCCGCTGATGGGGGAAGCTGCTGGCCGGGCGAGTGACTTTGTGGTGCTGACTTCTGATAACCCGCGCAGCGAAGATCCATTGGCGATCATTAACGATGCAGTTGTCGGCCTGCAGCGCACCGGGGCGAAATATGTGATCGAAGCTGATAGGTGGCCCGCAATCCAAATTGCGCTTGAGGCAGCTCGCCCCGGAGATATCGTGCTGCTTGCAGGCAAGGGACATGAGAAAGAGCAAGTGCTGGCGTCCGGCCCTGTCCCTTTTGAGGATAAGCAAGTAGCAGCGGAAGCGCTGCGCACGCTTGGCTATGACTGCTCGAAAGCTGGGGCAAGTGCATGAAGTTGCCACTGTGGCGGGTTGCAGAATCGCTGCGTATCCCTGAAGCCGAGATTGGCACAGATTTTAACCGGGATACGATTGCAGTTGGATATTCGATCGATTCACGCACAATCAAGCCGGGCGAGCTTTTCTTCGCAGTGCGTGGAGAAAAATTCGATGGACATGATTTTGTCGAGCAAGCGTTCGAGAAGGGCGCAGTCGCGGCAATAGTTTCGAAAGAGAGGATCGGCAGCATTCAGAGTGGGCGGGCAGCGACCCTCGACTCCCCGCAAAAACCGGTGCTCATTCCAGTTGTGGACACGCTTCTCGCTTTGCAAGCCTTGGCGCAAGCGGTTCGCCGACTTTGGGGGAAACCGGTGATCGCGGTCACCGGATCGGCGGGGAAGACCACAACCAAAGAAGCCATCGCGCACGTACTCTCGACGAAATTCCGCGTTCACAAATCCGAAGGAAATTTCAATAATCATTTTGGCCTACCCCTCATGCTGCTGAAGCTTGAACCGGAGCACGACTGCGCCGTAGTCGAACTTGGCATGTCGCATTCTGGCGAGATCACCGCCTTGGCAAAAATTGCCCAGCCAAAAATCGGGGTGGTTACAAACGTCGGGCCGGTTCATCTCGAATTCTTCAAAGACATTTCGGAAATCGCGCGCGCCAAATATGAACTGGTCGAATCGTTGCCGCCATCCGGCACAGCCGTGCTGAACGCCGACGATCCCTATGTCTCGCAGTTCGGAAGAGACTTCAAAGGTAAGATCATCACTTATGGAGTCGCCCCGACAGCCAACGTGCGGGCCGAGCACATTCAATCCCGCGGACAGCAGGGTTCGGAGTTCGACGTTGTTGCCGCCGGACGACGCGCTAATGCGATGTTGCCGCTCGTAGGTTCGCATAATGTCTACAACGGCCTTGCGGCAATCGCTGTCGCACTGGAGCAAGGAATCTCGCTATCGCAAGCGGTGGAGGGTATGGCAAAACTTCAACCGGCCGATAAGCGTGGACAGGTTGTTCGCATTGGCAACATTACCGTCATTAATGATTGCTACAATTCGAATCCGAAAGCGTTAGACGCAATGGTCGACGCGCTGGCGAACATGCCTGCGAAGCGGCGCATAGTTGTCGCCGGTGAAATGCTCGAACTCGGCCCGCTTGGCGAGCAAATGCATCGGGACTCGGGACGCCATATGGCGGAGAGGAAGATCGACTTCGTCATCGGAGTGCGCGGGCTTGCTGAGCATATTGTGGATGCTGCTCGAGACGCGGGGACCCACGGCAAGTTCGTGCAGGGTCCGGAGGAAGCGGGCGAGTGGCTGGCGCGCGAGGCGCGAGATGGAGATGTGGTTCTGCTGAAGGCTTCGCGAGGCGTGAAGCTCGAAAAAGCACTTGAAACGTGGAAGTCTGGGCTCGGTAGTGATTTGGTGCCCAGGGTGTAGCACGCACGACGTAGTAAGCCTGCCCCGAGCGAGCGTAGTGAGTCGAGGGGACGCACGACATTAGGGACTACCCGGAGGCGGATTGCTCTACTGGCTGCTGTATCTAAAACTCTTTCATTACTTCCCGCCGTTCCGAATTTTTCGCTACCTTACTTTCCGTACTGCTTTCGCCAGCCTCACCGCTCTTTTCACCGGACTGATTATCGGACCGCTGGTTATTAATCGCTTGCGCGAGTTTCAGATCGGCCAGTACATCCGCGAAGAAGGCCCCAAAGCACACCAGAAAAAGGCCGGAACGCCCACGATGGGCGGCGTGCTCATCGCAATTTCAATCATTGTGCCGACGTTGCTCTGGGCCGACCTCACGAATCCTTTCGTGTGGATCGCTGTCCTTTCAACTGCGGCATTTGCGGCCATCGGATTCACAGATGACTACACCAAGGTGATTCACAAACGTAATCTTGGCCTCACCGCACGGGCGAAACTAGGTCTGCAATTCCTCACGAGTATTCTGATCGCCGTTGCTCTGATTGCCATGCAGAACCGCGGCATGTATTCCACGCGACTGGTCGTTCCCTTCTTAAAGCAATTCCACCCTCCGCTAGTCGTCGACAGACTCCTGCACAATCCTGATCTTTGGCCGATCGCTTTTCTTCCGTTCATCATTTTTGTTGTGCTGATCATTGTCGGCTCAAGCAATGCCGTGAACCTGACTGATGGGCTGGATGGACTGGCGATCGGGTGCACGGTGATTGCGGCGGGAGCGCTGACAGTGCTCACCTATGTCAGCGGTCATGCAACCTTTGCTAACTACCTAGAACTGCCCCGAATGCCGCAGGTTGGCGAGCTCACGATTTTCTGCGGAGCGATGGTCGGAGCGGCGATTGGCTTCCTTTGGTATAACGCGCATCCCGCGGAAGTTTTCATGGGCGACGTCGGGTCGCTGGCGCTTGGTGGTGCGATTGGGACCGTCGCCGTCTTAATCAAGCAGGAACTATTGCTGCCGTTTATCGGCGGCGTTTTTGTGATTGAGGCGCTTTCGGTGATTCTGCAGGTAGGATCGTACAAGCTGCGCAAGAAACGAATTTTCAAGATGGCGCCCATCCACCATCATTTCGAACTGATGGGCTGGTCGGAATCGAAAATTATCGTGCGCTTCTGGATCGCCTCGCTGGTATTCGCGTTGTTCGCGCTGACGACATTGAAGCTGCGCTAGCCGGAAATCACGCCGCAGCTGATCCAGCCGTCCCTGTTCTCTCCGAAAGAGCTTTGATCGCAAACGGCACTGCAAACAGAATAGGTGTGAACAGCAGGTCGCTGGCAAAGGTTCCGCGGAAGAACGGGATGGCGGCCACAAAGCAAGCGATCAAACCCGAAAAAGTCTTCGGGTACATGTCATAAGCAAGCCAGACGACGAAATTGCTGAGCAGGAAAAACGACACCGAGCTCGCAAGCGCCGAGCTGATAATCCAAAGTGGCTTGAGGTGCTTGCTAAGACCCATGCCCAACGCAACAACGGCCGCGTACCAAGCCCACGTAACGACAAGGTCCCAAGTCAACGGATATGCGTAGACAAACTTGTTCAAGACTACGTCCGAGGCGCCCAGCAACGCGACGGGAATCCAAAGCTGGCGACGCGACCCGTAGGCTCCGAAGAAGAGAAGCGACGCGGCAACGGGCGTAAAGTGCCACGGGTGGGATTGCAGGAACGGTATCGTGAGTCGAAACAAGACAGCGAGTACTACGAATAAGTAAGCCAGCATAAGGTCACCTCGGCACAATGATTTTCGCGGCTATATTCGTGTGCGTCAAGTGGGCCGTAGTCTCACCTCAGTGTCCGTTCTCTGGGAACCTCAGTGTCCTGCGGTTTTAATCTTAAAATCTTGAACCACAGAGAGCACAGGGTTGCACAGAAGAAAAGACAAGAAGCAGTCTGACGTTTATTGAATCGGGGGCACCTGCGAGCGATCGCCGAACTTTTCGCCGACCACGCGCAAGTTGCGGTTAACTTCTACTGTCGCCGAGAGCGGTACGTGTTCACCTCGAAACATCTGATAGGCGAAGCGCAGGTCAAGGAATTCCACGCTGAAATCTTTGCCTATCAAGCTCTGGGTGACCAGCGGGTACTGCGCCCAGTCTAGATACACGCGGCCCAGGTAGGAACGCTTAGCGGCAAGGGTGACCGGAGTTTCAGGCGGTTTGGGAATGTATCGGAGTTGACCGGCGAGGAGTTCTCCGGTTCTCGAATCCATGCCCCCGGTTACGAAGGAATTATGTGTTTCAGCAACTGCGTACCAACTGTAAAGGTGCCAGTAAAACGGATATGCCGATACGCGTAATGGAACTGCCGAATTGAACTGCTTACTCGCGAGCGCGTGAACCGCTCTTCGGTGTTCATGATCACGGGCGGCGTATAAGCCGGCAACGCAGATAATCGCCAGGACCGCCGCCCATCTCCCACTGGGAACGGGTGCTTTTCGCGAGAAGATTGCCGGCAGGACTAGCCCGCCGATCAAGATGATGTACAGCGTTGGCTCAAAAATGAAGACAATGTCCCACGAGTACCATTTCTCCCAAAACGGCCAGAAGGGGCGCACCCCGTAGTTGTTGGTGTAGTCGAGCAAGATGTGACTGAGTCCTGCGACGTACGCGAATAGAAATAACAATCCCCACCGTGGTGGAAGATTAGGGATGCTGGTCTTGCGTCCGTGCAAACGCCAAACCAGGTACATGAATCCAGTCACAACGGCGGACATGAGTATCAATCCCAGAAACGAATGCGTGAAGCCGCGATGATGCGCGAATCCATAAACTGGGCCTTTAAGGCTCCAGAACACATCGAGGTCAGGGGCCTCGGCGGCGAGGGTCATGGTCGCGGTGGCGAGTGCAGTCTTGCGATTGAATCCTGCGCGGGCCAGGACCGCTCCGGTCAGAAAATGGGTGATGGGTTCCAAAGGAAAGTTCTAGCACGAAACAGCGGTGAGCAATGAGCAATGAGCAGTGGGCAAGCCCGACATGCTCGTTCGCGGATCGTTGCTTCGGCGCTTAATGCTCAAAGAAGATTTGGATGGTTCTTGGGCACTAATACGGTCACTGCTTCTGGGATCATCGAGAGAGTGATCGGCAAACGACCAAGCAACTCGCCATCCGCTTCGACATATATGTTCTCGGGCTTCTCGCCGGGAACGCTGCGGCAGGTGACTTGATCGGCATATGCGAGCACGATTCCAGGTACGCGATGCGACAGACCTAAGATCCCGCGAAAAATATAGGCGAGATAAAGTGCCCGATTGCCGGTGCGGCACAAGACAAGTCGCATGTCGTTGCGGGCGAGCGATGCGCCCGGGGCAAGCTCGCGCAGAACCCCGCCGAACTGATTGATACGAATGGCAAGCATTTCCGAAAGCCGCTGTTCGCGTTGAGCGGGGGCACCATTTCTCGAGAATTCTGCCTCAAAGTAGCGCATGCGATGCGTCATCCACAGATGCAGCGCCTTGCTGTAATAGGCGAGCATGCCCATCCGATGTTTTAGCACGCGATTCAATTTGTAAAAAAGGTGAGCATCCAGACCCACGCCAGCGGCAACTGTGAAGTATCGCGAACATGGAAGATCGTCGAAATTGCGGTAGTCGATTTTTCCGACCGCGATTTTCTTCGGCAGTGCTGTCAGCAAGGTGCGTGCAGCACGTTCGACGTTCATCGGCAGTCGAAGATCGTGTGCCATGGCATTGGCTGTGCCTAATGGAATAATGCCGAGGCTTGCGCGCGTGCAGGCCAAACCCTGAAGTAGGTCGTGAATTGTCCCATCGCCACCGCAGGCGATGATCGTGTCGAATCCATCGCGAATTGCCGTGCGCACCTGGGCAGCGGCGTCGGATGCGGCGCGAGTTGGTGCGACCTCAATGTCGATTCCGGCCCCGCGCAAAAGCGAGGCGGCGAGTTCCACATCGTGAATACGGTGTTTCTTCCGGCGGCCAGAAAGAGGATTATAGAAAAGAGCCGCTCTCTGGATGTGGCTGCGCACTGGTTTGTCTTCGAATTGGGCGGATGACTGCTTCCAGATGGTTGTCAAACCAAAGAATTCTATCTGAAGAGATTTGAAAGGACTGCGAATTAGTATCTCAGGTTGTCGTTCCGAAGAACGTTTGGTCGAGGGCCGAAGCCGATTCGGAATGATAGGACTTTAGAGAAACTACAGGATTTTCTTGCCGAAAGCTGAGAGCGCGAGTTCCACAGCCAGATCGGCGGTACGGTTGTGTTCGTCAATGACAGGATTGACTTCAACAATTTCGAAGCTCAGCATGCGGCCGTGGTCGGCGATGATTTCCATCGCGAGATGGGCCTCGCGGTAGGTTGCGCCGCCACGAACCGGAGTGCCAACGCCCGGCGCATCTTCGGGATCAACCCAGTCCATGTCGAGCGAAACGTGATAACCCGCCGTGTTTCGGCCAGCAATGCGCAACGCTTCTTCCATAACAGTACGCATGCCTCGCTCGTCGATGTCGCGCATCGTGAAGACATCGATTCCGGCACGGCGCACGTTTTCCTTTTCGATTGCGTCGATATCTCGAACGCCGACGAGCACGCAATTTTCCGGCGCCACTTTTGGCGAAAAATTGAAAATATTGGCGAGCTCCGGCGGGCCGAGGCCCATGATCGCGGCAAGCGGCATGCCATGAACGTTTCCGCTGGGCGAGCTTTCAGGAGTGTTGATGTCGGTATGTGCGTCGATCCAGATCAGGCCGATCTTCTGATTCTGTTTCCGATAGAACTCAGCCACGCCTGAGACTGTCCCCGCTCCTACAGAATGATCGCCGCCGAGGACGAGCGGAAATTTGCCTGTTTCGAGCGTTTTCAGAACAAGTTCCGCGTCTTTGGTGCATGTCGCGGTGATCTCTTTCAGATACTTCGCATGAGGATGACCGGCTTGCTTCTGTTCTGCAATCGCCACCGTAATATTGCCGGCATCTTCCACTACATGGCCAAGTTCCTCGAGTCGCGCTTCAAGCCCGGCGACGCGCACGGCAGACGGCCCCATATCTACGCCACGGCGGGATTGCCCAAGGTCGAGAGGGACACCAATGACGCGGATTCTACGGGGCGCGATGCTCGAGTCAGTGGAAACGTGGGCCATCGTTTTAGCTGTGGTGCGCAGTTATGGGTAAAGCCTGTGCAGTGTTCTGGCGAATGGGATTGTCTCTCTCACATGCTCCAGGCCGCAAATCCACGCCACGGCTCGCTCAATGCCCATGCCGAAGCCGCCGTGGGGAACGCCTCCATATTTACGCAGATCGAGATACCACTTGAACGCTTCTTCGGGCAAACCGTGCTCGTGAATACGTTTCAGCAGCAAATCGTAAGAAGCCATGCGTTGTGAGCCGCCTACGATTTCACCGTAGCCTTCGGGCGCAAGCACATCGACGCATAGTGCCAGCTCGGGCCGTTGCGAATCAGGTTCCATGTAGAACGCCTTCACCTTTGCCGGGTAACGATGAATCATGACCGGCTTTTCGAACTGAGACGAAAGATAAGTTTCATCAGGCGATCCGAGATCTCCCCCCCACTCGAACTTGTTTTCGAGCGCACCTTTTGCGTGAGCCTCCTCCAGCATCTTTACTGCTTCGTCATAAGTGATTCGCGGAAAGGGCGGCTCGACCTTTTCCAGTTTTGAAATATCGCGGCCTATGGTTTGCAAGTCGGCGCGACGCTTTTCTAGACACCTCTTCACGAGAAAACTGATGAGACCTTCAGCCAGATCCATCAAGTCTTCGAGGGTCGCGTAGGCAACTTCAGGTTCGACCATCCAGAACTCGGTCAAATGGCGGCGAGTTTTAGATTTTTCTGCGCGGAAGGTCGGGCCAAATGAGTAGACCTTTCCAAGGGCCATTGCGGTTGCTTCGATGTAGAGCTGCCCCGACTGCGTGAGGTATGCCTGTTCGTCGAAATAATCGACTGGAAATAAGGTTGTTGTTCCTTCGCAGGCAGCCGGAGTCAAAATCGGTGGATCAGTGAGCACGAAACCCCGGTCGTCAAAAAAATCACGGGCGGCTTTGATGATCTCTGCCCTCGTGCGCAAAATCGCCGCCTGTCGCGGCGTGCGAATCCAGAGGTGGCGCTGGTCCATCAGAAAATCAACGCCATGCTCTTTCAATGAAATCGGAAACGGTTCGTCCTCAGAAACGCGCTGCAACACCTGGACATTCGACACGTCAAGCTCGTACCCGCCCGGGGCACGCTTATCGGCGCGAACTTTGCCTTCGACGATGACGCTCGATTCCTGCGTGAGATTCTTGACGGCATCGAAGACTTCGGGCGTCACTGCATTTTTTGGGACTACGCCCTGAATGGTGCCGCTGCCGTCGCGAAAAATTGGAAATAGGAGCTTTCCGCTCTCGCGCAGGTTGTAGAGCCATCCGCGAATGGTGACTGACTGGCCTTCGTGCTTGCCTATTTCGGCGATTGTGCTAACGGGACTCATGGGTGTATTCGAACATCCGTCATTTCTGAGTTGGATTCGAATCGAAGTTGCTTAGACAGTGTGCGCCGAACCGGACACGAAGCCGCAGCGCGCAGAAGCTCCTCTTTCTGAGCTGCCGAGAGATCTCCCTCTAAGTCGACGTGGTAGTGAAATATCGCCTCGTCGGGCATGCTGCGATCCAATTTGACCCTCGTTTTCACGGCATGCAAGGGAATAGCCCGCTTTTCGGCGAACATTCGGATGGTCATGTTAACGCATGTGGCGAGTGCCGCTTCTAAAAGATCGTGCGGCCTGAAACCGGCATTCCCGCCGCCTTTATCCCCTGTCGTATCGGAAGCCGCCTCATGAAAGCCATCCGAAAAACGGGTTAGATAGCGTAGAGTGTCGCTGGTGCTAACAATCATTCCATCACCATTTACAGCCAATGTGATCGTCTGTGCCTCGAAAAGATTCAGCGCCTACGCAGAGATATGTAGTAGAGATTTGGGAGTCTCGGCGTGCTGGCGGTGAGTTATTAAGCTGGAACCAAATTTCCGAAAATCTCACTCATCTTCTCGACGGGATTGATCTTCTCGTTTTCCTCGATCTCCAACAGCAGGGGTGGCTTGTTCGGGGCGTCACTCAACAGTTCCAGAGCCCGCTTCCAGTCGATCGTGCCATCACCGGGCCACAGATGTGAATCTTTCTCCTTATCGTTGTCATGGACATGGGTTGAGTGGATGTAATTCTTCACAGTTTCATAAGCCGAGGGTACGTCGCCCATCATGTTGGCATGACCGGTATCGAAGCAGACGCCTACGTCTTCGAAGTGCGTCGTGCGGATGAATTCAACCAACCGGTCTGGTGTAGAAAGTTCGTTTGGAATGTTTTCGACCAGAACGCGAACGCCTAGCGGCTTGGCAAAGGCGCGCAGATGCTCGACGGAAGTCATTGCCGCTTCGAACTTGCGTTCGTTGAAAGACTCATTCGGCAGTCCGATATGCTGAATGAGAAAACGAAATGGGATCTGTTCGGCGAGTTCAATCGCCCTCTTGATCTCGTCCATCGCTTCAATTCGCGCAGCTCGGTCGATGGATGCGATGTTGATCGGCGGAGAGCCGGTGCGTCCCCATTCGTAATCGGAATAGAGAGGGGCGTGTACCGAATGCAGCGGTACGCCGCTGGTCCGAAACCAATCGGCTATTTCGCGTACGTGTTGCTTGCGGTTCGCATAGTCCAGATGTTGGCGGGCGCCAAAAATTTCGACTGCCTGCGCACCGCCGCTGACCAACTTATCGAGCAGGCCTGGATGCAGACGCTCTTTTACAAAAATATAAGTGGAAATCGCTCTTAACATAAGCTAGTTAGCCGGCCTATTTCGCCAGCTTAGATTGCTGCGGCGCTCTGCAACTACTACAGGGTGAACTTCTGAGGCTAGCTTAGGGTGCAACCGTGAGTCAAATACATTTGAATCAGTCGAAAATGGCGTGTTTGGGTCCATTCAAGTCAGGGTCGAATGTGCCCTTGAATTGTGCATGAAGAATCATCCCGCCACCGAACCTGAGTGCCTTATGCGCGCCTTTTCTTGAGCTTGACCTTGGCACTCGATGACGGTTTTGCTTTGGTGGCCACCATCGAATACGACTCGCGAATCAGCTGGTTCAACTCGGAGTCAGGCACGACATCCATGTTTTCAAGCATGACCCACTTGTGTCGGCCCACGTAAGGAGCAGGAACAATACCTTCGCGTTCTGTCAATTCGGCAAATGTTTCGGGATCGCACTTAAACACGAGCCGCTGAGGAACGCTGGCCAAGCCCACCATACAGAAAATCTTGCCGCCGACTTTGAAGCAGAGCTCGTCTTCCCACTGAACGTTTTCCGTCGCGTAGGGGAAAGAGAGGCAGAGAGCTCGGACACTGTCCAGATTCAATCCGTCTCCTAAACTTGCTCCCGGGCCTCGCCTAGCGTTACGTTCACATCCATCTTGCGTTTTCCGCGATAAATCGTGACTTTCACAGTATCGCCAGCGCGATGGTTATTCATCACCTGCGTGAGCTGCTGTTGGTCTTGAACCTGCTGGTCATCGATCGCCACGATCAGGTCTCCGCCGAGCGTAATTGGATAATTGCCGTAATATGCCCGCTCGTTTCCGGCACGCAGACCGGCTCGATCAGCCGCACTGCCGGGCACAACCTGCACGATCAATAAGCCGTAATCGGCAGGAAGACCTAGCTCGTCGGCAATTTCTGGGCTGATCGGAATAGTTTTTACTCCGAGCACGGGCCTACGCACGCGGCCCAGGGTCAGCAAATCATTGAGTACGGCTTTCGCGGTGTTGATCGGAATGGCGAATCCGACGCCGGCACTCTGCTCTACGCCGGGATTGGAGGCGATCATCGTATTAATGCCAATGACCTCGCCGTGCCAATTAAGCAGCGGTCCACCGGAGTTGCCCGGGTTGATGGCCGCATCGGTCTGAATGGCTTCATCGATGATTATGCCGTTGGGCTCCTGCACCTGCCGAATTGAACTAACGATTCCGCTCGTCAAAGTGCCTGCAAGCCCGAAGGGATTGCCAATCGCGTAAACCTTCTGTCCGACTTGCAAATTCCGCGAGTCGCCTAAGGTCATCGCGTTCAGGTTCGGGGCTTTGATCTGGATCACCGCGAGGTCATGGGAACGGTCTACTCCAATCACCTTCGCGCGATATTTTTTTTGATTGTGCATGATGACATCGATCTGACCACGGTTTGAAAATGCATCAGAGATGACATGATAGTTCGTCAAAATGTGCCCGTCGCGATCGATAACAAAGCCAGATCCCTGGCCCTCCTGCGGCACCAATCCGTAAAAAAAATCAAACGCCATGACTTTTGAGGTGACGTTCACCACCGAGCCGATGTTCTTGTGGTAAACAGAAATGTTGTTCTGTTCTTCCTGATCGAGCGGTTCGTTGCTCGCAGCTTCCGTGATCTCAACCTTGGCGGCGGGTGAGTTCACCGTGTGGAATGTTCCGGAGCGATACGTAGTGAAATAAAAAAAACCACCCACAAGGAGCACCGCAATCGCAATCGGACGGAAAAGATTCATGTCTTGGGGCACCTAAAGTCGGCTAGTTGAAGAGCACCGCCGGAATTGTTCTTAGATTTCGATTTTACTGGTTTCCTAAACAATGCGGGGTTTACACAATATGAGCGATCGGCCACTCCCACAATCGAAGTCGTTTGACAACCAAGGGCGCCGTCTTTAGCGTACTAATTCCAGCGACTGTCTCGAAACCTTGCGCAAGCAAACCACCATTTTTGTGCTGGTCTTACTGACGCTTGCGGCATTGGCAATCCATGGTTATCATCCGTATGCGGAAGATGCGGAAATTTACCTTCCAGGGGTAGAGAGACTTCTGCATCCGCGGTTGTTTCCTGTCGGAACTGAGTTCTTTGAATCGCACGCCGGGCTTACTTTCTTTCCAAATTTGATCGCGTTATCAGTGCGCATCACACACCTGCCATTTCAGTACGCATTATTCGTCTGGTATATCGTCGCAATCTTTCTTTTGCTGCTTGCGTGTTGGCAGGTTACTCGCGTTTGCTTCGGAACCGCGAGAGCTCAACTGGCCGCAACGGCTTTGATCGCATGTCTGCTGACACTTCCTGTTGCTGGCACAGCTCTTTACTTAATGGATCAGTATCTGAACCCCAGAAACCTCGCGGCGTTTGCCGGAGTTTTTGCAGTGTGCAAGGTGCTGGAACGAAAGTATGTACGGGCGGGATTGTTGCTCGTGTTCGCGGCTGCGGTTCATCCGTTGATGGCATCGTTCGCGGTCGTGCTGTGCGCAGTGCTGCTATTGGATGACAGGCTTCGAAAGCGGCCACCCGCAACTGCGCTGGCGCTGGTATTTCCTCTCTCGAATTTCTTTGCACCACCGACACCGGCGTATCGGGAAGCAATGCGATTTCACATCTCGCATTTCCTGCCGCTGTGGCAGTGGTACGAGTGGTTGGGTTTGATCGGTCCAATTTTGATTCTGATCTGGTTTGCGCGGATCGCCCGCCTTCGACGATTGAGAAATCTTGAGCGCCTTTGCCGGGCCCTGGTGATCTATGAACTATTTTATTTTGCGATCGCGCTGATCGTAGCAATTCCGCAGCGCTTCGAAGCCGTTGCTCGATTGCAGCCGTTGCGGAGTTTGCATCTTGTCTACATTCTTATGCTGATCGCAATGGGCGGCTTTCTTGCGGAAAAGTTTTTGAAAGCAAAGATCTGGCGATGGCTCCTGCTCTTCATCCCACTGTGCGCCGGAATGTTTTTTGCGCAACGACAATTGTTTCCGGCGAGCGCGCACATCGAATGGCCGTGGGCTGCACCGCGAAATCCGTGGGCCCAGGCTTTCATCTGGATTCGGGAAAAGACGCCCAACGACGCGCTATTCGCGCTCGATCCTTTCTATATGCGAATTCATGGAGAGGACACGGTCGGATTCCGCGCACTAGCCGAGCGCAGCCGGCTCGCTGATGCCAGCAAAGACAGCGGCGCCGTCGCTATGTTTCCGCCGCTTGCCGACGAATGGTGGGAGCAATTCCAGGCGCTAAAGAACTGGAAGAAGTTTGCTGAATCTGACTTTATAGGGCTGCGCGAAAAATATAGGATTAGCTGGGTTGTGTTGCAGGAGCCGAATGCGATTCCGTTCAACTGTCCTTATCGCAACCGTGCCGTCGCTGTGTGTCGTGTTGGGCCCGAATGAATCTAAGTGCTGATTGCACGGGTAACATTCCCTCGCGCGTAGTAGTCTGCCATGCCAGGTTCGAGCTTTCGCCCTTCCCGATTAAATATAGAAAATTTCGCAATGCCCCACTTCTGCAGAGCGAACTGCAATGTGGTTCCGAGCACCCCGAGACCATACTTTACGCTGCGGCGGAAATTAATTGATGAGGCTTCTGCGAAGTATTTAGTCGGGCAGGAAACTTCACCGATCTTGAGGCCGAAAAATGCGCATTGCGCGAGCATCTGGTTATCGAACACGAAATCGTCTGAATTCTCCATCAGAGGTAAGGCGGTCAGGACCTCGCGACTGAATGCCCGGTATCCAGTGTGATATTCGGACACCTTGATTCGGAGAAAAAGATTCTCGAATGCGGTCAGGAAGCGATTGAATACGTACTTATAAAGCGGCATCCCGCCTCGCAGCGCCTGTCCGCCAATAATTCTCGATCCCAACACCACGTCATAAATTCCGTATGCCACCATGCTTGCCATGGCCGTGACGAGCAAGGGAGTGTACTGATAATCCGGGTGCACCATGAGTACAACGTCCGCGCCGGCTGCGAGGGCCTCGCGATAACAAGTCTGCTGATTCCGTCCATAGCCGTAATTGCGATCATGCACGAAATACATGAGTCCCAGTTTGCGGGCGGTCTCAACGGTGCGGTCTCTGCTGAAATCATCAACCAAAATTCGGATATCGACGATCTCCGGGAGCTCCCGCACAGTCGCCTCAAGCGTCTTTTCCGCGTTATAGGCGGGCATTACTACGGCGATGCGTTTTCCGTTGAGCATGGAACAGAAGCTGTGAGCTTTGAGCAGCGAGCAGGCTCGACTGGAACTGCTCAAGGCTCACAACTCCCCGGCTCACTGCTGTAATTTACACTCATCATAAATCATGGCTTCCAGCGTTTCACCGCCCAGAGCCGTCCCGGTAATCACGAACGGCATAGTCCTGGTACATGTTGATTTCCTGTTGACCGGGATCGTGATGACCTTTCTCGGGCCATTGCTGCCTCACCTATCGGCGCGATGGTCATTGAGCGATGCCGGTGCAGGCAGCCTGATTTTTGCCCAGTACTTCAGCTCAATGTTCGGCATGTTGCTCTCTGGGACCCTGGTGCAGCGTCTGGGTTATCGCCTGACGTTCATTATTGGCTTATGGCTGATGGCCTGCGGGATGGCGCTCCTCGCATTCGGCCCATGGCTGCTCGGAATCACGGCAGTTTGCACATTGGGCGTCGGCTATGGAATTACAACTCCGGCAGGTAATTTGAGGACGGCTGAAGTAGATGCTGAACGCAGCGCCTCAGCTTTGAACGTGATTAACGCAGTATGGGGCGTCGGAGCAATGGGCGCGCCGTTCCTAGTTGCAATTGCAATGCGGGCACACCGGCCGTCGTTTTTTGTGTACGGTACGGCAGCGGCTTTGCTGGTTCTTCTGATAGCGATGGCGGCCTCGCGTTTCAGCCCCGATGTTCACGCAGAAATTTCTCACGCGAGGGCTGAATCGCGGGTTTGGAAGCGTCCCATTTTGCTGGTGATTTGCCTTCTGTTCTTTGTTTATGTCGGAACCGAGACTTGTTTTGGACAATGGGTTGCAACCTATGCTCGGAGGGTCGAGAGTGGGTCGCACTGGCTGGCGACGATATCACCGGCATTTTTTTATGGGGCGCTATTGTTGGGACGGGCGCTTGCTCCGGCGGCGCTCAAATTCCATTCATCGAGGACTGTTGCACGCGCTGGTCTTGTATCCGCGGTGCTTGGCGGGATCTCGCTGATTGCCGCGCATGGAATGGCGCTGATCGTGGTTGGATCGCTCCTTGCTGGATTTGGGATGGCTTCAATCTTCCCCATCAGCGTATCTTTATTTCCTGATTGGTTCGGTGACTCTACACGCCAGGCCAGCAGCCCCGTTTTCGCGAGCGGGAATACCGGAGGCGCGGTGCTGCCGTGGATTCTCGGACTGGTTTCGGCGCACTACTCGAGCTTGCGGCTGGCATTTTGCATACCGTTATTAGGCGCGGCTGCAATGCTGCTGTTTTATCTGGTACAGCGGCCGTCCAGGCCCGCTGCCCAACTAGTCGCAGCTCAATAAGCGCCAAAATATTGCTAAACTAATTTCAGCAATGCCGAAAACTCTGTTTGAAAAAATCTGGGACGAGCACGTCGTAAGTACGCCAGAGGGGCAGTTGCCGCTGCTCTACATTGATCTCCATCTTGTGCACGAAGTCACGTCTCCTCAGGCATTTGATGGATTGCGCGCTGCCGGACGCAAAGTCCGCGACACTGCTCGCACGGTTGCGACTGTCGACCACAATGTCCCAACAGAGCCGCGGGGCACGCCGATTCTCGATCCCATCGCCAGGCGGCAGATCGAAGCTTTGCAGCAGAATTGCCGAGAGTTTGGCGTGCGGCTGTTCGATATCGACTCGCCTGAGCAGGGCATTGTTCACGTGATTGGCCCGGAGCTTGGATTCACGCAGCCGGGAATGACGATCGTCTGCGGCGACAGTCATACGAGCACGCACGGTGCTTTCGGATCACTTGCGTTCGGAATCGGTACTTCGGAAGTTGAGCACGTGCTGGCCACGCAGTGCCTTCCGCAGCGTAAGCCGAAAACGATGTTGGTCGACGTCAAAGGCAAATTCGCGGACGGAGTGACAGCCAAGGATTTGGTCCTTGGCATCATCGGCAAAATAGGGACGGATGGCGCGACCGGGCATGTTATCGAATACGCTGGTGAGGCAATCCGCACACTTTCCATGGAAGGGCGCATGACGGTCTGCAATATGAGCATTGAGGCGGGCGCCCGGGCAGGAATGATTGCGCCCGATGAAACGACGTTCGCATACATCAAAGGACGTCGTTTTGCGCCGAACGGAAAAGATTGGGAGAAAGCCGTGGAACGCTGGCGCTCCTTGGCGTCAGATCCCGGAGCGAAGTACGACGCCGTAGTTGAAACAAATGCTTCCGAACTTGCGCCCTTTGTCACGTGGGGTACAAATCCCGGAATGGTGGTACCAATTACCAGTCGAGTGCCTGACCTGCCGGCGAATGGCGATCGTGCAGGGGTCGAGCGAATGTTGGAATACATGGGGCTGGAAGCTGGTACGCCGATGCAGCAGATTCGAGTCGATCGCGTATTCATCGGTTCGTGCACGAACTCGCGGCTCGAGGATTTGCGGGCTGCGGCGCGGGTCGCAAAAGGTCACAAGGTTGCGACTGGTGTTCGCGCTATGGTGGTCCCAGGATCGCAACGCATTAAGCAGGCCGCCGAACAAGAAGGACTGCATAAGATCTTCCAGGAAGCCGGATTCGAGTGGCGGGAGTCCGGCTGTTCAATGTGCCTGGGAATGAACCCGGATATTCTGAACCCGGGCGAGCGCTGCGCCTCAACCAGCAATCGGAATTTCGAAGGTCGCCAGGGCCGCGGCGGACGCACGCATTTGCTCAGTCCGATGATGGCGGCTGCCGCAGCTATCGAGGGCCATTTCACTGACATTCGCAATTGGCGGTTCAACTGATGCAGCCATTTCGCAAGCACAAAGGCAAAGTCGCGCCACTGTACCGCGCTAATATCGATACCGACCAGATCATTCCCAAGCAGTTCCTGAAGCGAATCGAGAAGACCGGTTTCGGCCAATTCCTGTTCAACGATTGGCGTCGAAAGCCCGACGGTTCGCCTGAGCCTGAATTCCCGCTGAATCAAACGCAGTATTCCGGGGCAAGCATTCTCGTTGCCGGTAAGAATTTCGGCTGTGGATCATCACGCGAGCACGCAGTCTGGGCGCTTGCCGATCACGGTTTTCGCGCGGTGATCGCACCATCTTTCGCGGATATTTTTGCAAATAACTGCGTGAAGAACGGCGTGCTCACGGTGGTATTAAAAGAAAACGAAGCTGAAGAGATTGCCCGTCGTGCTTCCACCAATGCCGACTACCAACTCTCGGTGGACCTCGATAAGTGTTTGGTTTCAGACGATAAGGGTTTGACTGCAAAGTTTTCGATTGATGAATTCACGCGCCACTGCCTGCTTGAGGGTCTCGACGATATTGGGCTAACTCTGCGGCGCGAAGCTGAGATTACTTCTTACGAATCCAGGCATCCCGTTCCTGCCGCGTGGAAATCATAGAGTCGCAAGTTATGCAGCGGCTTTCGATCAAAACTCACAAGAAACGCGAAGTTCTCGATATCACAGATGTCATTGAGAAGCAGGTCGGAAGCAACGGCTCGGCTTCGGGTATTTGTCACCTTCTGATCCAGCACACGACTGCAGCCCTCACCACCGCCGACCTCGATCCTGGCACTGACCTCGACATGCTGGATGCGTTCGAAGCGATGATTCCGAAATTGCGCTATCGGCACCCGCATAATCCAGCACATGTACCGGACCACATTTTGTCGGCTTTAATTGGTACCTCCGTTTCCTTGCCCTTTGAACGAAAGAAGCTCGTTTTGGGAACTTGGCAGCGCGTGGTGCTTATTGAGCTTGACGGACCTCGCGAGCGCGAAGTTGTGCTGAGTGTTTCGGCGGAAGAGTGAGTTCCAGAACTGTCCACCACTGGGACATGAAAACATGGCACTCACAGAAAAGCGTTAACAGAGACTAGGCAAATAGAACAGGAGCCGTGTTTTCGGATTTCTTCGCGCCTCCGTGGTAGAAAATCAGCGAGTAGGAGGTGGCGCGCTGGGCTTGGCAGGAGTTCTCGTTGTCCTCCCCGGCATTACGGGCGTTGTCGCTGGCCCTGTTGCCGCGCCGGTCGGGGACGGCGGCTGAAGTTGCTGCTTCACTGAGTCTGAAATTTTGTCGGCATTCGCCAAAAGCAAGCTCACCTGCCAGATTTGCGTGTCGTTCAGGACATGCTTGAATTCGGGCATTCCGGTGAGGCGGATTCCGTTCGCTACTTTCCAATATGTTTCGCCAGCAGGATCGTCGGTCACGCCTTTGCCGTGAAATAAGTTCGGCGGCTTGGGAAACATTCCCTTGGCCATCGCAGACTGATCCATTCCGGGAAAGCCGTGGCAAATTCCGCAATGTTGTGCGTAAATCTGGGCACCTGCCATATAGGCGCCTTCGTCGGCGTTAATCGGAGCTGATTTCGGCATCTCCTTCTCAATATGCGCATGAAGCGCACCGTTTGCAAGAGTCCGCTCGAATGGTAACGGCTTATCTTCGACCGCAGCGGGCGCGCGCCCCGATGTGAAATAGGAATAAACTCCGAATCCGAGCAGAAGCACTCCGATGATGAGACCTGCGATGAACGCTCTCACGGCATTCTCTCCTTGGCTTAATTTGCAAATACCCGATCTGGTAACCGCTGCGGCCAGAGTCGCAAATTATAATCTGCGGGTGCGCAACGCGCTGCGATATTTCCTTTTCGCCATGCTGCTGATCGTGGTTGCGCTTGTCTCCGCGCTGACCACAATGCGCCTGGCGATACATGTTCGCGAGGTCAAAGTGCCCGATTTTCGCGGGAAGAGTCCAGCCGAGGCGCGGCACCTAGCGCAGCAAAATGGCCTGATTACTGAGACAGAAACGAATTACTTCAGTCCCAGTGTTCCGGAGGGGAAAGTCCTTTCTCAAGGTCCGGCGCCAGGAACGATTGTGCGCCGAGGCTGGCAGGTGCAACTGGCGTTGAGTTTAGGTCCGCAACGAGTCACGATTCCGCAAGTTGTTGGCGAAAGCGACCGCGCCGCTGCCATCAGCATCGCCGAACGTGGCCTGCAATTGAGTTCAACCGATAATGTCCCGCTTTCAGGCACAAGTGCCGGGCAGGTCATCGCACAAAATCCACCCGTCAACGCGACCGATATTTCTGCGCCGAAGATCAGTTTGCTGGTTGCGCAAGATCCGAGCCCGAAGGCCTTTGTTATGCCGAACTTCATCGGCCAGCAGTTAGGGAGCGTAACGAATACTTTGAAAAATGCGGGCTTTACGGTCGGGAAAGTGACTGTGATGCCGGCTGAGCCGCCGGCAAACAACGCACAATCGGCAACAGCTCCTGTGCCGGGAAATGCTCCGCCCGCACCGCAGGTTTCGACAGACCAAACCACTCCGGCCCAAGCAGCGTCTCCCGCGTCCATTATTGTTTCGCAAGACCCAGCCCCAGGACACAAGGTGATCGCGGGAGCAGTGATTAACTTCGTCGTGAAGTAGATCTAATCTCTAATTTCTTTCAAGCACCGCTGCGAAAAAGCCGTCGTATGAATGAACACCTGGAATGGTGCGTAGATAAGGTCCGCTTAGCAATCGATCCATATCTTCGGTAGCAAGCTCACCTTCTCTCTTTAGCCTTAGCAGTTCATCTCGGCAGTCGACCACCCGAAATGACGAATTTGCGCTAAGCGCCTTCTCGATCACGTCTGAGTTTTCTTCCGGTTCAAGGGAGCACGTCGAATAGACGAGCCGCCCTCGAGCCGCGACCTGGTTCATTGCTGAGAGCAGGATTTCCAATTGGTACGCCTGTAACCTGGGGATGTCTTCCAATTTCAATCGCCACTTGATCTCGGGGTTCCGTGCCAGAGTACCGGTGCCTGAGCAGGGCGCGTCGAGCAGAACTCGGTCGAACTTCATCGCCAAAGGAAGTCGGCGTACATCGCCTGAAATAACTCGGACGTTTTCCAGAGGCACAAGCTTCTTCAGAAGCGCCGCGCGATGAGGGTGAAGCTCTACAGCGGTGACGCTTGACTTAGGATTTTGCTCCGCGAGAATTCGCGTCTTGCCACCGGGGGCCGCGCAGCAATCGAGGAGGGAATCACCTTTGCCAACCAATAGGGCCACAAGCTGCGAAGCTTCATCCTGGATAATCAGCCGCCGCTCGCGAAAAGCTTTTGTGCGAGTGATGTAGCCCCTGTCAGCAGAAGAGGCGCTTGTCAGAAGGCTTCCAGGTTTCAGCGTTACACCTTCGCGTCGGAGTTCTTCAACTAATTCACAATCATTTATGCGAATCGTGGTCTTCGGGGCGAGCTGGTCATAGGCGCAAATCTTTTCGGTAACTTCTGCGCCGTAAACTTCCGCCCATCTCTCCACCAGCCATTGAGGATGTGCGGCAAGCTGAAGTTGTTCGGCGGGGTGCCCCCCTTCTCGCTGCTGTTGCGAGAAGTGGAAATCGTTGGACAATCTCCGCAGGACCGCGTTTACCATTCCTGCCGCTGATCGCTTTCGTGCTCGTTTAATCAATTCCACGCTTCCATCAACGGCAGCATGATTTGGAATGCGATCTAAAAACAGCATTTGGTATGCTCCGAGGCGGAGTGCTGTCAGGACTTCGAGATCCAATTTCGCGAAGGGTTGCGTCAGGTATTCGCTGATGCGCTGATCGAGCACACTCCGCCAACGCAGCACACCCATGACGAGCTCGGTTGACAAACCATGGTCCTCCCGAGAAAGCTTTGCGAGACGCTGCGCATGCAGGAGCTCAGACGCGTACGAATCGGCCTGATCGATCCGGAGCAGAATCTCAAAAGCTGCCACACGCGCCGGGGAGACGGGCATGAAGAGATTGTAGAGGGATCGGAGGACCTGCTGATCGGATCATCGGATGATCTGGTTCAAGGTGCGGATGTGAGGGTTATGTTACAAGTCAAATTCACCGCCGGGTCGCAAACACCTCGACCAGAATGGGACGTCCGAGCTCACGAATGAGCCGCTTCCCCTAATCTTTCTCCAACCTGCAGTCTGTAGCCGTGCAGAAAATCCCTGGCGGAGATTCGTCTTTTCCCTTCTGGCTGGAGTTCGAGCAATTCGATCGCGGTACTGCGTCCGCAACCTACGAATAGTTGCTCCCCGTCTACGAAAAGTTCTGCCGCAGAGAGCCTTTGTGACGTTCGAAGGATCGGGCGTCTCATAGCGCTGACATTCAATACGCGTCCACGAAAGCTCGTGAATGCTCCCGGCCAGGGTTGGAATCCACGAAAGCGATCATAAATCTCCTGCGCAGTGCGGCTGAAGTCAATTCGCCCGTCTTCTTTCGTCAGCACCGGCGCAAGCGTTGCCTCGGCATTGTTCTGCGGCTGCGGCTTCATGGAGTTTTGCTCTAGGCCAAGTAATGTTTCGAGCATCAGGTCAGCGCCGATTGCAGCTAATCGAGGCGTCACAGTTTCAGCGGTATCGTCATCCGCGATCGCCAACTCTTCTTGCAGCAGAATGTCGCCGGTATCGAGACCTTCGTTGAGTTGCATTGTGGTTACGCCGGTGATGGTTTCGCCTTTTGCAATTGCCCACTGAATCGGCGCGGCGCCACGATATTTCGGCAATAGGGAGGCGTGGAGGTTGATGTTGCCGTACTTCGGTAAGTGCAGCATCCAGCTTGGAATGATGCGGCCATAGCCGACGACGATAATTGCCGCCGGGGCGATTTCCTCCAGCTTTGCCCGCAGCTCTTCGTTTTGTTTGATTTTTTCCGGCTGGAGAATCGGAAGGCCGAATCTCAACGCCGTTTGTTTCACAGGAGAAGCGACGAGTTCCAGGCCGCGTCCTTTTGGACGGTCGGGCCGCGTGAGTACTAGCCGAATATCAAACCCTGCTTCCACCAATTTTTCGAGCGTGGGGACTGCGAATTGCGGCGTGCCACAGAAGACGAGCTTTTCGGATTGCGCCATGCGAGTACTTCATTACACAAGCGCATGGGTCAGTTAAGCAAGATGTCAACTTTGGAATGGCAAAAATGCAGTTAAACGCTCCGATGACAGGTGGCTTCTGCCTCGTGTTCGGTCGATTCCAGGCTGGCTTCAACGCGGTTTCGGCCTTGTCGTTTTGCTTGATACATGCCGGAATCCGCAGCGGCCACCAGAAATTCCGGATCGCTGTCTGACGTACCCAGGGTGACGCCGACACTCAGAGTCACTGTAACTTTCTCGCTGCCGAGATCGACTGATACGTCGCCCACAGCGCTGCGGATGCGCTCAGCTAATTTCTGTGTCAGTTCAAGGTCGCAACCGGGCGCGACGATAAGAAACTCTTCGCCGCCGTAGCGTCCAACGAGGTCATAGGGCCGCAATGTAGATGAAATACGTTGTACTACGGTGAGCAGCACGGCGTCGCCGGCACCGTGTCCGTAGTGGTCATTGATGCGCTTGAAATGGTCGACATCGGCGAGCATCACGCCCAAAGTTTGGTTCTCGCGCCGGCAGCGGGCGAGTTCGCGGCGGAGCACATCGCGAATGGCGCGCCGGTTTAGTACCCCCGTGAGCGAATCGTGTTCCGCGTGGAACCGCAATGACTCCTGCGCTTGCAACAGCTCAAATTTTGCTTTCTGGATTGCGGAAAGCATGGCGTTGACGGTGCCGGCAAGTTCACTCAGTTCATCTTCGCCGCGAGTTTCCAGTCGTAGCGATAAATCTCCACTCACGGTGATTTGTTTGATTTTTCGGTTCAGCGACTCGACTTGCCGCACCACCTTCTCCTCGAGCACGAAGAGCAGTACGGCGCTGTGGACCACGCCCGCGACCATAAGCAGAAGCAGAAGGGAGCCCTTGAACATGGCCACGCGCGATACGAAGTAGGCGACCATCAAGAACACAGCCAGCGCTAGGGCTGAGTACAGGAGTATTTTCTTGCGAATCGTCATTTAGTGGTGCGGGCGAATCTACCCAAGGTTGTTGCTGCCCAAAAACGTGCAGGGCCACGGCGCGAGCGTATGGGCTGGGATTCTGTACGCCTCCTGATCTTCAAGGCTGCCCCGGCAGGAGTTTTCGACCGTGGGCTTTACCATAACATCGGCAAAAGCCTTTCCCACGATCGCTAGCGGACATTCGTAGCACTTTGGTAACCAGCGGAAGTGACCCCGGCAGAGGCCAGAAGTCGGGCCAAGTTTGTTTGCTTAGGATCCCAATAAGGATTTCACGAGCCGTTCCAGCAGCTTGCCGGGATGCTTGCTGCGGGCGACCTCAGCCGACCACAGCGCGGGATGAACAAGCGACATCGGCTGCACAGATTGGCCAAAAGGATGGCTCGTACCGGAGCAGACGAAAATTAAGGAATTCTGAGCGTAGTACCAGGCGATGTGAGGGTTGTTCCAGATACGAGGTCGTAAATAATCGAAACAATCGTAGCTGAATTCCTCAAACACCTTCGCCCAGTAAATTGGCCATTGTTCGTTCAGGTGGTGCCTGCCTCCTTGCCCGGGAATCGCAGCCGAAAAGGCGATGACGTCTGCTGCGTCGCAAAGACTTTTAACAAATGTTCGCGCCGCTGACTCGGGCAGGTGTTCGGCTACTTCGAACGAAAGTGCGAGATCAAATCGGCGTCCGAGCTTGAGAGGAGCCGCGAGATCTCGGGCCGAGAAACGTTGGGCTGGAATTACGAGCTGTGTTTTGCTGACCCAGGGACCGTCAATGCCGAAAATGTCCTCAACGCCGAGTTCACGGACGGCCGCAAGCCAGTGACCCGTGCCGCAACCGATATCGGCTACGCTGGAAGGTTTCAAAGCTTCGAAGATAATCGGCAGGACTTCGCGCGCAGAATCCTGGGCAAAGGCCAGTTCCCGATAGAATTTTGCTGTGTAGAGTCTCGCTTCGTTGTTCTTTGCCATGAATTTCCCGGCAGCCTCGGTGCTAGTCCCGGCCTGCTGTAAGGTTATGGTCTGTTGATCCAGATGCCGGTAGCGGCCAGAATTATAGCGGTTGCCATAGCATTTGCCTCGCCTGCGGCTCGTCTCTACAATGAGTGTTTACCCCACAATTTATGATTCACTTTCCAGTTCCCGAAGCCCTCACCTTCGATGACGTGTTGCTTCTTCCGGCTCGGTCGGACGTAGTTCCCGCGGAAGCTAACACCCAAACGCAACTCACACGCAATATTCGCCTGAACATTCCTGTCGTCAGCGCAGCCATGGATACGGTCACCGAATCTCACATGGCCATTGCGCTCGCTCAGCAGGGCGGGCTGGGGATTGTTCACCGCAACCTGACGATCGAGCAGCAGGCGGAAGAAGTCGACAAGGTAAAACGCTCTGAAAGCGGCATGATTGTCGATCCGGTTACGATGTCCCCGGATGACAAGGTTTCTGACGCGCTTGAGGTCATGCGGAAGTACAAGATCTCGGGTGTTCCCATCACCAAGAACAAAAAGCTCGTCGGCATTCTCACGAATCGTGATCTTCGCTTTGAAACGCGCTTCGATATTCCCATCAGCAAAGTGATGACCAAAGAAAATTTAATCACTGTGCCGGTTGGGACAACGCTTGAGGACGCTGAACAGATTTTGCACAAGCACCGTGTCGAGAAATTGCTCGTGGTCGATGATGCTTACAACCTCAAGGGATTGATCACGGTCAAGGACATTCAGAAAAAGCTCAAATATCCCAATGCAGCAAAGGACTCCCAAGGCCGTTTACGCGTGGGAGCGGCGCTTGGCGCCACAGGCGATTATCTGGAACGGGCGGAAGAGCTAGTAAAAGAAAATGTCGATCTTCTGGCCATAGACAGTGCTCATGGCCACTCCACCCGAGTTCTGGAAGCAGTGAAAAAGGTGAAAGCGAAGTTTCCGGAAATCGATTTGGCCGTCGGGAATGTTGCCACGTTTGACGGCGCATGCGAACTGGCCCGAGTGGGTGCAGACGCAATCAAAGTTGGGATCGGTCCGGGGTCTATCTGCACGACGAGGGTAGTGACCGGCGCCGGGGTTCCGCAGATTACGGCAATAGCGGAGGCCTACCGTGCTACGAAAGATGCGGGGGTGCCGATCATTGCTGATGGCGGAATTAAATACTCGGGCGATATCACAAAGGCCATTGCAGCAGGCGCAAGCGCTGTAATGGTTGGATCCATGTTTGCGGGCACGGATGAGAGCCCGGGCGAGCTGATTCTTTATCAAGGCCGAACGTTCAAGTCTTACCGGGGTATGGGATCGATTGGCGCAATGGCCGCCGGATCAAGCGAGCGATACTTTCAATCGGCGGACGGCGAGGCATCTGTTGCCATACCCAACATGGGCGTTGATGCGAATCGCCTGGCCAAACTGGTTCCCGAGGGGATCGAAGGGCGGGTGCCTTATCGCGGATCGGTTTCGATGATCCTTTACCAAATGGTCGGTGGCTTGAAATCCGGCATGGGTTACTGCGGCTGCGCGAACTTGACCGACTTACGCCAAAAATCGCGGTTCGTGCGCATCAGTGGCGCTGGCCTACGAGAGAGTCATGTTCACGATGTGATGATTACCCGCGAAGCGCCAAATTATGCTGCAGAGTAACCGGCGCCTAGTAGAGCGATTCGTACTGCGTCACTGCCCAATCTCCGGTGCGGCTGTCGAGCGTGACGGACATTAAGTCTTCATACGCCCCGCTATCTCCGCGACGCTTCCCTTTGTACTCTAGGATTCGTAACGGAGGCCGATCCTCCCAATCCACTACTTTCCACGAAATCAGCGGGTGCTTCGACTCGGCATCGCAGATGAAAGAAGCATATTTCTTGCGGTAGTCTTTCTCCCAATCTGCCAATTCCTGCTTGCAGCGGCCATCGCGCATGGCGCGCAGAAATTCGCTGGCGGTGTGCTCCGACGAACGGTCACGCAAAGGATTGAGGCTGATTGAGAGCGGCACTTTCGTGAGAGGGTCGATTTCTTCAGACTTCGCCAGTACCGGCGGCTGGCTATTCAGCCACATTAAGTAACCAAAGAAGCCCGCCAGGACGAGAAAGCCCGCCCCGACGGCGATCGCAATCTGCATCTTCGAAAACTTCATCGTAATCCTATTTTCCGACTCGAGTGCAGAGACTACCTTGCCTAAAGTCTAGGCCGGATGATTAGGAAGGGGTAGGTTACTTTCGTGAAGCGGGGTGGGATTGTACAGGCGGTTTACCCAGTATGGTTGCGGCGAATCAAGCATGAACAACGGAAATCTCCGTTGTTCATGCTCACCGCGACTGCTCGAAGCGAATAGTTACTGTGACCCGGCCGAGGATGCTTTTGTTGTCGTAGTTTTAGGCGCGATGTCCTTCGCTTGCTTCAGGTGATCTTCCAACGTTGGGAGCGTCTGTGAAGCAAAATTCTTCACATCCGGGTCCTTCGCGTTCTTTGATTCCATGCGAAATTCGCTGACATCTTTGGTATGGTCGGTCACCATATCTTTCATGTAGGCGCGATCGAACGATTTACCCGAAAGCTTTTCGAGCCGAGCTTTTGTAGCTTCATCCCTCGCGCTGAGCTTGTCAGGTACGGTTACGCCCTTTTGGCTGGCGACCTGTTTCAGTTGATCATTGGCTTTGGTGTGGTCATCGACCATGCGTTGGCCGAATTGCTTGACCTCAGGTGATGATGCTTTCTCTGTCGCAAGCTGACCGAGTTGCACTTCAGCCAATCCACCTTCCGCCGCTTTCTTAATGAATTGGCGATCAGAAGCTGATAACGAACTTGCCGAACTTGCGCTGCTGCTGCTGGTTCTGGTCTGGGCTGACGCGGCCACAACTGTGCCCAGCGAGAAACCCGTAGTAAGTATCAGGGGAAGAACCGTTCCCCGAACTAATTTTGCAATCATAGCTTTCTCCTTCACACTGCTATTGTTCAATTTCGATGCAATTGCGCGCCTAGGGTTGGGAACGGTACACCTGAATCGCACTCAGGCGAGAGACGCTGACGTGCTCTCCCGGCTCAAATGTTGCCAATCCAAAGCTGCTCGATGATGATCCAGAGCTGCCCGGGCGGCCAAGCAACGGTCGGAAATAATGGTCGCCGAAATAACTTGGTTCTCCCCAATGAGCGTCATTCGGCGCACGCCCGCTTCACACGCCAGAAATTGATAAACTGTTAATCCTCACGGATGAATCCTTCTCGCGAGTAGATCGATCAAAGCTAGGGAGAACGACTTATGGCGGTCAGCGATCAGGCAGTACTTACCGGCAAGCAGCTCGACACCTTAAGCATAAATACAATTCGCACTCTTTCGATCGATGCTGTGCAGAAGGCCAACTCGGGGCATCCCGGCGCGCCAATGGCCTTGGCGCCGGTTGCGTATGTCTTGTGGCAGCAGTTTTTGCGCTTCGATCCTGCCAATCCGGTGTGGCCCAACCGCGACCGCTTCGTTCTTTCAAACGGGCACGCTTCCATGCTGCTTTATTCGATGCTGTACCTGAGCGGAGTCAAATCAATTGATTCCGAGTACAAGGTGCTTGATCGACCATCGATCACCCTAGAGGACATCAAGAGCTTCCGCCAGCTCGACAGCAAAACTCCAGGGCATCCTGAGTACCGGCTGACTTCGGGAATCGAGACCACCACCGGGCCTCTGGGACAAGGTGTCGGCAGCAGCGTAGGCATGTCCATGGCGAGTAACTGGCTCGCAGCACGTTATAACCGGCCCGGATTCGAAATTTTCAACTACAACATCTACACCTTTTGCAGTGATGGTGATCTGATGGAAGGGCTTGGCAGCGAAGCGGCGTCACTCGCTGGACATCTGAAGCTGCCGAACCTCTGCTGGATATACGACAATAACTCGATCACGCTTGATGGGCCCGCGGACTGGTCGTTTAACGAAGATGTGGCTGCCCGATTTCAAGCGTACGGCTGGCATGTCACCCACGTCATGGATGCAAACGATCTTGATGCTCTGGCCAAAGCATTCAATGAATTTCTGCAGGTCAAAGATCGTCCGACTTTGGTTATCGTGAACAGCCATATTGGCTATGGTTCTCCGCACAAACAAGATACGAACGCCGCCCACGGCGAGCCGTTGGGCGCCGATGAAGTGAAGCTGTCGAAGAAGTTTTATGGCTGGCCGGAGGACGCGCAATTCTTGGTGCCGGCTGAAGTGCTGCAGAATTTTAAAGATGGCATTGGCAAGCACGGACGCGAGCTGAGTTCGAAATGGAATGATCTATTCGCGAAGTATGCGAAGCAGTTCCCCGAACTGTCCGACCACATCCATCGAATGCAGCGTCGCGAGCTGCCAGACGGATGGGATAAGAACCTGCCCACATTTCCTTCAGACGCGAAAGGCGTTGCCACGCGCGAAAGCTCAGGCAAGGTGCTAAATGTGGTTGCGCAAAACGTGCCATGGCTGATCGGCGGCGCGGCAGACCTTGCAACGTCTAATAAAACGGATCTGAAATTTGAAGGTGCAGGCGTATTTGAAGTTGGGAACTACGGCGGACGGAATATCCATTTCGGTGTGCGCGAACACGCGATGGGCGCGGCGCTGAATGGCATGTCGATGATCAAAGTCCGGCCATTCGGCGGAACGTTCTTCAACTTCACCGACTACATGCGCCCGGCAATGCGGATCGCCGCGATCACCGAAATTCCAACCATTTACATCCTGACCCATGACTCCATCGGTCTGGGCGAGGATGGCCCGACGCATCAGCCGATCGAGCAGTTGGCTTCCCTGCGGGCGATGCCGCATATGATCGTGATGCGTCCCGGTGACGCCAACGAAGTGGTCGAGGCATGGAAGGTGATCATGCCGCTGAAGCACAATCCGGTGTCGTTGGTGCTGAGCCGCCAGGCGTTGCCGACGATTGATCGCTCGAAATATGCTTCGGCTTCGGGTGTTGCAAGGGGCGGTTATGTTCTCGCTGATCCTCAAGACGGCAAGCCGGAGCTGATACTGATCGGTACGGGCAGCGAGCTTTCGTTATGCGTGAGCGCTTACGAGAAGCTGACCGCAGAAGGGGTTCGTGTTCGCGTGGTCAGCATGCCTTCCACCGACATTTTCGATACCCAGGACGATGGCTACAAGAAATCCGTGTTGCCGCCGGATGTGAAGGCACGTGTTTCCGTCGAAGCTGCATCAGTGTTCGGATGGGAGCGCTACGTGGGTGATTACGGAGCAATCATCGGCATGACGACATTCGGCGGATCAGCGCCGGCCAAAGATTTGTTCAAGAAATTCGGTTTCACGGTCGATCACGTGATTGAAGTCGCGAAAAAAGTTCTGGTCAAAGTCAAATGACCCACTCTGTCGCAAAAACCGCGACAAGGCCGGGGCGCCGAAAAAAGTAAACGAATCGGCCGGACCAAGGTTCCGACCAAGAGAGGTGCACATGCAGCCCACTGGAATCATCGAGTCCGCAAAAGCCACTAATCCACTGAAAGATCTTCTGAAATTCGGCCAGTCCGTCTGGCTCGACTATATTCGACGCGACTTGATCACCAGCGGCGAACTTAAACGCCTGATCGAAGAAGATGGCCTACGCGGCATGACCTCGAATCCTGCGATCTTCGAGAAGGCGATCGTGGGCAGCACCGACTATGCAGACATTCTGGCGTCACTCAAAGATCGTTCCGATCTCGACGCCAAAGCGCGTTTTGAACTCATCGCCATTCGCGACATTCAGGACGCAGCTGACCTGCTCCGGCCCGTGTATCAGGAATCGAATTTGCGCGACGGTTATATCAGCCTGGAGGTTTCGCCATATCTCGCCCGTGACACGCATGGCACGCTCGAGGAGGCCCGCCGGCTTTGGAAAGCGGTCGATCGCCCGAACATCATGATCAAAGTTCCCGGCACTGCGGAGGGCATTCCGGCATTTGAGCAGCTGATCAGCGAAGGAATCAACATCAACGTCACGCTGCTGTTTTCGCAGGATGTTTATCAGCATGTGGCAGAAGCTTACATTCGCGGGCTCGAGAAATTTGACGCCAGCGGCGGAGACGTTAAAAGGATCGCCAGCGTGGCCAGCTTCTTTATCAGCCGGATCGACAATTCTATTGATTCCGAGGTTTCCAATCGCCTGAAGTCGGCGAAAGGCTCCGATGAAGAGAAGAAGCTGAGAGGATTGCTCGGCAAAGTTGCGATTGCCAACGGGAAGCTCGCGTACCAGCGCTATCTCAACATTTTCTCAGGTCCCAAGTGGGATAAGCTGCGCGCCAAAGGCGGTCAAACGCAGCGTGTGCTTTGGGCCAGTACCAGCACTAAAAATCCTGCGTATCCCGACATTCTTTATGTGCAGGAACTAATCGGGCCGGATACGGTTAACACGATTCCTCCTGCGACGTTCGACGCCTTTCGCGATCATGGGCAGCCCCGTGAAACGCTGACTGAAGGTGTAGACGAAGCGAAGAAGGTCATGAGCGATCTTGCTTCGGTCGGAATATCGATCGATCAGATCACCGACAAGCTGACTGACGATGGCGTTCGCTTGTTCGAAGAAGCCTTCGACAAGCTTCTTGCGGCAGTTGAGAAGAACACCCAAGGCGGCACCACGCCGAAAATCAGCCAGCAAAGCTATAAGCTTCCTGACAAGCTCACGAAAGAGGTTGCGGAGAACGTGAACGACTGGCGCGCCAGCGGCAAGGTTCGCAGGCTGTGGCAGCGGGACGCATCGCTCTGGACCAGCAGCGATGAATCGCACTGGCTAGGCTGGCTCGATATTGCCGAAAAGCAGTTGGAGAAAAAAGATCAGTTCCAGCGGCTTGCGGAGGACATTCGGAAAGAAAGTTTTACTGACATTCTTCTGCTCGGCATGGGCGGATCAAGCCTTTGCCCCGAGGTCCTTGAAAAAACTTATGGCCAGATCAAAGGCTTTCCCCGCCTCCACGTGCTCGATTCCACTGATCCAGCACAGGTGAAGGCATTCGAAAAGAAAGTCAATCTCGCGAAAACTCTCTTCATCGTTTCAAGCAAATCCGGTACCACGCTCGAGCCGAATATTTTCAAACAGTATTTCTTTGGGCGCGTGAAAGAAACGGTCGGCGCAGATAAAGCCGGTAGTCATTTCATCGCAATCACCGATCCAGGCTCACATCTGGAAAAAGAAGCCTCGGCCGACAAGTTCCGCTACATCTTCCATGGTGTTCCCAGTATCGGGGGACGATACTCCGCGCTTTCTAATTTTGGAATTGTTCCAGCTGCTTGTATGGGGCTTGATGTAGCGAAGTTCCTCGACCGCACCGAGGAAATGGTCGAGGCCTGCGCGGCTTCAGTTCCGGTTGAGAAAAATCCTGGCGTGATGCTGGGAATTATTCTCGGTACTGCTGCAAAATCCGGACGCGACAAGATCACGATCATTACTTCCCCTACGATTTCCGATCTCGGTGCATGGCTCGAGCAGTTGCTTGCCGAATCGACCGGCAAGCAGGGCAAAGGAATCATCCCTATAGATCGAGAGAGTCTCGGGGCACCAGAGGTTTATGGCAACGATCGTATGTTTGCATATTTGCGGTATGAGTCAGCGCCAGATGCGGACCAGGACGCAAACATTGCCGTCCTCGAAAGAGCGGGCCAACCCGTCATTCGCATCTCTGTCGGTGATACTTACGATGTCGGCCAGGAATTTTTCCGCTGGGAGATCGCAACCGCAGTCGCGGGCTCGATCATCGGTATCAATGCGTTCAATCAGCCGGACGTTGAGGCCAGCAAAGTCGAGACTCGAAAACTCACGAGCGAATATGAGAAGAACGGCTCACTTCCGGCAGAGCAGCCGATCTTCGAGCAAGCGGGAATCAAATTATTTGCTGATCCCAAAAATGCCAGCGCAGTGGCGGATGGAAACATCGGCGGCCATCTCCGCGCGCATCTCGGTCGTCTTAAGCCGGGCGACTACTTTGCGGTGTTGGCCTACGTGGAAATGAATCCGGAGCACGAGGCTCTTTTGCAGGAGATTCGCCACGCGATACGCGATTCGAAACAAGTCGCTACTTGTCTGGGCTTCGGTCCTCGTTTTCTGCATTCGACCGGCCAAGCCTATAAAGGTGGACCGAACACCGGAGTCTTTTTGCAAATTACTTGCGACGACGCTAAGGATCTGCCGATTCCAGGCCAGAAATATACATTCGGAGTTGTGAAAGCAGCGCAGGCCCGAGGAGACTTCCAAGTCCTGGTCGAGCGGGGTCGCCGGCTTTTGCGCGTCCACTTAGGAAAAGATGTTGAAACCGGCCTTTCAGAGTTAGTGACGATTCTTGGCAAAGTCTTAGCGAAGTAATGGCGCTGAATCGAAGTCGACGTTGATCTAGCGTTGCACGGAGGAAGCATGCGTCTTGGAATGGTGGGGCTGGGAAGAATGGGCGCTAATATGGCGCGGCGCCTCATGCGCGGTGGTCACGAAGTTGTGGTGACCGATCTTAGTGCTGACTCGGTCAAAGAAATGGCCGGCGAGGGCGCCATACCATCTTCTTCTCTCGACGACTTCTGCTCGAAACTCGGCTCTCCTCGCATCGCTTGGCTCATGGTTCCAGCGGGGGGGCCGACAGAATCATCAGCTCAGTCGGTTGCTCAGAAGATGAAAGCCGGTGATGTTTTGATCGACGGCGGGAATTCGTACTTCAAAGACGATATCCGGCGTTCAAAGATGTTTCGCGAAAAGGGAATCCATTACGTCGACGTCGGCACAAGCGGCGGCGTTTGGGGTTTAGACCGCGGCTATTGCATGATGATCGGCGGCCCGAAGGAAGCCGTCGAGCAACTCGACCCGATCTTCAAGACTCTTGCACCCGGGCGAGGCAACATTCCACGCACGCCTGGGCGAGAAAAACTCGGCGGAACTGCTGAGGAAGGCTACATCCATTGCGGACCGTCCGGGGCTGGTCATTTTGTGAAAATGGTCCACAACGGAATCGAATATGGGATCATGCAAGCCTATGCTGAAGGCTTCGATATTTTTCGCAACGCGAATAAGCCTGAGCTGCCGAAAGACCAGCAATACGATCTGAACTTGGCCGACATCGCTGAAGTGTGGCGTCGCGGAAGTGTGATCAGTTCATGGCTGCTCGATTTGACCTCGATGGCATTAGCTGAAAATCCCACTCTTGGCGAATACAGCGGCTTTGTACAGGATTCGGGCGAAGGCCGTTGGACAATCGAAGCCGCAATCGACGAAGCTGTTCCAGTCGACGTGCTCTCGGCGGCGCTGTTTGTGCGCTTTCGCTCGCGACAGGAGCACACGTTTGCTGAGAAAATGCTATCCGCCATGCGGCAGAAATTTGGCGGCCATCTTGAGCCGGTGATGGACAAGAAAACTGCGTAGCGGCGAACTGGATTGACGGAGTTACGGAGAAACCACGATGGCACAAGTGGAACTGCTTCCGCAGACTCAACAGCGGGGCCCGGGGCGACCCGGCGATCCTTGCATTATGGTGATCTTCGGCGCAGCTGGTGACCTGACGCGCCGCAAGTTGATTCCTGCGCTCTACAACCTTGCCAAGGCGCAGCTGCTTTCGCGCGAGTTCGCGATCGTCGGGGTTTCGCACAACAAGATGTCGGACGACCAGTTTCGGCAAAAGCTTTCGGAAGATATCAAACACTACGCTGGCGCCGACATCGACCCCGATATCTGGGAGTGGTTCACGCGGCGGCTTTATTACACGACCGCTGAATTCGACGACAAAAACCTGTACTCACAGCTCAAGACGAACCTGGAGAAACTTGATAAAGATCACTCGACCCACGGGAACTATTTCTTCTATCTTGCGACTGCCCCAACTTTTTTTGGGCCAATCGTCGAGCAACTTGCCGCAGCCGGATTGATGGATGAAGGCGAGAACCATCACTGGCGCCGCGTCATTATCGAAAAGCCTTTTGGTCACGATTTAGAATCCGCCCGCGCGCTGAACCAGAAACTACTGAGCTGCGCGAGTGAGAGTCAGATCTATCGCATCGATCATTATCTCGGCAAAGAGACCGTTCAAAATATTTTGGCATTCCGCTTCGCCAACGGAATTTTCGAGCCGATATGGAACCGTCGCTACATTGATCACGTGCAGATCACGGTTGCGGAAACGGTAGGCGTCGAATCGCGCGGAAGTTACTATGACACGGCCGGAGCGCTGCGCGATATGGTTCCTAACCACATCATGCAGCTCATCAGCCTGACTTCGATGGAGCCGCCGATCTCGTTCCGTCCGGATGCTGTGCGCGATGAGCAGGCGAAGATTCTGCATGCCATCCAGCCGCTAAGCTCAGAAGAGGTTCTGATCCGCACCGTTCGTGGGCAATATGGACCGGGAGTTGAAGATTCGCGCCGGGTGCCTGGATACCGCCAGGAGGAAGATGTTCCCCCGGATTCGAAAACGGAAACCTTCGTGGCAATGAAGCTGGCCATCGACAACTGGCGCTGGGCGGATGTTCCATTCTACTTACGTACCGGTAAGCGTCTGGCAGCGCAGACGACAGAGATCCTCATCCAATTCCGCCGTGCGCCGTTTGTGCTTTTCCGGGATACGCCGGTTGAGAACCTGATGCCGAATCAGCTTGTATTGCATATTCAGCCGCAGGAAGGAATTTCGCTGCAGTTTGCAGCCAAAGTTCCAGGCCCCATCATGCGGCTGGGTGCAGTCGACATGAATTTCAACTACGCTGATTATTTCGGTACGCAGCCGAGCACAGGTTATGAGCGGTTGCTGCACGATTGCATGATCGGTGACGCGACGTTGTTCCAGCGTGCAGATATGGTGGAGGCCGGCTGGTGTGTCGTCAGCCCCGTGCTCGATGTTTGGAGGGCTCTACCACCGCGTAACTTCCCGAACTATCCATCTGGGAGTTGGGGACCAAAAGACGCCGACGAATTGCTTGAGCGCGATGGCCGCCACTGGAGGAACTTCGACCGATGAGTTTCATCCTCGCCGGAGATATTGGCGGTACAAACGCGAGACTGGCGCTGTTTGATGTAAATAATGAAAGTTTTAATCTGGTCTCTCTTACGATTTTTCCAAGCCGTCATTACTCCGGCTTGGACCAGATCGTGAAAGAATTCGTCAGTAAGTCTCCAGCAAAACCTTCGCAAGCTTGTTTCGGCATTGCCGGCCCGGTGACGAACGGCCGAGTAGAAGCTTCCAACCTGCCTTGGGTGATCGAAGCGAAACGGCTTGCGGATGAGCTTCACATTCATGACGCTTTACTCATCAATGATCTGGAAGCGACGGGTTGGGGCATTGGCGCCCTCTCGCCAGAACACTTAGTTTCCTTGAATCAGATCAGTTCGGCTCCCGGCAATCAGGTTGTGATTGCCGCCGGCACCGGGCTCGGCGAAGGGGGACTCTATTGGGATGGCGAGCGTCATCATGTGTTCGCGTCCGAAGGCGGACATTGCGATTTTGGTCCGCTCAATGAAATCCAGGTGCAGTTGTTGCAGTATTTGCGGGGCCGCTTCGAGCACGTCAGCTACGAACGCGTTCTCTCAGGCCCGGGATTGGTTAACATTTTTGACTTTCTCCGCGATACCGGCAAAGGCAAACCTCCTGATTGGCTTGTGGCGGAAATGGTAGAGTCCGATGCGGCGCGTGCAATTTCTGAAGCGGGCATGAGCGGCAAGTGCCCTATGTGCGAGCAGGCACTGGATATTTTTGTTTCCATCTTCGGCGCTGAAGCCGGAAATCTGGCGCTCAAGATGAAGGCCGTCGGAGGCGTGTTCCTGGCCGGCGGCATCGCACCGAAAATTCTTCCCAAGCTAGCAACTTCAAACTTTATGCAAGCCTTCTTAGATAAGGGTCGGTTGCGCCGGCTGATGGAAACTATTCCCATCAAAGTAATCACCGATGACAAGCTCGCGTTGCTCGGGGCAGCGCGATGTGCGCTGGTCGAAACGGCCGAACAGACAGCAGCTTAAGAATGTCCTCCCAACCACAGGTTCGGGTCCTTGGCTCCCCGCAGGAGTTATTCCACGCCGCGGCGGAAAAATTCTGCGCGCTGGGATCGGATGCAATTGCGAAACACGGCAAATACACGGTCGCTCTTTCCGGTGGATCTACACCGCGCGGCGTGCATCAGGAACTCGCAACGAAATTTGCTTCGGCCCTGCCGTGGGATAAAGTTTTCTTTTTTTGGGGCGATGATCGACACGTTCCCCCCGATAGTCCGGACAGCAATTATCGTATGGCAAACGAAACATTGCTCTCGAAGTTGCCGGTCCCGCCCCAAAACATTTTTCGCATGCATACAGAGCTTCCGGATGCACGCGAGGCAGCGCGGAAATACGCCGAGACGCTGGATAAGTTTTTTAAACCCGAACCGAACGGCTTTCCCCGCTTCGATTTTATTCTTCTCGGCATGGGCCCGGACGGCCACACGGCATCTCTGTTTCCTGGGACTGCGGCATTGCAGGACCTGGACCACTTTGTTGCCGCGAACTGGGTCGAAAAGCTGAATACGTTTCGAATTACGTTCACTTATCCGGTGTTGAACAACGCGGCTTCAGTGATGTTTCTCGTCAGTGGTGATGAAAAAGCCGAGATGGTACGCCGCGCGCTGAAAGATACCTCAGCGAACCTCCCCTGCCAGCGGGTAAGGCCAGAAAACGGCGAACTGGTGTGGTTTCTGGATAAGGGCGCCGCGGTGAAACTCTAAGAGCACTCAGTACCAGCATTTAGCAAAAACATTCCAAACCGCTTCAGCCCTAAGTCGCGCTTCGTATTGGAAGAGCAGATTCCCCATGCCAAAAGGCATTCGGAATAACAACCTGGGTAGCTTCTGAGCTTTGAGCGCTGATTGCTTTAAAACACCGGCGCAAGGTTGTGCATCTTCTGGTACAGCTTCCGGTCTACCGTTCGTAAGACATCTTCGACGCTGGTTCCGGTCACATAACCGGCCATTCCCCAGGTAAACGAAAGCTGAAAGCGATTGCCGTTCTCGGTATTCCACTGCTCAACCGTGTGAAGCAGGCGCTGCAAAGGATATTCGGCCTGTTGCTCGCCGGTATCAGGCATTACGACAAGAAATTCATCTCCGCCTTGGCGAAAGACCAGGTCGCCACCACGAAAAATGTCTTTCAACATTCGCGCGAATTCCGTGAGAACGCGATTGCCTTCCATGCTCCCCAGCTTGGCATTGAGTTCGCGAAAGCTATTGACGTCCATTATGAGAAACGTTAGAGCGCTACCCTGACGATTCGCCCGGGCAACCTGATGCGAGATAAGTTCGTTCAACGCGCGCCGGTTGAAGAGTTGCGTCAAAGGGTCAATGAGCGAGAGACTTTCCAGCCGCTCGTTTAGAACCAGTTCGGCGATCAGGGCCTTGCGCGTGGAATTCAGGGCAACGCGCTGTGCCATCAGGTAAATATTGAAAAGTACAATCAGGCAGATCAAGCCAAAGTAGAGCTGGGGCAGATATCCCTGCTCAATGTGAATAATGCGCTGACTCATCGTCAGATTAGGAAAAACCAGAGCAAGAAAGCCGGCGGTTAAGACCAGAACTACAAGCGTGATAATCGACCACAATTGCATGTCGCGGCTGGAGAGCTGATGAATTTGCCGCTGAATCGACTCAGCCCTTGCCAGCATTGAAGGCTGTTCTTGCCTTACCTGTGACATCCATACCCCCGCGAAAGCACACTACTGGGATCGTGCTTGCAAAGGTTTTACAGGATTCAGATCGGTGGCGCGGGGAAAAACCCGTTCCGCCAATTACCTTCGTAAGTGACTACCGGTCTTGGACTTCAGGTTGCGCTGACAGTCTGCTGGCTTTGTTCGCGCACAAGTCGGTCGAGGGACTCTTCATATGGCGCACGCGCGATACCTTTTTCGGTGATGATCGCTGTGACGTACTTCGCCGGAGTTACATCGAAGGCGGGGTTCTCAACCTGGATGCCTTCGGGGGTGATTGGCTTTCCCGCAATGTGCGTGACTTCAGCCGCATTGCGCTGCTCGATGGGGATTTTGCTTCCATCGGGCGTTTCAAGATCGACGGTGGAGATTGGCGCCGCGACGTAAAACGGAATGTCATGTTCCTTGGCCAGAACTGCGACTGTGTAAGTGCCGATCTTGTTGGCAACATCGCCGTTGGCGGCAATGCGGTCTGCGCCCACAACCACCGCGCCGATCTTGCCCTGCCGCATCATGGTGCCTGACATGTTGTCAGAGATGACGGTGGTCGGAATGCCATCCTTTACCAATTCCCACGCAGTGAGTCGTGATCCTTGCAGGAATGGCCGGGTCTCGTCGGCGTAGACATGAATCTTCTTTCCCCGCTCAACCGCGGCGCGAATAACACCGAGGGCAGTGCCATAACCACATGTGGCTAAAGCTCCGGCATTGCAATGCGTGAGAACACCGCCCTCGGGCGGCATCAATGTTGCGCCATTGGCCCCCATTGCTTTGTTGATGGCGATGTCTTCCGCGTGCATGCGCTGCGCTTCTTCGATAAGCGCTTGTTTGATCTGCTGCACAGGACGGACGCGGAGCAGCTCGAATTTCTGCTGCATGCGGCGAATTGCCCAGAAGAGATTTACCGCCGTCGGCCGGGTTTTGCCGATCAGGTCACAAATCGCGTCGAACTCACGCTTAAGATCGCCTGCAGTTTCGGCCTTTGAATTTTTTACTCCGAGCGCAACTCCCATTGCCGCTGAGACGCCGATCGCCGGCGCACCGCGCACCACCATGTTTCGGATCACGTCGGCAACGTCTTCGTGGGTTTTGCAGGTTACATATTTTTCTTCCGTTGGCAGCTTCGTCTGATCGATGAAGCGCACGCCGTGATCGGTCCATTCGAGGGTTTGGATCATAAGAATTGGGTCATTGAATCATTAAAAACGTCGTGCGTCGCACGTCGTTGGTCGTTTGCCAAAAACAGCCATCAACTGACTGCTGAGTGCTGACTATTGAGCGCTAAGTGCTCCCTTCTTACATCGTTCGCGGTGAAGATCGAGATGAACGGAGCAGGAGCAGCAGTCTTCTCCACATTTGGCCGACCACTTGCCTCTTGGCGCTCCACCAGACAGATGACTCCCACAATCTCGAAAGGCAACTCGCGAGCAGCCTCAATCGCCTGCACAGTCGATGATCCGGTCGTGCAGACATCGTCAACAATCACGACGCGCGCGCCCTTATCGCGAAAGCCTTCGATCCGCTGGCCGGTTCCGTGCTGCTTCTCAGCTTTGCGCACCAGAAATCCATTTAAAGTCCCGCTAATTACAGCCGCAGCAACCACGATGGGATCCGCGCCCATCGTGAGCCCCCCGATGGCGTCCACCTTCCAATTTCGATGTTGAATCTCGTCGAGAAAAACCTGTCCCGTCAGTTGCGCACCGCGCGCATCAAGCGTGGTTGTGCGGCAATCGACGTAATAGTCACTGTGTCCGCCGGACGAAAGCTTGAAATCCCCAAGACGAAAAGATTTGGTCGCCAGCAAGCGCAGCAGTTCCTGACGCGGAGAAGGCATGAATTTCTAAGATACCAGAGTTAACGCGCGAGTTTATGCAGGTCGTGAAAGCCGCGGCTGACGACGAGAGTGGCAATAATTGGAATGCCGTTATAAATCGAATGCACAATAAAACTTGCGCCGACGGACTTCATCTTGGCCCTTACCGCCGTCAGGACTACGCCCACGATGAATATGATCAGCACCGGTCCCCACGCCTTGTATTCGAATACGTGTATGAACGCGAAGATCATCGCGGTGATCACGATTCCCAGCATTACGCCGAGCCTTCGTGCGAGCACGGGGTATAAAAAGCCGCGAAAAAACAACTCTTCCATGAATGGCGCGAATGCGATTGCCAGAAATGCAAAAGCATACGCATCGAGTGGCTTATCAAAGAACTGATCGAAAGGGCTCTTCTGGGGCAACGGTAATAAGCGTTCGAGTCCCTGCAGGGCCAATAATGTGACGAATCCAATTCCAACCAGAACCGGCCACGTTTGCTTTGGCCAGTTCCAACGAACGGCTTGCCACAAAGTTTGGTGAAATTTTGCTTTCGTGTAGTCGATTAGAAATAAAGCAATAATGGCGAACCAGACAAACTGCGGCGTAAGTAAGACCCAGGGCTTCAGGGCCACCTCTCCAAACGTCAGCTGCGGATAAAAAAATTTGTGGAGCGCTACGACGAGAAATGGAGCCAGAACGATCGGTACAACAAACATCAGAATGCCGATCTGCAGCACTTCGACTCCGCCGAACGGTGGATTTTCGGGAGGAACGTTCGCGCTTTCAGGCGGCGTTGCCGGCGGGGGAGAAGCCGTAGTCTCCGGCTCCGGTACATTCCAGCCTGAATTCGCGGACATAGTGTGACTTTACACGATTTAGCTGTGTGGCGCGGGCGCCGTCGCGCAGCGAAAAGGAATTAGCTTACTGCTGTATGTCGATGGTTCGATGTAGCCGCGAACTGTTCCGCGAGCGCCTGCCCTGTATATGATTTTTTGACGCGTGCCACCTGCTCCGGCGGGCCCTGTGCGACAATGCGCCCACCCTCGTCGCCACCTTCGGGGCCCAGGTCGATGATCCAGTCTGCATTTCTAATCACGTCAAGATTATGTTCGATGATGATAATCGTGTTGCCGAGATCGGTGAGACGGTGCAGTACTTCGAGCAGCTTGCGAACATCGTCGAAGTGAAGGCCGGTCGTGGGTTCGTCGAGCAAGTAGAGCGTGCGCCCGGTCTGGCGTTTGCTCAATTCCCGGGCGAGCTTTATCCGCTGCGCCTCGCCGCCGGAGAGAGTTACAGCCGATTGTCCGAGATGCAGGTATCCCAGTCCGACATCCACCAACGTTTGCAGTTTTTGTCTGACCTGTGGAATGTTCTCAAGAATCGGCAGCGCTTCAGAAGCTGACGTTTCCAAAAGGTCGGCAATCGAATACCCCTTGTACTTCACTGCCAGCGTTTCCTGGTTATAGCGTCGGCCGCCGCACATTTCGCACACGACGTACACATCGGGCAAAAAGTTCATTTCAATCCGCCGCTGTCCTTCGCCTTGGCAAGCCTCGCACCTGCCGCCAGTCAAATTGAAAGAAAACCGGCCTGGCTTGTATCCTCGCTCGCGCGATTCCGGCAGCATGGCATAAAGATCGCGGATTTGTGTAAATACGCCGGTATAAGTCGCGGGATTTGAACGCGGCGTGCGTCCGATGGGCGACTGATCGATGCGAATAACTTTATCGATGTTCTCCGCGCCCGAGATGGCTTTGTGCTCACCTGCTTTTTCGCGTGACCGATATAGCTCCTTCGCGAGTGAGCGATAAAGGATGTCATTCACCAGTGTCGATTTTCCCGAGCCTGAAACCCCAGTCACGACATTCATCAATCCAAGCGGAAACGTCGCATCGACGTTCTTAAGGTTGTTTTCGCGAGCACCGAGAACTGTAATTGCACTGCCATTCACTTTACGGCGCTCCGGACGCATGTCGATCCGCTTCTCGCCTGAAATGTAAGCGCCGGTGAGTGATTCGGCAGTACCTGCGATCTCGTCGGGGGTACCGCGTGCAACTACTTCGCCGCCATGGCGTCCCGCGCCAGGACCGAGATCTATAACGTAATCTGCGCGGCGGATCGTCTCCTCGTCGTGTTCAACCACGAGGACGGTATTACCCAGATCGCGAAGTTCTTCGAGTGCGTTGAGCAGTCGACCATTGTCACGATGATGCAAGCCGATTGAGGGCTCATCGAGAACGTAAAGCACCCCCCGCAGCTTTGATCCGATCTGCGTCGCCAGGCGAATTCGTTGCCCTTCGCCGCCTGAGAGCGTTGCGGCGGAACGATCGAGGGAAATGTAACCCAGCCCAACAGCGTTCAAGAATTGCAACCGCTCCACAATCTCGTGCATTATGCGGCCGGCAATCTGTTCCTCACGTCCTGTCAGCTTGATGCTTTTTGCTTTTTCCAGCGCTCGCGAGACGGGCATGGCCGTGAAATCCGCAATCGACATGCCTTCGACCTGTACGGCCAAACTTTCCGGGCGAAGCCTTTTGCCATGGCACACTGGGCATTCCGTTGCCGACATGTGCTCCATCAACCAGTCGCCATAACCTTCAGAGGTTGAACTCTCCAACGAGCTTTTCAAATAGCCGAATATTCCCAGAAAACCCGTTTTTCCGCGTCCGTCAGGCTCGCCATAGAAAAGCAGGTTTTGAATCTTCTCCGGGAGCTTCTCGAATGGAGTGCTCAAATCGACTCCATAAGCGCTCGCGACGATTTTTATTTGGTGAATCAAATTCTGCGAGGCCGATCCCGGTCCGAGTGCACCTTCGAGCAACGGCTTCGACCAGTCGTTGATCACTTTCGCGGGATCGAAGTCGTATGTACTTCCCAGCCCGTGGCACTCCGGGCAAGCGCCGTATGTGCTATTAAACGAGAATGACCGCGGCTCGAGTTTGGGCACATCGATTCCGCAATCCGGGCAGGCCAGCCGCTCAGAATAGAGCTGCTCTTCCCCGCCGACAATCGCAACCTGAACCAATCCTCCTGCAAGTTTCATTGCGAGTCCGACGGACATCTCCAGGCGTTGCTCAATTCCGGGCTTCACCAGTAGGCGATCGACAACTACTTCAATCGTGTGGTTCTTGCGCTTGTCGAGCTGGGTCTCGTCTTCGAAACTCACGAGTTCGCCATCAATGCGTGCGCGCGTGAAGCCGTGCTCGACCAGCTTCTCCATCTCTTTTTTGAATTCTCCCTTGCGCCCACGAACGATCGGCGCAAGCACCATAACGCGATCTTCAGGAGTGAGCGCCATCACGCGCTGCACGATCTGCGCCGCGGTCTGGCGGGAGATCGCGCGCCCGCACTTCGGGCAATGCGGCACGCCAATGGAAGCGAATAGCAGCCGCAAATAGTCATAGATTTCTGTGATTGTCCCAACCGTCGATCGCGGGCTGCGGCTGGTTGTCTTCTGCTCGATTGAAATCGATGGACTCAGGCCGTCGATAGAGTCCACGTCCGGACGTTCCATCTGATCAAGGAATTGTCTCGCATAGGCTGAAAGCGTTTCCACATACCTTCGCTGGCCCTCGGCGTAAATCGTGTCAAACGCCAGTGAAGATTTCCCTGACCCGCTCAACCCGGTGATCACGGTCAATGAATTGCGCGGGATCTCAACATTGATGTTCTTCAGGTTGTGCTGTCGAGCGCCGCGAACCGAAATTTCCCGAATGGCCATTGTGCGACTGAATGATGAACCTTGGTAACGTGGACGGGTCCACAGAGATGTTGGAGAGTGTATTTGCGCAGCTCTACTCACGTATCTTAGTTGTAAACAGCGGCAAGGGTCAACGCGGGTAAAGTGAGAGGCGCACCGGTCTTTGCCTGACTCGCCTTCGCAGCAGGTAGTTGTCCGGAACTAAGCCGTTTCTTTTCTTGCTGCTGGGGACGGGAAGAGGCTGAACTTGGGAAGTTTTTTGGTCGCAGTCGTTGTTTCCTTTACCGTCGCCGGATCGGTTGCCCTCGGAATTACCGCCGCCTACGCCAGCGTTCTTGCCCTGCTACATGCGTTCGCGCACAATTCGCCTAAGCCGGAAGCGCAGCGCACCATGGCAATGGCTGCCAAGGCGAGCGGAAGCTAAGTTCGCAGTTTCTTAGTGATTTGGTATCGAAAGCGGCAGATAACGAATCGTCAGAGCACTCTGCTCAAGCCGACTTTTTCCTGGGTAGCGAAAACTCAATCACTCGCCCGCGCTCTCGGATGGCCGATTTCTCGACTTTGCGGAAACTTACTGGAATGTAGAATTCAATAACCTTTGCCACGCGATACCTCCCCTCGCCCCAACAACATCTCTGTACCTTCTAACACAATGCTGACCGGAAAGTTGTGACGCTACAAACGATTGGCCACAGCCAATAGTGGTGCATAATCGCCAATCGTTTCATGTTGGAAGCGCTGAAGAATATCCGGTTTACGCCGATATATCCGGTATCCGTGAAGATTCTTCTGATCGACGACAGCCGCTTTCTTCGCATGGCAAACGAGCGAGCGCTCACGCTGGCGGGTCACGAGGTGTTGTCTGCCGCCGATGGAGAAGAAGGGCTGCGACTGGCGTGCGAGCAAAAGCCGGACCTAGTGGTGTTGGATTTAATGCTTCCGAAATTGCCCGGCTTGGAAGTCTTAAGAAAACTGCGCAGCCGTCCTGACACCGCCTCGATGCCGGTGGTAGTGATCAGCGGACTTTCCCAAGCCAACGATCAGAAGCTGGTGAGTGAAGGCGCGACATCCTACTTTGAGAAATCGCGACTCATGCTGGACCGGGGCAGCGACACGTTCGTCGAAACCATCAATGCACTGCTCGCGAAGGCAAAAAGGGCCAGCGCCTAAGCTGCTGTCGTACTCGCATCCATTCTGAAGTACTGTTCGTGAAGATTTATCCAGTGCAGAATCAGGCCAAGCTCGTGTGATAGATTCTATTGTTCGTCATGAAAGATCTTGCCTCGTGGGCCCTCAACATTGCCAACCAACGCGGTGCAACTTACGCCGATGTGCGCATTATCGACGACCGCAGCCGGGCCCTTGCCACAAAGAACGGGAAAATCGGCAATGCCTCGGATTCGCGATCTGAGGGGTTCAATGTTCGCGTAATCGTCGATGGAGCCTGGGGCTTTTCATCAACCGCCAACTTGGATCGCGCTTCTATCGAGCAAACTGCGGCGCACGCCGTAGCGATAGCTAAAGCTTCGGCAAAGGTCAAAGAGAAAGACGTACAGCTCGTCCCCGAGAAGGCCGTCACCGCCGAGTGGACCACACCGCACAAAATCGATCCATTCTCGACGTCGATCGAGCAGAACCTTGCGCTGCTGCAAAAGGTTGATTCTGAACTTCGCACCGTTAACGGAATCACCCTGGCCGAGACGAACATGAATTTTCGTCGTGAGGAGCAGTGGTTCTTTTCATCTGAAGGCTCCGACATTCACCAGACGAAGATCACGACCGGTGCCGGATACGTTGCCTACAGCTTTGCGGGAAGCGAGATTCAAAAGCGGTCGTATCCAAATTCTTTCGGGGGACAGTGGCAGAACAAAGGGTACGAGCTCATCGATGAGTTGAAGCTGGTCGAGAATGCCCGCCGAATCGGCGAAGAAGCCGTCGCTTTGCACAAGGCAGACCAGTGTCCGCAGGGCGTGTTCGACATCATTCTCGAAAGCTCGCAACTGGGATTGCAGATTCACGAGTCGGTCGGTCATCCGATTGAGCTCGATCGCGTTCTCGGCATGGAAGCGAATTTCGCGGGGACATCGTTTCTCACGCTCGAGAAATTGCGCAAACTGAAATACGGCAGCGACCTAGTGAACGTTGTGGCCGATGCCCGCCAGGAGCACGGTCCGGGGCTTGGCACCTTCGGCTTCGACGACGAAGGCGTGCCAGCGCAGTGCACTCCGATCATTTCGAACGGCCTCTTCACGGGCTATCTGAGCTCACGCGAGACCGCAGCGCTCATCGGCCTGCAGCGCTCCGGTGGGACATTGCGAGCTGAAAGCTGGAACCGCTTGCCGATGATCCGCATGACCAACATCAGCATTCTTCCTGGCGAGAAGCCCCTCACGCTCGAGCAACTGATTTCTTCGACTGACCACGGAATTCTGTTTCAGACCAACCGCTCATGGTCGATTGACGATAAACGCTACAACTTCCAGTTCGGCACGGAGATGGGTTGGGAGATCAAGAACGGCAAGCGCACGCGCGTGCTGAAGAACCCTTCTTATAGCGGAATTACAACCGAATTTTGGAATTCGCTGGATGCGATTTGCTCGCGCGATGAGTGGACGTTGTGGGGCACGCCAAACTGCGGCAAAGGACAGCCGCAGCAGGTGATGGGAACAGGGCACGGCGCGTCTCCGGCAAGATTCAGGAAAGTAAAAGTGGGGAGTGCGTATAAGGGAAACTAGCAATCAGCACTCAGCATTCAGCCACTGAGTTGAGCGGCGCGCAATGAGCAGCGAGCCGTGAGCGATCAAGTGGCAGGTGCCTGCGGATTGCTCATCCTCGATGCTAGCTACCCGCAGCTGAATTGGCTGATTGCTGATTGCTTCAAAAACATGCTTACTCGCGACCAAGCCGCAGACATTTTCGATCGTATCAAGAAGTACTCGACCGCCGACGAGATCGAGTGTCTTTTTTACGGCGGCAAATCTGCTCTCACGCGCTTCGCAAACAACACCATTCACCAGAATGTTGCCGAAGAGAACTATGGAGTGTCTGTTCGCACAGTCTTTGGCGGCCGAACTGCTCGCGCAACCACGAACAAGTTTGATGAAGAGAGTCTTAAGCAGGTCGTAAAAGCTTCAGAGGCACTGGCAAAAGTACAGGAGCCGGATACGGATTTGTTGCCGGTGGCAAGCCCGGGCGAGGACGCAGGTTCCCCGAAAACCTCGTCGAGACATTTTGGTCAAACCGCGGCACTTAATCCCGAGCAGCGCGCCGATGGCGTAGCACAAATTGTGGGCATTGCTCAAAAGCACAAGCTCACAGCAGCGGGAATTTTCTCGAGCTCCGACGGCCTAGAAGGAATCTTCAATTCCCGCGGACTCAGCCAATGGCACACGCAAACGTCGGCGGAAATTTCCGTCACGATGCTGGCCTCCGACTCCTCCGGCTGGCAAAAGGCGAATTCGCCCGATGTAGCGAATCTGAAAGCGCAGGAACTTGCCGAAACTGCGGCGAAAAAAGCCATTGACTCCGCAAATCCTCGCGAAGTGGCGGCAGGGAAGTACACCGTCATCCTTTCGGCCGCCGCCGTTCTTGATCTGGTTGGATTCATGTTCTTCGATTTCGGCGGTCTCGCTATCCTCGATCAGCGGTCTTTTCTGAATAACCGCATTGGAAACCGATTATTCGGCGAGAACATTTCGATCTGGGACGATGTTGCGCATCCGTTGCAATCCGGACCGGCATTCGATGGCGAAGGTGTGGCGCGGCAGAAAATTCAATTGGTTCGGAACGGAGTGGTAAATCGCCTGGTCTACGCGCGCGCCACGGCCGAGAAGATGAAGAAATCTGAGTACGCTTCTAAAGTTGGCCCGATCGAACCTACTGGCCATGGTTTTCCCATCCCAAACGAGGTCGGTGAAGGGCCGATGAACATCGTTTTCGAATCGTCGCGCGAGCCAAAGACGATTCAGCAGATGGTCGATTCCACCGAGCGCGGAATTCTGGTTACGCGCCTGTGGTATATCCGCGAAGTGGATCCGTACGAAAAAATTCTCACCGGCATGACCCGCGACGGTACATTCCTGGTCGAAAATGGCAAGCTAGTTTCCGGCGTGAGAAACTTTCGGTTCAATCAAAGTCTCATCGAGCTGCTTTCAAATGTCGAACAGATGAGCACACCCATGCGCACCAGCGGAGAAGAATCATTCGACATGGTCGTCCCCGCAATGAAAGTGCGCGATTTCAACTTCACCGAAGTCACGAAGTTCTGAGTAGTATTGCCCTTCTGCTTTCTCGATTGCCTGGGCGGCGATGCGCCCATTCCATGCTGGTCCCGGAGAACGCCGATATAATCAGAAACAAGGAATCGGCCACCGGAACCTTGACGCGCCGCGGCTGACGCTCGAAAGGCAATCTCTCGACGTAAGCCATCCGGCAGGCTGGTCGGATAACCCTTGCCCTGAACCAAGTCAAAAGGGATGTCCGATCCACACGTGCATTCAATGACTACTCTGCGCGAACAAATCGCGACCAACGTTCTTACGGTAACCAAGTTCCGTGAGTTGGTGCGGCGCATGCGCGAGAGCCGGCCCAACGATGATCCTGAGCTGGTCCGCAAAGCGTACGAGTTTTCGCAGAAGTATCATTCCGGCCAACAGCGCGCCTCAGGCGAACCTTATCTTGTGCATCCGCTGGAGGTGGCTCTGGTCCTCGCGGAGATGAAGATGGATTCCGTCTCCGTGGTTGCGGGCCTGCTGCACGACTCCGTCGAAGACACGTCCGTCACCATCGTCGACATTCGGAAGGAATTTGGCGAGCAGGTGGCGCACATCGTTGAAGGCGTCACCAAGATCAGCGCGATTGATTTCTCGTCGCAGGAAGAGCAGCAAGCCGAGAACCTGCGCAAGATGATGCTTGCCATGGTCGATGACATTCGCGTGGTGCTCATTAAGTTGGCCGACCGCCTGCACAACATGCGCACGCTCGAGCACCTGCCGCCCGATCGGCAACAGAAAATTGCGCGCGAGACGCTCGATATTTATGGTCCCATCGCGCACCGGCTGGGCATGGGTAAAATTCGCGGCGAGCTTGAGGATTTGGGGTTTCGCTATCTCGATCCCATCGGATACGAGCAAGTCCAGGATGCGGTCGAGGCGCGGCGAAAAAAAGGTGAGCAGTTTCTGGCAGGAGTCGAAAAGATTCTGAGCGAGAAGCTGCGCGAAGCGGGGATTACGGCCAAAGTTGAGAGCCGAATCAAGCGTCTGTACAGCATTCACAAGAAGCTGCTTAAACAGCGGATTTCGGTCGATCAGGTCTACGATCTCTACGCCATGCGCGTGATAACCCGATCAGTGCAAGACTGCTATGCCGTGCTCGGGATTGTGCACAACATGTGGCGGCCAGTGCCGGGAAGAATCAAAGATTTCATCGCCATGCCTCGCCCGAATCTTTATCAATCGCTGCACACATCAGTAATTACCGATGAAGGCACGAGCTTCGAAATTCAAATTCGTACTGAAGAAATGCACCGCATGGCGGAAGAAGGCATTGCGGCGCACTGGAAGTACAAGGATGGCCCGGTTTCCGTTAAAGACGAAGAGCGGCTCGCCTGGTTACGGCAGGTTGTCGAGTGGCAGCGGGACGTTTCCGATCCCAACGAATTTCTCTCCACGCTGAAGATCGATCTTTATCCTGAAGAAGTCTATACCTTCACTCCGAAGGGTAAAGTCGTCGTTTTGCCGCGCGAGTCAACGCCGATCGACTTTGCTTACACGATTCACACCGAGGTTGGCCACACATGCGTCGGAGCAAAGGTCAACGGCCGCATGGTTCCCCTGCGCCACAAGCTGCACAGCGGAGACATCGTCGAAATCATTACGCAGCCGGGGCACAAACCCAGCCGCGACTGGCTCGGGGTGGTGCGCTCATCCCGAGCGCGGAACAAAATTAAACACTGGCTGAATGTCCATCAGCGCGAACGGGCGATTGAAATCGGCAAGAAGCTGATCGAAAAAGAAGCGCGCAAGTACCGGATTTCGCTAAAAGATATCAAGGACGCCGATTTTCAACGCATCGCCTCCGACTATGGCCTGGGGCAGCCTGATGATCTGATGGCTGCGATTGGCTACGGCAAGTATTCGGCGCGGCAGGTCTTAGGGAAGCTAGCACCCGCAACCGAACCAACCGCTCTTCCCGCCGATGAGGATTCCGGCATTGGCAGCGTCGTTCGCCGCGTTTTCGGCGGAGACCACAGCGGCGCTATCCGTGTCAAAGGCACTGACGACCTGTTGGTTTATCGCGCACGATGCTGTAATCCGATTCGCGGCGAGTCTGTCGTCGGCTACGTTACCCGCGGAAAAGGCGTTGCGGTGCATTCCATCAACTGTCCTAACGTAATCAACCTCATGTACGAGCCCGAGCGCCGAATCGATGTCGAGTGGGGCAAGGAAGAAGGCGCGCCGGTTTCATTCCCTGTTAAGCTCACCGTCTTTTGCGACGACCGTTTCGGCATGCTGAAGCAGATCACTGCGGTCATCAGCGATACCAAAACCAACATCCGCAACATCGGTGCCCGCACCGAAAACGGCCAGGCCAACGTTGATATCGTCATCGAAATTGAAGATCTTAAGCACCTTGAAAACATCATCCACGGTGTTCGCAAAATTCCCGGCGTGCATGATGTGCAGAGATTGCAGCGGGTGTGAGGTCTACGGGAGACTTGCAACAAGCCCTAACACGTTGATAACGCAGCTCAGGGCTACGAACCAGGATCACTAAAATCCGCCTGCTCCGGGAGGCTATTGGACTTCCGGAACTTGGGCGTCCGGAACTACCCACCTAAAATCGAGGATTATCTCGCATAGAGGAGCTCCGTCCTGATAACCCGACGACTGTGGTCCCTTCTGTTGGCAGCCATCGCGATATCCGTCCCTTTGTGGGGTCAGGTCGCACCCTCGCCAAATCCTGCAACCGCACAAATTACTGGCACCGTAACGGACACGAGTGGCGATGTTGTTTCCGGCGCAACCGTCGTCTTACGGCATTCCAGCGGCAAGGACGTCATAAAACTCGTATCTGATGACAATGGATTCTTTGATTTTACGCAGCTCCATCCCGGGACTTATCGCGTTGCGGTTAGCGCACCGGACTTCGCCGACTGGACTTCGGCTGACCTTGTTCTTAGTCCAGGCCAGTACATGCTTATAAGTGACTGCAAACTCCGGGTGCAGGTGACCACCACGATCAATGTCGGCGACAGACCGGACGAAATTGCAACCGAGCAGCTGCAGGTTGAAGAGAAACAGCGCGTTTTCGGCGTCATCCCCAATTTTTATGTTGTGTACGACCCCGACCCGGCGCCGCTCACCACCAGACTCAAGTTCCGTCTCGCGATGAAAACCTCGACTGATATCGTTAGCATCCTTGGCATTGGTGCGCTTGCCGGAATCAATCAGGCGGGTAATACTCCCGATTACCGACAAGGTCTGAAGGGTTATGGAGAACGCTTTGGCGCTGCTGCCGGCGACGGTTTCTCCGACATTATGATCGGTGGGGCCATTCTGCCATCAATCCTGCGGCAGGATCCCCGGTACTACTACCGAGGCACGGGCACAAACAGGTCTCGCATTCTGCATGCCATTACCAGCCCTTTCGTCTGCAAGGGAGACAACGGGAAATCACAACCCAACTACTCGAGCATGGGCGGAGACCTGAGCTCGTCGGCTCTATCAAATCTTTACTATCCACCCTCGAACCGCGGGGCCGGGCTGGTATTTCAGAACTTCTTTGTGATGACTGGCGAACGCACCCTGAGTAGTTTAGTGCAGGAATTTGTGATCGGCAGAATCACGGCAAGGCAAAGGCTTAGGAACTAGCCACCGAGTGGGAATTCCGGACGGACAGTTGATCATTCTCGGTTTCACACCTCAGGTCAGCGTTTGTGAAATTTTATTTCTACATCCGCGCGCGAAGCGATCGGCAAGCCCAGGAGCCGTGCGGGTTCAAATTTCCAATTCTTAACCGTGTCGAGCGCCTCTTGGTCCATAAATGGATTTATTCCGCGTATCACAGAAAGTGGCGCCACACTCCCGTCCACGTTGACGATTAGGCGTATTTTCACCTTACCGTTGACTTGAAGCTTGGGATCGTTCGATGAGCTAGTGACGGTGCGAGTCACCAGAGTGGGGAAAAGGTTCGTCTGCGGTATCCATTGCCGAGCACCATTGTTGGCAGAAGAAATTGCGCAATTATTGGCTTGCACACCTACCGTCGCTACGCGCTTCTCCTTATCCCATGAATCCGCCCACCTCACGAAGGATTCGAGGGGACCTTGTAAATGGGCCGTCGGCATGAACACCTCGAAAGCTTGAGAACTGTTCACACGAATTAGGGAAGCCGCAACTATGTCGATTATGTCGTGCGGAATTACGCTAGGTAAACCGAATACCAGCCGACCAGATAGATCTGGATCACCAATCGTTCCGCTGATTGCCTGAAAATCCGGCGACTCGATTAGACCATGTAAGTTTTGAAAATCTATTGAACTCAGTTTGCCTTCAAAGACCTCAACCGGCTTCCACTTACCGTTCGGCCGGTCGTCTATGCTTTCCTGCTTCCGCAACTCCCGATGAAACCTGCCATCTTCGTGGATTAGCAGACATGATTCAACAAAACCAGTGTATTCATCCCCACTCAAATGCACGATTTGAACGAGAGCGGGCCGCATGCGAACGGTAGAATTAGTTGCCTGCTGAGCCCAACCAACTGCTTCGATTGTGAAGACTATGTTGATGAGCAAAACATAGTTCTTAATAGAAGATGGCCACACGGACAGCATTATCCCAAACGTGTCAACTATTGCGTGCAGGCGACTACACTCTTGGCTCGATCAGCAGCGACAGACGAATTGCAGATTGAACTTAACCAATCCGCAATCTAAAATCTTCAATCTGAAATGAAATCTCCAATCTCTACCCCTGACGCTCCTAAGGCCATTGGCCCTTACTCACAGGCAATCAAAGCCAACGGATTCGTCTTCGTCTCCGGCCAGGTGGCCTTCGATCCTGCGACCCAACAAATCATCAACGGCGACGTTTCGGCCCAGACCGACCGTGTGCTGAAAAATCTATCCGCCATTCTGAAAGCTGCCGGCACAAGCCTCGAGAACGCCGTCCGCTGCACCGTCTTCCTGAAAAATATGGGCGATTTCGCCGCCATGAATGAGGTTTACGCGAAATACTTCTCCCAGGCGCCGCCATCCCGCTCCACCGTCGAAGTAGCCCGATTACCAAAAGATGTGCTGGTCGAGATCGACGTGATTGCGTTAGCGTAGAGCAAACAGCGATTTCAGATTGAAGATTGAGATAAAGCGAATAGATTGCAGATTCTAGATTTCAGATTGAGGATTGGCCGTACCTTTGCAGTCTGCGACCTCCAATCTGAAATCTAGAATCTGCAATCTTCAATCTTCAATCTGAAATCCGAACTCACGAGGATCGAATGCTGAAACTTTCATTTGTGATTGCAATTTTCCTCGCCATGGCCGTCTTCGCCGTCGCCCAGACCGCTACAAAGAAACCTACAACTCACCGCGCGATCACCGGCCCAACACACGTCGTGGGGCCGGGCGTGACCACTCCTTCCGGCTTGAAATACTGGAATATTCGGCAGGGCACGGGAGCTGTCGCCGAAGCGGGCAAGAAGGTCAAGGTCGACTACACGGGCTGGCTCACGAATGGCAAGAAATTCGACAGCTCGGTCGGAGCCCAGCCATTCGAATTTACGCTCGGCAACCACGAGGTCATTAAAGGCTGGGATGAAGGCATTGCTGGCATGAAGGTTGGTGGCAGGCGCCAGCTTCGTATTCCGCCGGATTTGGCTTACGGCGTCAACGGAACGCCCGGAGGGCCGATTCCCCCGAACGCAACTTTGATTTTCGATGTGCGGCTCGTGGCAGTTGAATAAACTTAGGCTTTCACGACTTTCCCGCTTCTCAGGCAGGACGTGCAGACGCGCATGCGTTTGCCGCCGCCCTTCACTTTGGCGTGCACCGGACGCAGATTGACGTTCCATCGCCGCTTGGTCACGTTGTGGGCGTGGCTGATGTTATTTCCGGACTGCGGCTTCTTGCCGCAGATTTCACAAACTTGTGCCATGACTACTCCAGATTCGTTAGAACTGTACGGCTGAATTGCTTATTTTACTGGAATTGAGCGAGTTTCGCCATTCCCGAGAGCTCAAGAGTCTCCAGGGCCGAGCGCTCAGGGGCGACACACAAAGGACTAGTTGTGCGCGGCTTCCGCCTCGGCCACCCAGCCTCGCCGCAACTTTTCAGGCGGAATGCTCGACAGATAAGGTTTGATATCCAGAATTGGCGTCCCATCGAGCATGTCCAGGCCCTTTACTCGTAACCGCGCTCCTTCGCGGCCAAGCAGTTCGACGACAGTCAGCCCGACCGGGTTCGGCCTTCGCGGCGATCGCGTCGCGAACACCCCATGCTCGCGATTGGCAATCGGTGGCTTTCCCGACAATTCGAAGCCTTCAGAGCGATGAAACACCCACAGCACAAACAGGTGCGAAAATCCTTCCATATCCTTCAGTCCCGCTTCAAACTCAGGCAGAATCTCGAGTGTTCCCTCCGCTACGTGCGTCACGCCGAATCCTTTGGGAATTTCCTTCGTGTCGTGGTGCGGACTTCTTACGTATCCGATTGGCCGCATTAAAAATTCCGTCACACTCACTCCTTAAAAACGTTGATTCCTGCAATTCGCCTATGTGGCCCCTGCGGCTTTTTACGCGATCTCGCGGTACTTTTTCCCCGATCTCTGCGGTTAAGAGCTTTTACGATCAATGCTCGTCCCGATTGCTATGCCCATAAGGAAACTCCGGCGTGCCCGCCTTTGAAATATTCTCCTCTGCGAAAATCCGCACGCGATCGAGCGCCGACTGAAGCTCCTGCAAATACTCCTCATCACCGCCATCGCGTGGAACCTGGATCTGCCGACTTATTCGCATGAATGCGCGGCAGAATGGCTTCGGGATCATGCAACCGTCCCAGGTCTTCAGCACCCACGCCCGATCAAGCGCGATGTGAAATACGACCATGGGCACGCCTGTGCTGCGCGATAGCACGACGGGTCCGGGTTTCGCTACGTGGCGTGGTCCTTTCGGCCCGTCGATCGTGAATGCCACCGTCCAGCCCTGCTCAATCTCGCGTCTCATCCCGAGCAGCGCCCGAACAGCGCCCTTTGAACTCGAGCCGCGTACTTTCACAAACCCGAACTTCTGCATGATGCGCCCGGTGTATTCGCCGTCAAAGCTGTCGCTGCTCATTACCCGCACTTGCAGGTCCCGGCACCACCACATCGCGGGAATCATGCAGTTGTGCCAGAAGGAATACACGCGCGGGCGCTCGGCCAGGCTCTTGGGCGACCCGTCTTCCCACGAAACTGCGAACCGGATCGTCGGGCCCAGAATTCGGATCGCAAGATATCCGGTCCATTCGATCAGCCAGAGCAGAATCCGCTGCCTCAGCGTGAATATCCGCCACGGCTTGTCGACCGGCGGCATGGCGGGAGTAGCGACTGCGCTCACAGTTTCATTCTAATTCCTGCAATCGAGCGAACGAGTGAAGCCGCAGCTTGACCTAAGCCCTGATGTATTCTCGAAAGGTGGCAGCGACTGATCAGTACACGCGACGGCTGAAGGAGCGTGAAGTAACGGTGAGGCGCTACGAATCCATTCACGTTCGCCTTGGAAATATTCGGCTAGCCATTGCAGGGGTGGTGGCGGTTCTGGCGTGGGAATCCCTGAGGCGGCACGTGTTATCACCATGGTGGCTGCTGGTTCCAGTGCTGGTGTTCGTAGCGGTCGCGGTCTTTCACTCCCGCATTTTGCGCCGTAGGGACCTTGCTCAGCGGGCAGTTACCTTTTACAAGCGCGGCCTCGCCAGAATCGAAGACCGCTGGGTGGGCCAAGGAGAGACAGGAGAACGCTTCAATGATCCGCACCACGTATATGCATCCGATCTGGACTTGTTTGGCCGAGGGAGCTTGTTCGAGCTCCTCTCGACCGTGCGCACTCGCATGGGTGAAGAAACCCTGGCGAAATGGCTTTCAGCCCCGGCGAGCATCAGCGAAATTGCGCAACGCCACTCGGCGATTAGTGAATTGCGGGAAGAACTCGATCTTAGGGAAGATCTGGCTGTGCTCGGCCCGGATTCGAACGTCGGGGTAGATGCGGAGCGATTGCTGCGCTGGGGCGAGGGCCCGACTCAAATGAAGCCGGCGTGGGTCGGGCACTTGAGTGCCGCGCTCGCCGTCCTGGCAATTCTGGGTGCAGTAGTCTGGGCGTATTGGGACCTGGCCACTCCGTTCATTCTTATCCTCCTGATCGAATCTGCGGTGAGATATCGCTATCGATTCAAAGAGGCGATCGAGGACGTCCTGCTTGGCTCAGAGCACGTTGCCCGTGATCTGAGTTTGCTTTTGGCTCTGCTGGCACGAATCGAACGACAATCTTTCTCCGACACCCGCTTGAAATCTCTTCAACACGACCTTCCATCAGGCAACATCAGGAGCTCCGAAGCGATTGCCCAGCTGAAAAAGATCATCAACTTCAGTGATTCGCGACACAATTTCATTATTGCAGTGCTCGACATTCCGCTGATGTATTCGGTGCAGGTAGCATTCGCCGCAGAGCGATGGCGTGGCGCGCACGGCAAGGCACTTCGATCATGGCTCAAGGCGATTGGCGAAATCGAGGCTTTGCTGGCTCTAGCCACATACAGCTATGAACATCCGAGTGACTCGTTTCCTGAATTTGTCGAAGGAGATCCCTTTTTTGACGCGACAGGTATCAAACATCCGTTAATCCCATCAAGAGCTTGTATTCCGAACAACGTGCGCCTCTGCGGTGGTACTCGAGTTTTTCTCGTAAGCGGTTCGAACATGTCGGGCAAAAGCACATTACTGCGCACAGTGGGAATCAATACCGTCCTCGCCATGGCTGGAGCTCCGGTACGCGCGAAACGTCTTCGGCTGACCGCTTTGCAGGTAGGCGCAAGCATTCGCGTCAATGATTCCCTCCAGGAAGGGAGCTCCCGCTTCTACGCAGAGATCACAAGGTTGAGGGGCCTTTTTGATCTCGCAGGTGGCAATCCGCCCTTGTTATTTCTGCTGGATGAGCTCTTGCAGGGAACAAACTCCGGCGATCGCCGGATTGGAGCAGAAGGAGTGATCCGGGCGCTGCTGAATCGAGGAGCGATAGGATTGATCACCACCCACGATTTGGCGTTGGCGGAAATCGGGTCCGCGCTGAACGGCAACATGCAGAATGTCCATTTCCAGGAAAATTTTGAAACCGGGCAAATTTCCTTCGACTATAAGCTTCGAGATGGCGTTGTGACGAAGAGCAACGGACTTGCCCTCATGAGATCAATTGGTCTCGAAGTGTAGTCCTCCCTCTTAAATGCCGCCACGGCAGCACCTCTCCTGGTATAAGTGCAAACCAAGCGCACTAACCTGAATCCAACCCGGATGCCACAAACCGAGCAAGCCACCCCTGAAACGCGGCGCCTTACCGCGAACGAAATCTTTGAAGCTGCTGTCGAGAACGCCCGCTCCGAGATCAAGCGGCCAATACTCGGCTTGGTGTTTTCGGGCCTCGCGGGCGGCATAACGCTCGGCCTGACCGCAATCGGCGTCGCATCCATTCAGGCGGTGCTGGGAAGTAGCGGCTGGCAGGAATTTGTCAGCTACTTGATTTACCCGATCGGCTTCATCGCCGTCATCATTGGACGCCAGCAGCTTTTTACCGAAAACACACTGTATCCTGTGGTGCTCGTGCTTGATGAACGGAAGCATGTGCTGGCAACACTTCGCTTGTGGGGAGTTGTCTTCGGTTCAAATGTGATGGGTGCGGTGCTATTTGCAGCTCTCTGCATTTATACGACGGCGTTGAAGCCGGAGATCGAAAGCAAGCTCGTCGAACTGGGAATGCACGCGGTGCAAGGCTCCTTCGGGCAGCTTTTCTGGAGCGGCGTAGTCGGCGGCTGGTTGATCGCGCTGGTCGCATGGATGGTCACTGCCAGCCACTGGACAATCGGTCAGGTCGTAATGATTTGGCTGCTCACATTCATTGTTGGCGTCGGCCATTTCGCGCACTGCATCGTGACTAGTTGCGAGATTCTCTCATCTACGCTGGCCGGGGCTGTTCCTCCCGGCGCTTACGTTCTCTGGCTGCTTGCAGCCACGCTGGGTAATATTGTGGGAGGAGTGGGGATAGTAAGCGTGTTGAACTACGGTCAGGTACGCCCGGCCGCATAAGCAAGTGCATCCAGTTCTCAGATTCGTGGATCATCGTCCGTGGCCGCTGCCATTGGGGCCGTGGATCATGCAGCAGATCTGGAACGATCTGCTCTTCGCCCACTGGCCTGTGCAGCCGGAAGCCTTAAGGCCTCTAGTCCCGTCCGTTCTGCCACTCGACAACTTCGAGGGCCAGTGTTGGGTTGCCGTCACTCCGTTTTATATGACTCGGGTCCGCCCGCGGTTTGTGCCGCCGCTGCCGGGCTTATCGGCGTTCCCGGAGCTGAATGTCCGCACGTATGTGACCTACGGCGGAAAGCCCGGAGTTTTCTTCTTCAGCCTCGACGCCGGCAACCGGCTGGCTTCCTGGGGCGCAAGGGCGAGCTACCGCCTACCCTATTTTTACGCAAAGATGCGAGTTGCCGATCGGCAGGGCTGGATTCATTACGAGTCAGTCCGCGACCGACGAGCACAGTTTTCTGGAAGGTATCGTCCAACTGCTCCTATCCAACTGCGCAAACGAGGCACGCTCGATCATTGGCTCACCGAGCGTTACTGCCTTTATACGGTTGTCCGAAATTCAGTTTACCGAGCTGAAATCCATCACCAGCAGTGGCCGTTGCAGGATGCCGACGCTGAAATTGCGATCAATTCCATGGCAAAAGCTGCGGGTATCGATCTGCCCGGAATCCCGCCACTGGCGCACTTTTGCAAGCGGCTGCAGGTGCTGGTCTGGCCGTTGGAAAAGGCTTGACAACCCGAACTCATTCTTTGTCACCTCGCAAAATCCAGCTCACGAGTTTTGTTGCGCGCAGCTTGGCCTTTTCATATGCTGCCATCAGGATATGGCTGCAGCCATCGCTACCGGGCCTGAGCAACTGCTGCTTGAGCTCTTTGCAATCTTTGTTTCTGCGAAGGCTGTGGGCGAGCTATTCGAGCGCATTGCGCTCCCCTCGGTTCTCGGCGAGATTCTTGCGGGTGCGCTACTCGGACCTTACGCACTCGCTTGGATTCCTGCCACCGACATAATCCATTCAGTTGCGGAGCTCGGCGCCATTTTCGTGTTGTTCAGCGCGGGGCTTGAGACCAGTCCGGCGGAATTGATCCGCATTGGCGGAAAATCACTGCGTGTTGCGGCGGCCGGTGTCATCGTGCCGTTCATATTGGGCTTTGTATATATGAAGCTGCGCGGCAGCGTCACCAGTGAATCTGTATTCGTCGGCGCTGCCATGGTGGCCACCAGCGTCGGTATCACGGCGCGCGTGTTTGCCGATCTCCACCTGCTCTCAACTGAAACGGCAAAAATTATTCTCGGTGCGGCAGTGTTCGACGACATTCTGGGAATGGTGCTCTTGGCCATCGTCGGCGGCGTTGCTTCCGGGGGTGTCAACTGGCTGCATATGGGAGTGCTGATCGGCGAAGCTACGGGCTTCGCTCTGTTTATGATGTTTGTGGCCCCGACCATCGTTCGCCGGATAGAGCCCGGAGTCGAGCATCTGTCCATGCAAAATGCCTCGCTTGTGGTCGCGCTCGCAATCTGCCTGCTTCTTTCCTGGCTCGCGGTAAAGATTGGAATTGCAGCAATTATCGGCGCGTTCTTCGCGGGCTTGGTGTTCGCAGACTACGCCCCGCAATGGAATCTTTTCCCGCGCGTCGCCGGCATCACAGAATTTCTTGCGCCATTCTTTTTTTTCACTATTGGGTCAAGAATAAATGGCTCGCTTCTCACCAGAGAAACCCTAATCTCCGCCGCGGTTATTTCTCTGCTTGCTGTTGTTTCGAAGCTGATCGGTTGCGGTGTGCCTATGATCGGTCAAGGATGGCGTCAGGTGCTGCAAGTCGGTACCGGGATGATGCCTCGGGGGGAAGTCGCCTTGATCGTCGCCCTGGCCGGTCTTCAGTCTGGAATTGTTACTCAGTCCACATATGCGATTGTCGTAATCATGACCGCCGTGACTACGTTGATTGCCCCGCCGATTTTACGTTTCTTGTTCCGCCGTGAGATTGAAGAGCGGCGCGAACAACACGTGCCCGCGCCCGTACAGTTATAATTTCGGCTTCTCAGGTAAGAATGATGAATTTGAACGGACGTGTTGCCCTGGTAACCGGGGCCTCGCAAGGAATTGGCCGCGCTTGCGCTCTCAAGTTGGCGAAGTGCGGAGCACGCGTCGCGCTGGTCGCCCGCAATCAACAAAAGCTCGACGAAGTGGCGCAGGATATTGCAGGTACTCCACGAGCGGGGACGTCCGTTCCCCCAAAGTCAGAAACAAGTGATGGCGTAGATGCAATGATCTCTGCCCGCATATATTCATGCGATATTTCTGACGAAAATCAAATCAAATCGACTTTCAAGTCCGTGATCTCCGATTTCGGTAGGATCGACATCCTGGTGAACAACGCGGGCATCACGCGGGACCAGTTGGTAATGCGAATGAAACGAGCAGATTGGGATGCGGTGCTCAACACGAACCTCACTTCCGCATACTTGTGTACGCAGCAGGCGATCGGCTCCATGCTCAAACAGCGGTGGGGACGGATCATCAACATCACTTCTGTATTCGGGCAAATGGGGCAAGCCGGTCAGGCGAACTACGCAGCATCGAAGGCGGGCCTGATTGGATTAACCATGGCCATTGCCCGCGAGGTCGGCTCGCGGAGCATCACGTGTAACGCCGTGGCTCCCGGATTCATTGAAACCGCGATGACGGAAGCCTTATCCGACGAGTTGAAGCAAAGCGCGCTGAAGATGATCCCTCTCGGTCGTGTAGGAAAAGCAGAGGAAGTCGCGAGTTGCGTGGCATTCCTGGCGTCCGAAGAAGCCGCATACGTTACGGGCCACGTGCTGAACGTAAATGGCGGTATGCTGATGGGGTAATCGAACCAGCTCACCGCCGAGATCGCAAAGTATGCCGGGAAATTTTATGCAAAAGCAAGGATTGCACTCAGTTTGGCCTCCCTCGGCGATCTCTGCGGTGAATGTTCTCGAGTTCTTGGAAGCAGAATCGGAGGCGCAGATCGCGCGCGTTCGAGAACTCTTCATGGAATACGCTCAGTCGCTCGGCTTCAGTTTGTGCTTTCAGGGCTTCGATCAAGAACTCGCGAGTCTGCCCGGAGATTATGCTCCTCCGGAAGGCCGGCTCATTCTCGCGGTTTCGTATGCTCAACCCGCGGGATGCGTCGCTTTGCACAAGATCACGCCGGAAATTTGCGAGATGAAACGTCTATACCTCCGGCCGCAATTTCGCGGAAAGGGACTGGGGCGCGAGCTTGCGGAGAAGATCATCGCCGAAGCGCGCTGGATAGGATATAAAAAATTGCGGCTCGATACCGTTGAACCCAGAATGCAGAAGGCTGTGGCTGTGTACCGTCAATTAGGATTTTACGAAATTCCACCTTATCGCCCGAACCCGATTGAAGGCGCTCTCTACATGGAACTGCAATTATGAAAGGATCGCACATGAAACTAATTCTTGCTTTCTGCGCTGTCTTACTGGTCGGAACAACTGCGTTGGCGGCAACGTCGAAAAATGTCAGTTACAAGAGCGGCGACGAGACCGTAAGCGCAATTCTCTATACGCCCAAAGGCCACGGGCCGTTTCCGGGGATCATTGTGATTCATGAGTGGTGGGGATTAAACGACTGGATCAAAGAGGAAGCGTCAAAGTTGGCCGACCAGGGATACGTTACGCTCGCGATCGACCTTTACCGCGGAAAAGTCGCTACCACGCCTGAGGAAGCGCATGAGATTATGCGCGGAGTGCCTGAAGACCGTGCCAGCCGCGACCTGAAGGCAGCTTACGAGTACTTGATATCGCAACCAGACGTCAACAAGAACCGTACCGGTGCGATCGGCTGGTGCATGGGCGGGGGATATTCGCTTGATGTTGCCCTTCAACAGCCCAATCTCACTGCTGACGTCATCAACTACGGCCATCTGGCTACTGATCCCAACGAAATTGCGAAAATTAATGCGCCGATTCTTGGATTTTTTGGCGCGCTAGATCGCGGCATTACTCCGGATGACGTGAAGGCCTTCGAAGCCGCGATGAAGAAGCAAGGCAAGAAGATCGACGTCACCATCTATCCCGATGCCGGACACGCTTTTGAAAACCCCAATAACAAGGATGGCTATCGTCCAAAAGACGCGCAAGATGCCTGGAGCAAGACGGTCGCTTTCTTCGAAAGCACCTTGAAAAAATAGATTCGAAGACTATTGACCTGTGAAAATCCTTTGTACGTGCTGTTAAGAGCAATTAGAAAACGATTGTAGAGAGAAGAGAAATAAGAAGAAGCGAGCTGCTGCTGATATCATAACTTTTCTCTTGCCATCTAGTACTACTCTGGTTACCATTCACGCTGACCTTTTCGATGAATATTGGGGACACAATCCGGAATTTCCGGCTGCAAAAAGGAATGTCCCAGGGCGACATTGAAAAGCGGACAGGCCTGCTCCGCTGCTATCTTTCCAGGGTCGAGAACGGCCACACCGTACCTTCGCTCGATACACTTTCTAAAATTGCTGGAGCGATGGAGTTGCCGCTCTCACACTTCTTCGCAGAGCCCGGTAGCGGTAACGGATCGAAGAACTTGCCACAACTCTCCGATGATGAGCTCCGCTTCTTGACCCAGATCCGCCGCTACTCGGGAAATTTAAATGACAGCGACCGCAAGCTGGTGGTTGCGATGGTCAGGAAGATGGCGACGAAGTAAATCAGCACTCAGCACTCAGCACTCGGCCTTCAGCCCTCAACTCTGACCGTTCCAGTCTGGACGCAAGAAATTGGCCCTCCCTACGTTCCCAAGTCAGTGCTTAATGTAGCCGTACCCCGCTTCGTTGGAGGCTTCCATGAAAATCGGTATGATTTTCCGCAGCCTGGTGTTCACGCTGCTTGCTGCTGTTGTCTGTTACCCACAAGTGAAAAAATATGGCGAAGCTCCTTCTACACCTTTGCTTGCCCGAATCTCGTACCAGAGCAGCTTTGTAGCAGGGTCAGGTCAGGAGACTCACCACACATTTGCATTGCACTTTACGAGAATGGACTTTACCGGCTATCGAAAGTTGGGGCGGATAAAAGCGACCTTTTACCTTCGCCAATCTTGCAAGGAACATTAACGAAAGAGGAACTCGATCGCTTTGTAGCTTTATTGCACAACCTTCGTTCTAATTACCGTCAGGATGGCATCGTCCGTGAAGGAACGGCATCGTTTGTGGCGGAGCTAACTTCTAACGGAAAGCCTGTCCGATACATTTGGACGGACGCCGACCACCGCGACCCGTTCCCCGGCTCAATCAGAAAAGTTGTTCATTGGATGCAAGACTTCAAGGCGGAAGATTCGACAGTAATCACACTGCACGAATTGAGCAGTATCCCCAGCCCATGCCCCTCGTTAAATGAAAAATCTTTTCAGCCGGTTATTGCGGGCTTGAATCCCGATCAGACAGGCGGAAGCTGCCGAGCAAAGCGATGAATCCGAGTACCCGGTGAAAGACCTGCCTTTCAACAATTACTTTTCTGAAAGAACGAAATTCACGGTCGCAGTCGTGTTCGATTCAACTTTTACGCTCTTTTCCAATGTTCGCGGGGGGCCGAAGACTGGGCGTTCAACGCGCCTTTCGGTAAGTACGTCGAAGCTTGCCTCCTGATGCAATACGTTCCAGCCCTCATGCCAGGCCTCAATTTCGTACTCACCAGCAGGAACATCAGTCAGTTCGAACCGTCCGTTCTCGTCGGTGACGGCATAGTATGGATGAGAGACCACGAACATCTCTGCATTCATCCACGTGTGGCCGCCGTTGCATTTCATATCAACCAGACCAACCGAAGGCATTGAACGGGAAATAACCTGATTGGGGAAAGGGAAGGGCAAGTTGTAGGTGGCCGCGCCTTCCATGTGGATCGTGTGCAAAGTCGCATCGGAGCTCTTCATCTGGAGTGTTGCCCCAACCGGCACAAGCAGGATGTGAGGCTCGTATTGGCAGCGCTTTTGGTCCAGGAAACGGCGTTCAGCGGGCAGGTCCATGGCCTTGCCGCGCGAAATATTCTTAAGAAAAACTACGGTGTTCGCAACTCCACCTTGCGCACCAATCACTAAGCGTTCCAGATCGCGGGTCTTGTGGGAATCGGGATCGCACACTTGTGGATCTTTATTGATGACAGCGGTTGCGAGATGCGGCACTGGTCCAGCCCACTTGACCGTTCCCGTAATGGTGCCGCCATTCGAAACTGAAATAACCTGATAATCCTGCGCACTTGCGACGCAGGTCAGCGCAAACAGAGCGCCCGCAACTACTAACAAAAACCGGTTCAGCATATAGACTCCTGTTTCCGCGCGAACACAAGATCGCCTGAGTTCAATGGTTAATGTCGCAAGTACTCTGCGCAAGTAACCGGAGTAACCTCAGAATTTGTGGGTCGATAAATTAATCGGCGTGGCTGCCGACTGGCGTGACTTGTCCTGCGACGGCGCGGTGCTTGCGTCTCCAGGCCCACCGCATTCGGTCAAGGTAGAGATAAACAACAGGAGTGGTAAACAACGTAAGCGCCTGGCTAAGAATTAGTCCGCCGACAATCGTAATTCCCAGCGGCTGGCGCAATTCTGAACCTACGCCGGTTCCGAGCGCGAGCGGCAATCCGCCGAGTAGGGCGGCCATGGTCGTCATGAGAATAGGGCGGAAGCGCAACATGCAAGCTTCAAAAATGGCATCTTCAGGAGACTTGCCTTCCTTACGCTCGGCATCCAGCGCGAAATCGATCATCATAATGGCGTTCTTCTTCACGATTCCTATCAGAAGAATGATTCCGATCAATCCCATGACATCCAGCTGATTGTGAGTAAGCAGCAGCGCAAGCAGTGCCCCGACACCAGCCGAGGGCAAGGTCGAGAGGATGGTGATGGGATGGACGTAGCTTTCGTACAAGATTCCCAGGACGATGTAGACGGTCGCGAGCGCAGTCAAGATAAGTATCCACTCGTTTGAGAGCGATTCCTGGAAAGCCGCAGCCGTGCCGGCAAAATCCCCGTGAATTGTGGCCGGAAATTGAATTTCATTCTTTGCTTGCTCGATCACCTGCGTCGCCTGCCCCAATGAAACATTCGGCGCCAGATTGAACGAAATGGTAGCGGCCGGGAACTGCCCCTGGTGGTTCACAGCCAAGGCGGTGTTCGCCGGTCCGAAATGAGCGATCGAAGCGAGCGGAATCATCGTTCCGTTTGAAGACGTTACGTACGTGGTCTCGAGCGCTGCTGGGCTCTGCTGATATTGCGGATCAACCTCCATGATTACGTGATACTGGTTCAGCTGCTGATAGATTGTCGAAACCTGCCGCTGGCCAAAGGCGTCGTATAACGCAGTGTCAATCGCCTGTGGCGTAACCCCTAGCCGCGAAGCGGTGTCCCGATCGATAATGACATTTGTTTCCAGCCCCCTGTCCTGCTGATCGGTGTTTACATCGCGAAGTTGCGGGAGTGTTCGCAATTTTTGCAACAGCCGCGGCGCCCATGAATTGAGCTCGTTCAGGTCTTCTCCCTGCAAGGAATACTGATACTGCGCCTGGCTGTGGCGACCTCCGATCGTGAGGTCCTGCGATGACTGCATGTACAGGGTGGCTCCCGGAACAGCTGCCAACTTGCGGCGCATTTCGCCAATCACCTGGTCAGCGGTGAGCTTCCGTTCCTTGCCTTTAGGCTTCAGCGTGATGTACATCCGGCCTTGATTTCTTGCGGTATTCCCACCGGCAAAGCCGACAATGGTTTGCACGTTGGGATCTTTCATGACGATGCTGACAAACTGCTCCATCTTTTGCTTCATCGCCGGGAAAGAAGTGTCCTGATCAGCTTGCACCGATCCCATGACACGGCCGGTATCCTGCTGCGGGAAAAACCCCTTCGGGACCATCACATATAGAAAGACGGTCAGGCATGCCGTGCCAATTGTGATGGCCAGCGTGAGCGGCTGGTGGCGCAAAACCCAACGCAGGCCTCCCCGATATGTCTGGAGGATTTTCGAAAAAACGCGCTCCGATCCGCGATAAAACCATCCATGTGTCTCTTCCGCCAGAGGCTTGAGAATTTGCGAGCACATCATTGGCGTAGTGCTGAGCGACACCAATAGCGAAACACCGATGGCAATGCTGAGAGTGACCGCGAATTCGCGGAACAATCTTCCAACTAGGCCGCCCATCATCAAAATGGGAATAAATACCGCGACGAGCGAGGTGCTCATCGAGAGCACCGTGAAGCTGATCTCTTTTGCGCCTCGGAACGCTGCCGCCACCGGCGTCATGCCCTGTTCTAAATAACGAGTGATGTTCTCAAGCACCACGATGGCATCATCGACGACGAAGCCGGTGGAAATGGCAAGCGCCATCAGAGACAAGTTGTCGAGGCTATAGCCAAGCAGGTACATCACTCCGAATGTGCCGATAAGTGACAAAGGCACCGCAATGCTGGGAATTACCGTGGCGCGCACGGTACGCAGGAACAAAAACACGACCATGATCACCAGGAAAACGGAGATCAAGAGCGTAATCTCAATATCCCGGACCGAAGCACGAATGGTGGTCGTGCGGTCCATGACCATGTCGAGGTGAATGGCCGGAGAAATGGACGCGGCCAGTTCCGGCATCAGCGCATAAACGCGGTCGACTGTATCGATAATGTTTGCGCCCGGTTGCCGGAAGATGATGATCAAAACGGCGGGTTTGCCCTGAGCTTTCGGGTCGGTCGAATTGTGTGCGGCAAGACCGATGACTCGTGTGTCGGCCACAGAATCTTCCACGTCGGCAACATCGCTCAGGCGCACAGCTGCGCCATTCTTGTAAGCAACGATCAGCGGCCGATACTTATCCGCAGTCTTGATCTGATCGTTTGCTCGAATGGTCCAGCTATGTTCAGCGCTCGCGACCGTGCCTTTCGCGCTGTTGGCGTTGGCGTTATTGAGAGCGGTGCGAACAGCGTCCAATCCAATCCCAAGCTTGTTCAGTAGATTGGGATTGACTTCGGCACGAACCGCGGGTTGTGCAGCGCCGCCAACGAACACTTGCCCCACACCATCGACCTGCGCGAGTTTCTGTGCCAGCACGGAGTCGGCCGCGTCATACATTTGCGGCAAGGTGTATGTGTCGGACGTGAGTGAAACGATGAGAATGGGTGCGTCTGCCGGATTGACTTTCCGATACCAGGGATTACCCGGCAAATAAGCTGGCAAGTTGCTGCGGGCCGCATTGATGGCCGCTTGCACGTCACGCCCTGCGGCATCGATATTTCGGTTGAGATCGAATTGCAGGACGATACTGGTTGAGCCAATCTGGCTCGTGGACGTCATTTCATTTACGCCGGCAATTCGACCGAATTGGCGTTCAAGCGGCGTCGCGACCGCTGAGGCCATGGTCTCAGGGCTGGCGCCGGGCAGTGAGGCGGAAACCTGGATGACGGGGAATTCCACTTGCGGCAGCGGAGCAACAGGCAGGAACTGAAACGCCAGAATTCCGGCAAGCAGCACTCCTGCCGTCAGCAATGAGGTGCCAACGGGCCGCTTAATGAATGGAGACGCGACGCTCAACCCTAATCCCCCGTTGCCGGCTGCTCTTCAAAATGGCGGAACCCAAAGCGCTCGAAACGCTGCGACAAACGATCGAACCAGAGATAGACAACCGGAGTGGTGTACAGGGTCAGGAGTTGGCTAACGAGCAATCCGCCAACGATCGTGATTCCCAGGGGATGACGCAGCTCAGAGCCGGTGCCAGATCCGAGCGCCAGCGGCAGCCCGCCGAAGAGCGCCGCCATCGTCGTCATCATGATTGGGCGAAAACGCAAGAGAGAAGCCTGATAGATGGCCTCTTCTGCCGGCTTGTGTTCGTCACGCTCAGCTTCGAGCGCAAAGTCAATCATCATGATGGCGTTCTTTTTGACGATACCGATCAGCAGGATTATGCCGATCAAGCTCACCACCCCCAAATCATTGCCGGTGATCAAGAGCGCCAGCAGCGCGCCGACACCGGCGGAAGGTAGAGTTGAAAGGATCGTGATGGGGTGAATGTAGCTCTCGTACAGAACTCCGAGCACGATATAAACGGTGATGATCGCGGCAAGAATCAGCAACGGTTCGCTGGAAAGAGAATTGCGAAACGCGGCGGCCGTCCCTTGAAAACTGGTGTGAATGCTGGCTGGCATGTGGATCGCAGCTTCAGCCGCATCGATATCTTTGGTCGCTTGCCCCAGCGAGGAGCCCTTCGCAAGATTGAAGGACAAGGTCACTACCGGGAACTGTCCCTGATGGTTGATAGCAAGCGTCGCATTTGAGCGCTCAATGTGGCTGAACGCGGAGAGAGGGACCTGCGTCCCGGTGTTGGATTTCACGTACAGATTGTTCAGTGAGGCTGGGTCGCGTTGGAATTGCGGATCAACCTCGAGCACCACGTGATACTGGTTCAATTGGGTGTAGATAGTCGAGACCTGCCGTTGCCCGAAAGCGTCGTACAGCGTGGCATCAATTTGAGAAGGCAAAATACCCAGGCGCGAAGCGGAGTCGCGGTCAATCACCAGGTCTGCCTGCAAGCCGCCATTCTGCTGGTCGCTCGCAACATCGGTCATCGCGGGCGAGGAATTTAATTGCTCCATCAGTTTCTGCGCCCAAACATTAAGTTCCTGGGCGTCGGTGTCTTCCATCGAATACTGGAACTCGGTTCGGCTGACACGATCTTCAACTGTGAGGTCCTGCACCGGCTGCATGTATAGCGTGATTCCCGCAACTTTGGAAAGCGATCCTTGCAACCGGCGAATAATTTCTGAGGCGGACGAAGTACGTTCGTCGCGCGGCTTTAGATTGATTTGGATTCGACCGCTATTCGTCGTCAGGTTTGTGCCATCAATGCCTATAAAGGACGAAAGACTGAGCACATCGGGGTCCTTCAGAATCACCGTCGCCAATTGCTGTTGGCGATTCGACATTGCGGCAAACGAGATATTTTGTGGCGCTTCCGAAATACCCAGGATTACACCCGTATCCTGTACCGGGAAAAAGCCTTTGGGTACGACGACGTAGAGAAAAATGGTAAGCACCAACGTGCCCGCAGTGACGAGCAGAGTCGCTGTCTGATGACCCAGTACCCACTTCAGCGTTCGCCCATAGTAGGCAATGATGCGTTCGTACTGCCGCTCTGACCATTGATAGAACCTGCCCTGCTGCTCCTCGCGTTTCGTCTTCAAGAGACGGGAACTCATCATGGGCGTGAGGGTGAGAGAAACAACCGCTGAGACCAAAATCGTTACTGCCAACGTGATCGCGAATTCACGGAACAGCCGTCCGACAATATCGCCCATAAATAAGAGCGGAATCAAAACTGCAATCAGTGACACAGTTAACGAAACGATGGTGAATCCGATCTGTCCCGCGCCTTTGAGCGCTGCATCGAGTGGTGAATCTCCCGCTTCGAGAAAACGATCGATGTTTTCAATCATCACGATGGCATCATCTACGACGAAACCGGTTGAGATCGTCAATGCCATCAGCGTCAAATTGTTCAAGCTGTACCCAAGCAGGTACATGACTGCGAACGTTCCGACAATCGATAGCGGGACAGCAACGCTGGGAATGATGGTTGCGCGCCAGTTTCGCAAAAAAAGAAAAATCACCATCACGACAAGAACGATGGTGAGCGTCAGTTCGAACTCCACGTCTTTGACTGACGCGCGGATCGTCTCGGTGCGATCGGTAAGAATCGAGACGCGCACCGACGCCGGCATGGACGCTTGTAGTTGTGGCAGAAGAAGCTTGATCTTGTTCGCTACCTCGATGATATTTGCGCCCGGCTGCCGCTGAATATTGACGATCACCGCCGGCGTTAGCGTCGAGCCTTGCCCCATCCACGCTGACTGATAGACGTTCTCTACGCTGTCGGTAATGTGGGCTACTGCATCGAGCCGAACCGGCGCTCCATTGCGGTAGGCAATGACGATGGGAGCATATTGAGCTCCCGATGTCAGTTGATCATTCGCCCCGATGGTGAACGACTGCCGCGGTCCATCGAGTGTGCCTTTGGCCTGATCAACGTTTGCCGCCGCAAGCGCCGTGCGTACGTCTTCCAAGCTCAAGCCATATGAAGCCAAAGCCGTAGGATTGGCTTGAACACGAACTGCGGGCTTCTGTCCGCCACTGATTGAAACCAATCCGACGCCGCTAACCTGCGAGACTTTCTGCGCGAGCTGGGTGTCCGCAAGATCTTCTACCTTAGAGAGCGGAAGCGTGTTGGAACTTACAGAGAGAGTGAGGATGGGCGCATCCGCGGGATTTACTTTGCTATAGATCGGTGGATTCGGGAGATCAACCGGAAGATAAGTTCCGGCAGAATTGATAGAAGCCTGTACTTCCTGCTCTGCGATATCGATGTTCTGGTCAAGATTGAATTGCAGCGTAATTACCGATGCGCCCAGGGAACTGGTCGAGGTCATTTGGCTAAGGCCGGGGACCTGGCCAAACTGCCGTTCGAGAGGCGCAGTCACCGACGAAGACATGACGTTCGGATCGGCACCCGGGTAGAACGTCATTACCTGAATCGTGGGATAGTCAACTTCCGGAAGAGCCGAAACTGGCAGCTGCCGATAGGCCACGATGCCGACCAGCAGAACGCCTATCATCAGCAGTGACGTTGCGACCGGGCGAAGAATGAACAGCCTTGAAGGATTCATTGCGAAGCTGTCCCGCGATTTGGATTTCCGGTGGAAGTTGGTGGTCCGCTTCGCCGGGAGTGCTGCGCCTGGCCCTGATCGGTGCTGGCCTGCGTGTTAGCGGAATTTTCGGGAACAGCCTGGCTGCCATTCGTGCCTCCTGCACTCCGAGTGCCGGTGCCAGCTCCTTGCGTATGTGGTTCGACGCGGCTGCCCTGCTGCAGTTTATCCTGACCATCGGTTACGACCATCTCACCGGGAGTCACGCCGCTCGCGATCAAGCTCAAACTTCCTTGCGTCACCGAAGTATTCACGGGACGTACTTCCACCGTCTTGTCCGGCTTCATCACATAGACGTAATCACCCTGCGGACCGCGCTGGACCGCAGCCGACGGCACCACAGTGACGTTCTTCTGCGTCTCGAGCAGTAAGTGGACATTCACGAACTGGTTCGGCCAAAGAGCACTCTCTTTGTTCTCGAAGACTGCTTTCAATCGACCGGTTCCAGTCGTCTGATCGATTTGATTGTCAATGGTGAGAAGTTTGCCGGTTGTTAGCTTGGTCAGGTCGTCGCGGCTATATGCGTCCACCTGGAGTGGGCCCTTACGTAAATGCTGAGCCACCTCGGGCAATTGGTCCTCAGGCAGGGTGAAGACTGCCGTGATCGGCTGGAGCTGTGTGATGACCAGCATCGGATTGGTATCTGAGGCATGGACGATGTTCCCAGGATCAACCAGGCGCAGTCCGATGCGGCCACTGACCGGCGCCGTAATGTGGCAATAGACCAGATTCAGTTTGGCGCTATCTACGGCCGCCTGATCGTTACGAACTGCGCCATCAAGTTGATCGACGGTGGCTTGCTGGGTATCCACCTGTTGCTGCGACATCGCGCCTGAGTTCTGCAGCAGATCTTTGTAGCGCTGATAATTGAGTTTCGCATCCCGCAGTGAGGCCTGATCCTTAAACGACTGGGCTTGCGCTTGCTCGAGCGCAACTTGATAGGGTCGTGGGTCAATCACGGCGAGCAACTCGCCTTGCTTTACAAACTGTCCCTCTTTGAAACGCACATCGACAAGCTGTCCATCAACCCGGCTTTTGACGCTAACTGTGTAATAAGCCTGAATTGAACCAAGACCCGTCAGGTAGATTGGCAGGTCCTGTTTTCGCGCAGAAGCTACGGTGACTTGCACCGCCTGCGTGGCATTGGCGCGGGCCGCCCTTGGGTTTGAATTGGAGGTCGAGCACGCAGTAAAAGCTGCCGGCAACAAGCAAAGGACCGATATCGTTGCGTATCGTAAGAATTTCCGCTTCGATTTCAGGAGTTGAACACTCATTCGTTGACCCGGCCTCCGCCCGCTTTCGTGCGCCATCATCTTAAATAATAAGAAGAGAACTTGCTCATAGCTGCTCACGATCTACACTAAACGTTTGATGTGGATGGAAATAGATCGTCATCAGGCATTTACAAAAATTTACCCGGCTAAGCTTTTCTCCTCGGGCGCTCCGGCTGGCGAAAAGCGGCGTTGCTCGCGTATATTGATCGGCTCATCTGACGCGAGTATGGGAATCTCAGCTCCTCACTCATCCCTGGTCATCCGCGATATCGACTCCTTCGCGGACATCGAACGCTTGCCACAACTAGAGAAAGAGGTGTGGGAGCTGGCCGATGCCGATGTGACCCCGCTCACCTTATTGATTGCGATGCGTGCCGCAGGTAGCGTGGTGGTTGGTGCATTCGATGGCAGCAGGCTTGTAGGTTTTGCCCTGGCATTTCCCAGCCTGGAACACGGGACGACCGGATTTCACTCACATATGCTGGCGGTCCGGCGCGACTATCGGGAACACGGCTTAGGGTTTCGGCTGAAGCTTGCTCAACGGGAACGGGCGCTCAGTCTGGGGATCAAGGAAATGACGTGGACCTTTGATCCTCTGCGAAGCACGAACGCGCACTTGAACTTTGAAAAGCTGGGCGTAGTTTCCAATAGCTATCGTCCGGACTTCTACGGGCCTCATACGTCGAGCGCTCTGCACAGCAATGGCACGGACCGGTTGTGGGTCAGATGGCAAATGGCTGAATCGAGAGTCGAAGAGCGGTTCAACGGCAAAAGTTCCCGCTCGGAGATTCTGGATACGCTCAAGCATTTGGAGCCGCTGGTTCGCTTCAATGGCGACGGCCGGCCGGCAGCGGGGAACATGGACGTCGCACTTTCGAAGCAGAGAGTCGCAATCGAAATTCCCGGAGATATCGGTCCAATCGAAAAACAGGACCGACACCTGGCCCGCGAGTGGCGGCTTGCCACGCGCCATGCGTTTACAGAATCCCTGCGCGCCGGCTTTGAGGTGAAAGAATTTTGCCGATGGATTCGCGGCCAGCAAGGTCCGGGAGCATATTTGCTGGAGCGAGCAGCAAGTGAAAATGCCTGGGCGGCCCTCAGCGTTTCAGAAAAGGATTTCCCTCGCGTTCCGCGCCAATCGTCGTCAATGCTCCATGTCCGGGAACGACAACTGTGTCATCGGGAAGGGCCAACACCTTTTCGTTGAGCGAACGTGTTATTTTGTCGAATGAGCCACCAGGCAGGTCGGTACGGCCGATGCTGCCGGCAAACAGAGTGTCTCCAGCTATCAGCTTTTTCTCGGCTGGGAAATATAGACAGATGCTGCCTTCGGTGTGTCCGGGGGTGTGCATCACATTTGCGATCAGCGAGCCGGCCTTCACAGTCTGCTGGTCGCCAAGGCTGTGGTCGATCTCAACCTTCTCCGGCGTTTTCACTCCAATCCAGGCAGCTTGCATGTCGAGCATCTTTAATAGTCCGTAATCGCTCTCGTTCAGCAGAATCGGTGCGCCGGTTGCATGACGCAGCTTCATCGCTCCGCCGACGTGATCGATGTGCGCGTGCGTGATCACGATTTGCTTAACGATCAGATTGTGTTTCTGAATGATCGCGAGAACGTCAGCGATGTCATCGCCAGGATCGATGACCATCGCTTCACGCGAGACCTCGTCGCCGATGACAGAGCAATTGCACTGTAAAGGACCGACGGGAAGAATTTCGTGAATCATGAAGAAGCGTTGAGCTGTGAGCATCGAGCGGTGAGCAACCTATCTATGCGCTCGCGGCTCATCGCTGACGCTCTTATTTCTTCGGAGCTGGGTTTGCGGGCTTCGAGGACGAGGTTGATGTATTTTGCAGGACGGACTTCACTCCGGTCCTGCGAGATGCGGCAATCGAGAGCGTGATCGACGTAAGCATGAATACCACAGCGCACCAGGTTGTGGCTTTGGTAAGCACGGTTGCTGAGCCACGCGGCCCAAAGGCCGTTTGGCTGCCCTGTCCGCCGAATGCAGCGGCGATATCGCCGCTCTGTCCACTCTGTAAGAGAACGGCAAAAATCAAGAAAATACAAACACAAACATGGATGATTGTAACGAGTGTAATCATGGATTAAGAAAAACCTTTGTTCCGAACCTTTACCGATTTCCCGAGATTATGGTGCGGAAGGGGGGACTTGAACCCCCACGCCTTTCGGCGCCACCCCCTCAAGATGGTGTGTCTGCCAATTCCACCACTTCCGCTAAGTTCATCAGCCGCAGGAGTTTTCGGGAGAGCGGTCGCCGGTGCGCGGCTTTCCGCTGACTAAGCTTACACTGCCAAGCGAGAGCAGTTCAAGCGCTCGCAACCAGCAGCCGCTCAGCTCGAAGCGCGATTCCAACCTCCGATCGGCAAAAATCCATCAGCCTTAGTTTTTACCGAAAGGTCAATTACCTCAGTAATTTTGTGATGTTCCGTTTGTGTGCCAGTATCCATTCGAGAGCGAGAGAAGCGTCCGCAATGGCGCGCATCAGTGCCGCCGGCGGGCAGGAGGATTCGAGTGAAACGCACAAGCATTCTGGTCGCGCTAGCAGCGGCCCTGGTGTTCACGCAACTGGGTTGTGGTGGGCCGGCAGTTGGAAACTTGCAGACACTGCAACTGAGCAGTTCAGGTACGAACCTGATCGGCATTGGCGGGAAAGTCCAGCTGAGCGTGAGCGCAACTTACACCAGCACCGCCGTCAAAGACATCAGCACGGTTGCGACATATATCGTAACCCCGACGGGAACAGACGTGAATGGCAATCCGTTAATGGCGCCGCCGAACACGGTTACGGTGAGCTCGACCGGGCTGGTGACAGGTGTTGATCCAGCTGTGTGCACATGGGGCGCTACTGGAGCCTCAGGTAGCACCGCCCCGGCAGGTTGGTTTTTGACCGGTTCGTACCAGATTGTTGCGACCTACAAGAACGTAACCTCGCAGCCCGTTTACATTGGTGTTGCATCGGCTATCGGGAGCAACTCCGGCAACAACAATCCGAATCTTCTCTGCGGTCCGACACAGTAGTGGTTTAGGGAAGCGCACGGCGCAGTTCCTCAAGTTAAAATATTTGGCCCGCAACTCGTTGCGGGCCGTTTTCATTTAGGTAGCAATCACCTAGGTAGCAATCACCACCGCTGGTGCACTTGCGGACGAAGCTTCTCTTCATAGATACGCTTCACATCCTGCATGATCTCCGGTGAAAGCGGCGGCACCTCGGAAGCGCGGCAGTTATCGGCAACCTGCTCAGGGCGTTTGCCCCCTGGTATAGCGCAGGAAACAGCATCGAACATCAGAATCCAGCGCAGAGCAAACTGGCTCATCGAAAGGCCCGTCGGCAGCAGGCTTCGAATCTCATCAACCGCTTCTAGTCCCCACGCATAATCGACTCCCGAGAAAGTCTCGCCGACATCAAACATCTCTCCATGGCGATTGAAATTGCGATGATCGTCAGCTGGAAATTGCGAATCGCGGCGAAGCTTGCCCGTGAGCATGCCGCTCGCGAGAGGCACACGCGCCAGGATCCCGACTTGCCTTTGCTTCGCTTGTGAGAAGAACAGCTCCGCCGGACGCTGGCGGAAGCAATTGAAGATGATCTGGACGCTCTGCACGCTCGGGAACTCGATGGCCTTGAGGGCTTCTTCCACTCGCTCTACGCTAACCCCGTAATACCGCACCTTTCCTTCTCTTACAAAGTCATCGAGCGTGCTAAAGATCTCGGCGTGGTAATACGCGTCAGTTGGCGGACAATGAAGCTGCAGCAGGTCGAGAGCATCGGTTTCGAGTCTCTTCAGGCTGTCCTCGATCCAGGTCCGCAGGTTTTCACGGCTGTAGCCCTCGACTGTCTGCTTGGGCAGCTTGCGTCCGGCCTTGGTGGCGACGATGATCTCTTCTTTCCGCTCCTTTTTCAGCCTGGCAATCAGGCGCTCACTGCGGCCATCGCCATAGACATCGGCAGTGTCGATGAAGTTCACCCCGCAACCGATCGCTTTGTAGAGGGTCTTCATCGCGTCGTCTTCTGAGACTTGTCCCCAAAAACCGCCAATGGCCCATGCGCCAAAACTAACCTCGGAAACCTTCCAGCTTGTGCGGCCCAGCGGACGATATTGCATATCTCTTAACTTCCTCCAGAGTATCTTCAGGAAACGTAATTCGACGCAGAAGAAACCGCATGTGTGCGGCGACTACTTGCCGGGCGCGACTGGCTCGACAAGCACCGCGGTTCCGTAGGCCAGTACCTCGGTGACCCCCTGCATGATTTCCGTGGCATCATAGCGTGCGGCGACAACAGCGTTTCCGCCGAGTTGGGCTGCGTGTTGCAGCATCAGATCGAAAGCTTCGGCGCGGGTTTTCTCACAAAGGTTCGTCAGGAGCGTAATGTTGCCGCCGAGAATCGTTTGCAGGCTGGCACCGATAGTACCCACGATCGACCGCGACCGCACGACAATGCCCCGAACCACTCCCAGTGTCCGCACCACGCGAAAACCGTCCAGCTCAAATTGTGTGGTCACCATTGTGTGCGCAACCATTGGTCCTGCGGGTGGTGTGTAGCCTATGGCCATGCAAGCTCCTCTGCAAACATTGGGTCAGACGCCCGGAACCGGCGGGCAGCCCGGCCATTCCTTCAGGAAAGCGCTGCCGATATATCCGAGATACTTGATTCCGATCTCGCTGGTGAAGAAGCCGTCAGCCGTCATGTTGCGAAGGAAGGAAAAGAATTCAACACCCTGGCTCAGGCTGAGGTCAGAAAGGGCATTGTTGCGGTACGCGATCTTATCGAGAATTTCTTTTTGCTGCGCCGGTGAGCAATCAAGAAAAGCTTTGTCGTAACGATCGGAGCAGGTCGAGTCGAGCCAGAGTAGACCCCCGCCCATGATGCGCTGGTACTCCGTGTTTTCGCTTGTGAGCAGGTCGATGAACTCAGGAGCACCGGCTTCGACTGCACCGCCGGAATCGGAATCGGCGGGGATGATCGTTTCACACAGGGCCTGCAAAGTTTTGTAATCGTGGGCATTGAAAAATTTCGGGGCGTACGCCTTGGTCGCGGCTTTTTCCGCCGCGATCATGTGATGAGCGTATTCGGCCGCTTGCGCAGGAATAACGCGGAGAACTGAAGTCGCAGCCGCACCGATCGTGAGCGATTTGAGAATGTTTCGTCGAGAAATGCCTGAGCTCATCTACAAACTCCCCTTCTTTGCCTGATCCAACAGATACTCCGACGCGCGCCACGACACGGCCATGATCGTCAGAGTCGGGTTCTTATCGGGATTACTAACGAACGACGCGGCATCAGTCACAAACAGGTTCTTGACGTCGTGTGCCTGGCAATAGCCGTTCAGAACAGACGTTTTGGGACTGTTGCCCATGCGAACGACTCCGAGTTCGTGAATGATCACACCGCCGTCTGAAATCCCGTACGGATTCGGCCCATCGGAACTCACACGCCAATAATAAGTTCCGCCAGCGGTTTCGACGATGTCGCGGAATGTCTCCTGCATATCACGCGCCATCTTGATTTCGTTATCGCTCCACTGCCAATGGAAACGTAGCACCGGAATGCCCCACTCATCGACAACGTCGGGGTCAATCTCGCAATAGCTCTGCTCGTTGGGAATCATTTCTCCCCGGCCCGCAAAGCCAATAAACGTGCCGTATAAATCTCGGCACTTCTGTTTCAGCGCAGTACCGTACCCCTCGTAATCCTCGCAGATCCCGTTGAAACCGCCGACGCCGGGCATCTCTCTGCCGCCGCCGAACTCGATGTGGTATCCGCGCAGGAATTCATTCTTGCGGTCGAACTTCCACCACGGCATGTACATGTGCATGCCGCCGACGCCATCGTGATTGTGTGCGGGCACTTTTGCGAGCTGCGGAAAATGTCCAAACCCCGAACTGCCCACACTATCTGTCAGATATCGACCGGCTACGCCTGACGAGTTTGCGATGCCATCGGGGAAAAGCGATGACTTCGAATTCAACAGCAGGCGTGCCGATTCACAAGCGCTTGCGCCGACCACAAATGCCTTTGCGTAAATCTTCTTCTCTGTGCGAGTAGACTTGTCGATGTAAGAAACCGCTTCAGCCTTGCCATCTTTCCCGACCACAATTTCGCGCGCCATCACACCGGTCATCAGCGTGAAGCGTCCAGTCTTCTGCGCCGGCGGAATCATCACCTGGCTCGAACTGAAGTTTGAAGCGCTGATGCAGCCGCGTCCGCACTGCGCACAGTAATGGCAGGCCGGCCTATCGTTATGAGGCTGAGTCAGAATAGCGAGACGCGAGGGAATACAAATGACGCCAAGCTTGTCGCACGATTTCTTGATGATCGTCTCCGTGCAGCGCGGCTTGGGTGGCGGAAGAAAAACTCCATCAGGTGCGCTAGAAACGTTTTCCTTCGTTCCAAAAACGCCGATGTACGATTCCACCTTGTCGTAGTACGGCGCGAGGTCTTCGTATGTGATCGGCCAGTCATCGCCCATGCCATCAGTCGAGCGCGCTTTGAAATCGACCGGAGCAAAGCGAAGCGCAATGCGTCCCCAATGGTTCGTGCGCCCGCCTTCGATGCGCGATCGGAACCAGCGAAATCGCGATCCCGGGGCGACCGTATAAGGTTCGCCTTCAATGTCCCACGATCCGTTCGGCGCGAGGAATTCGCCGAAATCGGCGCTCGCCCGGCCGCCCACTCCCGCGCCACGGTGCGGAAGCTGATAAGGCCACACGTGCTCTTTAAAATCTTTCTCGGGGTTCAGCAGCGGACCCGCCTCAAGCATTACAACATTCAGTCCGCCTTCGGTAAGAACCTTTGCGGCGGTGCCGCCGGCAGCACCGGAGCCAATAATGCAAACATCGTAGGTTTTAGGGGAGCGAATTACCTGGGCCATTAATCTCCGTTAGAATCGCAAATTTTTCAAATAATCGTAAGACGTCTGAATGCTTGCGAATGGGTTTTTAGGATCATCGTACTCAACAAAATAATGCTTGATGCCAGCGAGATCTGATTTCGCAAAAATCGCTTTCCAATCGATCACGCCCTTGCCTACATCGGTCATGTGGCCACTCTGGTCAAAGTCTTTCACGTGTACCAGGGGAAACCTGCCCGGATATCTTTTGAAGTAAGCGATAGGGTCCTGTCCGGCATGGTGTGCCCAACCCAGGTCCATCTCCATGGCGACCAACTTGGGATCGGTTTCAGCAAGCAAAACGTCGTAAGGCAATTTGCCATCAGGCAGCGGCTTAAACTCTTCAACGTGATTGTGATAGGCAATCTTGATGCCTGCTTTGGCTGTTTGCTCGCCGGCCCGATTGAACGCTTCCGCTGCGCGCTTCCACCCATCTGGCTGCTTGAGAACGTCCCGGTCGATTGATGGATTAACGATGTAGCGGTGCCCAAGAACTTTGCTGGCCTCAATTACTTTGGGCAAGTTCTCCGGGGAAAGGGCCGAATATGGAACGTGGGTGGATGGAGCGAACAGGCCATGAGCGTCCAGAATTTCCCGCGCACGCTTTGCTGACGGATTGAAGTCGGGCATGTGTGCGAAAAATTGCGCGAGCTCGACTTCCTTGTACCCCACTTTCGCAACCCGCGCGATCGTGCCTTCGAAGTCTTTGTCCATCGCCCCGCGGACGGTGTACAGCTCAAGGCCGATTTTCTGGATTCGGTGCTCAGCCGCAGCCCAGGAGAGGCGGCTTGCAATAACTGCGGACGTCGTGCTCGCAATAAATGTTCTGCGGTCCATATTCCTCTCCAACTTGGTCGTGGGAGACGGGCATCTCGCCCCCCCACTCGCCCATCAAGCCAACTGTGGCTCTGTCAGCAATTCTTCCCGAACATTCTTTAGGACATACAAAGCGCGCTCGACGCCGACTTCGCCCGATAAAATTGGGTCTTCATTTTCTATGCTGAAAATACCGTCGTAGCCAACATCCATATACGCCCGCATGATGTCTTTCCATGTGCTAGCACTGTGGCCATAACCAACCGCGCGAAACGCATCCGAGGCGGTCTTCAGGTCCTGTTTTTCAAAGATAAAATTCAACACGCCGTAGCGAGCAACTTTATCGGGGAACAAAACCGTATCTTTCATGTGCGCGTGATAAATCGCGCCTTGTTTGCCGAGCATGTGAATCACTTCGACCGGGTTGCATCCTTGCCAGAACAAGTGGCTCAGGTCGTTGTTCGCGCCGATCTCTTCGCCCACAGCATCGCGCAGCTTTAGCAATGTGAGCGGGTTGTACACGCAGAAATTCGGGTGCATCTCGAGCGCAATACGCCGGATGCCGTGATCACGCGCGTACTTCACCGCATCCTTCCAATAAGGAACCAACCGCTCCTTCCATTGCCAATCCTGCGCTTCGGCGTATTCGGGAGGCCAACGATAGGCGATCCAGTTTGGATTTTTGTCCGTTGGGTTCGCGCCCGGGCAGCCTGAAAATCCGACAATCACTTTCACATCGAGCTTTTCCGCGAGCTGCACGGTTTTGCGGAAAGTCTGATCGTCGCGCTCGGCATGAGCCTTATCTGGATGGACCGGATTGCCGTGGCAGCTCAACGCTCCAATTTGAATATTGTGGTCCTCAAACTTCTTTCTCCATGCGCGCAGCTTTGCCGGATCGGCGATCAAATCGTCGAGCGCGCAGTGTTTGTTGTTGGGATAGCCGCCGGTTCCAATTTCAGCCGCTTCAACCCCAAGCTGCTGGTATTTCTCAACGAGTTGGTCGAGCGTCAGGTCGGGGAATGCGGGATCGAAAACGCCGATTGGAATTTTTCGCCGGTTATGCGGGGTTGAGGATGCCTCCTCATCTGATTGCGCTACCGCTGACATGCCTCGTGGCGCTGCAACCGCCCCGGCCAATACTCCTCCAGTTGTTGCGAGAAAACTTCTTCGAGTGGGAGAAAGCGGATCAGAAGAGTTCGACATTAAGCTCCTCGACGTGGAGTCCAAGAACCGAACATTATACGCAGAATCGATTTAGTGGAAAGGGTGTGTATAGCCTTTGTGGATTTCCTCTATGTAACTCTGTGTCCTCTGGGGTGGAGCTTTAAGCTTCTTAAACCACAGAGATCACCGAGTTACGGAGGAAGCATACGAAAAGAACAAAAAATTAAAGCCACCCTTTCGGGCGGCTTTAATTTTCGTGGGTTGAACTCCTCAAGTCGTCGGCCGGAGGTGGCCATTACTTATGAGGACGTTGGCTGTATATTCTTCCAGGCCACGAAAATGCGCAATAAAGCAAAAATACTAGCCCGTGTATTTCATTTAATCCCTTGTGATTCAATAATCTTGTAGGTTTTTCCTGCCGCAAGCTGCTTGAACTCTTCCGTCCTGCCGCTCGGCCACTCAAGAACGACGCGCTCCACCATGTCTTGTTTGCCTAGCCCGAACGTCACCGGCAATTCTGACTGTGATAGGTAACTCGATCCGCTATGCACCATCCGCGTTTGTGTAATGCCGTTCACCTGCACTCTCACACGCGTCCCAATCGCGTCATGGTTCGACTTCGTTCCTGTCAGCCAAAGACGAATGCTGCGATTTCCAGCCGTCTGATCATTGCGGAACAAGTACGCGGGACCATTGTTGGTCGTCAATAGAACGTCGAGGACGCCGTCATTATCGAAGTCACCAAGCGCCAACCCTCGGCCAACTTTCGGTGTATTGAATCCGCCGCCGAGTTCATTGCCAACTTCGCGAAACTTGCCTCCCCCACTATTCAAAAAAAGCTGAGGTGATTGCGCATAGCCGACGTTGCGGACATTACGTACCGTGTCGTCGATGTGTCCATTGACTGCGATCAAATCGAGCGAGCCGTCGAGATCGCAGTCGGCGAATGCACAGCCAAAACCAAGAGTGGTTTTCGAAGGAAGCCCAATGCCGGTTTGCATCGCGACATCGGTGAAGTTGCCATGGCCGTCAGCTCGATATAACCCGATCATTTCGTTGTCGAAGTTCGTGATTGCTATCCCAGGATGCCCGGAGTTGTCGAAGTCGCCGATATCAACCCCCATGCCAGCGCGCGCTTTGCCTTCGGCACTGAATGCGATTCCTGCTTCGACTCCCACATCTTTAAACGTGCCGTTACGCTGGTTGTGGTAGAGCTTGTTCGGCTGCGTGTCATTGGCGACAAGCAGGTCAGGCCAGCCGTCCTGGTCGTAGTCGAACATAGCTACGCCGAGAGATTTCGAAGTCGAGTCGAAAATTCCGCTTGATGCTGTGACATCTTCGAATGTTCCGTTTCCACGATTATGAAAAAGCCAACAGGTCTGGCCGACATAAGCTTCAGGCGTGCAATAGGACTTGTGCTTGCCATCGAGGCTGCAGAACACATCGTGCTCGGGCGCCCACTTCACGTAATTGCAGACGAAAAGATCGAGCAATCCGTCCCGGTCATAGTCGAACCACAATGCCGATGTGCTGAACGCCTGCCGTTTGCCGAGCCCGCTCGAGTTAGTGGCATCAACGAACGCGCCCTTACCTGTGTTTTTAAATAGCCTGTTCTGACCGACGCAAGTGATCAAAATGTCGGCAAAGCCATCGTTGTTGTAGTCGCCGACGGCCACACCCATGCCGTACATTTCGACATCCAGGCCAGCAGCGCGAGTTACATCAGCGAAGGTTCCATTGCGGTTGTTTCGATACAACTTCAACGTGGATCTCTGGTGCGGATGTCCAGGCCAATCCATGCTGTTGACCAGAAGAATGTCTTGCCATCCGTCGTTGTCGTAATCGAGGAAGGCGCAGCCGGGCCCCAGGGTTTCAGGAAGTAGCTTCCCGCCGTAAGCGCCGTTGTTGTGCTTGAAGTGAATTCCGGCGGAGGAAGTTACGTCGGAGAAGTGGAATCCGAGTGAAGAAGCTGCCAATACCGACGAAATTCCCCACCCCGTCTCGCCAAAAGCAGGCGAGACAAGGATGGGGCACCCGATCAAAGTTTTTTTCAGGAACGACCGCCGGTTCACGGAACGTTCACCAGCCCGTTGCGGATGGCGTAGACGACGAGCTCGGCAGTCTTGTGAATTCCGAGCGCGTCCATGATGTTGGCTCGATGAACGGCGACGGTGTTCGCACTGAGTACCAGCTGGTTGGCAATTTCTTTGTTCGACTTGCCGTCGCAGATGAGCTGCAAAATTTCGAGTTCGCGCGGAGTAAGGCCGGAATTTCGCTCACCTTTCAATGATTGCTGCACCGCAAGCTGGCCGTCGAGCACCGTTTCGCCTTTCACGATCCGTCGGATTGCGGAGCCCAGCTCTAGGTCCATTGCGTTCTTCAGCACGTATCCGCGTGCGCCTGCCTCGAGCGCCTGCTTCACCCAGGTGTCTTCCGTGTGCATGCTAAGCATAAGCACCCGCGTCGCGGGATTTTGCTGCAGGATCTTTCGCGTCGCCTGCAGGCCATTTATTCCCGGCAGTGCGCAATCCATAACGATGACTTGCGGCCTCAGTGATCCCGCGAGCTTCAACGCCTCCTCGCCATCGCTGGCCTCACCCACTACGCGAATGTCTTCTTCGTCCTCGAGCATCCGCCGGAAGCCACGCCGGACCAGGCTGTGGTCGTCTACCAAGAGTACCGAAATTTGGTGATCAGGCATTCGACTCCAATTGTTCTCTCGGAACCGCGATTCTTACCATTGTTCCGCCCGGTGCGGGGCGCCCGATGGCAAGCGTGCCGCCGAGCAATTCCGCGCGTTCTCGCATCGCGACCAAACCAATCCCGTGCCGCGAATTGTTGGTGGAAAATCCTGAACCGTGGTCCTCGACTTCGAGCTCCAGGCACTGCGGCGTGAAGCATAATCGCACCCACGCCTGTTTTGCCCCCGAATGCCGCGCTACGTTGTTCAATGCCTCTTGCAAAACGCGATAGACGTGGACTGCCGCGGTGCCGTTAACCGGAAACGGAGTTCCAGATTTCTCGTAGGATATGCCAATTCCGGTCTGCCTTTCCACCACCGGCAGATACCATTCAATTGTTTGCTCCAGCCCAGCTTCCTCGAGCATGACCGGATGCAATGCCTGTGACAGGCTGCGAACTTTGTCGAGAGTCGTCTGCGCGATCTCGTGGACTTCTAGCAAATCGTTTCGCAATCGAGAGCTTTCCGGCAACTGATTGCGCGCGCGCCCGAGCATGATTCCCATTGCAGTAAGAATTTGTCCGAAGTCGTCGTGAAGTTCGCGCGATATGTGCCGGAGCGTCGATTCCTGGGATGAAATTAGTTTTTGCGCGAGATCGCTGCGCTGCTCAGATAATACCGCGAGCTGATGAAAGATCAAGCGATTGGAGCGGATCAGATATAAACTCGTGAGAATAATTGCAACCAGAGTTGCGGTGAGAAAAACGTAAGCTTGGCGCGCGACCCGATTGTAGATTTCCGTCACCTGACCGGCAGCGCGCTCCTCACTCTCGTTATTCTGGACCAACAGCCGGGCGACCGCCGTCGTCAGAGATGCTAAACGTGCCTGCAGAGAAATTCGCACCTGCGTGCGGGCTTCCTTTTCGTTACCGCTTCGTGCTAAAGCAAAAGTGCGATCAACGGCGTCCCAGAATTGCGTAAGCGAACTTTGTAAGTACTGCTGCTGGTCTGTCGTCCGCCCCTGCGGAGAGACCTCTTGCTCGCGGCGGAATGCGTCATCGAGGTCCTCACGCATACGCTGGAACTGCGGCTGCCAAGCGGTTAATGGATATCGCTGCGCCTGATCCACTGGATCGGTATCCAGCATGTCGCGCATTGAAATGCCGATCGAATTCAATTCATTTTGTATCCGTAGTAGCTGAAGTGAGTCTTTGCGGTTGCGGTCGATCAAATTACTTTGCAACAAGCGCAACCCGGAGATTTGCCGCGTGACATAGGCGGAATAGGCAACGACCGCTGCCAAGGTGATCACCAGGCCGATATAAAGAGGAGTTGTGGGAGATCGCCCCGGAGCTTTCCGCACGGCGCAAGCATATACCTTTCTAGTTACTAACCCAAATCTTGAGCCGCGAATCGGTCGAACCGAGAAACGGGGGTCCTCGCCTGGGACTTTGCTGGGCCTACAATTGAGTTATGGCACGGGGTTGGGAAAGCAAGTCGGTCGAACAACAACAGGAGGAAACAAAATCCCCGACCAGCCGAAAAGGGAAGCCGCTTACCCCTGGGCAGATCGCCGCGCATCAACGCAGGCGCGGATTGGAACTTTCGCGAAAGCGAATCTTGCAGCAGCTCGAACTCGCTACAAATCCCCAGCACCGAACCATGCTGGAATCAGCCCTCGCGGATTTGAATTCGCAATTGAAGGGGATTGAATAAAGAGACCGAGGAGGCGCGCGGGCCGCGTGTCTGCCTCCACGCAATCACTGGTTGTATAACTTCGGCTGTTGCGTAGGCACTCGCCGGACGACGATCTGCACATCACTAGCCGTATCTTCCGATTCGGCTCGAACCTGTGCCGGCGCTGAAATCACTGCATACATGCCTGTGGTAATGAATTCTTCCGGCGCAACGCTAATTGGGAATGGACCGTGTTTTGAGAATCGCACCATGAAGTGCCCGGTGCTGTCGGTGTAAGCAATTTGATTCCCGACGTGCAACGCCGCGCCTTCCACGGTTGCGTTCTGATCGTCTTTGACTATCCCTTCAATAACGTACTTGGCGATAGAAAAGGAATCGGAGTTTGCGCTCAGCACCATTCCTTTCATGCGGTAAAGATAAGTGCTCACGCCGAAGGTGTAGCGCAGATGCCCTTCCGGGTCTACGTCAGACGCCACGGTAGCTTGCCACGGCCCGTAAATTCGAAGGGACGCATTCAAGGCGAGCGCTTGCTCGAACGGATTGCTTGGCCGGAAGGGAAGGTAGACGTTTTGATAATCGGCACGCAAGAGCAGACGATTGCTGGTGAAGTCCCCGCCAAAAGCAAAAGTTGTTTGGCCGGCGGAGCGAGAGATCAATTGCAGAAAGCTAAAACGCGGAGACATGTTCTCGCGAACGGTTCCGGAAAAAATGGTCTGCTTCTCGCCTCCCTGGGCCTTGCTTGCGAAATAGTTTGTGTTTACTTCGATCGCTTTGCCGAACCGTCGGCCTACGTATAAGTTTGTCCCCTGAGAGCTCCGGCCCTCGGCAATTGAGCTGAACAGGCCCGAGCCGAAATAAAAATGTTCGATGTGAAAGTCGGTTGAAAGCTGGTTGACTGTGGCCTGCTGCATTGGGCCGGTGAGCGTCAACGGTTCGAGGATGTTCTCATGTCCGGTGGTGATGCTAATGTGCTCATCGGGCTTGTAGAGCATCTGCACGTTGCCCTTATTCATCTCAGAGCTCATGGGGCTGATGACCGTGATGCGCCGGAACATCTCTCCCGTGATCACGTAACTGCTCTTAAAAGCGAGCTTATCGGTCTGTGCGTCCATGCTGGAGGCAAAGTATTTCTGGTTCGACCCTATGCCGGCGGTGATCGCTGACTTCAACCATTTTTCGGGCTGCCATTCGATTCCTTGCAGACTGGTTTGCCGTTTTGAAGCGATGTTGCGCGAAAAGAATTTAAGTTGAGGGCTTAACTTGCGTTCGTAAAAGAATAGTCCTACGGGATCGTTGCTGGTGGCCGCGTTAAAGAAGCCGGTGCCGAGCCAGGTGGAGGTTGTTCCCGCGAAACCGTAAAAGCTCTGGTCGGCGTATTTGCGAGTCACACCCATTCCGCGGGCTGAAAAGTAATGGCTGGCGTCGAATACGTCGGTAGGCAGAACAAAGGGAACCGAGTCGTCGCCCGCAATCATCGTGTATTTATGAAAAAGGTAGCGAGTTTCTGCGCCGAATTCGAAGTGGCCGTTGTAGAAACCTAACCCAACAGTCCCGTCGTAATTGGGCGCCTTAAATTCGACTGAGCCGCCCTGTGCATCAAGAAGAGTTGACTCTCCGCCTTGGACGCGGAACACTTGCGCACTGCTAATCCCAGCCCAACAAATGAGCACGGGTATCAGCGCGCAAGTGAATCGGAGACGCATGGCTCACGGATTCCCCTTGTGCTCTTCGGCTTGTTCTGCGGTTTGCGGTTTCTCTGTGACCGACGCGACTGCCGCAGCGCGTTGCAATTTCTGCTCGATTTTGAAGTTTTGAAATCCCAGCGAGACTTCAACCGGCACGTTTTCGCCTTCCGCCTTGGTATCTAGCGGTATTTCAAGAATTCGCTTGCGATGAGGAAAGACTGGGAAGCCCGGCGCGTCTTGTTTTTTCTTTGAGTAAAGCAGTTCAGTTGCGAGCACGCGGCCAAAGTTGTCTCCCGTGTTCTCGACTTCAATTGTGACTTTGTTGTCGACCACGTTCAGCTCGGCCCGATTCACCTGAATTTCATCTTTTTGCGCCGACTGCTTTGGCAGCAGATACACCGTGTGCGGCAGTTGCAATCGCACATTCATGCCTTGGGCAGTGCGGAAGGGAAATCCAGTGAAATTGGCGTAAATCACGAACCAGGCCGGAGCTTGCTTCGACGTGGCTTCGTAGAACACGTGATAAGTCTGTTGCGGCTGAATACGGAAGCTTGTCTGCGACAACTTGACGTGAATGTTCGAATCGAGCGGACGGAATGATAGCTCGCCGGTGTCGGACACGGTAAAGCTCCGCATTTCGAGAACGACGTTCAACGGCGTGAGGCTGTCGTTCCTATATTCAACGTGGCCCTTCGCGGGATTGCCCAGTTCATTGATTACGGGGCTCACAGTCTGTGCTTGTGCAGTTGAATTCAGGGCTAAGGCGCCAAGCACCATGACCACAACAAACTGAACTCTTTGAAGAACTCTGTTCAGCGTCTTTATTCGCAGTTCCATCAGAAGGCCTGTGCCTGAATCGTCAGTATTCCGGTGTAAGTGTTTGGAGGCAAACTTGGAATGGTCGACAAGTTGATGTTGAAAGTCATTACGTCGTTATGGCTACCCTTTTTGTTGTTACCTAAAATCAGGGTTGACGATAGACGCAAGCCCGCGTTCGCTCCTCCAAAAGGCACCGTCGTATTCAATGCCTTAAGAGCAGCGCCATTGTCGGAGATCTGAAAGTCCGCTGAAGGTATGTTGTCGCCTACCCCGTCGCTTAACGCCGAAGCAGAGCTACTGAAGAATGCATACGTGCTCACAAATCCGATATTTGGCTTGAGCAACCATGTCGTGGTTGCGGTAATTGCCGTGCTGCCTGGATTGTTGGCGTTGCCGGGCGTGAGACTGAAGTTGACCGCATTTGCCGACAGATTAACGCTTACCGAGTCACTCAATACGGCATTCAGAGCGATCGGCTGTGCTGCTGAATTGCGGACCTGAGCGGATAAATCCGCCGCCGCGATCAGAAAGAGAGCGCAGAAGGCCGCTACTCGCACGATTTGTGTCCGCAAGCTCATCAGCGAATCCGTCTAAACAGGTGGTAACGGCCTAAGGGCAGAAGCGTTGGCCTCTGCCCTTGTCCATGCCATCGAGTCAAAATTACGGAGTCGCCTGGGCCTGAATGTTCAGCGTGCCGGTATAGGTGTTCGCCGGAAGCTGTCCCAACGTGCTCAGATTGATGTTGAACGCCATCGTGTCCGTGCGGCTGGCATTTTTGTTCGCGCCAGTGATTGGAACGTTCGCCAGTTGCATACCAGCATTCGCGGGACCGAAGGCGACTGTGCTGGTCAATGCAGTGGAGGCGCCGCCGTTATCGGCGATATAGAAGTCTGCGGACGGGATGTTGTCGCCGGCACCGTCGGTCAATGCTGCCGCAGAGCTAGCGAAATAGGCGTAGACACCAACTGCGGTCCGGCCAGGTTGCAATACCCATGCAGTCGTCGCTGTAACGTTGGTGCTGCCGGCGTTCGCAGCGCTGCCCGCGGCCAGGGTGAAATTGACAGCGTTCGCGGAGAGCGTAAGTGTCAATGATTCTGTTAGTTTGGCGTTAAGGGCGATCGTTTGAGCGCCCGAGTTGAGCTGGGCGGCTGACATCGTAGAAGCTGTTGCCATCGCCAGCAGGATTGCAGCTATACGTAGAGACGTTGATTTCATTTTCTCCCCTCGATTTGTTCCGCTGCTTGTATTCCTGCTGTTCCGTTTCGGCCCAGTCACCGCAGCGAAGTTCGTTACTGAAGCGATTATTCAGGGAGCCGCCCGACGCGAAAACAGTACCCAAGTAATACGTACGCGAGCCAAAATGTTACCCGGCCCAAAATGGCGTGCCAGACTGCCGCGGCCCACCTGCCCAGCTGCTTCTATGTAGAAGAAAACGCAAGGACTCCAGGTATTTTTGGAAGAGGGCGCTTTCTCGTTGCCCATTACCCGAGTTATCGGGGAACAGGAAACTATTGTTCAAATCCCAACGCGAAACGGGACATGTACCAGTCCCGTGGACGCATTCGAATTCACCTGAAAACATGATTTGGCCTGAAGGTCACTTTTGTGGCAATGTCGTTTCTATGCTGCGTAAATTCTTAAAGCCTGTTGCCGTCGTGAGCCTCCTGCTCATTATCCAGACAGGCCTCGTCGGCCAGAATGGAACTTCAAATTCAGCCCCCCAGATTGCATTCACCTTCGACGACCTGCCGGTGCACGGGCCGTTGCCTCTCGGCGAAACTCGCCTGCAAGTGATCACCAAGATCATTGCGGCGCTCAAGAATGCTCACCTGCCGCCAATCTATGGCTTTGTTAACGGCAAGTGGACTGAAACGGAGCCTGACGATATTGCCGTTCTGCGCGCATGGCATGATGCCGGCAATCCACTCGGCAATCACACCTGGTCGCACATGAACCTCAATCAGAACAAGCTCGAGGATTTTGAGGCAGAAATCACCCACAATGAGCCGCTCTTAAGTTCGTTGATGAAAAACGAAGACTGGCACTGGCTCCGCTTTCCATTTCTGGCTGAGGGCGACACCCCTGAAAAGAAGAATGGCATCCGAGCATTTCTAGCGCAGCACGGATACAGAATTGCCGGCGTGACCATGAGTTTTGGCGACTATCTATGGAACGAGCCCTATGCCCGGTGCAAAATGAAAAGTGACGAAAAGTCTGTTGCTGTCCTTGAGAATACTTATCTCCAGGCCGCCAAAGACACTACCGACTACTCGCGGGAGATGTCGCACCGGCTCTATAACCGCGACATTCCGTATGTCTTGCTCATGCACATTGGAGCCTTTGACGCGGAGATGTTGCCGCAGCTATTGGAGGTGTATCGGCAGAAAGGATTTCGATTTGTGACTTTGAAACAGGCAGAAAAGGATCAGTTTTACGAGAATGACGTGAAGCCTGAGCTGCCGTCATCGCCCGACAGTTTAGAGCAAGCAATGGCCGCGCGAGGTCTGGCTCTGCCCTTACATCCCAGTCCAAATCCGGCGCCAGATAGCCTTTGCCGGTGAAAACTCACCAGCTTACCTTCAAAAGCGAGAGGCCTTGCCGCGGCAGTTGAAATTTCAGGTTTGCGGTTCCACGCTGCACGTCAATCCACCGGGGCGAGTTCAGAAGCTGCAACTGACCGGCAGCTTCGAGTTCCTTGTATTGCTCCGGTGTGGGCGACTGCGGCGATCCCATCTTCTTCCACAGTGCAAAAGAATTGCTGTGGTTGGAATCGATCCGGAAATGTTCCAGTAAGCCGTGATTCGTCTCGGATGGCAGTCCGGTAATCGTAAGCTCGATCAAAGCTGAGACCGCGGGCAAATCGTCATCATGATAGTTCCACGCCAGGATTTCGAGTTCGCGGTCGCTGCGAGATGCAATTACATTGATATCTGGCCGTTGCCTCACTCCCCCAGTCAGCACATCGTTGGTCGCAAGCGCAGCGGAACTCGATGCCTCCACGCGCTCCGGCCCCAGCAGGCCGCGCATGCGAAAACCATTCAGTACAGGCTTATCGAGACCGTTCGTCGCCAACTCGCGAAATCCTGCGAAATAGGGCTGACCTTCAAACTCGAACGCCCAAGTCACGACCGCCTTCAATTTGGCGTGTTCACGTTGAGCGAGCTCAATTGTGCGATCTAGCGCTTCGGCTGTGTAGCTCGCGTAAAGAGGTCCATTTCGATAACCGTTTTGCGGGTTCTTTTCTTCCGAGCAGGCGGCGCAACCTTCGGGGTCGGACTCGCCAAGAATGACCGGCGTATCGTGCCACCGCCGAGAAGACGCTACGATCTTGAATCCTTCAGCAATCGCTTTCAATTGTGCAGCAATACCCATTTGCACATGATCACCTTGCCACGTTGGCGAACCCTTGGGATGAAAGCTGATGAACTTAAGCGGGGCGCCTATCTTCCCGGTGGCGTAATTTTTGCCCGAATCGCAGTGCTGAAGGAATGCGGTAAGGAACTGCGCCGTTTTCGGTCGCGACGGGCCGGTCGAATCTGGCCCGCCGATTGTCGCGTCGGGCAAGGCTCGCAATATCGCGTCTGCGGAGTAGTCGTAAAGTTCGAAATACTCCTCCGGCGTGCCTTTCCAATAGTCAATATCTGGCTCGTTCCAAACCTCCCATAGCCAGGTTTTTACCTCTCCATCGCCATACCGCTCGCGCAAATGCCGAACGAACTGGTAAACCAGTTCCGCCCACTTCTTGTAGTCTTTTGGCGGATAAGCCCACCCCGTATAGATCGACCCATTCGGAAAATTATGCCGGTAAGGCTCAGGATGGATCGAAAGCGCCTCGGGCATGAAGCCGATCTCCACCAAAGGCTTCACGCTTGTTTGATGAAACGTGTCGAAAATGTGGTCGATGATCGTCCAGTTGTAGACGGGATTCCCGTGCGCATCTTCGGTGTAAGCGTTCGTCGAGCCCCATTTCAGGGAAGCTGATCCGTTTCCTGACGTGAGCAGATTGTGCACGCGGATATAAGCTGGCGTGGGACTCAGTGCGGCAATTTCACTCAGGAGCTTTTTCCCGTTCGTCGCGTATGTATAGTTCGGCTCATCGTAGCCGAAAAAATCCCAAACCGCAGGCAAGCTTCCTTCTTTGTGTGCGGCGTTGACCTGAATGGTAACCGTCGCCGGTTCCTCAGCTCGGGACAAAGCAACAAACAGAAATAAAAGCGTCAGAACTCGAATGAGAGATGGGTGGGTCGCTCTGAGTTGTAGAAGAAGAAGACGCGATCGGCACATTATGTCGTCATTTCCTAAGTTGAATGACGTTTCCATCTTTCCCGATAATCGCGAGCTCCGCCATGCCGATGAACAAACCGTGTTCGACGACGCCCGGAATCCGCCGCAACTTCTCTGCGAGCGCAGGTGGGTCGGCGATTTCGCCGAAATTGCAGTCAAGGACGTGATGTCCTTCGTCGGTTACGTATGGGTTGCCATAGGCATATCCTCGCAGTTTGACCTCCGCTCCCAGGGCCTCGATCTTGGGTTTTATTAGTGATTGGGCGAAAGGAATTACTTCAACCGGCAGAGGGAACCTGCCGAGTCGTTGTACCTGCTTTTCTGAGTCGCCAATAACCACGAAACGGCGCGAAGCAGAAGCAATGACCTTCTCGCGTAAAAATGCGCCTCCGCCGCCTTTGATCAAGTTCAGATGTGGGTCGATTTCGTCCGCGCCATCAATGTCAATGTCGATTTGCGATTGGTCCTCAAGCGTCGTTAGAGGGATCTCCAATTGCTCGGCGAGTTGCCTCGTTCTCTGCGAAGTAGGAATTCCGACTATCTTCAAGCCGTCTCGCACGCGTTCAGCAAGAAATCGAACGGCATGCGATGCGGTTGAGCCTGATCCTAATCCCACAATTTGTCCCGATTGCACGAGTTCTACTGCCGCCCGCGCGGCGGCCTGCTTCTCTTGATCGCGTATGTCGAGGTCTCTTGCTGGCGAAGGCATCTTTGAGTGTCAGGCAGCTGTTGCGACCAGACATTGTAGTGCATGAGGAAAGGAAGTCGTCCAGCTGCTTGCCACGGTGCTAATCACGAACTGCAATACACCGGCTCGGACCACGAAACACGATCACGAACCGCTGTTTTTACGTCCTTGCGCTAAATGCCGTGGCCAGTTGCGGCGAGCCATGATGCAAAGCATAAAGCACGAGTTCCACCCGGCTGGAGATGCCCAGCTTCTCGAATATCCGGAACAGGTACTTCTTGACCGTATGCTCGCTCAGGCCGAGTTCGCTTGCGACATCGCGATTGGAAAGGCCATCGGTGACCAACGCCACCACCTGCTCTTCCCTTGAGGTCAGCAGGACTTCACCTGTCATCCCGATTACTCGCGTTGCAGGGGATTGGCAAACGGACTCAAGCAGATAGCTCAGTTGCTCGTTAGTGGCGAAGATTTCCCCTTCATACACGCGCTGAATGCAGTCGCAAAATGACTGAAACGAGGAATCAGTGAGGCAAAAGAGGCCGCGTGCACCGGACCGAAACGCCTGAACTGCCAGTTCGGGACTGATGCTGTCCATCAGGCAAATTTTTGGTATTTGAGGGCGCATTAGGTGTAATGTGCGGAGTACCGTCAGATCAGGCATAGACAAGTACGTGCCGGTGCAACTGACCACCGCGACGTCAGCCACCTTGCACTCCGCTAGTTCCAAAACTTCAGGAATGTCGCTCTGACAGGAGAACACTTGAAATCCACGGTCCTGGAGTGAAGCGGCCAATAGTTGGCTCTCCATTTGTTTGGAGTCGGCCAGCAGCACCCTGACCCCGGCTGGAGAAGAAGCGCTTTGATTTGTCATCCCTACCACCGAGAATGAGTTGAGTGGCACGAATGTAGTCCGCCTGAAATCGAATTTCAGTGACCAAAGAACGTTTGGATAACGTCTGCCTGTGGAAAACCCTTAAAGATGGATCAGAATGGGATTTTCTGAGCAGTTTTAGCTACTTTCGTAGACCCTACTTTCCGCGTCTTGCTGCCTTATGACTCCCGCGTTACTTTCTTGCGCGGCACTATCCAGTGGCAGTTCATGAAACTGAGCGAGAGAGTTCGGGTGTCTTTGCTTCTGGGGCTGTTAGCGGGAGCTTCGGCTATGATGCAGGCCCAATCGCCGTTGCTGGCAGCCACGACCAGCACGAGTCCGGCGGATGGCACGAGGGGTCCCAATAACACAGGGAGTCCGGCCTTGACGGGGGCACGCCATCCGCTGTACCGGCTGCACAGGAGCGACATCGTTCAAGTCGACTTTACCTTTTCGCCGGAGTTCAACCAGACTTTAACCGTACTGCCAGACGGCTTTGTTGACTTAAAAGCTGTAGGCGATATTGCTGCCGAAGGTTTGAGCATTTCGGAACTGCGGGATGCGGTGCGCGACGCCTACGCGGCCATTTTGCGGCTTCCCGAAGTCAGCGTAACCCTTAAAGAATTTGAGCACCCTTTCTTTGTGGCAGGGGGCCAGGTCGGCCATCCCGGGAAGTATGAATTGCGCTCCCCGATAACCACGTCCGAAGCAATTGCAATCGCAGGCGGATTCACGGACCAATCGAAGCACTCGCAAGTCGTGCTATTTCGGAGGGTTTCGGACGGAGTCGTCGAAGCACAAATTTTGAACCTTAAAGCCATGCTGGCGTCACGAAATTTGGAAGAGGACCAGGAAGTGAAGCCGGGCGACATGCTGTTCGTGCCGCAGAACCGGATTTCGAAAATTCGTAAATTTTTACCTGTGGCAAGTCTCAGCACGTTTTTTACGCCCGCTCAATTCTGAATGGCCGAAGGACTACAAATCGTGACTAACCGAGCCCCGCATACTCCGACGGTCAGGGAGTTAGCCGCCGTTGTCTTTCGTCAAAAACAGCTGCTGACGATTTCCTTTGTAGCGATTGCGTGCTTAGGAGTGTTGTATTCCGCTTTTTTCCCTTCTTACAAAGCCGAAACGAAGATTCTTGTGCGCCGCGGACGAATTGACCCGGCAATTACGCCAACACCAAGCCCATCACCGGCGTTTGAGCACGATGAAATTACAGAAGAAGAACTCAACTCCGAAGTTGAGCTTTTGCGCGATGAAGATATTCTCGGGCAGGCGGTCCACGAAAGCGGACTGGCAGAGGCGACATGGCTTTCGAAGCTGCTGCGCCAAGACGATGACGAGCGGACCGAAAAAGCTGTGCGCCGGCTTGCGAACAAGCTGGATATACAAGCAGTCCGTAAGTCGCGCCTGATTACAGTTTCGTACAGCTCCCACAAGCCTGAGAAATCCGCGGCCGTGCTGCGCTCGTTAGCCCACGCATATCTCGCTAAGCAGGTTGAACTTCGCCGCCCTAGTGGCCAGCAGAAATTTTTCGAAGCACAGGCAACAGAATCGCGCCATCAATTGGACCAGGCGCAAGCCGACTTAGTCGCGTTTAGTCGCACCGACAACGTTGCTTCCGCTGAACTCGAACGGGACATCACCCTACAGAAATTGGGAGAGGCCCAGGCATTTGAACTGAGCCTTGAAACTCAGACTTCCGCCGCTGCCGAGCGCGTCCGAACTCTTGATCGAGAGCTGAAGGACTTGCAAGAGCGTCGTGTCGTCCAGGTCAAAGCCTCGGATAATCCGCAATTAGAAGAAAAATTGAGATCGAAGTTGTTGGAATTGGAACTGCGAAGGACTGAGCTGCTGACAAAGTTTCAGCCTTCATATCGTTTGGTAGAAGAAGTCGATCAGCAAATTGCGTTAGCGAATGCAGCAATTACAGCGGAAACCTCTCGCCCACTGCGAGATGAAACCACTGAAGACAATCCGGAGTACGACTGGGCACACTCGGAGCGGCTGAAAAATCAGGTGGCATTGGCTGACCTCCGCCAAAAAGAAAACACCGCAAGGAGACAGGTTGACCAGTACCGCTCTGACGCTCTGCAGCTGGAGCAAAGAGCAATTGCCCAGCATGATCTCGAACAAAAGGTCAAACTCGCCGAAGACAACTGGCTGCTCTATTCCAAGAAACGGGAAGAAGCAAGAATTGGCGACGCGCTCGATGAAGACGGAGTGTTGAATATCGCACTCGCACAGGAGCCGCGCGTGCCCGCCCTTCCCGTTCGGCCATTTTGGACTGCTGCGTGTTTGTCTCTGCTGGGTGCGTTCGTTTTCAGCACGGGCCTGGCGTTCGCCGCTGACCATTTCGATCCATCCTTCCGGACACCTGAGGAAGTGGTCGCTTTTCTCGGCGCTCCTGTGCTGGCCTCCCTGCCTGTGAGAATTGCCAGCTCCGATCACAGACTGGAGAACTTATGAGCGTAGGCGCACAAATTTGGAAGCATATCGCCTCCCGCCCCGGCCTGGTGCCCGGGCATGAGGTTGCTAAACCAGCGACAGCGCAGGTCGTCAATTCGGTTCCGGAGCCCGGCCTTTCCCTTGTTCATCAGTTGTTTTTTCCCGCTACCGGTAGGCGCACAGCAATTCTCTTTGCGGCGGTGGATGCAGGTTCAAGAGCTTCGGGACTCTGTGAACAAGTTGGTATTGCGTTATCAATCTATTCCGGCGAGATGGTGGGCATTGTCGACTCGAGCGCGAATACTGAGATTCCGACGTTAAGAAAAAAACCTGCGAGCGTCGGGCGTTCAATTTGGCAGACCTGCACCGTGCCAGTTGCAGAGCGCGTCCGGCGGTTTCCTGCCTCCCTGATTTGCGATAACGAGAGTCCCGGCAACGCACCAACCAGAGGAGGTCTTGAGCAGCTTCAGGGCGCCTTCTCTTACTTCCTATTGTCCTCGTCGATCGCTGACAGTGAATTGCCGTTGCTTTGCCGAATGTGCGACGCGGCGGTGCTGGTATTGACGGCCAACGTTACACGAAAGCAAGCCGCACTGAGAGCAAAGGAACAGTTAGTGCGATATGGAGTCAATGTGCTCGGAGCGGTGCTTGATCAAAGGAAGTTATCAATTCCTGAATCAATTTACCGCCGCCTCTAATGGGACAGTTTGTTGACATTATCGGGTTCCCGCCGTTTCCGCGCTCCCAGAATCGGCCAGTGATTCTCCCGTCGCTCGAGACTGCGGCAATTTCAAACTTCGCTCGACTGATTCCCGGAGAATCACACGACCGGTTGCAACAACCCGAAGCTTTGGAAGTTGTTCCCGAACAGAATGCAACCAGCCTGAAAATCGGTGCTTACGGCCTAGTAAAGAAGCTCTCAGTGGCGCTCAGCCCGAGGTTCCTGGAGCGAATCAATCCTGGAATGTTGGTTCCAGCAGCTTTTGATCTCAGCTTGCTGACGTGCGTCTTCTTCGTTTCAGAAAACTTATTGTTGAAGCGCGTGCAACCTGGAACGCTGAATTCGTCGGTTCTATGGATTTATTTAATCGCGTTCACTGTCTTTGCCATTGAAGAGGGGCTGTACTCGATTCGCGCCGGGGAGAGGAAGGAAACTGCGGCTGCGATTCGCACGACTGCATGGGCCTTGCTGTTTGTTCTTTTATCCGGCCATTGGTCGCTACATGGGGCTGCCTTTAGCCTCGCGTTCAGTGGCGTCAGTCTTCTGGCGTTACTCGCCAGGAGGCAGATTTGCCTAATTCTATGTCCACCGCGGAATAACTCCCGCAAACTGCTCATTGTCGGAAACGGCCCGAAAGCTCAACAAGTTGCCGACGCGCTCCGCTGCGATAAAAGCTCAACTCGATCGGTCGCGGGATTCATCGCCGAGAACGATCTCCGAAACGTTTACGGTCCCTCAATGTTGCGGCGGGTCGCGCGGGAAGAATTCGTCGATGAACTCGTGATTGCTAGTAGCGATCCTGCCATCGTGCGAATCGCTATTGAAGAGGGTCGGCGCAACGCACTCGACGTGAGGATTGCCCCTGAGGTTGGCATGATGCAGCCAGCCAGAGAGATGACATTTGAAACTGTTGGGGGTATTCCTCTACTGAAATTGCAGGAGTATAGGCTTCCCGAGCACAAGCTGGCTGTAAAGCGAATCTTTGATATCGTCGCGGCCCTGCTGGGACTAATCATTCTTTCGCCGCTGCTTATTCTGATCGCAGCACTGATTAAGCTCGATTCCAGAGGGCCGGTTCTGTATCGTGCGCCGCGAACCGGACAAAAAGGGAGGCAATTCCTTTGTTTCAAATTGCGCACCATGGTTCCTGAGGCAGATGCGATAAAGCACCAACTGAGAAGGAACAACGAACGCAAGGGCGCCTTCTTCAAACTTAATAATGATCCACGAATCACTCGTATTGGCCGTGTTTTGCGGCGATACAGTTTAGACGAGCTCCCGCAACTATGGAACGTTGTGCTCGGTGATATGAGCCTGGTGGGGCCTCGGCCGCATCCGCCGGATGATGTCAGCTTTTATGAACTCCACCATCTCCAGCGACTAGATTTCGTTCCCGGCATTACTGGATTGTGGCAGGTGAAAGCGCGGCGCGATCCCTCTTTTGAGCGCAGTGTTGCTCTCGACGTGGAGTACATAAAAACCTGGAATCTCTGGCTCGATGCACGGCTCCTCTGGCAAACAATTTTCGTGGTTCTGGAGGGCAGCGGCGCATGAGCTACCCTGCCCAATCGATTCTTTTGCGCAGTGCCGGCGAGACAAGCTCTCACTTACTCGCATCTGCGCTTAAGGCACTTCATTGGTGGTTGAACATCCCGACACTCATGTTTCTGGTCATGCTCGCGGCCATGTTATTCAGGCCACCTGATCTAAAAGCCTTTCCTATTGATCGAATTGCCTTCCTGGCGTTGATTATTCTCGTTTGCCTGCGTTTCCTATTGCGCTGGGACTCGTTCCGCACAAACCCTGTAACTTGGCCGTTGCTTGCTTTTCTGCTTCTTGGGTTCTGGGGAGCGCTGACCCAACCATACGACGCACAAGTCTGGAGTGTGTTCGCCGCAAAGTACGTTGTCCCCTTCGTTTGCTTCCACGTTGCTGCAGTTGTGTTCAGGGACGAAGGTTCGCGGCGCGCGCTGGAGGTTTTCTTATTGTGTGTTCTTGTTTACCTCAGCGCAATCTCGGTTTTCTGGTTGGCAAGTGCAACTTCGCTCATTTTTCCAACTTTCATTAACGACCCAGGAATCGGAATTCATTTCGACCGTGCGCGAGGGCCATTCCTGCAAGCGGTCGCGAATGGTGTCTGCCTCAATCTACTGGGATTAACGGCACTCGATTGTTACCGGAGAAAAAAGGTGTACCGTGTAATCGGCATTTTTTTGCTGTTTGCAGTTCCCCTTGCACTTTTTGCCACGAAAACCCGAGCCGTCTGGATTTCGGGAGCGCTGTCGACATTAGCTCTGCTTCGATTCGGATCTGGACCGATTCGTCGAGTAGCGATAGGAATCTGCGTCGCCGGAGCGCTCTCCGCGGGAGTTATCTCAATCTATCGAGTCAACGAGACTTCCGTCTCAGAGCGCCTGCTCGACCGCTCTCCAGTCGATTTTCGGAGTGAAATGTACCGTGCGGGCTGGCAGATGTTTACCGAAAAGTCATTCCTCGGCTGGGGTAATGAATGGAACATCCAGCCGGAAGTCGAGAAACGCGTGAGGAGCTTTCATCCTGAGTACTACGTGTTTCACAATACTTTTCTCGAACTTGCGGTGGAACGTGGTGTGCTCGGCTTGGGCGTGTACGCCTGGCTGTTAATTTGTCTGTTCAGGCTCAGAAATTACTGCCGGGAATTGCCGGAAATCGATACGCCTTTCTGTAATGCGCATTTCCGCGCGCTATGGCCACTGCTGCTCCTCGTCTATCTGGCCAATGCAATCGCCGTGGTCATGAATTACCAGTTTGTAAATGCAATCCTGTTCACAATTGCCGGAATTCTAGCCGCGAACTCTAGCAATCCGGCGAAACTCGAAAATCTTCAACGCAGTTGGGCGGCGTCAGCATGAGCTCGATTGCCTATGTTGCGAACAGCTTTCCAGAACAGGGTGAGCCATATGTGTGGGAACAGATTCGTGAGCTGCGCAGCCGGCGTCGACGAATATTGAGCTGCAGCTTTCGACGGCCTACCAAGGTCCACTCACATCTCGCCGAATTTAGTCGGAGCACTGTTTACATTCTCCCCCTTGACTGGCCAACGTCATTGCGAGGGTTGATTCTTCTGATCGCAAACTTACATCGCACTCTCGATCTTCTAGGGCGGGTCATCCGCGGGCCTGAGCCGGTTCGAAAGCGGCTACGAACTCTGGCGCACACCTATCTGGGTGCCTACCTTGCGGCGCGCCTTCGTAAGGAAAACGTCAGCCACATTCACGTCCATCACGGATATTTCGCTTCATGGGCGGGAATGATTGCTGCGCGGATTCTGAACGCCGGTTTCAGCATGACCTTGCACGGGTCTGATCTCCTGGTTCGGGCGGACTATCTTGACGCCAAGCTGAAAAACTGCCGGTTCTGCATAACCGTCTCGGAATTCAATCGCAATTACATTCGGGCGCATTATCCGGAAATCGATGAGCGCAAGCTCCTGGTGCACCGTTTAGGTGTCGATCTTGACTTCTGGCGGCCGATTCCCAGCCACTCGGCTAATTCGGTGTTTTCCGTTCTTAGTGTCGGACGGTTGCATTCAGTGAAGAACCACGAGCTATTGGTTCGCGCTTGCTACGAACTGAAAGGCGCGCATGTTGGGTTCCAATGCATCATTGCTGGAGAGGGCCCAGAGCGCGTCAAGTTACAAGAGCTTATTGAAACCCAGGACCTTGCTAGTCATGTAGAACTGCGCGGGCAAGTTCCCCGCGAGCAATTGCCTGAGCTGTACCGCCAAGCCGACGTCGTCGTGTTCACCAGCCGGAGCGAGGGCATTCCGCTCGCAGCAATGGAAGCGATGGCCATGGAGCGGGTGGTACTCGCACCTTCGATCACGGGCATTCCGGAGTTGATCACAGATGGACAAACCGGCTTCTTGTATGAGCCGAACTCGATTGAAGACCTGCTTGCCAATTTGTCAGATATCGGCAGGAGCCGGTTCTTGTTGGATCAGGTGCGCAGGTCCGCAAGAAAACACGTAGAGCAGGCCTTTGATGGCAAGCGAAATCTCGGTAATTGTGTCGCCGGTTTGCTCCAGAGGATCGGCGCGCCCGAAGCGAAGAGCGAAGTCGAACATGCGAATCCTGTATTGCAACAAATATAACTTCCGGTTCAGCGGGACCGAAGCATATCTGTTCGAAACGATGGAACTCATGCGATCGCGCGGGCACGAGGTTGCGCTGTTCTCAATGGCCGATGAGCGCGGTGCCGCGACTGCTTATGACAGTTACTTCGTACCACATATTGATTTCAGGTCTTCACCAGGAATCGTCAGCAAAGCGAGGCTGGCCCTTCAATCGATTTATTCCACCGACGCTCGCGAACGGATTGGGCGGCTTATCGAAGAATTTAAGCCGGATGTAGCACATGTCAGAAATATCTATCACCATCTCTCTCCATCGATCCTCTGGGAATTGAAATCGCGCGGGATACCTGTGGTTTACCACCTGAACGATTTCA
>DASRFP010000028.1:0-19832 GCA_035651475.1 Terriglobales bacterium | reverse complement strand
CGAACTCGCCATTTAAGCGGCCGACGCGTACTGCGCCAATCGGGCCATGGAACGGAATGTCGGAAACGCTGAGCGCAACCGATGCGCCGTTGATGCCGGCCACGTCAGGGTCGTTAGTGGTATCGGCCGAGAGCACCATGGCGATGACCTGGGTCTCGCAACGGAAGCCGTCGGGGAACAGGGGACGGATGGGGCGATCGATCTGGCGGCTGGTAAGAATCTCTCGCTCGCTGGGACGCCCTTCCCGCTTGATGAAGCCGCCCGGAATGCGTCCGGCGGCGTAGGTGTATTCGCGGTAGTCAACGGTGAGGGGGAAGAAATCGATGCCTTCCCGGGGCTCGGTATTGGACACGGCAGTGGCGAGTACGACGTTGTCGCCGATGCGGACCACGGAGGAACCGTCGGCTTGTTTGGCTAGTTTTCCAGTTTCAAAGCTAAGGGTCTTTCCGCCCGCAAGCTCGACTGAAATTTGGGCAGGTTCTGGTTTCATGATTCATCCTTCCAGGAATGCGTGTGCGCAGGAACTGCGCTTGGGATAAGCGGGTGCCAGTAGCTGTACTACAGTGGCTGGGAGAACGCACTGTTCAGACTTCCTCAATGGGCTTGCCGTCCCACGGCAACAAGGGAAATACCGAGACACGGGCTCGGTGTTCACACTGCGAGCGGGAGACTCGGAAAGGCACGCTTACTTGCGGATGCCGAGTTTCGAGATAACGGTCTTGTAGCGCTCGGAGTCGTATTTCTTGAGGTAGTCGAGCAAGCGACGCCGCTTGCTGACCAGCATGAGAAGCCCGCGGCGTGAGCCGTGATCCTTCTGGTGCGTCTTGAAGTGCTCCGTCAATTGGCCAATGCGCTCGCTGAGAAGCGCGATCTGGACCTCCGGGCTGCCGGTGTCGGTCGCATGCGTGCGATATTGGTCAATGAGGGACTGCTTTTGCTCTCTGGCTAGCACTAACCTGGTGCACTCCTGTCTTCTGATTTCGTTTATCCTGGTAACGATCTCTACGGTAACACGTTGACGCTGCGAGTGTAAAGTTAGCCAAGGGCGACGGAAAAGCAGCGAACAGCCCTAGGGGCACGTAGCCGCGAAGGCTCAAATCTGCTCCACTACCCGGGGGTGGCGCGCCAACCCTCGCCGCGTCGGCAGCCTCTAAACACGCAGAGAACCCCATGCGCATGGAGGGAAATGTGCTTTGTACTGATTGTGGCCGCGAAAATCCAGAGTACTTCCGCTTCTGCGGGATGTGCGGCAAGCCTTTGGCACAGCCCGAAACGCTAGACCCTGCGGCGAACGAGCGAAAGTCGCCCTCCGTGGCCGAGGCACAGGGGTTGAGAAATAGTCCGGTGGCGACGAGTATTGCGCCGCCGTTCGTCAGCCGGGCAGATGACGTGCCTTCCGACAGCGAACTCTTGGCTCGGTCCGGCATGGATCCTGAGCTTTATCCAGTGCGGGAAGAACAACATCCGCGATCGCCAGACTTCATCAGTGGGCCATCGATTCTGGGTTTAGCAAGTCCCGAGCCAAACACCGAGTACACGTACCTGCTGGAAGACGAAACAAGTCGCCGTCCGGGCCGCGCGTTCGTCGGTATTGTTCTGCTCCTCGCCGTAATAGGGGTAGGTTGGTGGCAGGTCAGCAAACATGGAGGGCCCGCGGTCGTGGCTGCGGCATTCAAGAACAAGCTGCAGGGTAGGGCTCCGGAAGATGGCATAAACCGATCGAAAGCCGCCCTGGAACAGAGCGCAAACAATCCGAATGCGAGGGAGTCGGAGTTCCAGGTGCAGAACGGTACCTTGACGCCGGCGCCAGCTAATGGCGGAGATACGACTAACTCTGCAGGCGAGGCCACTCAGCGGACGGAGCCGCCCAGCGCTTCCGGAGCGTCCGCGGCAAAACCGAACGCTGAGGAGGCAGTTCGCACGGAAGAGAAGAGCAACACGACCAGGCCTCCGGAGTCGCAACCAGAACCGACGGGTACGGAAGCCGCGGTGAAGAAACCTGCTGAGGAAGGTGGAACAGCGAACTCTACCCCGGAGAGCGGTTCAGAGCAGGCGAACAATAGTCATCGCTCTCGTGGAATTACCACGGAACTAGCGAGCAAGCGGGATCTAGAGAGAGTTGGGACCCGTGAGCCTGCGACTGCGCCAGCGAATACGGATGACGGCACCGCACGGCTGGCGGAGAAGTATCTTTACGGGCAAGGCGTGCCGCAAGACTGTAACCGCGCAGTTGAACTGCTCAGACCAGCAGCGGAAGCGTCGAACGTGAAAGCCCGGACGATGCTGGGCACCATGTATGCAACCGGGCACTGTGTCGCCCGTGACTTGCCGACATCGTATCGATGGTTCGCGCTCGCAATGCGGCAGCAGCCGAGAAATCCGTGGGTGACCAAAGATCTTGAGATGGTGTGGAATCAGATGGACCCGTCACAAAAGCAGCTCGCCATGAAAATGGCCAAGTGAAGTAGCTTAGACATAACAGAGAGACTCAATAGGACAGGATTTCCTTCCTTTTCTCGCCGGGCGTCCACCGGCGTTCCTCTGATTTACACTTTTTTACCTCGATACAGCTTATTGCCAGATAACGTAAGATGCTGGAGTCAATCGGACGGAGATCGTCGAATATGAAATGGATGTGGGTGCTGCTATTACTCTGCGCCTCTTCTGCTGGTGCCGGAGATTTCAAAGATGCAAAGGTTTTGCATGTGCGCGATGCCAGCGCTTTGGGTGCGAGTGTCGCGGGCAATGCTTCGTACGGGGTGAGCACTGCACCTTCGATCGTGCCCGGCATGGTGCCCAAATGCGAGGTGACCGTCGCACTGGATGGAAAGAGCTATAGTGCGGTGTACGTCGTCGACAAACACTTCAAGATGGCAGATCTGGTGGAAGGGCAGGAAATTCCAGCGCAAGTTGAGGGAAACAAACTGGTCCTGAAGCGGCCCATGGATGGAAAAGCGATGAAGGCCAAGATTGTCCACCAGGGGCCAATCGAGGCCGAAGAGAAGTGAGCGAAAAAAGAGCGGGATATATTCCCGCTCTTTAGCCAGCTCTCGAGGCAAACCTCAGACTTAAATCTCAACCCAAATCTCGACCTAACGCGAATCCGCGTTCTAGTTTGCGCCCGTGCCTGCAGGGGTCATCGACGTCTGGCGACTGAGTTCCATGGTTAGCTCGGTACCCGCAGGTAAGATCGCGGAGCGCCGTTGAGATAGCCAATGCGTTACTGTAGCCGTAGCTCCTACCAGGCCACCGATGACGAGTCCTTTGCCACCGCCGATCAGGCTCCCAACCGTCATCCCACTCGCAGTACCGATTCCGATTTCGGCCAGGTCGCGATTGTCTTTACCGGCGCCTTTGAATTCACCTTCGTTATTCACGTCGGTGCCTTTGCGCATATTGGTGTCAACCAGCACTGCATTGAGGACGAATTTCTCGCCGTTCGGAAGCACCATGCTTTCCGGCAAAATGCCGATGGTCGGCTTTCCCGCGATTCGACGCGGCTCGGTCGCCCTGGTGACACGGCCCTGCACAGTTGTGCCGATCGGGATCACGGTCTTGCCGTCCATCATCACGGGTTCGGTGACACGTCCCGAGAACGCATCGCCTGACTTGTTGCTGAAGGTTGCCAGCGTGGTCTCAAGTTTTACCTTAATCGAGGTTCCCGCCGGCAGCGAGGAATTCGACTCAGCGCAAGCCGCTCCAAGCATTGCCGCTGCCGCTATTACTAATACGATCAATTTCTTCATTGCTCCTCCTGAATTTGAAACTCGTGATTTGTAGTTCCGCGTCATGCCTTCAGTGTGCGGATGGCTTCCATGATTTCGTCGAGCGGGGCCCGATCGAGTTGATGATCGCCACGGTAGATGTACTGAATGATCCGGGCTCGATCGATGACCAGTGTCGCGGGATGGGCAATATTGAAAGCATCCTTTCCGATCCGGTGATACAAACCATAAGCCTTGGTGACCGAGCGATCCTCGTCGAGCAAGCACGGGAACGAGATGGGATTTTTGAGGAAATGCTTCTCGGGGTGAAAGAAGCCATGCCGCTTTTGCGCCGCGAGATAGAGAAGCTGCGCTTGGTTATCTTCAATGTCTCCCACCAGAGGCTCAAACTGGGCCATGCGTTTTACGCAGTTGGGTCACCACGTGCCGCGCAGAAATTCGAGAATGACCGTGCCCTGCGAAACCAGCTGTCGCAAGGAAAACATGCCCTCGCGGTTCGCCGCAGAAACTGCAAACTCGGGCGCGGGCGATCCAACGCGCAATGTTTGGGTGCGATCGAGCATCCGATTTCGACTGTAGAACAGCCGTAAGTGCGTCTCAATAGCGGAACCACGGAGCGAACCAATCTGGGTACGGCAAGGCGGAAGTCAGACATCAAGGCTGCGATCTCAGCCGCGTGCTTCGCCCTAAGTGGCGAATGCCCGGGTTTATGTCCGGTATGGCATCACCCAGTTTGAGTGCGCATATCACCGCGTATCCGGCAGGCGCATGGCAAAATATCGAGTTTCACCCGGCGTGCGCACGCTGATGCTCTCGCGCAGTGTCGGATATAATCGCCAGTTTCGGAGAACCAGAAGATACTCGGGTGTAGGCCTTCTTACCGGAAGGGGGTTGTCATTCACTGCCGACTCTCCCGTGAGGCGGGTGGAGGACCTTTCGAACCCCATAGATCAGGATGGACTCATACTAATGACGAATATTGGAAAAGTGATCGGACGCGAAGTCCTGGATTCTCGCGGCAATCCTACAGTGGAAGCGGAAGTGCGGTTGGTCAGCGGAAGAGTAGGCCGGGCGATCGTACCCAGCGGTGCGTCGACCGGTGAGCATGAAGCGGTTGAACTGCGCGATGGCGACAACAAACGCTATTTGGGAAAGGGCGTCCTCAAAGCAGTGGAGAATGTGAACGGAGAGATTGCCGATGCGCTCTCCAATATGCATGCCTCCGACCAGCGCGTCCTTGATCAGAAGATGATCGAACTCGATGGGACGGAAAACAAGGGGCGATTAGGCGCAAATGCAATCCTGGCTGTTTCCATGGCCGTGGCGCGCGCAGCCGCTGCCGAATATGGGCTGCCACTGTACCGATATTTGGGTGGCGCTGCTGCTAACCTGCTTCCCTGCCCCATGATGAACATCCTGAATGGCGGCGCACACGCAGATAACAACGTGGATTTTCAGGAATTCATGGTCATGCCTGTGGGAGCCGAATCCTTCTCGGAAGCCCTGCGCTGGGGCGTGGAAGTGTTCCATACACTGAAAGGTGTGCTCAAGAAGCGAGGCTACAACACCGCGGTTGGCGATGAAGGGGGCTTCGCGCCTTCGGTGAAATCCAATGTTGAGGCTGTCGAAGTAGTGCTTGAGGCCATCCAGCAGGCCGGGTACAAGCCGGGTGAAGAGATCACCATTGCGCTGGATCCCGCGGCCAGCGAGTTTTACCAAAATGGCAAGTACGTTTTCAAGAAGTCGGACAAGTCGAGCAAGAGTTCAGAGGAGATGGTGCGATTCTGGGCCAAGTGGGTGCGCGACTATCCAATCGTATCGCTGGAGGATGGTCTCGCTGAGGATGACTGGGGCGGCTGGGAGATACTGACGAAAGAACTAGGACAGAAGATCCAACTAGTCGGAGACGACATCTTCGTCACCAACACGCAACGGTTGCAGCAAGGGATCGATCGCAAGGTGGGCAACTCTATCCTGATTAAAGTCAACCAGATCGGCACAGTGAGTGAGACTCTCGACGCCATTGACCTGGCCCGCCGCAACGGCTTCACTTCGGTGATCTCGCATCGCTCGGGAGAAACGGAAGATTCGTTCATTGCCGATCTCGCGGTCGCCACCGGCGCGGGGCAGATCAAGACGGGGTCGGCCTCGCGTACCGATCGTATTGCGAAGTACAACCAGTTGCTGCGAATTGAACAAGAACTGGACGGCGCGGCACGCTTCCTCGGAATCAAAGCCTTGAACTGCAAGCTCGGAGAATCAACAACCTAACACATGGATCCGGACGTTCTACTTCGTGAAGGCCGGAAACGCGCGTTCGAGGCGCCTTCAAATCCAGACATCAAGATCTGGCGATACATGGATTTCACGCGCCTGGTGAATTCTCTCGAAGAAGGAGGACTGTTCTTCCGGCGCACCGATCTTTTCGAAGACCGCTTCGAAGGATCGATGTCTCAGCCCTTGCGCGACTTCCTCCAGCGCGGCCATGAAGATGTGAGTCCCGAGGACTATGCCCAGATGTTGCGGCGGGTCAGGATCTCCAGTTTCGTCAACAGCTGGCATATGAACGAGTCGGAATCAGCGGCTATGTGGCGCCTGTATTCGTCTGCGACCGAGCAATCGGTCTGCCTGCAGTCAACCTACCGCCGCTTGCGCGATGGGCTGGACGAAGACATCTACATCGGCATGGTGAAATATATCTCGTACGATCGCGATCGCATCCCCTTCGACGACTTATGGTGGCCACTTCTGCACAAACGCAAGTCCTTCGAATACGAACGCGAACTGCGCGCGGTGTGGAGCGACCTGGACTCGATTCACTCCGGAAACCATGACGACCACCGGGTAGGCGTCTGGAAGCACGTGCGCCTGCAAAGCATTATCGAGTCGGTGTACGTTTCCGCCGAATCCAAGCCCTGGTTCGCAAAGCTCGTCACCAAAGTTCTGCGGAGATATGAAACCGACGTTCCGGTGCGCCAATCGGACTTGGCGAGCGAACCGCTGTTCAGTTGAGATCGGGTCGTATCTGTTCAATAAAATTTCATGAGGCTCTTTTCGGCAAATGATGCGCCCTAAACCACTCGTTCTTGTCATCCTCGATGGCTGGGGATACCGGCCTGAAACCAAGGCCAATGCGATCGCACTCGCGCGCAAGCCCACTTACGACCGCCTGCTGCGTGAATATCCGAACACATTGATACAGACCAGCGGTCCATTCGTCGGCCTGCCCGAAGGGCAGATGGGCAACAGCGAGGTCGGCCACCTCAATATCGGCGCCGGTCGCATCGTTCACATGGATATCACGCGAATCGACCTCATGATTCAGAACGGAGACTTATTCTCTAATCCCGTGCTGCTGGCTGCTATGAAGAATGCGCGCTCCGGCGGCCGGAAGTTACACCTGTTCGGACTGGTTTCCGATGGCGGGGTGCACTCGCAAGAAGCACATCTTTTCGCGCTGCTGCGGATGGCGAAGCAGAACGGAGTCGATCGGGTCTTCGTGCATGCCTTCATGGACGGCCGCGACACCCTTCCCACCAATGGCGCGGGGTACCTGGAGCAATTGCAGCAGAAAATGCGCGAATACAACACGGGAAAAATTGCGACGGTCAACGGGCGCTACTACGCCATGGACCGTGACCGCCGCTGGGAACGCATCGCCAAGGCATTCGACGCGATGGTCCATGGCAATGGTGAGGCCGCGAAATACGTCGATGCAGTGCCGGGCGTGAAGGACTCTTACAACAGGGGAGTTACTGACGAGTTCATTCTCCCGTTTGTGTGCGTCGACAACCGCGGCGAGCCGCTGGCCACAATTGGCGACGAGGATTCGTGCATCTGTTTTAACTTCCGTGCCGATCGCGTGCGCCAGATTACGCGAGCACTGTGTCGCAACAGCGGGTTAACTCCCGAAGGCGGCAGCGACCTGCCCGGCGCTGCAGATCTTGATGCGATCATTCCCCGCGACCGCGGACCCAAAAACCTGCACTATGTGTGCATGACACAGTACGACAAGAAGTTCACGTTGCCGGTAGTGGTGCCCGCCGAATCTCTCGACAATATTCTCGCTAACGTGATGGGGACGGCGAAGCTCCGCAACCTTCGCGTGGCAGAGACCGAAAAGTACGCTCACGTGACGTACTTCTTCAACGGCGGAATAGAACAGCCGTTTCCCGGCGAAGACCGTGTCCTCGTGCCCTCACCGAAGGTCGCCACCTACGACCTGAAGCCGGAGATGAGCGCGGCTGGTGTTGCCCAGGCAGTGATTAAAGCGGCAGAAGAGGGCACGTTTGATGTGGTCATCGTAAATTTTGCGAACGCGGATATGGTGGGGCATTCCGGGAAGATCGAGCCAACCGTGAAGGCGGTAGAGACAGTCGATGCCTGCCTGGGCGAGATCGAAAAAGCGGTGCGCGCAAAAGGCGGCGCAATGCTGATTACCGCCGATCATGGAAACGCGGAAATGATGATGGATCCGGTTACCGGCGGCCCTCATACGGCACACACGACCAACCCTGTGCCTTTCATTGTCGTGAGCGGAAACGAGCGGCCATTTACGCTTATGAATGGCGGCTCTCTTCGCGATATATCGCCTACCATTCTCGAAATGCTTGAAATTCCGCAGCCGAAAGACATGACTGGCCGCGACCTGCGCATCGTCAAACATTCCTGACAGCGACTCTGCGCTGTTTTCAAATTTGGGGCACTGTTGAATAATCGCCGCGCATTTTCACTTGCTTATGTCCGCTTGCGCACAAATCCGCGCCTAACCGCAGTGCGGCAACAAGCGCCAGGGTCTGCTCCAACTAGAACCCAAGCAACAGCAGCCTGATCGTACGCGTCAAAGGACCCACTTATGAGCCGTAATTCGGCATCTGAGCCGTAATTCGGCCATCGGCGAATGGGCGCCACTAGCTTGGAGCTGCAGGAGCTCTTGATCAGACCTCGCCGCATTACTGTGGAAACAAAGAAGGTACGTCTTTTCGTGCACATAACATCAGGCACCGACTGGTCCGTACTCGCGGCCACATAAGTTCGGCAACGTAACAATTTCACAGGAGAAATAAATGAAGAAAGCTCTACAGTGTTTAGCAGTCTTGTTATTGGCGGGAGCTTTTGCTCTTGCGCAAAGCGGTTCCTCGTCCGACCCGAACCAATCCGGTCAGAGTGGGCAAAGCGGAAGCAGTGCCAGCCAATCCGGAAGCATGGGTTCCAGCGGACAGGCGGGACAGAGTGGCAGCACAATGGGCAGTGGCCAATCGTCCGGACAGAGCGGAAGCACGATGAGTAATGGCCAGTCGTCCGGACAGAGTGGAAGCACGATGGGTTCGAGTAGCGGGCAAAGCTCTTCCGACCAAAGCACGACTGGCAAGAAAAAGAAAAAGCACCACAAGAAGAACGATCAGAGTGACACAAATCCCTCCGGTTCCTCGACCAGTCAGCCTCCACAGTAAGCAGATTTGCAGGGTCCCGCGCGCGGCAACACTGCGCGCGGTTCCTATATCACTGCGCCCGCATAGACCCAATTTCATCCTGCTGTAGTGACCAGAGCAAAAGCTAAGAGGCGCCTTTTTTTCCAACCATGGTTCTCTGCCCAAGACACAGCGGGCGTGAATCTGCTCTAATGCCCTGTTAGTTAGCGGAGCCTTCATGAAACCTGCACTCTTGGGTTTGGAACCGAAAGAAGTTTGGAAACACTTTGACGCGTTGGCGGCAATCCCTCGTGCCTCTACAAAAGAAGCGGCCGCCCGTGAATACGTCCTGACGCAAGCGCGGCGGCTCGGTTTAGAGGCGATTCATGATGACGTGGGCAACACGGTGATTCGAAAACCAGCGCACTCCGGGCGGGAGAAAGCGCCGATGGCTCTTCTGCAAGGTCACCTCGACATGGTATGCGAGAAGAATGAAGGCACGGACCACAACTTCGATACCGATCCCATCGACATCGTTCGCAAGGGTGACTGGCTGAAAGCGCGGGGAACCACGCTTGGCGCAGACAATGGCGTGGGGGTCTCGGCGGCATTGGCGGTCATGGAAAGCAAAGAGATCGCGCACGGGCCGCTGGAATTCGTATTCACTATCGACGAGGAATCCGGCTTGACCGGCGCGGCAGAGTTTCCTGCCGGGATATTGAGATCAAGATATTTCCTGAACCTCGACAACGAGGAGACCGGCACCATCTGTATTGGTTGTGCTGGAGGCGTCAAAACGACAGGGCGCCGCAAGGTCGGATTTCGGCCCGCGACCGCGAACGCCGCCTGGCGAATCAAGGTGGCTGGCCTGAAGGGCGGACACTCCGGAGTGGACATCCACCAAGGCCGGGGCAATGCGTTACGTGTACTTGGCGGTGTGCTGCAAACGCTGCTCGATCAAGATCCTGCTTCCGAGATCTCCCAGATCAACGGCGGCAGCGCACAGAACGCGATCCCGCGCGAAGCTTCGGCCGTGGTACTGCTCGATTCCGGCAAAGAAAAGGACCTGCAATCGCTGGTGGTAAAGGCTGAGTCGGAGTACAAAACTGATCTTGGCTCGTTCGACTCGGGCTTGCAGATCACGGCCGAGAAGGTCGGGCGCCCCGAAAAGGTTCTCGATGCCGCCGGTACAAGATCTGTTGTGGATCTGTTGATGAGCTTGCCTCACGGCGTCATGGCGATGAGCCCGGACGTTCCCGGACTAACGCAGAACTCTACGAACCTCGCGACTCTTTCTACTAAGGCCGATACGATAGAGATTGTCACCAGCCAACGCAGCGCTATCGAAAGCAGTAAATGGGCCCTGGCGCGAATGGTCGCTACGATCTTTCGTCTAGCTGGGTTCGAAGTCGAACACTCCGGCAGCTATCCGGGATGGAAACCGCTGCCCAAGAGTGACATCGTGCTAAAACTGCAGGCGGTGCACGAGCAGGTATTCGGCAATCCGGCAAACCTGATCGCCATGCACGCCGGTTTAGAGTGCGGTGTCATTGGCGAGAAGTATCCGGGTATGCAGATGGCGTCCTTCGGGCCGACTATCGTCGACCCACATAGTCCCAACGAGCGGGTGCAAATCTCCACCGTGGCGAGCTTCTGGAAATACCTCACATCGGTGTTGGAACAGATTTAGCATCTTTCCGTACTATCACGAATACTGGAATCGCGACTAGTTGGGTGACTGCGGAAAAGATGATTAGCGCTGCCATGGAGACGTCGTAGAGCCTGCCGATAATCACGCTGCCCAGAAACCATGCAACTCCGTAGCCGGCCGTGAAAAGTCCGTATGCGGACGGTCGTCGCGGCTGTGGGACCATGGTGGCGACAGCTGCAGGAATGATCGATTCGTGCACTCCCATGCCCAGCCCCCATAACGCGGAACCGAGAAGGGCCAGCCAGAAGCCGCCTAAAAAAACCAGCGGCGCGGATGCTGCCGCGATCAATGTCAGCGGAAACAGGATCCTGAGTCCCACGCGATCAAACAGGTGCCCGAAGATCAGCGATCCAATTCCGCTGACCGCCATCGCGATCGAATAAAAAATTGGGACCCAGGTGTTAGGGATCACGGAATCCTTTTCAAAGTGATAAGCCATCAGGGAAAAATCAGCGAAGCCAGCCGCGACAAGGCTGGCTCCGACCAGGTAGATCCAGAACACGCGCGGTAGTCCTGCCGCCTCGACGTTGGACACCTTCACTTCGAGATCTTCGGGCTTGGGATACGAGACCCGTGCCACAACGATGAGACAGAGGGTGAGAATAGCGGGAATGAGGAGAATTGCAAAAGCGGTCCTATAGCTTCCACGAGAGGCCAGTACCGCAGCCACGACCAAGGGACCGAATAGGGCGCCGAACTGGTCCAGAGCCTCATGAAGACCGAAGCCCCAACCATATCCGACCTGCTTGGCTGCGTGCGAAAGCATCACATCGCGCGGAGGATTCCGGATGGCTTTGCCAATGCGTTCCGCGACGATCAGCAGCCCAGCAATTTGCCAATCGGGGGCCAGTGCCAACAGGGGCACCGCGCTCATTTGCACAAGATATCCCAACAAAGTGATAGGCCAGAATTCTCCGGTTCGCTCGCTAAGTCGGCCGGAAACGAGGCGCAGTCCGTATCCCAGTAGTTCACCCAGGCCAGCGATGAAGCCAACCAGCGTCGCGCTCGCACCTAAGATTGCGAGATAAGGCCCGGTGACGCTCCGCGCGCCTTCATAGGCGAAGTCAGCGAAAAAGCTCACAATGCCGATCAGGACGACAAATTTAAGGGCCTTGTTTTTCATCCGTGCTTCATCATCAGCGATAGTTTGTAATGGGACAGCCGGGGTCGATATTATGCAGGCGCTGAATTCACCGCACTCCGCAGAGCATCATTTCGCTTGCGCGTAGGATTTTTGAGCCGCTAGGACCTGACACCATCCTGATGCACCTAGCGTACGTTCCCGGGCAAGAATTTGAATATCCCATGAACAACCTGAAGGCCACGATCTTGGGGCGATGAGCCGCCGATGAATGAGGAGCCCGGAATATCGAGGGACGGTTCGGTTGAGACTTCACAATACCGCTCTCCCGGCGATGACGCCCGCCCACACTGCCGCAAAACCAAGCAGAACGCTTAGAGTAACGTTCAGCGAGGCGATCAGGAATTGGCCGTCCTGGACGGTGCGCAATGTTTCATATTCAAAGGCAGAAAATGTGGTGTACGCTCCGATGAAACCGATGGCAAGCAGGTACGTCCAATTGGGACTGAGATGCGTTTTGTCAGCTAGAACGGTCAAAATAAAGCCAACGAGGAACGATCCAGAAACATTAATCACGAACGTCCCATAGGGAAAACGGGTTCCCAACTTCGCACCGATGTAGCCGCCGAGCCAAAACCTCGCAGTTGCACCAATGAATCCGCCAATGCCAACTATCAGGTATTTCAGCAGGTATTTCAGCAAGTCTTCCTGTTCCTTTCTCCTTCACCATGTTCCTGAGCGAGAACTCGCCTCAGCCAAGGCTGCGAATGGGGCAAGTCCGACCCGTAGGAAGTCAGAATCTCTCATTCGCTCGAAGCGTACGTCCGAGTTTTATGTGCGGAAGTTGCCGGGGCATGACTCCCCGACAAGCATCTGCTTGTCAGGAGTCATCAGCTGTGCCCGGCTTAAGAAAGGGACAGCGGTTGCGGTGAACTCCTTCACCGTAGCTATCGCACTTAGTACAGCAAAGAATGCAGAGTGAAGTCAACGGCCTTCCTCCGCGATTGCGGTCGAGAAGGTGACCAAAGACTTCCGCTGCGACCTGCGCCATGGACAGAACGGAAATGGCCTTAATCTAGGGTTCACATTCAAAGGCGCAAAATCGCATAAAACGAGTTGGCGGTGCGATAATCGCCGCTCGGGCAACTGGCGGATCAGCGGTGGCTTGGACTATGTTCTAGGCACTTCGTACGACTCGGCTCGGCGGGAATACGGATGAGCACGCTAGCGTGGTTTAAGTCCGTTCTGAATTTCAGGCGCACTGACGAAGGCGACCGTTCGCAATATTGGTTCTCGCGCTTCTCCTCTCCCATCATTTTCCTGATTCTCGTCCTCGCCACAGTGGGCGCCTACCTGGCGTTCACAATTCCAGTTTCAGTTTTTCCCGAGACCAATTTTCCGAGAGTTGTGGTTGGCATCGATAACGGTGTCATGCCGATCGATCAGATGCTGGTCACGATCACGCGTCCTATCGAGGAAGCAGTTAACAGCGTACCCGGCCTGCAACAAGTTCGGTCAATAACCAGCCGCGGCCAAGCCGAAGTCGACCTATTTTTCTCCTGGAATGTGGACATGGTGCAAACGCTGCAACTGGTGAATGCGGCGCTAGTGCCAGTGCAATCGGTGTTGCCGGCGACGGCGAAGATCGACACCCATCGGCTCACATTCGCGAGTTTCCCGATTCTGGGCTACAGTCTTACATCGGACAGCGTTGCCGCGACAGATCTGTGGGAACTGGCGACGTACGGATTAAAGCCGCGACTCAACCGGCTGGACGGGGTCGCTACGGTGGTTGTCCAGGGCGGTCAAGAACCTGAATACCACATCGTGCCGGACCCAGCGAAGATGCTGGTGTCATCAATCACCGTAGGTGACGTTCTCGATGCAGTTCGTCGAACCAATCTGATCGATTCCCCTGGCCTGCTGGGGCAGGATCATCAGCTTTACCTTGCGCTTGTTAATGGGCAGGTAAAGACTCCGGACCAGATCGGCCAGATCGTGGTGAAGACCACGCAGGGCGGCATTCCCGTTCGGGTTGGCGATGTAGCCACGGTACAGCGGGGAGTGAAACCGGTTTATACGGTGGTGATGAGCAACGGCAAACCCTCAGTGCTGCTAAGCATCAACCGGCAACCGACGGCGAATGCTTTGGTGGTGGCGCGGGAAGCGCACGACGAAGTCGATGCGATTCGCAAGCAGCTCCCGCAGGGGATCAAAATCAGCCCTTTCTACGACCAATCGATCATCGTCAGCGAATCGATCAAGAGCGTGCGCGATGCGATTCTGCTTGGCTTGCTGCTCGCCTCAGCCATTATGGTCTTGTTCCTTCGCGATTGGGGCACTTCGATCGTGGCGGGGCTGGTGATTCCAGTCACGGTGCTGGTCACGCTCATCATTCTTCGAGTGCTGGGGCAGAGTTTCAATTTGATGACGCTCGGGGGCCTGGCGGCTGCGGTCGGTTTGGTCATCGATGATGCGATCGTGGTCGTCGAAAATATTGTGCTCCATCGTGATGCCGGCCAGCCCCCCTTGCAGGCCATCTACGGCGCGCTGCGCGAAATCACGGTGCCACTGCTGGGATCGACCATTACCCCTATCGTTGTTTTCCTGCCCCTGATCTCTATGGAGGGTGTCGAAGGCGTATTCTTCCGGGCTCTCGCGGTCACAGTCGCCGCGGCTCTTCTGACGTCGCTGGTGCTGGCGCTGACATGGACTCCGAACCTCAGTCAGTATTTCATTTCATCAAAGGCCCACGGCATCGGCGAAGATGGAGCGTTTACCACCGAGCGCTTGCTGAAAGTGGAAGAAGCATCTCTGCATGGCTTTTTCGGGCGGGTAGTGCGCATCTACGAGCGCGCGCTGAAGGTGGCCCTCGAGCGCCCGAAATGGATTGTCCTCACAACTTTGCTCCTTATCGCCGGCGCATATCTCTCGCATCGTGCGCTCGGCAGCGACCTGCTTCCTGCTATGGACGAAGGGGGATTCATTCTCGACTACTTGAGTCCGCCCGGAACATCGTTGCAGGAGACAAATCGAATGTTGCTGGAGGTGGATAAGATTCTGAGTTCAATTCCGGAGGTCGAGAGCACGACCCGCCGCACAGGACTGCAGTTGGGCCTGGCAGCAGTGACGGAAGCGAATCGCGGCGACTTCACAGTAAAACTCAAGCAAAAGCGCAGCCGCTCGGTGGATGAAGTGATCGAAGAAGTTCGCGCCAAAGTCGCACAAAGGGTGCCCGCGCTCGACGTGGAGTTCGCGCAATTACTGCAGGACATGATCGGAGATTTAAGCAACGCGCCAGAACCAGTACAGATCAAGCTGTTTTCCGAGGATGCCGATTTGCTGAACAACTGGGGACCGCGAGTGGCAGACGCGATCGGCAAAATTAAGGGAGTAGTAGACATCAAGAACGGCGTCGAGGATGCCACAAGCGGGCCCGCATTTACGTTTCAGCTCGATGCCACGAAGGCTGCCCGCGCAGGCTTCACACCAGAGGAGGTGGCGGTTGACGCTTCTGCCCTTCTGGAAGGCGAACCTGCTCCGACGCCGGTCGTGACGAATGACCGGGCCTACACTATCCGGGTGCGTTACCCGGAGCAGAACCGGGCGAACTTACAGGCGATGCAAGACACTTTGCTGAACAGTTCATCAGGGCACACCGCCACCTTAGGCTCGCTTTCCACGATCACACAATTGCCGGGACAAACTGAAATTCGTCGCGAAAATCTGCAGCGCGATATCACTGTGACCGCGCGACTCGAAGGGAGAGATCTCGGAAGCGGAATGGCTGACGTTCAACGGACGATCGCAGATCTCCATCTTCCCTCCGCGATTCGTGTGCAATATGGCGGGACGTACGAGGAACAGCAGAAATCTTTCCGCGAACTGATCATCGTGCTGCTGCTCGCAATCGTGCTGGTATTCCTTGTACTGCTGTTCGAGTTCCGCAATTTTTCGGCGCCGGCGGCGATCCTGTCTTCCGCGTTACTCTCAACCGCGGGAGTATTCTTCGCCTTACTGGTCACGAGAACGTCGTTCAACATTTCATCGTTTATGGGCTTGATCATGGTGATTGGCATCGTGGCAAAGAACGGAATCCTGCTTCTGGATGCCGATCAGAAATTCCGATCGTGGGACTTTGCGCCGGAGGACGCCATGATCCAGGCAGGCCGGCGGCGACTGCGACCGATTGTCATGACGGCATTGGCGACGGTCGCGGGCATGCTTCCCCTGGCCTTAGCGTTAGGAGCGGGGTCACAAATGCTTCAGCCACTTGCAATTTCGGTGATCGGAGGAGTGCTTATCTCAATGATGCTGTCGTTGATCATTACTCCGACCGTATATTTCTGGCTCACGAGGAAGACCACGGAGCGCTAGCGTTTGCCGACACCGTAAAGAATTCCATGTTGAAGGCTGGAGCTCGAAAGGAATGGCCGGGGCGGCGGGACTCGAACCCGACGCTTGTGCCGGGGACAGTGGGTCGGCTTGCGCAGAAAAGAAAGAACTTACGAGTCCCACGTAGGCATGGGGAGCGTCATAATCGCAATGGCGAGGGATAGTAAACCAGACGGCGAACGGATTGGCTATCGACACATTCAGAGTCGCCGATAACCGCCATGCGCGCACAGATGGTGTATTCTGGGAGAAATGGATCACGTCGAAGCTTTAAGGCAAAAAATCGGTCGTCTGCGGATCGAGATTGCGCAGATTCAAAAGGACGCTCAACTCACTCTTACCGAAAGGCAAGAACGGCTGGAAGCAATTCAGCAGGAACTTGTGCAACTCTCCGGCCTCGGCCGCAGGGTTGTATCCATTGCAGACATGAAAAACCGCTCCCAGCTGCATCTCGTCAAGAAAGTTTCGTAGTCCACCGCCTTTCCATTCAGTGGACCAGGTCTGTATTTCATCTGGGAAGTATCCTGTCCGCCTGAAATTTTCCCTTTCGGCAGAGGTGTAGCATTAAGTATGAGCAGAAACCATTTCACATTTGCAGTTGATCGCCTAATCTGCCGGGCAAGCGGACTTCCCGAAGACAGGGACGACGAAGAAGAAGACGAGGAACAAGAAGACGAGGAACAAGAAGACGGCGCAGATGGAGATGACGATGAAGACGGGGATAACGAGGACGATGAAGAAGGTCTAGTTCTTTTGGTCTAACCTCAGTCAACTTGGGTCCGAGCAACTGTTGAGGCTCAACAAGCTCACAAGTACCATCCTGAGCTGTGAAAGGCGTTCTTCGGAACCGGGCGAGCTACGACCCCACCTGCATGGCAATCGGGTGCGAACGCATTCCCATCTGCGGGACGGGTTGGGCAAAGTCCACTTTTGCGTTCGCTTCTGGGAGATGACGATATGGCGGGGACGACGGGACTCGAACCCGCGGCCTCTGCCGTGACAGGGCAGCGTTCTAACCAACTGAACTACGTCCCCACTCGCCAAATCAACCAGATGCGAAATAACCACTATTTATGCGGCTTTGCGCCATGTGCATAAAATGCCCAGATTGCTCAAGCCGACTCGGCTTGTCCGTATTCTGGCCTGAACCGCCCATAAACCGCCCATAAACATCTGCGCTTCCCTTCCCGCTTTCGGTGCAAAAAGTGCCGTCCGCCCGTAGCTGCTCCCGAAAACCCGGATAGGCCAAACGGGTTGGCATCATGGAGGAAAATTGGGCTCATCTGTTGCACTGCAACATCCTAACAGCTTCTCGCAGAACACGAAAGGGCGTGGTCACGTAAGTCCCTCCTAGCCAGAGGTCTATTCTGGCGATCACGATTTCTCCCAGGTCAAGGATGGAAACAGCGTCTTGAGACCTTCGACAGAATGTTAGAATCCGGCAATGCAATAAACACCTCACCAGAGAGGTGTCGAAAATGCGCGCGGGAACAGGAGACGCGGCATGGCCGATGACCAGTTGCTTCTAGACGTCCTTCCTGACGTTACGGGAGAAGTTGAGGATGAAGACGATCTCGCCGAGAAGGAGCTTAAACAACTAAATCAAACGGTTGTTGCAGCTAGTGATTGGACAACCGAGACAATCATCCGGCAGCTCGACCGCGGCACGATTGACATCAACCCCGAGTTCCAAAGGCGCGATGCCTGGACACCATCACGCAAGAGCAAATTTGTGGAATCGTTAATCCTTGGGCTGCCAATCCCACAACTCGTGCTTGCGGAGAACAAACGCCAAAAGGGCTCATTCATCGTAATTGACGGTAAGCAGCGTCTCCTTAGCCTCCGGCAATTTGCGGCCACAGCAGAAGATAAAATCTATTCCTCCTTGAAGTTGTCCGGACTCGAGGTCCGGAGCGATCTCAATGGCAAAACATTGCGAGATTTGGAAGCTACTCCAGCAAACGCGGAGGATTTGACTGCCTTTCAGAATCAAACTATCAGGACAGTAGTCATAAAGAATTGGCCTAATGAGAGTGTCCTCTACTTGATTTTTCTTCGTCTGAATACAAGTAGCGTTCCGTTAGCTCCGCAGGAGCTTCGACAGGCACTCCATCCAGGGCCTTTCTTGAAGTTTGTCGATAAGCGATCCGGGGAGAGCAAAGGTTTCAAGAAGTTGCTCAAACTAACGCGTCCCGACTTCCGCATGCGCGACGCCGAGCTCCTTGTCCGCTATTTTGCATTTAAGAATTTCATAACAACCTACCGGGGCAACTTAAAAGAGTTTCTTGATAATACTTGCGAAACGCTAAATTCGGACTGGGAGGCTGTGCAAACTCAAGTTGCCACACAGGTGGATGAGTTGGAGAACGGCATACAGACGACATTTGAAATCTTCGGGGAGGAAGACGCTTTCAGAAAATGGGACGGCGCTGCATATGAACGAAGATTCAACCGTGCAGTGTTCGACATAATGTTGTTCTACTTGTCGCAGCCCGCCATTCGTAAGAAAGCGATTCCCGAGAGAATACAAATCGTCAGGGAGTTTCGTCGCCTCTGTGAGCAGAGTTCCGAATTCAGGAAATCTTTAGAAACCACGACAAAGAGCTTAGAAGCAACCGCGCTCAGGCTGAATATCTGGGGTCAAGCACTCGCCCGCCGCACGCGTATGAAGTTCTCTATCCCCAAACTTGAAAATAAAAAAATAATAATGTGATGCCGCGATGTCTTCTGCCCGATATCGCGCTTTGAGTCAGCGCGTCAAACAACTCGAAAAGCGTTTTCTGCCTAAGGTCTTTTCGCCGACTGGGCAGTACTCTTCTCGTCGGATCGACATGGTCCGTGCTTATCGTTTGCTTGTGCATGCCGAGATCGAATCCTATCTGGAAGATCAAGCAAGAAATTCAACAAATGATGCATTCCATAAGTTCCAGCAGGATGCCAAACCCCGCCTGATCGTGATGAGCCTGGTCTGCCATTATGCTAACCAGCCGCCAAGCGACAACAAGCTGAAGGCACTCTTCGCGGTCGGAGGCAATCATGCGGCCAATGCGGTTCATGACGCTGTCACAGCATTCAATGCCGCGATTACCGGCAACAATGGTATTCGCGAAAAAGACGTGCTTCGTCTACTACTATCCGTGGGGTTCTCTTCCGGGGATATCGACACCACTTGGTTAGTGACGGTAGATGGTTTCGGCGCGAAGCGCGGTCAAACAGCTCATACCAGCTTTCGTGTCCAACAACTACTCGATCCCCAAACCGAGAAAACAACCGTCAACGCGATCCTCCAGGGTCTAGAGGATATTGACGACAAATTTAAGAGCCTGCGATGATTCAGCGGCTTCAAGCAGCGGATACATGGCAGTGCCGGGCCGATGTAGTCACCTTGATGTGGGTTCCAATTCCCTTCAGAAAGAACCGGGTGCAAACGGCGGTATAACCGAACGGAATAGACTTCAAGCAAAAAGGAATTGGACAGCAGAGACAAGCAAAATTAGCGTGATCCCAAC
>DASRFP010000027.1:0-74286 GCA_035651475.1 Terriglobales bacterium | reverse complement strand
TCTTCCCTCGGGAATGTCGCTACCAGAGATGGCACTGCGATTTGTTTTGTCGCATCCGGCGGTGAGCACGGTAACGGTCGGCATGCGAAAGCTGGAGCACGTGCGCGAGAACTGCGCATTAAGCGATAAGGGCGCGCTTAGCCCTGGTCTGCTGCAGGAATTAAAGAAGCATCGATGGGACCGAAAGCCAGCTCCGTGGTCGGACTAGGATTTTTCGTGTGACTTCGTTTCATGAGCGTCCCTGAAGAAAGCAGTAGACCACGAAGGACACTAAGGCTCACGAAGGAAAACTCTAAGCTGTGTTCCGTGGATCAAGGTCAGCGAGCTATTGTGCTTGTGACCGGCGGGCCTTCGCTTTCGTGCCATCCGCGTTCAGGGTGCCTTCGGTGGTGATTCGCGTGGCCTTGCAAACCTCTTTAGCGACTTTAAGGGCAGCTTCGCGCATGGGTGTGCCGTCGGCTATGACCGAACTGGCAGCGAGGGTGAACTGTACCGCGTCTTCCTGTCTGTCGAAGTAGAGCACAACCTGACTTGCTGCCATGGCAGGATCAACCTCCGGAAATTCGTTATCGACATAATAGGGCCGAATCGAGGAAAGAACGTGTACTGACTAGGTGCGTTTTTGGGGCGGAAAATAACTCAGAAGTACATACGTAGCGTCATCTGCCGCTACTCGGGTCGAAGTGGATGACGTAGGAGTAATTTGCGACGCGTATGGCCGCATCGTAATCGGCTGCGAGGTACACGGTGACATCTCTGTCTGAGCCGGTGCGCTCAACAGTTATTTGCCCTGCACTCAGCTGAATGTCGTAGTTATCGGCTTTGTGAAGAATTGCATCCCGGAGTTGCTCGTCCGTCACGATACCCGATGGGTTGGTACGGCTCGCCACTTGTAAGGCGAGATCTTTCATATCCTCCTGCAATTCGGCATTTGAAATTTCAGCCGCTCCAACCTGCCGGCCAACGTCGCCGACTAGGAGAAGCACAGCAATCCCAAAAGCGATCTTTAACTTCTTCATACCGAAAGACAATGATCGATTGGGCCGAGGAGGTGGTCAACGTTACGGTTGTCGGAGCACTATCGTTGACCAACGAGGCGGTTGATTGTGGCAATCAACTCTGGGACTTCAGTCGGCTTTTGCAGAGCTGCGTCCGCACCGTGGGCTTTCCAGTTGCACAGCAGGTCCGGGAATCCACTGACGACCAGGGTTGCGGGTCTTGCCCCATGCTGTTTGGCCGCCTGGACAACATCATATCCAGTGCTGGCAGTTTCGAGGCTTAGATCAGTGAGCACCACATCGAACGCATGTTCCGAGAGGGCTGTTTTTGCTGCGGTGCCGGAGGAAGCGGTCTGTACCTCGAAGCCTTCAGCGTGCAAAACCATCTCCAGGGTCATTAAAATGCTCGGCTCGTCGTCAACGAGCAGGACCTTAATTCCCATGTCGATTCCGGAGTGCCAAAGACGTGTAATCCTATTTCAATTCCTGCAATTTCATCGACGCCAATTGAGCAGCTTCGCTCTGAGGAGCTTCTTTTTGAATCTGCTCGTATTGCTTTTTTGCGTCGGGAGTCATACCCGCGGCCTGGTAGGTTTCGGCCAACTCAATCTGCGCCGCACTTTTGTTCACCGTTTGCGAGGGCTTCTCCATCAGCTGCTTGTATAGGTCAACGGCATCTTTTGTGCGATTCGTATCGCGGTAGATGCCCGCGAGGGCCAACTTAGCCAAGGACGAGAGATCGCGGTTGTGGTATCCGGCGACAGCCTTAAGCTCGCGTTCTGCCGTTGCAGTGTCGCCCAATTGCGCGGAAGTTACTCCAAGGAAGTAGCGTGAAAAATCGGCAGCGCGAGTATGCGGATATTTATCAATGATTGCCTGAAACTGTTTGTGGGCTTCAGTGGCACGTTCCTTGGCGGACGCAAAGCTCGGCTCATCAGGCTGCGCTGGAGCTCCGGCAGCGCGAACTGGCTCATCCATAGTTTGTAAAGCTTTGCCGAAATCAACGCTAGCTTTTTGATCTTGCTGCTGAAGGTAATACCAACCGCCGAAAACGGCAGCTATGATGATTGCGAGTACGGTCGCGCCGGCAATCACCTTGCCTTTGTGCTCGGCGGACCAGGAGACTGTCTTTTCCGCAACTTCCATTGTGGTGCGGCTGAACTTGTCTCGTTTGAGTTGATGGCGTGCTTCTGCGCGCACGAAAACCCCTCTCTAGATTAAAACTGGAAAAATCAGTGTATCAGCTGGAAAAGAAGAGCGTCAAAGAAGCAATAGCAACTTGGAACTCAGTATTCAGCAATCAGCCCCAACCTTGAAGGAAGATGTCGCCTCACTTGCATCTCGGGTAAAGATTCACTTCCAAGTTCATGGCTGAAAGCTGAAGGACTGAGTGCTATCTCGACGCCTCTTCCAGCAGCCCCTTTTCCAGCTTCTCCTGGCATTCGATGCAGTGGCGGGTCCAGGGCACGGCTTCTAGCCGCTTGGGATTAATCTCCTTGCCGCACGAGATGCACTCACCGAAGTTTCCTTCGCGAATCCGGGCGAGGGCGCCCTCAACCATTTGCAGCAATTGACGGTCGGCATTGCTCTGATGAAATAAAAATTCCTTGTTATAAGAACTGGCTGCCTTATCGGCAATGTCTTGCGCGACATCATCGTCAGCACTACGGCCGTCTTGCTGCGTGCGTGTAACAGTGCGGCGCAACTCTTGCTGTCGCTGCTCCAGCCGCTTTTTGAATGCGTCCAATTTTTTCTTTTCCATTTTGAGGCTCCAATACTTGAAGCCCGCTACTCTGTTCGCGGGCCTCGAAAGCCGAACGGGAATAATATGCGCCTAAAATAAGATGCGTCAAATCACGGAAAAGGTGCGCGCGAAGACGGACTGTGTTCCTTCCCGGGTGCACTGCACACGAATAGTGCCCATCGCCGCGGGAACGAGGAAATACTATGTGAGTCGGATACGCTTGACGCGTTTGCCTACCCGCACCAGCACGCCTTCGTGGCCATTGACGTTTACGACTTGGGAGGTAACGGACGTGCCGTCAATCGAGACAGCACCCTCTTTAATCTTGCGTTCCGCTTCGGTGCGCGAGGCTGCCAGCCCAGATTCCTTGAGAAGCTTGTCCAGTCTAACGGCATGGCTTCCGTTCGAGGATCCGGAATCGGCCAAAACCGACGAAGCTGGGATCGCCGCCTCCTCGACGCTGTCTGGCGTTTGATTCTTTTGAAACTGCTTTGCCCAGTCCTCCGCGGCTTTCGTCGCCGCGTCGGCGGAATGGAAATCTTCCACGATGCGCGCCGCTAGATCTTTTTTCGCTTGCATGGGATGAGCTTCGCGCTTCATGCGCTCGATCTCGGCCATTTGCACGTCGGTGAGCAGCTCGTAGTAGCGCCACATCATTTCGTCAGAGATCGACATCAGCTTGCCGTACATTTCAAGCGGTGACTCTTTGATTCCGATGGCATTGCCATAGGATTTCGACATCTTCTGCACGCCATCGAGGCCTTCGAGGATCGGCATGGTCAACACGATCTGGGAGTCCTGCCCATGGGTGCGCTGCAGTTCCCGTCCCATCAGCAGATTGAACTTCTGATCGGTGCCACCGAGTTCGACGTCGGCTTTCAGCATGACCGAGTCATAACCTTGCGCTAGCGGATATAAGAGTTCGTGCAGCGCGATTGGTTTTTCTTCCTGAAAACGCTTATGAAAGTCCTCACGTTCGAGCATCTGCGAAACTGTCGTCTTCGCAGCCAGCTTGATCCAATCCGCCGCCTTCATTTTTTCAAACCACTCGTTGTTGAATCGAACCTCCGTCGTGCGCGGAGAAAGAATCTTGTAGACCTGCTCCATGTAGGTCTTGGCATTCTTCATCAACTCGTCCGCACTAAGCGCCGGGCGAGTAGCCGAACGTCCAGTCGGATCGCCGATCATCCCTGTAAAGTCGCCGATAAGAAAAATAACTGTGTGCCCGAGGTCCTGAAAATGTTTTAGTTTGCGCAGCAGTACGGTGTGGCCGAGATGGAGGTCGGGCGCAGTGGGATCGAACCCAGCTTTGACGCGAAGCGGTTTCCCAGACGTGCGGGATTTTTCCAGGCGGTCGCGAAGTTCGGATTCCTTCACAATCTCCGCCGAGCCCTTCTTTATGTATGTCAGCTGTTCGTCAACAGGTGCGAATGTTGGCATGGTGAAGATTATTGCAGATTTGCTGGAATTTAAACTCAGGGCTAACCGTTATTCAGGACGAACTTCCGTCCGAGCACGCGAAAGTTCTTGTTCAGCACAAGATCAATGGCCTCACTGTACGCAATGTGTTCTTGTTCCAGAATTCTTGCAGCCAAAGATTTTTCGCCGTCGCCCTCCAGCACTGGCACCGCTTTCTGCACGATGATCGGCCCGTGGTCGAGTTCCTCATCAACGAAATGTACGGTGCAGCCGGCGATTTTTACTCCGTAAGCAAACGCCTGCTCCTGCGCTTCGAGACCAGGAAACGCCGGCAGCAGCGAAGGATGAATGTTCAAAATGCGCTGCGGAAATTGCCTGACGAACCAGGGCGACAACAAACGCATATATCCCGCGAGGCAAACGAGATCAACTTTGTGGTGCTGAAGCGAGGCCGCCACTTCGCGATCGTGGTCTTCTCGAGCCTTGCCTTTCGAAGGAATGACGACCGCTTCGAGTCCGAGTTCTCCCGCTTTAGAAATCCCCCCCGCATCCTCGCGATTGGAAATCACGACCGAGATTTGGGCGCCAGGAATCTTTCCGGAAGCCACATTCTTGGCGATTGTCTCGAAATTGGATCCGCGACCGGAGAGAAGAATGCCAATATTTTTCATCGATTCACCTTCCGGGACGCCTTTCTCGCAAAACATAGGCCGGACCAGGTCTCATCAATCGCGCAAACTTTGTAATCGACCCAGCCGCTATCCAGGCCAACTGCGCGCACCATATTTTCTGTTAAGTCAGTCATAACGCCTGAAGTTTTCTTCGGCCACGCGATCCAGAGCGCAACTTTTCCCGGTAGTCTCTTCACTAGTAAACGAAAATCGCGCACCAGTTCAGCTTCAGATTTTGCGAATAGTAGAGCAACATTCGCTCCGTCCCCATCTTGCAGGAATTGCACTCCGGAGGGCAGCGGTTCGAGCTTTCGTTCAAATCGGTCCGGGGCATTTACCAGGACCACGAAATGATTCTCTCGAATACCCAGCTTCTTTGGCAGAGGAGTTCCGGAATAGCCGGCCATCGTTCCAGGAACCTTTGGGTTTCTCGGCGCTTCTTTGATCGCTTTCTCAATGCTCGCCTTGATCTCTTCCCACCCACCGAATGTTGCATCGGGTATTAACTTGCGCGCGCTGGCAATTCGTTCCGAGTCGCCATCCACAAAAAGAATGGGAGTACTGCGCGTTAACTTGCCGCGCCGGAAATAACCCGCTATCTCGCGATTATGAGAAGGCAATCGCGCGAGGTCGATCACAAAAAGATCAGGAGGAGAATTTCGGATTGCGGCGAGATTTGGCTTTTCGGAGTCACAAAGGACCTGCGCTGAATGGCCGCACGATTTGAGAACACGAAGGCGTCCCTTCGCTTCCTTGTCGTTCCAGTGTACAAGCAGAATTTTTGCCACGTTTAACTGATGGCTTTCTTGTCGAACTGTCGTAGCCCGAGCGCGAACAACAAAAGATCAAAGAATACCAGCGCAGCGAGTACTGCAATCGTCGAAAGATGCGGGAACCCCGGAACTAAGGACGCCCGCAACCCTTCGCTCGCATAAACCAGGGGATTGATCAGGACGATCTTTTGCAGCACCGGGAACAGGTTCAGCGCGCTCCATGGGTAGTAAGTGCATCCGAAGAAGATCATCGGTGTTAGCAGCATGCTGAACATCAGCCCGATATGCTCCTGTTTCATGCTGCAGCCAAGCGCGAGACCGCCGCAGGCAGAGAACGCGGCAACCAGAATGGTCATGACGGCAAACATAACTGGCGAGTGGATCCCGATATCAATCGGCCGCAGCAGAAGCCAGCCGAGCGGAAGGACGATCACTCCCGCGATGACCGCCTGAATCATCCCCCACAATACTTTTTCGATCGCGAGCCAAATATTTTCAATTGGCGCGAGCAGACGATCTTCAATTTCTTTTGTCCATTGAAACTCGGCGATGAGCGGCATGGCGACGGCCCATATGCCGGTAAACACCATACTGATCGCCATGATTCCCGGCAACAGGATGCTCTTATACTGCTCCGGCATGTAGCCGCTGCGCACCATCACGCGTCCAAAGATGAACACGAACAGGAGCGGCTGCAGAAATGTTTGAAAAAATAACTGCATCGCGTTGCGCTTTGCGACGTGCGCATCGCGTGCGAGCAGGGCGCCAAAAGCCTTCCAGTTCAATCGCGCAGGCTCCTTCCAGTGTGATGTAGAAACAAATTCTCAAGGCTTGGTTCTGAGATGTGGACGTCGAGCAGCTCAGCGCCTGTGGTTGTGGCGAGGCTCGCGATTTCTGGAATCAACGATCCGCCGCGATCGGCGTAAATGTCTGCTCCAGTCGTATCTTGCGAACGCACTTCGCGCACCCCCGAAAGCGCGCGTAGCCCAGTCATCAGTTCGGCTGGTTGCTTGCCGAACCGGAGGCGCAACAGATACCCGCCGGGAATCGATGCTTTCAACTCTGCGGGTGTACCAAGCGCGATCATCTTTCCGTGGTCCACAATCGCCAGCCGATTACAAAGTGCGTCGGCTTCTTCCATGTAATGCGTGGTCAGAAGGATTGTCTTTCCAGCCTGGTTGTATTCGCGGATGATTTCCCATAGAAGAATTCGCGTCTGCGGGTCGAGCCCGGCGCTCGGCTCATCGAGAAAGAGAATTTGCGGGTCATGCATCATGGCGCGGGCGATCGAGAGCCGCTGCATCATTCCGCCGGAAAATCCTCGCACCATCTGATCGGCGCGATCAGTGAGCTTGAATTTCTCCAGTAATTGCGAGGCGCGCTCGTTCCGGTCCTTCGTGCTAAGCCCAAAATATGCGCCGTGAAATGTGAGAATTTCGGCTGCGGTCAGGGAGAAGTCCAGGTTCGGGCGCTGGGGCACAACCCCAATCAGACGCTTGACCGCCGCCTGGTCCTTCCAGACTTCATGTTTTCCAACCCAGGCTTCTCCACTCGTAGGGCGAACGCGCGTAGTCAACACGCCAACGGTGGTCGATTTGCCGGCGCCATTCGGACCAAGCAGTCCAAAGATTTCGCCAGGCAGTACTTCCAAAGAGATGCCGTCTAAGGCGACGATTTGTGGCTTGGGCTGCTTATGTTTCTTCGAGTCGCGAGCGCTGGCGCTTGAAACAAAACCACCTGCAGCAAACGCAGGCGCGGAATGGTACACCTTGCGCAGATCGAGTGTGCGAATACCGATGGCCATGAAGGAGACCGCGTGGTTTGGATCAGAACCGGGTCGGGAAAGTATAACTTACGTTTCCCTGTGGGTGGAGCAACGTCAGCCTGCAGTGAGATGCCAATGTGACGCAGGCCTCAAGCCTGCTCCACCATGAGGCGTGCAAATGCCAGCCTGATGCTATTTGACGTTATGGATTGTGAGCCAGGCTAACACTTCGCCGGCATTCGCGTCCGGCGGAAACACCGGATAGAAAACATGCTCCACAATGCCATCGCGATAATCAGAGTAAATCTCTTCAGCAGCGTCATGCCGCTTGTCTCGAATGTGGGGAGTCGCATGGCTTTCGTCAGCCGCAGATGATCGTCTGATAGTAGGGCAAACGGCAGGTGCAGGCGTTCGGCTGCTTCTCGTTGATAGCCAGGGCTCTGAGTCGAAATCCCGTAAAGACGATCCGCTCCCGCTGCTTTGAGTTGGGCGAAGTGATCGCGAAAAGCGCAGCTCTGCGGCGTGCAACCACGCGCGCCTGGAATCAAGTCCCAGCCCTCAGGGTTCGGCACTCCGGGCCTGCCAGTGCGCGGATATGCGTAGACAACTGTTCGTCCCCGCAACTTAGCTAGATTTATATTGCCCCCATCACTCGCAGGCAGTTCAATCGCCGGTACTTTCATTCCGGTGAGATGCCGGGCAGCGCCATCGTCAATCGGCGCAGGAATCTTGGACCAGTCGGGAGTTTCAATGCTGGAAGATTTCATTTCTAAGGCTTGACGAGCGAGGGCGTCCGCCCCACACGACTAATCTTTCTTCTTCGCCGTAGGCGGCAATAATCCATTCAATCGCAGATACATTGCCGCCGCGCCGTAGTGATCCGCCCAACTACTAGCGAGTCCGAGAAATGCCCACGCACGCGGACGTTCTTTTCCGTCAAACCATTTGATGTTCTCGGTCATTTTTGCGTCATCGGCTTTGGCGAGCGCTGTGCGGCAGAACTCGAACGAAGATTTGAGCGCTCCGACCAGCTTGTCTTTGCCTTCGGTTCCCTTTAGTTCTTCAGTTTTCGGTTGCGGTACATCGCCCACATTCGCACAGAAATAATCGTTGCCCTCCGCAACGTGTGCGGCTAAGTGCCCGAAGGTCATCTGTGCGGCGGTTGGCCTGTATTCGTACTTATTGGCAGGCATTTCTTCGAAGGCGGCAACGATGTTTTTCTCGCGTCCGCCAAGCATCTCTCGCAGGGCATCCGAAACGGGAGATTTGGATTGTGCTGCGGCTGCCGAGGCAAGAGTCAGAATCATAATCGCGATTTTCATAAGCTCTCCTGTTGCGCTTCGAAGGATAAAACGCGAAAGAGGGAATGTCGAATGGCGCAACCTCCAAGCGGAATGAATGTCCGCGACCCCACATTCCTAGGCGATTTCCGGCGTAGCTTCGAGCAGAGTCCTTGTATATGGATGCTGCGGTTTTTTCGTAATCTGCTCTGTCGAGGCGATCTCCACAATCTTTCCGCGATACATGACAGCAATTCGAGTTGAAAGATACCGGACTACCGGCATCGAGTGGGAGATGAACAAGTAAGTGAGTCCAAAATCGCGCTGGAGTTCCTTAAGCAAGTTGACGATCTGCGCGCCGACACTCACGTCGAGTGCGGAAACCGGTTCGTCGCAAACAATAAACTTGGGCCGCAAGGCTAACGCTCGTGCAATGACAATGCGCTGCCGCTGGCCTCCGCTGAATTCATGAGGGTAGCGGCGGAGAGCGGAGAAGTCCAGCCCCACCGCTTTCAGAAGTCCTTGCACCTTTTGCGGAATCCCACTTCTCCCAAACTCGGGAAGAAGTGGGGCACCCTCATTTCGTGGGGCACCCTCATTTCTATGACTGCCATTCTTATGAATGATCAGCGGCTCCGCGATCAGGTCTTCCACTCTCATGCGTGGATCAAGCGAGCTGAACGGGTCCTGAAAAATGATCTGCATGTCACGGCGGAGATGGCGCAATTCGCTGCGGCTTGCGCGAAGCAGATCATGACCATCGAAGCGGACTTCTCCCGATGTCGGTTCAATTAAACGAAGCGCCAGGCGTCCTAATGTGCTCTTACCCGAACCCGATTCACCGACCAGGCCGACGGTTTCTCCGGCGAGAACGTCGAGTGAGACGTCGTCAACCGCGCGAACCTGGGTCTTAGCGCTCGCCAGCATCGATTCGCCCTGCGGAAAGACTTTGGTCAGATTGCGAAGCTCAAGGAGGGCCACGGGTGCATGGTAGCAAAAGCAGGCTCCTCGACTATGAAGATCGTCCGTGGCCGTGCCGGATGATCTTCTTCCTCGGAATAGCTTTCTTTTTATTACCCCACCGCAATCATTGGCACAGCAATCAACGCCGCCAAAATGCCCAGCGTCTTCCATCGCGTGAAATGCTCGCGGAGAACGATGCGCGCAAGCAGCACCGTCAACACTGGGTATAGCGAACTCAATACAACAGCGGTGTCCAGCCGTCCAGCTTGTCCGGCGCGAACGAAGAAGAACGTGCCGGTAGCATCGATGCAACCAGCCAGCAATCCCAGTCCAAGTCCGGCGGGATAAGTCGGTGAGAATTTTCGTCCGGCGAGCGTAATGATCGCACTCACAACCAGCGAGGATCCGCGCGAGTAGGCTGAAATCCACAAAGCGGAACCGCTGCCGGCTTGCTTGATGAAGATGAAAAACAACGCGAAGCCGACGCCGGAAATCATTGCCGGTATCAACCCTCGAGGTCTTCGTCCGCCTTCAGGCCGCGAGATCAACCAGATGCCGATCAATGCCAGCACAAACCCTGCAATCGGCAGGTACCCGGGAAGTCCCTCCGTAAAGATCGCGAACGCAACCGGAATCGCCGCTCCGAGGACGGCCGAAACCGGCGCAGCCAGTCCCATGTTGCCCTGCGACAGCGCCCGATAAAACAGCCCCAGCGATATTCCTCCGCAAACGCCTGCCGCGCACGCCCAGCGCAAGTGTGAAAACGGCGGTATGGACTCATGATTGGCCAGTGCCAGCACAGCCATCAACGTAGCGCCGCTCAGATACCCGAGTGTTGCCAAGAAAAATGCCTGAAAGCGCCGGGCGGCATATCCCCCAATAAAGTCACTGATGCCCCACGTTCCGAAGGAACCCAGAGCAAAGAGCGTGGAGCCAAGTGGCGGGGGCGCGAGCATGTGTTCTCCGAATCGAGAGTAGCATGTGAAACCGGGTCAAAAATTTCGCGGGCTTGAGCGCAATACCGCCTCTCAAGGTGCTTTCGGCCCAATCAATAGGGCGTGGTAGAATTCTCCCCAGCAGTTCTCCCGACCGTCCTAGGCCTTGACCCTTGATTGAGCTAGCGCCATCGATTCTTTCGGCGGATTTTGCGCATTTGGCAGACCAGGTTGCGCGGGCGGCCGAGGGCGGCGGAACAATCATTCATGTGGACGTGATGGATGGGCATTTCGTCCCCAACATCACGCTGGGCCCGCAACTGGTTCGCTCATTACGCAAAGCCACCAAGTTGCCTCTCGATTGCCACCTGATGATTGAAAATCCCGACGAATATATTCCAGCCTTTGCAGATGCCGGAGCGGATTGGATGTCGGTTCATTTTGAGGCCTGCCGGCATCTGGATCGAACTTTGAATTTGATCAAGCATTACGACTGCCACGCGGGAGTGGTAATCAACCCGGGAACCCCGGTTGAGACATTGAGCGAGGTCCTCGATATCGTGGATTATGTGCTGGTAATGTCAGTAAATCCCGGTTTCGGGGCACAGCCATTTATCTCCAATTCGCTGCAAAAGCTTCGCAAAGTCAGAGATTTACGCGAGCAACGAAATTTGAACTACAGGGTTGAAGTCGATGGCGGCATTGCCCCCGATACCGTGGGGAAGGTGGTACGCGCCGGGGCAGAAATACTGGTGGCGGGCAACGCGGTATTCAGCCACGGTGATCCAAAGATTAACGCCCAAAATTTGCTGAAGGCAGCGTTCGAGGCGACGCTGCAGAAAGTGTAGCGCGGACGCCTTCCGTCCGCGACCAAGTTGCCAAAAGCAGGTTCCTCACCGCTGAAGCGGTGAGGAATGACAGTGGCTTTAAATTGAGGTTTTCATGTCCGTTAGATATTCGGTGATTTGCCTGGCCGCGACGCTGGCGCTCACAACCGCTTGCACCAACAAAAAAGTCAACAACCCGCTGGCCAAGGTGGACTCAAAGCAGCCGGACAAGGTCCTCTTCGACCGCGGCATGGACGCGATGAAGCACAATCACTTCGACATCGCGCGCCTCGACATGCAAACCCTGATCAACACATACCCAGATTCGGAATTCATAGCCCGAGCAAAGTTGTCTCTCGCCGACTCGTGGTACGCCGAGGGCGGCACGGCAGCACTGGCGCAGGCGGAGCAGGAATACGAAGATTTCATTACATTCTTCCCGAACATGCCCGAGGCTGCCGAAGCTCAGTTCAAGATCGCGAACATTCAGTACCAACAGATGGAGAAGCCTGATCGCGATTTCACTCACGCTGTGCGCGCCGAGCAGGAGTATCGCAAGGTGATACTGCAGTACCCCGACAACCAGCAGATGGTAGCCGAGGCGAGAAAGAAGCTCCTACAAGTGCAAGAAGTGATTGCCGAGCGCGAATACGGCGTCGGACGTTTCTACTATCTGAAGGAATCCTATCCCGCTGCAATTGCCCGCCTGCAATCCCTTGTCGATCGTTATCCCCTGTACAGCAAAGCCGACGAAACCCTGTATTTATTGGGACAGGCGTACGAGGGCGAAATTGCGTTGCTCAAGAAAATGGACGGCACTGAGCGCGAGCAGATGGAAAAACTTCACAAATTCAACGAGGCGCAACTTAAAAGAGATGAGCTTGCACGCGAGCGCATGAGTAATGATTTTGCTGAAAAAGCCGCAGCCGCATATTCGAAAATCATTACGCGTTATCCGGCGATGAACCGCGCCGACGATGCTCGTGCTCGTTTGGCGGCTTTGCACCAGCCGATTCCGCGGCCCACCAAAGCAGCTCTTGCCCTCAACAAAGCTGAAGAAGCCGGGCGTGGCGAGCAGACGCTGCTTAGCAAAATGATGAGCGCGTTTGAGCGGCACCCCGATGTTTCTCCGGCGACAAAGATCGGCGATCCAACATTAACCGATCCCACACCAATGGATGCCCGGGCGATTGTGCAAGCGGCCGGAAAAGTCGCATTAGGTCCGGGCAGCAAAGGCAACGACTCGCTTACTGTTCAGCCCGTAAATCCCAATCCTGGTGCGAACGAAGCGGCGCCGCGCTCGGACTCAACTTCTTCAGGTTCGAGTGTTGCTAACGCCGACGGAAGTGCAACCGCAGCCCAGGAGCAAGCTGATCCTAACGAGCTCAAACCGAATGCCGCAGCGTCCGATCCAGCCGCTCAGGCAGCGACCGCTCCTGATCCAAATGAATTGAAGCCGAACGTCTCGTCTGATCAGCCGGCTCCTCCTCCGGCGCAGGTCAACCAAATTCAGCCGGGCAATGACTCTCCAGCAGCAAACCCGCAAAATGCGTCCGACGCGAGTGGCCAGCAACTTGCCACAGATCAGGACCTTGCCTCCAGCAAGCATAAGAAAAAGAAGGGCCTGTTGCATAAAGTGATACCCGGCAATTGACCCGGGTCTGACGTGAAGGTGCATTGAACGCATTGTCCACACGTAACCACGTTAAACCTTTGGTTTTATTGACGTAACGCCTGTTCCAAGTTACCTTCGGTGGTATCTCTTCCGGATAAGGACATTGCTTGGCGCGCACAGTACTGCTTGCCGATGACAGCGTTACCGCTCAGAACATGGGGCGCCGCATCCTCACGGATGCTGGTTACGAAGTTATTACCGTCAACAACGGCTCGGCTGCGCTGAAGAAAATCCACGAGAACCAGCCCGATCTGATCGTGCTTGACGTGTACATGCCGGGTTACGGCGGGCTTGAAGTCTGCCAGCGCCTGAAAGAATCCGACGCGACCAACCGGATTCCAGTCCTGCTCACCGTCGGCAAAATGGAGCCATTCAAAACCGACGAAGCCAAACGTGTACGTGCCGATGGGCACATCATTAAGCCCTTCGACGCAAGTGAACTGCTTGCAGCCTTGACGCGACTTGAAGATCGCATTGTGCCGCAATCCGAAGGCGTACGCGGCCGGTCAAAATCAGAGTCGAAGAAGTCACGGCGTTTGAAAGGCGAAGAGATTGTGGCCGATGAAGGCGACGAATTGCGGAATGATCGGATTTCTTACCTCGAGGAAGTGAAAAGGCGTCACGCTAGGCCTTCTGAAACTGCGGCGCAACCGGCGGCGACGAATGCTTCACTTACCGGCATCGAGCGGCAGGCGCGGATGGCCGCCAGCGACACCGGCGAGAACCAAGCCGAAGACGCGGTCACTTTTGCTTCCGGGCCTATTCCAGCGCCCAGTGCGTGGCCTGCGTCACCCCAGAATACCGCGCCAGAATTTCCGATCGAAAAGGACCCGGTTACCGAACCAACAAAGGTCGAAGAGGCGAGCGTATCTTCTGAAAACGAAAGACCTGAACCGGCCCCCGCTGCGGAAGCTGTCAGTGATTCGTTATCGGGTTCAAAGATTGAAGCTGCAGCCGAGCCTCCGGCCACTGAAGCAGAAATCGCAGCCGAGAAAACCGAATCTGGGCCGCGCTGGGTCGCAGAGAACGTCGCGCTATCAGCTGAAGAAGCTGTGCGATCACTCGATGAAGAGATGCGACAGGCACAGACGACCTCGGAGGCGATTCCTGAGCAGGAGAAGAAAGAATCGATTGCGGCAGAGTCTCAGGAGCGCGCCGAGGACGATCAGACCGCCAACCAACCGCAGATTGATGACGAAATTTCCGGAGCCGCATTTGCAGCTACGGCATCTGCTTCAGGTTCTTCTTCCCAAGCCGTATCTGGAAGCGCCACGTCGGAAACTCCGGCCCCTGCAGAAACGGCAGCAAGTTTGGACAATTGGGAGCGCGTTCGCGAAACAGTTGTTGGTCAGCAAGTCGCTGAAGCCATCGCCCAATCTGTTGCTTCTATGGCCGAAAAGAACGCTTCGGTCCGCAATGAGTTGCCTGGAGAGGATGAAACCAATTCGCCGTCGCAAGCAGCCCAAGGCGACAAGGCCACTAAACCTGCCGGTGGCGACCCGCTCTCCAGCATTGTGGATAACGTCCTCGCTGAACTCAAGCCCCGGCTGCTCGCCGAGATCGCCAAGCAACTCGCGTCAGATAAAAAATAACAAATCCTCCAACCCAGCCCCTTTCAATGTGCCGGAGCTGGTTGCGCAGTCGGTGTCGAGAAATTCACCTTCGGAACCTCGCGCGACCCCTCACTCGCCGCAAAATAAGCGGTGTTCGGTTTGAATCCAAGACTCGAAGCAAAAATGCTATTGGGGAACTGCTGCACGTAGACGTTGTAATCCTTCAAGGTGTCGTTATAACGCTGGCGCTCTACCGCGATGCGGTTTTCTGTGCCGGCGAGTTCGTCCTGAAGCCGTAGAAAATTCTCGTTGGATTTCAGTTCCGGATAATTTTCAACGATCAGCAGCAGTCTTCCGAGCGCGCCATCCAATTGCGTGTTTGCGGAAATTTTCTGTTCAGGTGTTCCCGCGTTGAGCAGTTGGCTTCGCGCCCTGGCGATGTCGCCAAATACAGTTTGCTCCTGCTTGGCATAGCCTTTCACGGTTTCGACAAGATTGGGAATCAGGTCGGCACGGCGCTGCAGAACGATATCTACCTGCGACCACGAAGTCTTGACCGCTTCGTTCTTCGCGACCAGCGTGTTCTTTACGCTGATGTATTTGCCGGCACAAAGCAAAATCAAAACCAGAATCGTAATAGACACGATGGCAAATTTGCTCATAGCCTCTCCTTTGCGCAACTGCTTCCCGTTCTAGTCAAAAACTGCCCCAACTTAGTTCGCCCCTACGTTAGTTCATCCCCGCAGTGGAACTCTGCATTGTATCCACTGCGGCCGCTACCGTTTCGATCACCGAGAGATATTTCGCGGCAACGGCCGCGGCTGAAAGCTGCTTGCGGTCAGATTTCCCTGCGCGAATGTCCATTAATTGTACGAATGCTGAGGGGTCGAAGTTCAGCCGCGCGGCCAACTCCTCGGTCGCCTCGCGCGAATGCTTCCGGCCCTGCTCGCCAAGTTCGATCAACACGTGGCGGAACAAGGTTGTAAACGATGATAGCGAATTCAACATGACTTCCCACAAAGCTTTCTGGCTCGATTGGGCCAGGAGCACATGTTGCCGGAGGAGAAATAGCTTCTCTCGCAGCTCATATTCGAGTTGTTGCCGGTGCAGATGCATTGGTACTGTGAAATTCTGAAATGGATCTTCGCCGTAAAGCACACGATATCGGTTCTTGATGTCGGTGAATTCGATTGAAAACACGTCCGCGGTGTCCTGCAACTCCTTTGCTGTCATGACCAAGGGTGGCCGACGTTTCTTCTTGCGCCACCAATCAACGGCAGTGGCAATTTTGTTCAAAGCTGCAAACGATGTATCACGCACAACGCAAAGCAGATTCAAATCGGAATAGTCGGCATGGAACTCCCCGTCTGCCGCTGAGCCATAAAGAACCACGCTGACTAAATTATCCCCGGCTGCCGATCGCAGCTTCGACACAAATTCGTTTAGCAACTCCTCGTATTTCTGAGAACCGAAAGCCATAATTCTCTCCTTACCAGCCTCCGCTCGCGCCACCGCCGCCAGACATACCGCCGCCAAAACCGCCGAATCCTCCGCCACCACCTCCACCACCAAATCCCCCGAAACCACCTCCGCCCCAACCACCGCGATAACCCCCACCCCAACGCGGGCCGCCGCCCAAGAGCAACCACCAGAACAAAACCTTCCGCAGCGGCGTGGCGAGCACAATGATTGCAATGATGATCAGGAAAAATATGCCACCAATTGGGATCGATCTGGGTGGGGTGGATTCACGCGGAGTTTCGCTTGCACCTGTAACTTCCACTCCCGCATCGTGCGCAATGACCGACGCGACTTTCTCTGTCGTCTGCCCGATTGCTTCGTTGTAGTCGCCCTGCTTGAGCAGCGGCACCGATTCGCGCCAAATGCCGCCGACTTTGCCGTCGGGAAGAATCGGCTCCAGTCCGTAACCGACTTCGGTGCGATAACGATGATCTTTGACCGCGATGAGAATCAGCACGCCGCGATTCGTAGACTTGTTCCCGATCCCCCACTTCTTAAAGAGATCGACGGCATAGCTTTCAATATCCTGGCCATCGAGTGAGTTAATGGTTACGACGGCGATCTGAGCTTTTGCCTTTTGGTCGATTTGCTGGCACAGGTCGTTTAACTGCGCTTCAGTATCCGGCTGAAGCACATGCGCAAAGTCGTTAACGTAGTTTGACGGGTGAAGCTGGGAAATCGGCTCGGCGGCTGAGCTGATAGCAAGCAGCAGCCCTGCTATAGCGATCGCTATCAAAAAGCGCCAAGCGCGCGTCATTGCCGCTGATTTTACAGGAATGCGGTATTGCGCCTTTTTGCGCGAGTTTAATAGTGCGCTCACAAGTGACTATTGGCCCAAGAGAGATACGCAATTGTGCGCGTCCCAGTTCTACGAAACATTCGCGAAGAAATCGATCACAGTTCTCTCCGCGAAATGGCCGTCGCCTTGCTCGCGTGTGCCGATGAACGAGCAATGCCCGCCATCTTCTGTTTCGACAAACGAAATACTGGAGTTGGCAGCAATTTTCCTCCGCGTTTCGGACAAGATGCGAATGAAGGGATCGTTGCGCGCGTAAAGGATGTAGGCGGGTACAGCAATGTGGTCAATGACATTCGAAGCGGCAGCCCGTGCGTAGTAATCTGCAGCTCCGTCAAACCCGCAGTAAAACGCCGTGATCCGATCATCGAACTCACGCAAGCTCCTCACGCCATTCGCGCGCGATAGCTCGTATTTCCCAGGGAAACTCCGTACCTTTTTTCGCAAACGCGTTTTCAGCTTCCATAAAAAGTACTGCTCATACAGGCGATTGCCCGGCTGATGTAGCGCATCAGCTGACGCCGCCAGATCCATTGCCGGGCAAACCGCCGCCACTGCGCGAAACTGCCGAGGGCCGTCGCTTCCCCATTCGCCTGCAGTTTTTAAAACCAGATTCCCGCCCATCGAGAATCCACAGAGTGCCACTCGAGAGACACCGTCGCTTTCAATCAAGTGCGCTGCCACTGCCATGACATCACCGGAGCGGCCCGAGTGATAAAGCGTAGGAGCCAGATGGTCTGTCCCGCCGCACGTGCGCTGGTTCATCAAGACAACGTTCATGCCCGCAGAAAGTCCCTTATCGGCGATGCCCAGCATGTATTTCGATTCGGTTGATCCTTCAAGACCATGCACTGCAATCACTGTAAGTGCAGAACTACGCGCCGGTTGCCAATAGCAATGGCAAAGAACGCGGATGCCGGATTCTACTTCGATCAGGCGCTGTTCAGGTTTTGGCAACGAGAACCGTCTCGGAAGGAAAAAACTTGCGAGCGTCTGAACGTGTCCGCCGGACAAAAACCGCCGGGGATGAAACTGTAGCTGTGAAACGTTTTCTTTGGAAGTGACTGTCTCCACAAGGAGATTTTAAATGCTGAGACTTTCTACAGGGTTGTCGAGCACACCTTAAGAGCAACCCACTGCCCCGTCAGCCTATCTCAACCGCCGAATTTCGACACAGGAGGGTACAAAGGGATGAACCATTTGAAATTTGGAACGACGCTGGCGGCATTGGCTATGGGCGCGGTACTGACAGTTGCCACAACGCCAAAGGCGCACGCCGATGATGCCCGCTCACGCTGTCAGCACCGGGTAGAAAAGGCGCAGGACCGCTATCGGCACGAAGTGCATGAGCATGGTAGACACAGCCCTCAGGCGGACAACGCCAAGGCGAGAATGCAATCCGAATGGGACCGCTGCTATACCGAGGCGCACGGCTGGTACGATCCCAACACGCACCAGTGGCGCACCGATCGCGACTGGGACCGCAACTACGATTGGGATCACGATCACGATAACGACCGTCACTAAGTCTGTTCGCGCCACTTCGTCCTAATTCAATATCTCTCTCGGGCAGATTTATTCTGCCCGTTTATTCTCTTAAACCTTCGCATATTCCCGCATTCTGTTCTTAAGAGTAGAATTCAAGCGTGCAGTTTCAGCTCACGAAAGCGGTGCGCCATGAGAAATGTCCTTCTGGGTTTTGTGTTTGTGGTCGGCCTATTCGGCCCACGCCTTTCTGCAGCAAACCCTGGGCTTCACGTCATAAAGACTTACAAACTTAGTGGCGAAGGCGGGTGGGACTACCTGAAAATGGACCCCGATTCGCGACATCTGTTCATTTCGCATGCAACGCACGTCCTTGTGATGGACGCGGATTCAGGTAAGCAGGTCGGAGACATTCCCGACACTCCCGGTGTTCATGGCATCGCCCTGGCGCCTGAGTTCGGACGCGGCTTCACCAGCAACGGGCGCGAAGGCACAGTAACGATTTTCGATTTGCAGACCCTACAGCCCATCAGCAAGGTTCAGAACGTCGGCGAAAATCCGGACGCCATTCTTTACGATCCTGCTACGAAAAGAGTTTTCACGTTCAACGGACGCAGCCACGATTCAACGGCAATTGATGCCGCGAGCGGAAAAATCGTCGGCAAAATTCCGCTGGACGGCAAGCCGGAATTTGGAGTCAGCGACGAAAAAGGCGAGCTTTTTGTAAATATCGAAGACAAGAGCGAATTGGTTGCTCTCGATCCGAAGGAATTGAAAATCAAATCACGCTGGTCGCTTGCGCCATGTGAATCCCCTAGCGGCTTGGCAATCGATATAAAGAACCGCCGCTTGTTTTCCGGTTGCGACAACAAGATGATGGCAGTCGTAAATGCCGATACCGGCAAGGTGATCGCCACAGTGCCAATCGGCGAGGGAGTAGACGCCGATCGCTATGATCCCGAGACGAAGCTTGCATTCGCATCATGCGGCGAGGGGGTACTCACGGTTGTGAAGGAACAGTCTGCCGCGAAATTCAGCGTTACCGAAAATGTCAAAACTGCCCGCGGTGCTCGCACTATGGCGCTCGATCGCAAAACGCACAATCTCTACCTTGTCACAGCGCAGTTTGGCCCCCCACCCGCTGCCACTGCACAAAACCCACATCCCCGTCCATCGATCGTGCCGGGTACCTTTGAGCTGCTAGTCGTAGGCAAATAGCTGGCCAGAGCTGCATCTAAAGAACAGATGAGAGCTCTCCGGCTGATAACCTTGCTTGCCTGTGTTGCTGGGTGCTCTCTGCCCAGCCATTCTTATTCTGTTCTCACGCATGAGCAGATCATCGATCTGGCATGGGAGGACCAAATTCGCCCCCTGCTGCTCGCGCGTTTCCCACAGGCTTCACCCGATGATCTGAAGCATGCTCATGCTTTTGCATACGGCGGAAGCGTGGTGCAGGACATGGGTTACTACCCATTCGGCAAAAAATACTTCAGCGACCTCGTGCATTACGTCCGCACCGGAGATTTTGTCGCTGCGCTGATTGAGGACTCCTCCGACATTAACGAATACGCTTTTGCGCTCGGGGCGCTGGCGCACTATTCATCCGACAACATGGGCCATCCGACGATCAATCAGGTGGTCGCGATTGAATTTCCGAAGCTGCGCGCGAAATATGGAAGCAAAGTCACCTATGCCGACGATCACAAAAGCCACATCCGCACTGAATTCGGATTTGACATGGTGCAAGTCGCAAAGAACCGCTACACGTCCGACCGGTTCCACGACTTTATCGGATTCGAAATAGCCAAGCCGCTGCTTGAGCGAGCGTTCAAAGAAACCTACGACATGCAACTTTCAGATGTTCTGGGCGGCAATGAGGATTTGGCGATTGGAACATTTCGACGGGCCGTAAGTACGATCGTTCCTGCAATGACGCGCGTTGCGCTCCTGAACAAAAATGCCGATCTGGTTCCCGAGCGCCAGAATCGTGCCCAAAAGCAATTCTTGTACGAGCTTTCTCGAACCAGTTACGAGAAGGAGTGGGGCAAGGGATATCGCCGCCCTGGCTTTGGTTCGCGCGTGCTGGCTTTCATCCTGCGGATCTTCCCAAAGGTCGGTCCGGCGAGCGCGCTGGATTTTAAAATTCCGACTACGCAGACAGAAGACATGTACATCAAGAGCGTAAATAAGACCATGGATGATTACAAGTCATTGCTGGAACAGGCGCGCGGCGCACAACTGAAATTTGTTGATACCGATTGTGATACCGGACGCGAGACTCGCGCGGCCGAGTATCCTCTTGCCGATGACACGTACTCTCGGCTACTGCTCGATTTGGCGCGTCACAATTTCACCAATATGACACCGGAAATACGAAATAACATGCTTTCCTACTACTCCGACCCACATGCGGCCTACCACGATAGACGAAACAAAAAGCGCTGGGCCGAAATGCAACAAGCTCTGCAGCAGTTAAGAAGTTCGCAAGGAAGTTCGGTTGCGAATGCAACCGCGCCATAACCATACCCTGCGATCTCAACCGGTGCGGGAATTCCTGTAAACTGTGTGGCTTCACTCAGCGAGGTCCTGAATGGACATTCCTCTTCCCGATGACAAGTTTTACCGCGCGGAGATAATCGAAAGAAAAGATTTCGCTTCCGACCTATGGATGATTCGCGTTGATCCCGGTGGAGCTTTCACTTTTAAACCTGGCCAGTATGCGACGCTTGGTGTCCAAACTCCCGAGAAGCGAATTGAGCGGGCGTATTCGATTGTTTCCTCCCCGCTTGAAAAGGAGATCGAATTTTTTTTCGAGCTCGTGCCCCAGGGCGAACTGACTCCCAAGCTTTATGAATTGAAGGTCGGGGACCAGATGCTGATGCGAAAGTCGGCAAAGGGCTTGTTTACCCTCGATCAGAAGAGCGGCCGCACCAATCACTTTCTGGTAAGCACCGTTACCGGTATCGCTCCATTTGTTAGTTACGCGCGCACTTTGCACCGAGCATGGAAGGAAGGCACGTTCAAAGGTGAGCACAAACTGTTCGCTCTAAATGGGGCCAGCCGGTCATGGGAGTTCGGATATTGTGAGGAGCTTTGCAAAATCGCAGCCGAAGTGCCATGGCTGAAATACGTGCCCTCGGTGAGCCGCCCATGGGAAGACGAAAAATGGATCGGAGAAATGGGTCGCGTCGATGATGTCATGCGGAAGTATTCCGATAAGTGGGAACTCGACGGGACAAATTCCGTCGCGTATCTGTGCGGGCATCCAGACATGATCGAAAACGGCAAGAGCATTCTGAAGCGGATCGGCTTCACTAAAGAACACCTGAAAGAAGAGGTGTACTGGATTCCGGCCAAAGAAGCCGCGGGAACGTAGCACATCCGGGAAGGGCACGGCTTTAGCCGTGCCGATTACCGCAAAAAAAGGTCGGGCTTTAGCCACTGAGGTGACTTCCAGCTAAACGACAGCCGCCTCACGACTTCGAACCAGGAGACACATGAGTCAACAAACCATGCGTCAATACGTATATCTGCTAATCACTGCTGTTCTCACGCTGAATCCCATTGCCGTTGTTGCCCAGCAAGTCGCCGCAATCCAGATTTCCGGTGAACGCCGCATCAACTTCGACGGTAATTGGCGTTTCCACAAGGGTGACGCTGCGAGCGCGGAAAATTCCGATTTCGACGATTCGCATTGGACGCTGCTTCGTTTACCGCACGACTGGGCCATCGAAGGCCCGTTCGACGAAAAGAACAACCCATCTACCGGAGGCTTGCCCGTTTCCGGCACTGGCTGGTACCGCAAATCGTTTCTTCTGCCTGAGAGTGCTAAAGGTCGCGTATTCACCATCATGTTCGACGGCGCAATGTCGAACTCGACTGTTTGGCTAAATGGCGAAGAACTCGGCGGGCGGCCGTATGGATATTCGAGCTTCTACTTCAATCTGACTCCGCACCTCCGCTACGGCTCTGAGCCGAACGTGCTCGCTGTTCGCTTGCAGCCCGAGCCAAATTCGTCGCGTTGGTATCCCGGCGCAGGAATTTATCGCAATGTGTGGCTCGACATTACTGCGCCGGTGCACGTTGCTGAGTGGGGCACGTACGTCACCACGCCCGACGTTTCGGATGCGAAGGCAATGGTTTCCGTGAAGACCGATGTTCGTAACCAGACCGAAGAGGAAGCGCAGATTGTAGTTCGGCAATCCGTCATTGATCACTCAGGAAAAGTCGTCGCCAAAACCAGCAGCGATAAGACAGGAATTTCATCGGAAGCGACGCGCACTATTCCTCAGAGCTTGACTGTCCAAAATCCCCACCGCTGGGACATGGACGATCCATATCTCTACATGCTAGTCACTGAGGTACTTGACGGTGATCGCGTGATCGATAAGTACACAACTCCGTTCGGAGTCCGGACTATTGCCTTCGATCACGACCATGGATTTCTGCTGAATGGAAAAGCGCGCAAACTGCGTGGCGTATGCCTGCATCACGACCTCGGCGCGTTAGGAGCGGCGGTCAATCGCCGGGCCATCGAGCGTGAAATCGAAATTCTAAAAGGCGCGGGAGTGAACGCGATTCGAACCAGCCACAATCCTCCTGCCCCTGAACTGCTCGAACTCACCGATCGGATGGGAATTGTTGTCATGGACGAAGCCTTCGACATGTGGCGCATCCCCAAAGTTCCTAACGGCTACAGCAAATATTTTGACGAATGGTCGGAGCGCGACCTGCGCGACATGGCACGGCACGACCGGAATCATCCGAGCGTGATTATCTGGAGCATCGGAAACGAAATACCCGAGCAGAACTCCCCGGACGGATGGAAGATTGCCAAACAGTTGACCGATTACTTTCATGACGAAGATCCCACGCGGCCTACCACCAGCGCCATGAATCAGTGGGAAGCCGCCATACGCAACCACTTCGCCGATCAAGTCGACATCAAAGGCTTGAATTACGCGCCCGCGCACTACGAGCAAGTCAGAAAAGATCATCCGGACTGGGTGGTCTATGGGTCAGAAACTGAATCGTGCGTGAGTTCGCGCGGCGAGTATCATTGGCCGCTGCTGGCTTACGAAAAGCTACCTTCGCACCAGGTGAACAGCTATGACACAGTCGCACCAGTCTGGGCGTACTGCCCGGATGTGGAGTTCACGTATCAGGACAAGCTTCCTATGGTGCCGGGCGAATTTGTTTGGACCGGATTCGATTACCTCGGCGAGCCAACTCCGTACTGGGAGTGGCGCAGCAGTCACGAAGGCGATTGGCCGGCGCGCAGTTCGTACTTCGGTTTTGTTGATCTCGCTGGATTCCCAAAAGATCGCTACTACCTTTATCAGAGCGAATGGACCACGAAGCCTATGGTCCACATCGTTCCCCAGCGCTGGAATTGGGAAGGGCAGGAAGGCAAGAACATACCGGTATTCATCTATACCAATGCGGACGAAGTCGAGTTGTTCCTGAACGGAAAATCTCTGGGCCGGAAGAAGCGCTTCTCCGACCTGATCGAAATTCCGGTGAACAAAAAAATCAGCGAAGACGGCAAGTTTCAGACGAAGTATCGCCTGCATTGGGAAGTGCCCTATGCGCCGGGAACGCTGAAGGCCGTGGGCTATTCAGGGGGCAAGCAGGTGACAGTCCAGGCGGTTCGGACCGCGGGTGCTCCGGCGAAAATAAAGCTAATTGCGGATCGCAGCACGATCCAAGCCGACGGGGACGATCTTTCCTATGTAACCGTGCGCATTGAAGACAAGAACGGCAACATTTGTCCACTGGCTGACAATCTTGTGCACTTCAAGGTGACCGGAACGGGCGACATTGCCGGCGTGGATAACGGCAATGCGGCGACCACAGAGCCCTTTCATGCTGACTATCGCCATGCGTTCAACGGTCTCGCGCTGCTGATCCTGCGCGCGGGTACAGCACCAGGGAGAATTCACGTGGTTGCGACGGGTGATGGTTTAGCGCAAGCAGAACTCGAGGTGCGCACAACCGCATCCCTGGCCACGAAACGTTGAAGCTGCCGCTATACACCTCAATTTCGCTAGAGGCATCCTACCGAAGTAAGCAAACGAGGAGGATGCTCCATGACAAAGGATCCTGTCTGCAAGATGGACGTCGATGAATCGAAAACCAACTTTCATTCGGAGTACGGGAACAGGGAATATCACTTCTGCTCGGAGGAGTGCAAAGACACATTCGATAGTGAGCCTCAGCGCTACGCGACCAGCGCGGCGTAACCAGGCAAGTAGGTCATACGAAGGCGGGCGCCCACATCCGCTTGAATTTTGCACTACACAAAAAAGCCTCCCTTGCGGGAGGCTCTTTTTATCTGACAAGAAGTGCTTACTGCTGCGAGGTTCCGGTGGTGCCGTTCGTCGCGAGCTGCTCGAGGTCGTTCTTCAGCAAGCTGATTTCAACGCGGCCGCCGCTCATGCGCTTCGGCTTCTCGCCGTTTTGAGCAGTTTGCGTCGGGGCATTGCCCATGCCGAGAACGTAGATCCGGTAGACCGGAATCTCGTGGTTCTCGACCAGGTAACGAACCACAGCATCGGCCATCTTGCGCGAAGTCGCGATCGCGGCCTGTCCGTGGCCTGAAGAGAAGCCCTGCACTTCAATGATGTATCCGCGCTGGCTCTTCACCGGCTCGGCCATCTGATCGAGCGCCTGCTTCGCCTGTTGGCTCAAAACGGTCTGACCCGGACGGAAGCGGATTTCGGTCTGGTTTGTCGACTTGTACTGGTCGATGTTGCTGACGACGGTCTCGACCGTGGTCAGGCGGGTGTTGGCTTGGGTCGCGGTGTTCTGCGCCTGGGTCGCCTTGTTGCCGGCATCGACTGCGTGCTGGTCCGCTTCGTTGGCCTTGTTCGAGGCCATCTGGATGCCTTGCTGCGCGCGCGCATCAGTGTCCTTGATCATCTTCGAATTCGAAGCCGTGAGTTCATCGAGCTCGTTTACGCGGTCGCGAATCGGCTGCGTCTGCCGCTGAACATACTTCTTGCGGGCGAAGGGATTGATCTTGCCCCAGAAGCCCTGGCGGCTCTCATACTGTAATGGCGCTTTACCGGTTGCGCTTTCGCCTGCCGGTGCTGACTGCGCGCCCATGTTGGATTGTGACGCCTGCGACTGGTCGCTCGGAGTCGAGCTTGACTGCTGTGCCAGCGCCGGCAGTGAGAGTAAGAATGCGACGAACAACGCTACCACTGCGCGATTTCTCATTTCGAACATCCTCCTGGTGCTTACTGGGGGAGTTGCTCTGGACTGACGTCCAGGCTTCTCCGTGCCGCACGCCATTCGCGGGCGTGATCGCGAATTGTTGCGTCCTGGAAAACGGGAGCACCCGCCACGTGAGTCGGACACTGTTGCCCGACTGGGTGTGTGCCGGCCAGCGCTGACGCAACGCTAGCCAGGAAACTCGGCGTCGTCTGCCTCCCAGAAAGCCTCAGCATTTCTGGGAATTTCAATCTGGCGTTCGAAAACGCTAAATCCTAAGATGCTGACGCCTACTCTGACGTATATCAACTGCGATGCCAAACTGCGATAAGCGTAAGTTGTTGATTTCTTAGTATATTTTATCGCTTTCGCCAGGTTTCGGTTACAGTTTGAGCGGCAATTTTGCGTGAGTTGTATAAAAACTTCAGCCAAGGTGCCGGAACTAAAGTCACCAACGCGAATGCGCACTTAAGCAGAAATAACCAGAAAGTGAGCAAATAGATGAAAAAGCTTCTCGCCATTGCACTCACCACTTGCGCCTTGGTATGGGTAGTAGTTGTTCCGTCGCAATTCGTGCCTGACTCGGCTTGTGTGTCCATCTTATTGCGTTCCCACGAAAGCGTGGAAGTCCCCCTCCCTACAAACTGCGCCGAAAAGCCAGCAATGGATGCAGACGAAACGGTGAAGTATCTGGAGCGCGAACGCAGCAGCCGCGGGTTCACATTCCGAGGTTGGATCACCTGCGAGGGAGCTCCGGCGGGAAAATTCGCTTTTTTAAACGATCCTCGTTGGTTGCCCAGCTATGTTCCAGGCACATACCAATTCAGACGAACAGTACTGATCGTCCCTTTCGCTCAAAAGATTTCGCGAGCATCACCAGTGAAAGGCGAGATTTGCCTAATGCCCTGGCCGAAATACCTTCAGCAGATCGCAGGTCAATGCAGCTGGAAGTTCTCAGGGTGGAAGTAGTCTCAGACATGCCGGGCCATAGCTTCTCATTTTGATGAACGTCGGCCCGCACTTATAAAATCTGCGCACCTCTTTTGCATTACTCTCGTTTACATTTCACCTTCCCCCGGCAAGGTAGAATACCGAGAAGCACCCACCCCAGGCGGTTCAGCATCCAATCCGCTAAGGTTTTGGGAGTCCACAAGGTACTCATGAGACATCTTTTTGTCGCACTTCTTTTAAGCGCTTGCCTTAGTTTTGGCCAGCAAACCTCTTCGCCGCAAAATCAGAATCCGGAAGCTTCGCAGGCCGGGAGCAAATCAGCTGAAGGGTCCGCGACTTCGGCTAAAGCTGACCAAACTCCGCACACGGCCGACAAGTCTGCGGCTTACTATCACTTCACCATGGCGCACATGTACGAAGAGGAAATGGCCGTTTATGGGCGCAGCGACCTGCTGACCAAAGCCATTCAGGAGTACCGGCTCGCCATCGAGGCAGACCCCTCATCGCAGTACCTGACCTCAGGCCTCGCTGAACTCTACGCCCGTAGCGGGCGCATTCGTGACGCGGTTTCTGAGGCGCAGGAGATCCTGCAGCGTGATCCGAATAATTTGGAAGCGCACCGGCTGCTCGGTCACATTTATTTGCGGTCTCTCGGCGACATGCAGGGCAGCAGCGGTTCGGAAGACGTCCTGAATAAGGCGATCGAGCAGTACCAGGACATAGTGAAACTTGATCCCTCTAGTGCAGACGATCACATCATGCTTGGCCGCCTTTACCACGCCGATAACCAGATGAAAAAGGCCGAGGACGAATATAAAACCGGGATAAAGCTGGCACCGGATTCGGAAGAAGCAGTCACCTCTCTTGCGGTGCTCTACAACGAGGAGGGCAATACTGCCAAAGCAGCTGAGACGCTGGCTTCCGTTCCCGAAGCAAGCCGCTCCGCAAAACTCTACGCCGCACTTGGGGACACTTATAGCCAGCAGAAGGACTACAAAAAAGCGATCGATGCTTACCAGCACGCGATCGAAATGGACCGCGACAACCTTGATGCAATCCGTGGACTGGCCGACAGCTACGAAAAGGATGGTCAGACTGACAAGGCACTCCAGCAGTACAAGATTATCGCTGACGCGAATCCCGAAGATGCGCGCACCTACATCAGCATGGGCGAGATTTATCGCCGTCAAGGCAAGCTCGACCTTGCGCTCCAAAACTTGAAAAAAGCGCAGTCGATGGTCCAGGATTCCGAGCAGATCTCCTACGATCTCGCCACGATTTATCAGATTCAGGGCCGTTACGATGACGCCATTTCAACCCTTCAAGACCTGCTGAAAAAGACCGAAAAACCGGACGGGAAATATTCTCAGGAGGAACAAGAGAACCGTGGAATTTTCCTCGAGCGACTCGGCTCGGCCTACGCCGATAACAACAATGAGCAGGCCGCGATCGAAACCTTTCAGCAGATGCTCGCCCTCGGCAACGACAACGCCGAACGCGGCTACGGCGCGATCATCGACACGTATCGTGAGAATAAGGAGTGGCCCAAAGCCACAGACGTCGCCCGTGAAGCCACGCAGAAATTGCCGAACAGCCGTCGGTTGAAGATGGTTTACGCAAGCCAGATCGCAGATATGGGTCAGCCCGAGCAAGGCTTGCAGATGGTCAAATCCATGCTCGACGGAAAGCCAGACGATGATCGGGAAACTTACGTGGCTTTGGCGAACATGTACAGCCGCCTGAAACGCTGGTCCGATTCTGACGCCGCGCTCAACAAAGCCGAGGCGCTCGCTACCAAGCAGGAGGACAAGGAAAATATTGCGTTCCTCCACGCGGCGAATCTGGAGCGGCAGAAGAAGTACGACGACGCTGAAGTTGCATTCCGCAAAATTCTCGTCCAGAGTCCCGACAATGCGGCCGTCTTGAATTATCTCGGCTACATGCTCGCCGACCACAACATGAAAGTGGATGACGCGTTGGCCATGATCAAGAAAGCTGTCGACCAGGAACCGGCTAACGGCGCTTATCTCGATTCGCTCGGCTGGGCATATTACAAGCTTGGTAAATATGACCTTGCAGAAGACAATCTGACCAAAGCTTCACAGCACATGGGCGCCGATCCCACGGTTCAAGAGCACCTGGGTGATCTTTATCAAAAGACGGGTCGCCTGAAACTCGCCGCTACCCACTGGCAACGCGCGCTCGAAGAATGGAATAAGACGATCGGTCCAGAAGTTGATCAGGAAGAGCAGGCACGCGTAGCCAAGAAACTGGAATCAGCGAAGGTCAAACTGGCGAAGGAGCAGGGAGCTAAGTAAAACGTAACGCAAAAATATTTCGCATGCAGAAGCAGAAGGTAGTCCTGCCGAAAGTTGTAATGCTGCATTCTTCCTTCTGACTTCTGCATTTCCTTTTACCGGACGTATTCCGGCATCGCCGGTCTACCATCAAACTCCATCGCCGAAAGGTCATCCGGCCCCGCACTCCTCGCTTGCGGAAGCGCGTTCATCGAGGAGACAAAATGCTCGGAACCCATGCTCCATTCGTACTTCGCTTTGAGCTGTACGGCATTGACGCAACCTCCGGCTCAATTCCGCCGGAGCATAGCATGCCTTCCGTCAATCGAAAGTTCGTGAAGGCTGCCTCTGATCTTTCTGCACCGCTGCTTGCTTTTTGCTACCCTGTGGGTTCGTTTTAAAGAGGTACCTATGTCAGGAGGATTTCGTTTGCTTCTGCTGGCGTTTGTCTGTTGTGTCTTTGTGGTTGCCGTTTTTGCCGGCGACTCCTCCGTCGGTACTCAGACTGTTTCCGGCCCTCCACCCGCCGAGCAGAAGCCGGTTTCAGAAGTCCTATATGGTCACAAAATTGTTGACCCATACCGCTGGCTTGAAGATGGGAAAAGCCCGGAAACGCAGAAATGGGTTTCGGAGGAACTCGCATACACCCGCGGCATTCTTGATCCTCTGCCTGGGCGCTCCGACGTACACGCTCGGCTGACGCAACTGCTTTCGATTGGCGCGATCTCCGCTCCCCATATTGGAGGAAAGTTTTACTTCTACACAAAACGCGAGGGATCGCAGAACCAGCCTGTCCTATACGTCCGCGAAGGGCTCAAGGGTAAAGACCGCGCTCTGGTGGACGTGAACGCTTTTGCGCCGGATGGCACCATTGCGCTCGACTGGTGGCAACCGTCAGAAGATGGAAAATACGTTGCATATGGCACCTCTCCCAGTGGATCGGAACTCAGCACGCTCCGGGTCATCGAGAGTGAGAGCGGCAAACTTTTGCCCGATGCCGTCGAGCGCACTCGTGCCGCGAGCGTGGCATGGAAGCCTGATAATTCCGGGTTCTTCTACACCCGTTATCCGAAGAAGGGTGAAGTGCCCGCAGGCCAGGAGAATTACAACCGCCATGTTTTTTATCACGCGCTCGGTTCGGATTCCGCCAAAGATGCGCTGATTTTCGGCGAGGGGCGTGACCCGCAGGACTGGCCGGGTATAAATATATCCAACGACGGCCGCTGGCTCCTCATCACCGTCGAAGAGGGATTTGCTAAAAGCGAGCTTTATCTTCAGGACCTGAAGGCTGGCACGGCCGCCGTTCGCATTACGGATGGGAAAGAATTTCTCTATGGCGGCGAGATCGTCAATGGCAAAATTTTCATCACGACGAATGAGGATGCTCCGCGCTACCGCGCTTTTGTGGCTGAAACTTCCTTTCCGCTACGCGCAGGTTGGAAGGAGATCATCCCGCAAGCTGACGCGGTGCTCGACGGCACGGTTGTAGTAAACGGACAGCTGCTCGCGCAATATGAGAAGAACGCTACATCGCAACTGAAACTCTTCGATACGGAAGGCAAGCCGCTCGGTGACGTAGAGCTGCCCGCGATCGGCAGCGTCCTCGGAATCGGCGGAAAATGGAACCGCAAAGAAGTTTTCTTCGCTTTCCAGTCCTTCACGATTCCAAGCTCCATCTACCAGATCAATCTCTCGAATCGCAGCACATGGCTGTGGGGCAAGGTCGAGGCCCGTGGCATCGAGCCATCGCGCTATGAAGTGAAGCAGGTTTGGTTTAACTCGAAAGATGGCACTCGCGTGCCCATGTTCGTCTTCTACAAAAAAGGCCTGCAGCTCGATGGAAGAAATCCCACGCTCCTCACCGGCTATGGTGGCTTCAATGTCAGCATGACCCCGAATTTCCAGGGTGCCCGGTATCTTTGGCTCGAGCGAGGAGGTGTTTTCGCTGTTGCCAATCTACGTGGTGGCTCAGAATTTGGCGAGGAATGGCATCGTGCGGGAATGCTCGATAAAAAGCAGAACGTCTTCCATGACTTCATTGCGGGCGCCGAATATCTCATTGCACAGAGATACACTGATAAAGACCATCTTGCCATCAGCGGCGGATCAAACGGCGGTTTATTGATGGGTGCTGTGCTGACGCAACGGCCTGATCTGTTTCGCGCGGTCGTTTGCCAGGTCCCACTGCTCGATATGCTGCGCTACCAGAACTTCCAGATCGCAAAGCTGTGGATCCCCGAGTACGGCTCCGCCGATGATCCTAAGCAGTTCGATTGGCTTTACGCTTACTCGCCGTACCACCACGTGAAACAGGGTGAGAAGTATCCCGCGATCCTTTTTATGACCGCCGATTCAGATACTCGCGTCGATCCCATGCATGCGAAAAAGATGGCTGCCTTGATGCAGGCCGAAGCGGCCAACGGTCGAAGTCGCGAACGCCCCATCCTTCTGCGCATCGATACCAAGGCTGGTCATGGCGCCGGAAAACCCATCGCCAAACAGGTCGATGATTTAACCGACATCTATTCATTTCTGTTCTGGCAGGTTGGAACGAAATGACGATTGCAAATTGAAGAATTCAGATTGCAGAGTGAAAACACAGGCTGAATCGAAACTCTGCAATCTGCAATCTACAATCTCCATGCCTGAGCTTCCCGAAGTCGAAACCATTGCTCGCGGACTCAACCAGCGAGTCGCAGGTGATGTCATCGAATCGGTCTGGCTCGGGTCAAAGCCCGAACCCCTAAAATCTTCTGCGCAGGAAATTGCCGCTGCGCTTGAATCGAAATTAATTTCGAGCGTGCGAAGAGTCGGCAAGCACATCGTCTTTGCCCTTGCACACTCGAAAAATGGCGCTTCGAACTCAGCGAAAGAAACTCAGTGGATTGTCCATCTGGGAATGACGGGGAGCTTGCGTGTTTGCCCGCCCGCTTCTGAAGTAGCAAAACACACTCACGCCATTCTGAAGCTCGCCTCCGGACGCGAGTTGCGGTTCGTCGATCCACGGCGCTTCGGGCGCTTGAGTGTCATCGAAAAATTCAAAGCACCGGGCAGCGAACCGCTTGATATATCTTTTGAAGATTTCGCTGCGTTATTTCACGGCCGAAAAACTCCGATTAAGAGTGCTTTGCTAAACCAGAAGCTGCTCAGCGGAGTGGGAAACATTTATGCCGATGAAGCGCTGTTCCGCGCGAAAATCAGACCTCGCCGGCGCGCATCTTCGTTGACCCGAGATGATTTGCGACGCTTGCGTGCTGCGCTGAAGAAAGTCTTACAGGAGGCAATCCGCGCTGGCGGCTCGAGCATTTCCGACTACGTAGATGCGGACGGCGAAGAGGGATTTTTTCAACTGAAGCACAGAGTCTATGGCCGCGAAGGCAAGCCGTGTTTGGTTTGCAAAATGCCAGTCAAGCGGATCGTCGTCGCGGGTCGTAGCAGCCACTATTGCCCTCATTGCCAGATGTGAATATCACGACGTCTTCGTCGCGCCCTGGTCCATCACATACACGCGCCCCGGACCTGCTGCCTGAATGTTGTTCTTCTCGAAACATTCTTTGATTCTGCGCCGTAATTCGCGGCTAACCGGATATTGTTTATTGGGCCTTGTTTTAATCAGCATCAGATACTCCGCCTCGCCGCTTCCCACGCGATCAATTCCCGGCACTTGAATGTCACTGACAATGTCTCCCTCATACGCCGGATCGTGCCGCACGTCTTCGCCAACTTCTCGCAGCAGCTTGATGATCTTGTCGCTCGGTTCGCTGTAAGCAACCGTCACCCGTAGCGGCAGTTGCGCCCAATCACGGGTGGTGTTCGAAACGATCTGCACTGCGCTATTCGGCACCAGGTGCAGCGTTCCGTCCTCATCCCGCAGGACCGTCATCCTTAAGCTCATTCTTTCGACGGTTCCCTTGACCCCAGCTATACGGATTGTGTCGCCAATGTCATATTGGTTTTCGAACAAAATAAAAAAACCGTTGATGAAGTCATGGACCAGCGTCTGCGCCCCGAAACCAATGGCGAGACCTGCAATGCCCGCGCTTGCCAGCATGGGCCCAAGGTTCAGGTTAAACACCGAAAGCACCATGAGCGCCGCGACAAAAATAATGACAAAGACGCCAACGCTCGTCAGGACTGTGGCTACGGTCCTGACTTGCTGGACGCGGATTCCAGGAGGAAATTTCCTGACGTGAAGATCGGCGCTCTTTCGCGCAAAGGTACGGAGCATGCGCGTAAGGGCATACGCTCCAAGGATGATGAAGATGATTTTTGGCGCACCATGACGCAAAAAGGTCATCGTGTCATCGCGCCAGTCACGGAGCAACTCGGGGAAATTAGTCTGTGCGTGAAGCGCTGCGTTTTCGAGAAGATCCAGAACTGTCATTCAGCGCTCGATTATAGCAATCAAGTCGCAAGTGTCCTTCTGGCTATAATTCAAATAAATTGAGGTTCCACCGTGCACAAGCTTACTACCTTCTTGCTGTTTATCTTTCTCGCAGTTGAAGCGCTGCCTTCGCAACAGGCGCCTCTCCCGCCTGAGATCGGAAATCCACACACCGAAGAGCCCAACAATCTCCCCCCGGATGTGCGGAGCGATATGGAGAAGAAACGGAACGAAGAAAGACAGGCGGATCTCAAGCGCGACACCGATAAATTGCTCAAACTCTCAACCGAATTAAAGCAGTATGTCGACAAGAGCAACGAGAACATACTTTCAATGGACGTAATCAAGAAGGCCGATGAGATCGAGAAGCTGGCACACAGTGTGAAGACAAAGATGCGCGGCGACAATTACGGAGCACCAGCCCCCACCCAGTAAAGTGGATACTGTTCAGCGCGCAGTACTAAACAACTTGTCACTAGCCACCGGCCACTTGCTTTTTCAGTCTGCCGTCGCCGGCACCTCTTGCGCGCGCGGCTCAGACCCGATACGCATTCCATAGAACGATTTGTAGACAAAGTAGAACGAGATCAGGAAGAATACTAGCGCCAGCACGCGGGTAAGCATCGCGTTTTTGGAGGTAAGCTCAACCGCGAGTTCGACCGCTAGAAGCCCGAACAGCGTCGTGAACTTAATTACCGGATTCATGGCAACAGACGAAGTATCTTTAAACGGATCTCCTACTGTGTCGCCTATGACGGTAGCGTCATGAAGTGCGGTACCTTTTTGCTTCAGTTCCACTTCAACGATTTTCTTTGCGTTGTCCCACGCGCCACCGGCATTGGCCATGAAGATCGCTTGATAGAGCCCGAAAATCGCGATTGAGATCAAATAGCCGATGAAGAAGAACGGCTCAACAAAGGCATATGCCAGGGTCGCGAAGAAAACTCCGAGAAAGATGTTGAGCATGCCTTTCTGCGCATATTGCGTGCAAATCTGCACAACCTTCTTGCTGTCGGCAACCGATGCTTTTTCAACTCCCTCAAGCCGAATATTGGCTTTGATGAATTCAACCGCGCGATACGCGCCGGTGGTTACGGCCTGCGTCGACGATCCTGTAAACCAATAGATGGTAGCTCCGCCCGTGATCAACCCCAGCACAAACGGAGCGTGAAGCAGAGATAACTTATCCACATTCGCCGTGAGTCCATTGGTCAGTGCCATGATGATCGAAAAGATCATGGTCGTTGCGCCGACCACAGCCGTGCCGATCAGCACCGGTTTCGCGGTAGCTTTGAATGTGTTACCGGCGCCATCATTCGCTTCCAGCAAATATTTGGCGCGGTCGAAATTCACATCGACGTTGAAGTCTCTTTTGAGCTCGCTGGCAGGCACGTTCTCAATAAGGGAGAGTTCATAAATCGACTGCGCATTGTCCGTAACCGGTCCATAAGAATCCACTGCGATTGTGACTGGCCCCATCCCGAGAAAGCCAAATGCCACTAGTCCGAACGCAAACACTGGCGCTGCAATCATGGTTGCGGCATCAGCCAACCCCATAGTGCTCACGTAATAGCCGATGGCCATCAGAATCATCATCGTCAAGCCAAGGTAATATCCTGAGAAATTGCCGGCCACAAATCCGGACAAAATTCCAAGAGAAGCTCCGCCCTCCTGCGCTGATATAACTACCTCTTTGGTGTGACGAGACTCGACCGATGTAAACGCCTTTACCAGTTCTGGAATGACCGCGCCGGCAAGCGTTCCGCAGGAAATGATCGTTGAAAGTTTCCACCACTGCGAAGTGTCGGCGCCAAGAAGTGGAATCATTAGGAACGAAATCAGGTAGGTCAGCCCGATCGAGACCAGCGACGTGATCCAGACCAGAGACGTTAGCGGCGTCTCGAAGTTCATCTCATTCGAATTTGCGTAACGCGATTTCGCAATGGCGCCGTTCAGAAAGTACGCTACCGCGGCCGAGATCAACATCATGATGCGCATGACGAAGATCCACACCAGCAATTGCACTTGTACCGTCGGGCTTTTCACGCCAAGCAGAATGAATGTAATTAGCGCAACGCCGGTGACGCCGTAAGTTTCGAATCCGTCAGCCGAAGGCCCGACGGAGTCTCCGGCATTGTCACCCGTGCAATCGGCAATCACGCCCGGATTGCGCGCGTCATCTTCTTTAATCTTGAAGACGATCTTCATCAGGTCCGATCCGATATCGGCAATCTTCGTGAAAATGCCCCCGGCAATACGGAGCGCAGCCGCGCCCAAAGACTCGCCAATGGCAAACCCAATGAAACACTGTCCAGCGTAATCGCCCTTAACGAACAGAAGAATGATCAGCATCATGAGCAGCTCGACACTAATCAGCATCATGCCAATGCTCATGCCCGCAGAAAGTGGGATGCGGTAAATGGGATAAGGCTTCCCTCCCAGGCTGGCAAATGCAGTCCGCGAATTCGCAAACGTGTTTACGCGAATGCCAAACCACGCCACGCCATAGCTGCCTGCGATTCCGATCACGCTAAACGCAAGAATGATCAGCACACGCACTGCGTCATACTTCAGCAATACTCCGAAATAGAGCAGGATGATGACCGCAATGAACGCCCACAGCAGAAGAAGAAATTTGCCCTGGGTGATCAGATATGTCTTGCACGTCTCATAGATGAGCTCCGACATTTCCCGCATCGCACGATGCACCGGCAGGTTCTTCAGCCGTGAATAGATAACAAGCCCGAAGCAAAGGCCGAAGATGCAGAAAATAATCCCGATCATGAGCAGGTTGTGCCCGTCCATGCCGAAGAATGAAACGCTTCTAAGGTCCGGCAGCTTCAGATTGGCCTCGCCGCTCACCTGTTCCGGCTGCGCCATTGCGGCTGAGGCTCCCAGCGCGAGAAATGAAAATAGAGTCACTGCCAAGTTCAGAAGTTTTGCCGATCTGGACGCAATTCCGTGCAAACCATTACGCATGGGGATTCCTCCGGTATGACGTAACATGATGACTCGGGTTCTGGCCTAATCTCCGCGGCTGATTTCTCGCGCTGCGCTTTTCCGGCAGAGCGCGAAGTGCCGCCCTCCGAACGCGCTTCCACCATAATTGAGGGAGTCCTGATTTGGCCGCGTCGGACGTTTGATGCGTTCTGACGGTAAGGTGGGAGCTGGATCCTCCCTCGACAGGCACGCACAAGACTAGCTTTTATAGCATCCTCGCCGGAATGCGTCAATTCGATGCGGCCAATCGATTTTGCTGCACGCAAATCCTCTTGGCCCTGCCTCGAACAGCGGGTTATCATTCTAAGTACACCTCTGCCCCGGTAAATCCCTGATTTTTCATTTTTTGCTGCACCGCGGGCGTGTGTGTGACTTCCGGGCGCTCTCGCCCCGTGCGAGGTTGGCATAGCTTTGACCAAGGGAAGAACTTCAATCGTGATCGGCGCCCAATGGGGCGATGAAGGCAAGGGCAAAATTGTCGACGTGCTCTCGGAGAAATTCTCCGTCGTCGCTCGCTATGCAGGCGGCCATAATGCCGGCCATACCGTCATCATCAACGGAAAACGCTTCGTCTTGCAGCTCGTTCCCTGCGGCGTTCTGCGTCCCGGCTGCCGCAGCGTAATCGGCAACGGCGTGGTGCTCGATCCAATTGCTTTCTTAAAAGAAGTCTCTGCTTTAAGAGAAGCCGGCGTGCAGGTCGACGGCAACCTCTTCGTGAGCAATCGCGCGCACGTCATTTTGCCCTATCACCGCATGATCGAACTGGCGTCTGAGAACGCTCCCGGACGTGTAAAGATCGGCACAACCTCTCGCGGTATCGGTCCTGCTTATGAGGACAAAGCCGGACGCCGTGGTTTGCGCGTCATCGATCTACTCGACCTTGATCTATTAAGGAAGCACGTTGAGAATGCCGTTCGCGAAAAGAACACGATTGCCCACGCGCTGTTCAACTCGGAACCGCTCGACGCCGACAAAATGTACGAGGAGTACGCCGAGGTCTCGCGCAAGCTGTCACCATTTGTTTGCGACACGGCAGTCCTGTTGAATCGAGCCATCGCCGAAGGTCATTCGGTCATGTTCGAAGGCGCGCAAGGCACCATGCTCGATATCGATCATGGAACTTACCCATTCGTCACCTCATCGAGCGCAACCTCGGGCGGCGCAGTTATCGGGACGGGAGTCGCTCCCACTGCAATTGATTTCGTTATCGGCGTGACAAAAGCGTACTGTACGCGCGTCGGTGAAGGACCATTTCCGACGGAACTTTTCGATTCAACCGGCGACCTGATTCGCAAACGCGGCAACGAATTCGGCGCTGTTACGGGACGTCCTCGCCGCTGTGGTTGGGTCGACCTCCCGCTGTTGCGCTACTCGGGGATGATCAACGGCACGTCATGGCTCGTGGTCACCAAACTCGATGTTCTCGATGAACTCGACGAAATTCCCATTTGCGTGGGCTACAAGCTCGATGGCAAAAAAACCGACGAGATTCCAGCCGAGGCCAGCGACTGGGAAAAAATCGAGTGCTTGTACAAGAAAATGCCAGGATGGAAATCGGTAACCAAGGGGATCACCGAATTCAGCAAGCTGCCCAAAGCGGCTCGCGAATACCTGTGGTTCCTCGAGCAAGAAACGGGCGCGCGCATCGGTATGGTTTCCACCGGTCCCGGCCGCGAGGAAACCATCTTTGTAGATGACTTCGCCGACCAGTTAGATAAAATGTCGGCAGCTCCTCGCAAACAGGCAAAGTCTGGAACGCGATAAAAGGAACAGGACACAAGAATGGTCGTGCTCGCTGTCACATGGGTCGCCAAGAACGGTCGTGAAGCTGACGTTGCAGAGCTGTTCTCGAAACTCACCGCGGAGTCGCGCAAAGAACCGGGCTGCGTGACCTATCAGGTTCACCGCCATCGGACCGAGCCCCGCCGCTTCTTCATCTATGAGCAGTACAAAGATGACGCAGCGCTCGAGGCCCATCGTGCCGCTCCCCACTTCCTGCAACACGCGAAGAAAGACCTGCCGAAGATTGCCGACCGGGTCGACGGCCAGCTCTACGAGCCGCTGGGGTGAGATGTTTTAGCTAAAGGCTAAAAACCAAGAGCGCGCATTATTGCGTCAGCTCGTATCCCGCGAAGAAAAAACTCAGTTCAAAACGCGCCGTATCTTCAGCGTCCGAGCCATGAATGGCGTTGTGTTCGATGCTTGCCGCCCACTTCTTCCGGATCGTACCTTCCTCGGCATTGGCAGGATTCGTAGCGCCCATGAGTTTGCGCAGGTCGGCGATGGCGTTTTCCTTTTCAAGCGCCAGCACCACAATCGGTCCGCTGGACATGAAATCCGTGAGCGAGCTGAAGAATCCCTTGTTGGCATGCACCGCGTAGAACTGCTCAGCCTGGTGCTTTGAAATTTCGAGCATCTTCATTGCCAGAATTCGAAAGTTGCTCTTCTCGAACTGCTCAATTATGTCGCCGACCGCATTACGACGCACGGCGTCAGGTTTAATAATCGTGAAGGTACGCTGTAGTGTCTTCATAGACTTGTTTGTTTTTCTCCGCGTTCTCGGTGGCTCTTCTTGGCGATCTCTGCGGTTAAAATCTTTTGGTTAGATGTGCGGCGCGGCTCAGAATCACGCGCTGACTTTTGTTCCCATCGCCGCTGCCACGGTTTCGCCAATCTCAGCCGGCGACTTGCAGACGCGAATCCCCGCCGCTTCCATCGCCTTGATTTTTTCGGAAGCCGTCCCATGCCCGCCGGAAATAATCGCCCCCGCGTGCCCCATGCGCCGTCCCGGGGGCGCAGTTTGACCCGCGATGAATCCGACCACCGGCTTTTTCATACGAGTTTTTACAAACTCCGCCGCGGTCTCTTCGGCATTTCCGCCGATCTCGCCGATCATGATCACGGCCTCCGTTTCGGGATCGCGGTTGAATAGATCGAGTGCATCCACAAAATTCGTTCCAATAATGGGATCGCCCCCAATACCAATTGCGGTCGATTGCCCAATGCCGCGCGTCGTGAGCTGATGCACAGCCTCATAGGTCAGCGTGCCGGAGCGCGAAACGATTCCGACATTGCCTTCTTTGTGAATCCTGGCAGGCATAATTCCGATCTTGCATTTGCCCGGCGAAATAATTCCCGGACAATTCGGTCCGATTAACCGTGCCCGTCGCGTCTGCAGGAACTCCCAGGCCCGCACCATGTCGAGAACCGGAATTCCTTCGGTGATGCAGATGACCAACTCAATCTCAGCGTCCGCCGCTTCCATGATCGCGTCGGCGGCAAAGGGCGGCGGAACAAAAATCACCGAAGCATCGGCCCCCGTTTTATCAACCGCTTCTTGCACCGTGTTGAACACCGGCCAGCCTTCGTGGGTAGTGCCGCCCTTGCCCGGAGTTACTCCGCCAACGATCTTCGTTCCGTACTCCGCACACGCTTTGGCGTGAAATGTGCCCTCGCGCCCGGTCAGGCCCTGCACGATCACGCGCGTCGATTTGTTTACTAGAATGCTCATTCCGTCATTGTCATCCGATCCGCTTTGGTGGTGAGGGATCTGCTCTACGCCGCACTCGCGGCCGCAACTACCTTTTCCGCCGCGTCCTTCATTGTCTGCGCGACAATGAAATTCAGTCCCGATTGCTGCAGAATCTCTCGCCCCTGCTCCACGTTCGTCCCTTCCAGGCGCAACACCACCGGAAGCTGGATCTTCGTCTTATTTGCCGCTTCGACAACTCCGCGCGCCAGCGTGTCCACGCGAAGAATGCCGCCGAAAATGTTGATCAGCACTGCTTTGACATTCTTGTCGCTTAGCAAAATTTCAAATGCGTGCGTCACCTGCTCGGCATTCGCACCGCCACCTACGTCCAGAAAATTCGCCGGCATGCCCCCTGCGTATTTGATGATGTCCATCGTCGCCATCGCCAGCCCGGCGCCATTCACCATGCAGCCGACGTTCCCATCCAGCTTGATGTAATTCAGGCTGTACTTCGAAGCTTCAACTTCGAGCGGGTCTTCCTCCGTGACGTCGCGCAGTTCCTTCAACTCCGCATGCCGATAAAGCGCGTTATCGTCGAAATTCATCTTCGCATCCAGCGCGAACAGCCGGCCGTCGCTGCACGTGATGAACGGATTAATCTCCATCAAAGACGAATCAGTTTCTTCGAATGCTTTGTACAGCCCGGTCATGAACTGCACAGCCTGATTGATCTGCTGCGGCTTGAGTCCAAGTTGAAACGCGAGCTTGCGCGCCTGAAATGCTTCGAGGCCAAGCCCCGGAGTGATGTACTCCTTCAAAATCGCGTCGGGATTCTCCTCCGCTACCTGTTCGATCTCCATCCCGCCCGCAGCCGATGCCATGAAAACCGGCTTCGCCTCTGCACGGTCAATCACAATGCCCAAATACAGCTCGCGTTCTATAGGCAGAGTTTCTTCGATGAGCAATCGACGAACGACGCGGCCTTCGGCACCCGTCTGGTGCGTCACCAGAGTCATACCCAGCATTTTCGAAGCAAGCTCAGCCGCTTCATCCACAGACTTCGCGATCTTTACGCCACCGCCTTTGCCGCGGCCGCCGGCATGAATCTGGGCTTTTACAACAACGCCGCTCGCGCCCGAGTCGAACAGATTCTTCGCCGCACCAACAGCTTCGTCGCGGCTCTCCGCCATCCCGCCGCGAGGCACTGCGACGCCATACTTCTTCAAAATTGCTTTTGCTTGATACTCGTGAATTTTCATTCAGCTTTCCCGAATCAGGCGGGTCACCTTGCGGCAAAAACCTTCAGGCAGCAAACTCGTAATTCTATAGAACGAAGCAGAATCGGTAAAGCGGATAGCCTCGTTTTCCTTCGTGTTGCTTTGTGTCCTTCGTGGTGAGCGGTTTTTAAACCACAAAGGACACGAAGGTACATTAAGGAAATACGCATGGGATGCAGGCTCCAGCTGTGAAATACTTCCTGTTTATGTTGAGGAATTCACCGCGCTTTGCAACGATTATTGCGGTACTTCTGTTGGCGGAGATTAGCTTCTGCCATGCGCAATTTCAACGGCCCAATTCCTCTCACCCCGAAAAGATCATCATCGACACCGATATCGGCGACGACATCGACGATGCCTTCGCCGTCGCCCTCGCTCTCCGCAGCCCTGAGGTACAAATCGTTGGAATCACCACAACTTTCGGCGACACGGAAATTCGGGCCAAACTGCTCGACCGCCTGCTCGGTGAAGCCGGACGCACCGACATCCCGGTGGCGATGGGTACACGCGATCCCAAGATCCAGACCAGCCTCAGCCAGCGTCGCTACGCGGAAGGCGGACACTTCGCTCGCGCTTCACATACTTCCGCAGTCGATTTCATCCTAGACCAAATTCGCCAGCATCCAGGTGAAATCACTCTCGTCGCAATCGGCCCGCAAGTGAACCTGGGCGCGCTCATCGACAAAGACCCGCAGACTTTTCGCAAGCTTCGTCGCGTGGTGCTGATGGGAGGTTCGATTTATAAAGGCTACGGGGATTGGGGATACTTCCCGCCGCGCGGTCCCGAGCCGGAGTGGAACCTCAAGAACGATCCTGTTTCGGCGCGAAAAGTTCTCGCTTCCGGCGTACCCATCTACATGATGCCGCTTGATTCAACTCAATTGAAAATGGGCGAGGTTAAGCGCGCGATTCTGTTCCAGGCGGGAACGCCAATCACCGACGCGCTAACTTTGCTCTACCACGAATGGGGACAGGAAACGCCGACGCTGTTCGACCCGATGACGATCGCGTTTATCGACAATCCGAAACTTTGCCCAGTCACCCCAATGCACATCACCATCGACGATAACGGAATGACACGCCCGACGGAAGGCCCGCCAAATGTGCAGGTATGTCTTGAGTCCAGTTCGGATGCGTTCTTTCGCTTTTACATACCGCGCGTGGTTGGAAAATAGTTCGCCTCTGTGAAATCCTCGGTGTAACTCTTTGTCCTCTGTGGTTAGAGGTTTTCGAAGGTTAAAGATTTTCAAAAGCTCTACCACAGAGAACACGGAGCACAACACAGAGGGAGGTAGCGATTATTTCGGCAGCACAGCACTGCCCGTAATTTTCACCGTTCCCGAAACTCCTGCCGTCTTAGCTAGGCCCGCGCGTCCGACCGGTTGTCCGCCACCGACCCATACCTGGACCGTTCCCGGTGAAATCCGCCTGGTCCCACCCTCATCGACATAGCTCAAATTGCGGTTCGGAACCGTAATCTCCACCTTCTGACTTTCTCCGGCATTGAGGTGCACACGCTTAAATCCTGCCAGCGCGCGAATCGGCGCGCCCTTTACGCCCGGATGCGTCAAATAAACCTGCACCACTTCGTCGCTCGCCATCGCTCCGGAGTTCTTCACATCAACGCTGGCGACCAGATCACCGGCCGCTCCGACCGAATCCTTATCGAAGCTCAGGCCACTGTACTCGAAATTCGTGTAGCTCAATCCATATCCAAACGGATACAACGGCTCGCCGGTGAAGTATCGATACGTTCTGCCCTTCATGCTGTAATCATCGAATGCAGGGATCTGGCTCACCGATTTGTAAAACGTCAGCGGCAGTTTTCCACCCGGCGAAAAATCTCCAGCCAGTGCCTCGGCCACCGCCTGTCCACCTTCTTCTCCCGGATACCACGCCTCGAGTATCGCCGGCACATGCCGGTCGGCCCAATTCACCCCAAGCGCGCTGCCATTCATCAGCACCACCACAACCGGCTTTCCGCTGGCAACCAGATCTTGAAGCAACTGCAGCTGCGCTTGCGGCAGATCGATGCTGGTGCGGTCACCGCCAGAGAAACCTGGCACGCTGATCGGCATCTCCTCGCCTTCAAGTTCGCCCGCCAAGCCAAGTACCGCGACGATCACATCCGCCTTTTGCACCGCACTGGTGTAATCCTTCTTTTCACCCGGCTCACGCCACACCAGTCTCGCAAGCCCCGCACTGCCTTCCTGCGAACATTCAATCTTCACCGGATACGCGTGCCCGGCCTCAAGATGTAGCTTTTTCATCCGCGTCTTGCTTGTATCGCTGTGGTACGACTGCCCGATCAGTTCATTGTCCAACCAGAAGTGGAACGCGTCAGTTCCGGTGAATCCAATTTCGTAATCGCCCGTTTTCGGCACAGTCAGCGTTCCCGTCCAGCGCACGGAAAAATCCTCTTTCAACTCTGCACTGGCGCCGTCTCTCCACGCAAAGTTGATGTCCGCATCTGTTCGCGTCATCACTGGCGTCTGCTGCGGCCCTTCCGCATCCGCCCGCAACGTCCCATGAAAGTATTTCCCTGTTAGCCCCGGCTGGCCCGAGTCGTCTTTCAGGAATTCTCCCGGAACCCCCTTCACCGGAAGTCCAGTCAGCCCGGAGCCTTGCGCATAGATCACATTCGCATCTCCGAACCGCTTGCGGATTCCATCCAGCACCGTTACCGGTTGCGATGGTGTTCCGTTGTAGTTCCCGAGCAGCGGATCAACGCTGTCGGCATTCGGCCCAATCACGGCAATCGTTTTGTATTTCGTGCCGAGGGGCAGCAAGTGATCGGAGTTTTTCAAAAGAACCAGCGTCTCTCGTGCTGCGGTTAACGCCAGCTGCCGGTGCGGCTCTGTGTCGTTCTCCGCAATCGTGATTTTCGAATACGGCACATCCGCCGGCGGATCGAACATACCCAGCTTCATTCGCGCCGTAAACAGCCGCTTCACTGCCCGATCGATATCTGCCTGTGAAAGCAGCCCTGTTTGCGCCGCCTTTAACACCGCATCGCGTTCCATTGCGATCTGCTGCGCTGGCCACGCGCAAATGATATCCATGCCCGCTTTGACCGCCGCGGCCATTCCTTCTTCGAGCGTCGCTGTGTAGTGATGGTGCAGCGCAATGTCACTGGCAGCGCCGCAATCGGAAACCACATAACCGTTGAAGTGCCAGTCATCGCGCAGGTGCTCCTGCAAGAGCATCGGCTGCGCGCATGCGGGCTTGCCATCGATGGCGTTATACGCGCACATCACAGAACCCGCCCCAGCGGTTACTGTGGCGCGGAACGCCGGAAGATAAGTGTCTTCCAGATCGTGATCGGAAACCCTTATATCCACTTCATGCCGCGTCGGTTCCGGTCCGCTGTGCACGGCAAAGTGCTTCGGCGTGGCCAGCGCCTTCACATACTTCGGATCATTTCCTTCCAACCCGGTCACATAAGCAGTGCCCATCTGAGCCGTCAAGAATGGATCTTCGCCGTACGTCTCCTGCCCGCGTCCCCATCGCGGGTCGCGAAAAATATTGATATTCGGGGACCACACCGTTAGCCCGTGATACCAGTCCGTGTAGCCTTTTTCTTTCAGCCGCTCCGAATATTTTGCTCGGAACTCGGTCGCGATCACATCCGCTTCCCGGTGCAGCAGATCCGGATCAAACGTGGCCGCCAGTCCGATTGCCTGGGGAAATACCGTCGCATAACCTTCCCGCGCCACCCCGTGCAATCCTTCGCTCCACCAGTTGTACTCAGGAATCCCAAGCCGCGGAATCGCCGCCGCCGTATGCACCATCTGCGAAACTTTTTCTTCGAGTGTCATCCGTCGGACAAAATCGTTCACCCGTTGCTCGATCGGCAATGCTGGATTCCGGAATGGCGCATTCGCCAGATCAGTGGCAGTGTTCGCCTGAGCTGGAGCGCCGGCATCCGTCGCTTGCGCCAGTGTTTCTGAGCTAAAACTCAGAATGGACAGCATGACTGCCGAAAGAAAAATTGAAAAAGTTCGCTTCACAGGCAAGCTCCTCTGAATAGTTTGACACTCGAATTTCCCAGCAACTCCCGACGTAAGAACGCAGTCCAGTCACTTCTTTGATCAGTTACGGTAAGCCCGGTATCGCGAATCGGCAGCGCATCAATTTACCCTAAATCCTTTGAAAGACAAAATCGTTTTGCGAGGTGTGCCGTGAAGTTCAATGTAGCCTGCTGCACGCTCTTCTTGATAACGCTTGCCGGAACTCTGCTAGGTCAGGAAAACCAGAATGCGCCCAACAACCAAGCCGAAGCGCAATCCGCCGGCGTCCAGATGGTCGCGCGATCTATTCAGGCCGTTGATTACCGCAGCGGAGCCACTACTGGCGTGGATTTTAAGGGCACCGACTTAATGCCGGAGCTCACGGGTAAAGCAAAGGTGACCAGCAAACGAGCGCTCACCGATATTCATGTCGATGTCGAGCACCTGCGGCCCGCTAAATCGATCGACCTCGCCTATCTAACCTACGTGCTTTGGTCCATCAGTCCTCAGGGTCGCGCAAAGAACATCGGGGAATTGACTGAGCACGACGGGAAAGCGTCTCTGCACACCACCACCGATATGCAGGCTTTCGCACTTGTGATCACGGCGGAACCGGATTTTGCTGTCTCCCAACCCAGCGATTTGGTCGTCGGTGAAAACGTGGTCAGGAACACCACACAAGGCCGGCCAGAATCGGTTGACGTGCGATACGAGACATTCCCGCGCTCTATCTATGCGGCCCAAGTCACCCCGATTGAGAACCTGGTTTATGGGCAGGACAAGAAGGCGCCGCTCGATCTGCTCGAAGCGCGCAATGCAGTTCGAATCGCTAAGGCCTCCAACGCTCAGGAATATGCGGCGGACACCTTGAACAAAGCCGAAAGTTTGCTGAACCAGGCCGAAGATTACTATCGGCGCAAGCAGGGCACGAAGCCCATCGCAACCGTCGCACGCGAAGCAGTGCAGACTGCCGAGGAAGCGCGGGTTGCGGCTGTGCATGGTGCGGAGCAGGCGCAAGTGGAACAGCAGCGCAAAGAAAATGAGGAACGCACAGCCAAAGCTCGGGCTGAAGCTGAACAAGCCCAACAGCAGGCCCAAGAGGCACAGCAGCAAGCCGAAGAATCAAAGCAGCGAGCTGAGCAGGCACATCAGCAGGCCGAAGCTGAGGCCCAGCAACGCGCCGCTGCCGAGCAGCAGGCCCAGGCCGAAGCTGCTCAGCGCCAGCAGTTAGAGCAGCAACAACAAGCTAGCGCGCAAGCCGCACAGCAGGCACAACAACAGGCCCAACAGGCCCAGCAGCAGGCACAAGAAGCACAGCAGCGAGCTGACCAGGAAGCGCAACAGCGCGCAGCCGCGGAACAGCAACAGCAACAATCCGCACAGGAGGCCGAACAAGCGCGTCAGCAAGCCTCACAAGCCCAACAGCGTACCCAGCAACTCGAGGCCCAGCACGCGCAGGAGCGCCAGCAGCTCATGACGCAACTGAATCAGGTGCTGCAAACGCGGGACAGCGCACGTGGCCTGATCGTCAGCATGCCGGATGTCCTGTTTAGCACCGGCAGCGCTAATCTGAAAGAGACCGCGCGCGAACGGCTTGCGAAAGTTGCGGGAATCCTGATCGCTTATCCGGACATTCACGTCGAAGTGGACGGCTATACCGATAGCACCGGCAGTCCGACGTTCAACGAACAGCTCTCTCAGCAGCGTGCGGCGTCAGTTCAGTCGTATCTCGCGCAGCAGGGCGTTCCGGCGGGCTCAATCGTGACCCGTGGCTTCGGCCAGGCGGACCCGATTGCTTCAAACGACACCGCAGCTGGCCGTCAGCAGAACCGGCGCGTTGAACTCGTCGTCAGCGGCCAGTCGATCGGCACACAGCAGGCATCGCAGTAACAGGTTCCCTCTGTGTAATTTCCTCTGCGCTCTCCGTGTCCTCTGTGGTAAAGATTTAAAAAAACCAACCACAGAGAACACAGGGGTAGACAGAGGTTTTCACAGAGAAATCCGATCTGCTTCTTCCTGAATTCTTCCCCAGGCTCTCTCGACGTGCCGCTCGGTTGTGTTAGTTTGGCCCACACAAAAGCGCAGCGTGAGTTTCCCTGTCAGTTTCGTATGGGTTAGATAAAGATCACCACTTTGATTGAGGGCATCCATCAACCTTTGATTTGCCTCATCGCCTGACTTGAGCCTGAAGCAAACCAGATTCAGCGGAACCGGAGCGACAACTTCAAATCGCGAATCCGATCGGGCCCACGACGTGAATTCCTGCGCCAACCTCACGTGCTCGCGAATATGAAACTGCAAGCCTTCGATTCCGTAATAGCGAAGCACGAACCACAGCTTCAATGAACGAAACCGCCTGCCCAGCGGGACCTGCCAATCGCGATAATCAATGACTGCGCCGGATTCGGTCGCTTTGTTTCTCAGATAATCCGGCAACACGCTCAGTGTCTGGATCAGCGCTTTCCGATCGGCAACATAGAAGCAGTCGCAATCGAAATTCGTGAACATCCATTTGTGCGGATTGAAGCAATAGCTATCGGCGAACTCCAATCCGTCGTGAAGATATCGAAACTCCTGGCACAACGCGGCGGTGCCCGACATCGCCGCATCAATGTGCAGCCAAATATTCTGCTCGCGGCAGAGTTTACCGATTTGCGGCACCGGATCAATTCCATTCGACGACGTTGTTCCAACAGTTGCGCAGACAAAGAACGGCGTCAGCCCTGCCTTCTTGTCCTTATCGATAGCAGCTGCAAGCGCTTGCGGCTTCATCGCGAAGCTATCATCGACCTCGATCAGACGTAGGTTCCCGCGTCCGACTCCGCTGATCTGAATCGCTTTCTCAACTGACGAGTGCGCTTGCGACGACGTATACGCCACCAGCTTTCCGCGGCATCCTTCGCCGTTCGAGCTGAAATGTTCGCGCGCGGTAAGAATCGCGCACAAGGTCGCGCTCGAAGCCGTGTCCTGAATCACTCCGCCGCCGGTGCTCGTAGACAAAAACTTCTCCGGAAGCCCGAGCGCCGGAACCAGCCAGTCGAGTACCAGGGTTTCGAGCTCCGTGCATGCGGGGCTCGTCGCCCACAACATTCCCTGCACTCCGAGTCCGGAGGAAAGCAAGTCGCCGAGGATCGCCGGCCCGGAAGCATTACAAGGAAAGAACGCATAGAAATTCGGTGATTGCCAATGAGTTATCCCAGGGAGGATTTTCTGTTCAATGTCCTTCAGCAACGCACCGAAAGGTTCGCCTTGCGTGGGAGCCTGCTGCGAAAACGAATTCCGAATCTCGCCCGGCTTTGCCCGAGACAGCACCGGAAACGATTCAATTCGCGAATAGTAATCTGCGATCCAGTCCACAACGGCGTGCCCGTTTCGCCGAAACTCCTCCGGCGACATGTGAAAGGATTCCGGTTGTGCTTGAGTTTCTGCGCGAAGAGGTTGCGGTCCAGCTTTGCTCATCCTTTAAGTCTAAGCCAGCTGACCGCAATAAACGCGCGTGGTGTATTCAAAGGCAGTCTTTCCATTCCGCTCATGCAGATCGAATATCCGCCGCAGCTCGCGGAGCATGGGCGCGTGATTTGGATGGTCCGGCCCGGGTGCATAGGAAGACGACAGTAGACGGCCTTCGATGCCTGCGTATTCGAATTCCTGACGCAGTTCAAACGTTCGCTCGCGGAACGGATGCGGATCGAAAAATGCCCCCACGACCGTGTGTTCGTGCCGGACCTCTTCGTAGTCGGTTCCGTACTTCAGAAGCAGTTGCTCGTAGTCACAAAGAAATGGCGTCGAGTCGATTTTCCGTTCGTTCCACAGCAGTACCAGCCAGCCGTCTCGTTTCAGAATTCGCGCAAACTCCTGCCGAGCTCTTGGTATGTCGAACCAGTGTCCGGCTTGCGCAGCTGTGACGAAATCGACAGATGCGTCGGGGAGTGTCGTGGCCTCTGCCGTGCCCGCAACGCTTGTGAACTTCGGATATTGCTTCAGGAATTCTTCGCCCGCGCGCTGCATATCTGGATTCGGCTCGACTCCGAAGACTCGATTTCCACGCTCGAGCAGAAGCTTAGTGAAAAGTCCGGTTCCTGAAGCAATATCGGCGATTACCGATTCGCGCGTCAGCCCGCATTCGCGTTCCAGAGCATCGAGTACCTCCTTCGGATATGAAGGCCGGTACCGAGCATAATTCTGTACGCGGGAAGAGAAGCGTTGTGTGGAATCGAGCTGCAACATAAAGCCAATTTGCTCTTAAGACTTCAGACCTGTTTCTTTATTTGAATCCCCAACTCTTTCAACTGCGCCTCGCTCACAGGAGTCGGGGCATCGACCATCAAATCCACCGCTCGCGCCGTTTTCGGGAACGGAATCACTTCGCGCAGACTGTCGGCGCCGGCCAGAATCATCACGATTCGATCCAGGCCAAGCGCAATCCCGCCATGCGGAGGGGTCCCATACTCCAGTGCTTCGAGGAAGAATCCAAAGCGGGCGCGTGCTTCTTCATCGCTCATTCCCAGCGCCTGAAAAATCTTGGCTTGAATGTCCTGGCGATGAATGCGAATCGATCCCGACCCCAGTTCAGTTCCGTTCAGCACCACGTCATACGCCAGCGCGCGAATTTCTCCCAGCGGCGACTTGGGGTCGTTCACTGAATTGATGTTCGCATCCAGCTTTGCGAAGTCTTCTTCATGCAGAGTCGTGAAGGGATGATGCGCCGGATTCCACCGCTTTTCTGTCTTGTCCCACTCGAACATGGGGAAATCCGACACCCAGAGAAAACGGAAGTCTTTGTCGACAGCGCCCGTTTTCTCAAAAGCCTTGTGCTTAGCCGCGTATTTCTGCGCAAGATCCAGCCGCAGGAACCCGCACTTTTCGCAGAAATGCTGCACGCTCTGGTCCATCACCGCCGCGTTCTCCGGACGGTTGGCCGCCCCAGCGAGCATCCACAAATCATCCGGCTCGATCTTCGCAAAACTCGCAATCTTGTCTGACAACGCTGCATAATCCTTCGCAAACCGCTTCGGATCAGTCATCAACTGGACGAACGTCGGTCCCTGCACGTGGTTATAAGCGCCGTAAGTCCCGATCGTTCGCCGCTCCGTTCCCGAGATATCGCCCGCCTTCGGAATGCGAATCACCTGCAGCGGAAATTCCTTCCGCATGCGGAACTTCGTCGCCAGCTCATCCCATTCCTCTGCGGTCATTGCCTCACGCGCATCGACCATGGCCGGCAAACGCAAGTCTGGCTTGTCGTTGCCATAACGACGAATTGCTTCGTCGTAGCTCATGCGCGGGAACGGCGTTTTGATCTCATGCCCCGCCGACTTAAACGCCGCCGTCAAAAATCCCTCTACAACTGCCCACACCGAATCCGGCTGCGGATACGTCATCTCCAGATCAATCTGCGTAAACTCCGGCTGACGATCCGCTCGCAGGTCCTCATCCCGGAAGCAGCGCACGATCTGAAAATACTTATCGAAACCCGAAATCATCAGAATCTGCTTGAACATCTGCGGCGACTGCGGCAGCGCATAAAACGATCCCGGCTGCACCCGGCTGGGCACAAGGTAATCGCGCGCGCCCTCGGGCGTCGATCGCGTCATGAACGGCGTTTCGATTTCGAAAAAACCCTGCGCGGAAAGGTAATCGCGAATCGCCTTCGACACTTTGTGCCGCATCTCGATGTTGAACTGCATCGCGTCCCGTCGCAAATCAATGTAGCGATACTTCAGCCGCATCTCTTCATTCGGCAAAACTGTTTCGCTCGGCAGGAAAGGTGGCTGCTTCGACTCATTCAAAATCCGCAACTCATCGACCGCCACTTCCACTTCGCCCGTAGGAATGTTCTTGTTCACCGTATCAGCGTCGCGCTTCTTCACCGTGCCGGCAACAGCGATGACATATTCGTTGCGAAGATGGTTGGCTTTCTCGTGTGCGGTCGGATTCAATTCGCGGCTGAACACAACCTGCGTCACACCAGTGCGATCGCGCAGGTCAATAAAGATGATGCTGCCCAGGTCGCGGCGCCGGTTCACCCATCCCATAAGCACCGCCTTCTTGCCGGCGTCAGATATACGAAGAGCGCCGCACATTTGCGTGCGTTTTAAGTCACCTAAAAAGTCGAGCAAGTTTTGCCTTTCAGGGTAGCCCACAGCCATCAGCAAAACCGAACAACGTCCTGCCCAAGGCTGAGAATGAATTGAACCAATCGATAGGCCGAATCTCAAATTATAAACGGCTCCGGCCCGTAACCTTTCCTCTGGTTACTTCGCCGAGGGTGAACAAGTTAGTCATATCTTCGGCAGCAGAGACAACACGGAACCTTAGTTCCGGAATCTCAGCATCGTGAAATTGCGCGGCCGGCGGGTTCTGGTGGCAATGTATTACCTAATGATCGCGCTGGGCCTTTCGACCTTGATGTCGTGCTCCGGCGTCTCGAGCAACAGCTTTGGTCATCCAAGCAACGGAACAGGCTCCGGGACCACCTCAGGAACAAGTCAATTCCTCTATACCGCCAATCAGGCCTCAAATACCATCTCCGGCTTTCAAATCAACAATGATGGGACGCTCACTGCGCTAGCAGATTCTCCCTTTACCGCAGCATCACCCGCTTCCAGCTTGTCAGTGGCGAACAGTTCGTTGCTGCTTGGCGGCTGTAATCCAGATGGAAATTGCGGACTCTCTCTGTATTCCATCGCTTCCCAGAGCGGGATCTTAAATCCGGCGTCGTCTGTATCCACATCAGGAAGCTTCTCGGCAGTGCTCGATCCCTCTGCTGGTTCTGTTTACGCGACAGGCGGCACTCAAAGCACTCCAAACGGGACGGTTTCCGGGTTCTCCATCACTGGCGGCAGTTTCTCTCCGCTTCCAGGGTCGCCCTATGTGTTCAGTATTAGCAATGGAAGTAATCCGGTCACCTCGGGGCCTATAGCCCTCGACCCCTCCGGCAAGTTTCTCTACATGGGATCAATCACGCCGCAGAATGAGCACACTCCTGCCGGCAGTTTCGGCATGGCGCTTCGCAATAACGATGGGAGCCTTAGCGGTTTTACAACTGCTACCGGATGCATTACGGCAGGTTCAGTGGCTGTTGCCGCCGAATCGGGTTCAAGCATTGTTTATGCCTCTTGCGTGGACGACTGGTCAGGAATGTATTGGATCGCATCTTTAATCGTGGATTCCTCGACAGGTAATCCCACGAGCGCAACCGGTTTCGTCAGTCCCGATTCAAATGAACTGCTGTTGGGATTGGCCGTTGATCCCTCAGGCAAGTGGCTGGCCGTAACGGATGTGAATAATAACCTTGTTCACGTAATGTCCATCAATCCTGCCACTGGAGCGCTCAGCGATTCTCCGGACCACATTTTCCCAACTGGCACCGCGCCCAATGCGGTAGCCTTTGACCACACGGGAAAGTTCCTCTACGTGACGAATGGTGGTTACCGGTTTTCAGGGCTCACTGGCTCGAATAACATCAGTGGCTTCACCTTCGACAGCTCAAACGGGATGTTGACTCCTTTGCCCGGTTCACCTTATGCAGTGGGCCAGGCTCCGAGCGCCATTGCCGTCGCGCAGCCCTAAAACGCGTCACGGCTTGCATGCTCCGTAATCCTTCTCAAGCCCGCGCACGCGGAATGTCATTATTCCACTGGAGTCTTTCGTTTTATTGCCCTTGAGCATTACCCGTTCGCCGGATTTCAACGAAGTTGACTCTCCTTTGAGAACGTACCTTTCGCCCTTTTTGTCAGTTATGCTGAGGCCATTATTATCGGGCTCGACACACCCCGCAATCCTGTGATGCTTGTGTAGCTCGTGAATAATCACAATCGGAGTGATGATACCGACCGCCAAAATGCCGATGAACGCTCCCACTATCTCGGCATTTGTGACCGGACCTATCGGTCCTCTAATAGTGACCTGCGCTCTAATGGGAGCAGCAGCCATTAAGATACAAAGCAACAGCGCAACACACGTATGATTTAACAAAAAGCTCGGACGGGAACCTTTCATTGGCTCCTCCGTTCGGACAAGGTTTCGCGGTACAGAGCTGTTGGGAAATCTAAAGGCGATCCAGCGAGATCGCACTCAACGCGGCACCGATTGTACTCCCAAATACCGGAAACGCACCGCGATCGTACGCACAAAAAAGCCAGCCTTGCCGGCTGGCTGTAAGTGTGTTGTCCAGGATTATCGATGGCCGCCAACTCGGGCTGCTGGAGCGCCGTGAAATCCGCCTGCATGGAAGCCGCCGAATCCATGCGCCGCGTGCATTGGCGTGAAGCCTCCATGCACTCCGCCGTGGAATGCTTGCGTTCTTGATCCAAACGAGCGCACCGCTCCACCGTGGAAGCCAGGCCCGTGAACTGCACCCGGTCGTGCCCCCGCTATGACCCTCTCGCCATGAAGCGGCGTAGGCCTGAATGTCGCAAACGCGTGATGGTAATGGCCGAAGTCATACCACGGAGCTGCGTACACCCACAGTGGCGAATAAAATCCCCAGCCAAACGGGTTGTAGAAATATCCAGCCGCCGGCACGAACGTATACGTGCTGAACCATGGCGACCAGTACCATCCACCTCCGAACCAACCTGGTCCGTACCATCCATCAACGATATAAGTCTGCGCCGTATTCACATTTGCTTCTGACAAATAGTCGGATCGCAAACTGCTCCAGCGGTACAGGTCATCATTTTCGGCGTACTGCTTCTTATCGAAGCTGATCGGCTTGAGCTTGGCCGCATTGAGCGCAAGTTCGTGGCCACCGTTCACAGTGACTTTTTTGTCGCCTTCAAGAACGCTGGCTTTACCGTCAAACACGCGAACCTGGCTTTGGTCCGCATCGAAGGCGTACAAGCCGGTCTTCAGTAATCGCGTATTTACACCATCTTCCCGAATGCGAATATCGTTCTCCGGGTGAATCTGGTCAACTTCGACCATCGCTTTGCCTTTGTCTAGCTGCAGCTGCGTGTTGGTCAGGTCGGGTGCGATCATCTGCGCCGAGCTGTCGTTCCCCAGCCGAAGGTAAACCCCCGGCGTGAGCAGGATTTCCGCTTTCCCATTTTCAGTGCTCAGGGCCTGGCCAGCCTGTAACTCCGCCTTGCCAATTGAGGCTGAATTCAGTGTTTCGTTCCCAATCGAAGCCTGCCCTTCCACATAGTTCACCGTTCCTGGCATTGCTATATGGGTGTCCGTATTCACACTCCACGCGGGCACTGTGAGAGCTGCTGTCAGGACGAAGCTGGCTAAAAATCCCATAAAATGCTTCATGTTCGTCCCTCCGATCTTTCACTTTTCTCTTTATTAACTTAGATGGCAACATTCGAAGGAGAGACTCTGGATTGGTAAGAGTCAGCGGAACGGTAATCCACTCGGCCGCGCAGATACACCTCAATGATCAGCTGCTGCCTGCGTTGTCACACTTTTCCCGTCCAGGAAAAAGCTGGTCGCGCCGTCAACATCAGTTCGGAAAGTAGTCACCTTCGCATTCTGCAACCGTTGCAGTACCTCTGGGCGCGGATGGTGATAGACATTCCTGGCCCCCACCGAGATCACGGCAAAACGTGGATGCACCGCCGCCAGCAAAGCTTCGCTTGTCGAACTTGCGCTGCCGTGATGAGCAACTTTCAACACGTCAGCCGACGAACCTTCCTTCGTAAGATATTTTTCCGTCGGCTTCTCCGCATCCCCTTCGAGGAGGGCGGAGGTGTTCCCATCGATCAACTTCATCACCAGCGATTCATCATTGCGCCGCGCATCCCGCTGCGCCACATCTGGCGCGGGAGCAAGTACCCGCACGCCCATCCCCCCATAAGAAAAATCGTCTCCCGTTTCGTAGTATTTCACTCTCACGCCAAAGTCTCGCGCCTCAGCTAGCAACCTGCCGATCTCTTCATCCGGAATGCCCTTCGGCAGCCACAATTCACGCGGATGAAAATTTGAAATGACAGCAAACATTCCGCCCATGTGGTCGGCGTGAGCATGCGTAAGCGCAACCGCATCCAGGCGCGAAATGCCTCGCGACCAGAGATAAGGCGAGACCACGTCCTCGCCAATATCCAATTGCGAGTGCGTCCAGAACGGCAGACCCCCGCCATCGACCAGCAACTTGCGGCCCGCAGGCGTGGCTACAAAAATCGAATCACCCTGGCCGACATCGATTGCGGTGATTTCGAGAAGATTGTGATGTATGACTTCGCGAGGTGGAATGAGCCATAAGCACAATGCGCTCCCTCCCAGCAATGCCAAACCAGAGGCGGCAAGTATGTTCCGTTTGCGCACCAGAACAGCGCACACGACGATGGCTGCGCCGCAAACGAAAGTTGTTAGCACGCTCGGTGTCGCAACGCGAACGTCCGCCAATCGCATTCCGCCGAGCCATTTCACCGTGCCAGCAATTCCCTCCAGCGCGAATGCGGCGACAACCGCAGGAATTTTCGCAATAGCCAAAGACATATAGCTCAGGCAGATGGCCAGCACCGCAGCAGGCATGAGCAATTCCAGAAATGGGATCACACAAAGATTCGCCGGCATCGCCACCGAGGTCGCGCGATGAAAGTAGTACGCCATCGGCAGTGCCAGGCCAAGCTGAAGAATGGCGGACATGACGACTAGCTCCATCACTCCGAAAGTAAGGTGAAAAAAGCCAAGAAATGCGATTCGCGGCAATCGCCCGGGCAGAAGCAAAGCCAGCCGGCTTAGGAACAGGCGAATGTCGAGTCGGAATTGCGCGACTTTCGCAGGGAGCCCGCGGTCATAGGCAATCGCATTCAGGTTCCGCAACCCACGCGAGTACGGCTGGATCGTATGCTCCAGTACCGGAATCCCGATTCCCGCAACCAGAGCGACGCAAAGAAAGGTCATCTGAAAACTTGCGCCGAATAGTTGCTTGGGATCAGCGACTAACAAAATGAGCGCCGCCACCCCGAGCGCATTCAACATCGCGCGGTCGCGATAAACCAGGCGCATGCACAAGTACACGGCAAACATCAGTGTTGCCCGCCAAACCGGCGATCCTTCTTTGGTCAGCATCGCATAGCCAAGAATCAGCAGGATTGCGCCAGCGCTTGCAGCAATGTCGCCGAGCCCGGTGCGGCGCAGCCCCCATAAAGCAAACACCGCAAGAATGCTGACGTTCATTCCCGAGACGACCAGCACGTGATAAGTTCCCGAACGCTGGAAGTCCACGCGCGTCGAACGTTCAATAAAAGCTTCTTCGCCAACGACGATGGCATCCATAAGCCCTGCGACCCGCTCCGGCCACAGTGCATGGATTTGCTGGAGTAGGCTGCGATGGACGCGTGAACGCCAGAGTTCGATTCGGCTGCCCGAAAAGCCGGGCAGCAATTCAACTTTCTCGTATTTCGCCGAAGCCAAAGCGGAAATGCCGTCGTCGCGAAGATAGCCGGCATAGTCAAAAGCGCCAGGGTTACGGAAATTACGCGGACGAATAAGCTCCGCAGGAAAGCGAATACGCTGTCCGTAGCGATATAACGGCATCACTGACGATCGCGGAATACCGCGATGGTCATCCTCGTAAATGCTTAAACGAACGCCTGCGGCGACATTCTGCGATTGGTCCCCAGAACTGAACGCCTCCGTCTCGACATCAATGCGCTGCCGCCATGACCCTGCAACTTCCGGCTCGATGTTCCCTTCCGAAATCACGTGAGCAGTTACCGTGACTTCTTGATCGCCTGAGGGCAATGGTTGTGCCGCCGACCCGGACATTTGGCTGAGTTGGATCGATAAGGCGCCGGCAAAAAAGAGAGCGTCCAACGCCAGAAATCTCGAAAAAAACGCCCTCTTCTTTACTAGGCAGCTGGCAGAAGTGATGAATACGATTGTCGCAACAACCCACAAGCTTGGCGGCCGCCAGAGGTAATTGCCAACAATAATTCCAGCAGAAAATGCGAATGCAGCCCAGAAGACCGGCTGACGCGCAAATCTCTGCTCGGCGCTGGCACGCACGGGTAGCGCGCTTCGCACAGCCTGCGAATGCTCCTTCGGTAGAGCGTCAGGCAGCGCTGCAACTTTCGCGGTTGCCAAGTCCTGAGCGGCAGTTCGTTAACGGGCCAGCTGAAATACGCTCTCGATGTGGAAGGTCTGCGGAAACAGATCGATCAGGTGCGCCCCGATGATGCGATACCCAGACCCAACCAGCATTCGTAAGTCGCGGGCCAGCGTCGACGGATCGCACGAGACATAAACCGTTCGAGGCGCATCCAGCTTCACCAGCCCGCGAACAACGTTTTCACCCAGCCCGCCGCGTGGGGGATCGACGACAACCAAGTCGGGCCGAATACCGGAGGCCTGCCCTAAATACTGCTCGGTCGTCGCAAGGACTGCCTTTACCTCCTGCGGCGCATTGTGCCGCAGGTCGCCGTGTGAAGTCTGTGACGACTCAACGGCGATTACCTGTGCAAAACTTTTAGCCAGCACAGCCGAAAAAAGGCCGACTCCGGCGTAAAAATCCAGCGCCAGCTTGCCCGAGCTTCCCTCCGTGACAATAGTGACCAGCTCATCGATCAAAAATCGGTTTACTTGGAAAAACGCGCCGGCGCTTACCCGATAGCTGGCCAGTTTGGCTCGATATTCGATCTCCGCTGATCCAGTCGCAGCCACGTTCCTGGGTTCAGCAAATTGGTTCGGAGCCTGCCGGAACACCGCAATTCCACAGGCACTCACGAGTTCCTGCTTTAGCTGTGTAGCAACCTTCTCCGCCTCTGCTTTGCCCGATACTTCGTCGCAGTAGGCCTCAACCAGCAGTTGCTTGTCCTCCGAATCGGCGAATAATTCGATCTCCCGAACGCTTGGGGGAATTTCTCTCCGGCGGCCAGCATCCCAGATTTCCGTGATCGCGCGATTAATAAGCGGCGAGCTGATCGGGCACCGCTCAATCTGCAATAGCTCGTGCGAACGAAACTTGTAGTACCCAAGCGCGAACTCCGGGATGGTATTCACCTTCAGCCGCGTGCGGTTTCGATAGTTCCATTCGGCCGAGGGATGCACTTGCAGCTCGCAAGGCAATTCAAGCTTCGCTGTCCGTCGCAGCGTCTCAACCAGAATTCCTGCCTTGGCCTTGATCTGGTGCTCATAGCTGCCGTGCTGGTACTGGCACCCTCCGCATCGCAGAAAATACGGGCAGCCGGGCTCAACCCGGTCAGGCGATGCACTTAGGACGGTCTGAATTCGTGCCCGCGCGAAGCCAGGTTTCTCTTCGACGATTTGTGCATCCACCTCTTCGCCGTCGAGTGAAAACGGAACGAAAACACTTTTCCCGCGCCCGTGCTCATCTGCAGGCAGGCGCGCCAGTCCATCGCCGCCATAGATCAATTTTTCGATTGTGAACCGCATGTTGCGAACTGCGATTGTAGCGTGAAGGATAGTGGATCAGGCTCGTGGTTCAGGGCTCGTGTCTTGTGCTTGTGATCTGCCACTAGACGTTGAAGACGACAGGGGCACCGCCGAACGTCCGATCCCCTGACCACAACTCACGAGTCACGGCTCACATATAGAACAAGCTCAACCTCGGCACTCCATACTTCTCCAGCAGCTTCTTGTGTACGTATTGCTTTTGTAACTGCTCGATCTGCGTCCCAGGCATTTTGCTGCGATAAGGTGCAAGTTCGCGGTCGGCCTGAGCGCGCACGCTAACAACCTCATCATCTGGAACCACGGCGAGCAGCACTGCAAAAAGTTTTTCTTCGAGCACCGTCAGCTTCCGCTCCAGATCCTCCAGTCGCGCCGGCAATGATTTCGTTTCGATTTCTTCTGCGAATTGCTTCAGGCTTTCTGAAATCTCTTTCGCAACTGCTTCCGGCGAAATCCCGGTCCGCGACGGCAACTGGATCGATCCAAGCTCGTTCGCGTTTCGTCGTAAGAACGCAGCGATCTCTGCTGAATCGAACCCTTTCGGCGTCGCTGTTGAGCTGGCACCCACGGCCGCCTCTTTCATGTCTTCGGTCGCGGCAAGAACTTCCTGCGCGCAATAGGCAAGGCTATTCACCTTGCGCGTCTTCGAAGGCCGCGTGTCGTATTTGTCGAATGCAGAATCGATTCCACGCAGCGCGGCTTCAAGAGGAACGCCGGCATCCTTCCAAGTCTCGATAAGCGCCCAATCGAGCGTTGAAAGCATGAGGATCGTTCCACGCCGCCGCTGAAAGTGCTCTTCGATTTCGGTGAAGTAGTTGAAGTAGTTGTCCACGGAAGGAGTTTTAGCTGTAGCTTTCGCTTAAAACAAGCAGTGAGCGATGAGCGCCGAGCCGCAGGTAAGCGCGCAAAGGCGCTCGGGTGTAATCACACGATCACCAGATCAATCCTGCTTGCAGCCGCGCAGCGGCGGAATTTAAATCGCCGGCACGTGAGTGCCGGGACAACATCGAAGATAATTCCGAATCCGCTTCAGCGAACCGCACTTCTCTCATCGTGCTTTGTCAAAATGGGATTCGCTCACTGCTTATCGCCCGCCGCTCACTTCGCTCGACTTGCGCCACCAGCACGCGTTTTTGCGGCTTGTTCCTCCACCGGCTTCGCCCCAGCATTCCGCTCCCACAAAATCTTTAACCCCTCGAGCGTAAGAAACTCATCCACTTTTTGAATATACTTCGATCCCGATCCAATCAGCGGCGCCAGTCCGCCGGTCGAGATCACCTTTGTCGAACTCCCAAGCTCCCCAAGCAGCCGCTCCAAAATCCCATCCACCAATCCCAAATATCCGTAATAGAGACCCGATTGCAAACTCCCCACCGTCGTCGATCCGATAATTCTCGGCGGCTTGCGGATATCCACACGCTGCAACTTAGCCGCGCGGTTAAACAGCGCGTCCGCCGAAATGCCGATCCCAGGACAAATTACTCCGCCCTGATATTCGCCTTTTGCTGTGACACAATCGAAGGTCGTCGCCGTTCCGAAATCCACCACCACGCACGGGCCGCCGTACTTTTCAAACGCGGCAATCGAATTCACAATCCGGTCTGCACCCACCTCGGCAGGGTTTTCATACAGCACTGGCATGCCAGTCTTAACTCCGGGTTCGATGAACAGAGGCTTGCGATCGAAGTAGCGCTCGCACACGCGACGCAACGTAGAATCAAGCGGCGGAACAACGGAAGAAATAACGATACCGCCGATGTCCTTCGGCTCAAGCCCTTCCATTGAAAATAAGTTCCGGAAGAGCACACCGTACTCATCGATCGTCTGCGCGGAGCGAGTCGTTACGCGCCAGTTGGCCAGAAGCTTGTCATATTTCGGACTGGGTGGCACTCCGGACTCCGCGAGCGACTTCGCGAAGACTCCAAGAACCGTATTCGTATTGCCGACATCGAGGACAAGAAGCATAAAGAAACTGGCCAGTCATCAGTGACGAGTGATCAATCGTTCTTCAGCTCGTTACTAGCCAGTGGCTACCAACCACTGATCATTATTCACTGGTCACTTCTTTCAATCTTACCGTGCCGCTATAAACAACACGCACTCCGGAGGCCGTCCGTACCTGCAAAAACCCGCGGGCATCCAGCCCTTCAGTGATCCCTTCGAAGCCGCCATTTTCCTCAACGCGCGCGTGCTTTCCTCGAACCATTGTCGAGTTTGCTTCAAACCGGCGAAGAATATCATCATGCGCTTGAGGACGTTCCGACAATACGCGATATTCACGGTCGAGCGATTTTAGCAAAGCCGCGCAGAGTTCTATTCGTGGCCATTTTCTTCCCGTTGCGATTCGTAACGAAGTTGCCGTCTCCTGAAGCTCCTCGGGAAATTCAGCATGGTTCACGTTGATCCCCACACCCACCACGATGTGCCTCACGCGAGTAGCCTCGGCATTCATCTCGGTCAGGATTCCGCAAAATTTCTTGCCGCCAATCAGAACATCATTGGGCCACTTCAAATCGGGCTGCGCCTCGAAATCAAGCTCCTTGACCGCAGCATGAACCGCCAGTCCAACTGCCAGCGATAACGTAAGGACCTCCGAAGGCGGCAGTGGCGGCCTCAGGATGACCGAACAATAAATTCCAGTCGCCTCCGCCGAGTGCCATTGATGATCGCTTCGACCTCGTCCGGCGGTTTGTTGCTCCGCGAGGAATACGCTACCCTCGGGAGCTCCAGCGTTTGCAGCTTCAAGAGCAAGCGTATTGGTCGAACCCACTCGACGGTAATGGTGAATATGTGCCGAGAAAATCGTGCCGCGCACGACCGGATCGAGTATTTCGGGCAAAAGAAGATCTTCAACCGTCATTAATTGTATCGTGTGCTCTCGTTAGCTCTACGCCGGCACAATGCGAAGGCTGAGGTCGACTGCTGGCGCTGAGTGGGTAAGTGCGCCGACCGAAATAAAATTTACTCCCGTTTCAGCGTATGTGCGCACGTTCTCAAGAACGATACCGCCGGAACTTTCGAGCGGAATACGGCGCTCAAATTTTGAGCAGCGCTCGACCGCCGCGCGAGTCATTTCAACCGGCATATTGTCGAGTAGGATGGCTTCGGCACCGTGCGTCAGTGCTTCTTCGAGCTCGTCAAGGTTCCGAACTTCAACTTCAATGATCTGTGTACCGCGGCGATTGCGGTGTGCCCGCTCCAGTGCAGTCTTTATGCTTCCGGCGAGAGCAATGTGATTGTTCTTAATAAGGATGCCGTCCGAGAGATCAAGGCGATGGTTTTGCCCGCCCCCGCAGCGTACCGCATATTTATCCAGTGCCCGCAAGCCGGGAGCAGTTTTTCTGGTATCGAGGATTTTTGCTTTCGTGCCCGCAACCGCGTCCACGAATTGCCGCGTCAGCGTCGCAATTCCGCTCAGCCGTTGCAGCAGGTTCAAAATTACGCGCTCACAGGAAAGCAGCACGCGCGCGTTATGCCGGACCACTGCGATCGATTGCCCTTTGTGTAGTCGCACGCCATCAAAGATCTCCGGGTGGCTTCTGACCTCGTGGTTCGAAACCACCGCGCCATCCAGAATGGCGTAGACATCAAGAATTCGGCTCACGGCGCCCAGCCCCGAAAGAATGCAGTCCTGCTTCGCGAGAATTGTGCCTGCCGCGAGCTGCTTCGGGTCGATGCAGGCGTAACTGGTCGCATCGCGCGTGGCCCGGTCTTCGAGCAGCGCGTTCTCTAAAATCGCCGTGATCCGCCGGCTGTTAAAGTCCATAAATTAGTCGCGCGTCGTTGGTCGTGCGTCGTGCGCAAAACCGCTTGATTACCACACCGCGGGCGCCCCATCCTTGGTCGCGTTTTTTGCGACCAGCGCGTGCCCTGAGCGCGATCGAAGGGGTGAGAAATTTGACTTTCTCACCTCGCGTATCCCACCTGAGCGGGTGCCCCACCCTACGCGGTTTGTAGGGTGGGAATTGATACTTTGTCCCTCAGGATGGCGCCCCTAACCACAACCCAATTCTGTCAGCTTACTACGCGTCTTCTCTTGTAACACAGCAAGCTCCTGCTGCTGTTTACGCAAATTTTCAACCACATTGACGGGAGCCTTGGCCAGGAACTGTTCATTCCCCAATTGCCGTTGTCCGCTGTTAATGCCCTTCTCGATCCTCTCCAGTTCTTTTTTCAGCCGCTCGCATTCAACAGCCGCGTCGATCTTCCTCTCGTACACCAGCCGAACATCGAAACGCGACGTGCTGCGTGTGTTTGGCAGCTTCGATAAAGATGCGGCCGCAAAGCTGAGCGACTCAACATTTGCCTGGCGATCATTCGCGATCGCGGAACGATTCTCTTCCACCAAGGCGCGGACCTTCGGCTCTGCTGTGAAAATTTCGACCGGCGTCTTCAGCTTGGGTTCGACCTTTAACTCCGCGCGCAAATTCCGCACGCTGACGATCAGGTCTTGCAGGATCGCCATTTCAGTTTCGGCCGCCGTGTCAATTTGACCCTGGTCCGCTTCCGGATACGCAGCCAGCGCGAGCGACTTCAGCGGCGGTTCTCCAGCGTAAATTGCGTGCCAGATTTCTTCCGTGATGAATGGCATCACAGGATGCAGCAAGCGTAGAGAAGCCTCAAATAATGCAACCAGGTTCGTGCAGGCAATCCGAGCGCCTTCTCCGCCTTCTTGCGCTAATCGTGGCTTGATCAACTCCAGATACCAATCACAGAACTCGCCCCAGAAAAAGTCGTAAATCGAATTCGCAGCTTCATCGAAACGGTAAGCCTTGAGCGACTCATTCACGCCACGCGCAACATTGTTAAATCGCGACAGAATCCACCGATCTTCGAGAGTAACGGCTCGTGTGGGTCGGACATTCTTGTCCGAGAGAAACTCACGGATATCTTGCCCACTCAAGCCCAGCCGCTCCACATTCATGAACATGAACCGCGCGGCATTCCAAATCTTATTGGCAAACGCCCGATACCCTTCCGTCCTGCTCTCATTGAACGCGATATCCGTCCCCGGCGAAGACATTGCGGCCAAGGTGAACCGAGTCGCATCGGTCCCGTATTTTTCAACCACTCGAATCGGATCGATTACATTGCCTTTGACTTTCGACATCTTCTGCCGCTCGGCATCGCGCACAAGAGCATGGATGTATACGTCGCGAAAGGGAACCGACGCGCGAAGCTCATCATCACTGAGCCGTCTGATGCGGCCGTCTCGCCCGCCAGATTTCAACTCCTTAGTTCCCGGTTTTTCCGGCGGCGCCATGAACCAGCAGCCGAGCATGATCATGCGCGACACCCAGAGAAACAAAATGTCAAAGCCGGTGATCAAGAGCGAAGTCGGATAGAAGACTTCGAGGTCCCGCGTGGCTTCAGGCCAGCCGAGTGCTGTGAATGGTAACAGCCCCGAAGAGAACCATGTGTCCAACACGTCTGGGTCTTGTTGTAACTGCGAACCGCCGCACTTTACGCAGGATCGCGGCGTTTCCTGCGCAACGATAACTTCTCCACAGTCGCAGTACCACGCCGGAATCCGGTGCCCCCACCACAACTGGCGCGAGATGCACCAGTCGTACATGTTGCGCATCCAGTTCAGATAAATCTGCCGATAATTCATCGGGGTAATGCGGATGTATCCCTTTTCAACTACTTCGATTCCGCGTTCCGCCAGCCGCTGAACTTTCATAAACCACTGCATCGAAAGTCGCGGTTCAACTACCGTTCCGCACCGGTCGCACTTCGCCAATGCAACCGTGTAATCCTTTTCGCCGCCTAGAAATCCCTGCGCCCGCAGATCTTCCACCACACGCTTGCGCGCTTCTTCGCGCGTTCGTCCCGCATATGCGCCTGCGTTCTGATTCATGCGCCCGTGCTCATCCATGACTTCGATGATCGGGAGCTTGGCCCTCAGCCCAGCTTCAAAATCATTGGCATCATGCGCCGGCGTCACCTTCACTGCGCCTGTCCCGAATTCCGGCTGTGCAAGTTCATCGGTAATGATAGGAATCTCGCGATTCATCAGCGGCAGCAGCACTTTCTTTCCGTGCAGATGTTTGTATCGTTCATCGCGCTCATTCACCGCGACCGCCGTATCGCCGAGCATCGTCTCCGGCCGCGTGGTCGCAACTGTGATGAACTCCGGTTTATCAGAAGACGACCCGATAACCGGGTAACGAATCTCCCACAGCTTCCCGGGAACGTCTTCGTGCTTCACCTCAAGATCGGAGATCGCGGTCTCGTGCCAGGGACACCAATTGATGATGTATTTGCCGCGATAGATCAGTCCGTCTTCATAGAGCCGGACGAACACCTCGCGTACCGCGCGCGAAAGATTTTCGTCCATGGTGAAGTACTCGCGGCCCCAATCGACCGAAGCGCCCAGCCTGCGCATCTGCTCCTGAATTGCGCCACCATAAAGTTTCTTCCACTCCCAGACGCGTTCAATGAACTTCTCTCGTCCAAGGTCCTGCCGCTTTACGCCTTCGCTCGTCAGCTGGCGCTCGACCATCATTTGCGTAGCGATTCCGGCGTGGTCAGTCCCCGGAAGCCATAAGGTCACGTCACCCCGCATCCGGTGCCAGCGGATGACAATATCCATTTGCGTCTGGTTCAGCATGTGCCCCATGTGCAGCCGCCCGGTCACGTTGGGCGGCGGCAGCAGCAAGCTGAATACCGGCTTAATTTGTGTGGCGCGCCCGCGCTCGCCCGCGATCTCAGGGCTTGCATCGGCGTTCGTTGGCGTCTCCACATGAAAAAGATTCTCTTTCACCCAGAATTCCGCCCACTTCGCCTCGATGGCCGCAGGCTCGTACGCTTTAGGAAGGTCGTTCTTGTTTTGATCAGCAGACATGAAAAGAACTTCAGCACTGATCTTATCGTTCAGAGAAAAAAAGGGTCAAACATGCGGGGGCTTATCTCTCCTGACGGCAAAATGCTCCCTCCTCGACTTGAATTGCTCCAAGCCAATAACGGGTGCTCAAATACAGGACAATCTGTATTGCCAAGTTCCCAATTTCCGATTATTTCTGGAAATCCAGAGACTCTGCTTCAAGGAGTTTGCCCTCTATGCTCCTGCAAGATGATTTGTCACATTGCACGGATTGGAAAAAGCTTTACACGGCTGCTCTGATGGAAACTGATAACAGAAGAACTCCCCTACTTATCGCGCAGGCTCAAAGCGCAATTATTGTTCGTGCCCGACAGCTCTTTGAGTCTGGTGACGAGAGTTTCTCTGAAGAACAGGCGCTGGATTCGGCGCTGTGTACCCTTAAGCTCTTGGGGAACTGTGTACGGAAAGCTCCGCAATGTGTCGATCCAGGAAAAACGTCTGGCGCTGCCGTCTCAGCTTGAAACGATTTCTCATTCCCGCCCTGTGCCGCATGTGAGTGATATGGCGATTTTCCGGCATTGGCCCTTATTTGCCACGGGTTACACTTCACTCAATGTTGAGCATAGTGGTGCACCCGGTTAGCCGAACAGCGACTGCATGGCGTGTCTCCATACCGGGCTGGCGAGCAGAGCGACCCGCACCGGAATGCCCAGCGCGATCACCGCTAGCCCCCACCAGTACACCGGGTGGACACGCCCGCGTGACCATCGGTCGTACACCGCGCCGGCGATGGGGAACAGCAGCGTCAAGCCGTACGCGGCCAGCACTCCGATGGACAGGACGCCCGGCCAGCGCACCAGCGGAGCCGACATCAGGCAGGCGGAGGCCAGGATCATCAGCCGCTTGTGTTTGTCTCTGTTCTTGCGCCAGAGCACGGCGCCAAGAACGAAGATGGCGAAAGTCGTGATGTCGCCGAAGGGGATAGCCATGAAGTTCCACGGGTTGGCACCCGGAGGGACCGCTCCGAGACGTGCCGCCTCGACTGCCGTGCGGCCGCCGACCATGATCATGGCCGCCGCCAGAGCTACCCCGAAGTATCCCAGCTTGCGATGCACTTTCACGCGGTGCGTCGCGATCAAGCTCGTCTGCACGATGAACAGCACCAGCCACGACATGAACAGCAGCGCGTGCAGGTGAACGGTTGCGTTCGGAACGCGGCCGGTGATAGTTCTCGGATGCCCGGAGATCAAGCCGAGAAAGTACGTCCGCGAGAAGCCGACCAAAGCGGTGAACAGCATCACGATGGCCATGCCGGTGTAGAACTTGCGGTCGGGGGCCGCCGGGGAGACGAGCGGACGGAAAGAAGCAGCTGTAGCCATAGCGCCAAAGATACTAGCACGTACGACCCTTGGAATCGCTAATTTTGGTAGGCACTATTCTTAGAGGTTATGCGTCACTGATTGCCTACTCGGTGCGGGTAGAATTCGACGGTTGGCGATAACATATTGGTCGGAGAGGGCTGGCCCAGCTTGTCCCGTCGTGAATATAGCAAATGGGCTGCCCCAGCCTTCGTGGTGTTCGAAGGCTGGGCACCACTGACCAGCACGCGATGTTCATTCCTCACAGCCTGTATTCCCAGGCTGACCACGCTGTTTTGTTGCATGCAATCTGCGCGCTTCGAATTGTCAAACTTTTCCAATGGCTTTTGCCCTTTTGCCCTACTCCCGCTACACTCGATCACTTCGCCGGAGAAAAATTCGAAATGCGAAACGCCATCCCATTTTTGTTTCTGGTCCTTTCCCTTATCGCCCAGGCACAGGAAAAGCCGCTGACCTCGTTTCCTTACACGCCGGGACTTGATGTCGATTCGATGGACCGCGCCGCCAATCCCTGTGTCGATTTCTACCAGTACTCATGCGGCGGCTGGATGAAGAACAACCCGATTCCGTCCGATCAGGCCCGCTGGAGCGTGTACGGCAAACTCGATCAGGAAAACCAGCAATACCTGTGGGGAATTCTCGACCAACTCTCGCAGCAAACTTCGGGCAGGAACGCCGATCAACAAAAGATTGGGGACTACTTCGGCGCCTGCATGGATGAGGCGACTGTCAACCGACTCGGCGTCATGCCCCTAAAGCCGTATTTTGACAAGATCGCGGCGCTCGAATCAGTAAATGACCTGCCGCCCCTGCTGGCCAAGTTCCACACCGAGCTACCAGGAGCTCCATTCTTCGACTTCGGCTCAAATCAGGATTTCGAGAACTCCGACTCCGTCATCGCGTTCGCCAATGCCGGCGGACTCGGTCTGCCCGACCGCGATTACTACACCAAGGACGATCCAAAATCCGTGGACTTGCGCGCGAAGTATGTCGCGCACGTGCTGCGCATGTTTGAGCTACTCGGCGACCAGCCCGAGATCGCCAAGTCGGAAGCCGACACAGTCATGCGCATCGAAACAGCGCTAGCCAGGCCACAGCTCACAAGGGTTGAAAAGCGTGATCCCTACAAGCTGTTCCACAAGATGGATGCCCAGGCCCTGCAGTCGCTGACGCCGCACTTCGATTGGGCGGTATATATAAAGGAGATCGGCCTGCCGACGCAAAACATATTCAACGTTACCCAGCCGGAGTTCTACAAGGAACTAGATCGGCAGCTCGCGACATTGCCGCTGGAGGACGTGAAAACCTATCTGCGCTGGCAAGTGACGCACGCGCAAGCACCCTATCTCTCTGACGCGTTAGTGAATGAGAACTTCGATTTCTTCGGCAAGACGCTGCACGGCACGCCGCAACTGCGCCCGCGCTGGAAACGGTGCGTGTCGTTGGTCGATCAACAACTCGGGGAAGCGTTGGGCAAAGAGTTCGTCGATCGCACGTTCTCGCCCGAACTAAAGCAGAAGACACTGACGATGGCGAAGCAGATCGAAGCGGCCATGGGTGAAGACATCGACTCGCTACCGTGGATGAGCCCAGCGACCAAGCAGCAGGCGCTCATCAAACTTCACACCATCGTGAATAAGATCGGGTACCCCGATAAGTGGCGCGACTACAGCTCAGTGGAGATCGAGGCCGACGATTTCGCCGGAAACGTCGAGCGCGCGACATTGTTCGAGTCGCACCGCCAGCTCAACAAAATCGGCAAGCCAATCGACCGCACCGAGTGGAGCATGACTCCACAGACGGTGAACGCCTACTACGACCCGCAGATGAACGACATCAATTTTCCAGCGGGTGTGCTCCAACCTCCACTGTACGACCCGAAAATGGAGGATGCCCCCAACTATGGAAATACCGGCGGCACCATCGGTCACGAGTTAACCCACGGATTTGACGACGAAGGCCGCCAGTTTGACGCGAAGGGAAACCTGAAAGATTGGTGGACTCCCGACGATGCAAAGAAGTTTAACGAACGGGAGCAGTGCATCATCGATCAGTATGCGCAGTACACGGTGGTCGATGAAGTGAAGATCAACTCGAAGCTGACCCTGGGCGAGGATACTGCCGACTTGGGCGGATTGATACTGGCCTGGATGGCGTGGAAGGACCAGACCAGGGACATGCAGCTCCAGTCCCGCGACGGACTTACGCCCGAGCAGCGGTTTTTCGTCGGCTATGCACAGTGGGCCTGCGAGAACACCCGCCCCGAGGACGCGCGGGCAAACGCCATCACCGATCCACATTCTCCCGGTAAGTATCGCGTCAATGGATTGGTCGTGAACCTGCCGGAATTCCAGCAGGCGTTCAGCTGCAAAACTGGCCAGCCGATGGTGAAGGCGAACCGCTGCCGGGTGTGGTGACGGTTCTCCTAAAAAACCTACATACCTAGAAAGAGCTACGAGTAACTCGCTAGTACATCGTAAAGAAGTGCCATTCCCCCGCTTGGGGATATGTGACACGATTTGTCTGAAATGGATTTTTTATTTTACGCGGTGGGGTGGGCTACCCTCGCGATTCTGGTGGGGGAATACGCAAAGCGCAAGGAACGAGATGCGCGAAATTGGTCTGCAATCGCATTCCTGATCTCCCCACCACTCGCGTTTTTAATCTTGCTGGCCGTTGAACGCGCTTCCCGGTCGCATCACACTCTTTATGAAAGCCCGGATCAACCTGAAGTGACGGAACGATAAACGCTGTCGTAAACAGCTCAGTTCGTCTTTCTTATTCTTCAGCCTCGAATCCTTTTCCCACTCGAAACACATGGCCATCGGGATGGCGGAGGTGCATCTCGCGAACATTCCACGGCATATTGGTCGGCGGGAATGTCACCTCCAGCCCGGCAGCGACGCAGTGCTTGTGCATTTCGTCCACGTCATCCACCCAGATCGACATCCAAACGCCTTTGTTGCCCTGTTCATCTCCGGCCCGCTGAAAGGTTGTGGTGTTTGTGCCGCGGCGCCCACGCTTTCCCTGCGCTCCTTGGCAAAGAAAGATGCACGTCTCATTGTCCTTGCCCGATCCAACCGCGCCAAACGTCGCGGGCGTTTCCCAGTCCCACAACTTTTTCCAGCCCCATTTTTCAAACCACTTAAACGTGCCCGCAAGATCAGACACATTCAATATCGGAGTCAAACCTTTCGCTTCCATAATTGCCAGAGGATAACACCCCCCCCCGAGTGGTTCCGTACGCGTGCCATCGCTGCTCGTAGCCTTGGTCGACTGACTATTCGGATTCGTGCTACTGTGCAGTCGGGAATACGTCTTTCCCGGAGAACAACTTGGTTGATGCGCAGATTCGGAAGATAGCGGTCGTCGGGACCGGCCTGATTGGTGCCGGCTGGGCAGCGCAGTACTTGGCAAGCGGTCTTGATGTCATCGCAACGGATCCCGCACCAAATGCGGAGGCCACCCTGCGCAAATTTGTGGACGACGCATGGGAGTTACTCACCACAGTCGGACTTTCTTCTGGAGCAAGTCGCGACTGCCTGACCTTCACCCCCGATCTGAGCAATGCCGTCTCCAATGCCGACTTCGTGCAGGAGAGCGTGCCCGAGCGACTCATGTTGAAAGCCCGAGTGTTCGCCCAAATGGACGAAGCCGCTCGCCCCGAAACAATTCTCGCATCGAGCGCTTCCGGCCTGACCATCGATTCAATTCAGTCCAGCTGCAAGCGGCACCCCGAACGCTGCGTTTTGGGCCATCCCTTTAATCCTCCGCATGTGATGCCGCTGGTTGAAGTAGTCGGCGGGACAAAAACTTCAGAGGTTGTGATTGAACGAGCGATTGCTTTCTACGCGTCAATTGGCAAGAAGCCGATCCGGCTGCGCAAAGCCGTGCCCGGCCACGTCGGGAACCGGCTGCAGGCAGCTCTCTATAAGGAAATTCTGTATCTCATCCAGCAAGGCATCCTCAGTGTCGAGGACGCTGACCTCGCCGTTTCTTATGGACCCGGGCTTCGCTGGGGAATTATGGGCCCAAGCCTGCAATGGCATTTGGCCGGAGGCGCCGGAGGCATAGAGAATTTTGTGAAGCAGTTCATGGAAGGATTCACCGGCCTGATGAAAAAACTCGAAATGCCCGAGGTCACACCGGAGTTGATGCACAACGTGATCGAAGGCGTGCTTAAAGAAGCCAAAGGACAATCCGTCGAGCAGCTCGCTCAGGCCGAGAATAAGTTAGTTTTGGAACTCCTCGCGCTGCGCGCCAAAGCAGCCGGAACACTTCCTTAGAAAAGACTTGCTACAGTTTCGCGTCTCCCCGCCGATAGTTACAGCATGCTATATGCCACGGCCTACCCGCCAGTTGGCCTGACAAGGTAGGGACGAATGACATCCAGTCCCAAGCGCGCGCCAGTACACGAACGGCTTCGCTTCCTCAATCGCGATGGCAAACAGATTTTGTTCGTAGACCTGTCAAACTGTAGCGCTCGCATCGTCGAGGAGGTCGTCCGAGAAATTCCCGACATTTTGTCTACTCTCTCCCTCGGCTCCGCCCTGGTCTTAACTGATTTCACCGGTGCGTCATTCGATGATGATGCTGTCATGGCGCTGAAAGAAACGGCAGTTTTCAACAAACCTTACGTAAAGAAGTCCGCTCTTGTCGCTGTCGCCGGCATGCCCAAATCCGTCCACGATGGAATGAAAAACTTCGCTCGCCGGGAATGGGGAGTCTTCCAGTCGCGTACCGAGGCCATCGCCTGGCTTCTCGAAGATTAACTGGCTTGTGTGGGCCGGGTGCCTTCGTCCGCGAAATTGGCAAGCAACCAGTGCCTGTCGCCCACCAAGCGAAACTTATTTAGTGTTCTCGTGTGCAATCCGCCAGGTACTTCCGTAATGCTCTAGCGCTGGAAATAACTAGGCCCCCGCTTCAACCTGACAAATACTTCTGTTATGAAGCACATTTCCGTCCTGACCGCGCTGCTCGTCTGCGCCATCGTCGGCCTAGCGAGCGCGCAAGACAATCGCGTTTTCAACTGGACTCCTGCGAACACTGAGACCATTCCCATGGAGCCCGCCAGCCTGCACGGCGGTCGGGTTTACCATCCTGCAGCCGGTGGCGGCAACTTGCACGTTGGCATCGAGTCACGATATCCCGTCACAGTGGCGATGGCGTGGGCGGACGAATGGAACGCCGCGATGCAGAATCCCAGCGCACCGGTGAATTTCGAATTCCTCTGTATCCAGGAGCATGTCACCAGTACGATTTACGAGTGCCATCTTCCCTCCGAGCGGCCTATGATCATCACCTTCCGTGACGAGCGCCGTCCGGAGAAGCCGGTCGTCTCAACCATCGGCGCAATCCTCGGCTCGCGCATGCAGCAATTCATCCCTGCCAGCGACGTCCGTATCCAGTACTACGCCTGGAGTTGCGTCGATAATTGTGTCGTGCCGTGTTTCGAGTGGCGTCGCATTCTGAATGAAAAATATGAAATCACGCCCGTACCAAAGGTCTACAGTCTGATGACGCCGGACCATGATGACCAGAAACTCAGCGTGAATATCAAGTCGCCGATTCCCTTAACGGTCGCGCTACTGCCGTCGCATCTCGCCGACCAGGTTTACGACAAGACCGTCAGCCTGACCGACGCGCTCGACCAGACCGGATGCAAAGAACGCGGCGTGCAGAAGATGAGCTTCAATTGCAGCTTCAACGTCGCCAACGGCACGCAAACCCTTCTCATCCTTCCCGAAATGACCTTCTCTGGAAAAAAGAAAGCCAGCGTTGAGGTCAACACCGTGAAGTGCATCGACCACTGCGACCTGCTACCCCCGCCACCAAATCCATAATCGCCAAATGCAATTCAGAGGTTACCCCACCCTTGTCGCGCAGTTTGCGACAGGGTGGGGATTTTGACTTTTATCAGAGACCCTCCTACCGGCTGAGTCCAATCTCCCTTCGCCGCATCGAAAAACGATGGAGGTAATTTGTTATGCACGTAGTAATGGGAGCAAGCGGCAATACCGGACACATTGTTGCCAACAACCTTCTGGCTCGCGGCGAAAAAGTTCGCGCCGTCGGCAGAAACCATGCTCATTTACAGACTCTGGCGTCGAAAGGTGCCGAGCCCTTCATCGCTGACGTCACCGATGCCGGCGCCCTCGCCAAAGCCTTCCACGCGGCCGATTCGGCCTACGTCCTGATTCCACCCAACCCGACCAGCAAAGATCCCTTGGGCTATTCAAACCGCGTGAGCGACGCGATCGCCGCCGCCGTTCACAAAGCCGGGACCAAGAACGTTGTTGTGCTTAGCAGCATCGGAGCCGAACTCTCCAGTGGAACTGGCCCCATCGTTGGCCTGCACAATCTCGAAGAAAAACTTAACCAGATCCGCGAGGCGAATGTGATCTCTCTTCGCTGCGCATATTTCATGGAAAACACGCTTCCCCAGGTCAATGCGATTCGGCAAACCGGCAACGCCGCCGGACCCGTCATCCCTGACCTGAAGATCCCAATGATCGCCACGCGCGACATTGGAAACGTTGCTGCCGAAATTTTGCTGCACCCGACCATCAACAGAAAACAAACTCGCGAACTCTTAGGACAGCGTGATCTCTCTTACAACGAAGTTGCTTCGAGCATTGGCAAAGCCATCGGCAAGCCTGGCCTGAAGTATGCCCAGGTTAGTGACGATCAATTTAGGTCTGTGCTGGTCCAAAGCGGAATGTCGGAACCTGTGGCAAACCTGCTCGTGGAAATGGTGCAGGCGCTCAACTCTGGGAAAATGCACTCACTCGAATCTCGCACTCCCCAGAACACGACTCCAACCAGCTACGAAACTTTTGTCGCCGATACAATCGAACCAGCGTACCGACAACAAGCCGCAGCCTAAGTAGCAGTTATTCCCACCAGATTGCGGGTGCCCCAAATCTAGGCTAAACGGAAAAGGCCACGCTGCTTTCGCAGCGTGGCCTTTATTTATGCCGGCAACGACCTACGCTCCCACACACTTTCGCGTGCAGTACCATCGGCCCTGCGGGGCTTAACTTCCGTGTTCGGGATGGGAACGGGTGGAACCCCCGCGGTAAGATCACCGACAAACTTGAGGCGCTTGCGCGACGTCTGAGCCGCGCGCCGAAATCCCGAGCGAAGTCGAGGGATCTCCTACGCCGATTCTCAAAGATCCTGAGGTACGAAGCCTCATAACTGAATAGATTGGTTTGGCCTACTTTCATATCTATTTACTTCCGATTTCAGCCTTACTACATTGCGTCGGCGCGAAGCTCAAAAGCCTGCTTTCAGCTTTTGCTCAGGTTCTAGCTAAGAGCTAAAAGCTATCGGCTAAGAGCTTCAATGCACCGAGTAAATTTTATGGTCAAGCCGAACGGGCGATTAGTACAGGTTAGCTGAGCATGTCACCACGCTTACACTTCCTGCCTATCAACCAGGTAGTCTTCCTGGGCCCTTCTTAGACCATAAGTCTTGGGAGATCTCATCTTGAGGAGTGCTTCCCGCTTATATGCATTCAGCGGTTATCACAACCGAACTTCGCTACCGAGCGGTGCCATTGGCATGACAGCTCGATCACAAGAGGTTCGTTCATCCCGGTCCTCTCGTACTAAGGACAAACCCTCGCAAATCTCCTGCGCCCACAACAGATAGGGACCGAACTGTCTCGCGACGTTCTGAACCCAGCTCACGTACCGCTTTAATA
>DASRFP010000026.1:0-137767 GCA_035651475.1 Terriglobales bacterium | reverse complement strand
CTTCATGTCCCGATGGTGTGAGTGCCTGCAGCAGAAACATCCACAGGTGCGGCATGAAGTTGCGCGTTACCCCGTTGTCAGGGTTGTAAAGCAGAATTCGCATGACACTCCTTTTGAAACGCTCAATTGCCAAGCTGAGTCGTAACCGCGATCCTGGAAGGCTCATATCTCAGATGTATCTCGTTAATCAAATGTTGGTGCCACTTCGTATCGTGCAGCCAAATCCTTCTTAGCTGTATCTAATGCGCGCTGAATCGGTTTCTGAATCTCGTGCCCCTGGTACAGTCCGCGAATTGGTTTCCCGCAACTTGAGCCGTCTTTACTCCGAAGGCGTCATCGATATTGATGAGCGAAAAGTCACGATTCGCGACCTCAAACGGCCTCAGGCAGAAGTGGATTCAGCGGAATGAATCGCGAAAGTTCGTTTCGAGAAACTCGCCACGGCACCGAACATCTTCCACTCTGCTATCCTCCAGCCGTGAATCGAAAATCATTTCTTGTCGTGGGAAATGGACGGCTGGGCTCCGCGCTGGCGCATGGGTTGCGCGCTGCGGGACACAAAGTGTCGAAAATTGCTTCGCGCAGTAGCCCTCGCCCGCGAAAAGTGTCAGCCGATGTCGTTTGGTTCTGTGTTCCTGATTCCCAGATTGTTGAGGCAGCCGCAAGCTTCTCTTCATTCAACTTGCGCGGCAGGTACGCATTCCACTCAAGTGGAACCATTACCAGCGAGGCCCTGCATCCATTGCGAGTTGCCGGAGCATCGGTCGCCTCTGTTCATCCGCTCATGACGTTTGTGAAAGGATCAGTCCCCAACCTGGCAGATGTTCCTTTTGCCATGGAGGGCGATGATTCGGCAATTCGCCTGGCGCGAACGATCATTCGAGATTTGGACGGAAGGCCAGTCGTTATCAAACCGCGCAACAAGGTTGCCTATCATGCTTTCGCAACCATGATTTGTCCGCTGTTGGTATCTTTACTGGCTACCGCGGAAAAAGCCGCGACGCTCGCCGGCATGTCTGAGCGGGAGGCGCGCCGGCGAATGATGCCCATCATTCGACAGACTCTTCGCAATTACGAGAAGCTTGGGCCAGCCGCAGCCTTCAGCGGTCCCATTGTGCGCGGAGATGTAGAGACGGTTCGAGCCCATTTACAAACCCTGGGGCCGCAACCGAACACCCGGGCAGTGTATCTGGCGCTTGCCAGGGCTGCGCTGGAAAGTCTTCCGAGCGCAAACCCAAGGGGTCTTACTGGTATTCTAAATAATCCTCGACCAACTCAGCGCCAACTCCGCACTCTTGCGATTACGAGCTATGATTTTCGAACGAAAACTCGCCGCAATGGCATACGCACAAATCGGGTGAGAAGGCCGCCAGTTCATCAGCCGTAAACGTTCCCGAGGCGACGGCAATAATATTCGCGCCGACCTGCCGTGCTGCCTTTACGTCTGATGGCGTGTCTCCGATAAAGCACACCCGAGCCTCACTTCCGAGTCGCGCCCTCACACATCCGAGCGCATTTCGAAAAATTTCCGCCCGGCTCTCGTGATGATCGCTGAAGCATCCGAAGCTAAAAAATCCGCGCAAATCCGCAGCTTCGAGCTTGTGCCATCCGACACTCTCCAGATTTCCCGAAGCTACGCCGAGCAGTTTTTGTTGCGACTTTAGGAATTCGAGTAATTGAATAATCCCCGGGCAAACCTGCGGGACGATTTCTCGATGATTGCGATCCACGTCGCGGCGCACGATGTCCAGCGCTTTGGATAACGCAGCTTCAAATTGCGAATCGTTTACTCCACGGCGAGCAACCGCCGCGCGCAGAATCGAAAGATCGGTCATTCCGTGGTATTGAATGCCTTCAATCGTCGCATCTACTCCATACGCTTCAAGCATGGCTTGATGGAGCGCGTTCCACTGCACCAGATCTTTCGTCACGAGTAGCGTGCCATCGATATCGAAGATGTAGGCATCGGCAGAGGGGAGAGGGGGCATAGTTCAAAAAGAGTTCACCACGAAAGGATCGACAGCAGGGAACGGATTACGTCACCATGATTCGTTGAATGGATTTCGCTTTCCCTGTCGACTCATCGCTTTCGATTACCACGGCGCAGAGTCGCGAATCGCCAGTTGCTGGTTCAAAACGCGCCGGTAGATTGTGAAGAAAGCGGTCGATAATCATCTCCTTCTTTACGCCGATCACTCCGTCAAATGGTCCCGTCATGCCCACATCCGTGATGTAAGCGGTACCTCCCGGCAGCACGCGCTCGTCGGCGGTTGGAATATGCGTGTGTGTGCCAAGCACCGCAGTTACGCGTCCGTCTAAATACCATCCAAGCGCGACTTTTTCTGATGTGGCCTCGGCATGAAGGTCGACAATCACTACCTTCGCTTGCAAAGTTTTTAGAATGCTGTCTGCCTTGCGGAATGGGTCGTCGTTCGATGCCATAAAGACGCGTCCCTGGAGATTGATGACGCCGAAAGGCACGTCGTTCTTTTTTCCCTCGTAAAATCCCCATCCCGGAAGATCGGGCGCGTAGTTTGCAGGCCTCAGGATCCGCCGCGCGGGACTGTGCTGATCGCCATTTGCGGATGAATAGTAATCGAACAGCTCTCGCTTGTCCCAAACGTGATTGCCCGTGGTAATTACATCAATTCCAAGATCAAACAAATCTTCAGCGAGAGCAGGTGTTATGCCGAATCCCGCTGCAGCGTTTTCTCCGTTTGCGAGCACTAAATCGATGAGATGTTCTCGAACCAGGTCTTTCAGTTTGTCGCGGACGATCGTGCGGCCAGGACGGCCAAAAATGTCGCCGATGAAGAGAATCCGCATTGATTTCGATGTTAACACGCAAGAAATGAACTTCTCGGCGTGCTCGGTGGATCAGCGTACCTGCGCTTAAAAGCCGTTATGACCGCGAGTACAAGCAAAGGGCTATTGCAAGTTCACCAGCTCTGCGGTTTTGAGGAAGTCGTAATTGCCAGACGGATTCAGCTCCAGCCCGCGCACGCGCTTCGAGTAGACCATCACATTATCGAAGTACCACAGATCGATGTACGGCAAGTCTTCGGCCAGGATCTGCTGTATTTGTGCGTAATCACGCTTGCGCGCATTTTCGTCGAGTTCCATGCTGGCCTGGGAAATGAGCGCGTCAATTCGCGGATTGCTGTAATACTGCCGGTTGGCGCCGTTCGGAATAATTCGGGCGGTCGAGAAGGCATAGTCGAATATGTCGGGATCCTCGTTGCCGCCGATCCATCGCAACGAGTAAACCTGAAACTCGCCATGCCCGATATCTGAAAAGAAAGTTGCAAATTCAAAGCTGCGAATGTCTAGCGCGATGCCGACCTCTCGCAGCTGCTGCTGAAAGACCGCAGCCATCGCACGCGAGCTTTCTTCCGTTGAGGTCTTCATCACAAGATGAAATCGAATGCCGTTCTCAGCCTTGTATCCGGCTGAATCGAGCAACTCGCGGGCTTTCGCAGGATCATACGGATACCGCCTTAAGCTGGCATCGTAGGCCCAACTCTCAGGCGGCAACACGCTTGCGGCAAGGCGCGCGAAGTCCCGCCAGACGTAATGAATGTAGGGACGCGGATCGAGCGCATATGCGATGGCTCGGCGTACACGAACCTCTTTCAAAATGGGGTCGCGAAGGTTTAGGCCCATATAAGCGAGGACCGTGCCGGGCCCGCGAAGAAGATTCATGTGCGACTCCCGCTGGAGCGCTATCACCATGTCGGGCGGGAGCGCATTGATCTCAAGATCAGCGCTGCCTTTGCGCAGCTCGAGAGCGCGAGTGGTGGTATCCGGCACCACGGCGAAGCGAACGCGGTCGAGCTTTGCTTTCTGGCCCCAGTAATTGCCGTTGCGCTCAATGATGACGTCCTTATCCTGCTCCGCGCTAACGAAACGAAATGGCCCGGTGCCGATCGGGTGTTGGCTTGCCTCTGCGAGCGTCCCATAGGGCACAATGCCCATCCCGCCGCCGCCGGCAACGTTCCACAAAAGTGCCGCCCAGGGCTGCTTGAGATGAAAGACAACGGTGTAATCATTGGGCGCGTCGATGTGCTCGACAAAACGATACGCCGCCGATTTGGTGCTGCGGATTTTTCCCTGTAGCAGGGAATCGAAGCTCCACTTCACGTCGCGCGCGGTGAGCGGACGGCCATCAGAAAACTGAATTCCTTTGCGGAGATAAAAAACATAAGTTTTGGGATCGGGAATTTCCCAGCTTTCAGCGAGGCCAGGTTTTACGCTCAAGTGTTCGTCGCGCGAGAGTAGATTGTCGAACATCAGCGCATCGATGCGTTCGGATTGGGCGTCCAGGCCCACGCGCGGATCGAGGTTCGTTGGGCTCGATTCGATGATCATGACCAGCTCGTTCGGCGCAGGCTTGCGCGCACAAGAAGTGAAGAGGCATGTTAGAAATAGAGTCGCAATCAGCACGGTTCGCGTGGGCCCGGACGTCCTCGTCCCGGCATTCGTCCGGAAAGGGCGAAATCGGGCTTCACGTGTTCCCGAAGCATTATTGTGACGGAGGTCTTCCGGGCCAACGTGACTCATCCCCGTTCCCGCGCCATCTCGTCGAGCTTATTCACCGTGTTCCAGTTGCGCATGGTGCCCGTAATGGCGAGCACCTTATCGAGCGGATGCTTCCACAAGCTGCTGCCTGAAACACCGTTCGGAAAGTAAAAATAAATTTCGCGGCCGAGACTTCGCACGCGATCAGGAGCAAGTGTCAGCTCCTGCAGTTTTTTCAACGACTCGGGAGTGGGTTTCTCCGCCAGGAACACGACGTGCAGCTTTGACTCATCAACTCCCTTTTCTCTGAGCAGGGGATTGCATTCGCTAACGCGACCCATTTCCTCGCCCGTGCGAGTGATCACATCGGCTGAGAAGCCGAAGTCGCGCACAACGCCTGCGCCTAATTTCTTTGCCAGCGAAGAGTCCGACATCTTTGCCGCGCGGAATACGATGTTGCCGCTCTGGATGTAAGTTTTGACATCTTCAAAGCCCAGGCTTTCGCAGGTCGCGCGCAGCTTCTCCATCTTCATCCGCTTATGCGGGCCGACGTTGATACCGCGAAGCATGGCGATGTAGATGGGCATGGTTGTCGATGACCAATGGCGAGTTGTGGCTAGTGTCAGCGGTCACAAGTCGCTGAAGGAAACACGCTACCGTTAGGAAGACCTCCGCACAAGACCCAAAGCGATAGCCCTTAGTTTAAGAACTAAGCACTGCCCCCTAGCCACGAATACGAACCCCGAACCCGCAGCCCTCACGGATAACATACCTTCCCCAGTACCGCCGCCGACTTCGCCCCGGTTGCACACGGCACGTTTGACGGCTTTTTGTTCCAGGTCTCGTACGCAAGCACGGCGAAGGCAACAGCCTCCTTCGCGCTTGAGGGAATCCCGAACTCATCGGACGAACGGAGCTGCAGGCCGAAAGGGCGGGCTTCATCGGCCAACCAGCGCATCAGCGTCGGATTCTTGGCGCCGCCACCCGAAACCACGATCTCTTTGAAATTGCCTTTTTTAGGCACATAGCGCCGGACCGCGTCGCCTATGGTGCGAACGGTGAGCGCCGTAGCGGTCGCGATCACATCGCGCTTTTCAACCGCCGGAGCTTCAGCCGTAGCAGCACCGCTGCCATAATGCGGCGCGCGTGTCGACTCTCGCCAAGAAACCCCCAGCGGTCGGGCGGCGTGTAGGAACTCGCGGGCAAACTCGCGGCCGAATTCTTCGCGCCCGGCGGTGCGAGGCGGCTTCTGCGAGAAGAACGGATCCTGTTTTAAAAATCGCAGAACAACGTCGTCCAGGACGCGTCCTGAGGCAGCGATCTGTCCGTCGAGGTCGCACTCCTGCCCAAACAGCTCCTCGGCAAGCGCGTCGATCACCATGTTGCCAGGTCCAGTATCGAAAGCGACGATCTGGTTGAGTTGCGGCGCGGCAGGAATGGCTGTGAGATTTGCAATCCCCCCGAGATTCAAGCCAATGCGGCCGATGCGGCGGTCCCGATAGAGAAGAAAATCGAGGTAGGGCACCAGCGGAGCGCCTTTTCCGCCATGTGCCATGTCGGCCGGACGGAAATCTGAAACCACTGGAAGATGCGTGCGGGCAGCGATGACCGAGCCCTCGCCCGTCTGCCACGTGACGGCAAGTTCGCGGCCAAGAAATTCCGCCGGAATTCCCTGGTGATAGAGCGTCTGCCCGTGGCATCCGACAAGCTGTGCTTTTATTCGCAGTTTTTTTTGCGCCGCGACCACGGCTTCAGCGTAAAGCTCTCCCAAAAGAAAATTCAGCCGCGCGAGATCGGCGACGCTCGCCCGAGGAGAGTTCATCGAGACGAGTATCCTTCGGCGTACGTCGGCCGGGTAAGGAAATGCTTCATGCCCGAGGAGTTTTAATGTGGGAAGAGCGCGCGGCGATGAGCGCGTAATGCGGACCAGCGAAACATCGATGCCATCGACCGAGGTCCCACTCATTACCCCGGCGACGATCACGATCTTGCTCCGGCTGCGGCTGTAGACGAGAGGCCGCTGTAATGCACGCGCTCTGAAAATTCCCACAGCTCGGTCGAAAGCCGGCTCACCTTTTCTTCCGTCGGAGTTGCGCCGTGCCGCTTCAGTGCTGGAGACCTTCTTTTGAAAGCAGAGATCCGCTTCGCCGATTCGGCGATGCGTTTTCGGAAGCGGCCGTCGCGCTCGCCCTCCCGCACCACCGCTTCAAATGCCTTTTCCACATTTTCCTGTTCATGACAGACCAGGCAGAGATCGCCACCCGCGCGAATGAACTCGACCGCCGCTCGGCCGACGGGCGCTGATTTGAGCACGCCGCCCATTTCAAGATCGTCAGAAACGATGAGGCCACGATAGCCGATCTTGCGGATGAGTACCTCGGTAATCCATTTTTTCGAGAGCGAAGCCGGAAGCTTGTCGCGCGTTACCTTCGGATAATTGGCATGATTGACCAGCACCATGGCGAGCTCGCGCCGCATCTTCCGGTAAGGAACCAGGTCCTCGGCCCACAGCTTTTCGAAGGCTTTGTGGATCACGGGCAGGTCGTGGTGGGAGTCGAGGTTGCCCTCGCCAAGTCCAGGGAAATGCTTGCCCGCGCCGATCACCTTGGCGGAAGCGAGGCCGGCGAGAAACTCTCGCGCGTAGAGAATGATCTCCTGCGGATCCCGCGAAAATGCCCGCGAGCTCATCACCTTGCGCGAAGCTTCAAAGGCAAGGTCGAGCACCGGGGCGAAATCCACGTTGAAGCCGAGGGCTGAGCAGATTTTCCCGATGATGGCCCCGTGCTTGCGATACAGCTTGCGGTCTCCGGTCGAGAATACGTCCGCGGCTGATGGCGACGGCCCGGTTACGTCGCGGAAGCGGTCGACCCTGCCGCCTTCGAGATCCACGCAGGTGAACAGGGGATCTTTCACAAGTCCTTGGCAGTCCTTCAAAAGCTGACAGGTTTGTTGGGCATTAGCAATGTTGCGCGCGAAGAGAATCACCCCTGCCGGCTGGATCCGCCGCAGCAGGGAACTCAGCTGCGGCGACATCGCGATCCCGTCAAAGCCGATAATAAACAGCCGGCCCGTAGCGGTGCGGATGGAGTTGGAACGTGCAAGCATGCGGTAGGAGATTATTTTACTTCGTGCGTGTCCGGCTTCGGGTTTGAGGAACGCAAAATCTAAAGCATTTCGCTGCCAAGAGCTCTGCGAAAAGCCAACGAGACATGAGGATCTCACAACCGTCTTGCGAATCAGCGCTAATTGCGTAAATCTGCAGAAACGAAGTTCGTTTTCCGTTGCGTTCCTGGTGAGCTTGGTGGTGAAGCCTCATTGCACCTCCGCCTTCAACTCGGCCAGCAGGTTCAGTGCCTCGAGCGGCGTCATGCGGTTTAAATTCGTTTCCCGCAAGCGCTCAAGCACGGGCTGCGACAGCGGCGTGAAGATGGTAAGCTGCGGCGGCGTATCGCCGAGCTTCATGTGTAGTTGCGTTTCAAACCGCTCGTGTTCCGCCAGCACCTCGCGCGCCCGGCGAATGACCTCTTCCGGCAAGCCGGCGAGCTTCGCCACTTCAATTCCGTAGCTGCGATCGGCGGCCCCTGGCTCGACCTTCCGCAAAAAAACAATTCCCGTACCCGCATCTTTGACCGCGACATGGTAGTTCTTCACGCCTTCGAGTTGGTCGGCGAGCTGGGTGAGTTCGAAGTAGTGGGTGGCGAAGAGCGTCTTTGCCCGCGTGCGCGCGTGGAGGTATTCAATCGCCGCCCAGGCAATCGCCAGTCCATCGTAGGTTGCGGTTCCCCGCCCGACCTCGTCGAGCAAAATGAGAGAGCGCGCAGTCGCGGTATTCAGGATGGCCGCAGTCTCACTCATCTCGACCATGAAAGTCGAGCGGCCGCGCGCGAGATTGTCGCTTGCCCCAATCCGGGTAAAGATGCGGTCGATAATCCCCATGCGCGCTTTGGCCGCCGGAACGAACGACCCCATCTGCGCCATAATGGCGATCAACGCAGCCTGGCGCAGATAGGTCGACTTGCCACCCATGTTCGGCCCGGTCAACACCAGAATCTTGTGCGTGGCCGGATTCAAATAGATGTCGTTGGGCACGAAGCGGACATTTTCGCTTGATTCCTGCGACTGCTGCTCGATTACGGGATGTCGTCCGGCGACGATCTCGATATCAGAAGAGTCGTCGAGTTCAGGTCGCGAATAATTGCGCAGTGCGGCAGTGTGCGAAAACGACAGCAGCACGTCAAGTTCGGCGAGCGCCAGCGCAGTCTGCCGTACCCTGCGAGCCTCTCCCGCAATCGCCGCCCGCAGTTCGGCGAAAATCCGTCGCTCGATTTCGACGATTTTCTCCTGCGCATCCAGAATCTTCGCTTCGTACTGCTTGAGCTCAGGTGTAGAGAAGCGCTCGGCATTTACCAGCGTCTGCCGCCGTTCATAATCAGCGGGAACCAGGCGCAGGTTCGACTTCGAAATCTCAAGGTAGTAGCCAAAAACCGAATTAAACCGTACTTTAAGCGACGAAATTCCCGTCCGCTCACGCTCTCGCTGTTCCATTTGAGCGAGAAACTGCTTGCCGTTTCGGGAGAGCTCGCGCAGTTCATCGAGCTCAGCATCGACCTTCGCTGCGACTACCCCGCCATCGACGAGCGAGAGCGGCGGCTCAGGAACGAGCGTGCGCTCGATGCGCTCGCGGAGATCGGACAGCTCATCGATTGAAGCGTGAAGCGATCTCACTTTTGCCGACGATAATCCCCCGAGAGCGGTGCGAATGGCTGGAATATTTCCGAGTGACGCCTGCAGCGCCACCAGATCGCGCGGGTTCGCGGTTTCGAGCGTCACCCGGCTCAGCAGGCGCTCTAAATCGAGGACACTTGCGAAGGCCTCTCGCAGCTCCGCGCGCGCGATCGTATGCTTCGTCAGCTCTTCGACCGCATCGAGCCGAGAGTTGATTTCGCTTTCCTCTAGAGACGGCCGCAGCATCCAGGCCCGTAGAAGGCGTTTGCCCATTGGGGTTCGCGTCTCATCAAGCGAGCGGAAAAGCGTGACTCCGGACTCGGATCCGGAATAGAGCGGCTCAATCAACTCGAGATTTCTGACCGTGACCGCATCGAGCACCAGCGAGCTTTGCCGTTCGTAGAACCCGATACGGTCGATGTGGTCGAGTGACGATGCCCCGCGCTGGGTGGAGCGAACGTAGTGAAGAATCGCCCCCGCGGCCGCCGCCGCCGCCGGTTTCCCTGCCAGGCCAAAGCCTTCAAGCGAGAGCACGCCGAAGTGGTTTTCAAGCAAGGGCAGGGCATGATCGGGAGAGAAGATCCAATCGTCAATCGGGGTGAGCGCCCAATGGCTCGGCGAGACCGGGGCGGGCGAAACGCCCGTTACCCCGCCTCTGACTTGAGGCTTCCGCAAATCAAACAGCGGCGCCGAGCTTGCGTAGAGAACTTCTTTGGGGCGCAGCTGCTCAAGTTCATTCTCGATCCTTCGTAGCGCGTCACGGCCGTCAGAATCCGTGCCCTGGAATTCGGTAGCCCGAAACTCACCGGTCGAGAGGTCGAGCGCCGCGAACCCGGCCACTTTTTTCCTTTCCAACCGCTCTCGGCCAGTGCTCTTTGAGGATGATTGCGGCTCTTGAATCACCACCACTGCGGCGAGAAAATTATTTTCTTCCGAACTCCCGGCATCGGCCGTCCCCGGAGTAATGACTCGCGTGACCTCCCGCCGAACGAGCTTTTTCGCCTCGCGCGGGTCTTCCATCTGGTCGCAGATCGCGACCTTATATCCGCGCCGGATGAGCTTCGCGATGTAACCTTCCGCCGCGTGATAAGGGACGCCGCACATGGGAATGGCGACACCCCTTTCCTTGTTGCGTGAGGTGAGCGTAATCTCAAGCTCTTTCGCCGCCACGACCGCGTCGTCGAAAAACATCTCGTAGAAGTCGCCCAGGCGGAAAAAGAGCAAGGCCGAAGGATGATCTTTTTTGATCGCCGAGTACTGCCGCATCAGGGGCGTCGAAGGTTCGGTCATGAGTAGCTGTGAGCGCTAGCCGTTAGCCCTTAGCTCGAACCAAGCGGTGTCCTGAAGCTAAGAGGCTAAGAGCTGAGGGTTTCGCGGATTATATCCTCCACTTTACCTGTGCCTCTCGTGGAAAACCGGTCCCTATCTACCATCGTGCGATAATTTCGCTCAGCAGCGGAATCGAAACTCCAACCGAGGCCCTCTTGGAACTCAGAAAAGACCCGCTCACCCGCTCCTGGGTGCTTACCGGCGATGATTTGCCTGAGAACGATCTTCCTGGGAACGATCTGCCGGAAACTGCGACGCAAGCTGCCACCGAGTGCCGCTTTTGCCCCGGCTCGCGTGCCCGCCTGCAAACGGTTTCAACCCGTTCGGCGATCGATGGCGGCCCGTGGTCGGCGCGGTCGATCGTTCACCCGAGCGTCATCTATTACGTCGAGGGCTCAGCCGAGCGGCGCGGCGAAGGCATCTACGACCGCATGGCTACGGTCGGGGCGCACGAGGTCTTGGTCGAGAATCCGCGTCATGACCGCCAATTGTGGCAGGCCAGCGACCAGGAAATTGAAGAGTTCCTCCTGCTCGCCGCCCAGCGCATCGAGGATCTCAAAGGTGATGCCCGGCTTCGTTACGTCAGCGTCTTCAAAAATTTCGGGCGCGGCTCGGGGCAGGAGTTCGAGCATCCGCACTCCGAGCTTGTGGCCACAACCTTCATTCCCCGGCGCGTGCTTTATGAATTGCGCGCCGGGCTCGACTACTTCAAAAAAAAAGAGCGCTGCGTCTTCTGCGATATCGTCTCTCAGGAGATGAAGTCCGGCCAGCGCGTGGTCGAAGCGCGCGGCGACTTTGTCGCACTTTGTCCCTACGCCACCCGCGTCCCGTATGAAACCTGGCTTCTCCCGCGGACGCACTCTTCAGCCTTCGAGCACTCGGCCTTGTCGCCCACTACCAGGCTGCGCGATCTGGCCGCGCTCCTGCGGCGCACTCTCGGTCGCATCCGCGTGGTCACCGAGCCCTTTCACATGGTGCTGCACACTGCGCCGAACCGCCTGCACCAGTCGGCCAGCCTTGGCTACTGGAAGACCCTCGATGAGGACTATCACTGGCACATCGAGATCCTCCCGATCCTCGCTTCGAAGCCGAAGTCTTATACGTTCAAGGAAGTCTATTACTCGCCGGTCTCGCCCGAAACTGCGGCCCGCCGGCTGCGGGAAGCTCCAGTTGAAATTTAAGTATTCTGCTTTTGCGGGCCCGCTTTTTGCATTCGGAATGTGCGCGAACTTGGCCGCCGAGAGTCCAACTTTTTATCGGGATGTCGCGCCAATTCTCGAGCGGCATTGCCAATCCTGCCATCGTCCCGGTGAGATCGCGCCTTTCTCACTCGTCACCTTCGCGGACACCAAGCCCTGGGCAATGGAAATCTTGCGAGCCATCGCAACTCGCAAGATGCCGCCCTGGTTTGCAGATCCATGCTGCGGACATTTTGCGAACGATGCTTCGCTCTCAAACCACGAAATCGAAAAGGTTTCTGCTTGGGTGAAAGCCGGAGCGCCTCCGGGAAATGAGAAAGGCGTGCCTTCTCCGCCACACTGGACTGATGGCTGGAACATTTCGCCGCCTGATCTGGTGCTTAAGATGCCGGTTGCGGTAAAGCTCCCGGCAACCGGCGATGTCGAATACACCTACGAGATTGTTCCAACGAATTTTGCCGAGGGCAAATGGGTGCGAATGTCGGAGCTGCGGCCAAGCGCGCGCTCTCACGTGCATCACGCAGTTGTTTACATCCGACCGCCCGAGTCAAATTGGCTGCGCGGCGCTCCCATTGGCGAGCCGTTTACCGCGTCAACCTTGGACGATCCTCATCTCATGCACGAGGCGCACGAGACCACGAGCGATCTGTTGCTCGTCTACGCGCCGGGGAGTTCGCCCGAAAACTGGCCAGAAGGCATGGCGAAATTCATTCCCGCGCACTCCGACCTGATTTTCCAGATGCACTACACGACCAATGGCCACACCGCGCGCGATCAGACTTCGCTCGGATTGGTGTTCGCAAAGCAGCAGCCGAAGCAGCGCGTGCTGACACTACAGCTTGCGAACGATCACGACACAATTCCTATTCCGCCAAATACCGACAACTACCGCGTCGAGGTCTCAGGCACGCTGCCGAACAATGCCACGCTGCTGAGTTTTTTTCCGCATATGCACCTGCGCGGAAAAAAGTTTGAGTACAACATCCTGCAAGCCGATGGGTCGCGCGAGACGTTGTTGCGTGTGAACTACGACTTCTATTGGCAGTTGAGCTATCGCCTGGCCGAGCCGCGCTTTCTACCGGCAGGAACGAAACTTGAAGCGGTTGCTTGGTACGACAACTCGCGAAACAATCCGCACAATCCCGATCCGAATAGCCCCGTCCAGTGGGGCGAGCAAACCTACAATGAGATGATGGTCGGGTTCTTTGACGTGGCCGTTCCAGCGGGGATGGACAAAGAACATTTCTTCCTTCGCTCTCGTGAGGCCGCTGCCAAATAAATACAAAAGCCCTTACTTTCTATCCGACCCCAGCCGCTCAAGGAACAAACAGATCGATTCAATCCCGCGATAGAAATTGGGAATATGAAACTTTTCGTTCGGCGCGTGCAGGTTGTCGTCGGGCAACCCGAAGCCCATCATCACCGAAGGAATTTTGAGCACGTCCTGAAAGTCGGTGACGATCGGAATCGATCCGCCCGAACGAATGAAAACGGTTTCTTTCCTGAACACATCGTGCAGCGCCTCGGTTGCCGCCTTGATGTATTTATTGTTTGTTCCTACAACGCACGCCGGTCCCTTGCTCCAGACTTTGACCTTGGTTTCGATTCCTTTGGGCGTGAGCTTCTTCACGTAATTCATGTAGCGCTTGAGAATGTCGTGGGGATCTTGATTCGGAACCAGCCGCATCGAGACTTTTGCCGACGCCCGCGCCGGAATTACGGTCTTCGCGCCTGCAGCGACGAACCCTCCCGGCATGCCGTGTACCTCAAGCGTCGGTCGCGCCCAGGTGCGGTAGAGCACAGAATATCCATGTTCTCCGGTGAGCTTGCTCGAACCGACCTCGGTTTTCCTGTAGTGCTCTTCATCGAAGGGAAGTTTTTTCCAAGCCTTCAACTCCGCGGCGGTCGGAGCTTTCACTTTGCTATAGAAACCGGGAATCAGGATGCGGCCCTTCGCGTCTTTCAACTTGCTGATGATCTCGACTAGCGCAAAGAGCGGGTTTGGCGCCGCGCCTCCATACATGCCGGAGTGCAGGTCGGTCTTCGCGCCCACGGCTTCGATTTCTGTATAAACCAGGCCGCGCAGTCCTACGCACAACGTCGGCAGGTCGGGAGCAAACAATTCCGTGTCGCAGACGAGCGCAAAATCGGCCTTCAGTTTTGCCTTCTGCTTGCGGACATATTCGGCAATCGACTCGCCGCCGACTTCTTCTTCACCTTCGATGAGAAACTTCACATTGATTGGCAGTCGGCCTTCGTGCCCGCGCATCAGCGCCTCGATGGCCTTCACCTCCATCCACAGCTGACCCTTGTCGTCGACAGCTCCGCGCGCGTAAACGTTGTTATTGCGTTCGGCGGGTTCAAAGGGCGGCGTGACCCATTCGTTCAACGGATCGGGTGGCTGAACATCATAATGCGCATAGCAGAGCACTGTCGGCCTGCTCGGCGCGTGCAGCCAATCGGCGTAAATCAGCGGATGGCCCTTGGTTGGTATGACCTCAACATTACTCATGCCAACGCGCCGGAGTTCGTTCGCGACATACTCCGCCGCGCGTTGCACATCAGGCTTGTGCTCAGGTGCGGTACTCACGCTGGGAATACGGAGCAGGTCCTTTAATTCACTCAGGAAACGCTGCTGGTGCTGGCGGGCATAGGCGACGGCAGGAGAGGCCATGGCTGGTCCTTTCGATAAAACGTCTCAGTATAGCGAAGGAAAAACTTCTCCACCACGGAGACACTGAGGCACGGAAACGGGTCACAGCGAAAAAGATGAATGCGCGCTGTACGAAGACGGCGAGGTCTTTGGTTGGTTTGGCGGCTTCTAAATTGCTTCTCTCCGTGACTCCGTGTCTCCGTGGTAATTTGTGCCCATAAAGCGCGCGGGAAAGAACGTCGCGAGGTCATGAGATAGAGGCCTGCGCAAGATTAGGTCCGTCATCACCCTCGCCGTAATTGGCGCAAGCAATATCCCATCCCGATAATGTCCGGTAGCGACAAAATATCCCCTGGTCGACGTCTCGCCCAGAATCGGTAGGCCATCCGGTGTACCCGGCCGCAAGCCCGCCCAGTTTTCGTGCTTTTTCGATTTCGCAAGTGCCGGGATCAGCTCAAGTGCCGCATGAACCAATTTTTGGATGGTATTCACTTCAACTCGCTTATCGTATCCTGCGTTTTCAAGCGTCGAGCCGATTACGATCCGGCCATCGCTGCGTGGCACCAGATACACATCGTCTCCGCGAACCACATGCCGCAAATTCGCGCCGCCTACCACCGCCAGCATCTGACCCTTTATCGGACGCACTGGAAACTTTACTGGCGAGACGCATCCAGCCCACGCACCTGCGCAATTGATCACCGTTCCCGCACAATACGAACTCTTCTCGGTGCGAACCCCTGTCGCGCAATCGCCAGAAACCAGCAATTCCTCGACCACCGTTCCCGATGCGATATCTACTCCCCGATGCCGTGCCGCCTTGATTACAGCCGAAACCAGAATCCGCGGATCGACACAGCGTTCGTCGAGATATGCAGCCAATCTTCCTGCTATGTTCGATCCAGGGAATGCCGCTCCTCCGGTGCTCACCATTGGCGCGCGCGCCTGCATGAACTCTCGCAGCAGCGAAGCAGAAACAGAAGGTTCAAGCGAGCTCAATTCGTCGAGTGTGAGTGGTTTTGCAGCGGCGGGAAAATTTCCTTCGTGCGAAATCAGAATTGTCCCCTGATCCCGCAGATCAACGTTGATCCCGGATTCGTCTTGGAGTTCGTGCACGAACTCCGGGTACATGCGCGCGCTCTCGGCCGCAAGCGGCTTTAACGTCTCGGGAAACTCAGTTCCAGAGGCCGCCAGCATTCCCGCCGCAGCCCATGAAGCTTCTCGCCCCAGCTCTCCGCGTTCCACAACCAGAACCTTCAACCCTTCTTTGCGCAGAGATATCGCTAGCGAGAGCCCAATAATTCCGCCGCCGATAACGATTGCGTCCCAGGATTTCACTCAGAAAATTGTAAAAGAAGGCGAGAGCCGGTGTTGCGCGTCGACTATCCGCGGCAGGCTCTCGCCTGATTCCCCGTCGGTGAATCTAAGCGACCGACCGGATTTCGGAGCGCGATGAACCTTTCTTATTCATGATCCCGATGGCGAGTGGAACCGTGGTAAAAGCTCCAACCGCCGTCAGCGCGAAGCCAGCAGCTTTCATCGCATCTTTGCTCAGGGCTCTTGAAACCAACATGCCTATTCCCACACCAAGTGCAATGCGGGTCCCGGTCCAAAGGATCATTTCTGGCAGAGCAATGTTCCGCTCAATCATTTTCTTACTCCTTTTGAAAGATTTTGATTTTGGATGCAGGGCTGAGGAATGAGGTGCCGTGAAATTCAACTTGGCCTTTAGTTACCCCTTTAGACGGCGCAGGTACTCGACGATTTCTTCTTGGTTCCAATCGACGGCGCCAATGAACTTGCGGCGAATGATCCCATTGCGGTCGATAATGTAAGTCTCTGGAACTTTATACGTGCCATATTTGGAAGATACCGGCGCGATTACTCCCGTATCCGTCTTTTGTCCTGCCTCGCGCACCGTCAGAAAATCGACGTTGTGATCTTTCAAGAATTTGTGGTAGTCGTCGGCATCGTCATCGACGCTGACCGCTAGTATGGTGACGTCCGTTCCCCGAACCTTCTTCTGTAAGCCGACCAGCGACGGCATTTCCTCAATGCAGGGCGGGCACCAGGTCGCCCAAAAATTCAGCACGACGATCTTTCCTCGAAACTGGCTCAATGAGACGCTATGGTCAGCATCTTTTATCGTGAAATCCGGCGCGGGAATGTTGATGTCGGTTGGCTTGGAATGAGCATAACAACCTGAGAGCAAGAGGGCCGCAGCGCACGCTAAAGCGATGGTAAAAGGACGCACCTCAATATAATAAACGTTCACCATTCGTTGACTCGCTCGGTCGCTTCAAAATTACAGGCTGTCATTCCGAAGCGCCAGCGAAGCGGGAAGCGAGTAATCTGCTGTTCTGCTGAGAGAAGCACTTCTCGATTGCTGAAGTATTTTTGGAATTCAATTGCTCGGCAAAACACCATGACTGCTAACCGCAATCCTTTCGTTTCCGTCATCGTTCCCGCGCGAAACGAAGAATCGTGTCTCGGATCGTGTCTCGAATCGCTTGCGGCACAGACAGGCATTGATTACGAAATCATCATTGTAGATGACGCTTCAACCGACCGAACAGCCGAAATTGCACGTTCATTTCCCGGCGTGCGAGTCATCGAAGCAGGGCCGCTGCCTGAAAACTGGACCGGCAAGAACAACGCCATGGCAGCAGGTGCCAAAATCGCGAAAGGAACGTGGCTACTCTTTACCGACGCTGACACAATACACAAACCCGGTTCTCTCGCCCGAGCTGTCGCCGAAGCCGAGCAGCACCGCGCCACTCTGCTTTCCTATTCTCCCGAGCAGGAGGTCCGCTCATTCTGGGAGAAGGCTGTCATGCCAGTGATCTTTGCCGAACTGGCGTCAACCTATCCCCCGAAAAAGGTAAGCGATCCCAGTTCGCCGATTGCCGCAGCGAACGGCCAATACCTGCTGATCTCACGCGAAGCATACGATGCGGTCGGCGGCCACACAAGGATCGCGAGTGATCTGCTCGAAGATGTTGCGATGGCTCGGCTGGTGAAATCCGCCGGGCGCAAGATTTTCTTCCGCTACGGTGGCGACGCCGTCCGGACGCGCATGTACCGCAGTTGGCCACAAATGAAAGAAGGCTGGACGAAAAATTTGGCCATATTGTTTCCGCGTCCGCGCGTACTGGGCCTTTTCCGAGGGATTGAATTTCTTCTAATTGCGGGGAATGTAATCGCCGCAGTTGCCGCCAGGTTACTCGGGCGTCAAGATGTCGCCGTCGCCACAGGCTTGCTCGCGTTTTTGCTGGTCGCGTCTTTTTTCCTACGCGTCCAACGCGCGCATTTTTCAGCGCTGTCGAATGTCCTTGCGCTCCTAGGCTTGCCAATAGTTGCGTATCTGCTGTTTCGCTCGGCCGTACTCCACAGAAGGCACGCTGTGACCTGGAAGGGAAGAAGCTATGGTCAGCCATACGGCAAGGCAGGAGGTCTCTCATCACAGCTCCGTAGGGGCGGCATGTAAGTAGCCCAGCAAGTCAGTGCTGGGTAGACCACAAACAAGAGGTGAGTCCCGGGGGAACGGCAGAAGCACTGGCCGCTTCAAAACCTGACCACCGACGAACTATCAATCAGCACGACCTCGAATCAAACAGCGCCATCTCTTTTGCTGTGGGTGGCTCGAAGATCTCAGCCCACTCCAGAATATCTTCACGAGTAACTGCCGGCGATTCTCGATTACGAGCCTGCACCGTCTCCAATAACACATCAATGGGTGCATCTAAATACTGAAGTCACTCGTCGCTCCTGATACTCAGGAAATAGCGTTCTTCGCGGCCTGTCAACGGTTGCCGTTACAATAAGGGTTGCGTTGAAAAGGGAACTAACGCCACATTGCTCTACCTGACCCGCAAAGCTGAATTCGCCGCATCGCACTACTACCACAATCCGGAGCTCTCTCCAGAGGAGAACCAGCGCCTGTTCGGCAAGTGCAATAACCCGAACGGCCACGGCCACAATTACTTGCTCGAGGTTACGGTAAAGGGCGAGGTCGACCCGCGATCTGGATTCGTTGTCGACCTGAAACAGCTTAAGGAAATCATGAACCGCGAAGTGCTCGATGCCATGGACCACCGCTTCCTGAACAAAGAAGTCCCGGAATTTGCCACGCGCATCCCAACCACCGAGAACTTGGCGATTGCCATCTGGCAACGGCTTGAACCGAAGATGACGAATGCGAAGTTGCATCGCGTCCGCGTGTACGAAAACCATGACTTATTCGTGGACTTTTATGGAGAAGCCTGAGTAGTTGTGTATGCACCACACTGCGTCATCCCGAAGCCCGGCGCTTTTCAGCCGAGCGAGGAATCTAGCGTGGATCGCCTCTCAACGGTGGTTGTTCGCGCAAGGTCCCTCGTTCTGCTAGTCAAAAGCAGGATTTCGGGATGACTCTCCTGAAATCGAGCAGCAATTTCGCGTTGTCGGGTCCCACAATGAACTCAGTCGCAAAATGACCAATTAGCAAATGCCAAAAGCCTACCTCTCTCGCCGCTACCGCTTCTCAGCCTCCCATCGCCTGCACAACGATGCGATGTCCGACGCCGAAAACCGCGCCACCTATGGTAAGTGCAACAATCCGCACGGGCACGGCCACAACTATGTGCTCGAAGTTACAGTAAGCGGCCGGGTGAATCGCAATGGGATGGTCTGTAACCTGGTCGATCTCGACAATTGTGTGAACGGCGAAGTTGTAACCAGATTCGATCTGGAAAATCTAAATATGTGCAGGGAATTCCAGGATGCCGTACCCACGACCGAGAACCTCTGCACCCTGATTTATGACATTTTGAAACGAAAGTTCCTCCAGGCACATCTGGAAAGGGTACGGCTGGAAGAAACAATGATGAACTCATTTGAATATTCCGGCACGTAGTTGCTGTCATTCCGAACCGCTTCAGCGGAGAGGAACCTGCTTTTGAACAAAATGAAACCAGCAACCGAAACTCCGACCCTGACCTCCGCGACGTTTGAAGACCTCGTCAAAGAGATGCTCGTTCGTCTCGGCGAAGATCCGCAGCGTGAGGGATTGCTGCGCACGCCGGAGCGCGTCAAGAAAGCGTTTCAATTTCTTACCAAGGGCTACAACGAAGACCCCGAAGCCCTGCTGAAGAACGCGCTCTTCACCGTTACCTACGACGAAATGGTGATTGTGAAAGACGTAGAGATGTTCAGCCTGTGCGAGCACCACATGCTGCCTTTTTTTGGTAAGGTGCACGTTGCATACATTCCCAACGGCAAGGTCATAGGCCTCAGCAAAATTCCGCGGCTCATCGAACTCTTCTCGCGCCGTCTGCAAATCCAAGAGCGCCTGACGACTCAGATTGCGGAGACAATCCAAAAAGTGATCCAGCCCCAGGGCGTCGGAGTTGTTATCGAGGCCCGCCATCTCTGCATGATGATGCGAGGAGTCGAGAAGCAGCACTCGGCAGCTGTTACTTCTTCAATGCTCGGCTGCTTCCGCCACGAGCAGGAGACCCGGCAGGAATTCTTGTCCCTTCTCCGCCAACGCCCTAACGGGATCTAGAAATTTGAATTATGGGGTGATGCAATCATTTGGAAATCACCCGATGATCCAATCGCTTAATCTCCACTAAATTTCAGCTTGCATTTGTCGGCTGTTCTGGGCTAAGTTGGCTGCAACTTGGCGCCTCTCGCATCTTAGGCCGCCAGGAGCAACTGATGCCGCTCCGACTCGCAGTAGTCCTCGTCTGCCTTGGTTTCGCGTTCTCGACCTTACCCCTTACGTCGCAGGTCTCTAATGTTGTTTCGAACTCTCAGGGAACAGCCGGCACGACGCCCAAAATCACCTCCAGCCTTCGCAGTTACCACGACGGCAGCATTCGCGACCTGGGTGCGATCGGCACGCGTAACATCGGGTGCAATCGCGGAATCGGCAATTGGTACAGCCTTGAGCGCCAGATTTCAATGGGTAAAGAGTACTCCGATCAAGTTGAATCCACATCGAAACTGATCACCGACCCTGAGATCACGGAATACGTGAGTCGGATCGGTCAGAATCTGGTCCGTAATTCTGATTCCCTGGTCCCGTTCACGATAAAAGTGATTGAGTCTGACGATGTCAATGCGTTTGCCTTGCCGGGTGGTTTCTTCTACGTGGATTCCGGCCTGATTCTTGCGGCGGACAACGAAGCTGAACTGGCAGGAGTCATGGCGCACGAAATCGCACACGTTGCTGCCTGTCACGTAGCCCGCCAGAACACGCGCGGCAAGATGCTCAATATGGCAGCAATTCCAATGATGATGATCGGCGGCCCAATTGGCTATGCCGGTTACGAGGCTTTGACCTTGGCAACGCCACTAACTTACCTGAAGTTTTCGCGGCATTTCGAGTCGGAGGCGGATTTTTTAGGCATACAGTACATGTACAAAGCCGGTTACGACCCTCAAGCGCTCACCGCCTTTTTTGAAAAAATCAAAGGTCTCGAAAAGAGCAAAGAAAGCGTAGTCGCGAAGGCATTCCGAACCCATCCGCAAACACCCGACCGGATCGAGAAGACGCAAGCAGAAATCAACACTCTATTGCCGGCGCGAGATGAATACAAAGTAGACACATCGGAATTCGAGGAGACAAAGGTGCGCCTGGAAAACTTCGAAAATCGGGGACACCTCAACTTCGATAAGACAATCCATCCGGCTTTACGCCGACGAGAACTGGGTCCCGGCCAAAACTAATTGCCCCGCGCAGCGGTTGGTTTTACGGATTGCCCTGTGCACCGGAAGCATATTTTCCGGCAGCCAAATCCTTTACCAGCTCCAAATCTGCTTCGAGGAAATCGAATAAAGGTAGCTCGGTCGGCTTCGCCCAACGGATCTCGCGGAAGATTCGGTTCTCGAGTTCCCGGCTGTATTTGCGAACGTCATAGAAGCGCAATTCCACCGCATTGCCCCTTGAGTATTCATGTCGAATATGGGCGACCTCATCCCCCACTACCGCGTCAATTCCCAATTCTTCTTCGAGTTCCCGGCGCAGCGCGTCGCGAGGCTGTTCGCCCTCCTCGATTTTGCCGCCTGGGAACTCCCATTTGAGCGGCATCGTCTGGTGTCTGGTCCGCTGGCAAACCAGCAGGTTGCCATTCTGCCAGATCAAAGCTGCGACAACACGTTTCATAGAAATTCGGTAATTGAGTGACCTGGTAATCGAGTAATTTAACAGATAACAATCAGCAGCCAGGTAACGTTTTGGTCTCACGTCCCGCGGCAATTACCGAACGGCAAATTGCGCAATCACGAAATTGTTTTATGGATTTGTCTCATCCCATCCGTTAACGAAAAATAGCCAGGATGAATCGCGGCGGCAAGCGCATGCAGTCCGCGGACTAATGTCGGAGCTGGCGTGTTCAGGTATTCATCACGAATGCAGTAGACCTGGGCATTCTTCACAGCAGGAATGCTTTCCCAGCTTCGCGTTGCCATCATTTTCTCCAGCGGAACCCGTTCACCAGCCCCGCACCACGCCGCGATAAGGACATCAGGCGAATGCTGCTCGACCTCTTCCCAGGAAATCTGAGCGCCTGCTTTTCCGATAAAGTCACCGCCCGCTGCTTCCACCAGTTCCGCCACCCAGGGTTGTGAAGCGATCAGTGGCTTGCCCCATTCTTCGCAGAACACGCGTCGCTTTGGCAGATTCTGTGTACGCGAGCGGACGCACTCGACCTCGTTGCGCATTTTCTGAGCCACTTGGAGTCCCTCGTGCGCCGCGTCCATAACTCCAGCTATAGCCGCAATGTCCATATAAATGTCATCGAGCGATTTCGGAGCCAAGCCGAGGAAGCGCGCGCCGCACTTCATGATCTGGGCAATTGCCTTCTCCTGATATGGCACAGATGCAATGACAAGATCCGGATGAAGACCGGCAATTTGCTCCGCCTGAGCTGTCCATGAATCTGCCACAATCGTGACAGCCATTTCAGAAATTTCCGGACACACGTCCCGGCAATATTTCGTGGCACCAACAAGAGATGCCAGCTTACCGACGTCGCGAAGAATCACGGTGGCGCTCGGCTGCAGCGAAACCACGCGCCGAGGTGCATAGGTCATTCGCCTAGTATTGCAGACAATGGAGAAGTAAGAAGTCAGTGTGCGGAACAAAAAAAATCAGGATGCAGAAGTCAGGATTCAGAGGTAAAAAGCAAGGGCGATTCCGTATCTTGATTTTTGCTTTTTACTGCTGTACTCCGAGCATTCTGTTCATTCTGCATTTCTCGTAAGATATCCCCGTGTACTCTCCCCAGGTCCTCGATCATTTCGAGCATCCACGCAACCCCGGCGTGGTAGAGTCTCCCGATGTAATCGCCCAGGTAGAAAACCCGGTCTGTGGCGACGTTCTTAAGCTCACCGCGCGCATTTCGCAGCAACGAATTTTGGAAGTCAAATTTCTGGTGAAAGGGTGCGTTCCTGCGATGGCTTGCGCATCCGCGATCACGGAATTAGTGGATGGCAAGACACTCGCTGAAGCGTCCGCGCTCAAGCGCGAAGAACTCATTTGCCACTTAGGCGGCCTGCCCGAGGCTTCGACTCACGCCAGCCATCTGGCCATGGACGCTCTCGGGATGCTCATCAGTCAGCTTTAGAAATCAGAACATCCTTCTATGTGACGTACTGTGTGCTCCTTCGTGCCCTTTGTGGCTGTTGAGCTTTAGCCGAGCCACTGCGGATTCTGGTACGTTCCGTCGAAATTGTGGGTGGTCTTGTACTGTTCGAATTCGCCTTTCGCGGCAACTGGAGCGGTCTTCGCAAGCACGGCGGCAACCTCTGCTTTACTCATAGGCTTGAAGCTTCGAGCCGCATCCAGCGCTTGCTGCAATACCTGCATGGAATCACATCCCGTGATCACGACGCTGGTCGGCAGGTTCATCGCGTAATGCAGGCATTCAATCGGAGTCGCTGTCTTGCTTTGCAAGATGATCTTGTCGGCCATCGATTTCATTCCGAGCACGCCGATGTTGTGTTCGACGAGAACGGGCAGGGTCTTTTTCTCAAAGCTGTCGTAGTGGGCATCCATGACGTTCAACGGCATTTGCACCGTATCGAAGGTGAAGTTGTGCGCGAACGCTGTTTCGAGCATCTTGTTGTGAATCTCAGGACTCTTGTGGCCCGTGAATCCGATGTATCGAATCTTTCCTTGTTTTTTCGCTTCAATAGCCGATTCCATTCCCCCACCCGCCGCGAAGATGCGGTCGGGATCGGTGTCGCGAATCACCTCATGAAATTGCAGCAGGTCAATGTGGTCAGTTTGTAGCCGCCGAAGCGAGTCGTTGATTTGTTGCGCGGCGGCTGATTTGGTGCGGCCGTCAATCTTCGTCATCAGAAACGCCTTCTGCCGGTAGCCATCGCGCAGCGCTTTTCCCATACGTATTTCGCTCTCACCGTTGTTGTAGTCCCAGCAGTTGTCGAGAAAATTCACGCCATTGTCGAGCGCAGTGCGAATAATCCGAATGGCGTCTTGCTCCTGGACCGACGGCGCTCCGATGTGGAAACCGCCTATACCAACCATCGAGACCTTCTCGCCAGTGTGTCCGAGAGTGCGACGCGGGATCGGCGAATCAGAGGCTCGCGATAAATGCGGATTGAGAGAAGCAGTAAAGCTCACCGCAGCCGACTTCTTCAGGAAATCTCGACGGTCCATGCCTTACCTCCGGAGAACCTTTGGATGCATGCTAAGCGAGGAGAACACCGGACGAAAAAAATCACACCCGGCAGGGAAGTTGTCCCTGAATCTTGGGTATGAGAATCTGGAGCGGGAGACCGGGATCGAACCGGCGACATCCAGCTTGGGAAGCTGGCGTTCTACCGCTGAACTACTCCCGCTCGGACCGAAAGTAAGCTCATGATAACACCAGAGTTCCGAACTTTCTTTACCAAAATACGAAGAGCCTAGATGCCCTGCTCAGGCGAAGGCAAGACTTTCCTGGACGGGAACGACGTTCGAACTGCAATCACGCTGATTTGCGGCAATTGATTAATGCAATCAGGCGTTATCACACATTGACCACCGAAACCGTGCGGGTTGGCAGAACGAAACCTAGCAGAGTTCCTTTCGCACACTGTCGAATCTGCCAGTGGCCGGTGTTGTCGAGGCGTGAGAGAAGTGGTACTGAATTCACCCTGTGGACGTTCGGATGCGAGAGCGACGAAACGGCAACCATAACTAACAAATCAGAGGAGCCGTCCGTGTTGTCGCGGATGCTTACACTTGGGCAGAGATTTTCTATCTAGACTCTCCGACGGATTACCGTGAGTGCATTTCCGTCCCACAAATAACGTCTCCGAATGACGAAATAACAATGCTGGACGATAAGTTTTGTTGGCCATCGTTGAGCCAGTGGCGTTCCATGATGAAACGCGCCTTTGCCCAATTTCCTCACATCTTCAGTCGATAAGGTCGATATATACACCTCTCGCATATTTCGACGCCATCAGGCGGACATAATGTCCTTCGTGCTCTTCAAGTATGTCGGGATTGTCCACATTCCAGGCCCTCTGCTGGGTTACAAACCTCAGTTTGTTGCCATCTTGAACGGTGCCCGATCATGGTTGCAGCCCGAGCTCGCCTGAACCTTACGTGGTGCGTGAGTGCGAACATCGGGCGTGAGACCGGCAGCGCTCACTACAAAGCACATAGACAGAATGACTAATAGAAAGGATTTCATGGAGGGAACCACGGTTTCAAAACGACTAATGTTTCGTCGCTCTTGGCCGAGAAGGCGGAGGTTAACCGCCTTCTCGTGCGAAAAGCTTACAGTTCTACGCTGCTGCGTGAACGGCAACCTTATGGCAGGTCGAGGTGACCACATCAGAAGTCTGAACCTTGGGGGTTCCCTCGATAAACCGCGCCATTGTCTTCAACACTTCCGGATAGGTGTTGGTGTTGTAAGTTTCCGCATCGGTCTTATTTTCCCAGAGACTGATTGCAGTAACATCAACTCCGTCAGGGCCAGCGAATGTGATTTCGTCCCTGAAACCGTTCTGTCTACGAAGCAAAGGAAGGATGTCCTTCTCAAAAGTTCGCGTGTAATCGGAAAGCATATTAGATTTCAGATGAATCGAGACATTGCGTGCAAACATGGGCAACCTCCTTAGGGTTGGGGCTGCTAAGAGGTAGAACTTCAGATGGGCTGACTTAGTTCAGGGAACCTGAAAGAGGAGAAGGTGTTAACCACCTCAACTACAAGCCTAGTCTGATGCCGTTCGAGTGTCAAGGCGACTAGTTCCTAAGTCTTGCGGTTGGGCACGAATATTGAAACAGGCGATAGCGCTGAAAAAGGCCCGGCTTCTGCGTCGACGAGTGATATGGGGATTTAGCGTCAACTACGAATATGGTTGTCACTTTCCGAGTTGCCGACGATCCGGGATCAAAGTGACGAAGAGCGTGTCAGGACTGATTTTCGCTCTTCCAGAATCTCGCGGAACTTTCCTGCCTTGCTCAACAAACGCGTGCCCCGCGTGCCGAACAAAAATGAGGAGGGGTGACGCGAGTCGGCGGCCATTGTGTTCACGGCGAAGCCTAAATCAGTCTAGACCCCCTCGACGTGTGGGCGCCTGGTCAATATCGGCCACATTAATGAAATAGTGCGAGCCAGAATCACTCTTGAGAAATGCCTGGAGGGTTGAGGGCACAGTGCCCCAGTTTCACAGCTGATGCAAAACCTGGGGCCTTGGCAACACGTCGAACTGCTGCGTCCGTCCTACTTGGCTACGGAACTGTGACCGGCAACTTGTTTCCACACGCCGTTCTGCCGGACGAAAGTATCGGTACTGAGCACAGTCTTGACGCGGTGTTCGCCCCGGACCATTCCATCATACGTATCGGTGTAGGTCGCGATCGCGGTGTCGTTGTTGTAGATGCGGACTTTGAGACCGCTGATCTGTTCGCTGTTCATTTTATTATTGGCCGAGTCTTTCGCATCTGCCATTACGGATTCCTTCGTTGTCCAGATTCCACCGCTGAAGCCGCCGGTCCAGTCGTCGGCGTAATTCTTCTCGACGAAAGATGAATCTCCAGCAAGATTAGCTTTTACAGCATCGTTCTCAAGCTGGGTGATGGCTGCAACCGCCTGATCATTTGTGGGTTGTTTTTTTGCTACGGCGAGCGGGCTCAAAACGGCCGATACCACGATTGAAGCGAGGAGCGTAAGCATGATTCTTTTCATGTTGATGTGATCCTTCACGTCGTGCGTGACTAAGGTGGGAAAACTTCAGATGGGCTGACTTAGTTCAGAGGATCTGAAAGAGTGGAAGAACGTACTCGCTCACGAACCACTGTAGGCTTCCGGCTCTTGTTTGTCAAAGGAAAGGAAAGGCTGGTAGTGGTGCAGTTTGAAATCCACAGGGCTATGAATCCGCATCAGCCTGTGGGAAACTTAAGAACATGAATAAGCCGCATTTGGTTATCGCGCAAGGCGAACACGGCATTGGTCTGCGTGGGCGGTGCTCATCGTGTCCAGAAACCGTGTTTGATGTCATCGCAATTGCTAGAGAGCACAATGAGGCAGTTCTGCGGGCTGCATTCGATGTCCACTTTAAGAGCATTCATTTGCGCGAGGACATTAGCCAAAGCGCAGCTCGAATTGTGAAAGAGGCTACTTCCTGAGTAGGTCTGCTTCGAACTCCGCCAAAATCTTCAGGTGTTCATCAGTTGAAAGTGGAGCTTGCGAGAAATATTTGTTCTCGCTGAATGGAGTATCCGCCCGTCGCTGAATGGAAAAGTCAGAAATCGGAAATTGACGTATCGTTCTGTCGAATCCCCATCCAAGATAATTAGGGCTAAACGCGAAGTCAGAGCCTTGAATTCGAGAGACGGCTGCCGTCACTTTGTTGCTGACGTTGCGTAGAGCTGGATGCACAGCGTTGAAATCGGCATCGCTGTAAAAGGTGATTTGGTTAAGGTATGCCCATCGCTTCACCATGTCGGGCGCATAATTCAGCCCGACTTCCTTCTTGAGCCATTCGAACGATTTTTCAAGAATTGATTTCGCGTCATCCGTGGATGAGCGTACATCTAAGCCGACACCGTTGAACCAAATTGTCAACTTGTCCACGCCAATGTCATCAAACGAGCCTTCCAGGAATTCGACACCCTTTGTTTCGTCGAATTCGGCAGCCGTTTGTGGGTATTTGGCAAAGCCGAAACGACTAACTATCATTTCAGCGACCACCGGCAGCCGAATTTTGCCGCGTGGGTTGAGATCGTTCATTTCAACGAAGGCGATGACCCTAGCCAATAGCACTGCTGAGAGCCGCATTGTTTCCTCCTAGTGGTTGCGGAGCAGAAATTGTCATGCTTTCCTGCTTTTTACGGCTTACAGCCATACGCAGCATGTGCTCTTGAAACACGTCCGCGCCAATGACCGCGTCAGTTCTGGCCGTTGCGCCCTGTGCTGGGTTTTCTGCTTCACTCGGCTTCTTGTGAAAAAAATTGTCATCCGCGAATTTAGTTCTTTCGAGTGCATTTCTGCCAAAGGTTTCTAATTCAGGCACTAGACTGGAAAAAGATTCGAACTTTACTGACAGCCTCAAATCAAAGGCTCTGGCAAGTCGGCGGAGTGTATTGATACTCCATGAAGAATAGTTGATGTCCTCCAACACTGCGATGCGTGGCTGCGCCATTCCAGTCAAGATCGCGAGGTCTTTCTGCGTTAGGTCTTGCTGTTCCCGAAGAACCTTGATCTGTGTAGCAATGTACGTATTCAGGGATTCATCAGCATAGACGTGCCGAAATTCCTTATCGTGGAAATCGTTTCGGAGATTAGATCGTAAGTCGCTCATGAATACACCTTCTCAGCCTGTCGCTGATAATTTCTTGCCGATACTGTTCTGCAGTTTCGAGCGTGCCAGCAGGTAATTTGTCGTCCGATTCAAATGCTCCGAAGAGCAGCGTGTACTCGGTTTCCATGCTGATTGGCCCTTTGCAAAGAAACAATCGGGCAGCCACATTCCCATTGACTTTGATCTTGTAGAGATGTCGCGAATTGTGAATAGGGCCAGCCAATCCAGGGCATAACTCGTGTCCGCTTTCCGCCAATTTGTCAATGCGCTGAGTGAGCCGAATCAGGTCTCTCTTTTGAAGTCGCCCACACCACTGCTTAATCACGTTTTCACCGCGCCTACTCACGTAATCGTACAGTTCCCAAGGCATAAGTATAACAAAATTATTATTTTTGTGCTTGACCAAAGTAATATAATAATTTTATTATATACACAGGTCAACAAGAAAATGAACCGCCTTCCAAGCCACAAACAATCGCAGGTCGTAGCTGCTCTGGTTGAGGGTGCCTCAGTTAATGCGATTTCCAGAATGACTGGGGTAGCGAAGCATACCATTCTTAAGCTCTTGAAAGATATGGGATGTGCTTGCGCGGCCTACCATGACGCCCATATCCGGCAACTGCGGGTAAAGCGAGTTCAATGCGATGAAATATGGGCCTTTGTCTATTGCGAAGCAGAAAAACGTCACAGCCGAACAAATGGAGCAAGGTGCGGGTGATGTTTGGACGTGGACGGCAATTGACGCTGAAACAAAACTCATCGTTTCGTACATGCTCGGAGATCGCGGCGCAGGCACGGCTTACAAATTCATGCAGGACTTAGCTTCTAGAATCGCTAGTCGCATCCAGTTAACAACAGACGGGCATCGCGTTTACGCTGATGCAGTTGAAGATGCCTTTGGTGCCGATATTGACTACGCCATGCTCGTAAAAATCTACGGTGCATCAAATGACAGCCCTGAATCGCGCTACAGTCCCGCGACGTGCATCGGATGTCGCACTGGCGTTCTCGCAGGTAATCCAGATCCGAAATACATCAGCACATCATTTGTCGAAAGAAGCAATCTCTCAATGCGAATGGGGATGCGCCGTTTCACGCGATTAACGAACGCTTTCAGCAAGAAGTTAGAAAATCACGGCCATGCCGTAGCTCTGTATTTCATGCACTATAACTTTTGCCGAGTACACAAAACGCTACGGGTTACCCCTGCAATGGAAGCTGGTTTAACCGATCATGTTTGGACAGTTGAGGAGCTGGTCGCGCTGTTGACGCCTAGCGTCCCTGTGCTGCAATAGCCGAGCCTTTTTCGGCACCTTTGAAACGGGCTTCGGTTGTCGATTGATTGTCGTCTGGGCGCAGGGGGGTCGATTGCGCGGGAATTCGCTTCTTGCCTCCCTGTTCTTTCCGTTTGGCATCGAAACCCCACCAAATCAGAAACGCGCTGCCAAGTCCGAAGATTATCCATGGTATGTAAATCATTTTCCTGTCCCCATTTTGATGCCAATGTCTATAAATATCAAGCCAGCTATCGCAATCCCGCCCGCTATTAGCGAATCGTTCTCGCTAATTGGACTGCTTTTCACCAGCGTATCTAAAGGCGCAAACACGAAAAATAAGATGCCAATATCGCGTAGAACCTCACCAACCAACTCGTATGTTTTCTTTGCAGCCACGGTCGCACATTGTACCCGCTCGGAAGGCAAATACAATGCCACTCTTAGGGGTGGCTTAAATCAAACTGCACCACTACCGAAGGGCTAGCCAGTCTTCTGCAAACCACACGCTTGGCGCTTGCGATCACTCTCCGCGATGTTCACAGGGCAAGCATGAAATTGCCGGAGGCTTCGAAACCAAAGGTCCATTCTGCTTGCAAGCTCGCCTGCAAACAAAAATACTATACTTCGTGGATCACGGGCAATCCGGAAGCTGGACCGGTACCAGCATCATGACCGCGCGGTATTTCGCTAAGTCCAGGTCGTTACTAAGTGCGTAGTTTTGGTCGCCGATGTTGCCTTTGATAAGTCCCAGATCGATGAAGCCGGAGCGCTGCACGGTCGCTATGTCTTTCGCATCTGCCCGAATCGTAACTGAATTCCCGTGATCCACTTTCTTGCCGACCTTGTTGGTGTCGTCTGTTGCGACCATTTTTCTGTGGCAGTTCGGGTTAGGTGGGAAATTTATCTCGTGGGAGTGCCGACGCAAAGTAGCCCGCTACCGGGCTAAGGGGCGGGGCGCGAGGAGCGGCGCGGTGTGTGCCAAACGTTGTTACGGGGTTGCTCTTGTTTGGCGCAACACCGGCGCATGAGCTCGAGAATCGATTTGGTTCTCCAACGGCAGAGGCGAATTGTGGTGCTTCGAGCGGCTTACCGGTTGACTGAACCTTGTCCGGAACCTTGCCCGCTATATCCCTTCTCGTATCCCTGAATATAGGCCTGGCGGTACGATGCTTTGAACTGCTCCTTGCTGCCGAAGCTGGAACTGTAACCGCGGTCGCCTTCCTTGTAATCATGATGCTTCGTGGCGCGAGAGCTGTGTCCCGCCTGCCGATCCTGCAGACCTTGGTTGGCACCATCTTGAAATCCATTCTGGGTCGCTAAATTGCCGTTGGAATCAGCTCGGGTGCCATACTGATCGTTCTGTCCGTTATTGTCCCGATCGGCATCGCGGCCGTTTTGATAGCCTTGATCGTATCCAGACTCGTAGGCACGGCGATCGTCCGCATTATTCGGTTGCAGGCGATACTGGTGAGCCTGATTGTTCGCGCGGTCGGCTTGCCCGTGGCTCAGGCCTTGCTGGTACATGAGGTTGTTTGCGTTGTCGTTGCTATAGGGACGGCTGTTGTTCTGGTCTTGCTGTGATTGCTGCGCAGCTGTGATCTGTGGCGTGACGAGGATGGTGAGCGCGAGTACAAGACCAAATATCCATATCGCTTTTCTTCTATTGAGATTCATATGAGACTCCGTATCGTGCAGTTGAGAACGTGAGAAAACGACATCGGCACGATTTGCCGATTAGGAACGAAAAAAGGTTGGAACGAGCGGCTGTGTCGCCCTCCTCGCCTGGGATGCAACCCCAGTTATCCGCCCTGTTAGGACGCTACCAAATGTGCCTGCCGAAGTCTGTGCGAGATTGCTCACATTGGTGTTTTGCAAAGAAGAAACGGCGAAGTGCCATCTCACTGAACTCGGTCGCCAGACCCCGGCTATACCAATACCTAGCCCACCAATGAAGAGCAGGCCTCCAATTCGAAATATTCGAAGCAGCAACGGATCGTAGAACGCAAAGCGATGGACTTGGGTGTAGGCAATTGTTGAAAGAGCCAGAGGCCAGAAAAGACTCGCAAGAATAAGGGCTACGAGAGAAAGGACCGGTGATGCGCTTCAAAGTCTCGGTCGCCGAATTCACCGTAGCCATCCCCACATCAGTGATATTGGCGCAGTCGCATACGTCACGACGAAGAAAAGCTAATTCCTATTTGACTGGAAGTGCTCCCGTTTACTGCGAGCTTTGGTGCTGCCGATATCGGACGTTACACCCTGGTTGGAACGAAGGGAACACTGACTGCCGATCCAGGATACGAATACGCGGAAGGTATCAACCTTGAAACTAAAATTTCCGGCCATTCTAAGACGCGAGCCTTTGCAACACGGGACCAGTTTGCTGCGGAAGTGCTGTATTTCTCCGATTGCATTTTGAAAGATAAAAAGCCAGAGCCATCTGGAGAAGAAGGATTGGCGACGTTCGGATTGTTGAGGCAATCTACAAGTCTGTGCGAAGTGGAAAAATTGTAAGCTTCCTCGCTTGGTCAAAAAGCCGAGTCCTCGGCTTACGCAGGAGATTCATAGACCCGCACACCAGAAGCCTGCCACTATCGAAGTCGAATCTCCGTCAGGAGAAGCCGCTTAATTAGCAAGGATTGAGCGCAACCCCAAGATCTGTCACGTTGTTGAAACATTTGGCAGGAAAAATCGGGAAGCTGGCGCAACTACTCACGCTCAGGCTCCACGATTTTAGCAGCCACGCGGAATCCAGCAAAGCTCAACCGGTTTCGCGTAGTGGTGCAGTTTAAACTGCACCGCTACCGGTTTTCGTGGCCACGCTCTGAGAAAAATTGGGAGATTGGGTCGCGGACCGCTTCCGGATAACCTGGGGGAGGGGCTCCGGGCAGCGTACTTGCTTCGAGGTAAAAAGAAAGCCGGACATAACTTCTGGTCAGCACCTCGAGGGGATAGTGCTGTACCCGCCATATCCGGCTGGTCTGTTGATCTATCGAGATACTGACACGCACCGTGCGATTCGCGATAGAAAATCGCATTTTGTTACGAAAACGGAACAAGCTCTAGGGCAAAAGCCCGACATATGCAGTACCTGACTGATCCCAAATTGCTATTGCAAAAGTGCGAGCGTCTTCAGGATCGATTGCTGTTTGGCCAGCAATGTTTGTATGCCGCGTCGCCCCAGATCAATAAGACGTTCAAGTTCAAGGTCGTCAAATACCTGATGTTCCGCTGTCGATTGCAGTTCCACGAACTTGCGGCCGGCGGTCATAACAATATTCATGTCTACATCGGCGCGGGAGTCTTCTTCGTAATTCAAGTCCAACAGCGGCTCGCCATCTACAATCCCAACACTCACCGCCGCGACAAAATCTTTGAGGGGCACGGACGTGAGCGTTCCTGCTTCGACCAGTTTTCCTAAAGCCAGGCCCAGCGCGACAAATGCGCCTGTTATCGACGCCGTTCGCGTGCCGCCATCCGCCTGGATTACATCGCAGTCGAGAAGAATCGAGCGTTCTCCTAACCGCGCGAGATCGGTGACAGCACGTAACGAACGCCCGATCAACCTCTGTATTTCATGCGTACGACCGCCGACTCTGCCACGGGCCGCTTCGCGTGACGTACGGGTCAAAGTGGAGCGCGGCAACATGCCGTATTCTGCAGTTACCCAGCCTTTGCCGCTGTTGCGTAAAAAAGATGGAACGGTTTCTTCGACCGAAGCCGTACAAATCACCCGCGTGTTTCCTACCTCGATCAGCACCGATCCTTCCGCCGTCGAAACAAAATCCACAATCAGCTTTACGGGCCGCATCTGGTCCGGTGCGCGGTTATCTGAACGATGAAACATGCGGAGATTTTATCAGGCCAACTTCGGCCGTCACTTCACTCTGCTGACAGCTGTTTCGCCAGTTCCGAAACTTGCGATACGTCATAGAACTCGGACAGGTCCACATGGCCTGCTAGTGTGTCCCGCTCTTTGCCGTCGACCAGGAATTTCACTCGTGTGAGATCGGGAATATTGGCCGCGAGCGTCTGGATCATTGAAACAATCGTGAGTTCCTCAGAGAGCACTCCCGACACTTGGCTATCGACCAGTGCCGAATTGAGGTCAACAACGGCTATACCCGGATCTGCGAGAAACACGTCTCGAATCTCCGATTCGGCGGCAAGCGGGTGCGGTGAGTTCTTTGTCGTGTATCTCGCGATCAACGCCCGCAACACACCTTCGGCACGTTGCTGGCGTCCCGTAGCCAGAGGAAGCGAGATCGATTGAGCGCGCAGTACGCCCGGGTCGTCGTAAGCAATGAAAAAGGTGATCTGTTCGGTTTGGCCTGTCGACGGAGGAGCAGCGTGCTCAATCCTTGTCGCGGTACGCGCTCGAGGAGCAATTCTCTCCCGGCGCCGCAACTCAGACACGTATACCGACATGGCGATCGTCAGCGCGAACAGAATTGCGGTGATGATCACGAAATGTCGTGTAATCACCGCGGCGCTCCTGGAGCTGAGCTTTCGAGTTCACGCACGCTGGCCGCGAGTCCGTTCGTTAGTGCGGTTGAGATTGCTGCTTGGAAATCAGACAACATGAGCTGCGTCACGTTGGCAGAAGTTGGGCCAACTTCGACGGCAATTGCGGGAGCGACAACGTTGTTCAGGGGACGCAATGGCGCGGTCAGTGAGCGTACCGGGAGTCCTGACTTCTGGATCGCGGCCACCAGTTGTTGTTGTACCGATCTGGCATTTGGAAGAGACTCCGCTTGCGCAGTGTTCCAGTCCAAAAATGGAATATTGGTGTTTTCGGCCTGCGGCAGCATGGCAGAGAAGATTCTGATGCCACCCACTTCAGAACTGGCGTGCAGGCAAAGATAAAGTACAACGTGTCCCGAGTTCACCTTCCCGGCGCGATCATCGGTCGAGAGATTTACGTCTGCATCGCGCACCAGTTCCGAGACGATTCCGCGCGAGGTCAGGTCTTGCCGTAAACGGCGAGCAAGTGCCAGCGTCACATCTTTCTCCAGAAGCGTGGGATTCAGCACGGCACCCGATTCAGTGCCGCCATGCGCTGGATCAATCATGACCACGGGTCTCGGCTGAGTTTGAGCTGCCGACGCTGAAGTTTCGGTCGCTGGTGCCGGGTTCGTTGGGGAAGACGGCGTTTGCGCCAGACTTATTGCCAGCGAAAGCACAACGAGAAAAATAGCGGCGAGGAAAGCCCAAATTGTGGACCCCGACCCAGGTCTGCTATCCGAGCGCATAGATAGTCAGGCCGCTTAGCAGTTTGGGATAGAAGTCCGTCGATTTTTGCGGAAGCACTTCACCGGCAAAAGCGATGTCGCGCATCTGGTGAATGCGGACTGGGTTCATAAGAAACGCAATATTGGCTTCCCCAGACCGCACCAGCTTAAGCGCCTCAGCCGCGTCGCGGATATAAGAAATGTTCCTCTGTTCACGAATCGCTTCTTCGGAGATCCCTAATACATTTTCGAGCAGGCATTTGTGAAGCTGGACTACATCGAGACCTCGGTGGCGAATCGAAACTCTCTGGAAAATTCGCTCCGGGTTCGTCGGCCGGCTCAGGAGGAAAGCACGATCTCGAGCCACACCCAGTATCGCCGTGCCTGTCTGGCCAGCCTCTTTCAACATTAAAAGCGCGCGTGCGGGGGTGAGAGCAGAGTCAGCTTCTTCCACGCTGAAGAACTTACTTGAGCCGCTTCGAAAACTGTCGGCAGAGAAATTACTAAGCCCATGCACCACTCTGTGGGTCGGAAGAATCAGTAGCCCCGGGCTGTCCATGTTCACAAAAGTCATCATGGCAAAGTCGTACGGAACAGCGCTCCTCCCTTCGTGTTCCTTAGTGTCGTTCGTTGCTTTGTTTTCCGCCCTTTGCTCATTCCGGTAAGTCAGCGCCGTCTCATACCTATGGTGCCCATCAGCGATGATCACCTTCTTCTCCTGCATCTTCTCGCGTATGCAATCGATTGTTTCCGGATCGGGAACTCGCCACACCTGATGCAACACTCCGTATTCGTCCTCAAGTTCCATCTCCGGCGGCCCGGATGAGCCCAGCATTTCCTCGATCGCCCCAGCGGGATCGCTATAGAGCATGAATATCTGGCCAAAGTGCGCACTGGTAGCCCGTAGGAGATCAAGCCTGTCAGCTTTCGGCTTTGCCAGCGTTTGCTCGTGACGGAACACTACGCCCGCCGAGTAATCTTCAACCCGGCCCAAGGCAATAAACCCTTGGCGCTCAAATTGCAAGGCATCGCTTCGTGCAGACGATGGCGCGGCAAAACGCTGAACATAGCGGTAGATCGCCGGTTTCGCATCCTGGCGTAATACGCCCTGCGCGCGCCAATCCCGTAAGACGGTTGCAGCGCGCGTATAAGGATTATCGTTCGCACTATCGTTTGGCTGGCGTTTGCCGAGGATAATCCTAACCAAGTTGTAAGGACTGGCAAGATAATACCGTTCCTGCATTTCGGGCGTGATCTTGTCATAAGGCTGGGTGGCAACGTTAGAAAGCCGGACCTTGGCCGGATCGTAACGAATCGCGCGGAAAGGTTCTATGTTGGCCATTTCTGAGAAGAGATCAGATTGTATCAAGCAGGCTCGCTACCGCCTGAAAGGCCTTAACAAGGGGCACTGGAAGGCACAATGTGGACAAACTTTTGCGCAGCAGGGGAATCCAAATTACGTTGCGCGAGTAGATGACAAACATTTAACACCGCATGCTAAAACATGTGATAACATCTGCCGCAAGTACGAGGATTTTATGGCGCGCCAAAATGGGCGCGGGTCCTCCAGACCCCGGGCTTTAATCCGTAGTGCTTCCCCATCGAACCTTTCCCCGGTCTTAGCACCAAACTGCCCCTCGCGTTTTCTGCTTCGGTTTTCCAGCGTACTCGGGCTGCTCTTAATTCTAGTGGCCAGTGGTTTCGCCCAGGACTCCGACGTTCAGGATATCCACCTCGCGCCGCGAATTGAAACTCCCAAGCCGGCACCCGATGCTCTTGAAAAGAGCCTTGGCCTGCGTGCTCCAATGATCCGGTCAAAGGTTGATCTGGTGCTCGTCCCGGTCACAGTGACAGACCCCATGAACCGACTGGTCACCGGGCTCGACAAAGAGAATTTCCAGGTTTTTGAAGGCAAAGAACGGCAGGAAGTCCGCAATTTCTCGAGTGAAGATGCCCCCGTGTCGCTGGGGATCATTTTCGATATGAGCGGCAGCATGAGCAGCAAAATCGAGCGTGCCCGGGAGGCCGTAGGCGAATTCTTCAAGACCGCCAACCCGCAGGACGAATTCTTCATCGTCGCCTTTGCCGATAAACCGGAGGAAGTTTCTGATTTTACCCAGTCAGTCGACGATCTCCAGGGCAAACTGATTTTCACCGTGCCGAAAGGTCGCACTGCGTTGCTGGATGCCATTTATCTTGGAATCAGTAAAATGCGTCAGGCGAAATATCCCAAGAAGGCGCTCTTAATCATCTCCGATGGGGGTGACAATCACAGTCGGTACACCGAAGGCGAGATCAAGTCTTTGGTGAAGGAAGCCGACGTAATGATTTATTCCATCGGCATTTACGACCATTACTTTCAAACGGAAGAAGAGCGTCTGGGGCCGGCGCTTTTAAGCGATATTTCCGACCTCAGCGGCGGCCGGTCCTTCACAATCGACAATCCGAACGATTTGGCCGACGTCGCTACAAAAATTGGAATCGAGCTACGCAACCAATATGTGCTTGGATACCGTCCAAAGAACCCAGGGCACGATGGCAAATGGCATAAAATTAGGGTAAAGCTACTGCCCCCAAAAGGACTGCCACCGCTCCATGTCTATGCCAGAACTGGGTATTACGCTTCTCAGCAGTAAATCTCTGCTCGGCAGAGTAGCCGCTGGATTACTGTTCCTGGTCGCGATCGCGGCTGCTCAAACTACGACTCCGCGACAAAACGCATCACCAGCGCAGACAACTCAGGCCGCTACGCCTGCGCCGAATTCGACGGCGCCTGCGGCTCAGCCGCAATCGCAAACTCCGGCCAATCGGCCTGCGAATACCGCGCCCCCTTCGAATCAGCCAACAGCGAATCAGCCAGCAGGAAATCAACCTGCGGCGGGCACGTCGAACCCTGCCGATCAGGGGCAGGCGCCAGCAGGAGAGGACAACGGCACTTTCGTATTTCGCGCCGAGGCTCGCGAAGTAACCTTGCACGCTACAGTCGTCGATGACAAGAACCACCTCGTCAACAATCTCGACAAATCGGACTTCACAGTCTTTGAAAATGACAAGCCTCAGCAAATCAGCCATTTTCAAATGCAAGACTATCCGGTCGCGGTTGGGATTGTGATCGATAACTCCGGTTCAATGCGCGAGAAGCGCGATGCGGTCAATAAAGCCGCTATTGACCTGGTAAAGGCCAGCAATCCCGACGACCAGGTATTCGTCGTAAATTTCAACGACGAGTACTACCTGGATCAGGAGTTCACTTCCGACGTCAGAAAGCTCCAGTCCGCCCTCGAACACGTAGAATCTCGCGGCGGCACGGCCCTTTACGACGCCATCGTAGCCTCGGCCGATTACCTCACACGATCGCCTCTTCAACGCAAAGCAATTTTCGTTGTCACCGATGGCGAGGATGACGCTAGCCAGGAAAGCCTGGAACAAGCGGTCCATCATCTTGAGCAGGAAAATGGCCCTGTTGTTTATGCGATCGGGCTGCTTGGCGACGAAAAATCCAGGAAGGCGAAACGCGCGCTGGAGATGATTGCCGAGCGAACCGGCGGCGAGTCTTTCTTTCCTCCAACACTCGATCAGGTAGATGAGATCAGCAAATCAATCGCCCACGATATTCGCAACCAGTACACGATCACCTACAAACCAAGCACCCCCAGTTCGGTCGCGGGTTATCGCACCATCCACGTCGACGCTCATGCAAAACCGTACAAGAAGCTAGTCGTGCGCACCCGTTCCGGCTACTATCCCGGCCAGGAACAGCAAGGAGCCGGCGGCGTAAATTGATTGCAGATTTCAGATTGACGACTGAAGATTTGCGGATCTCGGAAGCTGTTCCCTAAATCTACAATCCTCAATCTTCAATCCTCAATCTTCAATCCGGTTTCAGATCGCCCGATGTGATTGACGCTTCCCGCTCCCTTCCGTACCCTGTAATGTGCCCATCGCGTCCAATCCTTGCCTGCGAGTTGCGGAAGACATAACCGAACTCGTTGGGCAAACTCCAATGCTGCGCCTTAGGCGCATCGTCCCGCCAAACTCAGCCGATGTTTTTGCAAAGCTTGAATATCTGAACCCCGGCGGAAGCGTGAAAGATCGCGCCGCCATCGGCATCATTCAGCGTGCTGAAAGCGAAGGCCGCCTGAGGCCCGGAGGGGTGATTGTTGAAGCGACCGCCGGGAACACCGGCATTGGCCTGGCGCTGATCGGAGTGAATCGTGGATACAAGGTTGCATTGTTCGTTCCTGAGAACTTTTCCATCGAAAAAGTAAAAATCATGCAGGCGCTCGGCGCGACTGTTACGCGCACGCCCGATGAAGAAGGGATGAAAGGCGCAATCGCGCGTGCCGAAGAGTACACGAAGAAAACTCCGGGCGCATTCATGGCTACCCAGTTTTCGAATTCCGCGAATCCCGATTACCACTATGCCACCACGGCGGATGAAATGTTCAAGCAGATGGAAGGCAAAATCGATGCCGTCGTGATCGGTTGCGGCACTGCGGGCACATTTACTGGTATTGCCCGCTTTATGAAGAAGAAGCTGCCGAAAGTCTTGACCGCGGCAGTCGAGACGCAAGGTTCGGTCTTAGCTGGAGGAACACCCGGTCCGCACAAAGTAGAGGGCATCGGCTCGAGCTTCATTCCAGGGAACTTCGATCGCTTCGTATGCGACGAGATTCTGATGGTCAATGATAAAGACGCATTCGCTACCGTCAGCGCCTTAGCCGCCAAGGAAGGAGTGCTCTCAGGTTCAAGCGGCGGCGCCAATGTTTTTGCTGCCATGCAGGTTGCAAAGCGATTGGGACCAGGGAAGCGCGTCGTGACCATAATTCCCGATTCTTCGGAACGATATCTTTCCAAGAATATTTTCGAGGGGGGACTTTAAGGACGTCGTGGGTCATGCGTCGTGCGTCGTTCGCAAACAACGCCCGGCCGACTTTGTGGGGCGGAGACGTGATGACGAATACCACCAATGTTCAGAGTCTGACGCCGAAAATTCGTTACGTCGTCATTGGTCTTTCAGTGTTGGTCAGCGTTGCGCTTGGTTTGGGTTGCGTTACTGCGAGCGGTCTGCTGGCAAAAATTTGGCTGGGTGTCTGGTGGATCGGATTATCGGCTCTATTTTGGTCAGTTTTTCGCAGTGAGTTCGAACTTGCGAATAACCATTTATGCGTAATGGGGCAAGTCGTTTTTTGCCGCCGCACCAAGCTCGGCATCGAGGTACGTTATTCCTATGTTGCAGCTGATGGCAGGGATTATTAGAGGAAGTCACGGTTAGGGAAATGGAGCGAGTTTCCGGAAGGAAAACCGATTCCGGTGCTGTTCGATCCATTAAGGCCGGAGGCAGCAAGCCTGTAGGTGTCTTCACGTTTTATCGTTTTGAAAGCGATCTACTGAGGCATGAAAGTTAGAACCTTTGTTACGTTTCGCAGCGGAAAGTTCAACATTTCTGAGAGTAAGCCGCACTACATCAACCCGTGTTGTTTTGGCGACGATGTTGCTGAGTGGTTGGTGCAACGACTAAAAGAAGTCGGGGTCCCCGTAGATGAAAAGATCGGTCAGGAAGATTTTGGATGGTACCTAGGCTTCGAGAGCGCTACAACCAAATATCATTTCGTTTTGAGCTACAACCCAGATGGCTACTGGTTTGGGTGGCTGGAGCGACAAAGAGGCTTTATGGCAAGCGCGTTGGGCCTGCGCAGGAAGGACATTAGCACTGATGCCACGGTGATTATTCATTCAGCCCTGACCTCCTCTAATCACATTTCTAACGTGCGCTGGCATTTAGAAAGAGACGCTAAGACGTTAATCGAACATCAAGGCGCTGCTACTCCGCTAGGGTAATCAAAGACGCAAAGAAAGGCAGCAGTGATTCGCCAACGACCAACGACGAACGACCAGCGACGGAATTCCCCCCGACCCACGGCCCACGAGCCACGAGCCACGGGTTTTTCCACCCGCGCCATCCACGACGGTCAGGAAGCCGATCCTTTAACCGGCGCGGTAACCGTCCCGATCTACGCGACCTCCACGTATCTTCAAAAAGAACTCGGCAAAGACATTCGCTACGACTACGCGCGTGGCGCAAACCCCACGCGTGACCGGCTTGAAACAAATCTTGCCTCCCTCGAAGGCGGCATCGCAGCTCGCGTGTTCTCGAGCGGCATGGCGGCGATCAACGCGCTCTGCACGATGTTCAAGACCGGAGATCACGTCATCTGCGGGCACAACCTTTACGGCGGGGTTCCGCGACTCTTCGACCGCATCCTCTCCGGATACGGCATTGAGTTCACGTATGTCGACACGTCAGATCCGAAGAACGTCGAGCGCGTGCTCCGTAAAAATACGCGCATGGTCTATGTAGAAACGCCGACGAATCCACTGATGGCGCTCACGGACCTGAGCGCAATTGCAAAAATCTGCAAAAGCAAGAAGGTCGAGCTTGTCGTCGACAACACCTTCATGTCGCCATTCTTCCAGCAGCCCTTAGCGCTCGGGGCAGATATGGTCGTGCACTCGACCACAAAATTTCTTAACGGTCACAGCGACGGCCTGGGTGGCGTCGTTGTCTGTACCCGCGAAGATCAGGCCGAGCAGCTTGCGTTCGTTCAGAAAGCGGCCGGAGCGATTCTCTCCCCATTCGAGTGCTGGCTCATTCTTCGCGGCACAAAGACCTTGGCCGTCCGCATGCTGCAGCACGACTCTAACGGTCGCAAAATTGCCGATTATCTCGTCGCTCACAAGAAAGTCAAGAAGGTTTTCTATCCTGGATTAAAAGATCACCCGCAACACGAACTCGCTAAGAAGCAGATGTCCGGCTTCGGTTCCATGATCAGCTTTGAGACGGGGTCACGCGCGAACGCGGCCAAGGTGCTTGAGCGCGTGCGCCTGTGCACCATGGGTGAGTCGCTCGGCGGGGTCGAAACCCTCATTTCACATCCGGCCACTATGACTCACGCCGGTCTCGGCGAAAAGGGAAGAGCTGCCATCGGAATCAGCGACGGTATGGTGCGCATCTCCGTCGGCATTGAAGACGTCGACGATATCATCGCCGATTTAGATCAGGCGCTAGCCTGATCCCATCTGGAATGAAGATCAGCCGACCGATTCGGCAATCCAGTTCAAATATTCCGGACTTCCACCTTCGATTGAAACCACGACCAGCTCTGGCAAGTCGTACGAATGCAGCTCGCGAAGGGCACTTTGTACCGTTTCTACATGAGCGCGTGTGGTTTTGATCAGCATCAGATATTCTTCCGCGCTCTCAACTTTTCCCTGCCAGCGATATACCGACTGAATCTTGGGAACGATGTTCACACATGCCGCCAGCTTTCGTTCAACTAGCTGCTGTGCAATTTTATGCGCTTCGCTTTCTCCACCAGCAGTTGTGAGGACGAGAACTTTGTCCGTCATATAAAATCACCCTCTTGGAAAACTGAATGAAGTTTGTCCGCCGACTGTGAGCTTCGCATCAAAGACTGTCCGGCAGTGCGAATTATCATGACAACACAAATCAAGTTTGGCACATCCGGCTGGCGTGCTGTCATGGCCGAGGAGTTTACGTTCACCAACGTACGCCGGGCTGTGTCCGGAATTGCGCGCTATGTGAAATCGCAAAAAGCTGACAAGGCGCGCGTCATCGTCGGCCGCGATCCACGCTTTCTTGGCGAAACCTTTTGCTCCATCGCAGCTGAAATTCTCTCCGGCTACGGCATCACGCCTCTCGTTATCGCCGATCCTGCGCCTACTCCAGCAATTTCATACGCTGTGATTCACGAAAAAACCGACGGCGCCATTAACTTCACCGCCTCGCACAATCCGCCGGAGTACAACGGAATCAAGTTCTCCACACCAGACGGCGCCCCGGCTCTGCCTGAAGTCACGAAGCGAATCGAAAAAGAAATAGCTGCGGCTGATCAATCTTCCTCAAGCGAGGGTGCCCCACTTCTCCCGGATGTTGGGAGAAGTGGGCAGAAACATCAATCTCTCGATCCCAAGCCCACCTACCTCGCGCGCCTTCGCGAAGTCATCGACCTTAAGGCAATCCAGCAGGCCGGATTGCGCGTCGTTTTCGATCCACTTTGGGGCGCCGCTCGCGGCTACTCAGATTTGCTTTTGCGCGAGGCCGGCGTGAACGTCGCAACCGTCCACGACTACCGCGATGTGCTATTCGGAAATCATGCTCCCGAACCGGACGACCATCTGCTCGAACCGCTGCGTGAAAAGATGCGCTCCATGAAAGCGAACATCGGAATCGCCACCGACGGCGACGCAGATCGCTTCGGCATCGTCGATGAAGATGGTATGTTCCTCCAGCCTAATTACCTCATCGCTCTGCTCTTCGACTACCTGGTCGAAAGCCGCGGCTGGAAGAACGGCGTCGGCAAGTCCGTTGCCACCACCAACCTCATTAACGCGCTCGCGAAGCACCACAAGGTCGAATTGTACGAAACGCCGGTCGGCTTCAAATACATTGGCGAACTGATCAAAGAAGACAAAATTGCCATCGGCGGTGAAGAAAGCGCCGGCCTTTCCATTCGTCATCACGTCCCCGAAAAAGACGGCATCCTCGCCGGGTTGCTCTGCTGCGAGATGGTCGCGTGCCGCAAAAAATCATTAGGGCATCAATTGCAAGGTCTGTTTGCTAAAGTTGGTTCCTTTTATCCGTTGCGCGAGAACTTCCGCTTGACCGCAGAGGTAAAGGAGAAGTTTACTGAAAAGTTACGCGTCGATCCGCAAAGTTTCAGCGGGCAACGCGTGAGTGAAGTTGTGCGCAAAGATGGACTCAAACTGATTCTCGCGAATGGCTCTTGGGTTTGTTATCGGCTCTCGGGGACTGAACCCGTTGTCAGAGTCTATTCCGAGGCCCCAAGCGAGCAGGACTTGCAGAAACTAAGTGCCGCCGCCAAGCAATGGATATTCGAATAAACGTGCCGAAAGTTCGCATCCTGCCATCGCCGGAGCAGCGCCTGCGTACGCTTACCGATGGCGCAGATCACGCGGAAGCCTGGGCGGCAGATATTCGCGCCCGAGTTCAACCATTCCTTGAAACCTTGTTTGCAATTCGCCGTAAAATCGCCACTACCGCGGTTGCAGTTCTTGCGGTCTGGTTGTTCGTGCATGTAATGTTCGGAGCAAATGGTTTTGCGGTATATCGTGCGAAGAGAACCGAATATCAAACCCTGCAAAAGCAAATTGATGGGCTCCAGAAAGAAAATGATGACTACACTAAACAGGTGAACGCGCTCAAAACCGATCCGCACCGGATTGAAAAAGAAGCCCGCGAGCAATTTCACTATGCCCGGCCTGGCGAAGTAGTTTACGTATCTCCCGAACCGGCTACGCCGCCGCCCCCGGCGAATCGCTCTGCCCGCAGATAACCCTCTTACAACTCTCGTTCCAGGTTGTGATATATTTCCCGCAAATCGTGGTACCCGGCTCCAACGCATCTTGCAGGTAATGCAAGCAAGAAGATGCGCAACAGGTTTTGTGAATTGCGGCCCCGGCCGCTTACTTAAGGAGACATCTTGATTATGAAGAAGCTCTTGTTAGTTTGTTCGATGTTCGCCATGACGTTCATGTATGTAGGCGTTTCCTTTGCGCAGGATACGACTGTCAAGGGATACGTTTCCGATTCGAAGTGCGGCGCCAAGGGCGCAAATGCCAAGGCAGCTGAATGCACGAAAAAGTGCCTTAAGGCGGGCGCCAAGATGGTAGTGGTCACCGACAAAGACCAGAAGGTTTTGACCGTCGATAATCCCGACGCGCTGACCGGCCACGAAGGCCACCACGTAGCCGTTACCGGCACCGTGAGCGGAGATTCAATTCACGTCGACAGCGTAAAGATGTTGTAATTCGAAGCCTGTTCTATCGACGGGCGGCAACAGCCGCCCGTTAATTTTTGAACCGAATTTTCGTCGCTGCCGTCTTGGCCAAACCGCATTTTCAGAAAAGCAAAGCCTGCTCTAAAGCGACTGATGCCGAGCCGGAGAGATTCGAACGAAATTTCGCGTGGATAGCGTGAGGCCTGTTAACCTTCCTCGGCATCCAAATCTGGCTAGCCTAAATTTTCGGAGCAACTCATGGAATTTAAAGGTAAGTCCCTGATCGGATTTCGCGACGGCTCGGCTTCCGGCGAATCATTCCGCGCCTGCAATCCGATTACTGGAGAAACCCTCGATCCGCTTTTTTTTTCAGCCAGCGCCGATGAGGTTGATTCAGCCGTTCGGGCCGCGCATGAGGCTTTTTCGAGTTTTAGCCGGGCCTCGGGCAACTTGAAAGCCAAGTTCTTACGGGCGATTGCTGCAAAAATCGAAGCTATCACCAGCGATCTTGTGGAACGTGCCGCTCTCGAGACCGCCTTGCCCAAACCCCGCCTGCTGGGTGAGACCGCACGCACCTGCGGCCAGTTGCGCTTATTTGCAGAGCTGATCGAAGAAGGTTCCTGGCTCATGGCCCATATTGATCGCGCATTGCCCGAACGCAAGCCACTGCCGCGACCCGATATTCGGTCTATGCTCCGCCCGCTTGGCCCGATCGCAATATATGGTGCGAGCAATTTTCCGCTGGCATTTTCGGTTGCAGGCGGCGATACGGCCTCAGCATTGGCGGCCGGAAATCCAGTTGTAGTGAAGGCCCATCCGGCTCACCCGGGCACGAGCGAACTCGTCGGGCGCGCTGTTCGCGATGCGGTTCGCGAATGCAATTTGCCAGAAGGAGTTTTTTCCTTGTTGTTCGACAGCGGCACCGAGGTCGGAATTGCACTCATCAAGCATCCACTCGTAAAGGCTGGCGGATTCACTGGTTCTCGTAATGGGGGAAAGGCCCTCATGAACCTGGCCGCATCTCGTCCCGAGCCGATCCCGTTCTACGCCGAGATGAGTAGCACGAACCCTTTGTTTATTCTTCCTGGCGCACTGAAGCAGAATGCCGAAAAGATTGCTGCCGGCCTGCACACTTCATTTACTCTCGGCGCTGGCCAATTCTGTACCAAACCCGGAATGGTGTTTCTGGCGGAGGGCGCGGATCAATCGCGTTTTCGAAGTGCGTTGCAAAAGCTGGTTGAGCAACCGGCGTCATTCAATCTGCTCACGGAAGGAATCCGCTCTTCGTATTGTTCAGGTGTTACCGCGCGTAAAACGAACTCGAATGTGAAACTGATTGCCGAAACGAAATCTGAAGATCCGCGTGCCGTTGGCGTTGCTCTTTTTGAAACAGATGTCCGCTCGTTTCTGGGCGACGAAAACTTGGCCGAAGAAATTTTTGGACCTGCGACGTTATTAGTGAATCATTCCAGCCGCGACGAAATCTTACGAGTTGCGCAAGGGTTGGACGGCCATCTCGCCGCAACTATTCATGGAACGGAGCAGGATTTGCTCGAATTTGCAGACTTGGTGGCGATTCTCGAGCAAAAGGTTGGGCGGCTGATTTTCAATGCGTTTCCCACAGGGGTTGAGGTTTGCCACGCCATGGTGCATGGAGGCCCGTTTCCGGCGACCTCGGATGGACGTTCAACGTCGGTCGGGACTCAGGCAATCTATCGCTTCACGCGTCCAGTCTGCTATCAGGGCTTTCCCGACGCCGCATTGCTCGATGAACTCAAAGATGCGAACCCGCTCGGCATCTGGCGGTTAATAGACGGTGAACTAACGCGAGAGAAGATTAACCAAGGCCAACTCGAAATCGCCGGATAAGTGCGTCAGCTGAAATTACTCAGCACTTTTCCATTTTAAGAATTGTCATTCCGAGCAATGCAGTCGAGGAACCTGCAGTTCCGTTCGAACCGATCCGGTCTGATCTTTCAAAAATTCTTGGCGTTCTCTGCGACCTCTGCGGTGAATGCGTTTAGTTCACATTCTCAAAAATTCCCGCCGCTCCCATTCCGCCGCCCACGCACATCGTCACCATTCCATACCGCCCATTTCGCCGTTTCAGTTCACGAATCACCGTCGCCGTTAGTTTCGCCCCCGTACATCCCAGCGGATGCCCCAGCGCAATCGCGCCGCCATTCGGATTCACGCATGCAGTATCCAGCCCAGCCTCTTTGATCACAGCCAATGATTGCGCCGCAAACGCTTCATTCAGTTCAATCACATCAATATCCGACAGCTTCAATCCAGCCAGCTTCAATGCCTTCGGGATCGCAAACACCGGCCCTAATCCCATCTCTTCCGGTTTGTATCCCGCAGTGGCAAATGAAACAAAGCGCGTTAGAGGCTTAATGCCGAGTTGTTTCACTCGCTCTCCCGACATCACAACCGCCGCCGCCGCTCCATCTGACATCTGCGACGAATTGCCCGCCGTGACCGTGCCTTTTACATGGAACGCCGCCTTGAGTGAAAGCAATGCTTCGAGCGACGTGTCCGCTCGTGGCCCTTCGTCGACTTTGAAAACAATCTCCTGCCTCTTCGGCTTCGATCCATTCGGCGTCGTGAAGCTCACCGGCACGGGCACAATCTCATCATCGAACCGCAACCCCTTGATCGCCGCAATCGCCTTGTGATGGCTCTGCAATGAGAACTCGTCGGCCGCCTGGCGCGTAATTCCAAACCGTTGCGCCAGTCGCTCGGCTGTCAAGCCCATCGAGAGATATGCATCCGGCTGATTCTCAATCAGCCACGGATTCGGCGAAATCTTGTGCCCGCCCATCGGCACCATCGACATGGATTCCGTTCCGCCCGCCACAATCACCTCCGCGCCGCCCGAGCCAATGCGCTCAGCCGCCATCGCAATCGCCTGCAGTCCCGACGAGCAAAATCGATTGATTGTCATGGCCGAAACCTCGACCGGCAGGCCCGCCCGCAATGATGCAATCCGCGCGACATTCATTCCTTGCTCCGCCTCAGGCATCGCGCAACCGAGGATCACATCTTCAATTTCCTCCAAATCAAGCTGCGGTACTCGATCTAAAGCGCCCTTTATCGCAATTGCCGCCAGTTCATCCGGGCGTGTCGATCGCAACGTGCCTTTGTTCGCCCGTCCGACCGGCGTTCGCACTGACGAAACAATAAAAACTTCGCGCATAGTACCTCCACCCATTTCTTCCACAAGACTACTATGATTTTAATGAGCGACGCGGCTCAGTGGAATCATCGAGCCACTTGCCAGCTCGCGAGTGTGAGTCGACACTACTCACGCACCAGGATTCATCGGGTGGAGGATCATTAATGAAGCGCATTCATAAAGTAGCGGTGCTTGGGGCAGGCACAATGGGAGCTCGCATCGCAGCGCATTTTGCCAACGCCGGAGTGCCGAGCTATTTATTCGATATCGTTCCTCCTGATGCCGACGCTCCAGCGCGCAACAAGATTGCAGCCGCCGGTCTTGAGGCAGCCAGAAAATCGAAGCCGGCAGCATTCTTCGAAGACTCCCTTGCGAGTCTCGTCACTATCGGCAACTTTGAAGACGACCTGAAGAAGCTGTCCGAGGTCGATTGGATCATCGAAGCCGTCGTCGAAAATCTTGAAATCAAACGCGACTTGCTAAAAAAAGTGGAAGCTTTGCGCCGTCCCGGCACGATCATTACCACTAACACCAGTGGCTTGCCGGTCTCGAAAATCTCCGAAGGCTTTTCGGACGACTTCCGCCGCTGCTGGTTTGGCACGCACTTTTTCAATCCACCGCGCTACATGCGCCTGCTCGAAATCATTCCAACTTTTGAAACAGATCGCTCTTTCATCGAAACTGTCGAATGGTTCGCTGACGTTCGCCTGGGCAAAGGCATTGTCCGCGCGAAAGACACGCCGAACTTCATCGCCAACCGCATCGGCACTTTTTCCGTGCTCAACCTCATGCGCCTCATGCGGGAGATGGACCTGACGATCGAAGAAGTCGACGCGCTCACTGGGCAGGCCGTCGGATGGCCCAAGTCGGCGACCTTCCGCACCATCGATCTCGTCGGACTCGACATTCTTGGTCACGTCGTCAGCAACATGGCAAAAACCGGCGTTGACGAAAGCGCAACCTTGCCCGACTTCTTCAAACAGATGCTTGCCCGCAAGTGGCTCGGCGATAAAACAAAGGGCGGCTTTTATAAAAAGACAAAAAGCACGACCGGGGGTGAGGACGACCGGCTTGCGCTCGACTGGAAGACGCTCGAATACCATCCGCGCCAGAAAGCAAAATTTCCTTCGCTCGAGATGGCCAGGAATCTCGACGATCTCGGCGCCCGCCTTCGCATGCTGTTAGGTCTCGAAGGCAGCGGTCCGCAGAAGGGAGACAAAGCAGGGACTTTCCTGTGGTCTGCGCTTTGTGATCTCTGGAATTATTCTGCCAACCGTGTACCCGAAATTGCCGATTCCATCGTGGAGATCGATCGAGCTATGCGACTCGGATTCAAGTGGGAACTCGGGCCATTCGAACTCTGGGATGCGGCTGGAGTTGAAGCAACTGTCGCGCGCATGAAGCAAGAAGGCCGTCCCGTTGCCGCGAACGTCGAGAAACTTTTGAGCTCAGGAAAAAAATCGTGGTACATCGATGATCCCAAAACGCGCTCCGGCCGCGCATATTGGCAGCTTACAGCGGATTACGCGCCGGTTGAGGTCCCGGCCGGAGTTTGGTCAGTCACCGTGGCTAAGAAATCCAATGGCGTAGTGAAGAAAAATTCCGGAGCGTCGCTCGTCGATTTAGGTGATGGCGTCGGTTGTATCGAGTTCCACTCCAAGATGAACTCCCTCGGGGCCGACATCATTTCGCTGATCACACAAACGCTGAAGCCAAATGGCCCGGGAGAAAACTTCGACGCTTTTGTTATGACGAATGACGCCCCGAACTTCTCCGTCGGCGCAAACCTCATGCTTCTGCTGATGTCCGTGCAGGAGGAGGAGTGGGATGATGTTGATCTCGTCATCCGGCAATTCCAGGGAATGACTCAGGCGATCAAGTTCTCTCCCAAGCCAGTCGTGGTGGCGCCTTTTGGGATGACGCTTGGCGGCGGCGCCGAGATCACGCTGCATGCCTCGTCGCGTCAACCGCATGCCGAACTCTACATCGGCCTGGTCGAGGTTGGAGTTGGACTGCTCCCGGGCGGCGGCGGCTGCAAAGAGATGCTGCTGCGCGCCATCGACAGTGCTGCCGCCTTGAGACAAGGCACACGTGGCGCGCCGAGCGGACTCGCAGAATCAGTGGAACTTTTGGAGGCGATGAAGAAGGCCTTTGAATCTATTGCGACCGCGAAAGTTGCAACATCAGCAAACGAAGCACGCGGCCTGGGCTTTCTTTCGAACGCGGATCGCATCACCATGAACCGCGAGCGCGTGCTCGCCGACGCCAAAGCGCGCTCTCTTGAGCTTGCGCGCGCTGGATACGAGCCTCCGGTTCCGCGCAAAGACATTCCCGCTCCAGGAGAAAATATTCTCGCCACTCTAAAAATGGGCGTACACCTAATGCGACAGGGCGAATTCATCACGGACTACGAAGTGAAGCTGGGGAACAAAATCGCGGAGGTTTTGTGCGGGGGAAACATCACTCCCGGCACGCAGATTAGCGAACAGTATGTGTTGGATCTCGAGCGTGAAGGGTTCAAATCCCTTTGCGGGGAGAAGAAGACCCAGGAGCGTATTCAATACACGTTGAAAACGGGAAAGACGTTAAGGAATTAAGAAGGGAACTGCTGATTGGTGTTAATGCCTCAGCGCTTGCGCCGTACTCGCTCTCGGCGATTTCTTCAGCGCCGCTTCCAATTCTTCTGACTTGAACCCAAACGGCCCGGGCTTGCTCTTGTAGGCTACGCGCCCGTTTTGATCGATCAGGTACATGCGGTCCGGCCATCCTGTGTAAGCCCTTTCGGTCGAGTTCCCAAATTCATCCAGCACGGCGGGCATTTTGATTCCAAGCTTGCGCACACAGGCTCCGGCAACCAGCGCGCGTTCTTCTTCATTCTTCGGAGTAGCAAAAATAACTTTGTCCTTGATATTGCTCTGCATCTGCCAAATATCGCTTGGGTGCGCTTCGGTGATATACACCACGAGAAAGGCAACCTGTTGCCCGTACTGATCGTAAAGTTTGTTGAGAGCGGGAACCTCCCGCCGGAAAGGTGGTCAAGTGTAACTGCCAAAGATCATCACGACGGGTTGTTTCGCATTCAGTTCCGACAAACGCACGCTGGATGACTTGTCGAGCGTGACGAGTGAAAAATCGGGAGCAGGATCGCCAATATTTAAGTTTCCCGCGCGGGCGCGCGTCCACAAGGTTTCGAAAGGAACAACCAGAAACACTTCCCAGGGCATATGCTTCATCACCCGGGCGAAGTCTTCCGGGGGCCGGTGCATCGCTCGCCACATAAAACTGACAAAGCCCACCCAAAGAACAAACAGCACCAGCAGAACTGTGCCGGTGATTCGCTGCCAGCATCGTCCCTTAACCGGTTTCTGCGGAATCGTGGATGTGGTACCCATGGATTGAGATAATAGAATGTAGCTGCTGGTAGTAGCGCGATCAATAGTACAAAAAAGTTAGCGATTAGTTCTCATGACGTAAGCACGAAACAACCCGGCGCTTTTCACTTGCTTCTACAAATTCATGAGCTTACGAAATTGCTTAGTTGTGGTGTTCATCGCCTTGCTGTCATTCTGCGCTCTGGCGCAGTCGCCACCTCCACCGGTTCAGCAACCGATCACGATCGCCCAACTCAGTGATACCCATCTCGGCGAAAAACGCGCTCCTCATGCTGCCGAAAATTTGCGGCACGCAGTCGATATGATCAATGACCGCCATCCCGACGCCGTCATCCTCTCAGGGGACGTCGGCGAGAACCCCGGGGAATGGGAAGAGGCCAAGTCCATTCTCGCTGCGGTGAAGGCGCCTCTCTACTATGCCCCGGGAAATCACGACGTCCACACAAAAGACGTGGAACGCTATCGAGAAGAATTTGGCAAGGATTACTACGAATTTCACGTAAAATTCGCCGACTTCGTAGTGATCGATTCTGAACTGCTCGGCAACTACGACGTATATGAGTCGAAGACACCCAGCCCATTGCCCCCTGAAACCGAAGAGGAATCCGAAAAAATGTTTTCCTGGCTGAACGGACTACAAAAGAAAAACCGTGAACGCGAAGTCGTCATCGGAGTTCAGCACATTCCAGTCTTTCATGACGGAGACTACCCTCCGGATCGCAAGCCCTATTGGATCGTGAGCGAGCCTTATCGATCTCGCGAGATGGACATCCTCAAAAAACTGCGTATTCGAGACATGCTGGTCGGGCATTGGCACAACGGTCGAGTATTCGAGCGTGAAGGCATCACATGGCACGTTGCCCCGGCCACAAGCTGGCTGCCATGGGGAGGCGAACTCGGATTTGCCATGCATACCATCACTCCAGATGGCGACGTGCACACTGAATTTATTGATCTACCAGGAGCGAAACCCTAACGCGCGCCCCCGGGGAATGGATTCGTTCCGGTTGCGTGAATATCGATCTCCACTGATTCGCTGACTCGAAGGAATAACGTGCTTGGGTTCTTAATGCCCCATTTCACATAGGGAATGCTGAAATGGGTGTCGGCAATCCAATGGTCGGGAAAAATCTCGACCCGGACCGGCATCGTCAGCTCGTGGTCCGCACCATGAATGGAAAACATTCCATGCACCTGCACCGTTGAAGTTCCAGTGGGCGCAACCGCGCCTTCCACGCGATCTGGCCGAAAGACGATTTCGGGATATTTTGCGCTTTCCAGAATTTCGCGGTGCATCTTGTGATCGCGGCTGCGGTTGCCGCTCTCGCCCGATGTCGCATCGATCACAAGTTTCCCGCGGACGGTGGTGGTTGCGAAGTCGTAATTAATCTGTCCTTGCTTGAGCTTGAACGAACCATGTACCGTGTGGAGGATGTCGCCGAGCGTGAAGGTGACAGCCGTGTTGGCCGGAGTAAATTCGAGCCACAATTCTTGCGGTTGAGCCGAAGCAGGAATACAGACGACCAACGCAAGTACAATTTGGATGAGCGGCCGTTTCGTTTTGAGCTGCTCGGCGCAACGCCGGCATTTAAACATTCACGCTCCTTCGTGCTCTCGAAATTTTGTTTCTATAGTTAACAGAATTGTGAGCTAGTAAATCGGATGCGGTCTGGTGCTGGTGATTGTTATTTAACTGTAAATTGACGCGTAGGATTTCTCAAAGAGAGAAACTCGGACTTTCCCCTTAGCAGCCAGGGACGCGTGGTCGCGCAACTTGGATCCAAATGAAGAAAATATTTGGCGGCGTTGTACTTACTTGTGTGGTTTTCTCCGCGGTCGTATATGCCTGTGACTATTTGATCTGGCGTTATCGCGCCGCGACCAATCACAACGCATATGGAACTTTAACCGTCCAGTACTATTACGCGATTGGCGAGAAGAACGGAAAAACCGAGTACGATTTTCAGCCGCCGCAGCAGGAAACTTGCGTCAACTCATTGTTTTCGCATGCTGGAAATTCACCTTGCTGGTACGAGCGGAAACACACCGAGAAAGCAATTCGAATTTAATCAGGCAAACAGGATGGCCTTAGTTCTCAGCATAGCTTGACCGCGTCAAACCGGTCTCCGAGCTCTGCTGAGCAACTGTAACCTGCGGCCGCGATCCGGGCAGAGCAACATTTACCGACTCCTGCTCTACAGATCTGCCATTGTCAGCCTGGCCCGACTTGGGCGGCTTTTTGGCTTCATAGCGTTCAATCAGAAGCTGATCGCCGATCTTTGTACGGCTGCGGAAAATTGTGTGTGCCGGCAGCTCTATTACGCTTTCGGCCCGATGGTTCGGCCAGGTGATGGTGAATGGCCGGACCAATTCCCTCAAGCCCACAACCTTAAAATCTTTATCGATCAGTACTAAGTCAAAAGAGAACATCATGCCGATCGTGTGTACGGCATTCGACGGAACAATCCAAACGCCACTATCTTGCGGCAGCGCTCTTCGTCCCAGCAATCCGACGAGCCGGCCCACAATCGAATCGGCCACTGCCACACGAAACGCTAAAAAGGTCTCTCGCGTCTTGTTGTAGACGAAGACGTGCCTTTGTTTACTGAACATACGCGCCCTCTCTCGGGTAAAGTAACGGCGTTAGCGGGGCGCTTTCTTTTTCATTCTGTACAGCAGGGTGAAAAACACCACCACAGCCAGAACGCCCGATACCACCCGAATCAGTGTTACGTTATCCATTTACTTGCCCCACCTCTCGTTAGAGTGAACTCCCTACCCACGATGCTAAAAATTCCTATTTCAAAAAATTTTCCAAGTTCCGCACGACGGAAATAAACGCTGGCAACATGACTACGATCGCCATCGTGGGGAAGATGAAAAACACCAGCGGGAAAACCATCTTGATCGTGGTTTTGGCCGCCAACTCCTCCGCCTTCTGCCGCCGTGCCGTGCGCAGGGCATCCGAAAACATGCCTAGCGACTTCGAAATCGGAGTTCCGAATCGTTCGGTCTGAATCAGCATCGCAACAAAAGAGCGAACGCTTTCAAGGTCAACGCGATCAGAAAATGATTTCCACGCCTGCACGCGCGGTACGCCCGCACGTTGTTCGAAATTGATCTGTAAAAATTCCTCGCTGAGTTCCGGATGACTGACCCGCATTTCACTGCCCAAACGCACAATTCCCTGATCGAGACCGAGTCCCGCTTCCAGGCAAATGGCAAGGAAATCCAATCCATCGGGCAGGCTGAGTTTGACTTTTTGCCTTCGCCGCGTGATTGCGCTCGATAACCAAAAGTCAGGGATAAAGAATCCCATCACGATCGCCATCAGAAAAACAAACACTGTGCCGCTCGGAATGAACATCGCAACCAGCAATCCCAGAACTGCGGGAATCGCAAGGCGGAGGCCTAGGAAAACGTCCGCATGCGCGGGCTTCCTGAATCCCGCGAGCGCAAGCCGATGCACAAGGTCCGGGTTCGGCTCGGGCGAAAATAAGGTGCGAATCACCGTGAACGGCCGCGCAAGATAATCCACGTTCAGGGCCGCGCGCCACATCGGAATGTCGTCCGTGACGCGACCTCCTCGGGTCACCTGCTCCAGCAGAGCGCCTGCCGCTGATGGGCGTGGCATCAGCAGCAGCACCAGGAACAGAAAACCGAAGAACAGGCAAATGCCCAGAAAAACAAACGTCATGCGTTAGACCTTTACGTTCACAATCCTTCGAATCAATAGAACTCCGCACACCATGAAGACCAGCCCGACATACAGGGCTATTTTGCCGAGGTGATCGGTAAACAAATACCGCTCCGTTTTCCAGCTGATGACGCTCAGAATGCAAAACATCAGGAACGGCATCGCGCACAGAATCCATGCCGTTGCGCGTCCTTGTGCGGTATAAATCCTGACCTGTCCTCGCAACCTCTCGCGTTCGCGTGCGACCTGGGCAGTCTTGTCTAAAATCACAGCCAGGTTCCCGCCCGTTTCCTTCTGCAACAAAACCGCGGTGGCAAGAAAGCGCATATCATCACGCGGAACACGGCGAATCATGTTCATCACAGCTTCGCGCAGCGGCAAGCCGAGTAACTGCTCTTCGTGCAACTTGCGGAATTCCGTGCCAAGCGGCTCTGAAATTTCTTCGCCGACCATTTGCAATACCGCGGGAAGTGCGTGTCCTGCCCGCAGACCTCGCGCCATCAGATCGATCGCGTCCGGCAAAAGGCGATCGCATTGCCGGAGCCGCCGCTCGCGCAGCACCAATAAGTAAACGAACGGAATGCACCCAATCAGCAATGCAGCTATAAGCGGAAGAGCGCCGGGCAAAAACAGGGAAGTGATCAGCGCCGTTCCCAGGAATAATCCCGCGATCAGGCCCAGAACCTTGCTGACAGACCATGGCTTGCCTGTTTGCCGCAGCAGATCAAGAATTTCCTTCGCGCCAGGGATTTGTCGAACGACGTCGCTGATTGCAGGGCTTGAGCCGTAGCCTTCCTCTTTGAGAATGGTGACGGGCGGTTCTCCATCATCCTCATTAGTAACCTGAATGCTCTCGAGATGCCGCTGGACCGCTCTCTCCGCCTTCGACGGCCGGCTCATATAGAACACGACGGCGAAGCAGATCAACAGCAGCAACATGAAAAATAAGAACGGTGGCATCTGATTTCCCTTAATTCACGCTGTGCGAATGCTCGAACCACGAAGCAAGCACATTGACTCCCGAAGCATTCAGCCGGTCGGCAAAGTTCGGCCGTACACCTGTCGCTGCAAACGTACCCAGAACGCGGCCCTCGGGCGATATACCTTGTTTATCGAACACAAATATGTCCTGCATGCTAACGACGTCATCTTCCATCCCGCTGATTTCGGTAACGTGGGTCACGCGCCGCGAGCCATCGTTGAACCGCGCAATCTGAACAATCAGCTGCACGGCTGAGGCGATCTGCCTCCGCACCGCCTGCTCAGGCAAGTTCAGGTTTGCCATCAACGCCATCGTTTCAATACGCGCAATCGCATCACGCGGGCTGTTCGCGTGCACGGTGGTCATCGACCCATCATGGCCGGTGTTCATCGCTTGCAACATGTCCAGCGCTTCTTCGCCGCGGACCTCGCCGACCACTATGCGGTCCGGACGCATACGCAAGCTGTTAATCACCAGTTGGCGCTGCATGATCGAGCCGTGGCCTTCAATGTTCGCCGGCCTGGTTTCAAGCCGGACGCAATGCCGCTGCTTCAATTGCAATTCGGCGGAATCTTCAATCGTGACAATCCGTTCTTTCTCGGAAATGTATCCCGAAAGCACGTTGAGCAGCGTCGTCTTGCCGGCCCCGGTACCGCCTGAGACCACAATGTTGATTCGCGCCATCACCGCCGCGCGCAGCAGTTCAAGCATCGGCTTGGTGAGTGTTTCGTTCCGGAGGAGGTCTTCTTCGGTGATTGGAATATGCCCGAATCGGCGAATCGATACATGCGGGCCATCGATCGCCAGTGGCGGAATAATCACGTTAACCCGCGATCCGTCAGCCAGCCGCGCATCAATCATCGGTGACGATTCATCTACGCGGCGTCCTACCGCCGACACGATCTTGTCGATCACGTTCATCAGGTGCGCATTGTCCTTGAACATAATGTTGCTTTCTTCAAGGATTCCTCCGCGCTCCACGTAAACCTGCCTGGGCCCGTTCACCAGAATGTCGTTTACCGTTGGGTCTTGCAGCACCGGCTCGAGCGGTCCTAATCCAAAAACTTCATCCAACACTTCAAGCGCCAGCCGTTCGCGCTCACGCCCGCTGAGCGGAGTCTTCAGGCTCGCCACCAGGTCCTGAATGACCGAAAGCACCTGCGCCCGCGTCTGATCATCCCGCTGGTTCGCAACTCGCTCCAGGTCAACGCGGCTGATCAAATCACGGTGAACGCTCGACTTCAGCTCCTGATATTCCTTGAAGCTCAGACCAGTCCGCTTCGCATCCGAGGCAGGTACCCCGCTTGCGTTCCCAAATTGTGATGAAAGCGAATTAAATTCACCCATACGTCACTCTTAACTAGCGGCCCAGAAAGCGGAACCCGCCTTCTTTCTTTTTATCGGCTATTTTTTTATCGGTCATCGCCGGCTTCGCGCCAAGTTGGACAGCCAAATCAGTCAGGCTCCGGGCCACCTCGGAACTCGTTAGTTGTGCAATTGGGTCGCCACCGTTAATAGCCTTCACAACATGCGCATATCCGTTCGGGACCTTCCAGTAAATCTTCTGTCCGATGCTCTTCTCGATCTCGTTCTCAGAGATCAACGATTTTTTGTGGTGTCGGTTCAAGACCACGCGCAATCGATCACTCGGCACTTCCTTGCGCATCAGGTAGCTAAGCTGGCGCGCCACGTTGCGTAATGCAGACACTTCCGCAATCGTGACCATATGCAAATGGTCACAGTGCCGGATCAGTTCCAGGTTCTCGTCACTCAACCCAAGCGGCATATCCACCAGGATGTAGTCGTAGCGCATGCGCAGGAAATCGATGGTTTGCGCAACCGCGCCGGGCAGAATCCTTCGCGGATTGTCATTTCCTTCCGGCGCCGGAATCAATTCCACGCCGCTCGAATGCCGCGCCAGGAAGCTTTGCAGAAGTTCGGCATCAAGTCGGTCCGTATTCTCCATCAACTCGAAGAAGTGATACCTGTGTCGTGTCACTCCCAAATACAATGCCGCATCCCCGAAGTCAGGATGCAAATCGATAATCAGCGTTCGCTTCGAAAATGAGCTCGCCAGCACCGCCCCGAGCTGCGTCACCACGCTGGTCACGCCACATCCGCCCTTTGCCCCCATGAACGCCAGAACCTGCGCTCGAAACGGCTGCGTGCGTTCTTTTCTTCGCCCGCCCACGCGCGCCACAGCATTCAGCAGTTGTTCGCGCCCGATCGGTTTCAGCAGATACTCGCTGCATCCGCTCCGCATTGCCTGAATAATCAAGTCCGGCTGCGCATCTGTCGATACCGCAAAGATCGCCGTCTCCGGCGCGGTGCTATGAATGTTTTCCGCCGCCGCCGCCGCCTTCCGCCGGTCGCGGTCGAAATCGACAATGCAGATGTCCGGGGCCGGGTCGCCCAGCCACTCGGTGGCCGAGTCCGTCTCCCGTATTCGGTATTCGGAAACTTGCGAGCGTAGCCGGATCAGCGGCGCCGACTCAGCAAACGACTGCAGCACCGTCCAGGTCTCGTCATCCAAACAGATCCCAACGACAGAAAGAGGCTGGTTTCCCGAAAAAGTGTCGCGCGGATCGCTATTCAGCGCGTCTTTTAGTGACATCGGATTCATTTCGCACTCGGCTGTTGCTGACTTGCATTGTTGTTCGGCCCTGCCGCTGCCGGTAGGCCTTTATCAAATTCAGAATGTTCGAGGAACTTGACCGGGTTCGCCGGCGGCAATGCCGAAGGCGTATTCATCTGCACAGGGTCGACGATCCGCGGCGTCACCAGCACCATCAACTCGCTGTTGCTGCGATTCACCGACCGTGATCTGAACAGTTGTCCCAAGATCGGAATGTCGCCAATCCCCGGCACCTTGCTGAGTTGCACCGTGGCGCGGTTGTCGAGCAATCCTGCAATTCCGAACGACTGCCCATCTCTCAATTCGATTTCGGTTTCCGCGCGCCGGGTGGAAATCGCAGGGACCGTGAAGCCGGAAATTGTGACCGCCTGGGTAAAATCCAGCGTGCTTACTTCTGGCGCAAGGTGCATCCGGATTACGCGGTCAGGTCCAACCGTCGCTGTGAAGTCAAGCTTTACCCCGAATGGCCGAAACTGAATCGTCACCGCGCCAACGTTCGCGCCGCCTTGAACAACTGGGAAGGGAAACTCGCCGCCAGCCAGGAAGTCTGCCTTTTGTCCGTTCAGTGCGAGCAGATTCGGTTCAGCGAGGATCTCGAGCACGTTCTTGTTTTCGAGGTCTGAAATCGTTGCGCCAAAATTGAGGTCAGGACGGAACAGAAAAACGTTGAGCAAACTTCCAAGTTGGAAAGAGCTCGTGGCCCCTCGGTTGCCCGCGCCAATGGTCCCGGTAAGTTGAGTCTGTAAGGTAGGTGGATTGAACTGACCAGTGGTGACCGTGCCAGGTGTGTTTGCAGCTCCCGTACTTAAAAAGTTGATACCGAACGTTTGCAATTTCGTTCTGTCGACTTCCGCGAATTTCACTTCCAGCAGAATCTGCTGCTCATGTACCGGAGCAACGGTCAGGGAGTTGACCACATTGGCTGAGTATGCGCTAGCCATTTTTGCGACTTCATCGGAAGCCTTTGTATCGGAAACCGTTCCCGTCAGGATCAAATGCGCGCCATCAGATTGAAGATTGATTCGCTCACCAGGGAAGGTCTGCGCAATCGCATTCTTCAGCTGCGAGATGTTCACGTCGACGGTGACGTCCAGAATCTGCGAGTGCCCGCCCGAGTCCCACAAGATCAAATTGCTTACGCCAGGAGTTTTGCCCTCGACTACAACCTGCGTTGGCGAAGTAGCCAGGGTGTCAATCACACCAGGATTGCTCGACAAGATTCGCGTGATTGGCGCTTGCATATTGATCACGACCGACTTGCCAACGAACACATGAAATGCTTGACCTTCGGTTTGGGCTGCAGCTGGAATTGTCCTGCATACAACACTCGCGGCCAAAACAAAAAGCCAGCCCCTTGTTTTTCCCCACGCGAAAATTTTCATCGTGCTTTTGTTCAGCTCGTAACTGCCAGCTGTCTTGCTCCGTTCTTGGCTGGATCAGCGCTTCGACGCTGCGTTAGTTTGTTATTTCAGTCAGCAGTTTTAGCCGCTGAGGTCGTGGCTTCACTCGCAAACTTTTCTTCTGACCGCTTGGTCCCCTGGATCACTTCGAGCATGTACATGGGTTTCGCTTGGCGCGGAGTGTGCTTGACCACTTTCGCTACAGGTTGAGGCGCCTTAATGCCATACAGATCATCCAGGCGCGTTGGCTGAATGCTGGCCTGCTCGGTGTCGGCTCCGCTACGCAACACAAACTGAATGTTGCCCTGTCCGCTTGCCAGCTGAAGTTTTTGGGAGTCCTGCGGAGTAAGCAGGAGAGTGACAACGTTTACTTTCTGCGGCTTGCCTTGCGGATCAGGCTCGATCGTCTGCCCAGCCGCAAGCACTTCCACGTTCTGCAGCACCGTCTGCGTCTCCGGCGTCTTCCCGCCTGGCGGCGTGTACGTCAGCATGCAATCGACGTGCGATCCCGGATACAAGAATCCAGCCACGCCCGAGATCTCGTTCGACTTAACCGCAATCGCCCGCATTCCTTCGGGGATCTTTCCAGCGAGACCGATCCCGGCGCCGGCAGCTCCCAGATCGCGATCCACCACTGGCTGTTTTGCTGCAAGCGGATACAGCAGCGGCCGCCCCAGCACAGTGTCGGCTTTGGTGTATGCGCCCGACGGAAGGGTAGTGCTGTACCAGTCGAGCAGCGTCACGTCGTCGGACGTCAGCGTGACCCCAACCGGCAAATCCTTCGCCGCCACAACGAGGTGCGTTATCGGTTTCACTGACGGCCGATTGTCAAGGCGCCGATAAAACAGAAACGTGACAGCGCCGGCAAGCACCGCCGCGACGACGAACGCACTTAGTAATCGCTGTAAAGACGTAATTCACCCCCAAAGTCGCAATGTACGCTCGAGAGCGATTCGATTTGCTCCGAACGTCCGCCGCAACCCCTTATCGTTTTAAGGTCAATTTCGCGGGAACGCTGGGCTGGTACGCGAACCACGCCGTCCTACGGACCGCTTAGGGCACTTGAAAGCGTGCTGTCGATCTTGCTGAAGGCCAGATTCACCTCGTCCGCCAAACCGCCCAACGTTGTTATCGCCGCGAAGACAATCAGGCCCATGATGAGGGCATATTCGACCAAACCCTGGCCCGCTTCGTCCTGATGCAGGTGGGTAAGAAAGCTGCGAAAACGGTTGACCATAAACTTTATCTCCTGTGAATTTTCCCCATTCCGGGGCGAAGGACACAACCGTTGACATTCGCTGCATGTCAGATACCAAAGCCTCTCTCCTTTACGTCTGGAGCCTCGGTGCGCCTGACCAAATCTCTAACGGAGAAGTGCCAACGCGAAACTGAGTACTTCTGTTAACACTTATTTCAACGGAAATTATATAGTCAGTTACACTCAAATCTTGAAAACCGCTAGCATCACCGTCCCCTACTTCGACCTGAAGGCGCAGTACGGCCTTCTGCGCGATGAGATCCAGGCAGCCCTCGATCGCGTCTGCCGGAACGCGTCCTTCATCCTCGGAGAAGAGGTTGAGCGTTTCGAGCAGGCATTCGCCGACTACTGCGGAGTCAAGCATTGCGTCGCGCTCAATTCCGGCACCAGCGCTCTCCACTTGGCCTTGCTCACCGCCGGTATCGGCGCGGGCGACGAGGTCATTACCACCTCCAATACCTTTATCGCCACTGCCGAGGCGATCGCCTACACCGGCGCGATGCCCACATTCGTCGACATCCACCCCACAAGCGCGAACATCGACCCCGCCCAGATCGAATCCGCCATTACAGATAAAACTCGCGCCATCATCCCCGTGCACCTTTACGGACGGCCCGCCAACATCGACGCGATCATGAAAATAGCCGAGCAGCACCACCTCATCGTGGTCGAAGACGCTTGCCAAGCTCACGGCGCGCGCTGGAACGGCAAACGCGTCGGAGGATTTGGCCACTCTGCGGCTTTCAGCTTTTATCCCGGCAAGAACCTTGGCGCTTACGGGGAAGGCGGCGCCCTCACCACCAACGAGGATGAAGTCGCCAAAATGGCGCGCTCGCTGCGCAGCCACGGCGAATCCACCCGCTATCATCACCACTACATCGGCTACAACTACCGCATGGACGGCTTTCAGGCCGCAGTTCTTAATGTGAAGCTTAAATATCTCGATCAGTGGACTGCGAAGCGCCAGTCGAGCGCCGACTTGTATCGCAGGCTTTTAGCCGAGGCCAAGGTGCGACTCCCGCAGGATCCCGTCGAAGCCGAATGTGTTTACCACCTGTTTGTGGCCTACGTCGAAGACCGCAACCGCGTCCGTGCCGAGCTGGAGAAGCTCGGTGTCCAAACTGCCGTGCACTATCCGGTGCCGGTGCATTTACAGGAGGCCTTCGCAGATTATGGCTATAAGCCCGAAAGCCTTCCCTGTACCGAGCGCGCTTGCGAGCAGGTGCTCAGCATGCCGCTTTTTCCCGAGATGACAGAAGAGCAGGTCACCTACGCGGCACACTCCCTCGCCGAAGTCTGTGCCAAATGATTGTTGCTACCGTGTGGGACGGGCACCCTCGTCCGTTTTCTCGGCGCTCTCGGCGGCTTTTATCAGCGCACTCTGCGGTTAAAAGCTTTTTGAATCGACCCGCTCCATCAGCACGCAAACCTTATCCCGATAAAGCACCTTCCACCGCGAATCGTGCTCCAGCAAATAAGTGACTCCGCTGTCGCCGAGCAATGAATTCTTAGTGTCGCCGGGCGGAAACAGCACATATCGGATGTTGTATTTCTGCAAGATCGGATCAAGCCTCCGAACCAGCGAGTCTGACCCGAGCAGGTCGAGATAGTCTTTGAACACTCCGGCATATTCAAAGATATCGACGCGACTGTCAATAAAGACCTTTACATCCGGCGCATTCCAATCGATGAATCCTCCCCAGAGATAGAAGTTGAGAACATTTCCTTGTGGAGGATTTGTTTTTAGGTAGGAGACCACCCCGGTTGGATATCCGTTTGCGAGTGCCTTTTGCACCGCCTGCGGACGTGGCCAGAAAAACAGCATAACGGCAATGCCCGCGAACATGACGGCCATATTTACTCTGGGAGTATCTTTTTCTGGATAGTACCGGGGAAAGAAATCCAGGAGTTTGGCAAGCATTGGCGAGAGAACGATCGCTAACAGTACCAAAAAGCGAATGTGCGCTAGTGCAGTATGCAGTGCAAACAGAAGCATCAATAGGTCGGCGAGGTTCCATTGCCGATCACGCAATAACGCGATCAGCAGCAAAGCGATGATCACGCCAAAAACAATAGTCCCGCGAGCATCCTGAAAATTGACAGAAACCCACTCGGCGACGTGGGAGACATTCATCTTCTGATTGAACGCAACATCGAAGGGGTAATTCACCAGTCGCCATCCATATGGATTGAGGAACAGTGCAGCTACCGAAGCCGCTCCCGTAAACGCCAGTTTGCGAATCTGCGAAGGCGTCCAGCGGGAGGACTCGATGTGCCCCCACCTGCCGCCGAATAGACCCGAAATGCCAATGATGAAGAACAGGATCATCCCAAGCGACCACGATCCGTGACTATTTGCCCAAACGCAAAACAGCGGAGGGATAATCCAAAGGGGAGCGCGGCCACCGGTTCGGAAGCGCTGAAGAATGATGAGCAACACGACCATGAGGATGTAGCCAAACATGATCGTGCGAGGGCCGTAAGAGACAATGGCCAAAAAGCTCGCCAGGCAGCACGCAAAAACGGATGCTTTGAAATTCCGGCTTTCCTGATAACAGAGATAAAGAAGCAGCAGCATTAATATGGTTGGCAAAACAAACGTCATTGCCTTTAGGCCTGACAAACCGAGAACACGATAGGCTAGATAGAACGGAATTTCGCTCAGCCACTCACTGTTCACCCAGGGATGACCCGCGACCGTGAACGAGTAAAGGTCTTGCCGTACCAAATGGTGTTGCTCTAATAGAACCTGCGCATTGCGCATGTGCCACCAGACATCAGGATCATCGAAGTCGGCACGCCTGAGTGTCAGGGCATATTGGACAGCGATCAGTCCTAGGGTGAGTACCGCCAGAAATGAAGGTGAAGCTCTTAGACTCCCTCGCCAGCCGGGTCCAAAATGGCCGAAATCGCCAGAGGAAGCTGGATTTAGCGGCTGAACGTCGGCTTCAGTTGTTGTAGAAGTTAGTACTGTCACGGGTGTTTTAACGCCAAGGATGGGGCTCTATGCGTCGAACTGCAATCGGCGTTCCACCAAAGAAATATCGGCCGGAAAACTGAAGCTACACTCGACAAATGTGTTCTAGCGATGTGTAAACAAACTTGATAGCGTAAGTTATTGCGTAATTAGTGTATGCAAACGTTTACACTCCCCGTAGCTCGCCCATCAATTTTGTTGTTTTACATCTAGCTTCCCTGATTATTTTTGGTTACACTATTGCAATACAGGATTCCCTGTATTATTCTCCCCCAGCAACGTTCAGAGTAGTTGGACGCAACTCCAATCTTTGAACCCAGGTTCTTCCTGATCCAGCAAATCAGGCACGATATCTGAAGTGTAACTTTTTACAGGTTTCGCTCCCTATATTGTGTGCTGAAGTATTCACCTGTCCAGGAGAAGTGAGGTAGGTTTGGGAAGCCCCAGCATCAGCGAGCGAGTTAAGCGTGTCCTCTTGGTCGATCAGGACGAAGCTTTCGGCAACGTCCTCCAGGAAGTTCTCGGCGACTCCGGTTACAACATCCGCCAGGTTTTCACCCCCGAACAAGCCATCGCCGAATTCGGCAGCAGCGACGTTGACGCAATCCTGCTGAACCTTGCCTGCGATGAGCAGTCTCAGCGCTACATGTTACGCATGGCCGCGGAGTTGACCTTCGCCCCGCCAATCATAACCTTCGGCTGGAGCAACCAGGTCGCCTCCGCTCTTCAACTTTTCCGCGACGGCGCCGTCGACTTCCTTGAGCAGCCTCTCGATGTGCAGGAACTCCGCTTCGCCATCAACCGTGCCTGCCGCCGGACTGCCATGGTCCGCGAGCTCGCCGCCGCCCAGCAAATGCTCTGCGGACGCCGCGTTGACGGCCTCCTCGGTAGCAGCGCCGCCATGGACCGCGTGAACGACGTCATCCACAAAGTGGCCAGCGTCTTCACCACCGTGCTGATCACTGGCGAAAGCGGCACCGGCAAAGGGCTCGTCGGGAAAGCGATACATAATCTAAGTTCGCGGGCCAACAAGCCATTCGTCGCGTTCTCCGTTTGCTCGTTCCCCGAGTCGCTCATCGACGACGAACTTTTCGGTCACGAGCGCGGCGCCTTCACCGGAGCCAGCCAGGCGCGTCGCGGCCGCTTCGAAGAAGCCAACGGCGGCACAATTTTTATCGACGAGATCGGCGATCTCGCCCTGCCGCTTCAGGCCAAACTTCTTCGCGCCCTGCAAGAGCGAACTGTCTCGCGCCTGGGATCGAATGTTTCCCATCCCATCGACGTTCGCGTCATCTGCGCCACCAACCGCAACCTCGAGCAAATGGTCCGCGAAGGCACTTTCCGCGAAGATCTTTATTTCCGAATTTCTGTGGTCAAGGTTGCAATGCCCGCGCTCCGCGAGCGCACCGATGACATTCCCCTCCTCGCCGAATATTTCTTGCGCATGTTCGCCAAGCTGCACAAAAAGCAGTGCCGCAGCATGAGCCCCGGCTTCATGGGAGCTCTGGCCCGCCATTCGTGGCCGGGCAATGTACGCGAACTGCAAAACGTGATCGAGCGCAGCGTGGTTCTCGGGAACGGGCACGAGCGGCTTGCCATCGACGACCTGCCGCCCGAACTGCAGGGCCTCAGCATCTCCGACGAGCTGCCAAAAGGTTCCTTCCACGACGCGCTCCGCAATTTCAAGAAGGAGCTGGTGCGAGTGGCGCTCGCGACGCATAACGGAAACAAGCTCAAGGCCGCCAAGGAACTCGGAATCAGCCGCTGCTATTTGCATCGTCTTCTGAATCAACTCGAAGTTCCCGGTGGCCCCAATGTTAATAGAGACGCCGATAGAGATGACGAGCGCATGGATGAGGTCGAAGCCGAAGTCGAAGCCGAGTTGCAGGAAGCTGACGACAGGGTTCCGGCGGTTGAAGCCCGTGAGGAAGTCGGCCGCGCCGCCGTGTCCGCGAAGGTGTTCCGCTCCGCCGTCCGCATCGCCTAAGGAGGTTCGAACGTAGCCACTCATCGTCCCCAACTTATGACGTTCTACCTACACACTGTCATCCCGAGCGAGGAGCAATCATTCGCATTGCGAATGATTGCCCAGAGTCGAGGGACCTTGGGTTTGTTCGCAGAACGGTGCAATCGAGGTTAATTCGGCATGTTCTTCCCCCACCATTCACGAGCAAAGCGCAGTCGGGGACAGAGCCTCGTCGAAACCGCGCTTCTCATTCCACTGCTGCTCATCCTTATTCTGAACGCCGTCAACTTCGGCTACTTCCTTCTGGTGACGTTAAACCTGACCTCTGCCACCCGCAACGGCATCGAGTACGCAATCGAAGGATCGTCAACACCGGCGAATGCGGCGCTACCGGCCGCAGGCCCTGCTGCCACAACGGTCAGCTATTTGATTTATCAAGAGCTAAGCAAACTCAGTGGATCAAGCGATGTTCAGGTTCAGGTTTGTTCGCTGAGGTTCGGAAACGATGGTGCGGGCCACTCGAATTGTCAATCTTGCACAAATTCAGGTTGCAGTTCTAGTGGAACGACAACGAGCCCTGACCCGGACCCCGAGCCCAGTGCGGGATTCGTTCTAAATAGTATTAACGTCTCATACACGTTCAACACTTTGATCCCGACCGCGCCATTCAACTTGGTCGTCGGTGCTTTGCCGCTTTGCCAAACAAGTGGAAGCTGTACCTTCAATCGCCACGCCGAAATGAGGGCGATGGGATCATGACCCGCAGATTCCAAACGTGTCTTCGGCGCGATGAGCGCGGCCAAGCCCTCGTCGAGTTTGCGATGGTGATCGGATTCCTGGTTATTTTCGTAGTCGGCATTTTGGAAATGTCGCTGTTTTTGTACAACTACGCCTGGCTCACCGATGCGGCAAAAGAAGGAGTGCGTTACGCGATCGTGCATGGCGCGAGTGGCAGTAATCCTGCGGGCCCAACCGGCACTTCGGGAACGAGTTCTTCATGGAGCCAGTGCACTAATTCAAACTCGAGTTCTGCCCCATCCGTAGCGAGCGCCGTGAAGACGTTCGCGGCCGCTTCCTTGCACAACATTTCGAGCATGAACGTGTACGTCTGCTATCCCGACGGTAACAACAATCCCGGAAGCGGAGTTCAGGTTAGCGTGAGTTATCCGTATTCGCCCTTATTTCTGACAAACTGGGCAACGATCCCGATCTCCGCGAGTTCGGTAGGAAGGATTCAGTTTTGAGCAGCGCGACGCAAAATTTGAGTTCTTTACACGGGGTCATTCCGAGTGAAACAGAAGCATTCGCTGGACGAATCGCAATGCCTAATCAAGATGCTGTCATCCCGAGCGCAGTTTCGCGGCCGACAGAGTCGAGCGCGAAACGGAGTCGAGGGACCTGCTTCTGTTTTTTCTCTGGAACAGCAAATTCCTCGACTCCGTTCCCCGCTCGGGCAAGCGGAGTTCGCAACTGCGTTCGGAATGGCAGCGTATGTGGACCAAATAGAAGAAGGCGCGCGCACGAGCGCGGTCAAGCCGCCATATTCGTCGTTCTCGCGTTGGGAATTTTTCTGATTGGCGGAGTCGGCTTCGTCGTCGACGGTGCGAATCTATGGTTCCATCGCCAATCTGCCCAAACCGCCGCCGACGCTGCATGCACCGCCGGTGCTATGGACCTGCTCTCCGAAGCTGCGGGCGCCAGCCTACCCTTAGGGCCGACAGCTAGCGCTAACTCCTACGCGGCGCGTAACGGCTACTCGTCTGGTGTGGTCGTAGATGCTGGGACGTTTGCCGGCCTAAACGGTAAGTCATGCGACTACAGCAACTTGGTCTGTGACGCGGCTAACAACCCAGTCCCTGCACCTTATCTGCAAGTCACCATAACGGACCCTGTGCCGACTACTTTCATGCGCTTGGTGGGCGCTGGCCCGAGCGTGCCAGTTCCTGCACGTTCGACCTGCGGGTTGAGTAATGTTCGGTCACCGGTCCCTATCCTCGTTCTTAATCCAAACGATGCAGCCGGAGGCGCCGCGAATACTCTCACAACCAACAGTGGCTTTAACTTAGCCGTCTACACGGGCGCCCAGATGAGCGCTGGTTCAGCATTAAGCACGCTTGTCCAAGTGAACTCCGTCATCTCCGACGTTAGCGTCTCCTCCGGAACAATTGACCTCAGTAACGCCAATAGCGGTAATGGCGGAGCCTTTGCCGTAGCGGCGCGCGAGGATCAACCAGGTGATCCGACAATTGACTACGGGAGCTCGACAAGAAAATGGGTCAACGCAGCCGGTATTGTTTCTGATCCATTCGCGACGATTCAAGCGCCGGATGTTCAGGGAACTGCTAGCTTTTTTCGTGATACCAACTGTCCAGGGATCCCCGTAGGAGTCGCTTGCGATCATTACACTCCGGGCACTTACTCGACCCAGATTCCCTGTCCAGCATCCGCGAGTGGTGTGGCCGCGATTTGTGTGGGACGCGGTATCAGTGGGGGGACCGGTCTAGCAGTGTTTGATCCAGGTGTCTATTACGTGGAAGGAGACTTTGTCGCTGACGTGAACTCGTGCCTACGTCCAGGTGACAGCACACAGGGTATAGGTGGCACGATGTTTTATTTCGAGGGTAATCACACGCTGCAAGTGACCGGGAACTCAGGACTATTACAGAGACGTCGTAGCGGATCTATCGTTTTTGACTGCCAAAGCGCCAGCTATGCAGTTCAATCCTCCACGATTCAGTGCCCATCGGGGACTTACTCGAACTTGCCGCAGGGTGTCACTACATTGACAGGAAATGTTTTGCTTGCACCGTGCTCCGGACAATACGGAGACCCTTTGCAACAGGGTGCGCGAGGGATTCTCTTTTTTCAAGACCGGAATTCTCAGCTGCCGACCAATGACCAACCGATGTGGAACTCCGCTGGATCATTCGCTCTCATCGGAAATATTTATTTTCACCAATGTCACTTAGGCGGAGCTGGCGATAGCGGCGCAAGCTGCGATACCGGAGCTTTCGGAAACACGCTCATGATCGGAAACGGCGCGGCTCAACAAGGCTACATTGTCGGCGACATCGTCGCCGATCAGCTACAAATAGGAGGAGGGTCCAACCTTACGGTGATGCTCAACCCCAACCCCCAATATTACGTACTAAAGGCATCTCTGCTGCAATGAACTTTTTCTCTAACGTGTATGGAACTGGCGCGGCGCACATTCGCCGCATGATCGATTCCGAATTTTGTTTCCGCGTGTTGTGATTATGGTGTTTCTTTCTCTTGGGTTGAATTTCGATGAACCGCAGGTTGCCTCCGACGCGACCGACGACGGCTCCCCAAACTCCGCCCAGGAGAAGCCGCGCCCCAAGGAAACACCCGTACCGAAAAATGGAAATTCAGTTGCGGCACTGAACGAGCACACAAACGGGAACGGCTCCTCTCCGAAAAAATCCGGTTCGGAGGAATCTCCAAAAGACAACAGTTGGTCCGAGACCGGCCTGAGCATTATTCAATCCGTTTTGCGCGATGCGGAGAAGAAGACTTCCGGTCCTGTGAATGGCTCGAATCCGAAACAGGTTTCCCAAGAAATTCCCGCGCTGCCCGGCATAGAAGACCTCCTCAAAATTGCGCAAGGAATAGCTCCGACTTCTCATCCCATGTCGGATCCTGGGGCAGCGGCCGCACCCGCCCGCGCCGCAGAAACCGCGATACCTGCGCCGCCCGCACCAGAGCGTGTGCCTGAACTCGAATCCATTCCTGCCCGAGTACTCCCAACCGGGAAACCAGAATCTCCATCAATCGATTCCACACCGCCGAATACAGAAGCCGAGCAGCCCGCGGCCGTCTCTTCTCTTGCCCCTGAATTTCTCTCTCCCGTGATGGAAGAGCTCCGCCGAAAGCTGGCGGATGCCGCCAATTCAAATAGTGACGAGGCGGCTGTCCTCGCTCGTCTGGCGGTGTCGACGCCCGGCAGTTCACAATCACGAACCAAACGCGAGCCCATCCCCAGCTTCGCCACATTCAAGTTCGGCGATCTCCCCGGCCGCGGCTTGCTTTATTCGTTCATCGGACACGAAGTCGCGATGTTCGCCATCTTCCTGTTCATCACCTACGTCATTCCTAATTTCCGCGAGCAGCGTTTGATTGTCGGCTCTTTGAATCCGCAGGACCACATCATTTATTTGCCCGAAGTCGGCGGCGGCACCCAGGGCGAAAAGAGTGCAGGCGGTGGAGAGAGCAAGCCACAGCAGGCCTCAGCCGCTCCCGCGCATGCGAGCAAAGGTTTCGCATATCCGGGGGCGCAGGCGATTCTTTCGAATCCCCCAAATCCTACAAACGCTTTTCAGACTGTGCTGCACCCACTCGCCGTACGTCCTGAGCCGCTCAAAAAATTAGTGCCGCTGCCGAACATCGTTCAAATGGCAGAGACGCGCCTGCCGACCGATCTGGTTACCCCAAAAGCTGCCATGCCGCACTACGAAGCTCCGGTGAAAGCCATCAAGGTCCGGCAGGACAGTAATCTGCGCCGCAACGCGAAGTGGAACGTGCCTGTCAAAGCGCCTGAGTTGATCGCGAAAGCCAATATGCCGAAGCTTGCCGCAGCAGAGCAGCCGCTACCTACTGCTCCGAAAGTCGAGCCCAAGCCGGTTCAGGCGAAAGAAGAAAAGCCTCGCGAAGCTGAAAAGCCCGCTCCAACGCCGATAAAAGTTCGCGCCGAAAAACAAACCGAAAAGTCCGAGAAGCAAGCCGCGCCGCCTTCAACCGCGCAACTTGCACGGCTTGAAATGCACGGCAAGTCCGCCGAGCCTCTGCTTTCGCTGAGTCCGGCTCCACTTCCGACTGCGTCAAAGGTTCCGGCAGATGAAGCGCGCGGGCGTTTTGCCATCGCGCCAGGCGGCAAGCTGAATCCCAATTCTGTTAATCCGGGCAAGTCCAACGGCACGGCTTCGGAATCTCCCGCAACCGGACAGGAAAAATCGCAAGCCGCAAACGCCACTTCTGAGCTCGCGTCTAATTCCGGTACGGGAGCCGGTCACAATCCTGCTGCCGGTGGCGGCTCCGGTAAATCGAGCGAAGCATCGGGCGGCGGCTCCGCAGGCGCAGGCAGCGGTTCGGGCAATACCGTTGGGGCGGGTGTTGCTGCTATTGGAAACGGTAGCGGACGCGGCACTGCAGGCGCGGGTGCCGGAAAATCCGGTCATGGCGCAGGAACTGGTTCCGGAGCGGGCAGCGGCTCAGGAACTGGCTCATTCCCCGGCATTACGATTCAGGGTGGGGAAGGGAACGAAAGCAGCAATGGTCACTCCTTCACCGTCGCGCAGCAAACTCCGTATCAGATGACCATCGTCGCAACTGCGAGCAGTGGCGGCGGCCTCGCGGACTACGGAGTCTTCGAGAACGAGCGCGTCTACACCGTTTACGTTCCCATGCAGCGCACGCCGCAGGAAGCCGACCCAACCTGGACCTTGCAATATGCTCTCGAAAATTCCAAGGCCGATTCTGGTGGTCAGTTGATCGCGCCAACGCCGGTCATGCGCGAATGGCCGCAAATTCCTGCGGATTTTGCGAAGGCTTATTCGCAGCAGCAGGTAGTCGTTGCTGCAATTCTTGGCAGCGATGGCAAATTGACCCACTTTTCCGTGAAGCAGAGTCCCGATCCGCACGTGAGCACGCCCATCACTCAGGCGCTCGCGAAATGGGTATTCCGTCCCGCACAGCAGGACAACAAGCCCGTCGCAGTAAAAATTTTGCTCGGCATCCCGCTGAATTAAGCACTCAGCAATCAGCATTCAGCCACAAACCTATTCCTGCATTCCGAATCGCTTCAGTGATAAAGATTCTGCAGTTTCGCCCGTGTGTGTTTTGTGCCGGATCACTGAGTGCTGAGTGCTGATTGCTGAATGCTAAAAATGCGGCCGGCAGGGAAGTGCGGCCGCATTCTTCTGTCAGCGTTGCGGTGGAACTTACGCCGCTGGTCTCATGCGCTGAACGTTATCGGGCTCGGTGCTTCGCGCCGGCAACTCTCTCGAGTGCGATCCGCTTGACGCTCCGCCCATTGCCGCCAGCCAGCCCAGGAACAAGCTAAGGAACCCAGCCCACCCAAAGCCGGCAAATATGCCAAGCACGTACGGACTGTGTGCAGTCCCGCTTACGCCGGCTCCGCCACTCAACGCTGCGCCGCCAAGCGTGGAAAGCACGATCACCGCAACCACAGAAAGCCCGAACATGATCAAGCCATGGTTCACACCTTCATACCGGGTGTTAACGCTCGCCAGGCTGCCGGTAATGCGCCCAGCAACGTACATCGCGATGATGGTAAGAATAATCGCCCAAATCGCCATGCCGACATTCATTCCCGTTACCGGCTGTGGCGCGTTGGGGTTAGCCGCCCTTGCGAATATTGCCATACCGAGTATTCCAAACACTGACCAAATTGCTACAAAGCTAAATACTCCTGCCCAGATTGCCGACCAGCTCAGCGTCCTCACCGGCCGGATATTTACGGTCTGATATCCAGTATCAGCCATCTCTTTTTCCTCCTTCCTCCTGTCATATCCGATGAGCTTCGGGCAGGTATGGGATGGCCGCTCGGAAATAAATATCGCAATACGATATAATCAGATCGGTGGCCGAAAAACAGAAACCCCGGTCAGTGAACAGACGTAAGTAACGCCCTGGCTCGTATACGCGCATCTTCGCTGCTGTTGCGGTCTGAGGCAATGCTTCTGAGCACCGGCGCGATCGCCTGCAACTCGCGCAAGTGATGGCGTTCGGCTTCCTTCTGCATTGTCGCTAGCGCGCCCGCGATCCCGTCCTTATCATGTTGGCGAAGGTGTGTAAGCGTGCGGCCGAACTCCGCTGTTGTCGAAATCTCCTCGAAAATCGACGTCAGCTCCTCGATCTCCGAGTTCGTGGATTCGCTATATGTGAGCAGATTGTTATAGGTGAGGTCGCGATAGGTAAGCGTTCGCACCGGATTGTCTTGAGGCGAGCTCACCTTTACAGGAATGTCTGCTCCAAAGTACTCCAGATCTCGCGCAATGGTGAAGATCATCCTGCGGGTCGAGTCGTTCGCCTGGAACACCAGCGTGTACGGCACTCCTGTGCTGTCGACCGAATTCGGCGACGATTGGTAGGTTGCGGCGCCGAGAGAATCAACCGCGATCGTGTAATAAGGAGGGTTGGCATTCCATAGCACTGACGTGAAAACCACCGTAGGGAAGCGCCGCCCGTTCTTCGTTTGCAGCTGTGGGTTTTGCGCAAGCAGCAGAGAAGGGCAAAGACCAAGCAAAGTTGCGCTGAGTATCAGCCTGGATAGCCGAGGCATGTTCGATTGGATGCTTTCAAATATCCACACAGGTAGGCTCCCCCTTGCACGAATCGCTACTCACGACATTTCTACGCCGGGATTGCCATCTTCCTTGCCGGATTGAAAAATGGAAGTTTTACCACCTTCCCTGCTGCCTTTTTCCGGACCGCTTCGATCGTGATCTCCATTTGCAGCCGGCTCCCGATATTCGCGTGCGCCGTTTCCACGCTGGCCAGCGCGATCAGCTTCTTCAGCACCGGAGACCACGTCGTCGAAGTTGCTTTTCCAACTTGCCGATTGCTCGCGTAAACCGGCACGTGCACACGTGATGTCTGGCTTGGTGCTGCGGGCGTCAGGCCGAGCTTGTCATATAAAGCGTCAATTTCATTCCAATCAAGCTCTAACCCAATTAGTTGACGTGCCACTCCGTTCTTGTGATCGTTTTCGAGCGCAGCGCGGCCTATGAAATATTCTTTGTCAAGATGCACCATCTTGCCGAAGCCCAGCTCGAATGGCGAATACTTCTGCGAAGCAATGAGCGCCTTGCGCGAACTGGTATAGTCCACATCCAGCAACAATAGGCCGGCCTCAACTCGCGCCACATCCAGCGCAAGCATTCCTGTGGGATGCAGATCAAAAGCCTGGCCGGCAGCCGTAATCGTGTCCCACACTTTTAACGCCTGTTTCCAATCAACCCAAATCTCGTAACCCAAATCTCCCGTGTACCCCGTGCGAGAAATATCCACCGGCACGCCGGCGATTTTGCCGCTGGTCATCCGGAAGTATTTCAGGTTCGTAATTTCCGCTTCTGCCACGCTTTTTAATAACTTCGCCGACGTTGGTCCTTGTAAGGCGAGTGCCGCTGTCTGTTCCGAAATATCCTCAATGTCGACCTCCATATTCAGCCCGTTCTGGTGAAACCAGCGCAGGTTGGGCTCGGCCGCGGTCCAGCGATAACGGTTTTCATCGAGCCGCGTGATTGTGCCATCGTCGATTACCTTCCCCTGCTCGTCACACCAGCAGCAATAAATAACCTGGTCCTTTTTCACTTTGTTGATGTCGCGCGTGATGATGCGGTTCACCAGCTTGGTCGCATCGCGTCCCGTAATCAGGTACTTGTACAAGGGCGTGATATCGATCAACGCCGCCGCATTGCGGATCGCGTTGTACTCGTGCTCATGATGCGTCTCGTAAGCGCTCACCGTGTAATAGCCTGACCACTCGCGGTAATTCAGACTGTGGCAAAGCGGCAACGTGCGCTCGTGAAATGCGGTTCCAATGGGCATTATGGTTTCTCTTCGTGGCCGAATGTTGGATTATATCGATTTCCGCAATTGGTTCAGGCTCATGCCATAATGTTCCGCTCGCTTATCGGAGTCCACAATGATTTCGCGCCGCCGCTTTTTGCAAACATCCACCGTCAGCGCCGCAGCAATTTCGAGCATTGCGGCTGCCGACGAAATCCCGGCGAACTGCAAGCCGCTGCCCCCTGCCATTGCCCAGCTCCCGTCATTGAAGGAACAAGTAAAGCCAATCACGGTGCAAGAGCGCATCGATCGTCAGGACAAAGCCCGTCGGCTGATGCAAGCCAACCACCTTGACGCAATCCTCCTCATGTCAGGCACGTCGTTGCGTTACTTCACCGGCATTCAATGGTGGGGAAGCGAGCGAACGTTCGCATTCGTTCTTCCTGCCAGCGGGAAAACGTTCTTCGTGTGCCCCGCGTTCGAACAGGCACGAGCTCTCGAGCAGATTGCAAACAGCCCCCAAGCCGGCGTTGCAGATATTCGTACCTGGCAGGAAGATGAAAGCCCTTACGAGAAACTCGCCCAGGGGCTGCGCGATCATGGCATCGCTACAGGCACGCTCGGCATTGAAGAGACTGTGAAATTTGTTTTCAGCAACTCGCTTTCACATGCCGCCCCGCAAATCAAATTCGCCAGCGCAAGTCCCGTGACTGCCGGTTGCCGGATGATCAAGAGCCCGCGTGAGCTTGCTCTCATGCGCTTGGCCTGTAAAGTGACGTTGACGGTCTACGAAGCAGTCTTCAAAAGTTTGCACGAGGGAATGACCGACTCCGATATCCGTCAGTTGGTCCAGTCAGCGTACGCAAAGGTTGGGTTCGAAGGCGACGTGGATGTTTCCATTGCGACCAGTTCCAGCTCGCCGCATGGTTCGACGGAAGCCCAGGTAGTGCGCGAAGGTAGCATCATCATGCTCGACGATGGCTGCACTGCCGACGGATACTGGTCCGACATTACGCGCACATTTGTATTAGGGGACCCCAGCGACAAAATGAAGACGGTTTTCGACGTCGTGCATCGAGCCCAGAGTGCCGCGCTGCGGGCCGCTCGCCCCGGCGTGCCTTGCGAAAGCGTCGATGCAGCCGCGCGAAAAGTCATCACAGATGCCGGTTACGGCCCAGACTACAAATACTTTACGCACCGTCTGGGTCACGGCATGGGAATGGATGGTCACGAGTGGCCCTACCTCGTCAGAGAAAACAAAACGCCGCTCGAACCCGACATGGTTTTCAGCGATGAGCCTGGGATCTATATCCCAAGTGAGTTCGGCATACGTCTCGAAGATGACATGCATATCACCGAGAACGGGGCAGAGTTATTCACCCCGCAGTCTCCTTCGCTGACCCAGCCGTTCGGCTCTGGTCGGCTGTCCTGATTTATGTTTACGATATGGATTACAGCTGATCTACTCACCAGATGATGGCATCGCTGCGGATAGGTTCGAAAAAGGTTTGCTGATTCAGCAGAGCTTCAATTGCATGCACGACTTCGCTGCCGGTATTTTTTGAAAGCGCCCCACGAAATCCGGCATTGCGAGCTTCCGTCGTTAGTTCTTTCGAGACCTGCTGTACGGTTAGCAGCAGCATGGGAATCCCTGGTTGTTTCTCCGAGATTTCTTTCCCCGCTTGCAAACCATTCATATCAGGCATCGCAAGGTCAATCACCGCAACATCTGGACTGAGTTGGGCGATCTTGGCAACCGCCTCGTGCCCGTCTCGCGCTTCGGCGCACACGATCCAATCACTGTGACTCTCAATCAATCGGCTAAGAAGCCTTCTGATAGAGCCATCGTCGTCGGCGATGAGTACACGTACAGCCATAGGCAAGCGGCAAGAACGGATCAGCTCGACGGCGCGATTGATTCGAACTCGCTCTTTTCTATGATGGCGCGGCTTCCCTTATGCGCAATACATGCATTACCCGATTACCATACCGATTACGGTGTCCCAACAAACAATCTTCTGCCATTTTCTCGTGCCTTTTCTCTGCTGAGAGCCCGGTCTGTCCCGTCTTTATACTTAACAAATGCGCAACGGTATTAATGGCTCGGTGAGAATGTTTTACATTGCAATGCTCCTGGCAGCGTGCGCCGCCGCTCAGAGCTCCGCGACCTTTCCTGCGCTTACGACCTGGAAGACGCTTGTGGTCAGGGGCAGCATTGCTGCGCTCAGCCAGATCTACAGCACGGAACCACCGGCCCGAGTCACAGTAATCACGAAAACTTCGGCGAACATTTCTGTGCAGGACGATGCTGAGTTTTGGGCAGGTCTGAAAGCCCGCCGAGTGTCGCTGAAAATTTCACAGGAGACTTCGCCGCAGCCCAGCCTGAAGCAGGTGACTTTTCAAGCGACGGTTACACCTGCGCTGCCGGGACGCACTCTCTACATTCTCGAATCCCAGCTTTGGCAGCAGCAAGGCCTGGAGTGGAAATTGGTCGCGGTCGAACGCACCGACGCGCGCCGCCTCGAACAGCCACTCTCAGTTGATGCCAAGCTGTATCCGCCGGCCAGTAGCGCGCGAAGCGAGATTCAGCAGGCAATCGCACGGGCTGGCAAGGACCGCAAACGCGTGCTGATTGTCTTCGGCGCTGATTGGTGTTACGACTGCCACGTCTTGGACAGCGCATTTAAGCGGCCAGATATTGCGCCAACTTTGAACGCTAATTTCGAAGTTGTTCACGTTGATGTCGGCCAGGGCGACAAAAATCAGGATTTGATGAACGAATATCAGGTGCCGATGGCGCGCGGTATTCCCGCCTTCGTAGTCCTCGACTCCAACGGCAAACTGCTTTACAGCCAGAAAAACGGAGAGTACACGAGGATGCGTGCCATGGGCCCTGAAGACCTGCTCGCTTTCCTGAATAAGTGGAAGCCGGCGAAATAGGTGTATCCGCCTGCTCTTGGGCGCTCGATCATTCCCCTTCAAGAATGTCCTCCCGAAATCGTCTGAAATATGTGTCACCGCGAATCGATGAATGAGCTTCCGATTGGCTGCAAGCTCTCTAAACGACCGACTTTCTCCGATCTCACCATCCCCGCGGCACCCGTTTCAGCGTTGCTGACCTGTTCTGCTGTCATTACGTGCCTGAGACTCTTCAGCCTCGCAGTGGCACGCTTTTCCCCACCAGCAGACGCAGTCTTGTACCATTCGTAGGCTGCAACGTAGTCAAGAGCCACTCCCTTGCCTTGCTCATACAGGTATCCCAAGTCAAGTTGCGCACGCGCATCTCCCTGCTTAGCAGCCAACCGGACCCACTCTGCCGCTTCCCGATAATCGAGTGTTGTGCCAGTTCCGGTGTAGTAAAGCCAGGCTAGATCTTCTTGCGCCGTCGCATCGCCGGATTTAGCCGCCGCGCCAAACCATGTAACTGCTTGTGGAAAGTCTCGGCGCCGGAAGTAGAGTGAAGCCAAATTGCACTCTGCTACCGCGTTTCCCCGACCGGCGGCTGAGCGATACCAGCGCTCAGCCTCACCCACATTCTTCTTTACTCCCTCACCGTGTTCGTACATCGAAGCCAAATTATTTTGAGAGAGAGCATGTCCTTGTTTCGCACCAGCCTCATAATACGAAATTGCGCGCTTGTAATTCCGCGGCAGGCCTTCACCGTGCTCGAACAGATACCCGAGTGCGAACTCCGCATCGGGAAATCCCTGCGCGGCCGCTGGCTGGAACCATCTTGCTGCTTCCATGTTGTTCTGCGAAACACCGTCTCCCGTCATGTATGCTCGTCCAAGAAGGTAAGCTGCTCGTGCATCCCCGTGTTCGGCGCGTTCACGCAATGACTGGACGTCACTCTGACTCAAAACTGCTCCCGTAGCTTTGCCCTGACATAACGCATTTTTGCCAGAAAGTGCGAACCAAACCAAGACAAAGGCCGTAAATATGAGTGATGTGCGACGCTGTGCGACTGTGTCTTTTGCTTTTTCCATAGACGAACTGTCGCGGGAGATAGGCGTTTCGGCAATGCAACCGCGCACACCAGTCACACACGCGTGGATAACGCGCCAAATCGCTGAAGAAAAGAAGCTTATGCATGCCCAATCCAAGAAAAATTCATACCTAAACTGGCTCACTAACCTTGTTGATGGACTCACGTCCAAATACTGGTGGAAAAATGTCAGAAAGTCGGTCCGCTCAGGCAGTCGTTTGCTTCGATGTTTTTGAAGTTGATCTTCGTGCGGGTGAATTACGCAAAGAAGGTCGAAAGATCAAGTTACAGGAACAGCCGTTCCGGGTGCTCTCGTACCTGTTGGAGCGCGCCGGCGAGGTAGTCCCGCGCGAAGAATTGCGCGAGCAACTCTGGCCTGCCGACACTTTCGTCGATTTTGATCACGGTCTGAACAGCGCCGTGGCACGTCTGCGCGAAGCTCTTCACGACTCCGCCGACAAGTCACGCTTCGTGGAAACTGTCGCCAAGCGTGGTTATCGTTTCATCGGATCACTCCGTCCCGCTCCGGTGTTTGCTCGGATTTTGCCACCGTCGCTTCCTGAGCCGGTTATTCCCCAGCCACCAGCCAAAAACCAAGTAGCCGGGAAAATATGGATAATCGCCGCATTCTTTCTGGCGCTCTTCAGCGGGCTGGCGATTTGGCCTTTACGTCACTCTAAAGCCAGCTCTGACTCGCAACTATCTCGAATTGAAGTTGTACCGCTTATCAGCCTCCGCGGCTTTCAAGCAACCCCTGCGTTTTCTCCGACTGGCACGCTGGTAGCGTTCCGCGAATATGACGGCGCTCGTAATACCGGAATTTATGCTGCCGCGGTTGGGGGAGAAAAATCGGTGCAGGTCACGAACAATCCCGGTGACTGCTGTCCAGCGTGGTCGCCCAATGGAGACCAGATTGCATTCGTACGCTATTCCGCAAAAAATATTTTCTCGATCTATTTAGTTTCGGCACTTGGAGGCACTGAACACCGAGTTTACGAAGGAACTGCGTCACTAGGATCCGGTCTCACGTGGTCCCCGGATGGCAAGTCGCTTGTTTTTCCAGAGAGCAGCTCGGCCGATCCGACTCGTGCCTGGGTTTCTGCGCTCTCGCTCTACGATTCCAGCACCCACCCGCTTACATCACCGCCGCCCGGCTCAATGGATCATGAACCCGCGTTTTCTCCCGATGGAACAAAGCTTGCGTTTGTCCGCTCTACGGTGGCTGGCGTCAGCAATGACGTTTATGTCATGGCCGCAACCGGTGGTCAGCCGAAGCGCCTCACTTTCGATAACCGCCCAATCATGGGACCACCTACATGGACTGCTGACAGCAAGGAAATCATTTTTTCCTCCAGTCGAAGCGCTAGCGCTGGTTTGTGGAGAGTCTCGGTCGAGGACGGCGCACTGCGTCCTGTAGCCGCGCCGATTGGCGATGCAAAGTGGCCGTCGATCCCAATCAAAGGCAACAATCTGGTGTACGAGCAATGGATTTCCAGAGAGAACATCTGGCAGCTGGATTTAAAAGATGTGAAACATATTGAGAAGCAGCCATCGCCATTGGTATCGGTAAAAGGGAACAAAGCGCGACCGGAGTTATCTCCCGATGGGAAGAAGATTGCCTTTGAATCGGACCGGCTGGGCTTCTGGGACATTTGGGTGTGCGACGTGAGCGGCGCCAATTGCGCTAACGTCACGGACTTGCACGGAACAGCCGGCCGCCCGCGATGGTCTCCTGGTGGGCACTACATCGCCTTCGAATTTCATCCGCATGAGCGAAGCGAAATCTATGTCGTAGAAGTCCCCGGTGGAGAGCCTCATCTCGTACCAACCATGCCAGGCGCAGACAATCTTTCTCCAAGTTGGTCTCGCGATGGCAAGTGGCTGTATTTTGCTTCAAAGCGAGGCAATGAGCCTTTTGAAGTTTGGAAGATTCAATTTCCCACCGGCACTCCAGTGCGGCTTACAAAAAACGGTGGCATTGCTCCAGAGGAATCACCTGATGGTCGCTATCTTTATTACGCCAAGTATGAGCAGGGCGGAATCTGGAAGATGCCCTTACAAGGTGGCGCAGAAAGTAAAGTTTTAAGTGATGTTGGCGCTGGCGGTAGTTGGGCCGAGTGGGCCCTTCGCGCGAATGGAATTTACTATCTGAAAGAAGATAAATACCCTCACGTTTCTATTGATCTGTTTGACTTCGCTACTCGCAAGGCAATTCCAATCTGGAATCTGGAGAAAGAACCAGGTTGGGGATTGAGCATGTCGAGCGACGGCAAGTCGATCGTCTACATCCAGAATGAATTTTCAGAATCGAACCTGATGCTGGTGAAGAACTTCCGGTAAGCTCCACAAACTGTTAATAGATTAGAGAAAAATCAGCGGGTGCCCCATCCTTGTCCCGCCGACTTTGCGGGACAGGGTGGGGATTTTGACTTTATAAACGCGCGGGTGCCCCTCTCCTTCTCACGCTTGTTTGCGGAAGATGGGGGCACGCTTGCTAAAGTTTTAGGGAGTCTGACGCTGGTGTGATGCTCGACTACTTACGGCCACCTTGGAGCCGCTGAGCGCGGTGCCGGTTTTGCCCCAGGTTGCGCCGAAGCACTTGCAGCAGCAGCTGCGGGTTTCGCGGGAGCAGGGACATGCGAAGGCTCATCCGCATCGAGAATCGAGGCGTCCTCATCGTCATTCTCGGCGAGCAGCGGCGCAACTTCGCGAAGCTTATCGGCGGCCTGCTGCAGCATTTCAATTTCTTTGCCGAGCTGCGCGTACTTTGCCTGCTTCCGCCGCAGGACCTCGTGGATGTCCTTCATGACAGTCTCCTCTTGAGAATGTAAAAAGTTATGCTGCGTAGGGCAATGGGGTAGGGGTCACAGGCGGTTACCCCAGTAACGCGTTTGGGCAGCAATTTCCAGGTAGAAGATTCGTTTCGGAGAGGGGCGAGAGTAACTGGCGACTCCGGAGGGACTCGAACCCTGACAGCGGACGGGAACTGAAAAGAAATAAGTTGCTGAAAAATTGACGAGCTCAAAACGCTCAATGCGCCGGATATTCGACTATTTGGGACGTCACAAGTACACGGATTCTCGCTTTTTCTTTCATATTCACCTAAGGTACCCTCTTTATCATGGCGGATATTTTCATCAGCTTTATCCATGAAGAAGAGGCATTCGCAAAAGAAGTACAAGAATTCCTTACTACAGTGATTCCATCAATCACCCCTTTCATGGCCTCGGACCGTTTTCAGATGTATGCGGGCGAAATTTGGCTTGATCGCATATTGCAAGAACTCAAAGGAGCAAGAGTATTGCTTTTGATGCTTAGTGATGTCTCCGTCGAAAGACCGTGGGTGAATTTCGAAGCCGGAGCGGCTTGGTTAAACGGATCAAAGGTGATTCCCGTCTGCTTCGGTAAATTAAAAAAAGATAGCCTCCCAAAGCCGTATTCAAGTCTCCAGGCGCTCGATCTCCTTGACAGCGGAGATCAGGAATATTTGGCTCGTTCAGTAGCTCATCATATTGGCGTAGAGGAACCTGCATTTCCGACCGCCCTAGACTACCTCGGCCTCAGTCATCTGGCTGGAGAAGCTTATCAACTCAAAATCAAAAGAGGAGAACTAGGTCTAAATTCGTTGCAAAAGGGCTTACAACTTTTACTACGTGCCGAAACCGAGACAGAATCAGCAGAAACGTAACTTGAACTTAAAAGCGGAGCCTCTCGGCCCCGCTCCATCTCAGTTCGTAGTCCACACCCGCTCAAAACGAATCAGCTCCGACAAAGCGATCCGGAAGACTTCATATATACGCTTCCGCTTGGAAGACTGCATAGGCAGCTTGAGCGCCCGCAGTTTACCCCCCTTGATTAAGCGCCTTACGGTATCGCACGAAACGCCGAACCGGGCGGCAACTTCCTTCACTGAGTACCACTTCTTACTACAAGCCAACGAGAGTAACTGGCGACTCCGGAGGGACTCGAACCCCCAACCCTCGGTTCCGAAGACCGATGCTCTATCCAGTTGAGCTACGGAGCCGCGAAATTGCAGCGAGAAGAGTCTACATCGTTCGACCGCTCCATTGACAATCCCGCCGCTGCTCTCTAATTTTATCTGCTCCCGGGAATGAAGAGGAACTTATGAGGAAATGTCTCTGCGCGTTTGCTGCCGTAATTCTCATTTGCGTTTTCGCTCCCGCCCAACAATCCCTTGGAATTTTCACCGATCATTCTGACGTCGGCACGATCCTGCACCCTGGATCGACCACATACGATGCCAAGACCGGCACCTACACGCTGCGCGGCAGCGGGTTCAACATGTGGAGCACGGAGGATGCATTTCAGTTCGCCTGGACAAAAGTGAGCGGAGATGTGGCACTGTCGGCTCTCGTTGCATTCTCGAACTCCAGCGGGAACGAACATAAGAAAGCCGTTCTGATCCTTCGTCAATCCCTCGATGCCGATTCCGTCTATGTCGATATTGCACTCCACGGAAACGGGCTTCTCGCGCTACAGTATCGCGATGAAAAGGGTGGCACGACCAGCGAGGTGAAGTCGGCTACTACCGCAACGGGTACCGTCACATTCGTAAGTGGCAAAAACCAGTCTCTGAATAAGATTGCTAGCGGGCTCTTTCGCCTGATCCGGCGCGGAAACTACGCCTACATGTCACTTGGGTCGCAGGGGTCTGGTGGTGCTTTCGCCTACGACGGTGAATCCATTCGCATTCCCCTCGAAGGCGACTTCTACGTCGGCATCGGCGTTTGCGCACATGACAAAGATGCGTCTGAGGAAGCAACATTCTCAAATGTCGAGCTCAAGACTTTACCGCCCGCGACGGCACAGCCTATTGTCTACAGCACCCTCGAGACGGTTGCAGTCAGCTCCGGTGATCGGCAGGTCGTGTACGTCGCCCAGGGCCGGTTCGAAGCTCCAAACTGGATGCGGGATGGATCGTATTTTTTCTTCAATCGCAATGGGCATCTGGAGAAACTTCCAGTTGCGGGCGGTACTCCGACCGTTATCGATACCGGATTCGCAAATCACCTGAACAACGACCATGGCATCTCTCCCGATGGGACGCAACTCGCCATCAGCGACAACTCGCAAGAGACGAAATCGTCAAACGGAACTGTCGGACATGATTCGCTGGTCTATGTTGTCCCGATCACGGGCGGGGCACCGCGGCGTCTCACGCAAACCGGCCCGTCATATTGGCACGGATGGTCTCCCGATGGCAGGACGCTGGCGTTTGTCGGTCAGCGCAATGGCGACTTCAACATCTACACGATTCCAGTTGGCGGCGGAGATGAAACTCGGCTGACAACTGCGAAAGGCCTCGATGATGGTCCAGAGTATTCGCCCGATGGAGAGTACATTTATTTCAACTCTGAGCGCACCGGACACATGCAGATTTGGCGCATGAAGCCCGACGGCAGCGACCAGGAACAGGTCTTCGCCGACGATTACAACAACTGGTTCCCGCATATTTCGCCGGATGGCAAGTGGATGGTTTTCTTAACTTATGAAAAAAATGTGACTGGCCATCCCGAGAATAAAGACGTAATGCTGCGCCTGATGTCGGTTTCCGACAAAAAAATAACTGTGCTGGCAAAACTCTTCGGCGGCCAGGGCACAATCAATGTTCCATCATGGTCTCCCGACAGCAAGTCACTGGCGTTTGTGAGTTACGCGCTAATCGCGGCAGGGGACGCTGGACAGAAGTAGTTTTGTGGTAAATAACGTCAGGGGCTGCGTAGTTTTCCTGGCGTTCAGCTTCTCCACATCTGCGTCATCCCGAAGTCCCGCGCATTTACCACCGGGACAGGGGATCTAGCGCGGATCGCCACGTTGCTTGGCTGACATTCAAGAAATGGCGTACTTGCCCTTCTCAATCACTCTTTCCGCAATCTGCCGCCGCAATTCAATCGTGTTGTAAGAATCGTGCTTCGCCAGTCGCCGCAGGATTGCGAACTGGGTTCGCATCATGTCGCCTTCGGCCGATCCCGCGACCACTTTCCGCGCCGCAGCTTCAATCTTCTCCATGGCATGCGAAAGGTAAACGCGGGTCATCGCAATCGGTAGAGCAGCCGCCGACTCGCCTTTTGTCGATGCGATCTTCATCGTGCGCAACAGGGCCGATTCCATGGCATACCCTTCCATCACCATATCGGCGATTGCGCCCATGATTTCCTGCTCCTGCTCGATCTGCAACATGTATCTTTGAGTGGCAACGCCTGCCGCGAACAGGCCGAGCTTTTTGGCCGAGGCAACCAGCTTCTGTTCTTCCGCCAGCAGGCCGTCCAATTCCTCTCCGGAGGAAGGCCCGGCGAGCACTTCATCCATCACTCGTTTGATCGCGGGCATGAGCGGGAGCTGGCCGCCCATCGCGCGTTTCAGCAGAAATCCAGTGATGATTAGGCGATTGATTTCATTTGTTCCTTCGAAGATGCGATTGATGCGGGCATCACGGTAAGCGCGTTCGGCCGGATACTCTTCAACGAAGCCATATCCGGCGTAGGTCTGCACCGTTTCATCAACGACGTAATCGAGCATCTCCGAAGCCCAGACCTTAATAATCGAGCACTCGACGGCGTACTCCTCGATCGCCTTCAAAGTCTTTTTGGCAGCATCGGGCGCGGACTTATCGACCGCGGCCAGGGCCGCATCCATCATTCCCACGGTTCGGAAGACGACAGACTCGCCGACATAAGCGAGCGTCGCCATGTTTGCCAGCTTCTCGCGGACTAAACCAAATTCGCTGATCGTTTTACCGAAAGCCTTGCGCTGCTTGGCATAAGCGATTGAATTGTTCATCGACTCGCGTGCGCCGCCTACGCACATTGCGCCCAGTTTGAAGCGTCCGATGTTAAGTATGTTGAAGGCGATGATATGTCCGCGGCCGATCTCGCCGAGAACATTTTCGACGGGAACTTTGCAGTCATTCAGAATGATTGGGCAGGTAGATGATCCGCGGATGCCCATCTTGTGCTCTTCGCCGCCAACCGAAAATCCCGGGAACGTGCGCTCGACGAGAAACGCCGTGAACTTCTCGCCATCTATCTTCGCAAAGACCGTGAACAGGTCTGCGAACCCGGCGTTAGTGATCCACATCTTCTCGCCGTTCAACACGTAATGTTTGCCGTCAGCCGACAAAGTTGCCCGCGCACGGCAGTTTAATGCGTCCGATCCCGACGAAGCTTCAGACAGCGCATACGCACCAACAATCTCTCCCGCCGCCAACCGTGGCAAGTACTTCTGCTTTTGTTCTTCCGTTCCGAAGTAAACCAGCGGCAAGGTGCCGATTCCGGTGTGGCCGCCCCAGGTGGTAGCGAAGCTCGCGTACTTCGCGATGTGATCGGCAATAATCGCGGCGGAAACTTTATCGAGTTCCATGCCTCCATAGGCTTCCGGAATTTCGGCGCTGCTCAGCCCGAGCTCGCCCGCTTTCTTCAGCAGTTCGCGAGTGATGGAATAATCCTTGTGCTCCATTTTTTCGATATTGGGGATGATCTCTTTCTGCGCGAACTCCTCCGCCGTTTGCGCGATGAGCACCTGCTGCTCGTTGAAATCTTCAGGCGTGAATACGTCTTCCGGGCGGCGGGTTTCGAGCAGAAAACTTCCGCCGCGAATCGCCAGAGTTGGAGCTGCCGTGGTCGTCCCCATCATTACTCCTTATTCCTTCCTGCCTGTGAGATTTTACTGCTTTCGGGCGGGTTTTCTAACGCCATCGGAGAAAAGACCCAAATGTATTACGGAAGTTCTTTAACTTTGGTTTTCTTCCGCATCCCTGAAACAAATGGAGCGATGGTCGATAGCAATCGAAGTTACAAGGGGTATGTTTATGCGCCACCAATCCAACTTATCTCAGCATAGCCTTTCGTGTATCTGCCACTGAGTTCAACAGTGCAATACTAGGTTCGCACCATGACCTCCTCCGCAGAAATTAAGGCTTTAGTCGTCACCAGTGACACGGGATTAGCCGCGATCTTTACCCAGGTTTCTGGCGAATTCGGAATATTGGCACAGCGAACCCTGCAGAATGGTGGCGGGATTCTAGAGGAGTTAGCCGCATCGAAATATGAGGCATTGCTCATCGACTACGAAACTGTTCCGCAAACCACTTCGATTTTGGCCAGACTAAGGGAAAGTCCGGCAAACAAAAATGCAGTCGTTTTCGCCGTGGTCGGAAGCGAGGATTCACGCCGCCGGGCTCGCGACCAGGGTGCTACGTTCGTTCTGGAGCACCCGCTGAAGAGCAATGAAACGCGGCGCGTGCTTCATGCTGCGTACGGGCTGATGACTCGCGAGCGCAGGCGCTACTTCCGTTGCGCTACAGAAATTACTGTGCATTTGGTGCGCGACAGCCGCGAAGAAGTCACCTGTAAAACCATCAATCTCAGCAGCAACGGAATGTCAGTAAACACCCCGACTCCGTTCCAGATTGGCGAGCAGGTGCATATCTCGTTTGTGCTGCCCGGTGGCGCCTCGCAGCTAAGAGCGCGCGGCGCAGTCATGTGGGATGACAAACATGGCAAAACCGGCCTCACACTCGAGTGTGTGAATCCTCAAATGCAGTTGGAGCTTGACTCCTGGTTAGACGGCAATTTCAACCGCGCACTCGGCAAATTAAATTAGGGCTTATCTCGAAGCGCCTCCAGTGAATCCCACCTCAGTGTCGCTCCTACTATTCCCCCAATTAAATCGTTTCAATTATCATGCTACGGCAATGAATTCGTGACCATTCAAGTCTTCCGGGGGACCCTATGAAATTCTGGCCGCATTGGGCATTGTCGCTTTTGCTTTTTGCCGCGAGTGCGATGCTTGGTCAAAATATCGATATCGATGTTTCGCACGAGACCAACCGTTTCGTTCCCGATCAAACGCTCGGCGGAGGAATCGATCGCATTCCCGTCGCCGCCATCGACGCGGATTTCACTCCGGCTGCGCTGCAGAAGGTCTTTGCGAGCGGCTGGGGTCCAGTAACGTACCGGCAAAACACCGAGCTAGCCATTCAGGCCTGGCATTGGAACCCGAAAGGCACATGGAGCGATGCAAGCGGGAAGGGCTATTTCACCGGATCAACTGATCTCGGCGAAAACATTCGCTATTCATACGGATATGATTTGCCTCATCGCGGCGTGACCCGCAATGACGGAACCGGCAATGCCGGATTTTCTCGTATCACCGATGGAGACCTGAATACATATTGGAAAAGCAATCCTTATCTCACGCAGCGCTGGACTGGCGAGAGTGACGCCAAGCATCCCCAGTGGATCGTGCTCGACCTGCAGCAATATCAGTCGGTGAACGCGATTCGCATCGCGTGGGCCGACCCGTACGCGACGGAATTTCTGGTCCAGTACTGGACCGGAACCGCGCAGGAAGAGCCGATGCATTACCCTACTCGCGGCGTGTGGAAGACTTTTCCGTACGGACAATTACATAGTGCAAAAGGCGGCACTCAGACCGTTTCCCTTAGCGACGCGCCACTTCCAGTACGCTTCGTTCGCATTTGGATGACCGCATCCTCCAATACCTGTGACACGCACGGATCGAGCGATCCCCGCAATTGTGTCGGCTATGCGATCCGAGAAATCTACCTTGGCACTCTCACTGGGCACGACGAATTCCACGACATCATGCGGCACACGGCCGACCAGGAGCAGACCGCGACTTACTCTTCGTCCATCGATCCCTGGCACGAGCCCTCAGATCTCGGATCGCAAAAGCAGGCGCAAGTTGGATTCGATCTCTTCTTTCAAAGCGGAGTCACGCGCGGTTTGCCGGCCGTCATTCCGGTCGCTGTTATGTACGACACGCCGGAGAATGCCGCTGCCGAGATTGCCTACCTGAAAAAGCGCGGCTATTCCATCGGCTACGTCGAGCTCGGCGAAGAAGCCGACGGACAGTTCACCTTACCCGAAGACTATGCGGAGCTCTATCTTCAGGCGGCGCGGGCGATCCACAAAGTTTGGCCGGGTCTGAAATTAGGTGGCCCGTCTTTCACCGGAGAAAACCAGGACATCGAAGCCTGGCCGGATGACAACGGCAAAACCTCATGGACGGAACGTTTTCTCGACTACCTGAAATCGCACAACGGCATGGGCGAGCTCGCGTTCTTTTCATACGAGCACTACCCACTCGAGGGCTGCCACATTCCGTGGGGAAGCCTCTACGACGAACCGGAGCTGGTGAGCCACATCATGAAGGTGTGGCGCGAGGATGGCGTTCCAGCCGACATGCCGCAGATGATCACCGAATCGAATCTTTCCTCAGCGGCAAGCGAAACCTTTCAGGATATTTTCGCCGGGCTCTGGCTCGCGGACTACGTCGGCTCGTTCCTGGACGGCGGCGGCAAAGGCCTGTATTTCTTTCATTATTTGCCCCTCCAAATGGAAGCTGGCTGCAACAGCTCGCCGGGAACGTTCGGCATGTTCACCGTCGATAAAAACTACAACGTGCAGCAATATCTCTCGCAATACTTTGCTTCGCAGTTGATCAACCTCGACTGGATCAAGCCCGGCAATGGCGAGCACCACGTATTTTCCGCGAAGGGCGACATCAACGACGGCGCGGGCCATGCATTGCTGACCGCATATGCACTGGAGCGTCCCGATGGCGATTGGTCGGTGATGGTCGTGAACCGCGATCAGTTTACGCCCCACCAGTTCCACGTGAACTTTCGCGACGAAGCGGCGCACACGAAAAAGTTGTTTTCAGGGCCAGTCGCGATTTCAATCTTTGGTAGAGAACAGTACCAATGGCACGCCGCCAGCACCTATTTCATGGCGCACGCAGCAACCGCAGCGGCCCCCTCGGAGCTCGTGAACACAAAAGGCTACGCAGACCCCGATGGTCCCACGGTGCACACTACGAAAAACGCGGCACCTGATACCAGCTATGAAATTCCCGCAGCCTCGATCATGGTGATAAGAGGGAAGCTGCGTTAGCCTGTGCTCTCGGAGGAAACGTCAAGCCGACCAACTCTTACGGCGTGCGTACCAGCCTCGACACTTCGGGCCCGAAGCGCTGAAAATCCGATACATTCCACGTGTATAACGCCTCAGCCCCGCAATTGATTGCACATCGCGCCAGCAGGGCATCGTAGATTGCCCCGCTCAAAAGGTCGCGCGTTGCAAACGAAGCGATCGTTGAAAAATAATCTTGCTCGTCCAATCGAACGATCGTTAACCTCGCGCGAATATCCTCGAGGAATAACAACGCTTGCTGGGCAGTCATGCGGAGTTTTGCAGGAAGGCCGGTCAGAGTAGCGTAGGTTTCCGCGATCGAATGCAATCCGCAACAAGTAGAACGCTTATCGGATTGGGCGTACAAAGCAAGACTGGCTGCATGCTGCGGTTGTTGAACCAGAACGGCTGAGACCAGCACCGACGTGTCCAGGAATGTTTTCAAGACTGCTTCCCCAGTGCTTTTCGTGCCCGCTCGCGACGGATTTTGTCTAGCACCTTCCGGGGAAGCTCAGGTCCCATTGGTATGCTGGAATCAAAAACCCACACACCATGCTCCTTCTTCATCCGGCCATTTCCATGCGCTGGCCGCAGCACAATCCGCTCTTCAGAGGTTTCGAGTTCAAGCGAGTCGCCTGGGCCAACCTGTAGCTCTTCGCGTACAGACTTCGGAAGAACTATCCGCCCGGCGCGGTCAATGGTAATAGTGGCATTCACAATGCCATTTTACCATTATCAATGGCATAAATGATACCATTACAGCGATGTACCCCGGCATCCACGTTCTCGCCAATATTCTCGGGCGCACGGTAGCCATCTACCTCGTCGTCCTCATCGGCGTGCGCCTCAGTGGCAAAAGGGAAGTCGGGCAGATGACGCCGTTCGATCTGACCCTGCTCCTGCTCATCTCGAACTCAGTCCAAAACGCCATGACCGGCCCCGATACTTCGCTGGTCGGAGGTATCATCGCCGCCGCCACTTTGCTCGTCATGAATTATTTGATTGCCGAGTTCGCCGGAGCCAACCGCCGCTTCCGCAAGGTTGTGGAAGGCCAGCCCAGCTTGCTCGTCCACGATGGGCAGGTGATTCTCTCGCACATGGCCAAAGAGCACGTCACCATGGACGAATTGGAACGCGCGATGCGCGAGCACGGAGTGAACAGTTATCACGACCTGGCGCTCGCCGTTCTTGAAGTCGATGGCTCCATCAGTTGCTTGAAATACGACGACTTAAATCCTGCCGCGCACAATCACCTCGCGCGCCGGCGGATTGTTCAGAAACACCAATAGTATTATTTCGTAATCACGACCGGCACCTCGTCGTAGGGTGCAATGGTCACGGTCAGTGATTTGCGCGCCTTGAATGCATCAGCAGTGATGGGATAGCTCACGACAATTGTTCCCGCGACTTTGCTTCCGGGGTTCAGCAACGTTTCGGTCTCGAGAAAGTCGTGGAAATCCTGTTTGAGCGCGGGGAAGGCTTGGAGATAGCGCGTCGCATCGACTCCCGGTGAAGCATCGTCAGTGAACTTGCCGGTAGGCGTGTCGACCGCTACCTCGATGGTATGGATCCTCGAAGGCTTTTCGGAATTATTCTGCAGTGACACATTAACCGCCACCATCACCATGTCCTGCCCGGGCACCGGGACCGCAACAACGTTATCGATGGTGCCGGAAGACAATGCGTGGGCGCGGTGTGTCAGCGAGTACGCGAGCACAATGATGGCGACCACAACCAAACAGATCGCCAGAATTCCAGCCGGCGGAAGATTCTTGCGCGCCGTCCCATACTCTTCGCCGATATTGAAATCGGTTTGCGGACCGGAGGGTGCTGCCGTCGACGTTTGATTCACCGGTGCTGCCGCAGTAGGTGCTGGGGACGAATTCTCCGGTGAAGATTGATCAGGCGCGGGCGATGAGGGCGGGCTCGACATGGTTCGCTCCTACATCCCAGATTCTACTCGTCACCTGCAAATCACGCGGGCCAGCCATGCTTCATAGCTGTCCCAAAGTTTTCCGGCGGCAACGTATTCAGCACATCTTCCGCGGTCAGCCACGCACGCCGCGCTTGCAAAATCCCGAACCGGATTTTTTCCATATGCGACGTATGGTGCGAATCGGTGTTGATAACGATTTTCACTCCATGCTGCTTCGCCATTCGCAAGTGCCGGTCACAAAGATCGAGCCGGTCGGGATACGCATTCAACTCCATGGCAACTCGATTGCGCGCAGCCGCTTGAAGTATCACGTCCATGTCATACGGGTAAGCGTCGCGCCGCAGCAGGATTCGTCCCGTGGGATGACCAATGATCGAGACATTCGGATTTCCAATCGCCTTGAGCAAGCGCGCCGTCATCTCTTCGGCCGGTTGATTGAAGTGCGAATGCACGCTGGCAATCACAATGTCCATTTGCTCCAGCACCGAATCGGAAAGGTCAAGCGCGCCGTCTTCGAGAATGTCGACTTCGATTCCGGCGAAGATGCGAATGCCGCCCATCTTCTCCTCTGTCTTACGTATACGCTTGATATGTTCAATTGCCCGAGAGTCATCCAGGCCGTTGGCGAATGCCAGGTTCTTTGAATGATCGGTTATCGCCATGTATTTGTAGCCACGTTCCCGCGCCGCTTCGGCCATCTCCTGAATCGTGTTGCGGCCGTCGGTCTCGATCGTGTGCATGTGTACGTCGCCTTGCAAGTCTTCCTGCCTGATCAGTATCGGAAGCGCACGTTTTTCGGCTAGATCGATCTCCCCGCAGTTCTCGCGCATCTCCGGCGGAATATAATCGAGTTTCAGCGCCGAATAGATTTCCTGTTCCGATTTCCCGGCCACGGCTTGCTTGTCCTCAAGCCGCGCAAGGCTGTACTCGCTCAACGTGTAGCCCATCTTGAGTGCGCGCTGCCGCAGTGCAACGTTATGCCCCTTCGATCCCGTGAAGTACTGCATTGCCGCTCCGAACGACTCGGGCGGAAGGAAGCGAACATCCACCTGCATTCCGCCGCGCATGCGGAAGCTGACCTTGTTCTCCCCCCGCGCAATGATCTCCATCAACCCGGGAAGTTTAATGATGTGCTCGATCAACTTCTCGCGATCTTCGTCATTACAGCATGCGGGGCCGGTGACCAGAATGTCGAGGTCGCCCACGGTTTCTCGTCCACGCCGAAGCGATCCAGCAGGAATCGCCTTCTCCACGCCGGGATAGTCTTTTAGGTGTTCGGCAATCTTTTCGGCCTGTTCCTCCGCAACATTCAGCAGGAACCGTCCGGCAATCCGCCGATAGTCCTCGATAGCTTTCAGTATCTTCTGTTCGTGTTTTTCTCCCATTCGCGGCAACTCGCGAATTTTGCCTTCGCGGGCCAGCTTTTCGACTCCCTCAAGATCGCAAACCTGGTACGCGCTCCAGATCAGCGCAACAGTCTTTGGCCCAAGGCCTTGTACTTTCAGCAGCTCGAGCATCGACGGCCGGTATTTCTTCAACAACTCCGCATGCAGCGACAACCTCCCTCCGTGAAGCATCTCATTCAGGTTATTGAGCATGCCTTTGCCAATCCCGGGAATGGCGAGCACTTGTTTGGGATCGGAGATTAAATCCGAAATCTGTTGAGGCAAAGCTTCAATCGCCTCGGCAGCATTGCGATATGAACGAATCCGGAACGAATCCTGCCCATCGACCTCGAGCAGGTCGGCGGTTTCGTAAAGAATCCCAGCAATGGATTTGTTATCCACGAGAAAAGGTTAAATCAAGAGACCTGGGTTGTGGGGTGCCGGGCGTTCTTGCCCGGCATATTCGAAAAAACGGCTATGAATTCTGTTCCGAGAATAAATGCCCGAGCTTTTCTTTTTTCGTGCGCAGATACTCCGCCGCGTGGGCGCTCGCCTGTACTTCGCACGGAACGCGCTCCGCAACCTCGATCCCGGCCGATTCGAGCGCCGCAACTTTCTCCGGATTGTTTGAAAGCAGCCGCACTGATTTCACGGCCAGCGTCTTCAGAATTTCAGCAGGCAGCGCGAATTCGCGGTGATCGGCTTTGAATCCCAGCTTCTCGTTGGCTTCAACCGTATCGAGCCCGGAATCCTGCAACTCATACGCTTGTAATTTCGGCATCAGCCCGATGCCGCGTCCTTCCTGCTGCTCATAAATCAGAATGCCGGCACCCTCGCCGGCGATCATGCTCAGCGCCATTTCTAGCTGCTGTCGGCAATCGCACCGCAGCGAGCCGAATACGTCGCCCGTCAGGCACTGTGAATGGATTCGAACCAGCGGCGGCGCAGAGTGTACGTCGCCCATGACCAGCGCGACCGCCTCCTCAGGCTTTCCATTGGCCGTCGTTAGCCGAAAGCCATAGATCCTGAAATGCCCCCAGCGCGTAGGGAAGTCTGCAGAAGCGAGTTGTCGGGCAGAGGAGCTCACAACTTCATTATAGTGGCCCGTCGCTGATCCTCATTGATCTCTCACTAGCCACCGTTTACCAGCTCCCGTAGCGGTAACTTCTCCCCCGCTGCGGAAAAACTTTAATCAGGATCAGCCCAACAATGAATCCCCCCACGTGCGCCGCGAAAGCAATCCCTCCCGTCTGCTGTCCCCCGGACGCCACCACGCTGGTTGCGATGAACTGAATCAGGAACCAATATCCAAGAAATATCCACGCCGGAAGCCACCAGAACGTGAAAAATACAATGAGCACCACCAGCGTGAGCACCCGTGCCCGCGGATAAAGCAAAATGTACGCGCCCATGACTCCGGCAATGGCGCCACTTGCCCCAATTGTTGGTAGTTGCGATGACGGCGAGAGCGCAATATCTGTGAGCGCGGCCGCGATTCCGCACAGCAGATAAAAAATCAAATAGGGAAAGTGACCAAGATAATCTTCAATGTTGTCGCCAAAAATCCAGAGAAACCACAAATTCCCCAGAATATGCAGAATGTCTCCATGTAAAAACATGGAAGTCAAAATTGTGAGCAGCGTTGCCGGGAGAGCGTAATGTTGCGACCCGGCCAGAGCGTGCGTGAAATGCTGCGGGATCAGCCCGAAGTGAAGCACCAGCAGATCGAAGGCACGTCGGCCTTGTAATTGCGCCGGCACTTCAAAAAAAACATAAACGCAGGTATTCAGCGCAATGATGAAGTAATTCACCGTTGGCGTGCTGTATCGTGGCTGGTCGTCGCGAATCGGAAACATGGGAGTGAATCATTGACTCATCGGATCAATGAATCATTGCAGCCAGCCCGCAGGGCTAAGGTTTTGAGATTCTACAATGATTCAATCGCTCAGTGATTAAATGATTCAATTCCCATGAATGGCGTTCTCATCATCGATAAACCTTCCGGCATGACATCGCACGATGTTGTCGCGCGCGTGCGGCGCATCCTCGAGCAGAAGGCCGTCGGCCACCTCGGCACGCTCGATCCGCTGGCCACTGGCGTTCTGCCGCTGGTCCTTGGCAATATGACCAGGCTGGCGCAGTTTTATCTCGCATCGGGAAAAAGTTACCAGGGCGTCATCCGCTTCGGTTTTGCCACTGACACCTACGACGCCGAAGGGGGGCCACTCGCCCCCGCGCAGGAACCGGCACTCACGTTCGATCACGTGTGCGAACTCGCGGCGAAGTTTCGAGGTGAAGTCGCGCAAATACCGCCGCCATTCTCGGCTAAAAAAATTGACGGGGTTCCCGCGTACAAGCTCGCGCGCAAGAAAAAAGAAGTTGCGCTGCGGCCGGTAAAAGTCGATATCAAAGAATTTGAAGTTGAAAAATTCGAAAACTCGCGTGCCCATTTTCGGGCCCGCGTGAGTTCAGGCACCTACATGCGAAGTATCGCTCACGAGATGGGCCAACTCGCAGGCTGTGGCGCTCACCTCGAGTCTTTGCGGCGAACGGCCGTTGCCGAATTCAAAGTTGAAGACGCGCGCACTCTTGAACAGATCGAAGCAGCCGAGGGCAGGGAAGCGCTCGTTGAACTCCTGGTTCATCCCCGCAAACTTCTGCCCTCGATTCCCGCAGTCACCGCAAACGACGAAATCGCTGCGCGAATCCGCCATGGCCGTCCTGTGAATCTGCCTGAGCTCTCTCGCGCCCGCGAAGTCAAAGTCTTTTATGGACAGCGAGACCTGATCGCAATTTCAACCAGAGTGGCGGGAACGCTGTTTCATTCTAGAATCGTTTTCGGATGAGCTGATTCGGCCCCGAACGCGAGATGCACGCCACAGTCTCTACGCTGACCGCGAACCACCATCCACGAGCCACGACACACGAGCCACTGCCCACTAATCAGTGACCACTTCCTTATTCACCACGTACGGCATCTTCTTTATATCTCCGCCGTGATTCTTCTCCAGCACATCGATCAGCCCTTGCACGCACCTTCCCGCCATGCCTTTGTCCGGATCAGGAGATAGTCTTGTAATCGTTGCCGCACTGGCGAAGTGGGGAAACAACCGGCATCGGTCTTCAATCGCCAAATCGCGCAAAGGCGAATCCGCCGGCAGCGGTTCTTTCTCGTAAACATCCAGCGCCGCCCCCGCAATCCAGTGTTCTTTCAGCGCCCGCACCAGCGCCTTCTCATCAACCACGGGCCCGCGCGATGTGTTCACTAAAAATGCCGTCGGCTTCATCATTCTCAACGTTCGCTCGTTGAATAAATGAAACGTCGGCGTCGGGCTTTCACCTTCACGCAACAACGGCACGTGAACGCTCACAAAATCCGCTTGCTCGAGCGAGTCTTCAAACGACACATACTTGATCCAGGTTTTTTCTTTTTGAATGCCGCGTTCATGGCGCAGGTCCATGGTTGCCTGAATCGCAGAGACGAATTCATGGTTCTGGTAGGCCGGGTCATAACACAGAATATTCATGTCGAACCCGGCGCATTTTTTAATCATCGCCAGCCCAATCCGCCCAGTGCCGATAATCGCAATCGTCTTCCCGGTAACTTCATTTCCCAAAAACGGCAGGTACGGATGCCAGAACCCCCACTTGTCCTCGCGCGTCAAATGCTCGGCTGGCCAAAGCCTTCGGGCGACTGCTCCCAGCATGAAGAATGCAAACTCCGCCGTCGCTTCGGTCAGAACGTCAGCCGTATTCGTAAACGGGACTTTATATCGATTCGCATCCGCCCGATTGATGTTGTCGAACCCAACCGCGTATTGCGCCACCACCTTCAGTGTGCCTTTCCCCGCCTCAAATACCTCGGCATCGATCTGATCGCGCAACGTGGTAATCAATCCGTCAATCCCCGAGCGTACTTTTTCGAGGATCAGCGACTTCGGCGGCGCCTTCGGGTCGGGATAAACTTCGAGCAGATATCCGCGCCCGCGCAGAATATCGAGCGCGTCTTTCCCGATATCGCAAGTTGCAAACACCCGAAACCTTTTCGTCATTGTGATGTTTTCTCGCTGTGTCATCCCGAAGCTCGGTGCTTTTACTGGAGCGAGGGATTCGCAACAGCTCGCGACGATCCCAAGGCGAAGCGGGTTTTGGAACGCTGCGCCTGACGACTGTGAGCAGGCGTTTGTTGGCCTTGCGAGGAGACTTGAATTTTCTAAGATGAGCTTGTTACCAGGCAAGCGTAGTGCAAGGCTCTTGGTGCTGAAAGTTGATGCTGAGCGCTGCTTTTCCATCGTAACTCGACACCGTTCCCGCGCTAGCGTTCGGCGGGAATGAATCTCTCCACCACCGCTTCGTGCATTAGATCGGGCGGCAACAAACCCTGCGCCAGAATGAAATCATGAAAGTGTTTCTGATTAAATTTTGATCCTAATGCAGCCTCAGTTTCCTTGCGCAAGTCTTCCAGCTTGATAAAACCATAGAAATAGCTGTTCGCTTGGCCCGGCATTCGATACGTGTAGCGTTCAACTTCCTCCTGCGCGAAGGCGTGCGACTGCACAACGTCTTGCTCGAGTACGCGATACGCGTCGGCAGGCTGAATTTTTCCTGATTGCAACTCGGGATCCAAAAACGCGCGTGCCGCCCGCAGCAGGCGGTAATCAAGCGAGACTAGTTGCCCATCCAGCGGCATGTATGGCTTGATGATCGCTTCAGAATAAAGTCCCCAGCCCTCGACATTCGTGCTGTTGAAGGCATAGAGGACCCGCGCGAGCGAGACTCCATGTTCAACCATAGAATCGAATTGCAACTCATGCCCGGGGCGCGCCTCATGTGCTGTCAATGTCCACGCGGCGGCGTCGAAAGTGAAGTCGTCATATTTCTCGGCCGATTTTTGCCCCGGTGCCGGCGGAATATTTAAGGGCAGAACAAACTCGCCCTTTTCACCCGTGTTATGCAGGAAAGGCGGAGGCACCATATGCGGCGCGGGTTGCTGTACGGTCTCCGCGGCAGTTGCAAGACGAATGCGCGCCGGGCGTTCCGGCAGGCTGACGATCTGGTGCTGGCGGATGATGTCCTCAATCTGAGCGAGGCGGTTTTTGTATAGCGGCAGAATTGCGTCGCCGACGATTTGTTGCTTCTTCAACTCCCGCATTACATCCCGGTAATTGCTTGAGGGCAGATGCCGCTGTTTCGCGATCTGCCCTGCGATCGGCTGCATTTCTGCCTGAATGTCGTTGAAGGCTTTGTGCGCCATAGCCAGGAGTTGGTCTTGAGGAATATCGATCCCGAAGCCCTGCAACTGCAGCGCGTACTCTTCAGGCGGTAAACGAAAATCAGTCCGCGCCTTTGGCAGAATGTCGGTTTTTACCCATGAGTCGTAATCAGCTAACTGGGATTTCAGCTTTCCGTACGGCTCTTCCCAACCAGTAAGTTTGTACTTCTGAAACAGCGCCGCAATTCCTTCGACGTAGTTGGAGTCGCGGCCGAGTTCGGTCTCAATCTCGTCGCGCCAGGGATAAATCACTCCCGGTTTCGCCATCTGCGCCAGCGCACGCTGCTTCAAAATCTCCGTAATCGGCTTGTAATCTCCTTCGAGCCCTGCGTACTTGCGAATTCGTTCAATGGCTGCTGGCCTCCGCTCGGTTGGCGTTTGTTCATCAAGCAAATACTGCACGCCTTGGAACACAACCTGACTGGCGTTTAGAAACGGAACTGCGTGGGCACGTTTGAAATCCTCCTCTTTGAAATCAAGCTCCGTCCTGCGGATCATGATTTTCAGATCCTGCTCGACTTCTTCTTGTTGGTGTTCTCCTGCGGCTGCCTTCAGTTTTTCAAGCACCGCCTCCGTTTCGTGCCGCTCCGCATCCTGGTCGGCCCAACTCGGCTGCGAAATCTTAGTGTCGTAATCGGCCAGACCCTGCCGCGATGCGAACTCAGGGTGGTGATTGAACACCACCGCGAGAAGCATGTGGGTGTACTGATTACTGGTGTCGATCCAGCCGCGATTGTCGGATCCCGCAGAATTCGCAGATTGTGCCTTGAGCCGCGCTGGCATAAAGAAAAGAACTCCTATCAGTGACAAAGTAAGGACGAGGAAGCAGCAAGAAAGTATTGACCGTCGATTCACGGTTCCTCCGAAGCAGCAGTAGAGCACGTCGCAGGCGAATAGCGCAATCGAGCATGAACGCTACTAGGGACGCTGAAGCAGTACACACTTCGACAATACAGTATGTACTGTATCGAACGTACGTGTGTCCTCAGCTAACATTGGTTCCGCTGCCTCGTGACATCACTCCGGAAGGACAGATCGAATGATGCTGCGAACCTCAAGCAGAAGTAGTTCGGCTACAACGTGAAACTTATCCGAAAGCGACTTCTTTTCGTCGACGATGAGCCCAGTGTTCGTGCTACTTTAGCTGCCATTTTGCGCCGCTACGGCTTCACCGTGACACTTGCCGCGACTGTGCAAGAGGCCGTTCAGCAAATACAGACCACCAATTTCGATTTACTCCTGTGCGATCTGAACCTTGAGCGTGAGGGTGACGGATACGATGTGATCCGCGCCATGCGAGAATCGAATTCTCGCTGTGTGACGATCGTGCTCACTGGATACCCGGATGTGGATAGTGCTGTGCAAGGCATTCACCTCGGTATCGATGATTACATTTTGAAACCGGCAACTCCCGATGTTCTGGTCGCGCTTCTCGCTGAAAAATTAGCAACCCGCCAACCGAGGGCGCGAATTTTATCCCTCTCATACGACCAAACCCTGCTCCGTATGCGCCATTTGATCTTTGAGAAGGAAGGGTACGAAGTTGTTTCAGCAGCAGCACTTGCCTCCGGCCTAGAGCGTTCGAGGCAGAATGATTTCGACATTTTGGTGCTGGGGCACACCATCCCACACGAAGAAAAGCAGAAGATCGCGCGGGAGTTCCACCAGGTCTCGCCTGGAACGATTGTCTGCCTGAAGAACAACGCGGGCGAGCAACTGGTAGATGCCGCGGATTATCACGTCGAAGCCGATCCCGAGCCAATGCTGAAGCTAGTTGCTGATATTGTGCGGCGAAAATCGCCCGGGGCGCCGATACAGGCATGATCCGGTCGAGGACATTCGAATAGTCCCTCACATCCCAACCTACGAAACACAACGCTACTCTGGAAAGTCGCATCTTTGAGTTGAATCTTTTTATAAGCATGTCCTTCGTTACAGAACCCTTGCAGCAACACCTTTCTCCTACCGTCGGCGTTGAGCAAGGCGAATTGGCTCAACGCATCTCTGAGTTGGGCGAATGGTTTCACAATTTGAACCTTAATGGCGTGCCGACCGCCCCTCATCATTTCCTTGGCGATTTTCCGAACATCAAGTGGAGACAGATTGCGGGTGCGATTCCGGAAGACCTATCCGGGGCGACTGTGCTGGACGTTGGTTGCAATGGTGGGTTCTACTCCATCGAAATGAAAAAGCGCGGAGCAAAACGCGTTCTTGGAATCGATGTAGACGACCGCTATTTAAATCAGGCCCGCTTTGCCGCCCAAACGCTCGGATTTGATATCGAGCTCCAAAAATGTTCGGTTTATGCGACGGATCAGCTTCCGGGTAAATTTGATTTCGTCCTTTTTATGGGAGTGTTTTACCACCTGCGCTATCCGCTATTCGCGCTCGACAATTTGATTAAGAAAGTTGGGGGTAAGCTCGTATTTCAGACAATGGTGCGTGGCTCTGCTGACGCTCAAATCTGGGATGAGGATTATCCGTTCTGGAACACACAGATCTTTGAAAAGCGGGATTTCCCAGCGATGTATTTCATTGAAAAAAGCTACTCCCATGACCCAACGAATTGGTGGATCCCGAATCGTGCGGCAGTCGAGGCAATGTTGCGGAGCTCGGGACTTGAAATTGAGAGCCATCCAGAGCCGGAGACTTGGGTGTGCAAGCCCACGACGGTAATTCGGGATGGTCGCTATATCCTCGATCACGAGCTCGCAGGAACGCTATAGGAATGCCGAGACTCGACGAACCATGAAGAGTACGAAGTTAGACGAAGGGACGATATGGTCGAAGCGGTGATGCTGTGGAACGAGCCGAATAACCTTTCGCACTGGGACTTCAAAGTTGATCCCGACTGGAAAATGTTTGCGCGAATGATTATCGGAGCAGCCAAAGAGATTCGCAGGATAAACCCAGAGCTGACGATCGCGTTAGGTGGTATGTCTCCCGTCGACCCGAATTTTGTGAAGCTACTCGGCAGTCACGGCGTGCTCGATTACATTGATGTCGTCGCGATTCATGGTTTCCCACTCGACTGGAATCACTGGAGTATTCATGAGTGGCCCAGGAAGGTGGAAGAAATTCGTTCCGTGACGAACAAACCGGTTTGGGTTTCTGAAGCTGGAGTTTCCTCTTTCGGTGCCGAAGAAGTGCAGGTATTTGGTATTCAGCGCACGGCTGAATTACTTTTACCCATCGTCGACCGCATTCACTGGTACAGCCTTTACGACCTGCCGGCAACCTGGACTGCGACGACTCGTCACAAAGAAGCGGAAGGCAGTGCTTATTACCGCCATTACTACATGGGTTTGATCAGGGAGAATGGCGAGCCTAAGCAGGCGTTGACGCATTTCCCGGTTGGCCTTGGTATTTGCCAGTGGTTTCACTTTGAAGATCACCGGCTCGACGATTCGGTTGAGTGGCTTCGAAGGCTCGGTGTAACTTACCTGCGAACTGGCCTGAGCTGGGCAGACTCATTCCGGCCCAACGCCGACATCTGGTTCGATCGCCAAATGCAGGCCATTGAAGAATTCGCTACGACCCTTACTCTTTGTTTCACTCCTGAACATTTGGGCATGGTCCCGCATTACACGAGCCCACCGAAAAACTGCGAAGACTTTGCCGAGTTCACCGCAAGAATGGTGGCCCGGTATGCTCCTCGCGCGGCACAACGGCCAGAGACTGCGATCCGCTCCGTAATCAGTGAAAGCTACGCTCAACTAGGTTGACTGCACATTTTTGATGTGGGCTGGCCTTGGTTCGGTGTGTGCTGGGCTGCTTTCGATCTTGCCGCAGAAGTTCCTCCATAAGACATCTCACCTTAAATGACATACATCCAAAGTTCGCTAGGAATGTTCCTTAGTTGCAGCAATTGTAGTGCACATTACAAACCTCTCTGCCCGTAGTAGTTGAGGGCTGGAGTTGATGTAGCTCAGAAGGAAAGGACGCGAATTGAAAGCGAAACGGGTACTTGTCACAGGCGGTGCTGGCTTCGTTGGGTCACATACGGTTGACGCATTGCTGGCGGCAGGACACGAAGTCAGAATCTTAGACAATTTGACATCGCAGGTACACAAGGGAGGTCAGTTCTCATATATAGCGAAAGAGGCCGAGTTTGTGCTCGGCGACTTGCGCAATAAAAGCCAGGTCGACAAAGCAGTCAGAGACGTCGATGTCATTTTCCATTTAGCTGCGGCCGTGGGGGTTGGGCAATCAATGTACGAGATTGCCGAGTACACGGCAATAAACAACTTGGGGACGGCGAACCTGCTGCAAGCGATTCTCGATACACACTCCAACCCCGAGAAGATCGTGGTTGCTTCCTCCATGTCGATTTATGGAGAAGGGAAGTATTTGTGCTCGGATTGTGGCGAAGTCGCGCCTTCACCGCGTTCGCTCGAGCAAATGAAGTCAAAGCAGTGGGAGACACTGTGCCCCAAGTGCCAGCAGGCGTTGGTTCCTGTTCCGACGAGGGAAGACAAACCTTTGCAGTGCACCTCTATCTATGCGCTTTCGAAAAAAGACCAGGAAGAGATGACGTTGCTGTTCGGGCGGACTTATGGAATTCCGGCAGTGGCATTGCGTTACTTCAACATTTACGGTACTCGTCAGTCGCTCTCGAATCCTTACACCGGCGTTGCCGCGATCTTCGCTTCAAGATTGATGAACCGAAAGGCGCCGATCGTCTTCGAAGACGGCCAACAGATGCGGGACTTCGTCAGCGTCCACGATATCGCTCAGGCGAACCTGCTGGCCATGGAGAATTCCGGCGCCGACGGAAAAGCGGTAAACATCGGCTCTGGTCAGCCAATCACAATCCGCGAAGTTGCCGTCGAGCTTGAGGGAGCACTGAATTTGGATATGCCGCTCGAGATCACTGGAAAGTATCGCGCCGGAGATATCCGGCACTGCTTCGGAGATATTTCTTTGGCCACACAGCTCCTGGGCTATCAGCCGAAAACGCGGCTGAAGGAAGGAGTTGAGGAGTTGGTGGCTTGGCTTGAATCGCAACAGGCCAGCGATCATGTGGACGAAGCCATGGAGCGGTTGACTGCTCACGGGCTCGTTGCCTGAAACCTTTGCGCTTGCATAGCACAGTCGTGCCCATCCGGACACGTCTGTAATGAGGAAGAGATGAAAAAGCTGCTATCGTTCCGTTCTGTCCTCATCTTCGGGGGAGCAGGATTCATTGGTTCGAATTGGGCGCATCATCTGTTGAAGACCACGGATGCGCGTATTCACATTTTTGACAACCTTTCACGTCGTGGCGTTCACCATAACCTGGAGTGGCTTCGGCGGGAGTGCAAAGATTCAGAACGCCTGAAGATCACGATCGGGGACATACGTGACGCCGGGCTCGTCCAGAAAGCCGTGCAGAACTCCGGCGAAATTTATCAGTTCGCGGCTCAGGTTGCGGTGACGAGTTCGGTTGCAGATCCTCGAAACGATTTCGAAATAAATGCTCTTGGAACTCTGAATATCCTTGAGGCGGCGCGCAAAAGTGGGCGTCAGCCTTTCATCCTGTTTACCTCAACCAACAAAGTTTATGGAAATCTTGCATCGAAACAACTGGTTCTAACTGGCAAGCGCTATTGTGCTCTTGATGAAACCGGCGTGAACGAATCACAGCCGCTCGATTTGTATTCTCCCTACGGATGCTCGAAAGGGACAGCGGATCAATACGTTCATGACTACAGTCGCATGTTTGCGCTGCCCACGGTTGTGTTCCGCATGTCGTGCATTGCTGGTCCGCAGCAATTCGGTAACGAGGACCAGGGCTGGGTTGCGCATTTCCTTTACTCGGCATTAGAAGGAAAGCCGCTCACGATTTACGGCGATGGGCGGCAGGTGCGCGATGTGCTTTCGGTGAAAGATCTTGTGCTTGCGTTTGAAAAGGTGCGGGCGCAAATGGAGAAGACTGCGGGACAAATTTACAACGTAGGCGGAGGAATCCAGAATTCCGTCTCGCTTCTGGAAGTCATAGAAATGATCGAGCAGGTTACGGGCACTCAGGTGCGCTACACGATGCAACGGCCGCGGCCCGGAGATCAACTCTTTTACGTAACGGATTTCGAAAAACTGAGTAAACACACGGGATGGAAACCGAAAATCAGCGTGCGCCAAAATCTGCAGATGATTTGGAGCTGGTGGAAGGAGCAGCAGGAGTTACCGATGGAAGCCCCTGTGATTGCGAGCACGCCGGCCCAACTCACCCCCGTTCCGGAGGCCGCTTCGTGAAATTTGCTTTCGTCAATCCGGCTTGGACATTTGAGGGATCCACCTATTTCGGCTGCCAAGATCCGCATTATCCGCTCGAATTGTTGTTTGCCTTCGATCAAATCAAAGAGGCCGGGCACGAGCCGATATTGATCGATGCTCAAGTGCAACAGCTTGGCACATCACAGGTGAAAGAGCGCCTTGATGCATTCAATCCGGATTTTTTGGTTATTCCGACTGCTCCATCGTATTTGTTCTGGCGTTGCCCGCCGCCCGAATTGCGGGTTCCGCAAAAGTGGTTTGCGGAGCTTGGAGGTCGTGCTGTGAAGGTCGCGATTGGGCCCCATCCTTCGGCTACTCCGGCGCCGACACTACGGAAACTGAACTGTGACGTTGCGATGCGGGGTGAGCCCGACCAGACCATTCCGCAGCTTGCCTCTAAATCGTGGTCGGAAATCGAGGGCTGCTGCTGGCGCGATGAATCGGGAATTCATCTTTCAGCTGGTCTCGGTGTGACCGACATGAAACAACTCGGTGCCCTCGATTTCGAAAATTACCCGATTGAATTGCATTCGCACCGGCATCATGTGTTTCATGGCTCTGGTCGGGGGGCTGAACTGGAATTCGCTCGCGGCTGTCCATGGGCATGCACCTTCTGCAATAAGACTCTGTTCAGAAATAAATTTCGCGAACGAAATGTCGACGCAGTTCTCCAGGAAGTAGACACGCTGATTTCCCGCGGTGTCGATTATATCTACTGGATCGATGAAATCTTCGGCGTAGGAAAGCCGGTTCGCCATCTTCTGCAAGAGCTCGCGAAGCGAAACATCACGATCGGTTTACAAACGCGAATTGATTTATGGGACGAGCAATCCCTCGATCTGCTTGGTGCGGCGCACTGCATTTCGATGGAATGCGGAATTGAATCCATCACCGATGCTGGACGCGACGAACTGAACAAGAATTGCCGCATCTCCACTGATCGGATCACGGACCTTCTGACCTATGCGCGGCAGCGCATTCCGTGGGTGCAGGCGAATCTGATCCTGACGGAGCACGATGAGCGCGGGGAGGTACGCGCCTTCCAGGAGAACCTGCGCAGAAACAGCGTCTGGGTGAGCGAGCCGGTGCCGATGTTCGCGTTTCCCGGCACACCGGATTACTTCCATCGCTTTGGGCCTCCTGACGATTACGCTTGGGAGCGTGCGCATGAGCATTATTTGGCTGCCTTTAAGGAGAAGGGTTTTAGCGACATTCAGGATCAGCGGCCAATCTCCATCGAGGAGCTGGAATGCACATTCTGATCACGTCCGACGCGGTCGGCGGGGTCTGGACTTATACGCAAGAATTGGTCGGCGGACTTGTGCGTGCCGGGCACCGCGTCACACTTGTTAGTTTTGGTAAGCTGCCACACCCCAACCAAACAAAGTGGATGCAGACTCTTCCGCGTCTGGATTATCGTCCAACCGAATATCGCTTGGAATGGATGGAAGTTTCAGGCCGGGACATTGAGGAATCGCGGAGTTATCTTGAGCTCCTGATTGCTGAAGTTGCCCCCGATGTGCTGCACTTCAGCCAATACTGCTACGGCGACCTCGATGTTGACATTCCGAAAGTGGTGGTCGCCCACAGTGACATCGTGAGTTGGTGGGTCGCAGTTCACGGATGCGAACCGGAAGATACGCCGTGGATGCGTAATTACCGGCAGATTGTCACCGCGGGGGTGGGCGGCGCCGACATCGTGGTGGCGCCCTCTCGCTGGATGCTCGAACAAGTCTCGAAATACTACCTGAAACCGACCACAGGCCTGGTCATAAACAATGGCAGGAATCCTGCTTTATTCCATTGCACGCATCCCAAAGAGGATTTTGTTCTCTCGGTCGGCCGTGTGTGGGACCCGGCGAAGAACATTTCACTTCTACTAGACCGACAGCAGGACTCCCGCGTCTGCCTAGTCGGATGGGAAAGAGAGCCGGGTAGGGAAGACCGAGTCCGAAGCTTAAGCGTGCCCTCTAACGTGGAGTTGCTCGGCCCCAGATCGCAAGATGAATTACAGGAGCTGTACGCCCGTGCTGGAATCTACGCGGGAACGTCCCTGTATGAACCCTTTGGGCTGGCCCCCCTCGAAGCCGCGCTTTCTAATTGCGCGCTGGTGCTGAATGACAATCCCGTTTTTCACGAACTCTGGGATGGGGCGGGTTTCTTCTTTGCAAAAAATCATTCGGGAGATCTTGCCGACAAGATTGCGGCGCTGCGAACAGATTCTCAGCTAAGGCAGCGATATGCGGATCGCGCGTACGAAGTTGCGCTGGAAAGATTCACCTCTTCGCGAATGGTAGAAGCATACGAGCACGCATACGAGAAAATCGCGTCCATCGCGAGGGTTGGATGACCCAACAGCTTCGCTTCCGCATTTTTGCGCATTCGTGGATCTCCGATTGGAACCACGGAAACGCGCACTTTTTGCGCGGACTCGCGAGCGAATTGATCAAGCAGGGGAATGAGGTGCGCTGCTACGAAGAACTTAATGGATGGTCGATGCAAAATCTCTCCGCCGAAGCGCCTGACGCCGTGGCGGGCGCCACGACTGAGTTCAAGCAGGCCTTTCCCTCACTTGACGTTCGCTTCTATGCCATCAACGTTGGTTTAAAGGAGTTTCTTGCGGCCGAGTTGCAAGGCGCAGACGTAGTGATTCTTCACGAATGGAATTCGCCTGAGCTGGTCGCCGGTGTTCTGTCGTTGAAACCTAAATGGGGCTTCAAAGCGCTATTCCACGATACACATCATCGTGCGTACACGAACCCTAGCGAGGTCCTTCGGTTTCCCTTGGCGGAATTCGATGGCGTGCTCGCGTTCGGTGAGGCGATCCGCAAAATTTATGTCGATGGTTTTGGCGTTAAACGTGTGTGGACGTTTCACGAAGCAGCGGATATTTCCCACTTCCACCCGCAAGAAGCTCCAAAAAACACCGATGTCGTCTGGATCGGAAACTGGGGCGATGAAGAGCGCACGAAGGAATTGGAGGAATTTCTGATCGGTCCCGCGGTGACTTTTCGCGACTGCAAGTTCGCGGTGCACGGAGTGCGGTATCCGGAAACTGCGCGTCTGAAACTAGCAAATGCGGGTATCGAGTTTCGTGGGTATCTTCCGAACCTCCGCGCACCGGAAATGTACGCACGTAGCCGAATTAGCTTGCATGTTCCGCGGCGATTTTATGCGAATGGCTTAAGCGGAGTTCCAACCATCCGGGTATTTGAGGCATTGGCCTGCGGCTCGTCGCTGGTGTGCGCACCTTGGACTGATAGTGAAGGATTATTCCGTCCGGGCCAGGATTACATCTGCGTTCCTGATGGGGCGGCGATGGTTACCGAACTCACTCGGTTATTAAACGACGCCGCTGCCTGTGCGCAACTCGCCTCTAATGGTCTGGAAACAATTCGCTCACGGCACACCTGCGCGCATCGCGCAGAGCAGCTAATCGAAATCTGCCGTGAACTGGAGAACTGATGAAAATCTATGTCATCGGATCTAGTATCACTTCGTGTTATTGGAATGGCGCGGCGACCTACTATCGCGGGATTTACAAGAACCTGCATGAGCTAGGGTACCGGATTACCTTTGCAGAACCGGATATCTATAAGCGCCAGCAGAACCGCGACTGCTCGGAGATCGAGTACGCTAACGTCGTTATTTATCAAACGCCAGGCGGTCTTGAGCAGGTACTGGCAGATGCCTGCAATTCCGACCTCATCATTAAGCACAGCGGGGTCGGAGCCGATGATGAACTGTTGGAGCATGAAGTATTGAATTGTGCTTCATCTCGTACACGGGTTGCGTTCTGGGATGTGGACGCCCCGGCGACTCTGGCCCGAGTTGAAAGCGACCAACGTGACCCGTTTCGCGAGCTGATTCCTAAATACGATTTCATCTTTACTTATGGCGGCGGCGATCCAGTTGTAGAAGATTACGCTGCGCTCGGTGCGAGGAATTGCTTTCCGATCTATAACGCACTTGATTCGGAAACGCATCATCCAGTTGCTCCTCAAGAAGAGTTCCGCTGCGATCTCGCGTTTGTCGGCAATCGGCTTCCCGACCGAGAACAACGTGTTGAGCAGTTTTTTCTAACAGCCGCAGAAATGGCCTCGGAATTTGAGTTTTTGCTAGGCGGCGAAGGCTGGGGCGGCAAAACACTGCCGAAGAATGTGCGCTGGATCGGGCACGTGGGTACCGCGCATCACAACGTAATTAATTGCTCAGCGCGTATAGTGCTCAACATAAATCGCGAGTCAATGGCGCGAGTTGGATTCTCTCCGCCTACACGTGTTTTTGAAGCAGCGGGAGCAGCTGCTTGCCTCATCACAGACGCTTGGACCGGGGTGGAAATATTTTTCGAGGTCGGGCGAGAAATTCTTGTGGCCAAGACTGCCGAGGACATAGTCCATTTGCTGAGAGAAACCTCGGTTGGACAAGCGCGCGAGATTGGGGCAGCAATGCGCCAACGCGCGCTGCGAGAGCATACGTACGAGCTTCGTGCAAAGCAATTCGATGTGATTGTTCGCGATACCGTGGCGAAATCTGAAATGGTCGGGCCACTCGTCGATTCGGTTGCTTGAGGGAAGAACTTGAAGATCGTCATCTGCGGACTTTCGATCACTTCATCCTGGGGAAACGGCCACGCTACAACGTTTCGAGCCCTGGCGCGCGCTCTCAGCGCCCGTGGACACGAAATCGTATTTTTTGAGCGCGATCTGGAGTGGTACGCGTCCAATCGCGACATGCCGGAACCGCCCTTTTGCCGCGTTCACATTTACGAGCGGTGGGACGATGTTGTGAACCTGCTTCGCCGTGAGCTGAACGGGGCTGACGTGGCGATGGTCGGCTCCTTTTTTCCCGACGGAGTGAATGCGATTGACGAAATGCTTAACTCCCGTGCCGAGGTAAAGACCTTCTACGACATCGACACGCCGATAACCATCTCAAAGCTGCGCGCCGGCGATGCCGAGTATCTTGGTCGGAACCAAATTTCCGGGTTCGATGTTTACTTCAGCTTTACCGGCGGACCCATGCTGCGTGAAATTGAATCGCGATTCGGAGCCACCCGTGCGATTCCGCTCTACTGCTCGTTCGATCCGGACCGATACCGGTTTTTCGAAGCCGATCCGCATTACGCATGCGATTTGAGCTACATGGGAACGTACGCCCGTGATCGCCAGCCGAAGCTCGAGGAGCTGTTTTGCAGACCTGCGCACTCGCTGCCGAATAAGCAATTCCTGCTTGCTGGACCACAATATCCGGCTAATTTCCCTTGGCCTAAGAATGTGCGGCGAATCATTCACCTTGAGCCTGAATTTCATCCGTACTTTTATTCGTCTTCTCTATTTACGCTGAACCTTACGCGCAATGAGATGGTTCAGGCGGGGTATTCTCCTTCTGTGCGTCTGTTCGAAGCCGCAGGATGTGGGAGCACAATCATCTCAGACGAGTGGCCTGGGCTCGAAACATTCTTCGAACCCGATACCGAAATATTGCTTGCACGGTCGTCCGCCGATGTCGTGCATTTTCTAAGCGACTTTTCGGAAACAGAGGTGAGGAAGATTGGCAGCTGTGCACAACAGCGGGTCTTAGCTGAGCACAGTGCTCAAAGGCGAGCAATAGAATTTGAAAAAGCCGTTACTGCTAAGACCGTGAAGCAGTTCGCGTGAAATTCATAACCAACAAAAAAGCCAGGCACATGAGCCTGGCTTTTTTTAAGTGATATCGGGGTTTTATTTCTTCGCAGTAGTTGTTTCGGAAGAGGTATTCAGACTTCCTTGATCGCGCGATTGCATCGAATATTTTCGCACTGCGGCCAGGAATGGTTCGCTTCCGTTAGGCGGAGCTACTTTACCACTAAGAATGGTTGCGAATGGAATCATCTTACCGTAGAGGATGTGAGTCTCATCGCGATCCTGAGAAACTTTTGATCCGCTGAGGTCAACACCTGCGAAGACTCCACGTGCGCGCGAGTAGCTCAGAATCTCGGCCTTCATTTTCCAGTCAGTATCAGCTGCCGCCTCGCGTCCTACGGGACCCGCTGCCGCAGAGGCATCACCACCGATCTTGAATTTGCTGGAAAGCAGGTCGTCCATACCTTTTTGATTCATGACCAGCATGACGAGATCAATTGCTTGTCCGCCAAGCTGCAGACCCCAGCTGCCGCCAGTGATGGTAAAAGGGGCGGGAGCGCTCCAGCCTCTCGCCGTCCGGCAGGTTGCGACGCCTTTGCCATGGCTGCCACCGAAACCGATCGCTAGCTTCACCATGTTAGGTACCACAGCTACGCATTTTGCGTCGCTCATAATTTTGTCGGGAATCGCCTTGTCTTTCACACCCATGATCTCGTCGAGAACACCGGCAGCGGCCTTGATTCTCTTTTCAACGTCCGTCTGATTTTGCTGATCTTGAGCTACTGCCCAATTCACGGTGGCAAAACACATCACCATGACGCTGAGCGCCATAATAAACCTTGTTACGGCTCCTCTGCTTCGTTTCATGGTCTCCTCTTTTGTGCCAACAAAGGCAAATTCTTTTTTTAGTTTCCAGAGTAAATCGTAGTGGCTCAAGTAATGAGATTCTATCCAGTGAAGTATGTAATTGAAGATAAAAGGCTACTTAGATGAGGTGTGGATTGCCAGCCTCAATTAGCGCCGGCAGTCAGCTTGGCAACGACGATGAGCCGCTCCGGAGCTGGTCCAATGGCGTGTGTCGGATAACATGTGATCAGCGTCAGCTCTCCATCTTTGGTGGGGCGGAGCACTGAAAGATCGGTGGGTTCGACGATCTTGCGTTTTACCACGACGTAATGAAAGTCTTTGCCGGCCCGCAGAATGTAAATGTTGTCTCCAGTATGGAGGCTATGCACATGCCGGAAGAACGTGTCTCGGTGTCCCGCAATCACTGCGTTGCCAGCACTTCCAGGGATGGCCGATCCATTCATGTGTCCTGGGCCCAGCAGAAGTGAATGCGGGGAAGTTCCTTCGATGACGACGGCGTTCAATCCAATGCGGGGAATCGTAAGTTTGGTGAGGGTCTCGTTCGCTGCTTTCTGGGTCTTCCATTCGTGCAATAACTTCTTTTGTTCAGCATACATCCACGTATAACTTCCAGCGACATATGTGCACAGAATTCCTCCCGTCGCGAAGAGAGCGATGGAGATTAATCTCTTAGGGGCTAACTTCCTGGCCAGCAGCTTACGTTTGCCGGAGTCCTGCTTACTTCGCCACCTTGCTGGTTGGATCACCAGGGGGCGAAGTTTAGCGAAGCGTCCTCGCCGAATACCGCTGGTCCTGAGGACCTGCATAGAAGCTAACGACGTGCGAAGAACCCTGCCACCAGTGATCCAAGCCCGATCAGACCAAGAAGCGGAAGGATGGTTGATGTCTGCGGCAGTTGCCCATTAGGAACTGCCGGTGCTTCGGTTTGCGTCACATTTTGGAGCTTGGCATTGCCAGTGGCGGTTGCCGAAGCATGCGAAGAACCGTGAGTTGTCGACGCGCTAGAACCTGTTGGGCCAGGTTGTGACCCAGAATTCGGTTGGCAATGATCTGCCAGTACACGCGTTTTGGCTACGTTAACTATGGGCAAAGAAGTATTGGCTGAAGCTGACACACTACTTGAAGTTGTCGATCCGAATGCTTGCTGCCCAGTGACTTCTATCTGTTGACCCGTGTGACCCTGGAGCGAATCCGTATTACCCGTCAATGTATAGGTCGCTCCTTGAGCGCCAGACAGCGTGTAAACTCCCGTTGCTGATGAATTCAGACAGCCAGTAATCGTCACCGTACGCTGCGCGCTATTATCGGTATTGTTCTGCGGAGTTGATGCCGGATTGTTGCTCTGCGCCATTGCCCCAAGCGAGGCCACAGCCATTACGGCTGCGAGAAACACCGATCTTCTCGTCATGTAAGCCTCCGAATGCGCTTCACTCAAATGTAAGCGGCTGCTCACAACGCTTCTATCAGGTGATCGCAGTAACTTTGTAGGAGGATTAGGGTAAGCAGACTAGGAGTGCTGGATTTTCTTTAAAGTGTTGCTACAACGTCCACTTCACCTTGCTTTTCTAGTACTTGCACTCGGACGTTTTCAGCCTGCCGCTCGAAGAAAAGGTCTACGGAGGCATTGCCGACACGCAGTCCGCGAATTGACAATTGCGGGATTCCTTCCGGCAAGCATGGCCGTTCGAAAACAACGCGATTGCGCGCTCCCTCAATCCTTAACCCTAAACATGATTGGATTAATAAAAATGGGGCTGCTGCCGCCCAAGCCTGCGGGGAGCAAGCCACCGGATAGAGCGTCGGACCTTCCCCGGCCCGACGTTCGAGTCCGCAGAAAAGTTCCGGCAGGCGGTGCAGTTCCATGACGCCGCTGACGTCGAGCAGCCCGAGCATAATTTTCCCAGCCAGATTTCTGAATCCGTAACGGCCAAAGCCGCTCGCGATCAGGGAATTGTCGTGCGGCCAAACCGAGCCATTATGATATGAGAGCGGGTTGTATCGAGCCTCGCCACTGGCGAGGGTACGTATTCCCCAACCGCTAAAAAAATTCTTTTCTACAAACGCATGGGCAATCGTTCGCGCGTGCTCCGGGCTGGCGATGCCCGTATACAAGGCATGCCCAGCGTTCGATGTGCGCACGCGGCAGAGCCGTTTGTGCTCATGCCTGCCACCATCCAAGGCCAATGCGTACACGCCCAAGTCATCGCACCAAAAGGTGTGCTCGAATTTTTCTCGCAATGAGGCTGCTTGCGCTTCCAGGTCGGTGCAGGCTCTCTGATTCCCGAGTGCGTCGGCCAACTGCGACGCGGCTCGTTTGGCCGCATAAACGTAACCTTGCACCTCGCAGAGGGCAATCGGCGGGACAGCGAGCGATCCGTCAGCGTGAAACACCGAGTCGTTTGAATCCTTCCATCCTTGCTGTACTAAGCCTTTGTTGCCGTGAGGCGCATATTCCACGAAGCCATCTCCGTCGATGTCACCGTAGTTGTCGATCCAATCCAGGGCTGCGTGAATGTTTGGCCAGAGTTGCTGAATCACCTCTTTGTTGCCGGTGCGAAGGTAATATTCGCCGGCAAGCATGATAAACAGCGGAGTGGCGTCAACACTCCCGTAATAGCGTGCGAACGGAATTTCTCCCAGATTGGCCATTTCACCGTGCCGCAGCTCATGAAGAATTTTTCCAGGCTCCGCTTCGCGTGATTCATCGACTTCAGTCGCTTGCGTTTCCGCGAGAAATTCCAGCACGCCCTTTGCGATGGAGGGGTCAATCCAAAGTGTCTGAAGCGCGGTTACGATACCGTCGCGCCCGAAAACTGTGCTGAACCACGGCACACCCGCGTAAGGATAGTTGCGCTCGCGGTTGCCGATAGTCATCATTTGCACATCAGCCACTGAACGCGCCATCCAATCGTTGAACCTGGAATTGGAGCTGTGTATCTGAGGAAACTGTCGGGCCGACGAAGTCATTTCGCTATTCGCGCGTCGCATAGCTTGTGAGTAGGAAAGCGCCCTCCTGCTCGAGCCATTTTTCTGGCATTCCATGTAAAGATGGAACTTATGGGGCTGTCCCGGCTTTAGTTCGAGGTCCCACCTCATTTCCGGGCCGAGGAGCGTATGCGGGGTAGGATCCGACTGGATACGCATTCTTCGGGTTATTCCATCGAGCCCTTCGTAGGCAAGTATGATCCAGTTTTCGCCACTGCCCTCGTGCAGTTGCAACCCCTTGTGCTCGCGAGGCGTCCCTCTCACTTCGAAAATGTCGGCGAAATCGGCGGCGAACAAAATGGAGAGTGGCACCTGAAGCGCCTGCATTCCGTAGTTAACAACTTCGAGTTCTTCATAGGCGGCTTCTCTCCACAAAAACCGGGAGCGAAGCAGGTGTATCGTGCCGCGATGAATGGCAACAGAATCGCCTTTGGAAACGTCAAGGTTCGCAAGGTCTGCAGTGAACAGAAAATTATTCGGCTCTACCGTCGAGCTCAGTAGCAGAGGTCGCTCGTTCCACAAACGGAGCGATAGCTCCGACAAATATCGCGTGCCTTCATAAAAGATGCCTTGCTCGCCAAGTCCTTGACGATGGATATCGCCCAAGCGGTCGAACACGGCGAACATTGAACCGTATTTGAGTACGCGAGCCCGGTCATCAGTCGGCGCCGATTTTGTTGCTATGTAGTACTGCTGCTGGGTGAGGGTAGCTTCATCCAATTCAGAACTCCACTTGAAGCGGTGACCGGGACCTTCTTCCGGCTCACCATTCGTTCATATATTTTTACGTAGTCTAACGCCATGCGCTGGGAAGTGAAGTGTTGCTCAAAGTACTTCCTGATTTTTCTTCGATCGAGGCGGTCGAGATGGCCAATAGCTTCGACGGCCGCTGCGACATCACAAACCAGAAAGCCGGTAAGACCGTCAGCCACAACTTCGGGAACCGACCCAAATGGATATGCAATAACCGGCGTCCCGCAAGCCATTGACTCAATCATCACAATGCCAAACGGCTCTGGCCACGCGATGGGGAACAACAATGCTGCGGCATTCCCGAGGAACTCATCTTTCTCCGGATATCCGATTTCTCCAACGAACTCAATTCCGTCATCTTTGAGCAACGGCTGGATCACAGTTTCGAAATACTCCTGATCGGCCTTGTCAACCTTTGCCGCGATTTTCAGTGGCACGCCCGCTGCTCTTGCTATTTCTATCGCCCGATCGAGTCCCTTCTCTGGAGAGGTCCTTCCCAGGAAAGCAAGGTATTTACCACGATTGCCATGAAACTTGTAGTTGTCGAACGGCAAACCGTGATGAACTGTACCTTGCCAATTGAGACGAGGTAGAGGCTCGCGCTGCGACGTAGAAATAGAAATCACCGGAACATCGTTGTAGACCTCATAAAGCGGGACAAGGTCAGGGATATCCAAGCGACCATGCAGCGTAGTCACGTGGGTGTAACGTTCCCGCCGGCTGAGCGGGTAATGGATGTAATCCACATGAAAATGAATCAGGTCGAAGTCATCCTTGTAGCTCAAAACCTTTTCCATAAGCACAAAGTGATGCGCCATATGGTCGATCGATTCGGGTGAAAGGCGTAGAGACTCCCTGCAGACCGGCACGAGCTTGGCAGTGGTCATAGAATCGCCGCTTGCGAACAACGTTACGTCGTGACCAAGACTTACAAGCTCCTCGGTCAACCAGGAGACGACCCGCTCCGTTCCACCGTAAAGTTTTGGGGGGACACTCTCGTAAAGCGGCGCGACTTGAGCAATTCTCATTGTTTTCCCTGGGACCGGGCCGAAGGCGAACCTACGCCATTTTGCAACTACCTCGTAATCAATAGCTTACAGTGATTGCCGAGATGCCGCCATCCGGTGTTTTCTGTAGGAGGGCTAGGGAAGCGACTTACCAGACTCCCTTGTCGCTACCTGTCAGCCGAAACGCCACCAACGCCGATACGGCGAGCGGGGGCAACAAGGGAAGCCGGGAAATGGCACGCAAGTCGCCGTGGCGTCCCGCGCTGAGCAGTTGTGAACCGTAGAGGCCAGCGGCAGGTTTCATCGGAACCCGGAGGAAATTTCCCCGGAATTGCACGTTCAGATCAGACGCGCGTGCTGCCTGAACAATGTCGCGAGGCAAGGTAACAGATGCTCCGAACCCATTCACGTAATTCGCCACGATTACCAGAAAGCTCGCAACGCCGGGCCAAATGCCGCCAAGTTCAGCGCCTCGGCGCAATTCGCTGAAATTTACATTGCCGTTCGCAAGCAAAATGGCGAAATCTGCCATGTCGCACAGCCGGAAGTAGAAATGCCGGTACATGCGTTGCAACGTGGAGATTAGAACTCGTTCTTCAGGAGCAGGCACAGGGAAGTCGCGTCCATTGATTTCCTTCCAGACACTGCGCTCGATGACGCGCTGCGCCATGAGCTTTTGTTCTCCGGTTTGCCCGAGGTAGCGCACGTGGATCTCGATGAGTTCTTTCAATCCGGGTACCTGGAAATTCCACTTGTTGGCCAGCTTGTCTCCCCAACTTCTCGGCTCGAGTTCTGCCTGCAATTTCTGTTGCATGATCTGCACGACACGCTCAGGAGAGCCGCTGGTGTACAGGTCAAGGTCGGAGCCCAGGTCCGGCCAATGATCAAGAGACTTGATAACGACTGCCTGACAGCCGGAATCCTGCAATGTGTGCACAATTACCCGAAGCCATTCGACCGCACTTAAGATTCGCGCGGATTCGGTTTCGATTGTCTCGCGGCACCAGTCGATAAGCCGAGGCCTTTGCCGATCAACTGCAGCTTTTTCCACAACCCGCAAAGCGCGCACCGTGACATGGTGCGTTTCAGCGAGCTCCAGGAACTCGCGAAAATGGTCTTCGCTCATGCCGAATATTTGTTCGAGCTCTGGATCGAGATTGTCCAGGTTTGTGCAAACGGTTCGAAAATCCGACGTATAGCCTTGAAACATCAGCTTTGAGAGCAAATCCATGTACAGCTGGTTGCGCGAGGAAACACTGTTCATGAGCGGACTCCTGCCCGAGGACCGGACTAATTCGATGTGAGCTGCGCCTTGTAGGTTGGTCAAGGCCGGGGCTGCTGCTGTAACTGCTGCTGCGCGAGCTGGTTCTGCCCTTTGCAATCAGAAACGCCGGTTTCAATCTGTGTCCCTTCTTCGTAGTCGTTCCAGGTGGCGATGAGCAAGAACGGCATCGGATGCTCGGGATCGTCATATTGATGAAAGACCTTCAGCGTATCTTCAAAGGTTTCGCCACAGCGCCGTCCCATGTGACGGTTGAGGCTCCATGAGGCACGAGTGTCGTTAAAGCCCGGCCAGATGGTTCCAACAACGATTTTCCCGGGACGGTCTTCCATTTTTTTATAAAAAGTCTCTAGATATTCCTTGCCCCAATCGCTGCCATCGGCTTTCCAACCGTGACTCGGATGAATCCACGCGTAATAACCATCGAAGTCGTTTGCATATTTGGCGGGAGGCTCATCCTTGTAGATCAAAATCGGGGGATGGTCCCACTGATTTACTGCTTGTCGAATGCGGTCCCAATCGGTATTGCCGCGCTTTGGGAAAACAAAAATGAGCGGTCGCCCTTGATATGTCACATAGGCCTCGTGTCCAGGGGCGTTGGGTCCGATATAGGAGCGGTACGCCTTATCGAATGCTTCGAGTGCTTCGTCGGTGGCTTGCCCATTATCTTCTTCTGTTTCGTCGTACATCAGACAGATATGGAAGCTATTGTCGGCTGAAACCTGCTGCATCAGGGCATAACTCTTGTCTTCAAACGGCCGCCGATCGCCGTACCAATCCACCGCGAAGGCGTAAATACCCATCTCTTTCGCTTTTTGAACCTGCTTGCGTAACACATTCGGATCGAGCGTTGAATACCCAACGTTGATGTGATCAGGAGACCCGAACCAGGGCTGATAATCGGCGAGGATGCGCGAGGACTCCTGAATACTTCTCAGTTCTGAGGATGGTTTCACGGCATTATGCGAGCAGCCACTGGTGATTAGAAAAATTGCGATCACCAGCCAAACAATCACATAGAAACCTCGCATATTTGGAAGTCTTTCCTTCATTTTGATGCGGAGCAACAGCTCTGAGTGGCTGCTTAAAGACTCACTACGGTTTCTTCCCGTCGGTTGCCTGAATTTGACGAACGAGCCAGCGGTCCGCTCCCGGTGTCATCAGAACCATGTAATCGGCGGTGATGGGCTCGTCATAAATGACCTTGCTGCCGTCGAGAACCTGCATATCGAGTTGTGCGTGGTCGCGTAATTCCATTGCGTCGCCCGATGGCGAGTAGAAGATCGTATCAAGCTTGTGCCCGCGATCGGTATAGCGCGTGTGTAGACCAGATTGAATTTGTGAGTTCACGCGCTGAATCAGATCCTGTTTGGCGAGTCCGGTGAAATAGGCGTCCAGCAGGCCCGGATTGTTTTCTGTGACCGCTTGCTCCATGGTTTGCCATGCGAGAGCGTAGTCGCGAGGGACGCTCTTGCTGGTAAGGTCCTCGATCGGGCGCGGACCGATGTTGTCGGTGTTAAGCTCCACGTGCGGCAGTTCATCATCAGCAGTGGCGCGCAAGTGATATGCAACCACGCCAAGCACAAGGACTGCTACCGCGAGAAGAATCGAGATATAACGAAGTACAGTCGTTCTCATTGTCCCGCTACCTCGAGTTCATTTCCTGTGACCACGCCGGACGCAACTGTGATTTTCGCGCGGCCTTCAACCGGCATTTCAACCTTGGCTACCCCGCGCTTAATGGGCACATCCACAGTCGATTTGCCGGCAGAGTCATTTGCGGTAAAGCTCACAATGGTACCGTCAGGTACGGCATTACCGGAACAGTCATGGACAGGGTCGGTTTCGATAAGCAAGCCATGCTTGTCGCGGCTGGCCTTAATTCGTAAATTGCAGGCGTCTGCGGCGACTTGTTGCACCACCCGAATTTCATCGGCGTGACCGATTGAAGCGCCAAGTTTTGTTGGGCCCTCTTTCTTGGCGGATGTGAGTCGAACCCACGCGATGCCATTTTCTGACGGACGTTGCGCCGAAACGGCCTTCTCGCCCTTTGGCATGATGCTGAATGTTACGGGTTCCGGCTTTAAAACCATGTTTTCGAAGTTGTCGCGAACGAATGCGACGGCGCTGATTGCATCCGGCATGCCGACCGGAATGCGCGAGGGATGAACGAGAAAGCTCAGCTTGTTCGCGGCTGCGGGCTGTACGAAGAAGTTCGCCGACGTGCAACCGTCAGAAGCGCACAATATCGCAAGATATTGACCCGCGTGTTCTGTCTGGTCGGAGTCGACTTGAATCTCGCTGCCAGCTTGGACTTTCTTTTTAGCGGTAATGTCCGGCCCGATCAGATAAAACGTCGCATCGCCCGACCCGCTGGTGGAAATGGAAATCGAAGTTCCCGCCGTGACCCGGGCTGGTGGATGAATATCCGAGGCTGCTGCGCTTACAGCCAAGCCGATCAAAGCTGTTGTAAATAGCACTCGCATGTCTATGTAGCCCTGTCGTAATGGTTCACAATCACACGATAGCTTTGAACGTTATTGGCGACGTCGGGCGGCAGGTCGACCGCAAACGGCACAGCGACTTGCGGCAATAATGGTTGTGCGACGTAGCCATCAGAAACCCAGATGACTTTCCCGTTGCTGTCATAAAACGCGGCAATCACATGCGGGATATCTACGACTTGCCCGCTCTCGTCAGTCAATTCGCCGCTTAGGATCTTTTTTCCAAGAGGATCAGTTTCCAGTTTTTGGTGATCGACTTCGATTACCGGATCGGCACTGGCCGCCACGAGCAACGCCTTCGCGTCCATCCGCACGCTCTTAATTCTCTCCTTCCGCATGTTCGGAAAATCTATGCGGTAAGGCGACACTTGTTTCGGCAGCAACGTGTGGGCGATTTTGTCAAAGCTGCTTTCCTGGGCAATTTCCTTTCCCTGAGCGTCAAGTAGGGTCGCTCCAATATTCACAAATGCAGGCACAGAATCTTCGTTCACAACTTCGCCAACCAGCACCACGCTGTCCGGCCGCTGAATGGCGTTCATCGAAAGAATTCGCACTTGCGGCGAGTCGACGTTTTGTACACCCCATTCATCACCGGCTCCTCGGTTTATCACGTCCCAACGGAGGTAGTTCACCGGGATCACTTGTGGGGGCAATTTCGTGGCATTGTTAACCGGCCAGAACACTTTCCATGTGTCCCCGCTTTTCTCAACTTTCAAATCGCGAGTGTCATCAAGTGGTCCTACCGGGGTTGAGTAGTGCAGTTTCGCCCGAACGGTTGATTCCTGATCCCCAGTGTGCAGTCCCCAGACGTCAAAGTTCTCAAGCGAGGCGTAAGTGAGGAGGCTGCCGTAGCTGCCTGTGAATTCGCGAACGAAGGTCTCTTTATCAACATCACTGCGGTTCTCAAGACGCGCGTAAGCGGCATTGAAATTGTGAGCCTGAATCTGCGAGAGCATCAGCCGCACCGCCTGGTCCGGCGTGTTTGCGGCTGACATCTCTCTGCGTTCCACTCCACCTGATTGAAACCATGAGATTACGATCAAAACCAGCGTGACCACGCCGATGACGATTGGAAGAGTCGTCTTCATTTACTTAGCCTCCCGAACCAGATCGTGTTCCTCGTCGTGGGTGGGGAACGGAAGGACGATGTCACTACGGACCCTAGTACGGTCTGGGATCATGAACGCAAACAGAATGGCAAGAATGCTGCTTGCCATCGGCAACGTTCCCCAAAGCAGCCCTTCGAGCGCAGTGGGCATTGCGTCAGAGGGAATCGGCCGCGCCGGCGGAATGTCCTCACGCGACCACACTGTAATGCTCCCGTTGTCATAGCTTTCAACCTTCTGCCACCCCGCGAAAGTCACCAACGGTTCGTAGTACGGGTCGTGAACAAAAATGTACTTCAATCCGTAGTGGGCGGCGTGCCGCAGCATCATGCGCAAGGCTTCCATTCCTGCGGTGCCGAAATATTTCGCGCTCGTCAACTGCGCTGTGCCATAGTGCGTGAACTCAGGCAGCAATCGAGCGGAGTTATATTCGCCGTCCACGCTATTGGCGTCTGTGTAGGTAGAAACCTTGGGAAGGGCGTTGCCGAAACCGAGCGTAAGGTACCGATAACGGTCGTGCCCGTCGCGATTTAAAAAGCTATCGACTGAATCAACGTTAAGATCTGCATCGGCATGGAAGGGGCTAATCGCAATCCAGCCAAGAGGGAGTACCACGGTAATGACTGACGCGAAAGCCAGGCCCAGCGCTGCTTTTCGTCCCCTGCGGTCGATCCAATGTTCAGCCATCAGGCCAATGATGGGCAACGCCATGATTGCCGCAGACAGTGTGAAGCGCTCGAATGTGAGAATTTCAAATGCGCGTCCCAGTACCCACTTAGGTATTGGGGTGGTGCCGCCGAGTCCGAAGATAAAGGTCACCCAAAAGCCGATGAGCAGCGGCCGGAGCCGCCGGTTCGCCGCACCATACTTTGCAATGAATGGGAGGGCGACCACCAGCATTCCATATGGAACGAAGAAATAGTTCGTCAGGTAAGTGATGTTCAGCAAGAGATCTGAACGACTCGCGTGCGGAATTGGGATTTGCTGGATCGGGTGCTTGATAATGGAAATCCAGTAAGGAAGCAGCACGATCCCGAGGCCCACGGCAGCAACAACACCGAAGAGAATGCCGCGAATCAGCACTGCTCCGGCTTTGCGTTCCTCGCGATCGACCACCGCAAGCCAAAGGACTGGAATTGCAAACAGCAGCGAACCGAATATCAGGGTGACGTGGTGCACTGCGCCGGCCGCAAGGGTCAGCACAACTCCCTTAAGTAAAGCGCGACCGTCTGCCGAACGCGACCAGTCGTAGAAGTACGGAATCGCGAGCAGATAAAGGGGAGCGGAGAGCGTGGTCGGCAACTGTCCGGCTGAGTAAACCAGAAATGCCAACGCTCCGATGAATACGCTAAAGAACGCTGCGTAACTGCTGGCACGCTCGTCAACCCACAGCCGTGCGTAACGATAGACTCCGACCGGAATAAGCAGGATCGCGACCATCTGCACCAGCAGGTAGGCGGCGTGCAATCCAAACACGAAAGAAAGTAGAGCGATCCACTGATGCGACAGCGGCGGATACGTCGCCTGCGAGAATCCGGCGAACCATTTCGGGTTCCACGGATTAAACCAACTGTGAGCATAGTGCGAGGCAAAGAAAACGTGGAAGTTAGCGTCGTAGGAATTCGTGAGCGGCAACTGCAAGGCCAGTAATGGGCCGTGAATCGCTAAGGCGAGCAACAATGTCACTCGCAATGGAATTGGCCGCGAGAAATAGCTCGTTTCCACGGTAGTTTTTTCCTCCCCGCAAAATTGTGAGCACCCGCTTTGATTCACCTAGAACCTCTAAGGTTTGCTAGTGTGCAAACACCCCGGAATGGAGCCAAGTACTTGTGGGCTGTGGATTTTAGCTCTCGGCAGGTGCCTCTCTGAATCCAACCGCTGCTACTTGCAACGCATCTGAGCGTTCGAGCGCGAGCAAACATTCGGGACCAGTAGTCAAAAATTGCGGCGCTCAACACTGCACCCATGCGCGGAAAAAATCTCTTCATTGCCGTCGCGTTCTTTTTGACAATCGGAATGGTTCATTGCCTTGCGCAGACCTTTGAAGTCAGTCCATCGCCCAAGTCCGCTCAGTCAAAAGGAAAGAAAGAAAAGTCCGAACCGGCAAACACAAACAATACAATCGGTTGGGGATCGGGTATTGAAACAGCCCGCGAAGCACGCGCAGTGGACCAGGCACTGCAAAAAGGTGACTACAAATCAGCCATAGCGTCTGCCAATCGTGCTGCACACTCGGCACCGCAAAATGCCGATTTGTGGTTCCTCTTGGGATACGCCGCTCGACTTGGAGGAGATTACAACCTATCTCTCCAGGGCTATAAGCGAGGGCTGGAACTGAAGCCTTCCTCAATCGCAGGTCTTTCGGGCGAGGCGCAAACCTATGCCAAGATGGGCCAAACGAACCAAGCCCAGGACCTCCTGAAAAAGGTTTTGGCCGCCAATCCGAAGAGCGCGACCGACCTGCAGCTATCGGGCGAACTCGCGTTGGATACAGATCCAAATACCGCACTTGATCTGTTGAAGCGGGCTGATGCCCTTCAGCCGAACGCCCGAACGGCCTTACTCATTGCACGTGCCTATCAAAAACTCAATCAACCGGATGGTTCTAAGCAGTATCTTGAGAAAGCGCTGAGCCGCGGTCCGAATGATCCAAACGTGTTGCGGGCCGTCGGCGCTTATTATCGGGATACCGGAAAATTCGATGAAGCGATTGCCGCTTTGCAGAGAGCGGTGCAGCATGACAAGGATGCGCTTGGCGAACTTGGCTATACATACAGTCTGGCGGGAAAGAAAAAAGAAGCAGCGGATACCTACACATTAGCCGCAAACCGTCACCCGAAGGACCAGGCACTGCAACTGAGCGCCGCGCAGGCGTTAGTGAATGTGGGCAGTTTCGAGCAGGCTTCCAATTTTCTCAAGAGAGCGGAGTCAAGCGATCCCAACAACTACCGTCTGCATGCTATCCGCGCAGAGATGTACAGCGTCGAGGACCATAACGATCAGGCCATCAGCGAATATCAGATGGCGATTCAAAACGCCCCTGAGGTGCCGCAGGAAGGCCCGCTGTATCCGGTTTCGTTGCACTTGAGCTTGGCGGAAATCTATCGCCGAGTAGATCAGGATGCTTTGGCCCAAAAAGAATTAGCGTCCGCGCGCGATGCTCTTAACAAGGTTCCCGGAACTGATCCTGCGACGCGGCCTGATTATCTCCGGCTGCGAGCGCTGGTTGAAGAGGGATTCAATGATCCAGCGTCGGCGGAGCGTGATCTGAAAGAAGCGATGACGCTGGCGCCGCGGAACGTGAACATCAGCCTTAACTACGCGAACCTGCTCTGGAAGATCGGACGGGAACAGGATGCTTTGGCGCTCTACAAGCAGTCATTGCAGATGGATCCGAATAATCACGCGGCGCTCACCGCGCTCGGTTATCTCTCCCGTGACATGAAGGATCCGGTGGACGCGGAGAAGTATTTCCTGAAGCTTGCTGAGTTATATCCGCAGGATTACGTACCGTATTTCGCACTGGGCGATCTGTACACCTCAAACAGGCAATATGACCGCGCGCAAGCGGACTATGAGAAAGCGCATCAGCTCGCTCCCAACAATGCGTTGGTGGTAGCAGAAGGCATAAACTCGGCGCTCGAAAGTCCGGGTCACAGTCTGCCGGTCGCAAAGACTTGGGTGGAACGCGCAGCCACGAACGAAGCCATCAACAACAATCCCCAGGTCATGCGCGAGCGCATGCGCTACCTGACATTTACGGGAAATTATCAGGAAGCCGCGGACCTGGGCTACAAGGTGGTTGAGAAACTGCCGAATGATGCGGAAGCGCCGGACTATCTCGGTTACGATCTGCTCTTCCTGAATCGCTTTGAAGACGCAGGCAAGATTGTGGCCCGCTTTGAGGCCTCGAGGCCGCATGATCGCGATTTGCCACTGATCGCGGGTTACGTAAACGCGCACACCGGACATCCGCGTGAAGCCGAAGAAGATTTCAGCCGCTCGCTCGCCATCGACCCGAATGACGCTACGGCTTACATGAATCGCGGATTCGTTCGCAATGACCTGCGCGAAGCGAGCAAGGCGATCCAGGATTTCGAAGCGGCGCTGAAAATTCGATCAAACTACGGGGAGGCTCATCTCGGGTTGGCGTTTGCTAACCTGCAATTAAACCGCTCGAAGCCGGCGCTCCGCGAAGCGGATTTGGCTGCCGCAACCCTGCCGGATTCGGCGCCGATTCACCTTGCGCGCGCGGAAGCATATCGCCAACAAATGATTTTCCGTAAGGCTGAAGTGGAATATCGCGCTGCTCTCAAGCTTGCGCCTAATAATCCAGATGTCTACCTGGAGCTTGCTGAAGCACTGTACCGTCTGCATCGCTATAGCGATTCTCTCGATGTCCTTCGAACGGGAGTTAGAGTTACCACCAGCACAACCGGGGTGAAAACTACTGACGCGATGCTATATGGGGCGATGGCGCGTGATTATGCGCAACTTCGACAAAAGGACAATGCCTATAAAGCCATCGCCGATGCGGAGAAGCGTGGCGAGGACGTCAAAGTTCTCATGGCAACTGGCGAAGCTCTGCTGATTATGGGAGACAACCAAGGCGCGATGAAGCGCTACTCTCGTGCGCTGGATGCCCCCGGAGCAGACCGTGTCGAAGTCCGTTTGGCGCTTGCGCGGTTGTTCGCTCAAGCCGGGCACCACGGCGATGCACAGGATCAAGTTGCGTTCGCGATGGCTGAGTCTCGTGTTGGCGAAGCCAATGCGGTGACGGCCGAGAACTTGGTCGAAGCCGGACAAGTGCTGGTCTCGATTAATCAGTTTGACTTAGGAAAAAAATTCTTTCAAAGAGCGCAGGCCGAAGGTGCAGACCAGGAGTCTGTTTATCTCGGTCTCGCCAATGCTGATCTTGCTCTCGGTCAGACGCAAAGCGCTATGACGCTGCTTCGTGCTGTGGGAAATGATCCGGATGCTTCACAGGATTACGAATACATGGTTGCGCTGGCAAGCGCGTATCAGCAGGAGCATGACGATACCCACGCCTTGAGCATGTTTGCGCGGGCGAATGACGTAATGTCGGGCAACGATTACACCCGCGCGACAGAGTTGCGCTTGGCGGAACAAGAAGGCCGGCAAGTGACGGAGCAGGTTAATGCGGCGCCTGAGCTTCTTTTTCACCCAGTTTTCGAGGACATCAACATCTACCAGCTCGACGCGCGAATCCGGGGCTTGGCACCGGATTCTACTCTCCTGCCTCCCCCTCGATCGACCGTAGAAACTCTGGGGATTGCGCATTACAAACTGAATTTCAAAGGCTGGCCGGCGATCACGGGCCTGTTCGAAGAACGCAATGCACGCGGTCAGGTCTCGTTTCCAAATGAGCTGTTAATTCAGTACCGCAATACTTACGACACGAGTTTTAGTACCGGCATCAGCCCGATCGTTCATCTATTTGGTACAGCCATCAGCCTGAACCCGGGCGTGCAATTCACTATCCGTCGAGATTCGGCCTCTCCGCTCGAAATGAATCAGGATCTTTTCCGGCAATTTCTATACGTCTATACCGGTGCGTTCGGGAATTGGGTTTCGATCAATGGAACTGCCATCCGCGAAGCTGGGCCGTTTACGGAATTGAACCTGCACTCTCGCGATGCAGCGGGCACTATCGAGTTTCAAGTCGGACGCCCTTGGGCAAAGACTGCCTTGCTCACGGGGTACGAGGTCCGAGATATTCTATTCCGGCCGCTCATTCGCGAATACTACACAACCGACAGTTACGTTGGCGTGCAACGAAAATTCGGCTCGTCCTGGACCGCGGCCCTGCTCGGCGAATATCTACGTTCCTGGCGCGTACAGGACAACGATTATGCGATCGCTGAAGCGATACGTCCCGGATTCCGCCTGGATTACAAACCGTTGGTTTCGCACTGGGCAGTTCACGCGGATGGTACATGGTCAAAAGGGCAAGGATTTTCCGCCTACAACAACGTCACAAATGAAGTTCTGGTCTCGTATACAAAAAGCCTGCAGCGGCCGCTACAAGATGGGATTGGAGAGGTTCCCGTGACCTATCCGCTCCGGATTTCATTCGGCATTCAGCAACAAAGCTTTTACGACTTTAACGGGAGAAACCGGAACACCTTTCTTCCCATCATACATTTCAATGTTTTCTGATGGACGCCTCGCAGCATTCCGGCCTCGGGGACTTTAAACAATGGCTGATGAAGCAATAGAAGCGGCAGCAGCATTGGCGCCCGCGCCGGAAACACCGTCTTCAAAGCACTCGACAATTCGCGAGTTGCGCCTCCGGGTTCTGAGCGGCAGCGCCACCATGCTGCTGAGCTCAGTGCTGGTCTCGCTCATTAACCTGATCTACAACTTTGCCATTGCCCACGCGTTGGGAGCCGATAATTTTGGGCACGTCAGCGTCGTTTACACAATTCTCATGTTGCTGTCGTGTGCGACGCTTGCATTCCAGTTGTTGTGCTCAAAATTTGTTGCCCGCAGCGAGTCGAAGGCTGACCGAATCGCGATTTATCATCTGCTGCACCGACGGTCGTGGATGGCAGGACTGGGACTTGGCTTACTGCTTGCGCTCGGCAGCCCTGGCGTCTCCCATTACCTGAATCTGCCGTCACCTCTTCTGATTCAGATTCTCGCCATCGGTATCGTTTTCTATATTCCGCTTGGGACCCGGCGCGGCTTCATGCAGGGTACGTATGATTTCGGCCCGCTGGCGGTCAATTATGTTCTTGAAGTCGTAGTCAAGCTCATCGGCACCATAATTTTAATCACCGCTGGCTATGGTGTTCCCGGGGTTGTTGGCGCGATGTCGGCTTCAGTGATAGTCGCGTTTTTCGTCGCAATCCCGCGGAAGCACCATGTGAGTGACATCCCGCAAGCCAAGCTGCAATCCGGAATGGGGGAAGGGGTTCAAGCACTCATTTTTTTTGTTGGTCAGGTGGTCATCGGGAACTTGCACATCGTTTTGGTAAAGCACTTTTTTAGCGCTACTCAGGCCGGGGTGTATGCAGCAGTCGCACTGATCGGACGCGTGGCTTACATGTTCTCCTGGTCTGTTGTAAGCAGCATGTTCCCTTTCTCGGCAGGGATTCGTTCCGGCGAGCGCGGTGGTCGGGCTGTGCTAAGTACGGCGTTACTCCTGACGGCGGGCGTCGCATCGGTGTTCACTCTGGCGGCGTGGCTCGCGCCCTCTGAAGTTTGGCCTTTGTTGTTAGGGAAGGGCTTCCCGATGGGAGGTCATCATTCCTACTCATCGCTCGTGGTGCTTTACACCGTTGCTACCGGCATCTATTCGCTCAGCGTCGTACTCATGACGTATGAGATTTCCCGCAAACTTGGGAACGTAAGCTGGCTCCAGCTCGGCTTCAGCGGCGCTATCGTTATCGGCATTTACGTTTTCCATAACACATTACAAGACGTTATTTATGTGCAGTTAGTCCTCATGGTGGCGCTTATGATGCTGGTTTCGTTGCCATTTCTCCGGCGCCATGCGGATTCGGAAATGGCCATTGCTGATTCGCCATCGGTTCCGAGGTTCGAGAGTGGACTGCGGAAAATCAGGCCACTTCATGAGAATGAAGTAATTGCCCAATTTCTGCGAGGCGAATTTTATCAAGAAGAGTTTCAGCCTTATCGCAGGCGCTTTTCCAAACTCGTAATGCAACCTGATTTAAGTAATGAACGTGAAAACTCGCTGCGCCGGGCGTTACTCTTCCGGCGGCGTGGAAGGCTGTGGCTTGAGCTTCCATCAGACACACAATGGTGGGAGGTCGAGCTAAGCCCCTTGGATATTTATCGCCTGCGTGTGTTTCCTCGTAACCAATGGCTGCGATATGGCGTTCCGAGTTTCCTGCTATCTGAGACCGTTCAGCGCATCCGCACCCGGATTATCAGCGATTCAAAGGACCCTTTTATCGAGAAATTGCGATCGCTCAGCCTTGAGATGAAACAGGATTCTGAATTCACCTCCGTGATTCTCATCACAATCGATGAATGCACTCCACTGACAATCATTGAGGGCAACCATCGTATGACTGCGGCTGCCCTGGGAGCGCCGGGTGACGTCCACAGCCGGTTCCGCTTTATGTGTGGCTTTTCGCCCCACATGGCCGAGTGCTGCTGGTACCAGACCGATGTTACGACGCTCTGGCGCTACGCGAAAAATACCGTGGGATATTTCGTGAAACACCGCCGCAAGGTGGTCGCCGAAATTGCGGCCGGAATTTTACGAGAGAAGGAAGTTCCTGAGACGGGTGACGGAAGATCTTCCGCCGCTTGAGCCAACTCCACCTGTTTACGGATTACCGACGAAATTGATGCTGCGGGCAGAATACCGGTCCCCATCGAATATTGCAGAAACCGAAACGTTCTGACCTTCATGGACCTGCCGCAGAACGTTGGCCGCAATTGCTTCCATGCTGATGTCATATTTCTTGCCATCACTGCCGTTGTCGATGGCAACGATCTTTTGCGAGATATCAACATAGGTGACGCGTCCAGCGAAAGTGAACGCAGTCCCAGGCGATGCAAGAACCGTGATTGTGCGTAAATCTTTTTGCGCTCCGAAATCAAGATCCACGAGCGCGCCCTCAACCAGGTCTTTATCAGAGCCGGTCTGGTTGCCACGGCGTACTACGGTTGCTGACGTCAGCTGAAGCTTTACCGGTTGATTTGAGAGTTCATCGCGCACAGTCAAGCTTTTGCGGCCGGGGTCAAACTCGATAATTTGCCCGCGCGCGACGCCGCTCTCTGCAGTGCTGCGGATCCAGATTGTCTTAGCGAAGACCTTCTCATGGTCGAGCATCGTATCCAGATAAACGCGCTGGCCCTGTTTGATTTCCCGCTCCGTAATCGGCTGCCCATCCAGATAGAAATGAGTGCGGGTGTCGAAATGGACCTGCAATTTATCTTTTGTGCCGAAGGGGCGGAACGTCATGCGGTTCATCACTTCGTCATTGTTCAAAACAATTCCGCCCATCAGGGTCACGGAATGGTGCTGCAGCGGGGGAAGATCGAGTAGAGGATCGTAATTCTCCCGTTGCGCCGGCGAAGTGGATTGGTTAGTTGTCGACGTCGTGTTAGATGGGTTAGCGCGAAAATTGGGAGCGTTTTGCCCGTAGGCAGTGCCTGCCAGGAAAACAGCTAAAGAGGACCATAAAAGAAGGCTATAGGTGCGCATGGTTTTTCCGGCATTTTGATGCTTTCCGGCTGCTCCCGGGTGGCCAGAGTTGCTGACGAAAGCGAGCGAACGCGAACTGCTGAATCGGCATCAAAGCTCTTCGGAATCAATCATTAAGAGCTATGTGTTCACTATCCAAATATCGAGTGTTGGCGCCCCTAGCGGTCGTGTTTCTTTGCGGATATATGGCCTTTGGTCAAGGGCTGAGGATCACGATCCCCAAGCACTCGGAATCGACTCCTGTGCAGAGGCTCAATCGGGAGGGAGTCAAACAGATTCAGAAACATCATTTATCGAAAGCCGAGCGGCTTTTCTATAAGGCCTACCTCATCGATCCCGATGATCCATTCACGTTGAACAATCTTGGATATATATCCGAATTGCAAGGTAAGATCGACCGCGCACAAAAGTATTACCAGCTCGCGGCAAAAGAGAATAATTCAGAGACTGTAATCGCAGCCGCAAGTAACCCTGACCTTAAGGGTCGCAAGCTCAGCGAAGTGACAAACTCGTACGGAAACCTCGAACTGCGAGTCAATCGGGGCAATATTCTCGCGATGACCCTTCTTGAGCAGGGAAGAAGCCCCGAAGCCGAAGATATACTACGCCAAACCCTAAAGCTTGATCCGCGGAATCCATTCACGTTGAACAATCTCGGATACGCAATGGAGATGCAGGGCGATCTGCAGGGCGCATTAGGTTACTACAATGACGCCGCGGTGACACACTCCTCAGATCCAGTGGTCGTTTCGCTTGATCCGCATTGGCGCGGAAAATCAATCAGCGACATTGCTTTCAAGAACGAGCAAGCAGTCCGGACGCGTCTTGCTTCAGAAACCAGTAGTGAAGACCAGGCTGCGCGGTTAGAAGCACAAGGCGTGTCGGCGCTTAATCACAATGATTCCGACAAAGCCTACGATCTGTTTCGCCAGGCCTTTAAGCTCGATCCCCAGAGCGCGTTTACGCGCAACAATATGGGCTACGTCGCTGAAGCATTCGGTGACGAAGAAACTGCAAACGAGTTCTACGCTTCGGCTCAGCGCGGAAATCAGGCCGGCGCCCCCGTCAGTCTGGCGAGCCACCACGAAATGGTCGGTGAAGCAGTTGGTCAAGTGGCAGACTCAAACGTGCAAGCCAGCGACGCGGATTTGCAAGCTCAAGCAGAAGCCAAACGGCGTTCAAACGCTCCCATCGTGTTGAGGCGGCGTGACAACAGTCCAGTCACTGCGCCCACGAACAACACTCAGTCGCCCCGGCCATCGCTTGATAACGCGCCAGTGGAAAACACTTCGCCTCGCCCGCAGTGAATTCGTAAACGGCAAGATTTTCAGAGACCGTACTTCAGAGTATTCGATTAAGGCGTTTCTCTGATTGTAGATCGTGCTGCCCCTATTTAACCTCCCTCTCACAATCAATTCAATTCGGGACGAAGTGGCGCGTGACTCCCCCACACGCCCACTCGGGCCTGCATCGCGGAGGGGTAATGAGGAATTTCACGTGGTTGGCCGTAGTGTGTCTGTCAGTTGCTGGATTCTTCGGATCTGGCGTTCGAGCCCAAGCAGAAGCAACCATGAACTGCCAATCGGGAACTTACGACATGCTCGATTGGATGACGATGGATTCATCGCTGCGGTCGAGCTATCACATGCAAGGAACTGCAAATCCACTTTTTACCGATATAGCAGGTGGGAAGTTCTACTGGACGAAAGGCGCAAATGGTTCTCCGTGGGACATCCAACTGTTCGATAGCAAGTACGTTTATTTGTGGATAACAGAATCCAATTGGCTGAACCCGCACACCTTTAAGAAATTTGCTAAGAATACGAACATGCCATTAGTTCCACGTTGCGCAAAGGGCGGCTTTCCTGGCTCGACTATCACAATCAATGACACTTCTTACCAAGACTATACCGACTGCACTCACTACACGACCCATACGTTGCGAAAAGGCGTGAACCAGGTCTGGGGTCCATACAAGATCACATTAGGGGGCAACTTGCCGAGCAGTCTGAGCGTGCTGGTAGCGAGCTATCGGTACAACTGTGACGACAGTTACGGCAACTGCGGGGACAAAGAAGAGTACTACTTCGCTCAAAAATATGGACTGGTCCAGTGGGTGCACTACAGCCTGAAAAACGGCGCTTATCATCCTACTCAGTCGACCGTTTTTAACCATATGGCGAAGGGAACGACCAACGAATCATTCCCGTGCTTTTGAGCTGATTCGGCTTACTCGGTTCCGGTCTTGGAGTGATGCTCGGCCGGAGCCGGCGCGGCAATGCAGACGACCCTTGTCCCATTATTTCCGGATGCCGCAGCAGCGGAGGCATTCGTTGTTTGGAAAAGTTTACGAGTTTTCCGTCGGACGAGCAGATCGCGCATCGGCATCCAGTGCGGCAGTTTGCGCAAAGACGAGAGGGTGCGCACCTGCTCTAGTTCTCGTCGCAGTTCAAAGGTTCGCAGGTATTGACGGATGATTTCAGGCATACTCATCCGAAGCGCTGCGGAAACATTCTCGAGTGCCATCTCTACCTGCCGTTCGCGATTTTCGAGCAGGTAAATCAAGTGTTCTGCCAGCGCAGATGTGTCACCTGGCGTGAAGAAATCAATGGCAAGTCCTTCCTCCTCGGCCAGTCGTCGAAAATCGGGTATGTCTGAGGCGACAATGGGGACGCCGTATGTGCACGCCAGATGTGCGATCCCGCTCGAACCGGCTGACGACGTGTACGGCAACACTGCTACTGTCGAACTCTGAAGCAATTGCGGGATTTCTCCTTCAGCCACATATCCGCGGAAGATAATATCGGTACGATCCTTCACTTTTTCTTGTATCGATCGCAAATATCCGGGGGTCTTCGGATGATCGGTACCGGCGATCACCAACCGTGCCTCGGGGACTTCTTCCGAAACGATCTTAAAAGCTTCCATTAAGGGTTCGAGGCGCTTGTAGGTTCCCCATTTCCCGAAGGCGAGAATGCGATGTTCTGGATTACCGCGCAACGCCAAGTCTGGATATTCCGGTCGCGCTGAGAAAATCCCATGGCGCCGAACATATACAGCGCCGCGACCGTATTTCTCGACCAAGACACTGCGGTATGCGGGCAGCATTACTGACACGGAATTGGCAAATAGCACAAGGTGTGTAGCAAGAAATCCTCCTGCGCGATAGAGCGCCGGAAAGCGCACGCCGGCGTCATCTAGATTCACGGTTTCCATCAGCTGATGCAGAGTGGCGTGCGTGTAATAACCTGCAATTCTGGCCAGCGCAGGGATAGCAATGCCGAGAAATGCCGGCCCGGCGTTTCCACCGAAGCTGGCGAACCCCAGATTGAACCAAACCACGTCAGGTTTCTCTTGACGAATTGCGCGCAGCACTCGCCACGGATTGCTTAGGCGATTGAACTTCCAGCAACGCGTTACATCGAACCCATCGAGTTCCGGTTGAACAGGAGAATATTCGTCTCCCAAAATCTTCAGCGTAATGCCGGGGATACGTCGCAACTCGTCCGCAATGTGAAATCCGTACTCGTTCAGGGCGTCGCGGCTCGGCGGAAATGATGTCACCAAACAAATTTTCATTAATGGCCCTGTCCGAAAAAGGCGTAACGGGAAAGCTTGCCAAGGAGGGTGAAATAATGCAGTGCGACTTTGATATCCGCTTTACTCTTGCCCGCATGGCGAGTTGCGAAACGAAATGGGACCTCAGTAGCGTTTCGGATTTTTCCTTTAACCAGAATTTCAAGAAGAATCTTGAAGCCCTCTGGCTGCAATTGCAGAGCCCCGAGGCAGTTTCGGCGCACAACGAAGTATCCGGAGAGTGGGTCCTTAACGCTAATTCCGCGGCTTCGCAGCGGCGCTGTTGCGAGTAGCGTGCTGCACCGGGAAACGAAAACGCGAAATCTATTCCACTCGCCCAGTCCGTTGTCCTCGCTCGAAACGTACCGGCTCGCGATCGCGATGTCACTTCCGTCTAGCACCGGCGCTAGAAGTTCTGGCAAGAGTTCCGGCGGGTGTTGGAGGTCTGCATCGATTACTCCCAGCAGATCGGCATCGCTGCGCGCCCAGCCATGGATCACTGCTCCTGCGAGCCCGCGCTCTCCTTTCCGAACGAAGACACGCACGCGTGAGTCTTGCTCCGCGCAGGCGCGCGCGACATCCGCTGTACCGTCAGTGCTGCCATCGTCGACAATGATGAACTCGCAGTCGACCGGCACGTCGCTGACTGCCGCGCTGATACGAGCTAAAAGAACCGGAATATTCTCGGCTTCGTTTAAGGTAGGTATTACAAGGCCTAGCTTAGGTCTGGAAGAAACGTTCATGATCAGAGTCCCGTCCCCTTGTCCGCAAGTGACTATTCGTAACCAGAATTGGATGGTGGTGAAAAGAAAGGCGTTGTTCTGCTCGGTAATCAGAAGTGCTGTAGGTAAATAAGGAAAAAACCTGAGTTGAAGTTAAGCGGCCACAGTCGAATCAACTGGGGCCTGTGGAGAATCGAAAAGTTTAGTCAGCCGCCCAAGAATTGCCGCGTGTACATCGTCCGGCATTCCTGGCTTAATGACATTCACAGGCGCAAGCTGCTGTAATTCAAGGTAAGACTCGCGATATTGCCGCATGAATTCAAGAGGGTATTCGGGTTTGCGCGCGCGCGCCTCTTCCGGGACAGCGTCGAGCACGTAAGCAACGTCAGGTTTGGGTGCCACGGCCAGTATTAATCGCGCGTACGCCCTCGCCCACGGCTTTTTGAGAGGCAGGGCGGCCAATTGATCGTAGATGTAGCGATCAAAGATAACTACGCCCGCCTTCTCCGATGATCGGACATGTCGAGCAATTTGCCGCAGACGAAAAACGTCCAGCAAGTGCAATATCGATCTGCCTGCGAACAGCGGGAGTGATTGCTGGTTTTTATCGTTGCGCGCGGCAGGTTTGTCGGGCGTCCCAACCTGGCCATCACTCTGCAGAACTTTGCGGCTAAAACCAGAGCGCAGTGACGAGAGGACGACAACATTGTCCCAGAAAGTCAAAATTTCGACTGGGATTTCCCGGGCGGTGAGGTGTTCGCGCAGCTTGTCAATTTGCGTGCTTTTGCCTGCGCCATCAATTCCTGAGAAGCTGATCAGTATTCGAGCCAATGTAATTTTCCGTCAAAGCCGTTGTATTTCACCGCCCACTTCCCGGCACGTGCCCTGGACTCGCAGCCGATAGTGCAGCTACCGTACCCAGCGCCGCACCGGCTCCGACAATAAAGCCGAAACGGATAAGCCACGAGTGAACCTGACGCTGCTTGGGCGGAGCGATCGCCACGCCTGCCGGTTTTGAGGCCGCGCCTCCGCTGACTTGAACCGCGGGCGCAACTGCGGTTCCGCTCGGCTGCTTTGGTTTCTCTGAATTCTGCTGCGGGGGAGCAGCAGGTGCGCTCGTTTGAGCCGGCGTGCTCCCAGGATTCTCTGGAAGTTCTATCGGCGGCTGAGTGCTTTGCGTCGGCTGATTCGACGCTGGAGTTGAAGCCTGTTGTCCCAGGAGAGGCTCCATCGTAGCGCTTAGCACGACAATCAGCAGACTACCTGTAGCCCGCACGAACATCTGCTTCATAACGCCTCCGCTGGACGCAAGCCTATGCAGCCACCGGCTGCGGCTGAACAATTTTTTGCGCAACCCCTTCTTCGCTGGCTTCCGCGACAACTTCCTGCTCGTTCTCGAAAGTCGAGGGCGCTTCGATTGCAGGAAATTTCTGAAACAATTTATCTAGTTTCGTAAGTTCAAGAATAGTTGCCGCCTCAGGTGAAATCTCGCCCAGTTGCAACGTTCCGTCATTATTCGCCACTGTTTCCATGCAGTCCAACAAACCTTCAAGACCGGCAAGATCGATCTGGCGCACTCGCGAAAGATCCACGACGATATTCGGAACGTCGTGGGAAATCTTTGTCCTTAATTCCTCGCCCAGCTTTTTTGCTTCCTTGCCGCTGAATCTCGGAGGCAGTTTGATCAGAATTGCTGACTGCATGTCCATTTTCCCTTTCTTTGGGTCCTGCAACGATGCGCAGGAACTTTAAACCAGATGCTTTCTATATCGCTTTTCGCTCGTGCTTCTATACAGATGCGGACTGTTAAAAACAGGTTTACACCGTGTTAACCAGTTAGCTGCTGAAGGATGTTACAACCCGCTCCCTTCCTCCGGTTCGGAGCAGCGGAAGCGAATGTGTCGATCCCACTAGCCGGCGGTCCGTAATAGTGATTTCAGTTTTGCGATCGAGATGAAACATCTTTCGCTTACTGACAATTGACCGCCGCACGTTCAATCCAATGCCAATATATGTGTTCGACAGAACCCAGGAGCGTTCGATGATTGTGCCCGAGTCAATGTGACATGCACTTTCGACTGCGCTTCCGCCACTGATATTGCAACACGCGGCGACTCTACTATGGGCACCGACAAAAGATGGCGCTCCAATCACGCATGAATCATCGACCTCCGCACTATCAGCAATCCACAAGCCGTTTGCGATTTCTCTTGCTGCAGGCCGTAATTGGCAGCGCCTATAGAGCGCATCTTCGACGAGCTGCATGAAATCATTGGGATTGCGCAAGCGATTCGCATAGCCGCGAAAGTTGAATCGTTCGCACTCGCCGCGCAGCGCACCTACTGTTCCCATGTTCCAGCCGGTCTCTCGCAAGCGTGCAGCACTGATGAGAGCAATATCGGCTGAGCCGCTGTTCGTGTGCACTTGGGTCATAGCCGCGTGGCGTTCCAAGTGAAAACGCACAAGTTCAGCGTAGTCCAGCTCGATGTAGGCCGTGGTGCCGATCAAAAGCAACAGATCGATACCGCGCTGCAGCGATTGTGCAACAGCTTGTTCCCAAACTGAAGAGGGATTAGTTACTTTAGAGGAACGCTCGCCTGCCAATTTATTGAGGGCGAGGCCTTCGTGAACTACTGTAGTCCGTCTTACTCCAGCACTGCTCAGCCTTGCTGCGGTCAGTTCGAGCAGATTATTCCCGAGAATAGTTAGACCGGCTTCAAATGAGTCAGCCAATCCATCGCGCCGCTGCAGATCGACAGAACCATCGATCTCATCAGCCTGTCGGCGCGACGACGTTACTATAGCTCCAACTTGCAAAGGCTCTCTCCGTTTTCTGGACCGAAGCGTGGTGCAACGATACGCTTAACCCAGGATCAAGCTGCATTACTCGCAGGCAATTGCGAAAGGTTCGAAAAAATTCCCGGGCGTGTAGGAAATTCATGAACTGCGTCATTTGCTTCCCAACGTATGGTCTCCCGGCGGGATCGCGTTCTCTGCGTGCGAGAAGTCACGGTAGCTTCACCATCCTCTTGTTGCCGGCCAAGCAGTTCGCGGATACGAAGCTTTGCCTTGTGGAGCTGGGATTTTGAATTTCCCACTGAACAGTCGAGCAATTCGGCGATTTCCTGGTGCTCGTACCCTTCCACTTCGTGCAACAAGAATATTGTCCGGTATCCATCCGGCAATTCTTTAATCGCGCGGGCCAGCGCGATTCGATCCACGCACCCAGTCAAGCGGTCATCACGGCTGCCATACTCCCGCCGAACAACCTTTGCGTCCTGGTTATACGGCTCATCAAGCGAGACCTGCCGTAGCGCCTTCTTGCGAAAGTGCATCAGCACCGTATTCACCGCTATGCGGTATAACCATGTAGATAACGCAGAGTCGCCGCGGAACGTTGCAAGTTTGCGGAACACCTGCAAGAACGCGTCTTGCGTGAGGTCCTCGGCTTCCGCGGTGTTGTTGGTCATGCGCAGGCAAACGGAATAAACTTTTGCTTTGTGAGCATGAAATAAAGATGCAAATGCGTCTGCATCTCCTTCCTGTGCGCGCTTTACTAGGTCAAGATCGGAATTGAAACGAACTGCGGTATAGGTGTCGGTGGTCACTGGGGTTCTCCTTTCGAAACGCCTGTCTTTCGTGGCTTTAAACGAAGTGGATCAGCCGCATTCACACATACGAGGCTAGAGTTCTTGCGCAAAATGGTCTATCCGGTGAGGTCTGTATCCGTCATCAGACGTTCCTGTACCGC
>DASRFP010000025.1:0-12806 GCA_035651475.1 Terriglobales bacterium | reverse complement strand
AGAGTGGTTCGCCCGAAGAAAAATTCTCGCGCGTTGGATCGTTGCTGGTCTTTCTGGCTTCAGCAGACATCATTTTGCACTCGGCGATGGTGTTGTCGTCCCGACGTCCTTGCTTCCCGGAACTCTTTTGTCGAACTCTTTGTTGTCTAAGAACGGAGTGGCAGGCTTGGGCGCGGCAGGTGGAGCGCTGGTTGCACGGAGCGGATCAATGATATGGGGAGTGACCAGCACCAGAAGTTCTGCGTTGCTGCGATTGATCGAGCGGGACCGGAACAATTCGCCGAGCACTGGGATGTCACCGATCCCCGGCACACGGCTCAGTTGTACGGTGGCCCTGCGATCCAGAAGGCCGGCAATTCCGAATGACTGACCATCTTTCAATTCGATTTCCGTTTCTGCGCGACGTGTCGAAATCGCGGGAACCGTGAACCCGGAGATTGTTAATGCATTGCTGAAATCCTGCCGCGATTTTACTGTGGGCAACTGTGCCCCTGATGGTGCCGGTAATCATCCTGATTTTGTGTGTGTCCACGTTGGCAGTTTTCAGTGTTCGAAACCTAATTGTCCACTCACCAACGCAGTTTTAGCGGGGAGAATCCACGAAGTCGCCTACAAATATGATCCGCGATTGAAGGTTCACATCACACATGTTTGACCGCTCACAAAATATCACCCTCATAGCAATCCACGGCGAATTCCCGATTGGAGTGTGGATGCTGATGAGTATTCGGTTTTCTGATCGCCTGGGGTCCCTAGACGAAAAGACGGGCGAGTTCCTGAGAACTCTGGGATACATGGGCGGATATTGCACGGTCGATCAAGCGCGGAGGCTTGATCTCGCTAACTCGCCAACGCGGGTACTCGAACGGCTGAAGAGATTGGAGGACCATAGATTCCTACGTCGGGTGCTTGCGTACCCGCTCGTGTACCAAGTCACAAAGTCGGTGACTCGGATGTTGGGGACCGATTTGATGGCGAGACGGGTTCATCCGATGGAGACGGTGCGCTGGCGGTTGCTGGCCGTGAACTTCTACCTGGAGGCAAGGACTTGGCCAGCCGATTTCATCTTGGATCATGGCGAGAGGGTCTCCGCTCTGCAGAGGATTGGATGTCCACCAGATGCTCTCCCGCACCGAAGGGGCCGGCCCTATCTCTGGCAAGTCTTCATCCTGGACCTGCATGATGGCGGTCTGTGCGTCTCTGTTGTTGATCGTCCGGACTGCAGCGCATTTCTACAGGCATTGGGCTTTGTGGAGCGATTTGCCGAGTGTCGGCAGTCGGTGGGCGAGCAACTTTCTCTGGTGATAGCAGTTAACTCCGATGCTCGCCGTCGGCTCTATTCCAAAGCAGTGATCCACGCGAAAGTGCGAGAGCATGCGCATGGGGCAGCCGAACCAGTGAGCGTCTACCGCGTGAGCCTGCCGGTTCCATCTATTCACGCAACAAACCACGAGCCTGACACCCACACCGACAACTTTATTCGAGGAGGTCATGAAAGGCATGAAACTGACCGGCACAATTCTGCGGTGCTTGGCTCGCAAGGTTAGCTCCGGAGGCAAAGAAACTTACGTCACCAACATGCTGATTTTGGACCCTGACAACAGCACGGGGACCAATTATGCGGTCGAAGTTTGGGGCGACAAGCCCCATGATCTGCGGCTGATGTCCGACGTTTCGTTGACGGTCGTCGGGGTCGTGAACAAGAACACCGGCGTTCCGGCATTCCGCGCCGTTATCGGGTCTCGCGCCGAGGACGAGGTTCCGGCTGCGGCGTAGGTAGTTACCGGAGTCGCAGCCGGAACCCGGTGAATCTCCGACGCGATTCGCGGTTAAAGGCGTCGCGGCGCGACGCCTTTAACCATTCCCTTACCGGCCACCCCCGGGGGTACCCGCCGGGGGTGGCTGTCGGGGGTAGGTGAGATACCCCCTCGAAGAGCAAAGCGTTGCCAGATGTTCAAGACAATACGGAGCGGATTCTGTATCGCCTCTCGCTAGACCCGAAGGCAAGGGCACTGGCTGAGAAGTTGCTCGGACGATTCCGCTGTTTAGTCGGCAACTTGCCAGCCAGCGCTGACCACCACCACTCGGAACCAGGTGGGCTCTACTCTCACTCTGTGGAGGTAGCGCTCGGGACGCTCGAAGCTTTTGAGGGCAACATTATTATGGAGCGCAAGCCCGATGGCAGCGTAGACAGTTTCCGAAGTTCCCGTAATCGCCCACGCTGGCAATATGCCACCTTCATCGCTGCCCTGTGCCACGACCTGGGAAAACTGTTCGATTTCGAGCTGAAAGCTGATGGACGGCGCTGGTACCCGCTGAGGCAGACATACGTGGATTTTGTCCGAGTTGATCGAAAGCCCCTGACGGTCACATGGAATTCGGAGCGACAGCATGGCGCTCACGCGCTCCTTTCCTGCTTCCTGATTCATCACCTTCTGTCACCGGAGGATGCGGACTACCTGGGCCTTCCCCGCCTCATCCACATTGCCGAAACGTTGGTGGGAAGCCATAGCCGAACCAAGGGAAGCCACGTCGGTCAAAGCGTGAAGAAGGCGGATCAGAAGAGTGTAGAGCGCGCCCATGTTGCGCTCGCGGCCCGGCCTGACAGCAAGATCGGCCAGTTTCTGGAGGCGTTGGAAGAGTTGATCGTGGGAGGACAACTGAACGTAAACGTTCCAGGGGCACAGGTTTGGGTGTCTGGAGAGAAAACGGCTGTCGTCGTACCTCTTTCGCTCGATCTGGTTCGTGATCGCCTCATGGAGCGAAAGGTCGTCCTTCCTCCGAATATTCATTTCTATAACACCCTACGCAACGCAAACCTCGTGGACGCCGACAAGATTGGACACTGCGTTCGACAGATAAAAGTCCCCGGCAAGCACGGCACTGTTTCACTGAGCGCCCTGATTTTTCCCACAGAGAAGGTTATACCCAAGCAGATTCTGCCCACCCTGCCTGTTATCCAATTCGAAATTGAGACTGCTCCCGAGGCCGAGGTTGTAGCAGTGGACGGGGTATAAGTCTACGGAGAATTGCCATGAATACTTTGATTGCGAATCAATACGGTCGAGTTCAGGGAGAGGTGGGCGGCAGTGGACCGGTTTTGGCTGTAGCTGCTCAGACGCCACGCCGCGACTTGGTCCAACTCCATACCCACCTTGACTCGGTCGAACAACAACTGTATCTGCTCGCCATCCTAAGAGCTGTGGAACGCCGGATCGAGCAATTTCAGTTACGGGACTCAAGCGCCGCAGAGCCGCAAGCGCGGGAGCCGGAGAGTCCTTTCGAGGGATCGGTCTGTGCTGAGAGTGACCTGTTTAATGCGAATGGCGCCTCGAAGAACAAGATTTATGGCCGCTTTGCCAACTTCTTGATTTACGAGCAAGTCGATCAGGGCCGGCTGCGAGTCTTCTTTGCCGTTCGAGATGAGGCGAAGCGTGTGGCTCGATTCGATCTCCACCCTGGAGAAGTGCAGGCACTTTGCGCTCTGGTGAGACGTGCATTATTCGGTTGCGAGCAGATTGATTTGCTGCTCCGCGACGACCTTTCGTTAACGGTTGCTCTCCAGGTATCCGGCAACGGCTTGCACCTCCAAGTGCAGACGCCTCTCTGGCGGTCGGAATTCGGCGTCACCAAAGGCAACGAACTCGCCACACTTGCTGTGTTCGCGCAGCGCGCCGTCCATCAGGAAAAGGTCGTGCCGATTCGGTTCGGAGATGAGGCAAATCAATTCAGTCTAAGAAGACGCTCCGATGGGCAGGTCTTGGCTGAATTCCAGCACAAGGAGTCAGTCGAGCGGGTTCCGCTTTCCACACTGCAACTCTATGAACTCGAAGTCCTGACTCACTATGCCCTCCATCGTGCGTTCGAGCCGTCCGACGTAAGCATTCAAAGTCACGTTCCGCCGCCGTCGGAAACTGCGGCCCAAATTGCGTAGTCTTGCAATCCAAGTTCTTCGTTCCACAAACCTGTCCAAATCCCACAAACCCTAATCGGCCACAACCCATATCCGTGCGGAGCAACTGCGCGGAGATGCCCCAATCCAAAAAGGAGTCTCAAACCATGAACTTGGAAACCAAAACACTGAAGGCAGCACTGGAGCGACTCTGTCTGGTGGTGCCGAAGAAAGGAACCTTGCCGGTGCTGGAAAACTTGAGATGGCGCGTCGTGAAGGGTCATCTGGAGTTGACTGCCACCGACTTGGACAACAGCCTGTATATATCCATGCCCTTCGCTGCGCCTGTTATGGCCAACTCGGTCGATGTGCTGGTTCCGGCGAAGGATCTTTACCAAGCTGTGAAAACAGAATCTGCCTTCAACATGGAAGTCCGAATTCACGATGGCAAGTTTGAAGTGCGCGCCAACAACCGCACTCTGGTGCTGCCCGCGAGCGAGCCGAAGAGCTTTCCTCAAATCCCTAGTGGGGATCTGAGGGTTCGAGGTCAAATCCTCGGTTCGGCATTCGAAACGGCGCTGACTAAAGCGTTGTTTTGCGTTTCCACGGAATCGACGCGGTACAGTACCGATGTCATCAAGCTTGAAATGCGTGACTCGACTTTTCGTGTCGTGGGCACAGACGGACACAGGCTGTCAGTCGTTGAAGGAGCTGCGAAGACCGGAACTACTTCCGCCGTCTTCTCGACGCTCCTGCTCCGCTCAACAGCCTCGATCCTCAGCAAGCTTCAAGCGGATGGTGAGTCTGGTTGGGTCCAGTTCTCGACCTGCGGCTCCGAGCAAGAGTTCGTTCTGTTCGTGCTGCCGGACGGCTCTGGTCTAATTTCTCGCCACGGCCAGGGGCAGTTCCCAAATTATGAGAACGTAATTCCCAAGGCGCCGCTGGAAGCGAGAGTCGTATTTCAGCGCGAAGAACTGCTGGACGGACTCACGAAACTCTCAGCCACAGCGCGCAAAGCACAAAATGCAGCGGTCAAACTCGAACTGTCGAAATCACCTGCTTGCATTAAGGCTGAAAACGAAGACACGGCAAACCGAGTTGCTTTGGAGCACACACGCATTTCGGGAAGACCGAGAGACATCGGTCTGAATCACCAGTACCTGACTCAGTACGTGAGGAGTTTGGAGACCGATACCGTCTCAATGAGGCTCTTCCCGAGAGCGATCTCCGAAGTAATCGTGTTTGATAGCTTCCGCTATCAGCACCTGCTGATGCCACTTCGCGACTAATGCGGGCTTCTCAAGCGTAACCCACAAACCCGTTTTACCCACGACTCAAATCCACGCATGTCCGGCGCGTCTCTCAAGCCGACCCAATCGGCCTGAATCGTGAGAGGGCTGATCCCCCTTTGGGACCAGTGATTCCGGCCACCAATCCCACAAAAGGAGAATCCACATGTCTTTAGCGATCCAAGCACCGAATCCACAATCTGCATCCCTGGCGTTGTCCATCCTTCAGTCGAAGGCGGGTAACCGCTGGGGCCGGGCTGTGGAAGAAATGAAAACGAAGCGCCTGCGTGTTGAAGGCGACTTCCCGGAGTTCGTCGTGACCAACAAGAGCGGAACTGGATACAAGGTGAGACTCGATCCCCACGGTAGTGGCTCTTGCACCTGTCCCGATTTCCAAGTGCGCATTTGCGCAGGAAGGGCGGATTTGCAAGCACATTGCTGCGGCGGCGATCATCGCCTTGGCTCCCCAGGTCCAGCCTCCATCGCCAGGAAACGGAAACGGGTCCGTTATGAAAGCGAATGGAGTATCGACTACGGAGGCGACCCCGCTCGTGTTCCGCATCCGGCGCAACGTTCAGACGGACGGCAAGAACGGCGTGCAAGTTGAGGTTCAGGCGCGTGTAACAAATGATGAGGCTCAGGACCGGGAAACCGCGTCCTACGCATACGATTTGTTGGACCGTCTGGCCTCACTTGCGGCTAAGAACACCGCACCATCAGAAAGCACCTTCGCTCGGGAAGCAATTTCCCCGAGCGCGGCGAAGAAACCGCCGACAAGGTCTCGCACCACCATATCCGCCACCGAAGGGAGTCCTGTTCCTGCGGTCGTCACCAAGATCGATCGCATGAAGACCCGTCAGGGCGAATCTCTCTTCCTCAAGGTGGATGTTGGTGGCGAGACGGTGCGCGTGTTCGGCCGTCCCGAAGAGCTGGCTGAACGTCTGGAAGCGAGCGGTTATGACATTCCGGCAAGCGAGATCGAAGCCGGAATGGAACTCCATCTTCCTTGCCTGGTGAAACTCGGTCAGGGCAACAGCGGATACAAGATCATCGAAGAGTTCTTGCCCGAAGCTGCCGCATGACTGAGGTCATACCCACATTTTCCGAGTCAGAGACGAACGGCGCTCTCTGACTCGGATTCTTCCATCCTTCCTGCAGTCTGAAACCAAGACATTGAATTTCGGGATGCGTGCGGTATGCTCTTGATTCGAAATTCCCAGTATTCAGATATGAAAGTTGCAACCGGACAGGCGTTAATCGACGGTCTGAATGCCATGGCTTGCAAAGTGCGTCATCGCCTATGGATCAGCTCCCCATTTGTAGGGGGATGGCACGCTACCAGATGCATCGTTAATGTGGTTTGGCAGCAGAGGGTCAACTTAGATGTGCGCTTGCTCACTGATATCACCAACAAAGGCTGGCTTGATCCGGTCACGATTCAGCAGTTCGCAAATCACGGAACGATCAAAGATCTCCGCGGCTTGCACGCTAAAATATTCATTGTTGATGACCGAGCACTGATAACTTCCGCCAATCTCACCCGTAAGGCATTCACACAGCGCTACGAAGCCGGAATTTTCCTCGATGCACCAGAAACCGCCAGGATCATCAACTTTTTCGAGGATTGGTGGAAGATCGCCAACGATCCACCACGTGGCTGGATCGCGAGGCTCGTCCCAAAAGGGACGACAAAGAAAAAGAGCAAACAGGACGAGCCAAATAGCAGTGCGCTTCGGAATCTGTATAAGCTGCCGCCGCTTCCGCATCAACCCGTACACGGCACAATTGGCGATTACGACATCTTCCGAAAGCGATATCAGGAGTTTGCGGAGGTCTATCGGAAAGTCGGCCGAATCTGGCCTAAGGTGCCGCTCTACTTAGAGGTTGATGCGTTTCTGAATTTCTTGTTTCATGAGGCTCCGGGCAGGCCCTCCAACAAGTACCAGCAGTCGAAACGGCCACCTCGCAAACTTAAACCCGCACAGCGCCTCAAGGACATAAAAAGCCAAGCTGCCGCATTTGCGACGTTCGCGAAAACAAAGCCCGGTTACATGGCGGACCGCGTGAAGCGGTCGCAAACGGTGCACGCCCTCCTGGATCGCTCAAGAATCGCCCGTCTCAGCCGATCTGAGGCTAAACAGGTCGTGGATGTCTTCCACTGCTTAGGCAGCCGACCACACCATAAGACAAATTTTCTTAAATCAGCGAACAATGACCTGCAAACAATCAGAAATCAATGGCAGAGCGTTCTGTATCCCACAGGTTCTCTCGAAACCGCGATGCATCACTGCATCCGAGCCTTGGAGGGTTTTGGAAAATCGAGTGTCCAGGAGCTGTTGGGATGGTTCGATCCTGACAAATATCCAATACGAAACTTGAATTCGAACGCGGGACTGCGGTACTTCGGATATGACGTGTCCCTACGTTAAAGCGTAAATCCACAAACCCTCTAACCACCCCCAACAATCACACCAATCTGAATTGCAGAGGCAAACGGCTTCTGTGATCTAGACCCACTCCTTCCTTCCGCAGTTCCACCCGAAAACCCAAAAAAGACACCTCGCTTCGCGGGAGAGCGGGGCGCTTTGTCGCTCGGAGGTACCCCATGAACCCACAAAACGTATCCAGTTCATTTCTGATCGCTACCGGCCACATACGTGCCATGAGAGGAGGAGCACAGTCGCATATGCTCACTGCCAGCGACGGTTATTCCTATGTGGTCAAATTTGCCAACAATCCACAATCTCTACGTGTGCTTGCCAACGAGTGGCTCGCCTGCTCAATCGGACGCGCGGTCGGACTCACGATTCCAGAACCGGCGATTTTGTATGTGCCGGTCAAACTGATCGAGAGTTCGCCGTCACTGGTGATACAGCTCTCCAATGCGACGCTGAAATGTTCACACGGGCTTGCATTTGGCTCGCGTTTCATTTCAGGCGATGAACTCTTCGACTACCTGCCTGAGTCAATCCTTCCGAACATCGAGAACTTGCAGGAGTTCGCGGGCGTTTTCGCATTGGACAAATGGCTGTGCAACTGTGACGGTCGGCAGGCCGTATTCTGCCGCAGAAAATCGAACCGAAGCTTCCGTGCTCATTTCATTGATTTCGGCTACTGCTTTAATGCCGGAGAGTGGAGTTTCCCGGACGCTCCATTACGCGGTCTTTATCCGCGCAGAGCCGTCTATCAGCATGTCTGCGGATGGCAGTCATTCGAACCTTGGCTGAGCCGGATCGAGTCCTTTGATCTGCTTAAGCTATGGGAGATCGTGGCTGACGTTCCGCCGGAATGGGTTGAGCCGGAAGAACTCGCCCAACTCATTGAGTGCATAGATGCCCGCCGCAGCCGTGTTCGGGAACTGATCGCGGCAACTCGCCGGTCACCAAACAACCCATTCGGCGCTTGGACGGAGGAAAAGCCATGACGCCGAAGTTTTGGAAATACTTCATCACAAACTGCCACGGGTCGGCGATCCGCGTTGTCGCCGAAGCTGACCGTGAATGGGTTGAGAAGGAGTTGGAAAGTGACATGCGCCTTCTCAGCTACAGAGCACAACCACAATTTGAATGCCCGGTATTCCCCTGTCCTGCCGAACAAGTTCTGCGGCAGCTTCAGCGGACACGGCTAAACCTGCAAAGAATGGAGGTGAACCATATGCACGATTCCGTTGTCACCATGAACAACACGCATTGGCCTGCGTACCGAAAAGAGAACGGCACGTTGGTTGACCTGCGAATCCTTGATCCAAACGAGCGCAGTCCGAAGCCGCAGTTGGTATTCCGTCCCGATGCACTCCGCGAAGCCGGAATTCCCGAGGCGATAATCGAGGCGGCAGCCCAATCGGATCTACCTGGACTCGTCCTCTTCGAAGACGTGCCGCAATTCAAATGCTGCGACGATCAATCCACCGCAAAAGAACCCACCCACTGAATCAGGTTTGAACTTAAGTTCTAACCTAATCCCTTCTGATCCAAATCCCCAAAATCCACAAAACTAACCGGAGGTGCGCGATGCGCCAGACTAATGAGAACACGTCCGTCAACCTGAAACTGGTGATGCTCTTTGACTGGCGGAGGCACATTTACAGCATATGCAGTCACAACCTCTCCCCAGAAGAGGCGTCAACGGAAGTCACTGAGCTGCGTCGCGACGCACTTCCCGCATTCACGGTCGATCAGCGCTCACGGCATCTGCAAGACGATGCCGAGGAGTGCGAAGCCTGCCGCGCCGATGTTCAGCAGTGCGTTAACCCACCACCTGCTCTTGAACGCAGTAAACAGGAATTCCGCCGCTAAATCGCCACCTCAGAACCACAACCGGGAATCACGTTCTGATTCCACTCCTTTTCCACAAATCACAAAATCCACAAACCGCTTGGAGGTGCTTATGACCAGCGACGGCAGCGGTTATACGCATTATGTCGTCCTGAACGACACGATCCTCGGCGAAGCCCGCATTATCGAGAAGTGTAACGAGTGCATCTCGCTTGCATTCGTAAAACTCGGAACCGGCGGGCCAAAGCCGTTCAACGACTACGCGTTCGTCGAGAATCGCGCCCTCGTTCCCAAAATCCCCAACTGAATCCCCGAAATCTCACCCCCAATGTAGTCAAATCCAACCACAACTCCTTCCACTCCGCACGATGGAGGTGTCTTCTGTCGTCCATCGTGCCCGCCACGCCGAACTGCGACAAATGCAACGAAAGAAACCGTTGCATTTGTTGCATTTGTTGCATTCGTTGCAAAGGAGGACATCGGTGATACCGGAACCGAATTTTCCCGCGAACCCCGATGAATTCGTAGGCCGCAAGCCTCAGCTTGAAGCTTTCCGACGAGCATTGCAGCAAGGCCGTAAGACTGGTAGAAGTCCCTCCTTCGCCGTCTTGGGAGATTGGGGAATCGGAAAGAGCAGCCTACTTCTGAAGTGTTCGGCAATTTGTGCCGAGGCCCAGTACAACATGCTCCCCGTTCAGTTTTCCGTTTCAAAGGAACTTGCCGACTACCGAAATTTCGCAGAAGGACTCCTGGACACCTTCAGTGAGAGCCTCGCTCATTCACGTTCGGCGACTGTTCGCGTTCAACGTGAGCTGAAGAACTGGAAAATAAGCCGGGTCAGCGTTGGTGCCTTCACGGTAGATCGCGACTCACCGCAATTCTTTCTCTCTTCAGGCAGCGCAATTCTCAGGCACGCTCTTCGCGACGCGTGGCGACGATTTATTAGCCCCGCCGGCTTCAATGGCGTCATCTTTTTTCTCGATGACCTGCACAACCTCGCATCTCCGAGCGCCGAAGCAATCGCACTCTCAGTGAGAGACCAATTCCAGTCTTTGGCCGTGGACGGCATCAATTGCAGCGTCTGCTTCTCGGCGCCATTCAACTATTTTTCGAATATCAGGAGCTTCGCGGAACCGGCTGTCCGTTTCTACGACAAAGTTTACCTGGAGCCGTTCACGCAACCCGAAACTACGGAATATGTCGCCGCTGTGTTTGGCGGGAACGCGCCGAACATCGAAGGATTCTCCGAATGGCTACACGCAAAGACGCATGGGCACCCTTATTTCATGGCATTCATTTGCCGACAAATCGCAGAACTCGCTCACGGCTCGCTCGCGCATAATGTCACTGTCCACCACTGGCCGTCGATCTTCGCGCGTTTAGAAAACGAAAAGTTCCGTTCAGACTTGGCGCAGGTGCCAGAGCGGGAGATTCAGCTACTTCGCAATCTAGCACTCAGGCCCGATGATCAGATCATAGTGAAGGGGCTTACCGCTGGCGACCGCGCCTACTTCAGCAGATTGACAGAACGAGGGTTGCTCACTCGCACCGCACGTGGTCGATACAAACTCTACCACCCGCTATTTCGAGAATTCCTAAAGCAAGAAATGTGACACACAACACGCGATTGAGAAGCCTCGCACAAATAAGAGCCTGCGGCGGCCAGCAGGCCGCCGCGAGCGCCTCCCAATCTCTACCGGGCGGACTCCCTTCCATTGTCCCTTTTTCCACTTCCCATTTCCCATTGCCTTTCCCCTTCCATTTCTCACCGAGTGCGATTGAGTCGCCGCACGGATGAGTGACCCACCCGAATCCTCAAGAGGCAGGTGTGGTTCCGATGCGGATTGCTACGACTTCTTCAGAACAGCAAGGGGTGGCGAGTGAATCACTGCTCGATGTTCGATTAGCGGCGAAGATGTTTGGTGTTTCCACATCGTGGATCAGGCGACACATGACCGAACTACCCGCGATTCGTGTAGGCCGATTCATCCGCTTCGATGCGGAGTTGCTTTTTGAGCAACTGCGCGCGAAAATCGAGATCGGGAAATCGTTGAAACCGGAAAGGACAGATATGTTTTTTCGGTATCAACGAGGTTTCGTTTACCAAAAGGGCCGCAAGGCAAAGGTTTGGTACGGAGTATTTCGGGAAGATGTTCGCAATCCAGACGGCCAGGTTGAGAGGCGGCAACGCAACATTCGTCTTGGCACTCTGGAGGAACTTCCGTCCAAGAGCGCGGCACGTAAACGTTTATCAGATCTTCTGAAAAACGCACCTCCTAAAACGGAGATGAGCTTTCAGCAGTTGGCGGAGCGGTGGGAAAAAGCCGAGGGTTCAACCATAAAGGCGACCACGCTCCAACATTACAAGAACGCTTTACGCGCTTACGTTCTTCCCAAGTTCGAGGAACGGAAGATCACCGAGATCAACCGTGAAGATATCCAAAACTTCCTTGCGGAGAAAGCTCGCAAGTACAGCGAGAGTACTCTTCGCAGCATGAGGGTCGTTTTGGGACTCACGCTGGGATGGGCGACCAATTGCGGTTGGCTTGAGCGGAATCCTTGCAGTCGTGTGAAGCTGCCAAAGCGGACGGGTGGAAGAAGAGTTACCCGCACAGTTTTGACGGCCGAGCAGGTGAACGCGATTGCGGGGAAACTCAAAGAGCCATACGCAACGTTGGTGTTGTTTCTCGCAGCGACTGGATTGCGGATTGGTGAAGCGCTCGCGCTCAAGCGGACGGATTTTGCGGGTAATGTGCTCCACGTCACCCGCAGGATTTATGACGGTGATGTGGATGCCGTGAAATCCAAACGCTCGGAGCGCAAGCTGCCAGTTGATCCCATTCTGATGGAGCGAATCGAGAAGCTTGGAAAAGGCGAGTGGGTGTTCCGTTCTCGAAAGGGCACACCGCTGAACCCAGGCAACGCTCTAAAGCGCCACATCAGAACCGCTGCAAAGGAACTCGGCATCTCGCTTGGAGGTTGGCACGATTTTCGGCATACGCTCTCAACCAAGCTGCGTCGGTCGGGAGTTCATCCGAAAGTTGTGTCCGATATTTTGGGCCACAAAAAGGTAAACCTCGCGATGGACGTGTACGACCGCACAGATGTTGGGGACTTCGTTCAGCCGCTTGCGGTCGTGTTCAACGAGTTGTTACCTTGTTGTTACCCAGAACGGTCCGCCGCCATGAGCCAACACTGAAAATAAAAGGGTTGGTGAGCGCGGAAGGAATCGAACCTTCAACCTACTGATTAAGAGTCAGTTGCTCTGCCAGTTGAGCTACGCGCCCGGATCGACGACAAGGACTGTTACTGCGGCTGGGGTGCGGTGCACGCGACCACGTTGCAGACCAA
>DASRFP010000024.1:0-410923 GCA_035651475.1 Terriglobales bacterium | reverse complement strand
GCAGGAATGCCAGTGGCTCAAGCAGCACGATCGGATATTCCAGTTCGATTGCTTCTTCAAACACCAGCGGTGGATCAGAAGGAACCAGATTGCGCGTACCCAGCCCGCGAGCTTTTCTTTGAAAATCAAGTCCTGCTTGCCCCAGTCGTTCGGTCAGCGCAATTTCAGGAAGGGCGGCAAGATCACGGAATTTGTGAATTCCCCAGCGATGGAATGTTTTGAGAAATTCTTCTTTTTCTTCAGAGTTCGACTGATCGGAAAAGAGGATCTCAACCGGCAGGCTGCCTAAAATTTCAGCTTCCTTCCCATTCGGGATGACAGTCACACCGCTGAAACCATGCGCCGCGAGCAATGCCGACTCCAGCGTGGAAGCGACTGCAATATTTATTTCTAATTCCATCTCCGATGCGCGGCGTAAAATTTCGCGCGCAATTTTTGGCAAAGAGCCAAAGAGCTTGTCGAGACCGGAGAGATCCAGCAAAAGCGTGTCTCTAGCGAAATCCTCCACTCGCGGAGAAAAAGACTGTGCGCAATCGAGCAGGGCCTGATGAGCCGCTGATTCCTGGAGCTCCGAGTGACCGCGCAGTCTTACCTCGTCACACAATTCAGCCTGTAATTTCGTCATGCCTTCGCAAATGCCTGCATGCCGAGCTTCTTCGTTTAGTGCCCAAACTTTTTCGAGAGGAGCTTTGCCTTCGAGCACGGCTACGGGATGGGAACGCAATTCGGGTTCGGCGCGCAGAATGGCTGCGACAGGAAAATTCGGAACGAAGATGCAGGCAAAAGACATAAAAACCATCGTTGGTCGTTCGTCATTCGTTGTTGGTAAAAGCGACTGCATACAGCGGACATGCCATGAACAGAAGCAGTCAGCACCCAGCTCAACCAAAATAGAATCGATGTGGCTGAATGCTGATTGCTTTGTAGTCATGGCTCATCCCGCGCGCACGGCTCGCGTCGCGAAATTTGCTTTTACGGATTGCATGGGCTTTCGCTCCAGACGTGTGCGGGCAAGTTCGGCTTCGATCTGCATTCCTTCGAGAAGCCGGGCGTGTGTGGGTTTCGAGAAATCTTCCCGCCTTTTGCCAAAAAGGGGCGGAAGGGTGGGGCAACCGAGAGAATTGGAATTCTGCGACAAGGAATTTTTTTCTGATGGCTTACGGCTGACTGGTGAGAGCTTTAGCGTCACACTTACACACGTCTGCGCACATGGAAATTCGCTCACCACCAGCAACGCCGTTTTCGTGTGTTCCACTGCGCGCTGAAATCGAAACCACGACGCGAGCGGAATGCGGCGAACAAATTTTTGTGGGATTCCGGCGAGATCAAGCGCTACAAGGCCGAAGCCGCCGCTTTGCAGGACAAGGTCCGTGGTTTTCAAAACTTGATCGAGGCGGCGCTCGCTGCGAGTTTGAGTAAAATCGTCGTGCGTTGTACGTCGTGCGTCGCGGGCAACTACGTCCTTGGTCGTTGGGCTTTGGTCGTCCGCCTCGAAATCTGCACATGACTGGTTTGCCAACAACCAATGGCCAACGACCAACGACGATTTTCCTGATGGCTGAGGGTTGATAGCTGAAAGCTTCTTCCCACACCTGACCCACAGCAACTTTCCAAAATTTATTCTTGCCGCTGCGCCCGACTCCGGATCGAAGCTGTCGCTGGCGTCGATCAGAACGCAGGATTCCCCTCGGCGGCTTGCAGCAGCAATCGTTGCAAGCAGCACGCTGCTTTTTCCTGACGAACCCGATCCGCAAATTTCAGACAAGCAGCCGCGGGGAAAGCCGCCGGTGAGAGCATCCAGTTCAGCGATGCCGGTCGAAATCATCTCTGGCCGGGGACGCACCTCCAATCGAGATGCCGGACGCACGTCCATTAAAATTTTGGAGCCGGAAATGTGATTAAGGATGTGGGTCTTTTTATCCGGAGTTTGGGCTGGCAAAAATGGTGAGGAAGTAATATCGGCCGCATTCCACGAAAGTGAGGACATAAAAATCTCAGGCGAAAAGACCAGGCTGGCACGCCCTGTTCGCGAATCAGAGTGTATTCGCTTTTTATTCGCCTAGAAAATTTTGCTACTGTCCCTTCTAGATGTCAATCGGCAGATTGCGCCTGTTTTCTGAGGTTTAGGAGAGTTGTTGGGTCGCCCTTAGTGACGGCGCAGAAACTTTGATTTTTTAACCGGGCGAATACTCTTGACTGAACGGATGATTGGTCTCGGCTCTGGCGTCTCCTCCGAATCATCATGCCGGGGCATTTTTCTCAGTTCTTGCACGAGAGCCAGACGCTTATACGGATCTTTCTCCGTCATTGCATCTACGTACAACTGCAGCCACGTTTTCGAATTGGGCTTTATATCGACAGGGTCAGGTATTGTGTGACAGGCCATAAATTTTAGAACGGGCAATTGCGCAATCTTGCAGGCCATTCTCCAGAAAATCCTGCAGAAACAGCTTGTAGTTTCTTTGCGAAACTGCTGATTTATAAGTCAATAATATGGATGCAAGTTGCGGGAAAAAAGTTACAACCCGCTATTCGTCCCGTGGCATTTAGTATCGAGCGAAATTTCTTACTGCAACTCTTTTGGGAAGAATTGGTTAGCGATCTCAATTCGAAGGCAACGAATCGCGCTCTGGCGGGCATCACTGGTTTATAGGGAGCTGTGCTGCTGCTCGGTTTTGACAGACGTGAGCTGTTGTTCTTAACATAAGAAATCGGACGCGCTGTTCAGCGCCAAACGGTTTCAATAGGCTGTGTACCTCGCCGAAAGAACAAATTCTTATGATTAATGTTAAAGAGCTTACCAAGAGGTATGCGCGTACTACTGCCGTCGACCATATCTCCTTTGAAGTGCCCAAGGGGCAAATCGTAGGTTTCCTCGGCCCCAACGGTGCCGGCAAAACCACAACCATGCGCATGCTCACGTGCTTCATGCCGCCTACTGCGGGTCAGGCCACAGTGGCAGGGTTTGATGTGCTCGAGAAGCCGCTTGAGGTCAAGAAGCGTATCGGCTACCTGCCCGAGACGCCGCCGCTTTACCCGGAGATGGAGACCGGCGAATATCTAAAATTCGTCGGAAAGCTCAAGGGCCTCTCGGGGGCGGAACTGAACAAGCGCGTCGATTATGTTTGCGAACGCTGCTCAGTGGCGGACGTAAAGAACAAGCTGCTCGGGAAACTATCAAAGGGATATCGGCAGCGGGTTGGGCTGGCTCAGGCGATTATTCACAATCCCGACGTTTTGATCCTCGACGAGCCGACCGCTGGTCTCGACCCCAAGCAGATCAACGAGACTCGAGATTTGATCCGCAGCCTCGCCGGAAGTCATACCATCATTCTCAGTACGCACATTCTTCCTGAAGTGGAGCAGACCTGCGAGCAGGTTCTCATCATTAACAGAGGCAAGCTGGTCGCCACAGATTCAGTACGAAATCTGCAGGCGCGTGCTCGTGGCGCAGAATCTGTTCTTGTGGAAGTTGGAGGACGGAACGGAAACCTCGAGCCTTCGGCCGTACAGCAAAAACTGGAGCGCGTCACCGGTGTGAGCCGCGTGGCGTGCAAACACCATGTGGATGGCCGGGCGTTCTTTGAGATCGAGAGCCAAAAAGGGCAGTTCGTTCGTGGCGATCTCGCTCGTGCGGTAGTTGAATCCGGGTGGGACCTGAACGAGCTCCGCCCCGCGCCGATGAGCCTGGAAGAAGTCTTCCTGCAGCTCACGTCAACCGATGTCGGCGCCGAAGCTAAAGTCGCAAAGGGGACACAGGTATGAGAAACACGTTGATTATTGCCCGCAAAGAGCTTCGCAGTTATTTTGTTTCGCCAATTGCTTATGTGCTGTTGGCATTGTGGGGCCTCATCTTTGGCTATTTCTTCTGGGTCGCGTTGGGATCGTTTCTGAAGTACAGCATGGAAGGGCAAATGATGGGACAGTCATATCCGATGAACCTGAACGAGCAGGTCATTCGCCCCTTGCTTCAGAACGTTGCGGTCATCGGCCTGTTCTTTGTTCCAATGATCACCATGCGGCTCTTCGCCGAAGAGAAACGCTCCGGCACGATCGAATTGCTGGTGACTTCTCCGGTGCGGGACACGGAAATCATTTTCGGGAAATGGCTCGCCGCAATGGCGTTGTATTGCTGTTTGCTGGCATTCACCGTTATTCATTTTCTTTTCTTGTTCAAATACGGGAACCCCGACTGGAAGCCGCTTCTGGTGGCGTACCTGGGACTGCTGCTTGAAGCGGGTGTCATGCTGGCCATTGGAACATTCATTTCGAGCATCACGAAAAACCAGATCATCGCAGGCGCGGCAACATTTGCAGTTCTCATTCTGCTTTGGGTTTTGGGATGGGTAAGCAGCTATGACAGCGCGACTTGGGCCACAGTGCTCTCATACATGTCCTTAACCACGCATTCTGAATCGTTCATGCGTGGGGTGATCGACTCGAAAGATGCGATTTTTTACGTAACCTTAATCTTCCTTGGACTTTTTTTTACGGCGCGCTCCATGGAATCACTGCGCTGGAGGTCGTAAATGGCAAGTCAATGGATTAAAGCCCGGCAAACGAAATACGCGGCTTTCGCGACTGTCTATATCTTGGTGGTCCTTACTGCCGTTGTGATCGGCAACGTGCTCGCCAACCGCTATAACAAGTCTTACGATTCGACCACCAACAAACGATACAGCCTTTCTGAACAAACGGCGAAGATAGTAAAGGGCCTGAAACAGCCGGCCACCATCGTTTACTTCGATCGCAGCACCCGCTTTCACGACGGCAAGGACTTGCTGCAGGAATACAAAAATCTTTCGCCCAAGGTGAAAGTCCAGTACGTAGATCCCGAGAAAGACCCGCAGATGGCGCGGGAAGCAGGCATTCGCAACTATGGCACTGCTCTGGTTGAAGTTGGCGCGAAGAGAGAAGAAGCCAAGAGCATGACGGAAGAGGGAATTACCGGCGCCTTCATCCGCGACCTGAAGAGCAACACGCGTACCGTCTGCTTCGTGACCGGCAGCGGCGAACACCAGATAGACGACAGTGATCGCGAAGGATTCTCGCAGTTCAAAGAATTGCTCGGTAAAGATAACTACGAAACCAAGGCGGTCGATCTGCTGACGAAACCCGAAGTCCCCGGCGACTGCACAACCCTGGTAGTCGGCGGCCCAACGCGGAACTATCTGCAGCCAGAAGTCGATGCAATCAAGAATTATGTTGAAAAGGGCGGGCGCGCATTCTTTATGCTCTCACCGCCTCTCAATGTCGGACGGTTCTCAATAGGAGAAAACGACGCGCTCACCAGCCTGCTGGCGAGCTGGGGTGTAACGCCTGACAAGGCGCTCATCCTCGACTTGAATCCCATTGGACAAATCTTCGGCCTGGGACCGGAAGTGGCATTGGTGAGCAGCTACGGCTCGCAACCTATCGTGAATGAAATCAAGAGAACTGCAACAGGGTTCCCGCTCTCGCGACCGCTTGAAATCAAAAACGGCGATAAGACAAATGTCGAGAAGCTGTTCGACACCTCGAATACCAGCGTCGCTACAACGAACCTGAACTCGGCACGAATCGATGCGAACGATCCGAAAAACAAAAAAGGCCCGCTTACTCTCGGCGCAGCAGGAACTTACAATACCGGCAAAGAAAATTCGCAAGGACGGTTCGTGGTCGTAGGAAGCGGTGATTGGGCGGACAACCAGTACATCAATTTCAATGGCAATGGAGACCTGGCGCTGAATGCGGTGAACTGGCTGTCATCAGATGAGGATTTGATTTCGATTCGTCCGAAGCCGCCAGAAAACCGACGGGTGACGATGACTCAGCGGCAGTTCAATGGCGTGCTGCTAACTGTGCAATTAATCTTGCCGCTCATCGTGGTTGTGGCCGGGGTTGGAGTTTGGTGGAAACGACGATAGCGAGGATCGCATCGAGCCAAGATTTCTGTCATTCCGAGCGAAGAAGATCATTCGCCCGCGAATGGTCAGTGGAATTAAGTCATCAGAACCATGAAAACTCATAGTCTTCTTGTCGCTGCTTTCATCCTGCTGGTTCTAACGGGCTTCCTTTATTGGTCGGGGAAGCACAAGCCCAGCGAGGACACAGACAAAATTTCCGCGGACACTCCGCCTCCGATCCTTAAGCTCGACGAGAATTCCATCACCAGCCTTGAACTCAAGAAGAAGGGTGCGGAGCCGGTGCTGCTTGTGAAAAACAGTTCCGGAAATTGGCAGATCACTGAGCCCAAGCCGTATCGTGCGGACCAGAGTGCGGTTAGCGGCATGACTTCGGCGTTATCGTCGCTGACTTCCGAGCGCCTGGTTGAGGACAAAGCGTCCGACTTAAAGGCGTTCGGTCTCGATCAACCCTCTTTTGAGGTGGATGTGGCCGAGAAGAACAACAAATCCCAAAAGCTCTTGCTCGGTGATGAAACACCTACAAGCGATGGCGTGTACGCGATGCTGGTGGGCGACCCCCGCATTTTTACTGTTGAAAGTTATACAAAGACTAGCATCGATAAAAATCTGAATGATCTGCGCGACAAACGGCTCTTGCCCGTCGAGGCTGACAAAATCAGCCGGATTGAGCTGGTCAAAAAGGGCGCCGACATCGAATTTGGCCGCAACAAAGATGATTGGCAAATTCTGAAACCGAGTCCCATGCGCGCCGATGGTAGCCAGGTCGGCGATCTGGTTCGCGATTTGACCAACGCGAAAATGGATCTCAGCAGCTCGGATACGAAAGATGCTGCTTCCAAATTCAACAGCGGCACCCAAGTCGCGACCGCCAAAGTCACCGATGAATCCGGCACACAACAACTCCAGGTGCGCAAGAACAAAGACGATTACTACGCAAAGTCCAGTGTGGTCGATGGCGCATACAAGATCGACTCGAGCCTGGGTAAAGATCTCGACAAAAAACTCGAAGATTTCCGAAATAAGAAAGTATTTGATTTCGGCTACAACGATCCGAACAAGATCGAACTGCACAACGGCAGCAAGGCTTATTACCTGACGCGCGGAACCGCGGGCACGGACGACTGGTGGTCCAACGGAAAGAAGATGGACGCTCCAGCTGTAGAAGCGGTCGTGTTCGATCTTCGCGGTTTGAATGCCAATAGCTTTCCTGCTTCAGGGTTTTCGGCGGCAACGATCAACGTGGTCATTACCTGGGACGGTGGCAAGCGGACAGAATCCGTCCAGATCGCGAAATCCGGCGATCATTACATTGCCAAGCGCGACAATGAACCTACACTTTACGAATTAAGCGCTAGCTCCGTAGACTCGCTGCTCAAAGCTGCGGACGAAATCAAGCCTGCAACGACCCAAACTGCGCAGAAAAAGCCTTAACCACGCGGCGTGTATCGCTTTCTTTCTCCTGGTCAGCGGGCCACGCCGAATAAGTTGCCGATAAATTTGTTGTAAACTCGTGCCTTCGCGGGGACTGCGGATGAACAGTGACCAACGGGTCGAGGGCATATTACGCGCGCTTCGTCACAAAGGAAGCGTCTCGCTCAAAGAATTAGTAAAAGCTCTGCACACGTCACCCGCCAGCGTGCGACGTGATCTCGCCAAGTTGCAAAAAAAAGGGCTGATCCGGCGCACCCCCGGAGGCGCTACTCTGGTCGAGCCGCTGCTCTACGAACCCTTTCGTTACGATTCGCTTTTTCAAAATCGCGAACAGCATCGTGTAACAGACAAGCGACGCATCGGAATCGCCGCGGCAGAGCTAATCCAGGAGAACGAAACTGTCGGGTTCACCGCGGGCACAACTACGACCCACGTCGCTCGCAGTCTGCGCAATCGTCACAACATTCGCGTAATCACCAATGCGGTCAACATCGCCATGGAACTCAGCAACTGCGAGGGCCTGCGGACATTTGTGACTGGGGGTTTCGTCCAGTGGGCGGGGTCATTTTCGCTCGTTGGTCATGCGGCGATTGAGTTCCTCAACGACATCTACATGGATAAGGTTTTCGTCAGCGTCTGCGGAATCGACGCCAGCCGGGGCGTGACGGTAATCGAGTCCGAAGAAGCGCTCACCTTCCGTGCCATGATCCGCCAGGCCAAGAAAGTGATCGTGGTGACAGATTCGACCAAGCTAGGTGTAGTTACCCCCGCCCTGGTCTGCCCGATCTCAGACATTCACATGCTCGTCACCGACACTCACGCGAGCGACAAAACCGTGGCTCTCTTCACCGAACGCGGCATCGAGGTTCGAAGAGTTTGACTGAGGTGCGGCTTTAAAGCGCACCTCAGTAGATGCAGTTCAGCGGCAGCCTCGACTGACTGAAGTCAGAACGTTGTTGCTCGACTTAACCTCGCAGTCGTAAGGCAGTTGACCCAGAGTAAATGATGTATAGCGCTGTGAACTGGAAGGGGTTCCCGCGTCAGAACCATAGACCGAGTTCTTCGCCGATGAATAATCCCGGAGGAATCCATTATCCCAAACCAGCTTGCTCGATTCGTAATCCTGCGTGGTTGCGACGGTCAAACCGAACGTCGAGTTACTCACCGGCAGCATCAAGTCGACCGTGATCGGAAACCGGAAATCTTGCTGCGTAACCTTCGTTCCGAAGCGGCTCCGTACGGTCGTGGTTGAATCCAGACTCGTCTCAACCGATGTCTTCTGGTCTAACACGCTCTGGTTGACCACATCGAAGTCGATTGACTGCGTGCTGAAAAAATTCTGACGATTGAATATTGAGGTGAAGACCCGCCCATGCGACGTATTCACGAAACCAGCAACGGAGAAGTCACGCGAGGACTTCACCCCAATCGTGCCCGTCACCTCTGAAGTTCCCTTCAGATGTTCTTTTACGACCGGAGAAGGAATGGCAAGTGTGTTTTCCGTAAGTTCTCCCGTAACATGATCGCTACCGCGGTCAAGATACAAAAGGAGCGAGGCCGCTGCGCTGAAATAAGAATCATCATCGAAAACGCTCAATGAGACTGTGTGAGGATTGCCATCATTCAGTAGGCCGGCGAACGGCGTCAGATTCACTCGATAAGGAACAAAATCCAGAGTCTGCGCCGCTGGAATTGGGCGCCACTGATCGGGAAGAAATCCTGTGTAAACCCACGGCGATACTGGCGCGATTCCCGCAGGCTGCCCATCAATCGTGACTTCTGTCTCTCGGAAATCCGTATTTCCACAGCCATAGACCAAATTGATCGAGCTCAGATCATTCGGGAAACAGGCGAACCATTGTTCGTCGGTCGACTGGCTCTGGGAGATGACGTCGAGATACGCTTCCTCGATGTTTTGAGGGAGGGTGAACGTGGTCGCGAACTGATCACTTGGCGAAAAAAGAAATGCCGGGAAGTTTGCTCCGCTAGAGGTCGCCTGGACCAAAGGCAACACTACAGCCGGAACCCGGGGAGAGCGGTCGTGCCTTTGTGCCGGGAAAAATTCGATCTCCGCATTCACCGTGAACACGCCGTTCAGTTCGGTGTTATAAGGCGCGCCGCAATCGGTTGTGCAGTTCTGCAAGATCATAAACCCTTGCTGCGTTTTTGTGAGCAGTGCGCTGTAGTCTGTGATATCGCGCTCGATGTGCCAATTGTTCGCGGCGGTGGGAATTGGCTCCGGAGTCGTTCCGAAATAAAGATTGGTGTCACCCAGGTAAAGTTCGGCGGTGCGGTCGAACTGGCGTCCGGCGTTTTCGCTGAAATTTACATCAAGAACTACTTTCTCCCATGGACCCTGACAGTCGGCCGGCGGCGCGAATTGAAAATTCTGTGTTGTATCGGCGAAGAATGCGAACTGATAGCCAGTGAACAGGCTGACGACGCACGGCTTTGTGTGCGGCCGTGGAACCAGAGGATCAGCCGTCACGGTCAGAGATGTGCCGGTTTGCCGGTTATTGCTTTGTGCCTGAAGTGTCGTCGAGAGAAAAGGCAATGCGCTGAGCATCAGCAGGGACGCAAGTGCCGCTAACTTAGATGGGTTCATCGCTAGACTCCTTTTGCCTGAGAATTCGCCTTTCAGAAAAGAAGAACGCCTGGGTCCAACCCGCGCGAAGGAGACACTTATCGCACTCCATATAGCGCCTTGTCAAGCAGATTCGTGATTGAAAAGTTAAAAAGCAATCAATTTTGCTTGACAGTCGCCATCTCTTCTGAGTACCGTCAGCTTTTCGAAATCAGAAAAGCAGGGCGACCTCTGGTTCGCGACCGCAAGTGCTCTTGAGAGGGCCCCAAAGAGGACACTATGAGGACAAAGATATTTGCATACTTCATTCTGGCCGGGATTTTCGCACTGGGCTCTTTGCCAGCCTTGGCGCAAACGGTTACAGGAACAATCACTGGTCTCGTAACCGACCCGAGCGGCGCGGTAGTAGTGGGAGCAACGGTCACTGCTCAGAATACTTCGACAGGAGTTCAAACCACGGGGCAGACGAATGGGGCTGGCGTTTATTCGATCCGTTTTTTGCCGATCGGTACCTACTCCCTATCGGTAGAAGCAAAGGGGTTTTCCCTCCAGAAGGTTAATGCCATCACACTGGAGATCGATCAAGCTGCCAAGATCAATGTGGCGCTGAAGATTGCCACCTCTGAAACTACCGTCGTCACAGAAACCGCGCACCCGATCCTCGATACCACAGATGCCACGCTGGGTAATGTGTTAACCACAACTGAGATCGAGAATATCCCGCTAAACGGACGCAACTTTTCATCGTTAACGCTTTTCCAACCCGGTGCGGTTGATACTGATCCAACAGGGATGAACGGAAATAATGCGATTGAGCGCAACACTTACAATAGCGGTATTGCATCGATCAACGGAAACCGCGAACAAGCGAATAACTACACGCTTGAAGGCGCAGATAACAACGAACCGCAAAATAACCTGATCGCTTACAATCCCGCCCCAGATGCGATAGGGGAGTTGCGCGTCGTTTCCGGAAACGCAAACGCAACCTATGGCAATGCTAACGGCGGCGATGTGGTTACGATTCTTAAATCTGGAACAAATAACTATCACGGCTCTTTGTATGACTTGATGCAGAGCCAGATACTCGACGCCAATAGTTGGACGAATGATCACGCCGTCCCCGTAATAAAGAAGAATTCCTATACGCAAAACATCTTCGGTGGCACCTTTGGTGGCCCGATTTTGAAAAATAAGCTGTTCTTCTTCGGTGACTACGAGGGGATCCGTCAGCACAAAGGCGGCTTTGGCACCGCCAGCTTACTCACTCCGGCAATGCTCAACGGTGACTTCTCCGTTCTAAACGCGAGTGGCGTTCAGCTGTACGACACCCAAAACAACTTTGCGCCTTTCCAGAACAATCAGGTGCCAGTCGTGAATCCTGTCGCCCAGTTTCTAGCCGCGCATCCCGAGTTGTATCCAGCCCCGAATTCAGCGCCCACAGACGGATTGATTAATAGCAACTATCAGGGTCCGCAGCCCAGTTATGTTTCCAACGATCAGGAAGATTTCAAAGTCGATTGGACTCCGAGCAACGCCAACCGGATGAGTGGCTTTTATTCGCAAGGCACGGGCAGCGATTTTCAACATGCTCTGATTCCGGTGTTCTTCCCCGCCCACAACAGTTACCCGACAAAAATAGCCGGGGCCAGCTTTGTTCATACGTTCTCACCGTACGTGGTCAACGAATTTCGACTGGGGTTCACGCGTGTTCGGTGGAATAACGGTGTTCCCAGCGATCCATCTGGTCTGTTCGGGCTAACGGGCGACTCGAAGGTGGGTATACCTTTCGGCGTACAGCAGTTCGTAGGGTTTACCGCGCAGAACATCGGCGGAAACAGCTTTGCGAGCGGCGCAAGCACTATTGGCAACAGCGCGAATCCACAAGTGTTCACCGACAATACGTTCAACTACCAAGACAATCTGACGTGGCAGCGCGGACGCCACTATTTCTCTATTGGTGGCCAGGCGACGCGGTATCAGCAGAATTATCTCAATGCAGGAAATGTCGGGTTTTTGGGGACATTCAACTACAACGGAATCTTCACCTCCGATCCAAACGTCAAGAACGGCCCCGGATACAGTCCCGCGGATTTTATTCTTGACCGAATTCAAAATGTGCAACTTGCTTCCCCCCTCGGCTGGGTTGGGAATCGGCAATGGCGAATTGCCGGATATTTTCAAGACGATCTGAAGCTCACGGCCCGATTAACTCTGAACCTTGGCATCCGTTACGAGTACGATCAGCCGTGGTACGAGCAGAACGATAAAACAGCGAATGTACTCCCCGACGGCACGGTCGAGTATGCAGGTCGCATTCCTGCACTGGCTGTGCCCGGGGCCAAGCTCTGTCCTACGCGAGCGTGCTACAACGGTAACTATGATCAAATCATGCCGCGCTTCGGCTTCGCATATCAGCCATTTACTAAATTCGTCATTCGGGGTGGTTACGGCGCAACAAGTTTCTTTGAAGGCTATTCGTTCAACCAGCGTTTGACATCAAGCCCACCGTTCTCGCTTGCGATCAATACCAGCGCCACCACTCCATCAAATACATCTGGAGGAACGCCGTTCACGGTCGCCGACGCTTTTAGTCAGCCTCTCGGAGTTAATAATTCGCTGTATTCAGTCTGGCCACAGGACGTGCAACCCGCGTACATTCATCAATTCAATCTCATGACAGAGTACGCACTCACCAACGAACTCTCTTTGAGTGTGGGATATGTGGGACAAATTGGTCATCACCTCGCCGATTATCGCAATGGCAATCAGCTGACCACGGCACAGGCACAGGCTATCTCCAACATTGGAGGATGTGGCGCAACGAACATCCCCGCCGCTGATCAGACGCCGTACTTTGCATTGGTCGGCGAGTGCAATCCGATCCTGATCACTGAATCTCAGGCTCGAATGACCTACAACGCAGGACAGGTGACTCTTCGTCAGCGAACACACCATGGCTTGGAGTACACACTTAACTATTCGTATGCGAAATCCTTAACCAACTCTTCCGGGAACTACGCTGTCGGTGCATTGCCGAATGACAGTTTTAACGGCCTCTCGCAACAGAACGGCTATGATATAGAGGCTGATTACGGCCCCTCCGCAATGGACGTTCGCCACAGCCTAAACTTCGTTGGGGTGTACGATATTCCCTTCGGACGAGGAAGAACCTACGGCAGCGCGGCTAATGGTTTCCTGGATGGAGTGTTGGGAGGCTGGAAAATCGCGACATCGGCAATTCTCTACTCAGGATTTCCGGTCACAATCTTCGCGAATGGCAACAGTAGTACGAATACCTGGGGCTTTAGTCGTGCCAACCAGTACCGCCCGATGGTGATTCGTAACCGGTCTGTCGAGAACTGGTGGGGCACCGATCCATCGGTGACGCCCTGTATTACGGCAGGTGTGGACGATGGAACTTGCGCCTACGGAAATCCAGGTTCCTTCACTTTCGGCAGCGCCGCTAACAGTACCGAACGTGCACCTGGTTATCAGCAGGTCGACATGTCGCTGTTCAAAGATTTCCATGTCTGGCATGAGCAGGTCGTCGGTTTCCGGGCTGACTTTTTCAACGTTTTCAATATCCCGAGTTATGGATACCCGGATAACAACATTAACGACTACTCCGCCAATCCTACGCTGAACAGATTCGGTTTAATCAACAGCGTGCGTTCTAATCCACGACAAATCCAACTCAGTTTGCACTACACTTTTTAGCTTCCTGGGGTCTGCCGGGGACTGATCTCCTGGCAGACCGCATCGTTGGCGAGCGGAAGCTAGACCCGGGCCCATGAATAATTCGATTACTATCGAAATCTGCGCCGACTCTGTAGAGTCGGCGCTGGCTGCGCAACGCGGCGGTGCGGGTCGTATCGAGCTGTGCGGCGGTTTGGCAGAAGGAGGTACAACCCCGAGCTCTGGACTCATTTCTACCGTCCGGAGCAAGGTTTCGATTCCCATTTACGTGATGGTTCGCCCTCGCGCAGGCGACTTCTACTATGGACCCGACGACTTCGAAACCATGGAGCAGGATGTTCTCATCGCCAAACAGCTCGGTGCCGATGGAGTGGTGTTCGGAGTTCTGAAAGAGGATGGCCGGGTTGACGTGCAGAAGACGAGGCATCTCGTCGCGCTCGCTCGCCCAATGAAAGTCACGTTCCACCGCGCCTTCGACATGGCGCTGGACCTGAGTGAAGGGCTAGAAGCCGTAATCGCGGCCGGGGCAGACCGCCTGTTGACTTCGGGTGGAGAACAACGGGTCGAAGATGGCCTCGATACGGTGAAATCGTTGACTGCAGCCGCCTCTGGACGAATCGCAATGATGGCATGCGGTGGCATATCCGCGCAAAACGTTTGTCATGTAATCGCTGCGACCGGTGTTAACGAACTTCACGCCAGCGCGTCTTCAGCGGTCTCCAGCCCTATGTTGCATCGCAATGAACGCGTTTCAATGGGTGCGATCAAAGGCCGCGAATATCAGAGATTTGTAGTGATGGAAGATAAAGTACGGCGTTTGGTGAACGCCGTGAACGGCACCCTACACACTGCCAAGGCGCACTAAGATTCTCAGAGATGGACAATTTTCGAATTACCACTTTGACCTGTTTCTTACTGGTTGCGATAAGTCCAGTCGCGCAAACCCATAACTTCGTCGACATCAAACCTTCCCCGCAGCAAGTCGGATGGCAGAACCTTGAGTTTGGCGTCATCGTTCATTTCGGGACGAATACTTTCCTCGACCGCGAATGGGGAGACGGTACTGCCGATCCGAAAGTATTTGCGCCCACAAACTTCGATCCTGATCAATGGATGCGGGCCATAAAAGCTGCGGGAGCTAGATATGTGGTGCTTGTCGCAAAGCATCACGATGGATTCTGTTTATGGCCTACAGCGCAGACCGATTACAGCGTTAAGAACAGCCCCTGGGAAAATGGTCACGGTGATATCGTCCGCCGCGTCTCCGAATCGGCACGGAAGTTTGGTTTGAAATTCGGCGTCTACCTTTCCCCGTGGGACCGGCACGAGCCGAAATATAAAAATTCCGCAGAGTACGACAACTATTACGTCGCGGAGCTACAGGAACTCGCCAGCAACTACGGCGAGCTGGTTGAGTTCTGGCTCGATGGCGCCGGCAGCGCTGGTCATGTTTATGATTTCCCGCGCTATATCGAGAACCTGCGCATGTACCAGCCGAACACGCTCGTCTTCGCAGACGCGGCGCTCTTCGAGTATGGCGACATTCGCTGGGTCGGCAACGAAGACGGCATAATTCCTTACGAGAACTGGAACGTGCTCGACCGTCACGGATATTTGAGATGGCGTCCGGTTGAAGCCGATACCCCTCTGCACAAGCAACATTGGTTTTGGCACCCCAATGATGAATCCACTCTAAAGTCGATTGATGAACTCGTTTCAACTTACGAGAGCACCGTCGGGCATGGCGGACAGCTGATGTTGGGGCTTGCGCCGGACCGAAGAGGGCTTCTGCCGGAAGCCGACGTAAAACGGTTAGAAGAGTTCGGTTCGGCGATTCGTGAACGCTACAGCGACAATTTAGTTGCGAAGCGGCACATTCGGAATCCCGCTACGGAAGCTGCTTTTGATGGCGATCCAGAGACATTCTGGTCGGCACCCCCCGGTTCGCATCACGCGGTGCTCGAGGCCGACTTCGAACAGCCAGTGACTTTTGATCACAGCCTTATCATGGAGTGGCTCAATGACGGCCAGCACGTGGAGCACTATCGAGTCGAAGCATGGAATGGAAAGACTTGGCGCACGCTAATCGACGCTCACGCGATCGGGCACAAGAAGATCGATAGCTTTCCGCGGGTCACAACATCACGTGTTCGGCTTAATATCCTCGCTTCTTCGGCGGAAGCGCGAATTCGCGAATTCCAGCTTTATAAAGTTGAGAAATAAATGAGATCAACAACGGTAGTTGTCTTGCTACTTTGTGTTTTGGGCATTTCTGGCGCCGCGGCCCAACAATCCCCTGATCCGTACAAGCCTGTTCTCGATCATCTCTCGGCCATCATTACCGATCCCGTACCGGACTGGCGCATTCACGCCGATGTTCCTCATCCCGAAAATCCATCGCTGAATGATTCCGCATGGCAGCCGATTAAAGCAAACGAATCACGCGACGACAATGCCCCCAATCACTGGCAAGGCCCGCGCGTATTGCGGCGGCAAATTGTGTTCCCACCAACGGTGAACGGGTACGCCATCCGCCATGCTCGTATAAAACTCGACCTAAACTTCGGAAGCGACAAAGCGATGATGATCACCGTGTTCTCCAATGGCTCCATCGTGTTCCGCGGCCCCGAAGAGCTGCAGCAGCCGATATTGCTCACCGAAAATGCGCAGCCGGGACAAAAATTCCTGCTAGCCGTGCGGATAGATGCTGCCGATGTCGACACCGCGATCTTTCGTAGCCAACTCCTGATCGAACCTCCCTCCAGCAGGCCCGATCCTTCTCTCTTGCGCGATGAGATTCTGGCTGCAGAGCCGATGATTGCCGCCTATTCGCAAGGAAAAGCTGAACGCGAACAGATTCTCAATGCCGCCGTTAAGGCCATTACCTTTGCACCCATTGCTCACGGTGATCAGGCGGCTTTCGATCAATCGCTGCGCCACTCACAGAATGAACTGGAAAAGCTGAATCCCTGGATGAAGGGGTTTACGATCCGGGCAGTGGGAAATTCGCATATCGACATGGCCTGGCTCTGGCCGTGGACCGAGACCGTCGAGGTCGTTCGCAACACGTTTCGCAGCGTGCTCGATTTAATGAACGAATATCCTGACTTCAAATTCACCATGTCGTCTGCGCGCGCATATCAGTGGATCGAAGAAAAATATCCCGACATGTTCGCGGAGATCAAACAACGAGTCAAAGAAGGACGCTGGGAGGTGATCGGCGGGATGTGGGTCGAACCAGACTTGAACATGCCCGGAGGCGAATCGCTCACTCGTCAAATTCTGGTCGGCAAACGGTATTTTCAGCAAAGGTTCGGAGTCGATGTAAAGATCGGCTGGAACCCGGATTCATTCGGCTATAACTGGCAGCTTCCGCAAATTTATAAGCGGTCGGGAATTGATTACTTCGTAACGCAAAAGTTGCTTTGGGCACACGAATTCACTACTTTCCCGTACAAGTTATTCTGGTGGCAGTCGCCCGACGGAAGCCGTATCCTAACGTATTTTCCCCGCGACTACGCCGGTGGAATTGAAGCTCAACGCTTGGGTCAAGACCTTTCCCAGTGGGCACCTTCAATGTACGGCCAGAACTTTAACGACACGCCCGAGATGATGCACCTTTACGGCGTCGGCGACCACGGCGGTGGTCCGACGCGCGAGATGCTCGACAACGCTGTCAAGTTGATGTCTCCGAATGTTGTTTTCCCCAAGCTGGAATTCAGCACCGCCACGGCTTTCTTCGATGATCTCAACAAAAAGCTCCCAAACATGAACGTGCCGGTCTGGGACGATGAACTTTATTTTCAGTACCACCGCGGAGTATTCACCACTCAGGCGGATACAAAACAGCGCATTCGCCTCACCGAAGAAAAACTCCTCGATGCCGAGAAATTTGCATCTCTGGCGATGTTATACGGCCGTCAATATCCGCAGTACGAGTTCGAGCGCGCGTGGAAGCGCCTTCTCTTCGACGACTTTCACGATATTTTTCCGGGCTCAGGAATCGCGGTGAATTATCTTGATGCAAAACGCAATCTCGAAGACGTGCAGCGTGCAGCAGGCGACATCACGCGCAATTCCCTTAACGAAATGGCAGCGCACATCAATACCCAAGGCGACGGTACTCCGCTTCTTGTCTTCAATACCCTTTCCTGGCGCAGGACTGAGTTGATCGAAATCGAAGTGCAACTGCCCTCCTCGACGAAGAATATCTCTGTTCTCGACGCGGACGGCAAAAAGGTCGATTCACAGCTGTTGTCCATAGATCCTCAAACAAACCGTGCACGCTTTCTGCTGCTTGCTGCTGTGCCTAGCATGGGATACAAGATTTACTTCGTCCGATCTGCCGAGTCGCAGCCTTCGACTTCAACCACAGTGAAAGCCAGCGCAAGCGAACTAGAAAACGAATTCGTGCGCCTAAAGATTGATCAACGCTCCGGCTGTATCACAAGCCTCTTTGATAAGCGCAGCCACACCGAAGCGCTTGCTCCAGCCGAAACCGATACGGGTGGACCGAAAAACTTCGCTTGCGGAAATCTGCTGCAGACGTTTTATGACAAGCCGAAGCAGTGGGACGCCTGGAACATCGATGCTGATTTCGAAAAGCAGCATTGGGATTTGGATAAAGCAGACTCAGTTGAGCTCGTTGAAAGCGGTCCGCTACGCGCCATCGTTCGTGTAAAAAAGCATTTCCAGAATTCGTCATTCATTCAGGACATAACGATGTACGCCGGCGTGCCGCGCGTAGACGTCAAGATGCAAGCCGACTGGCACGAGAAACATATTCTGCTGAAAGTGGCATTCCCAGTCAGTGCCCACAACACCAAAGCGACTTTCGAGATTCCCTTCGGCAGCGTCCAACGTCCAACCACGCGCAATACGCCCGCCGAGCGCTCAGAATTCGAAGTTCCAGCGCTGCGATGGGCTGATATATCTGACGCAACCCACGGCTTCAGCCTCCTGAATGACAGCAAATACGGGTACGACGCCAAAGGGAACGTGCTTCGCCTGTCACTTCTGCGGTCACCAACATGGCCCGATCCGAATGCCGATGAAGGCCATCACGAGTTCACGTATTCGCTATATGCGCACGGAGGAGATTGGAAGCAGGCGCAAACCGTTCGCCGCGGATACGAGCTGAATTACAAACCACTCGCGCGGCAACTTGCGCATCACGAGGGACCACTACCCGCTGAACATTCGTTTCTGAGCGTCGGATCGGACGATGTGGTCGTAACCGCGTTAAAAAAAGCTGAAAAGGACGATTCTTTGATCGCACGATACTACGAATGGGCGGGAGAAAAAGGTGATGTCAAACTATCGTTTCCTCCAGCGATGCAGGCAAACGAAACGAACCTGATGGAAAAAGAAGGAAACCAACTGCCATTAAGGAATGCAACAGCAACAATTCCAACATCAGGGTACGAGATCAAAACGATAGAGTTGCGAGTCAGAGAAGCATCCGCGCACAACTAAGCTTGAAGGTCTTCAGTAGCCATGTCGTGAAGCTCGGCATTCGCGAAACATGACACCACAGAGTGCGTGCGGCAGGAATGACCTGAGATGTCAGCTCGGGATGTGAATAACAACATCTAACTGCGTCGGTATAGCCAACCCGTCCCGCGTGGCGGGATGGTATTTAAATTGTCGAACTTCTGAAAGAAGTTTTTGCTCCACAGCGTGCGGCATCATTCCTGAGACGCGGCGTGCGTCGGCGACGTGACCGTCGGAGTCAATCGTGACCTCTACCACTACGAACTGCTCAAACCGTGGGGGAAGTTCGTCTGCTGAAATGTAAACTTCGCCTGAGGTTCGGAAGGCCAGTTGATAATCGTGCCCAGGATAAAATCCGTAAATCTGACGAAACCAAAGAGCCTTTGTCAGAGCCTTAGCTCCTTTGCTGGCCTGCTGGCGAAGTCCGTTTAAAGCTGCAGATTGCGCTTCGGAAGCTGCCGCGAGCACAGGCGCCCGTGTGCTTCGGTAACGCGCCACTTTGCGCCGTGCCTGCATGGCCACAGCTTTAGCACTGTAAGTCAGGTAAGTTTTCTTGGAGGTGAGTCGTACGACTTCCAATTCCTGCGGAACCAGACGGACAGAACCTCTCTGGCGCGCGGGAAGGAGCAAGAAAACCAATAACAGGTGTGCCGCTGCCGCCAATCCTATGGCGGATGTGCGAGGCACTCGTTGCCATTCAACCAGCATGGAGTTCCTTACGTTTACGTTGCGAGACGCTAAGTCACTAAATGTACCAGTAAGCATGCGCATTTAGGCGTGGTTCTGCAACCTGGAAATAGTAAGAATTTGGTGGAGGCGGCGGGAGTCGAACCCGCGTCCGAAAATGTTACTGGTCAGAAGACTACATGCTTATTCGCGTTCATGCCTCTGGCATTACCCAGAGACGTTCGCGATCGGCGCTCAGAACGGACAAGAAACGCAAACCGCTAGCCTGAGATCTTAGCCTCTCAGCCCAGACATAGCTGAGAAGAGCAGCCCGCTGTGCGACGTCCTTCGGAGGCCCACGAGCGAAGCCTCCGGGAACGGCTACCTACAATTAGGCAGCGTATGCCATCTGTTGATTGGCAATTATCATTTTGCCCACGATTACGGGTGTGTGCACCCCGGCATGCCTTCTGGCCGCAAGCATCTCCGTCGAAGCCGTGACGCCCCCATTGCGGGATGGACCATTCAAAGAACTGCTTCCAATCTTAGTCGAAGAAGAAGGGAAGTCAATGTACCTAAAGAATTGGATGCGGCAGTATAGGAAGGCGATACAAGCGAAACTAGGAAGTTTCAAGGACTTCCAATGCGTGCTGATCAAATCCATTAAAGCACGTGATTGCTTTCGTCCAGTCTACAAAAGCATAGCGGTTCCTGAGTGCTTCTTGCTCTTTTTGAGAGCATCGAAGGTCGACTAGCACGAGCGGAGTTTTCTTATGTCCGAAATCGTCCCATGCCTCATCCCACGCGCGCTGCTGATAGTTAGTCACCAGTCGGTAAATTATCTGCCGGGCGTATTCGTCTTGCGATGGCAAAGAGAAGCCGATTACAGCCATCCGAAAATTCATCCCACCTGCATAGCCCATTCCCCACCAGAAATCCCGAACCATCTCTGCAAAAAGTATTTTCATCGATGACGGATTCAGCAATGCCGGTGTAGCGAAAAAGAGTGGGCTGCTTTGGTACAACGTTTCTATATCTCTGACCCGATACATTTCGCGCAAAACGTCATTTCTGAACCGAGGGCCTTCAGCAAGAGGTTCCGCTTTGAATCTGGAGGGATATTGAAACACGAGATCCCGGCTAGCTGTTTCGAAGCCTCTCTCTATTCTGTACTGCTCCCGCGCGCTGTACTCTGCGCGATCAAACCAATCGATGGAGCCATGCGGTTTAAGCACGATTACTTCTTCTCGTGAGTCATCCACGATCATCATCTTCGGGTTTGGAGTGTAATCGCTTGGTTTGTAGCGATTCGGATAAAGCCGATACGGTACTCCGATCTGTTCGAGAGCTCGTTCCAGCAGCACGTCATAGTTGAAGGTCAGAACATAGTCATCGGGTTTTAACAAGCGGGCAAATCGTAAGTAAATTTCGGGAATATCAGCCGGCATTCTCTCTGTGAGAATCTCTCCGATGAGAGTTTTCACTACCACTTGCGCTTCATTGCCTTGAGCGCTCCATGTCTCTTTGCCGCGCAGCCCTAGGTGAAATTCGATATCCAGGAACGCCATGAAATCTTCGAGATCGACTGTTTCGAATGTGAGATTTATTCCGTCGCAACGTTTACGATATTCAATGTAGGTTTGTAGGTCATCTCGGAAAAATCCAGCCCGTCCGGTTAGGCATAATGCCCTTCGGCGAACTTCGCTCCACAGCTCCGTTGCCAGTGGTAATCCGGCAGATTTCGAGAATCCCGCGCCGAGTATATAGATTGCAAATTTTTGAGCTGAAAAGTCTTCGGCAGTTTTCACGGCGAATCGGCTGGAGTATCTGCGGATCTATTCAGGTTCTCTGAGACCGGGACCCCGGTCGGCCAGATCTCTACGATCGCTTTGCCGAACCGAGTAATTCGAATGGGCTTTCGTGTCCTTTGAACTTCTCTCAAAATAGCATGCAAGTGAACTCGAAAGTAGGAAATCGTGACTTCTTTCATGTAGCCAAACATCGGCAGTAACTACTAAAGCATTATTCCCCCATCTCTATCCCCACTTCGCGGTGCCATTCCGAATCGAGCTTTGAATGCAGCAATCGCGCACATCGGTTCCAGCGCAGGATGGCATCATCGTTTCCGGAGGGACGAATGCGTTCCGCCTCTTCGTAGCTGTGCATCGCCTCTTCGAGGAGAACTGTAACAGTATGCGCTGGACGGCCGGCGTGCAACTGAGCCTTGGCGCGCCGCTCGTGTAGAAGGCCGGTGTAGTAGAGTCGCTCGTAGGCGTCGGTGAGTTGCTGAAAAGCTTTCTCCGCGTCGGCATATCGGTCGGAGGACTGACCGGTGAATTGATCCGTTAACGCCAGCCCCAGAGTGCGCAAGGCAAGTTGATGGCCTGGCGCGACCGCAAGCACATCTTCGCAGATCGATTCGGCTTCTTCGGATTGATTTAGGAAGCGATAGACTTCAGCTTTAGAGAGCGCGGCATCGATTCCCTCAGGTGAGATCGTCTTCAATTCGAATTCCATCTATCCTCCTCACCAAGACGATTGCGCAAGCTCACAAGTTCAAGCGCCCCTAATTTTTTTTACCAGCCTAAGCACCGGGTCATAGTACTCATCGACGACGCGCTCCTTTAGTGGAATGATGGCGTTATCGGTGATATGAATCTCCTCCGGGCAGACCTCAGTGCAGCATTTCGTAATGTTGCACAATCCCAGGCCAAGTTCTTTTTTGAGCAAAGGCACGCGTGAGAGCCCGTCAAACGGATGCATTTCCAATGCCGCTGTGCGCACGAAAAACCTTGGCCCGGCAAACGAGTCATGCTTTCCATGCTCGCGCAGCACATGGCAAACGTTTTGGCATAAGAAGCATTCGATGCACTTGCGGAATTCCTGCACGCGATCGACATCGGCCTGGTCCATCTTCCAATCGGTATTCGGGCGCGGCTTGAATGCAGGAATCTTCTTATTCACTCTGTAATTCCATGAAACGTCTGTAACCAAGTCTTTGATCACGGGAAAAGACTTCATCGGAAGAATGGTGATCGGCTTGTCCTGGGGAAGTGAATCCATGCGCGTCTTGCAGGTCAAGCGTGGACGGCCGTTCACCTCCGCGGAGCATGATCCGCATTTCCCGGCTTTGCAGTTCCAGCGCACGGCGAGGTCGGGCGCCTGGTGCTTCTGCACGTAATGAATCGCATCCAGAACAACCATTCCTGGCGCAACAGGAATTTCGTAGTCGGCAGTCGCTCCGCCTTCACGATCGCCGCGAAAAATTCTGAGAGTGATGTTCGCCATCTAGGCTCCCGCTCCTTTCTCATCGGCCACTAGCGCTCGTAGTTCCTCAGGCATTTCGGGAGTTGGCTGCTGCTGAAGGACCATTTCGTCCCCTCGATGAGAAATAATGTTGTTCTGCTTACCCCAGGTCGCGTCGTAATTCGGGAAATCAATTCGGCTGTGGGCTCCGCGGCTTTCTTTGCGAGCGATTGCACAACGCGCGACGGCTTCTGAGACCGTGAGTAGCGACTTCAAGTCCGCGCAAAGGTGCCAGCCTGGATTAAACATGCGGGAACCGGTAATACTGAGAGACTTCGCGCGATCTTTCAGTTGAGCAATCTTCTCGAGTGCGGAGTTTAGGTCTTCTGCGGTCCGAAAAATTCCGACCAAGCTCTGCATGGATTTTTGCAAATCAGCATGCAGCGCGTAAGGGTTCTCCTGAGTATTGCGTTCAAATGGAGCGAGAGCTTCGCGTTCGGCGGCTTCAATTTGCGCCGGATCAACCGAGACTGCATTTTGTTTTTTTGCGTGCTCAGCTGCCGCCAGTCCAGCTCGACGCCCAAAGACAAGAAGATCGGAAAGGGAATTGCCGCCCAGCCGGTTTGCGCCGTGCAGCCCGGCAGCAACTTCTCCGGCGGCAAACAAACCAGGTAACGTGGTCGCCGCAGTTTCCGCGTCAACTCGAACTCCGCCCATCATGTAGTGGCAAGTGGGGCCGACTTCCATTGGCCCTTTTGTGATGTCCACATCGGCGAGCTCCAGGAATTGGTGATACATGCTGGGCAGCTTGCGTTTCACGTACTCAGCGGGTTTCTGCGAGATATCGAGATACGCTCCGCCGTGCTCCGTACCGCGCCCTTCTTTAACTTCTGTGTAGATAGAACGGGCGACCACATCTCGTGTCGAGAGCTCCATGCGCTGAGGATCGTATTTCTCCATAAAGCGCTCGCCATTTTTGTTGCGTAGAATTCCACCCTCGCCGCGAACTGCTTCGGTAACGAGCAATCCCTGCACACCGGGCGGCCAGACCATTCCCGTCGGATGGAATTGCACAAATTCCATGTCCATTAACTCGGCGCCTGCTTCATATGCAAGTGCCATGCCGTCGCCGGTGTACTCCCATGAATTCGACGTGATTGGATAAGCTTTGCCGATTCCGCCGGTCGCCAGCACGATGGCTTTGGCTTTGAGCACCACAAAGCGACCGTTTTCACGCCAGTAGGCAAATGCGCCGACTACGCGGCCCGCATCGATGAGCAGCCGGGTGACGGTGCATTCCATGTAGACATCGAAGCCCATTTGCACGCCGCGATCTTGCAGCGTGCGTATCATCTCAAGACCAGTCCGGTCGCCGACGTGGCAGAGCCGCTTGAAGGAATGCCCGCCGAAAGCACGTTGCAGAATCCGGCCGTCGTCGGTGCGATCGAATAACGCGCCCCACTGTTCAAGTTCGCGGACCCGGTCCGGGGCTTCTTGCGCATGGAATTGCGCCATGCGCCAGTTGTTTAGGAATTTCCCTCCGCGCATGGTGTCGCGGAAGTGAGTACGCCAATTGTCGGAGGAATCCACGTTGCCCATCGCGGCCGCGATGCCGCCTTCGGCCATGACTGTATGTGCTTTGCCGAGAAGGGACTTGGAAACGACCCCGACACTTGCGCCTTGGGCGAGCGCTTCCAGTGCGGCGCGCAACCCGGCACCGCCTGCTCCAATTACTAAAACGTCATGCTCGTGAGTTTCGAATCTCTCGTTAGCTGTCGCCATGATTGTTAAATGATCCGGATATCCCTAATTGCACCGGTCGCAACCAGGCGCACGTAGAAGTCGGCGAAACCGACCGAAATAAGGCTGCACCACGCAAACAGCATGTGATGTTCGTTCAGAAAGCTCAGGTTCTTCCATGTGGAATGGCGAGCCCCGCCGAACTTTGCGCATGAAAAGCAGTCGAGCTTGCCACCGACCAGGTGACGGACCGAGTGACATCCGAAGAAATACAGCGACAGCAGGAGCACGTTGACCAGCAGCACCAGTGTCCCAACCCCGAGGCCAAATCCGTTCGGAAAGGAAAAGGCCACGACTACGTCGTGCCACAGAAATCCGAGAAAGATGAGCGCAATGTACATAAAGTAACGGTGGACGTTCTGCCATATAAAAGGGAAGCGCGTCTCACCCGAATAATTGTGCTTTCGTTCGGAAACTGCGCAAGCCGGAGGATCGAAGAAGAAGGCCCTGTAATAGGCTTTGCGATAGTAGTAGCAGGTAGCGCGAAATCCGAGCGGCCCGCCCAGAATGATTAGTGCCGGAGAGTATGGCCAATAGTGATGATGCACATCAATAAGCGGCGAATAGAATGGCGAAAGATAGGGTGCCGCCCAAAAGTACGCGCCTTCGAAGGCCCGCCAGGTCGCGTACACAGTAAAGCCACCTAGCAGCACCCACACGGGAAGGACTTGTGTCCACCACGACTCCGTTTGGGCCTGCTGATATGCGGGTTGAGTAGCCGAAGCCATCACACCTCCACGACAAATTTGCTATCGCTTGCGAATACACCAATGCAGAACCACGCATTATAGTTTGAGTAGCGAAATCACGCAGGGCCTAATTTCGGCAGCGAACATCTCTGATATTGTCGATACTCTACTGTTTTCGATTCTGGTCACCGGCGCCATGCATGGTGTTGTCCAGAGGACAAAGCGTAGGCGGCAGGCTGTTATCCACGTGATGACGTATTGGCTTCAAGGTTTTCAGATACGCAAAAATTGCCGTAAGATCCTGGTCCGTCATCTTTCCCAGCACCATCCAGGGCATGGCGTCGTTCAGTTCGCGCGCTCCGACTGAGCCAGTTCGCATAGCTTTAATAAACATCGCTTCGTCATAGTAGGGAATACCTGACGGATCGGGCGTGAGGTTTGAACTTGCGACCTTTCCGGACGGCAGGGCGATGAGTTGTCCTCCCGAAAAATCCAGGCCCGGAATTGGATTGTGGTGATTGTCAACCGGAGTATGACAATCCGCACAGCCGACAAGATTCACGAGAAATGCGCCTCTCTTTACTGGATCTGATAGATCAGGCTCCGGAACAGGCGAGGTAATAGGCTCAGGTGCGTTGCGCATGAAATATTTCACTGGAAAGATGATCTCAGTTTCGGGCAGCGGGTTTCGTACCGCAGGAAGAGAACGCAAGTAAACCACCACGGAAGCAAGGTCTTCGTCTGGCATAGTCCTGTAATGCGGATACGGCATGATCGGGAAGAGGGCACGACCGTCGTGCCCTATACCCTCGCGAATTGCCCTTGCGAACGTGTCGTCCGTCCAATTCCCGGCTCCTGTTTCTTTGTCGGGAGTAAGATTCGGGGCAATTACCCTGCCCGGCAAATCCGTGTACACCAATTTTTGCCCTGCTCCGTCCATTCCGGGGAGAATTGGTTCCTCTCGTTTACTCCAGTCGTGAGGCGAATGGCAATACAGACATCCCATCGAGCTTGCAATGTACTTTCCTCGTTCAAGGCGGGCCGGGGTACTTTGAAAGGTCCGTGCCGTGAGTTTCCGTTTGCGTGGACCGATGAACGTGTGCGGGCCGAAGAGCGCCACCGCTGCAATGACCACAATGACAATTAGTACGATAAAAATCCCAAGTACAACCTTGAACGGCTTCTGCACTGCCAAAGAGTCCTCCTCCCCATTTGTGAGAAGTGCGAATTTACCAGCTTGAGAGCGGAAGTCAAGTTTGTTTTTAATTCCCGTGCAGGTTCCCCAAGAGCACGGCAGCTTAAAGAGCACGGCAACTTACCGCAGACTACAATTTGTAGCAAGCCCCGGCGCGTTGCTGCCCACCAACTGCTCCGATATGATTAAGTCATGAGTTTCGCCGACACTACGGTTCTCTTCATCCTCGCGCTCTTGCTGTTTGGGCCGAAGAAGCTGCCGCAGATCGCGCGCCAGGTCGGCAAGGCCTTGGGTGAGTTCAAGCGCGCGTCAAACGAATTCAAGGCGCAGATTGAAGCTGAAATTTCGCAGCTGGAATTTGAAGAGAGAAGGAAAGAACAGGAAGAGAAGGCGCAGTTGAAGCCGCAGCCTGTCACGGAATCCGTGCAATCTTCGCGCTTTGCTTTGGCCGAGCAAACCTCCGAGAACCCGGCGACCGAAAATCCTGTTGAAAGCCCATCAGAGAGTGCTGCAGAAGCGCCCGCTCCATCCGAGGATCTAAATTCGCCCGCCCACAGTACCCATGCCTGAAGCCGCAGCCGAGTTGGAACCGGAAACCGAAGAGATGCCTTCGATGAGCTTCCTCGAGCACCTCGAGGAGCTCAGAAAGCGTATATTTCATGCGCTGATTGCGATCGGGCTCGGCATGGTCGTGGGTTGGGTCTATCACCAGCAACTTTTCGCATACATACAGGAACCGATCCTCCAGGTTCTTAAGCCGCACGGCGTGAATAAGCTTGTGGTGCTCACCCCCACGGAAGCTTTCAATCTTTACCTCAAGATATCGGCACTCGCTGGCGTGTTCCTGACTTCACCCTACGTTCTTTATCAGGTCTGGTTGTTCATCTCACCAGGTCTGTATCGGCGCGAGAAGAAGTACGTTGTGCCATTCCTGTTCTCAACGGTTTTTCTTTTTACCGCAGGCGGATATTTCGGTTACCGCGTGGTTTTCCCGGCTGCGTTAAAGTGGCTGATCGACATTGGCGGCCAGTTCACGCCCATGATCACGGTCCATGAATACACCGATCTTTTTCTGACAGTCATTCTTGGGCTCGGCCTGGTTTTCGAGATGCCGATCTTGGTTTTCTTTCTCGCCTTAATGGGAGTAGTGAGCGCGGGGTGGATGTGGCGCAATATTCGCTACGGCGTTCTTGTAGTTTTTATTATCGCCGGGGCTTTGGCGCCCACCCCTGATATCAGCACCATGTGTGTTTTCGCTGCTCCAATGCTGGGTCTGTATGTGCTGAGTATTGGTGTCGCCTGGTTTGTCCATCCGACGCAGCGTGCTGCCCGGGAGGCAAAAAGAAAAGCATGAAACTCGGCGGGCCGTGTTTTCTGGTTCTTCTTCTCTTAGTTGCGGGATGCAACGCGAGGAGTGCTTTCGATCCAACCGCTGCGGCAGCAGCCAGCGAGGCGTTGGTAGGTCAAAAGGCCATAAGTGCGATAGAGTCTACCCCGGTCTTCGATGCCGATCGCGCGATGCAATTCGTCAAAGGTATTGTGGCGTTTGGGCCGCGGCCAATTGGTAGCGAGAGCCACAAGAAAGTCGAAAACTACATTCTTTCGCGACTTAAAGGTATTGAAGTTGAGCAAGATGCCTTTGACGTTCATCCGACCGAAGGCACGTTCCCGGTGCGTAACATCGTTGCTAAATTTCCGGGAACGAAAGATGGAATTATCGTGATCGCCAGCCATTACGACACGAACTGGCCTTTGCGAAATGAGACCTACGTTGGCGCGAACGACGGCGCTTCCTCGAGCGCGCTCCTGCTCGAAATTGCCGACCAGCTTCGCGGCAAGAAGCGAGAGGGTTACAGCGTGTGGTTGCTGTGGGACGACGGCGAAGAATCGATGCGGCTGCCGTGGTACGACCCAGAGTCGCTGTATGGTGTGCGCCACTTGGCTGAAAAATGGCAGAGCGACGGAACGTTAAAAAAGATAAAGGCTTTCATCCTGGAAGATATGATCGGCGATGCTGATCTGAATATCGAAAAGCTCACAAACTCCACACCCTGGCTTGAAGATCTTGTATACCAGGCGGCAACTCGCGTCGGGTATCAGTCTCATTTCTTCGCGCGAGAGGCGCAAGTAGAAGATGATCACCAGCCATTTCTCGATCGCGGGGTGCCGGCCACGGACCTAATTGACTTCAATTATGGCTACAACAATGTATTCTGGCACACGCCGGAAGACACCGTCGATAAGCTCAGCCCGAAGAGTCTGGGAATCGTCGGAGCGGTCACGCTTGAAACGGTTCGTTTAATAGACCAGCGATGACTATCGAGCTTTATCCCGCGGCAGCGGCGGCCTTCTGGCCAATCATCACGGCATCCTGCAACTGACGGAAGATATCCCCCATTGCGGCGGGCGAGTGTGACATGAAAAGCGTGTTGCTTTTGTCCTGTGTACCGATTTCTTTGATCGTGTCGAGATATTGCGTAACCAGCACGAGCATCATTACGTCTTTTGCGCTAGTTCCTTCAACAGCAGCGGAGAAGGCTTCGACCGAAGCCCTCAGTCCTTCGATGATCGCCTTGCGCTGATTAGCAATGCCCTGTCCTTGTAGCGCCTTGCTTTCAGCTTCCGCTTCCGCTTGCTTCACCTTCAGAATTTTTTCAGTTTCGCCCCGTGCGCTGGCTGCGACCTGTTCACGCTGTGCTGCGTTGATCTCATTCATGGCGGCTTTCACTTTTTCATCGGGCTGAATATCCGTGACCAGCGCCTGATCAATGGCGTAGCCATAGGTCTGCATTACGTCATCGAGTCCCTGCTTAATTGCCACTGCGATATCGGACTCCTGTAGGAACGCATCGTCCAGATTCATTTTCGGCACATGTCCTAATATCACATTGAAGACATATGACGAAATCTGTTGTTTGGGATTGGCAAGCTTATAAAAAGCTTCGTAAACCTTCGTCGGAATCACGTGGTACTGGACGGAAACTGGAATCCTGACGAACACGTTGTCTTTGGTCTTCGTTTCCACGTCGAGCGCGAGCTGTTGCACACGCAAATCAATACGGCCCGCGATCTGGTCAAGCCACGGCAATTTGAAATTCATGCCGGCGTTGGCAACTCGAAGGAACTTGCCCATGCGCTGAATGACTACGGCCTCCGCGGTGTGGACCTGAAAAAAGCCGCTGAGGATGGTGCCAAGCGCGAAAATTCCCACGATCACGTAAAGCACCATCATTAAAGTTTGGGAGGAATCCATGAACCGCTCCTTGTCCTGATAATTCGGAGATTCAGATCCTGATAATTCAGGGCTCAAGCCTGCGGGGATAATAGCCCGTTGTCCAGCAGAGCACAATCAATTTCGGAATTCGCACGGTGTTATGATCGACGGCTATTACGATCACCCTTGAGGAGCGGAATGAAAGTTTTTTGGGGAGTGCTGTTGTTGTTCTGTGTTGCCGCGCAGGCGCAGGACCAGACCTTAACTCTCCTAAAACAGTTAAGCGAGGTTCCGGGACCGCCGGGGTATGAAGACCCCGTTCGCAAGTTGATGGTCAGCTATATGCGACCGGTTGCGGACAAAATTTCATTCGATGAGCTCGGATCGGTAATAGCTCAGCAGGGCACTTCCGGGCCACGCATCATGATCGATGCGCACATGGACGAACTGGGCGGAATGGTGCGCCACATACGGCCTGACGGTTACATCACAATGCAGATGCTGGGATACTGGCTCGAGCAGGCCTTGCCCGACCAGCGATGGACGATCATCGGAAGCAAAGGGCCGGTTGACGGCATCACTGCGTTGTGGGACGCACATATTGCGCCACATTCTGATGGCCATCAAGGCCAGGAACGACAGATGTATATCGATGTGGGTGCACGGAATGCTGCCGATGTAGAAGAGCTCGGCATTTCACCCGGCGATCCTGTTGTGCCTGTCTCGCCATTCACGGAGCTCGCGAATCATCGATACCTGGGGAAAGCATGGGATGATCGAATTGGTTGCGCTGTGATCGTAGAAGCCATGCGTCGCCTTGAGCATACTTCGCATCCGAATCAGGTTTTCTATGCGGCAACCGTGCAGGAAGAGGGCAGCATTGAAATGCGCGGTGCGCAGACCACCGCGCGCATGATTAATCCTGATATTGGGATTGCTCTGGAGGTTGGAATTCCGAATGATCTGCCGGGAACTGAGCCTGACGCTTCCCTTGAAACGCTCGGTGGTGGGCCGGGAATGATGCTCTACACATTCAGCGAGCTACCGAATCGCAAGCTGGTGCAATTCGTGAAGCAGACCGCCAGCGCGGTGCACATTCCGCTGCAGTTCGATTTCGTACAGGGGTTTGGAGATGATGCGGGGGCAATCAAGCTAAACGGCGACGGTGTTCCGGTCACGACTCTGCTCGTGCCTACGCGTTACACGCACACGCACAACGGCATTGTCGATCGCGCAGATTTCGACCGAACCGTTGATCTGCTGGTCACACTGCTTCAGAAGCTGGATGCGACGGCCGTTGCGCAAATCAAGAACTTCGAGCCGTAGAGTTGGTTAAGGTTGGCCGGGCGTATGGTAAAGGCGCATGCACTCTCGCGCGATTGCCCAGTCTTCTTGTGCGCGGATCACCAGGATGTGAACGCGTGAATCACTTGCTGCGATGTCCAGATCGGGTTCGGCCGACGCGTTCTTTTCGCCATCGAGATGAATGCCCAAAAACTTGAGCTTCGCGCACGAGGCGCTGCGAACTTCGGCGGAGTTTTCTCCAATACCCGCAGTGAAGACGAGGGCGTCAACTCCGCCGAGCGATGCCGCCATTGCAGCGATGCCTGTCTGCAAACGGTGAATAAAAATATCAAACGCCAATATCGAGCGCGCGTCGCCCTTGTTGGCGGCTTCGAGAACATCGCGCATATCGCTCGATACGCCTGAGATTCCTAACAGGCCGGAATCGTGATTCAAAATTGAATCGAGTTCATCTGCCCCGGCGCGCTGCGTACGCATGAGGTGAATCAGAATTCCGGGATCGATTGATCCCGCACGCGTGCCCATCATTAATCCTTCAAGCGGAGTAAATCCCATTGTGGTGTCAATGCTCTTGCCTCCGTCGATTGCGGCGAGCGAGCAACCATTCCCGAGATGACAGCTGACAATCTTCAACGAAGAGAGATCGCGCTGAAGCAACTGCGCGGTTCGATGAGCACAATATTGGTGGTTGATGCCATGAAAGCCATAGCGCCGAACGTTCTGCTCGTACCATTTATACGGCCCTGGGTAGACTGCCGCGTACTTCGGCAGCGTGCGGTGGAAGCCTGTATCAAAGACGGCGATTTGAAGTTTATGGGGGAATAAGTTCTGCGCAATTTCTATCCCGGCGAGGCCGGCTTTGTTGTGCAGAGGCGCGATCTCTGAGACATCGGAAATGGCTCGCTCCACCTGGGGTGTAATCGTGACAGGCTCGGTCAGTCTCGAGCCGCCATGAACAATGCGGTGGCCTATCGCGTCGACTTCGGCCGGCGAGGAAAGCACGGCGGTGTCGCCATTCCAGAGGCTGCCAAGCATGGTTTTAACTGCGGCCTGGTGATGTGCGGGAACGCGTTTTCGCTCTTCGCGAGTTTTTTTCCCCTGCGAACTCTGGATCGTTAGGGTTTCAGCATCTCCATCCCACTCCAACCTGCCTTCCCAGAGCGGCGGGACCGGATCGGCACCTGATTTGTGATCCAGTTCAAACAATGCGCTTTTTTGACTGCTGGAACCGGAATTGAAAACCAGAATCTTCATCGAAAGGTCGAGACGTGCGTTTGATGGTTTCCTTCGTGTACCTTCGTGCCCTTGGTGGTTGTAGGTCTAGTTCGGAGCGAAAAACTTCATTTACCACGAAGTAAACCTTGTAGATCCTCAGTAATTCCATTTCCAGTTCAGCACTTCCGGCATGTCGATACCGTGCTCGTGAACGTATTGCTTATGTTCAATAAGCTTGTTGCGAACGAATTGTTTGAAATGACCGCCGACGCGTTGCAGTTTAGGCACCCGGTCTACCACGTCCCCGGCCAAATGGTAGCGGTCCAGGTCATTGAGCACGGTCATGTCGAATGGAGTCGTAGTCGTGCCTTCCTCTTTGTAGCCATGGACGTGGAAGTTGTCATGATTATGGCGGCGATAGGTAAGGCGGTGAATCAGCGAAGGATACCCGTGATAGGCGAAGATCACCGGCTTATCCACCGTGAATATGGAATCGAAGTCAGCATCCGACAGTCCGTGCGGATGCTCCGTTGACGGTTCAAGCGTCAAGAGATCGACAACGTTGATGACACGGATCTTCAGATCGGGAAAATGCTGGCGCAGCAAATCGACCGCTGCCAGAGCCTCCAGAGTGGGCACGTCGCCGGCGCAGGCCATGACCACATCGGGCTCAGAATTGTTATCGTTACTGGCCCACTCCCAAATGCCAATGCCGTTCGTGCAGTGCTCGATAGCCGATTCCATATCAAGCCATTGCAGCTCTGGCTGCTTGCCGGCAACGATGACATTTACATAATGTCGGCTGCGAAGGCAATGGTTCGCGACCGAAAGCAGGCAATTCGCGTCAGGAGGCAGGTACACTCTCACGACGTCGGCTTTTTTGTTCACCACAAGATCGATGAATCCGGGATCCTGATGCGTGAAGCCATTATGGTCCTGGCGCCACACGTGTGATGTAAGCAAATAATTCAGCGAGGCAATCGGACGCCGCCACTCGATATGGCGCGTGACCTTGAGCCATTTCGCGTGCTGATTGAACATTGAATCAACGATGTGTATGAATGCCTCATAGCACGAGAAGAATCCATGGCGTCCCGTAAGCAAATACCCTTCAAGCCATCCCTGGCACATGTGTTCGCTCAAGATTTCGAGAACCCGGCCGTCCGGAGATAAATTCTCGTCGACGGGAAGAATAGGCTCCAGCCATTCTTTGTTGCTAGCCTGGTAGATCAGTTCAAGGCGATTCGACGCCGTCTCATCCGGTCCAAACACGCGGAAATTCTTCGACGGCAAATTTAGCTTCATCACATCGCGCAAGAATCCGCCTAGCACGCGCGTTGATTCGATCTCGACTGTTCCCGGCTTTGGAACTTCGATAGCGTATGTGCGGAAATCAGGCATTACGAGGTCGCGCAGCAACAATCCGCCGTTTGCGTGTGGGTTAGCGCTCATGCGCTGGTTGCCGGTCGGCGGAAGGTCGGCCAACTCGGGAATTAACGTCCCGTTTTCGTCGAACAATTCTTCGGGACGATAGCTGCGCATCCAGTCTTCAAGGATTTTCAAGTGCCCGGGCTTCTGTTGCAGGTCAGCCACTGGGACCTGATGCGCGCGCCAAGTACCTTCAACCGGCTTGCCGTCGACGATTTTCGGCCCCGTCCAGCCTTTGGGTGTGCGCATCACAATCATCGGCCATTCCGGCAGGCCTGAGTTCTTGCCTTCCCGCGCTTCACTCTGGATAAAGTGAATTTCTTCGACAACATGATCGAGCGTGGCCGCCATGAGTTGGTGCATGTGCTCCGGTTCGTCGCCTTCAATAAAGTAGGGTTTCCATCCGTAACCAGAAAAAAGCTTCGTCAACTCTTCATCCGACATGCGCCCAAGAATCGTCGGATTCGCAATCTTGTAGCCGTTCAGATGAAGAATCGGCAGTACCGCGCCGTCGTGACGCGGGTTAAGAAATTTGTTGATGTGCCAACCTGTCGCGAGCGGTCCGGTTTCGGCCTCACCGTCTCCGACAACGCAACAAACGAGAAGATCGGGATTATCAAAAGCAGCGCCGGCAGCGTGACTCAGGGAATACCCGAGTTCGCCGCCTTCATGGATTGAGCCCGGGGTTTCAGGCGCATTGTGGCTCGGAATTCCGCCGGGAAACGAAAACTGCTTGAAGAGGCGTCGCATTCCTTCTTCGTTTTGGAGAATATTTGGATATAGCTCGGTGTACGTGCCTTCGAGATATGCATTTGCAACCATGCCGGGACCACCGTGGCCCGGGCCACAGATGTAGATCACGTTCAGGCCGTATTTCCTGATAACGCGATTGAAATGCACATAGACAAAGTTCAGCCCAGGCGTGGTTCCGAAATGGCCGAGAAGTCGCGGCTTGATGTGCTCGAGCGTCAGCGGCTCACGCAAAAGCGGATTCGCGTACAAATAAATTTGCCCGACCGAAAGGTAATTTGCGGCGCGCCAATAGGCGTGAATTTTTGACAGTTCTTCGTTTGTTAAAGGCGAGTGCGCGATGCCAGGGAGGGAATTTACCGTCGTCATGGAACACCTCAAGACTTAATTGGCGGGGCCCGCTAACTATTATCTCGCACCAAGAATGGCTGCGTTGTGAATGCGAAACAAAAGCCGACATCGGCGTGGTTTGTGGGGCTACTGGTGTCGCTGTAGCAGTGATTTCCTTAGAGTGGAAGCCAGGGCTCAACAACTCTCATCAGAGTTGGCGGGCAGGGCCCGCGCCCCACAGATTCAGGGCTTTTTGGGTGTCAGGTCGCAGGCGTCCTTCACCGCCTTTAGATCCAGTCCGGCGGGCGAGAACTCCGCAATCTGAGGTCCGCCCGGAGTGAGAAACTCAATCCGGAATAGACGAGCGCCGAGCAGTTCACGCGTTGTGCCTTTGTCCATCGAAAGGAAGTGTCCGTTGATCCAGTTCCAACTGTGCTCGCTGTGAGCGTTGTCTACGCGAATCCGCACACGCATCTGCGGTTGTCCCCAAAATCCGGGCCAGTTCGGTCGCGACAGACGCTCGCCGGGGTGAAAATCCGCCAGGGTCAGTTTGCTCTTCGTGCAGTAAAGAATTACCTTCGCGCTCGGGTCGCTTCTTGGGGCGTCGTTGGCGGCCAATTCGAAACGTACCCGCCTGGCCCCCGTCATCCGGTCTTCGGCTGAATATTGCATCCAGTTGCCCCCTGCGCTTACCGCATTAGCATTGCCTTCATAGTTCTGGTCGTCCCCACGGTTTTGCCCGCCATTCTGGGCCAACAGGCTACCGCTCAACAGCCATAAAGCTATGCCCAAAGCGAAAATGAAGTTGCGATTCATCATTTCCCGATGCGCTCCCACGCTCTTCATGATTGTGTTTGCCCCAACGCACGTGTTTCAAGTAACACTTTTAATACACCGGTGCGGTGGAATCACCTTCCGAATGTACTAACCCAAAAGTGCAGAAAAGTTGCGCAGGTGGGGCCGATTACGCGCGAGACGAGCTTCTGCTGGGCGCCTGCACTGCTATTTCGAGCAAATCTTTAGCCACGCGCTCAAATCTGTGGCGGGCAACGTTGTCTTCATATAGATGATCGCCGAGCACAGGGCAAACTCCGAGTTGCTCAATTGCTTCAAGGTCTACCTCAATCTGTGAGGCGCCTTCTTCTGCGTATTTCGCCTTGAGTTCTTCAGAAACAGGTGTGCGGTTGATCAATGCATAGTCGAAGATCTGGCCTCCGGCATGGTCGTTCAGCGCGCGGATATGGTCGGCTGCGGTGCGCCCCAGGCTTTCATTTGCCTGAGTCATAAGATTGCAGACGTAGACCTTGGTCGCCGCCGATTCCCCAATCGCCTGCGGAATGCCGCGTACGAGGAAATTAGGAATCAGGCTCGTAAAAAGGGAGCCGGGACCTACGGTAATCAAGTCGGCATGGGCGATTGCATCGAGAGTCTCTGGCACTGGCTCCGGGCGAGGCGGCACGAGGAATAACTCTTTGATTCGGCCTTTGCTGGCAGTAATCTTCGTTTCACCGCGGACCCGCGATCCATCCTCCATCAGCGCTTCCAGTTCGATGTTTGCCGTGGTGGCTGGATAGATGTGCCCGCGAGTTGCAAGGATCTCCGATGATGCGCGAACTGCTTCGCTGAAATCGCCGGTTATGGAAGTCAACGCGGCGAGAAAGAGATTTCCAAAGCTATGGCCTTCAAGGCCGGTACCTTTTTCGAATCGGTGTTGAAAAACTTTCGAGAGCAACGCTTCGTCTTCAGACAATGCAACGATGCAGTTACGCACGTCGCCTGGCGGAAGCATGTTGAATTCTTTGCGCAAGCGTCCGCTCGATCCACCATCATCGGTAACCGTGACGACGGCGCAGAGATCCGCGATGCGGGGAAGGTAAGAGTTGTCTCGTTCAAGGGAGTGGGCGTCCATCGCAACAGCGGCGACATACTTCTTTAAGCCCCTTAGCAAGGTAGAGAGGCCAGTGCCGCCGCCAATTGCTACCACTCGCAATTCGCGTCCGCCGGCGCGCGGCATTGCAGTTAACCGATCTCCCCGACTCCTTCCTCCTCGGAAGGCAGGGGCATTTCGCCGCCAGGATCGGGGTACAACAATTCGGTGAAGCGCGGATCCTCGGAAAGATTCTGGAAATCCGAATCATTTCGGGCCTGAAAACGGAGGGTTGGGTTCAAGCTGACCGCGCGGGCGAGATTCTTGAGCGAGTCCTCTACGTGGCCGGTGAGGCAATCGAGGGCTGCTAACCCATAAGCGACATAGTCCGCCTTTGGCACCTGCTTTGAGAGCTTGTCGAGGTGCTCGCGCGCGCTGACGTAGTCGCCGAGATTGATAAGAGAAACCACGAAATCATAGTGCTCTTCGGCAGTCTTGAACTGTGTTGTGCCGCGTTCCAGTTGTTGGTTACACGCATTCATGTGGACCGCGGCGCGGTCGGCGAGTTCGCGGTTCGTGCCCGCGATAACTTTTTGCAAGAGCGTTTTCGCCTTGTCGTACTTGTGTTCCTGCATGGCGCGCAGGCCAGCCTCATATGACTGCAGCAACTGCGCAAGTTGGGAATCCTGTACAAGCGTGTGTTTAGCAGTAGTAGATTTCTGTGCCATGTGTAGGAGTTTTCCAGACTGTTGAGTCATTGAATCAGTGAGCCCAAATAAACATTGAATCATTTAACCGGTCGCTTGCGATACCTTGCGATGGATTACTGATCCAAGATTTATCAGTTGATATTGGCCGCCGACTGCAGATCAACCTGCTTCCATTCTCCGGCAATGATGCCTTTGCGAATCTGCGCTGCGGTCTTGTGTTGCTTGGTCATCAGGTACGAATAATAAAGCTCTTTCATGCAGACGGAGCACTCGGCGCCATGTGTGCCTTCAAAGCAACTGTGCAAACTCTTGTGTCCCATTCGGTCGCAGTAGCAATAGCAGGGCTGTTGATAAATTACCTTTTCGATCTTCGATGCCAACTCATAGGCGTGGGCCTGCGCAGGATATTGATCATTGCTGCCCCAAAGCTGATCACGCGAGAGTATTGCCGGCAGCTTCTCGCCCTTGGCGGGTGGGGCGGAATGATACGCCGGAACCTCAGTGCCTGCCTGGCCCTGTTCGGAAATTGCCCACGGCGAAAAAGCAAATGTCAGCAATAACACGAGACTCAACATCAACCCGCGTCTCAGCATGCAGTCCTCAAGGGCGTATTGTAACTCGAATCATTAAAGGCCGCATACTCGGATGGAGAGGCCACCACTCGTAGGCGGATGTGCGATGATTTCGTTCACCCGAAAGAAACCTTATGCGAAAAATGCTTTTGCTTTTGACCCTGACCCTTGCTGGATTTGCATCCGCTCAACAGGGCGCGTCGCAGCAAGATTCCGGACATATCACTCTGGACTTGTGGCCGCACGGGGCGCCAGGGGCACAGCCGAACTCGCCTGCCGAGGTTGATACAACCACAGCTAACGATAAGCTCGTCGCCGGAAGGCATGTCATTCGCCTCGGCAACGTTTCGCAACCGAGGCTTACGCTCTACCAGGCTAGCGATAATCCCGACGGAAAAGCGGTCGTGGTATTTCCCGGCGGTGCTTATCGGATTCTCGCCGTGGATCTTGAAGGTACAGAGGTATGCGATTGGCTGAATTCTATTCACACCACCTGCGTGCTTCTCAAATATCGAGTGCCGAACACCGGGCCTTACCCGAAGTCGGCTGCTGCGTTGCAGGATGCCCAGCGCGCTCTCGGCGTCGTGCGCCAGCATGCCTCCGAGTGGCACATTAATTCTGATCGCGTGGGTGTGCTCGGTTTTTCTGCCGGCGCCCATCTTGCAGCGGCGCTCAGCACGCATTACGATCAGCGGCTTTATCGGACCGTTGATGCCGCCGACCAGTTAAGCTGCCGCCCAGATTTTCAGCTGATTATTTACCCAGGCTACCTGGCGCTTGCCGACCAGAATTTTGGCCCAAATCCTGACATTCACGTCACCAACAATACGCCGCCCGCATTCATTCTTCAGGCGGAAGACGATCCGGTTCACGTGGAAAACGCGCTGGTATATTTCTCTGCGCTGAAGAATGCGAATGTTCCAGCTGAATTGCATATCTATAGCAAAGGCGGGCACGGTTACGGCTTGCGGCCCACTGGATTACCCGTGACCCATTGGCCCGAACTAGCCGAAAAGTGGCTGGCCAGGGTTCCGATAAACAAATCAGAGGTAAGTACGTCTAAATAATTATGGGGGACGTGATGAAGGGGACACTGTTTTTCGTAATTGTGGGGCTATCGCTCTCCGCATATGCGCAGGAGGAAAAGCCCGCGCCGACGCTAAAGAGCATCCTGCTCGAGCAGTTGCATTCGACCCATGACAAAGCCGAATGGTTCGTTCCGGCCAACACTGCCGTCGAGGGGCTTACCGCCGAGCAAGCCAACTGGGGTGATGGGAAAAATCACTCAGTTGGGCAGTTGGTCAATCACATTGCTTATTGGGACCGCCGCGCGCTCGAGAAGTTCAAAGGCGAGCCGCAGGAAAACTACAGCGGCAACAACGACGACACATTCAAGTTCGATCCGAAGCGGTGGAATGACTCTGTCAAGCAGTTGGACCAAGTCATGAGCGATTGGGAAAAAGCGGTTGAATCCGCCGATGATGCCAAGCTAAAGGATTGGTATTCAACCATTGCCCACGTCGGCACGCACAACGCTTACCACATCGGCGAGATCGTCATGGTACGCAAAGAGCAGGGCTCGTGGAATTCGGAGAAGGGAGTGAAATGATCAATGGGCTGCTGCTTGTTCATTCCTCGAATACTCAGTATGTTTAAGGGATGTCACGGTGGCTCGAACGGGTTTCTGCCCGGTTGATCGCGATCCTGATAAGTGCCCTGTTGCTGGTCTTGTCCGGCGCGCAGCAACTCTCTGCCGCTTCACAAGATCAGACTCCTTTAACGACGGAGCAAAAAGCTGAACAGGGCGCGTCCAAAGAACAGTCTAAGAACCAATCCTCCAAGCCTGAAGCCAAGATCACTCCCGAGCAAGCCGAGCAGCTTTTTCGCGACGTCGACACGATTCTTGACTTCGCCAGCAAAGACACCGACCTGCCAATTAAGCATGAGGTCAAGCGGCGCCTTGCCACACGTGAAGAGGTCGTCAGCTATTTGCAGAAGAACATGGCCGAGGACAAAGACGTCCAGCGCCTGAGACGCACAGAGCTGGTGCTGAAAAAATTCGGCCTGCTGCCAAAAGATTTCAACCTGCAGACATTTCTAGTGAGCCTGCTCGAGGAGCAGGTCGCAGGTTACTATGACGCCAAAAGCAAAACCGTGAACCTGCTTGACTGGGTGGTCCCAGATTTGCAGAAGCCGGTTCTCGCTCACGAATTGACCCATGCGCTCCAAGACCAGTCATTCGGCCTCGACAAATGGCTCAAAAAAGGCGACGAAGACCTGGATGCAAAGAAGGACCTCAAGCCTGAGGACATCACGAAAGATGAGTACAGCGAAGCTCGCCAGGCGGTTGTTGAAGGCCAAGCGATGGTTGTGCTCATCGATTACATGCTCGCGCCCATGCATCGCAACGTTGCGAACTCTCCAGAAGTCGTAGAAACGTTGAACGAAAGTATGGCGACCGGCACGGCAGATTCGAAGGTCTACCAGACTGCTCCCGTGTTCATGAAAGAGGCCCTGACCTTCCCATATCGCTATGGCGTGGAGTTTGAAGCGGATCTGCTACGCGAACAAGGAAAAGAAAAGGCATTCGAGTCGACTTTTGAGAACCCTCCACAAACCAGTCGCGAGATTATGGAGCCGCAAACGTACATCGCAGGCGAGCACCTTCCGCCCCTTTCCTTGCCAGATTTCAAGCGCATTTTCAAAGATTATGATCGATTCGATATCGGCGCGATCGGCGAGTTCGATGTCGCGGTGCTTGCCGAGCAATATGCAGGAGCTGAGACGGCGAAGCGCATTTATCCCAACTGGCGTGGCGGATATTACTACTCGGTTCATCCGAAGCGGAACCCAAATGCTCCGCTCGAGTTGGTCTTTGTATCGAAGTGGTCAACCCCGAAGGCGGCATCGCAGTTCGCGGCAATTTACGCCGGCGGAATGCAGCAGCGATACAAAACTGTAAACGCGCCTTCTGATTCGAATCTTCCTTCGGATCTGAAACAACTGAAGACGCTTGGCGGAGACCACACGTGGAACACGGAAGATGGGCCGATTGTAATTGATGTCAAGGACAATACTGTCTTGGTAACGGAAAGCATGGAGCCACAGATTACAGATCAATTCCGGAATTCGGTGTTTGCATTGGCAGCCGCTCAGCAGTGAATCGGCGAATCTTGGTTTTGTATAATCTTCGTTCGTCTTCAATCTAAATCAAGAGAACTGAAAGTTGATAAAGGCAGAGATTGGAATCATCGGCGGCAGCGGTCTGTATTCGATGCCGGGACTCACCGATGTTCGGGAACTTACGCAAGATACCCCATTTGGCGCTCCCTCGGACGCTTATGTGTGCGGCATGCTTGAAGGCAGAAAAGTCGCCTTTCTGGCGCGCCATGGCCGCGGACACAGAATTTTGCCTACCGACCTAAACTTTCGCGCCAACATTCATGGGTTCAAGCAGCTTGGGGTCGAACGCATTCTTTCGGTCTCTGCGGTCGGATCACTCAAAGAAGAGCACAGGCCGGGCGAGTTCGTGATCGTCGATCAATTTGTGGATCGCACGCGCCATCGCGCTGATACATTCTTCGGCAACGGCGTGGTCGCGCACATTGCGTTTGCTGATCCTGTATGCCCGCAACTGGCCGATTCAGTCGCTGCGGCATGCAAAAAAGCGATCGTCGCCGCAAAGCGCGGAGGCACTTATCTCTGCATGGAGGGGCCACAGTTTTCAACAAAAGCCGAGTCGAATTTGTATCGCTCATGGGGTATGGACGTAATCGGGATGACGAACTTGCAAGAGGCGAAGCTCGCGCGCGAGGCCGAGATCTGCTACGTCACGATCGCCATGGTCACGGATTATGACTGCTGGCACCCGCATCATGATTCGGTCACCGTGGATCAGATTGTTGCTGTGTTAACCAAAAACGCCGAGAACGCATGCAACGTCGTTCGGGAAGCGGTCGCAGCTATGCCAAAGGAGCGTACCTGCAAGTGCGGATCGGCGCTGCAGCACGCGATTTTGACCGACCGGACGAAAATTCCGCAAGAAACTCGCCAGAAGTTGCATCTGATTCTGAAACGATTCCTAGAAAACTGAATGAGCATATTGGTCGTTGGTTCTGTCGCGTTCGATAACGTCACAAGTCCATCGGGTCGTGCCGAAAATATTCTGGGCGGCGCGGCAACATATTTCGCCCTCGCAGCCAGTTACTTCACAAATGTGCGAGTAGTCGCGGTCGTTGGCGAAGACTTCATGCCCGAGCATGAAACCGTACTCAAAAAGCGCGGCATTGATACGGGCGGAATCGAGCGTTCGAAAGGGAAGACATTCCGTTGGGGCGGAAGCTATGTCGACAATCTAAATGAAGCCAAGACCGACTTCACAGACCTGAATGTCTTCGAAAATTTTCATCCCCAAATTCCGGCTGCCTACAAGGATTCAGAATTTCTCTTTTTAGCGAATATTCACCCTACTCTGCAGGCCACAGTCCAGCGCGAGCTTTCAAACGTGAAGCTGACCGGTGGCGACACCATGAATTACTGGATTCGAAGCACTAACGCAGAGCTACGCGATACTTTAAAGCTCGTCAACATTCTGCTGATCAACGATGGTGAGGCCAAAATGTTGGCGAACGAATCAAACCTGCCGCGGGCGGCTCACAAGGTCCTGGCGATGGGGCCACAGGCGTTGGTCATCAAGCATGGTGAATACGGCGCGACCATATTTTTTCGCGAAGGCGCTTTCGGAATCGGCACACATCCGTTTCGCGCTCCCGCTTTGCCCATCGAGGAAGTAAAGGACCCTACTGGAGCCGGAGACTCGTTCGCCGGAGGCTTCATGGGTTACATCGCCTCCCAGAATGCAATCAATCGCGAAGTGATCAAGCGCGCATTGTTTTACGGCGGCGTTATGGGCTCATTTGCCGTCGAGCAGTTTGGTACTGGACGCCTGCAATCACTCACGCGCGGCGAGATCGATGCTCGTTTTCAAGTATTCCGCGAGTTGACCCACTTGGAATGAGAAGGCCGAATACTACCGCCAGAGAAAATGCTCTAGTAGGGCAACTTGCGGCTGCTATTTCCTTATCGGCTTTTTTCTTTTGTCTTCGCCACAATAATTTCTTGCTCTATGGTGACGCCGTTGCTCACATAAATATTGCGCGCCGCGTTTTCGATTCGCGGACGCCCGGAGTGTTGCAACTGGGAACCGTGTGGCTTCCGCTGCCGCACGTGTTGATGCTCCCATTCCTCGTCTCGAAATTTCTTTGGCAATCCGGAATCGGTGGATCAATCCCCTCGCTGTTCGCCTTTGTTCTCACCGTCATCGGGATTTTTCGTCTGATGCATGTCGTACTCGCGTCTGACTCTCCTGAAAAATCCGGCACACGCTTTGCAGCTTGGCTCGCTGCCGGAATCGTTGCGCTGAACCCAAACTTGATCTATCTCCAGACTACTGCCATGACCGAACCGGTTTATTTGGCATTTTTCATTTGGTCGGTCGTGTTTTTCGCCAAGGCGCTCCGTGCTGCTGATCAAACAATCTCTACGGCCTCTTTGTCGAAAGCTGGACTCTGTCTCTTGGGAGCCTGCTTAACGCGTTATGACGGATGGTTTCTGGCCGCGATCCTGGTTGCACTTGTGATCGCGTTCGCAGTTTTTCGTAACTTCAGTTTCCTGCGGTCGGGCGCGAAGAGATTTGTGCTGCTCGCTGTCGCTGGCCCAATTTTCTGGGTCGGTTACAACGCGATTGTTTACGGCAATCCGCTCGAATTTGCTAACGGACCATACTCCGCGAAGGCCATCGAACAGAAGACTTCAACTCCGGGTATGCCGCCGCACCCTGGCACCGACAATTTGTCGGTTGCTTTCCATTACTTCTTTAAATCCGCGGAACTGAATGTCGCAGCAGGCAAGTGGCAGATATTCTGGGTGTGCTCGCTTCTATTCGGCACCGCTGTCGTTGTGTTATTTCAAAAGAAGCTCTGGCCACTACTTCTTTTGTGGACACCAGTGCCGTTCTACATGCTTTCGATTGCCTACAGCGGCGTGCCGCTTTTCGTCCCTGTGTGGTGGCCATTTTCTCGTTACAACGTGCGCTATGGAATCGAAATGCTTCCTGCCTTCGCGGTGTTTACGGCCGCTGCTGCATATGGTCTCATCCGCTTCGCCGCAAGCCGACGTTCGCGAGCGGCTGTCGTGGCTGTATTTTTGTTGTTTGCTGCCGGAAGCTACGCTCAGGTGTGGCGAACGGAGCCCCAGAGCTATCAGGAAGCGGTCGTCAATTCGCGTAGCCGCATTGCGCTCGAAACCGCCTTGGCCAGCGATTTAGAACTGTTACCATCGAATTCCACGTACCTCATGTACCTCGGCGAACACGTTGGAGCATTTGAGCGCGCTGGAATTCCGCTGAAGCAGGTGATCAATGAAGGCAACCACCGCACCTGGAAACGACCAACCGATCCCGACGGGCTTTGGGAGCGCGCTTTGCAAAATCCGGCTGCTTACGCAGATTACGTGATTGCATTTGATAATGACCCTGTAGGTTCGGCTGTGAACCGCAAGCAGTTGGCGTCAGTGCTCGTGCTGCGAGTTACTGGTCAGCCGCAGGCTATCCTTTATAAGACCGTGAAGAAGTAGTCACTCGGATTCGCCCCATCCACCGCCGCCTGGCGTTTCAATAGAAATGACGCCGCCCCTCTTGGCTAAAACGCTGGACTTGGCTGGAATTTCCGTTTTGCTGCTTCCGGAGATATGAGTTGCCGCGCCGGGAGCGCCAGGTTCTCCGCCGGCGAGTCCATATGGCTTGAAGTTCCGGCGATCGCTCAGGAGCGTAACTTGAGCGTCGCTGAGCAACTCAATTTCGCGGATCAATCCATCGCCGCCTCGAAATTTTCCTTTTCCTCCGGAATTCGGGCGATAAGAGTACCGCTGTACCCGAAACGGATATGCATATTCGAGAGCTTCAATTGGGGTATTGAGCGAATTTGTCATGTGCGTGTGTACGCCAGAGAGCCCATCAGCATTAGGACGCGCGCCCATTCCTCCGGCAATCGTCTCGTAGTACGCAAACGAATTCCGTGTGCGCGGATCAATTCCGCCGATGGTCAGATTATTCATCGTCCCGGAACTGGCGGCGGGAATGCGATCAGGTATGGCATAGGCCAGCGCTCTCAGAAGCACATCAACGATGCGTTGTGACGTTTCAACATTTCCCGCAGCAACTGCTGCCGGAGGACTCGCATTTACGATGCTGTGTTCCGGAGTGCGAACCGTAATGGGCCGCATTAATCCTGCATTTGCCGGAGCGTCTTCGGGCAGTAGACAACGGAACACATAAAACGCAGCCGAGTACGTGATCGCGAAGACCGCATTCATGCTGCTCGCGACCTGGGAGCTGGACCGTTCGAAATCCATGTGAGCTGAACATGAGGCTGGATCCAGTGTGATGCAGACGCGAATACGAACGGGTTCACCACCAAAACCGTCGTTATCGAGAAAATCTTCTGCCTCAAATTTTCCCGCCGGCATTTGCGACAGTTCGGCACGCATCAAGCGTTCGGAGTAGTTGAGCAGCTCCCCGCAAAGTGCCTGGACTTTTTCTGCGCCAACTCTCGACACAAGCTCCTGAAGTCGCATTTCTCCGATTTTGCAAGCGCCGGTCTGCGCCGCCAGGTCGCCGCGCCGTTCTTCAGGAGTGCGAACGTTGCTCAAAATCATCCTGAGAACGGACTCGTCGATTTCGCCTGCACGGGCCAGCTTTACTGGGGGAATTCGGAGGCCCTCTTCGTAAATTTCGCGGCATAATCCCATCGAACCCGGATATCGACCTCCCACATCGGCGTGGTGCGCGCGCGAGGCGACGTAAAAAATTGGCTTGTTCTCGCCAGCAACGAAGACCGGCAGAACCATAGTGATGTCCGGAAGATGCGTTCCGCCGGCAAATGGGTCGTTAAGTACCGCGATGTCACCCGGCCCAAGGTCCAGCGCATCGATGGTCGCACGCACGGACATCGGCATCGATCCCAGATGCACGGGCATGTGGTCTCCCATTGCAATCACTTGCCCCTCACCGTCGAACACTGCGCAGGAGTAGTCACGCCGTTCTTTGATGTTCGGCGAAAAAGCTGTGCGCCGCAGCGACGCTCCCATCTCTTCCGCAACGGACCAGGTGGCGCTCTTGAACACCGCCAGTTCAATCGGATCGAAGTTGATTGAGTCGATCATGCGCAAACCTATGTGGCAAGGCCTCCAGCCCACACAAAATTAAACTTCAATGATCAGATTCGAGTATTCATCCACCGTGGCGCGGCACCCCGGCGGAACGACCGTCGTCGCGCTGTATTCGTGCACAATTGCCGGCCCGGTAAAAGAATTACCAGGCATGAGCAACTCGCGACCGAAAACCGGAGTTTCAACCCATTCGTCTCCGAACATTACTTTCTTTCTTTTCAAAATTGCATGGCGGGAATCTGTTCCGCTGGCCGGCTTTCTCGGCAAGCTCACGGGCACCATGTTCGCGACCATCCGAACGCGTACATTCACGACCTCGACGCGCTTTTGGGGATCGGAGTGGCCATAGCGTTTCTGGTGAGCATCGTGAAACTCTGTCAGCATGCCTTTCCCCGCAGGCACGTTTATTTCATAACCCTGCCCTGCATAACGAAGATCGGCCGATCGTATTGGTGTTCCGCTCAGGCCTTCCGCCTTGAATTCTCGATCAGCTTTGGTTTCAAGTTCTGCGAAATGTATCGATAGCGTGTCGGCAACGTGCCGACCAGATGATTCGCCTGCAACCATCACCGTTCGCGAATAATCGCGTACTATGTCCGCGTTAAGGATGCCGAAAGCAGATAATGCCCCGGGCATTACCGGAACAAGAACACGCGGAATCTGCAGCGCGAGCGCAAGAGCGCAGGCGTGCAACGGTCCGGCACCACCGAAGGCGAACAGGGTAAACCCTCGCGGATCGTGTCCTCGTTCAACAGAAATCAGTCGGATCGCTTTTTCCATCTCGGCTTCGACCACGCGAATTATTCCGGATGCGAACTGCTCGACAGAATCAATGCAACCACGAGTTCTCTCCATAAAGCCGCACGTTCGCGCTTCGTCGGGGGCCATGCTGCCGGCCAGCGCCAATTCAGGGTCAAGCCGCCCTAGCACAAGACTTGCGTCGGTCACAGTGGGCCGCTCTCCCCGCCCGTAGCAGATCGGCCCAGGATCAGCTCCAGCCGATCGAGGACCGACATGAAGGATTCCGCCACGATCGAACCAGGCAAGCGAACCTCCGCCTGCGCCGACCGTGTGAATGTCGAGCACGGGAACGGAAACGGGGACTCCGGAAATACGCGATTCGTTCGTAATTTGCGGGCCGCGTGCATCGATGAGCGAGACGTCTGTTGATGTTCCACCCATATCGAAGCTGATGACTTTTTCAAATCCGGCAAGTTGCGCAATTCGATAGGCGCCGATCACGCCGCCTGCTGGGCCCGAGAGGACTGTCCGCACAGGTTCTTCGCTGGCCACTTTCGCTGAGATAATCCCGCCCGATGACTGCATTACGCACAACGAACCACCATGGTGCGTTTCAATAGCGGATTCAAGCCGCCGAACGTACGCTCCGGCTAGTGGGGCAAGGTACGCATTCACGACCACTGTAATCCCGCGTTCATATTCGCGAAACTCGGGAAGGACTCGGTGAGAAATGGACATCGGAAGATCTAATTCACGCAGATGCTCGGCAACAAGTTTCTCGTTCTCGGGATTCGCGAATGAGAAAAGAAGCGAAATAGCAACGCTCCCGGCTGCACTGGCGCGGATAGCGCTGCGCAATGCGGCAAGTTCCTGTTCAGCGGGTCGGCGCAAAATCTCGCCCTCGGCACTGACGCGCTCAGGGACGCCGAAACGCAATTCTTTGGGCACCAGGCTCGGCGATGGCGTCGCCATCCAGTCGTAAAGATGCTGCCGCGCCTGCCGGCCGATTGCGATGGTGTCTTCGAATCCCGCGGTGGTTACGAATGCGACTCTCGCGCCTTTTCGTTCGAGTAATGCATTCGTGCCAATCGTGGTTCCGTGATGGACCTCCACGCTAGCGTGACCTGCTATTTGCCGAATCGCATCCAAGACTGACCTTGATGGATCGTCGGGGGTAGAAGGCAACTTCAAGACCGCAAGCACGCCATCCTTTACGTAGACACAATCAGTAAACGTGCCGCCTGTATCGATCGCGATTCGCATTGGCTCTGACGATTAAAACACTAGGGCACGAGTGCAAATATTCTGACTGGGCTGCCTGATCCCCCTGCAAGCTTTATGGGTGCAGAAATAACTGTCGCGCCATGTGCTGGCACATGATTCAGGTTCGCAACGTTCTCCAGATGATAGAGGCTGTGGCTCAACGTGTATTGATGGACCGGATAATCAGCAGACGGCCCGTAATCAATGCTGAGGGTGTCGATGCCTAGGGCGTAAACGTGGCGTCCTTCAACCAGCAACTTTGCTGCCGCCAGTGAATATCCCGGGAAATGCATCGTCCCTTTCGCGTCCGCATTTCTGTATTCCTTCACTGAATTCCAATGTGCAGCCCAACCGGTGTTAGCAATCACGACCGAAGCTGACGGTATTTGGCCGTTTGTCTTTTCCCAAGTCGAGATATCATCGGTCGAAATCTGGTAATCGGGACTACGGTCTGCCTTTTTGCTGACATCGATTACTACCAGAGGGGCAATTAATCGTTCAGGCGGAATCTGATCCACGGTCCATTTCCCTTGCGCAAAGTGAGCCGGCGCATCAAGATGCGTGCCGAAGTGCTCGGGAAGACAAATCTCGCGCGCGAAGTAGTGATTTCGTTTGATAGTAGCCACCGTTTTCGTGCGAAAGAGAGGTTCTGCCGTTTCTTCATAGGGCGGGTTCGCATTACTGAGAGCGTGTGTAAGGTCAACCACCGTTCGAAAACTGAGTTGCTGGGGGTTGTTGGCGTGTTTTTGTCCGAACGCCAGGGTCCCAACCAGCACGTAGATGATGCTCAATGCGATTTTGCGCATGTTGCTCCCGAAGACATTAAGGCGGAATGCTAACTCGACATGCTTTTGAATTCAAATTAACGAGAGGCTCTAGGCTTGAGTCGGCCACTCGCAAACGTCACGCGACCTGATGATTTTCTTCAGATCCGAGTGTCGCAGCAGCGTTGATAGCCGCGGGGCCGAGTCTTACCGATTCATTCGACTTCTTCGCAGATGTATTCAGAAATGTGCTGCGTAACTGTTCGGCAAAGCGCACCGCTTCTCGAAACTTTGAGTCGCGAATAGCCCTGAATGTTCGTATTAACTGACACTTCGACCCATGATCCAAAACATCAGTCGCGACGGCAATCATCTCTTCCCAGTCATGCCATTTTCCAATCGCGTCCTTTGTTTCTGCAAGCGCTTGCATCAATTTCGCATCCGATGTGCCCGGAGCGAGCTGTAAGATGTAGCGCAATTTTTTAGCCGTCAGACGGTAACGATGAAGATTTTTACGCGTCAGGCGCTTAGGGGCTAAGAGTTCAGAACTGAGCTGTAAGGCGCGGGCCGTTGCAAGCACCGATGCTTCCGGCTCCTCGTTAGTCAAAAAGTTCCCTATTCGTGAGCTTGCTTTGCGCAGCTGTGATTTGAGATCTGCACGTCGTTTGTCAATAAAGGAGTACAACTCGGATGCCCGTTTTATGCGCTTGCTCCCAAAATACTCCATTAGCTGAAGACGACAGTTTTCCTCCCCCTCAACTCGCGTGTCGGTTAGATATTCGGTTAGGACGTCAAGGTCGCGCACCTTGCCGGCGCGCTTGCGAATTTTGCGCACCTGCCTCAGCAGTTTTCTTTCAGTGCGTCCTGTACCAAGCAACAAAGCTGAAAGTCTTGCCTCGAGTTTTCGAGCATTCGTACGGAGTTTATGTAGTTCGTCAGGCGGCGGGGCTTTAGGCGCGTGTTTTACGAGCTTGCGCAGCTTACTTAATGGCTTCTGAATGCGAGCTTGATCAATGGCCATACAACGGTTGGATGACGCTCTACAAGGAGCCGTCCTTTCCGGGAAGTGCATGTAGAAAAAGAGTTCGGTGCAAAGGTTTGTTTAATGACGGCATCTGAGAACAGAGCTTGCCTTCTGGTCTTGCGATTGCTTCGGCCAGAATCGATGTAAGGAAAGTCCACGTGAACGCGTCAATTCCTATCGCCGAAAATTCTGGATCACCGCTGAATCGGCGGGAGTTGCTCAAGTCTGCTGGATTGGCCATGCTGAGCTCATCCGTGCTGGGCAGTTCCGCCCTAGGCAATTCCACGACCCAAACGCAATCAACAGGGGACAAATCGAGCAGCAGGGGTGAAAACGCAATGACCAGTGGTGGACTGCGGAAAGGGATGGTCGGCTATCAGCTCGCTTATGAGCAGTTCCCAGTCACTGAACTGATGCAACTCGGAACTTTGCTGGAACAGGCAGGCTTCGATGTAATGACGCACAGCGATCACCTGCAGCCATGGCAATCCAACGAGGGGCATGCGGGACAGGCATGGCTCACAATGGCGGCAATTGGCGCGCGAACCCACAAAATCTTTATGGGAACTACCGTTACCTGTCCGACCTTCCGCTACAACCCGGCCGTCGTGGCTGAGGCATTTGCCTCGTTGAGTTTGCTTTTTCCGGGCCGAATTTTTCTTGGCATCGGCTCTGGAGAAGCTCTGAACGAAGAGGCTGCCATCGGCAGTTGGCCCAAGTGGCCAGAGCGCTCCGAACGTTTGGTTGAAGCCCACGATTTGATCCTTGAACTTTGGCGCGGGCAACAGGTTGTGCATCAGGGCAAGTATTACAGCGTAAACATGCGTCTTTACGATCCTCCGAAAACAAAAATTCCCCTGCTCATGGCAGGCAATGGACCGAAGGCGATGCACCGCGTCGGCTTGCACGCTGAAGGTCTGATTACAGACCCGAAAACATGGAAGCAGCATCGTGAAGAATTTGAAAAGGGAGCGAGAGAAGCCGGGAAAAATCCTTCGCAGATGCCGGTTTTCCTCGAGCAATATGTGGTCGTCGGAAACCAGAAAGATGCGCAAGAAGCTGCCGAGTTGTGGCGCTTCGGTCCAAAGGCTTGGAAGCCGTATTTCAATATTCGAGATCCTAAAGAAATTCAGCGGCGTGCTGAAGCCGAATTGCCAATCGAGGAAGTCACAAAGGGCTGGACTATCAGCACTGATCCGGAAGAACACGTAAAGGCATTAGAAGAAGCGTTCGCCGGCGGGGCCACAGAAGTGCATATTCACTCAGGTCAGCCGGACCAGCGCCGAGTCATCGAGTTCTACGGAAAGGAAGTCTTGCCGCGTTTCAGAAAAGGGCCGATGGGAAAGGCAGCATAGCTAACTCGCCCCTCCGGAGCGAAACTCAGCGCGATCAAGATCGCGGTCGCGTACTCCCAGCAGATAAAGGATGCTATCCAGCCCGAGATGGGAAACAGCATGTTTTGCGCTTTGGCGTACCAGAGGCTTGGCATGGAACGCAATACCCATACCCGCAATGTTCAGCATGGGAAGATCATTGGCCCCATCTCCTACCGCAACCACCTGATCGAGAGAAATGTTCTCTTTTCGGGCAATCGATTCGAGCAACTCGGCCTTCTTCTTTCCATCGACGATCTCGGAAGCAAGTCGACCTGTGATTAAGCCATTGGCGATCTCAAGATCATTGGCATAGACGTAATCAATGCCAAGCCGCGCCTGAAGATGCTTGCCAAAAAAATTAAACCCACCCGAGAGAATTGCGGTCTTGTAGCCAAGCATCTTCAGCGTTGAAATCAGGCGCTCAGCACCTTCCGCCAACTGAACCGAATGCATCAAGTCCTGCAATCTCTTGGCAGGAAGGCCCTGGAGCAGCCCGACTCTCCGCGTCAAGCTCTCTCGAAAATCCAATTCGCCGCGCATTGCGGCCGTTGTGATTGCCGAAACCTGTTCTCCCACACCGTGGAGTTTCGCCAATTCGTCGATGACTTCCGCCTGAATCAGCGTCGAATCCATATCGAATGCGACCAGCCGTCGATTGCGCCGGTAAATGCTGTCCCGCTGAAATGCAATATCAATGTCGAACTTGTGCGTCATTTCCATCAGCACGGAACGCAACAAGGCTGAGTTGTCTTTCTCGCCGCTGATTTCGAGCTCGATGCAAGCCTTTGCGTTGTCGAGGCGGCCGGTTAGTGAAAGCCTTCCTGAGAGGCGTTCGATACGATCGATGTTGAAACTGTGGGTCGAAATCGCAAGGCTGATGGCCGCGAGTTGCTCCGCTGTGATCGTGCGCCCGAGGACGCTGATAATGAAGCGGAACTTTGCTTGGGACCGCACCCAAGTGTCGAACGATTCCTCACCAATGGCCGTCAACTTGATCTTGAGTTCCAGCTCATGCGCCTTCACGATCAAATCTTTTTTTAGCGGAGTGAACTCGTCGTTCCCGGGCACCTCAATGAGCATCGCTAGCGCCAGCGTATCGTGAACCACAGCCTGCCCAATGTCGAGGATGCGCGCGCGGTGAATGGCCAAGGTTTCTGCCAGTGAACTTGTTAAGCCCGGCCGATCGCCGCCCGAGATATTGATCAAAACAATTTTCTTCATCGCAGCAGTTCCTTAACAGATTAGCAGCAGCCGACAAAAGGTTGACAGTATAGAACGCACAACCTGAAACCTAGGTGCGATCTCTAAATGTCAGGAGGAGATATGCCAGCAAAGAAGAAATCCACTCGGCGCCGCTATAGCAAGGGTGCCAGTAAAACTGTGGCCAGCGCCATGCGACGCAGGAAGAGCGGGACGCTCCGCTCCGGCAAACGCGGCAAGGGCGGAAAAGTAAAGAGCCGTAAGCAAGCGATCGCTATCGGGCTTTCTGAAGCCCGCAAGAAGGGTCAGAAAGTTCCTCGCAAGAAGTCAAGCTCGCGTAAAGCTGCATAGCCTTGAGCCCCGGAGCTTTCCGGGGCACATCATTCTGTTTCGCATCCTCTCCATCCTGTTCGTCGTCTTCAATATTTTCTGTACACCACGTATATTGAAGTTACGGAGCTTTTGACCTTGATGTCCTTACCCTCGATCGAGGAGATCGCCGCCGCGCAAGAACTTATTTACGGGGTGATGCAACCCACGCCTCAGATTTCCTGGCCATTACTGAATGAGAAACTAGGGGCGACGGTTTGGGTCAAACACGAAAACCACACTCCAATCGGCGCTTTCAAAGCGCGAACCGCGATTGTTTATGCGGCTGAACTTTTTCGGAGCAACGCAAAGGTTAAGGGCTTAATCAGCGCCACTCGCGGAAATCACGGCCAATCGGTCGCATTGGCAGGCCAACGTTATAAGGTGCCTGTGACAATTGTCGTCCCGCGTGGAAACAGCGTGGAAAAGAATGCCGCAATGCGGGCTCAAGGTGCAAACGTGGTTGAACTCGGCGACGATTTTCAGGCCGCACGTGAGCACGCACGCAAGCTCGCGGACGAGCAGCAACTTCAATTTGTGCCCTCATACGATCGCAACATTGTAAAAGGCATCGCCACTTATTGGATGGAGTTGTTCACGGCTGTTCCGGACCTTGATGTTGTTTATGTTCCTATCGGGATGGGCTCCGGGATTTGTGCCGGCTGTGCTGTTCGCAATGGTTTGAAACTGAAAACCAAAATCGTGGGAGTAGTCTCGGAACGTGCGCCGGCCTATGCGTTATCCTTCGAGGCGGGGCGGAAGGTCGAGGCGGCGGTGACGACTACTATCGCCGACGGCCTGGCATGCAGAATTCCCGACGACGAGGCACTCGATGTGATTCAACAAAATGTTGATCACGTGGTTGCCGTTAGCGACGACGAGGTTCGCGCTGCCATGCGAATTTATTTCTCAACCACGCACAACGTTGCTGAAGGAGCAGGGGCCGCATCTCTGGCTGCCGCCGTGAAAGAGAAACCTTCGTTCCAGGGAAAACGTATAGGTCTGATTTTGACAGGCGGCAATGTCGATCGCGACCTGTTTGCCAAGATATTGCTGGGAGTTGATTAAAACGCGATTTTGGAATGCCTAAGGGTGTCGCATAGTCCATTGAACAATCAAAAGCCAACAATTCTGGTCACGGGTGGCGCGGGCTTCATCGGATCGAACTTTATTCTGCATTGGCTCGCGAACGAAGACTTCAGCGTCATCAACATGGACAAGCTGACGTACGCCGGTAATCCAGCGAACCTTGCCTCCCTGGCCAGCGATTCGCGGTATCGGCTGGTGCAAGGAGATATCTGTGATCGCGAGCTGGTCTCGCGTCTATTGTCCACTTACAGCCCTTGTGCAATTGTTCATTTCGCGGCCGAAAGCCACGTGGATCGGTCGATTCACGGCCCCGACGATTTTATCCAAACGAATGTGAATGGAACCTTTAGTTTGCTGGAGGCGGCGCGCGCGTATTGGGCGCTGATGAATCCTGACGAGAAATCACGGTTTCGTTTTCTCCACGTCTCGACGGACGAAGTTTACGGCTCGCTCGGGACGTCGGATCCGGCGTTTTCGGAGACGACGCGTTACGCTCCCAACAGCCCATATTCCGCTTCAAAGGCCGCATCCGATCACCTGGTGCGTGCGTACCATCACACCTATGGACTGCCAGTTCTCACCACAAACTGTTCCAATAATTACGGTCCATTTCAATTTCCCGAAAAGTTGATTCCGCTTGTGATCCTGCACGCAACGACCGGAAAACCAATCCCAGTTTATGGCGATGGCCAAAACGTCCGCGATTGGCTCTATGTGACCGACCATTGTGAAGCGATCCGCACAGTGCTCGTCCATGGTGAGCTGGGGCAAACGTATAATGTCGGTGGCCGGAATGAATTAAAAAATATGGATGTCGTCAACACGATTTGTTCAGTGCTTGATGAGTTCCGTCCAAATGACTCGGTCGTCCCCCACAGCAAATTGATTACGTTTGTGAAAGACCGCCCCGGACACGATCGCCGTTATGCAATGAATATCTCGAAGATTGAAGCCGAACTGCGATGGCATCCGAAAGAGACGTTCGAAACCGGAATACGTAAAACGGTCCGCTGGTATATAGAAAATCAAGCATGGGTCGAGGCAGTTACCAGCGGCGCATACCGCCAATGGATGGCAAAGCAGTATTCAATCTGAAAATTGCATTGATGAACTTCAAACCCAATGCCTAATCGTGCGACGTTGCAATTCTCAAAATATAAGGGAATCATTCTGGCGGGGGGGTCGGGGACAAGGCTCTATCCGGTAACCAACGCCATCGGCAAGAGTTTACTTCCAATCTACGACAAGCCAATGGTGTACTACCCCCTTTCTACCCTCATGCTGGCCGGCATCCGGGAGATCATCCTCGTTTCGACTCCTGACGACCTGCCGAAGTTCCAGCATCTTCTGGGCGATGGATCAAGATTTGGGCTATCTCTTTCCTATGTCGCTCAGCCGAAACCTGAGGGCATCGCCCAAGCTTTTCTGATCGCCGAGAAATTTATCGCCGGAAGCTGCTGTGCCCTGGTCCTGGGCGACAACATCTTTTATGGACACGATCTCGCAAAAAGCGTGAAGGAGGCGGCAGAGTGCGAAAAGGGCGCGCGTATTTTTGCCTATCCGGTCCACGACCCGGAGCGATACGGAGTCGTGGAGTTTAACTCTCAAGGTAAGGCCATCAGCCTGGAAGAGAAGCCGCGAGTTCCGAAGTCAAGATACGCGGTTACGGGCCTTTATTTCTATGATCAGCAGGTTACTGAAATCGCGAAATCTCTGAAACCGTCGGCTCGAGGGGAACTCGAAATCACTGACATAAATCGGGAATATCTGAAACGCGGTGCGTTGGATGTTGCAGTCATGGGCCGTGGGATGGCGTGGCTGGATACTGGTACCCATGAAGCGATGCTTGAAGCATCGCTGTTTATTCAAACTATCGAAACTCGCCAGGGGCTCATGGTTTCCTGTCCCGAGGAAATTGCTTATCGGTACGGTTACATCACCTCTGAACAAGTGGAACGCGCAGCCGCTCTTATGAAGAACAACCGTTACGGTGCATATTTGCTGCAAATGCTCAAAGAACAGGTCTTTTGAGTTCATGAAAGTTCTCCAGCAAGTCCTTAATGGTGCGCTCGTACTGGAACCGAAAATATTCGAGGATGATCGGGGATTTTTTCTCGAAAGTTATAACCTTAAGGTCTTCGAGGAGCTTGGCATTCGCGGCCAATTCGTTCAAGACAATCATTCCTACTCGAAGCGCTCCGTCCTGCGCGGGCTGCATTATCAAATTCAAAAGCCGCAAGGCAAGCTGGTACGAGTCGTCAGCGGAGAAGTGCTGGACGTGTTCGTTGACCTGCGGCGTGGTTCTCCCAGTTTCGGGCGCTGGCACGGCGTAACGCTCTCTGGCGAGAATCGACGCTTGGTTTGGATTCCTGCGGGGTTCGCACATGGTTTTTATGTGGTCTCGGAGGACGCACATGTCTTGTACAAATCGACAGAGTTTTATTTCCCTGAATTAGAGCGGACCGTGCTTTGGAATGACCCTGACCTGAAGATTGATTGGGGAATAAACAATGAGCCGATACTTTCAGCCAAAGATAAAAAGGGAGTAGGTTTCCGGGAAGCTGAGCTGTTTTCGTAGTGCGCTAACGGCCAACCCGCGCCGCAATCCCGAGGGGGCGGTGTTCACCCGCGGGATGTTCCTTAATCCACTTCGCCAGTCGCTTACGTGCATCACTTGGCATATCAAGAAACCGTAACCCGGCTCGCTCTTTATTGTCCTGCCATACCAGTTCGGCCGTTGCGTGAATGATCTGCGGCTCATTAGGAAGCGAGAAATCCAGATTTACGTTGCCGGAGGCGGGTAAGTGGTCCAAATCGCAACGAATCGCCGCTCCTGTTTCGCTTAAGTCCATTATGGTGATTTGCTTTCCCGGGCCACGGGCGTGAGCTGCGCTCATCCTTGCCAGGAGTGTGGTCATGACTCTCGCCGTCCCGCGACGGCGCTCTCGTGTCATGAGGTTACGTACTGCCTTCAGTCCGTGGCGTACACGGTCCGGGGAAAGTGGCTTATAGATGACGACCTGAGTGTTGGCTCGGAATATTTTGTGCAATACCGTATTCGGATCGGCGAGCACGATTCTCACCGAGGTGCTGCACGAAGGGATCTCAATCAGCTTTTGCAGCGCTACATGGCAGTCATCGAGCGAGTCATCGATAATCACTGCATCGTAATGGTGCTCTACAGCTTGAGAAAGCGCCGCGACGGTCTCCCCGCAGTGGTCCATTTCGACTTCGAGGTCCTTGAATACCCGGCCGACGACACGGACGGTATCGCGGCTGCTACTGAGAAGCAAACTGCGGAGCATGGTAATTTAAATCTAGGATTCGATTGTGGTTACCGCAAGTTACCGAAGTTAGCTAAGCAGCATGATGCTAAATTTTCGTCCATTTTTCAGAAGAAGCTGATGATTCTACAGCTTCGAGCAGGACCTGTATTTTGGCGGCATCCTCGAAATTGGGATGGAAAGCTTCTTCCCTTGCAAGACACTGCAGAAAATCGCCGATTGTCGCAATAAACGTGTGCTCATAACCGATCACGTGACCCGGCTTCCAGAAGTTTGAGGAATAGGGATGGTCTGGCCCGGTCACAAGAATATCCCGACGACCCTGAAGATTTGCAGGATCGGTAGCGTCGAAGAAGCGAAGTCGGCTCATGTCTTCAAGATCGAAAGCCATGCTGCCCTTCGACCCGTAAATTTCGAATCCGATTCCATTCCGCCGGCCTACACCAAACCGGCTGGCTTCGAATGTGCCCAGGCTGCCGTTTGTGAATCGTGCCATGAGCGAAACCGCATCATCGACTTCCCGGCCGGGTACAAACGTGTGTTTGGTTGCCATTAACTCGGCGATATCACTATTCAGATACACAGCCATGTCCACGGAGTGCGAGAGCAGATCTCCAATGGCTCCCGTCCCTGCATCGTCGCGGCGATAACGCCAGGTCTGGGCTTTCGCGGGATCTACACCTGATTGATTGAAATAGTGGCTCCGGTAGTGATAGACCTGCCCGAGCCGGTCTTCTTCAATCAATTTTTTGGCGAATGCGACGGCAGGAACTCGGCGATAGTTGAACCAGACCAGGTTGGGTAATTGCCGCGCGGCTGCGGCCATTTCTTGAGCCTCGGCAACGCTCATCGCCAGCGGTTTTTCGCAGAGCACGATTTTCCCTGCTTTGAGTGCCGCCAGTGCAATCTGAGCATGAAGAGCATTGGGGACTGCAATGTCAACAACATCGATATCCTTCCGAACGACCACCGCTTCCCATTCGGTTGAAGTCTCCGCCCAACCCCACTGTCTGGCAAAGGCGTCCAGCTTGGCTTGATTTCGTCCGCAAAGAAAGTTCAGCTTTAGGTCGAAAGGCACATCAAAGAATTTCCCAACCTGGTTGAACGCGTTTGAATGCGCTCTCGCGATGAATCCGTTTCCGACCATCCCAATGTTCAGCTGTTTCCGTTGCGCATTCATGAGCAACTAGGTTATCGCATGCCGCAGATTTATGAGGTGACGCCGAGCTGTTCGAGGCCGGTCTTCAATTGAGCAGGACTTTGGACGAGGACAGTTCGCATTCCGACCTTGGCTGCGGCTTCTACGTTGACAGGCCTATCGTCAATAAAGCAGCACTCGGCAGGCGATTTCTGCAGCAGATCCAATGCAAGGCGGTAAAGCCGCTCATCCGGTTTGCGGATACCAACGTAGCACGAGCTGATGAATAGATCGAAAATCTGGGTGAGCTGGAAGGTGCGAATGCGGTATTCATTCAACTCGCGAGATTCGTTGTTAAGGGTTGCCATCAAACAGTGGGTCGCCAGGCTGCGAGCCAGTTCGAGCACTTCAGGTTTCGGTCTTGAGAGTGAAAGCATGAAGCTCTTGAACTCTTCGCGGCTGAACTTGCGCGCTTCATAAAAGACCGTCCTCCCCACATATTCGTCCAGGGTTACGATTCCGCGTTCGAAATCAGCGACGCTCTCTTTGTGGCGGGCCTCGAACTCGTCTTTCTGGAGGCCGAAGCGCTCTACAGCCCGAGTCCGCTCTTCATGGTCCCATGCGTTCGTGAGAAGCACGCCGCCAACATCCCAAAATAGAGTTCTGATTTGCATCACAGGCGGAAACTTGTTCTATGAAGCTAACGGCACACGGAGCAATTAAGATGCCCTCTCAAATCCGCACGGGCAGCTCCGTTGCAATTGCGTCGCGAAAATATTCGAGTGACATTTTGAGTCCCGTATCAAGTGGAATTGTTGGCTCCCATTCAAGCAGAGTTCTGGCCTTGGTGATGTCTGGCCGCCGCTGCTTGGGATCATCCTGCGGAAGTTTTTCGTAACGAATCTTACTGCTCGACTGTGTTATTGCAATTACACGCTGCGCACATTCAAGAATCGTGAACTCGTTAGGGTTGCCGATGTTTACAGGGAAGTGCTCACTCGATTTCGAGAGACGAAGAATGCCATCAATCTCATCGCTGACGTAACAGAAGCTGCGGGTCTGGCTCCCATCCCCGTAGACCGTCAAATCCTCGCCTCGCAGTGCCTGCTTCATGAAATTCGGAATTACGCGGCCATCGTTCAACTGCATTCGTGGGCCATAGGTGTTAAAAATCCGCACCATTCGCGTGTCCACTGTGTGATAACGGTGGTAAGCCATCGTGAGCGCCTCGCTGAAGCGCTTCGCCTCATCGTAAACGGAACGCGGTCCGATCGTGTTCACGTTGCCCCAGTACGTTTCCTTTTGCGGATGTTCAAGGGGGTCGCCATAACACTCGGAAGTGGATGCGAACAGATACTTTGCTCGATATTGCAAGGCGAGTTCGAGTGCGTGCATGGTGCCAAAGGAGCCAACCTTCAGCGTGTCGATTCCGTGGACCATGTAGTCCACCGGACTGGCGGGCGAGGCGAAGTGAAAAATGTAATCAATCGGCCCGCAATCGAAGTGGCGATTAATATCCACCTGGACAAATTCAAAATTCGTTTCGTGCCGCAGGTGCTCAAGGTTAGACATGCGACCGGTGAGGAGACTATCAACAGCAACGACGGAATAACCTTCTGCGAGCAGCGCATCGCAAAGATGTGATCCGATGAAACCCGCACCACCTGTGACCATCGCGCGTAATTTCATGAATGGGTGCTCTTTCTGGTGCGAGTTTCATGACTGATTGACGGAATCGTCTCAGGACTGACCGACGGCCGGCCAATGCTGTAATAAGTAAAGCCGTTGGCAGCCATAATTTCAGGATCGTACAGATTCCTGCCATCGATGATGATGGGATAGCGGAGTTCCGTTCGCAGTCGTTTAAGGTCGAGAGCAGCGAACTCTTCCCATTCGGTAAGAATCAGCAGAGCATCAGCTTCGCGTGCAGCAGCATACGAATCATCTGTGAGCCGAATACTGGAATTGAGCACCTCGCGCGCGCGGTCACCTGCGGCTGGATCGTAAGCGGAAATTTCGCATCCCTCTTGCAGCAGCTCCCGGATTAAAAGAATTGCTGGCGATTCTCGAATATCATCCGTCCCGCCCTTGAAGGCCAGTCCCAGTACGCCAAGCTTCTTCCCGCGCAACGTCCACAATGCGCTGCGCACCTTGCGAATGAATCGCTCCCGCTGGTTTTCATTGATGCGCATGACCTCGTCTAGAAGGCGGAAGTCATAGCCGCATTCGCGGGCAACTGCGCGAAACGCCATCAGGTCTTTGGGGAAGCAAGAGCCGCCATATCCCACGCCTGGATTTAAGAATCGTGGTCCGATACGGCTGTCTGTTCCAACTCCCTGGCAGACCTGCTGTACGTTTGCTCCCACACTCTCGCAGATTGATGCCACCGCATTGATGAAGGAGATCTTCATCGCCAGGAAGGCATTAGAAGCATGTTTTATCAATTCAGCGCTCTTGGCGCTGGTGACGATTAGCGGAGGTGGAACTTGTGCACGGTCAGGGCGGGGAATTGCATCGGGCCGCAAATAATATGTTCCATCCGCAAGTGGAGCATAAATCTCGCGCAGCACAGCCGCACAGCGCGCAGTATCTGCACCGATGACTATTCGGTCGGGATAAAGGAAGTCTGTTACCGCAGTTCCTTCGCGCAGAAACTCGGGGTTCGATGCCACGTCAATTTCTTCGCTTTCGGCTCCATTGCGAACAATAATCTTGCGGACCCAATCGCTTGTATAGACGGGCACGGTACTTTTTTCGACAACAACCTTGTAGCCGTTAATTGCGCCCGAGATGCTGCGCGCGACCGATTCCACATAGGAGAGATCGGCCTCGCCATGCTCGGTTGGCGGTGTTCCCACCGCAATGAAAATTGCGGCGCTTACACGTACTGCACTCTCGAGGTCATCCGAAAACTTCAGCCGCGTTCCACGATGGCGATGCAACAGCTCAGGCAGGAACTTTTCGTGTATTGGCACTTCGCCCCGGTTGAGGGCAGACAGTTTTTTTTTGTCGTTATCGACGACGATCACATCGTGGCCAAGATCGGCGAAACATGCGCCTGCGACTAAGCCTACGTAGCCGGATCCCACCACCGCAATTTTCATCCCCAGTCTCCTCGGAACTGCAATGAATCCAAATAGATGCCAATGAAACGTGAAAAGCTTACTCTAGCTATCAAATTTCGTATCCAAAATTATTGTCCCGATGACATGAAGCACAAGGAATTCGGCACTGTGAACCACCAGTTGCCTGTTACCCGGTAATTCTCACGTCGCCATCGTCGCGGGACTGCGATCTTCGCGCATAACAGTCTATCCCGAAAGACCGGCTAGAAATTGGCCTCCGCCTCCCGCGTGTGCCACTTTCGTGCTACTCAACCTAAGTTGCAGCCTGCACTACCTGATTAAGCGAATCCCGAATGGTAATTGCGAACGAGTGCTTTAGAGCCAGTATCCGCCAGCTGTTTATCGCGCGATAGAAACAAAAAAGCCGGAGTGTTAGCTCCGGCTCTAGGTTGGCTGGTTCGCCCGGATAGAAAGCTGAGGCGTTTGCGCGGGCGAAGCGGAAGTCGCGCGCCGAAATCCTGAGCGCAGCCAAGGATCTCCCGCCAGTTCAAAGCAGATTTACGCGCTTCTCCTCGGCCTAATCGTCAAATCACGCACCTGCGTGAGAATGCTCGACATCTGCATGCCGTTCAGCGCCGAGACGAACGGAAGCATTTCTGTGATGAAAGGATCTTTCATCAACTCGCTGATCTCTTCCTGGCGATTGCGTTCGCCGCCGCTCAGCAGATCGGGCACGGTGACCTCCAGTGCTTTCGCCAGACGCTCGAGTGATGAAAGCGTCGGCGTGGCTTTCTCATTCTCAATTTTCGATACATAAGTCCGCGGCACGCACATGCGGCCTGCCAGTTGACGCTGGCTGAGTCCATTGCGCAAACGCATGGCGCGGATTGAAGCTGCGAGGTTAAGGTGGCCGCGGTGCGCCGGTGGCATTATCTGCGGCGCAGGCATTTCTACAATTTCGGGCTCCTCCTCGTCGAGCGAGATATGGCATCGCCGGCAAAGATTATTGGATGTGCGAAATTGAACCAGAAGGCAATGGTCGCACCGGACAACTTCCCGGGAATCGACCGGGGCAAGAGTAGTGGCCATCTAAAGGTGGGAGTTGCCAGAGCGGACAAAACCCAGGAACCCAACGCTTGAGTTCCAACTACTTTGCGTAATGTGCGCGATGCGGCCTGTGGATGTCAAGTGAAATGTCGAACCTGATAAGCCAACATTGCCTGACATGTTTACCAGGTAGATTCCTGTAAATGGAACTCTCCTCCGGTTTGTCTACTGCTGAGACGGCACCTGCACCTCCGTACTTGGCGCCACGAATGGCACTTTAGGCATGTGGGTGACCTGCGCGCGTTCGGCATCTTCAACCACGATGCCGGAATTTTCCAGAAGCATGCCGGTTGCGCGATCCAGTTCTACTCGGGACTTCTCATAAGCTGCCATCGCCGAAACCAGAGTTGATTCAGTGGTGGTCAGCGATGCTTGCATTTGCAGTACATTCGTCGGATTTGAGACCCCGGCCTGCAATTTCTTTTGTTCAGCATCAAGAGTCTGGCGCGCTAAATTTACTGCTGCTTGCGCTGCGTCGACGCTGGCGCGATTCTGCTGCACATCGAACTGAGCATTGCGTACTTCGATCCGGACTTGGTTTTCAAGTTGCTGCAATCGGACCTGGGCTTGGCGCAATTCCAGTTGCGCGCGGACTTGGTTGGCTTGTGCTGTGCGGTTGAGAATAGGAACCGTCACGTTGAACCCCACGCCTTTGTCGGGAGCCGTGGAGTTGGTCATCTCGCTCAGAGTGTCGCCGTAACCGACCGGGCCTGACTGGAACTGCGAGGGGATTCGGTTGCGATTAATGCAAATTCCGCTCGATGTGGCTGCTGAGCAGAAAATCGCGTTCGGGCTCAAGCTTCCGCCAAGGCCGCTTCCGCCGTAGTAGGCATACACGCCCAGGGATGGCAGCATCGCGTTGCGTACCGCCCGGTTGCTGATGTCGCGATTGGTCAGATCGATGCGGGACTCGGCGAGCTCAGCGCGGTGTTGCAGGGCTTCGTTGATCAGGTCCTGGGTGGGAGTGATTGGTTCCTGCGCGGGCAATTGAATGGTGGAGGTTGGAATGACCTCTGCGCTCGCGAGAGCGGGATCTTGCAGGTTGCGGCTGAGGGCGTTCTTCATGAGCAGCTCTTGCAACTCGAGATTGGTTTGAGCAACGGTGAGCGCCTGGCGATTGCTGGCCACTGTCGATTGAGCGCTTACGACATTAATGGGAGGCAGAGTGCCAACCTGCACACCTTTCTGATTATCGGAAAGGGTTTTTTCGGAAAAGGCGAGCGCCTCTTTCTGTACGCGCACATTTTCGAACGCGTAAACCAGGTTCCAGTAGAGATTCTCGATTTGATCGATAGTGGTGATTACTTGCAGGCGAAACGCGACGTCAGAAATTTCGCGATTATTTTTTGCGATACGAATGAATCGCGTGTTGGGCAGGAAACCAAAGCCTTGCAATAGAGATTGCGTGACCCGAAACTGAAAGTTGGAGCCGATAATCGGGCTTAGTGCGCTCAAAGCATTGTTAGTTGTAGTGTGCGTGTTGTTCCACCCGACGGACAAATTCGTGCCGGTATGGAAACCTTGCTGATAGGCGATATCGGCAGTTCCGGTATTGGTGTTGGTAACGGCACTGCCACTTAAGGCGCTGCTTGAGAGCGTGTAGTCCCGGTCCATTTGGAAGGTGCCGGTTAGAGCGGGATCGAAACTGGGAATAGCGGGGCCGATGCCGAGTGTCGAACTGACTAAGCCGTTAGTTCCCGTTCCAACGCCACCCGCCGCAACGCTCGTGCCTCCCGCGCCGGAACCGACTGCGCCGCTCAATCCGCCAACACCACCGCCGGGAGTGTTCTGAATAATGCCCGTATTGACGCCCAGAATGTTGGAGCCGGCTCGTGCGCGAAGCATGTCCGTATCCGCGATGTTCAGGTTGTAGCGGGCGAGTTCAAGATCAAGGTTGTTTTCGAGCGCGAGCGCGACGGCGTCGTCCATCGAAAGATAAAGCTTTCCATCGCGCATGAGTTGATCGATGCGCGGAGTGTTCGCCAGGTTTGCGTCAGGAATTTCACGCGCCTTGTACGGTGCGAAAATGCTCGGAAAAGGCTTGACCGATTTCGAGTAGTCGGTGGCCGTGTAATGTTGCGCCTCAGGCTGATTTGTCGTCGACTGTGGCGCAGGGGGCAACGATTCATTCTGTGCTGGCGCAGAGGTTGTCGATTGAGACCAACCAAAGGTGGCGAGCGCGGCCACAAAGGTAGAGATCAAAAGAATGCGGGCGTTGGCATTCATGCCTGGCATGGGCAAATTTCCTCTCATACAGGAATATCGTGCATAGCGCTAAAGCAAAGTTGGATGCAAGAAATGATCTGGAAACGATAATTCGATCGACGAAACGGCACGGTGCTCTTCGTGTTCGGTACACCGTCATGGCGATCAAGTCTTCGTTCCACTTTGCGAAATGCAGGCTCAAGCTCTGGGCACTCCAGTGTAGATTCAGGAGCGAGGAGCTGGAGTGTAAAGAATTATAAAAAAGGTCGTACGTCGTGGTCGTACAACGTGGCTCGTGAATCGCGGGTGGCGCGTTCGGTGTTATGCGTCGTGCGGCCCCGGATTCGGATGCCGGTGTTACAGGGCAGCGTCGCGGGAAGAAAAGCGGCCAGCTTAGGCTGGCCGCTCGTTATTTGGGCTATTGCTGCTGTGGAGTGGATTCCTGAGTTTCAGTAGCTGGCATTACGGAGCGCACGTCCTGTCGAGGCGCCACGAACGGGACCTTAGGCGCATGCGTGACTTCGCCTTTCTCAGCATCGGACATGACAATGCCCGTGTGCTCGAGGAGTAGGCCTGTGGCTCGATCGAGCTCCACCTGAGCTTTTTCATACGCAGCTTCTGCTGAAACCAGTTGTGATCGGGCAGACGCCAATTGCGATTGATAATTCAACACGTTCGTGCTGGTCGAGGCTCCAAGATTGAATTTCTTCTGCTCGGCCTCAAGCGACTGCTGCGCAAGTTGAACCGCAGCTTGTGCGGCTTGCACCGCGGCGTGGTTCTGGGTGACAGAGAACTGCGCGTTACGGACTTCGATTCGCACCTGGTTTTCGATCTGCTGGGTGCGCATTTCCGCCTGACGTAGTTCAAGTTCTCCGCGAACCTGCAGCGCCTGCGCCGCGCGGTTGCGGATAGGAATGTTTAACGTAAATCCCGCGCCTTTGTCGGGAGCAGTGGAGTTTACGAGTTGGTTCAGAGTTCCCCCATAACCCATTGTCGGAAAGCCTCCCGGTTGGCTGCACAAACCGCTGGGAAGAGCGGACAAACCGCAAGTGGCGGCAGGGTTTTGCTCGCCCCCTGCGCCGGAGCCGCCATAATAGGCGAAAACATCGACGCTGGGCCGAAGAGCGTTTTTGAGCGCTTTTTCGCTGACCTCGCGATTGGCCATGTCGATGCGGTTTTGTGCCAGATCAGGCCGATGCTGCAAAGCTTCGTTCACGAGATCTTCGGTTGGAACCACAGCTTCCTGCTGGGGCAACGCCATCGTCGTTGTGGGAATCACCTCAGCGTTGGCCAGCTGCGGATCCTGCAAGGTGCGGCTTAGCGCAGCCTTCATCAGGAGTTGCTGCAGGTCTAAGTTCGTTTGTGCCTGAACTAACTGCTCCTGGTCAGAGGCAACCGTGTTCTGTGCGCGTACCACTTCGATTGGCGCAAGACTCCCGATTTGTACCTGCTTCTGGTTATCGGAAAGCGTCTTTTGCGCAAACGCCAATGCCTCTTGCTGCACTCTTACGTTCTCGTATGCATATACGAGGTTCCAGTACAGGTTCTCGATTTGGTCAACCGTCGTAATGACCTGCAGGCGGAAGGACACGTCCGTTATCTCGCGATCGTTCTTCGCAATTTGAATCAAACGTGTATTGGGAGCAAAACCAAAACCTTGAAGAAGGTGTTGGGTCAGTTGCAATTTAAAACCCGAAGTCAAACTGGGGCTGACGAACGTGAAGGGGTTGTTGCTGGTAATTCGGTTGTTGGTGAAGCCAACCCCGATGTTCGTTCCCCACTGAAGTCCTTGGGTGTATTGGAAGTTTGCCGTTGTCGTGTTCTGCACGGATCCGCAAAAAATACTGGTGCACTCAAACCGCGCATGGTCGCTTTGCAATGTAGCGGTGATGACAGGATCGAAGCTGGTGATGGGCGGACCAAAGCCTTCCGACGTGCTCACGATACCGGACGTTCCAGCTCCGATTCCTCCTGCGGCTGGAGCAGTTCCGCCTGGGCCTGAACCGACGATGCCACTCAAACCTCCAACGCCGCCGCCCTGGGTATTCTGCACAACACCGGTGTTCACACCCAGAATCGTGTTAGAGCCGCTTTTCGCACGCAAGATGTCTGTGTCCGCGATCCCGAAGTTGTAGCGGAATATTCCTATATCCAGGTTGTTCTCAAGGGCGAGCGCGACTGCATCGTCAATCGATAGATAAATTTTGCCGTCGCGCATGAGTTGTTGAATGCGGGGTGTATTCGTCAGATTCGGCGCTGGAACATCGCGCGAAGTATAAGGCGCGATGATGTTGGGGAAGGCGCGTTTCGCCTTGGTATAGTCCGTCTGCACGAACTGGTGCTGGTCCGGGGCGGAGGGCGCCTGCGGGAGTGCGGATTGTGCAGCCGGTGCATTGTTCTGGTTCTGCGCGGCCGTGTTCTGCGCATCCTGCGCGCCTAAGCCTAGCGGAAAAACGGACAGCAGACAGATAGCGAAAAGATGCCGAAAGGCACACTTCAAGTAAGACAAATGCATTCGATTCTCTCCATACTCAACTTCTGTGGTGCTGCGGACAAGAGTCCTGGGCTTACAAAATTCCGTCGCGAGTCTTTTTATTCACTTCGTTATCAGTTCTTGTTACGACAAAAGGTGTTTTATGGTTCCATGTTTGTGCCATGATCTGGACAGTGCCGACGCGATTGCGGCAAACCGCAGATTATTGGCTCAACGCTGAAAGAGATTGCACCAGTATAGCCGAGCGATTGCGCCCAACAGCCATTCAGGCGCATGTAACTGGTTGTAATCTTGGATGCAGCTTCATTCCTGAAGATTCGATTTCTCCATGCGCAATTTGAAGTTAACGCTCGCCTATGACGGCACCGATTTCTCTGGATGGCAGGTGCAGCCCGATGCACAGACCATCCAGGGCACACTCGCCTCTGCGATTGGACGAATCACCAAGGAAAAAGTACTGCCGCAAGGCTCAGGAAGAACGGATGCCGGGGTTCATGCACTGGCCCAAGTGGCTAGCTTTTGGACGGAATCGAGTATTCCTGTAGACAATCTGGTAGTTGCGTTGAATGACGTCCTGCCAGCTTCGATCCGAGTGGTTCGAGCGGAGGAAGTGCCTGCCGAATTTCACGCGAGGAAATCGGCGCGAGGGAAAACTTATCATTATCGGATCGATCGCGAGGCAATTTGCCCGCCTTTTCTGGCGCGGTACGTCTGGCATTATCCATACCCGCTCAATGAGCAAGCGATGCGGGAGGCAGCTCCGCTGGTCGAGGGCGAGCACGATTTCACTTCTTTCGCGGCGGTAGACCCAGAGCGCGGACGAGAGGAGCGCATGTCGAATGTCCGGACAATCTTCTCATCCCAATGGCGGCGGGACGGATACGAATTAATCTACGAGGTGCGCGGAAACGGATTCTTGCACCACATGGTGAGAAATCTGGTGGGGACGTTTTTGCTTGTAGGAAAAGGAACGTTGAAGCCGCAGGATATGACACGCATCGTCGCGGAAAAAAATCGGGCCGCGGCGGGAGCGACGGTCCCGGCCAGCGGCCTTTATTTGATTAGCGTGGAATATTGAGAAACGCCAGAAATTACCTTACCGGGTGCTCCTCGTAATATCTCTCGCCTTCTTGAACCTGCTGAATCGCCTGGTCCACGAGAGCCATTGCCTTTTCGCGGTGTCCGCCTTTGTTGGGTGTGGCTCTTTGCAACTCGTCTTTGGCTTGTTGCAGATGTCCGAGTGCGGCACTCATGTGTGGTTCGTGACGGGCCATGTCTCTGTTTTGAGCGTGCACCGTGGAATACCAACCAAGGCCAAACAAAAGTGTGAGCGTAGCCAAAATCGCGGTCAAACTGTTGCGCATTGATGTCCTCCAGTGTTTGCGAACCGCTGTGAGACGATTGTACTCGCGGCGGGGTTGCTCGCAGTGGATTCAAAGGGCAATGAACCGTCTGCTACACTGTCTCGCTTATTGCACTCTGGAGAGGCTCGAACGAATGAAATACGTGTTGGGAATTGACGTTGGCACAGGCGGAACGCGCGCGGTAATAACCGATGCCAATGGAGAGATTGTCGGCTCGGCCACTTGCGAGCATGTGGCGTTTGCCTCACCGAAGATTGGATGGGCGGAGCAGGATCCGCATGATTGGCACAAAGCGACGGGTGCCGCGATCCGCCAGGCGGCTTCTGCGGCGGGGATCAATTCGGCTGACATTGCCGCCGTTGGCCTGGCCGGGCAGATGCACGGCGCGGTGTTGCTCGACGAAAACGACCAGGTGCTACGGCCGGCGCTCATCTGGTGCGACCAGCGAACCCAAGCGCAGTGCGATTGGCTGAATGCGAAACTTGGGGAACAAAAAATCATTGAGCTCACGTCGAATCCTGCGCTGACGAACTTCACCTTGACGAAGCTGCTCTGGGTCCGGGACAACGAACCCGAAATCTGGAAAAAATTTCGGCGCGTGCTTTTGCCGAAAGATTATGTACGCCTGCGTCTGACGGGCGAGCACGCAATGGATGTGGCCGAAGCTTCAGGGACGCTGATGCTGGATGTTGCGCACCGGCGCTGGTCAGAAGAGATGATGAACGCCACCGGCCTCCCGATGAGTTGTTTGCCGAAGCTGTACGAATCGCCTGAAGTTTGCGGGCGAATTTCAGAAGGCGGAGCGGCACATACCGGCTTGAAACCCGGAACGCCAGTCGTAGCCGGAGCAGGCGACCAAGCGGCAGGCGCGGTGGGCATGGGCATTGTGCGAGCGGGCGCAGTAAGCGCGACCATTGGAACATCAGGAGTTGTGTTTGCCGCGACAGAAACGCCTGCAATGGATCCGAAAGGGCGAGTGCACACGTTCTGCCACGCGGTTCCTGGCCGATGGCATGTGATGGGAGTAACGCAGGCGGCTGGACAGTCGTTCCGCTGGTTTCGCGACTTGTTGCGAGGTTCTTCGGGCGATGTCTCCTACGACGAACTCACCCGCGAGGCAGCGACAGTGAAGCCGGGATCGGACGGAGTCTTGTGGGCGCCTTACCTTATGGGAGAGCGTACGCCCCATCTCGACCCGAATGCGCGCGGAACCCTGACGGGACTAGCTGCAAGCCACACCCGTGCTCACGTTACGCGGGCGATTTTAGAAGGCGTTGCATTCAGCTTGAACGACACGTTCTCCCTATTCAAGGAGATGAAAGTTCCAGTTCGCAACATTCGCCTGGGCGGCGGCGGCGGGCGATCGCCCCTATGGAGGCAAATTCAAGCTGACGTGTATGGACGGGATGTCGAAATTTTGGTTGCAGAGGAGGGCGCGGCCTACGGTGGCGCGCTGCTGGCCGGCGTTGGCGCGAAATTCTGGAATTCGGTAGATGAAGCGTGCGATGCGGTGGTCAAAGTGCAACAGCGGGTGAGTCCTGAGCCGGGTGCGATGAAAGCGCTCACGGCGCAGTACGAAAATTTCCGCAGAATCTATCCAGCATTGAGGCCGTTATTCACGCAAACGGCTAAGGCCTAGTTGCTGACCTGCTATCGTTAATTATGGTTGAGGTGACCTGCAATGGGTTGTTGTTCGACCTGGATGGCGTGCTGGTAGATTCCACTCCCGCGGTGGCACGCGTATGGACGAAGTGGGCGCTCGAGCACGGGTTTGATCCGGAAGATACGGTACGGAAAGCGCACGGCCGGCCCAGTATAGCCACGATCCGGGACTTGCTGCCGGGCGCTAACGCTGAGAAAGAAAATGAGGTAATTCTTCGAGGGGAAATCGAAGACACAGAAGGGGTCATCCCGCTCCCAGGCGCCTGCGAGCTGTTGAATTCCCTGAGTGAAGGAAGCTGGGCATTGGTTACATCATGCGCGCGGCCGCTGGCGGAAACGCGGTTGCGTGTTGCCGGGTTACCGCTTCCGAAACGGATGATTACCTCCGATGATGTACGCCGGGGCAAGCCCGATCCCGAGCCTTACAAAAAGGGAGCAGATCTGCTTGGAGTTCCGGCTTCAAAGTGCGTGGTGTTCGAAGATGCTCCGGCAGGCATTCGGGCCGGCAAAGCTGCCGGGGCTCTGGTGATCGCTCTCCGAACTACTTCGCCCGATCTCGAACTCGAAGCTGCGGGTGCGGATTGGATTCTGCCCGCCTATCGTAATCTCACTTTGACTTCGCTCGACCACAGCTCGAACATGATGAGGCTCGCATTAGGTCGTTGAACCCTCCTTGCATATCGCCAAACATGTAAAAAGATTGTCAAGCGCATGCCGCACCGCCAGCAACTCAGCTAAGTAGTAGTAATCTAAGGTCAATTCCCCGCTGCGCTTCGCGGGGTAAGAAGGGGTATTCATGCTGAGCGCGGCAGAGAACCTGAGTTCACCTCCTTTCCAGAGCACTCCGCATAAATTTCAACAGCGGCCTAATACGGCAACCGCAGAGCGAATTCTGGTGGTGGAGGACGATCACGCCGTACAGAAAGCACTGCGACGTTTGTTTGAGGCCGAAGGGTACGCCGTGCAAGTAGCTCCAGATGGTCATTCGGCGCTTGAGATCTTTAGAGGTAGCACTCCTTCCGCCGTGGTCCTTGATCTACGCTTACCGGGCCTTTCTGGCCGCGAGGTGTGTAGAGAGTTTAAGCAGCATGCTCCATCGGTGCCGATCATCGTGCTGAGCGCAACCAGCGATGTTTCGGACAAAGTTCTTCTTCTTGAACTCGGAGCGGACGATTACGTCACTAAGCCATTCAGTCCACGTGAGCTGTTGGCACGAATGCGGGTCGCGTTGCGGCGGATGGTGCAGCCGGTCGTGACCGAGAAGTTTTCGTTTGACGACCTTTCAATCGACTTTAAGAAAATGGAAGTGATTCGCGAAGGAAAGCCAATCGCTTTGACGGCGCAGGAGTTCAAAACCCTCAAATTCATGGTCCAGAACCCTGAGCGGGTTATTACACGCGATGAACTTCTCAATGAGGTCTGGGGATATCATAATTATCCTTCCACCCGCACCGTTGACAATCACATTCTCAAGCTGCGCCAGAAGCTGGAAAAGGATCCGGGGAACCCAGTGCACTTTCGGACCGTCCACGGTGTAGGCTATAAGTTCGTAGCGTGAACAAGGCCTCCCGCCCTAACCCGAGGCAGCGTATGGTGACCATCCGGCTCCGGACCAAGTTTTTGCTTTCAATGGTCCTGATCTCAGCCGGACTGACCGCATTGAGCCTGCTGCTTGTCCGCAACAACATGGAATCGGAAGTTCGGCAGCAGATTTTTTCCGACCTGGCAAATTCAGCCATGACTTTTCAAAGCTTTGAAAAAGAGCAGGAGATCACGTTAAGCCACTCCGCCGATCTCTTGGCAGACCTGCCGATCTTGCGCTCACTGATGACAACAGACCACGAGCCGACGATTCAGGACGCCTCAATGCCGCTCTGGCAACTGGCGGGAAGTGATTTGTTCGCTTTGGCGAATCGCAACGGAAAAATTGTTGCGCTGCACACTTATTATCCGGAATTCACATGGCCGATAGCCCAGAACGCGCTGAACTCATCGTTGGAGCGACAGGAGCGATGGTGGTTCGGCGCAAAGCACTTATACGAAATTTTCCTAAAACCGATTTATTTCGGCCCGGCGTCACAGGACCGCCTGCTGGGATTTCTTGTAATTGGGCGCGAAATCGATCAGCACGTCGCCACACAAATAGGACGGGTGGCGAGCAGCAAAGTCGCTTTTTATTACGGCGACGACATCATCACCAGCACACTGACTCTGGGCAATCAATCGGAATTGATGAATGCGCACTTGCCGATTACCGACTCCCGGCCAGTGGCGGTGAAATTGGGTAACGAGCGCTTTCTGGCGACTACGCTGGACTTACCTCCGAGCGGAAACCCAAGCGTTCGGCTCGCTGTATTAAAGTCGTACGACGCAGCCACCGCCTTCCTCGAACGAATCAATCGGTTGTTTCTCGCGCTGGGACTTCTGGCGCTGCTGGTTGGCGGCGCGCTGGTCTTTCTTATTTCGCACACGTTCACGCAACCGCTCTCGAAACTGCTGGCCGGTGTGGCGGCTCTCGAGCATGGCGATTTCAGTTATCCGCTGGACGCTCATGGGCGGGATGAAGTAGCTGAGCTTACGCGCGCCTTCGATCGAATGAGGGAAAGTCTTGCAAAGACGCAGCAGAATCTGCTCGAGTCTGAGCGGTTGGCGACGATCGGCCGCATGGCCAGCTCAATTTCCCATGACCTGCGGCACTCACTGGCGGCGATTGTGGCGAACGCAGAGTTTCTATGCGAATCAGAACTAAACCCCCTCCAGCGCGAGGAGTTGTATCAAGAGGTGCGGTCAGCCGTCGTGCGCATGACGGAATTGATTGATTCATTGCTGGAATTCTCGCGCACCAGGGCATCAATGCGGCCCATCTACGGCGATCTGACAGATACATTAGCGAATGCAGTAGAGACAGTGAAGTCGAACCCGCAATTTCGTGACATTCAAATCGTGGCGAAGCAAACGGGAAATGTCGAAGGCTGGTTCGACCATCGTAAGTTGGAGAGAGCGTTCTCCAATCTGCTGCTGAATGCTTGCGAAGCTGTAGACCGTAGCGGTGGACGGGTAAATGTCACGCTTCGCGAAGTTCGGGACGGCGTCGAAATTGATGTTGCCGATAACGGCCACGGAATACCAAAAGCCGTGAGGACAACGCTGTTTGATCCTTTCGTTAGCCAAGGCAAAGAGAACGGCACCGGGCTGGGATTGACAGTGGTGCACAAGATTGTTCAGGACCACGGCGGAGTGGTGACCGTTGAGAGCACCTCGCCAAAAGGTACAGTCTTTCATGTTGTGCTTCCTCGGCCTGCCCCAGTCGCGGCAGGAGAGCACGGCGGCAGCGAGGATTTCGTACCAGCAGCTCAGGCTGGCGTAAACTCAACGAAACCGATTTAAAAGGAATTCCGCCAGGCGTGCGGAACCGGTTCTCGGGGAGGTGAACTTGAAACCGCCAAGAATCTTTTCAAGCCGTTCCATGAATTTCCTAATTGCTCTCGTACTCGGTGGAGCAGTTGTCATTCCCGTCGCAGCGCAGCAAACAGCAAAGACGGCCGACGACTCTGATCTAAAACAGTCGATCAGTGAACTGCGAAAACAAGTTCAGGAATTGCGCGACGCTGTTTCTGAGATCAAGTCCGAAGCGGCGCAGTATCGTGCCGAGAATGACGAGCTGCGGAAACAGTTGGAAAGCATTCGGACGAGTCCCAGTCCGGTGAGCAGCACGCAGGAGACAGCGTCTGCTACCGGCCGGAACGTGGGATCGAGCAATTCTGTTGAGCAACGCGTCTCGTCACTTGAGGAAAGTACGCAGGTGCAGCAGAGCGAAACTCGAACGCTTTATCAGAGCAAAGTTGAAAGTGCGTCGAAGTATCGCGTGCGGCTTTCGGGTCTGATCCTGTTGAACCTATTCCACGATAACGGCGCTGTAGACAATCAGGACGTCCCGAGCTACGCGAGTTCAACCGCGGCCTACGGCGCGACTTCTACGTTCGGAGCGACAATGCGCCAAACAGAACTTGGCCTGGAAGTATTTGGTCCAGAGCTAGCGGGGGCGAAGACCAGCGGCCAAGTGAATTTCGACTTCGGTGGCGGCTTTCCGAGTGGCGTGCTGGACGGCATCAATACGGGAATTGTAAGGATGCGCACGGCGGATGCCCGCTTGGACTGGGAGAATACGTCCATCGTTGCAGGGCAGGATGCGCTGTTTATATCGCCAAATTCGCCGACTTCGTTTGCATCATTGATTGTTCCGAGTTTCGGATACTCCGGAAATTTATGGGCATGGATCCCGCAACTGCGCATCGAGCATAAATTTAATTTCGCCCATGACCAAAGCCTTTCATTGCAGGGTGGAATTTTGGATAACGTGACCGGCGAGTCTTCATATGGCTCGCGTCGATTGGCCCAAGCGGGCGAAAGTTCGGGCCTTCCCGCTTACGCCGCGAGAACGGCATGGACAAAAGTGGTGAACGGAAGGCCGCTTACGCTTGGCGCTAGCGGTTATTATTCGCGACAAAATTGGGGATTCGATTGGACCGTGGACGGTTGGGCAGCAGTGACGGACTGGCGCATTCCTCTGCCGTCGAGGTTTGAACTCTCCGGCGAATTTTACCGGGGCAGAGCGGTAGGCGGTTTAGGCGGCGGCATTGGACAATCAATTCTATTCAGTGGGAACCCTAGCAACCCGGTATCCGATTTCCTGCCGCTGAATTCTGCCGGAGGCTGGTCCCAACTGAAGTTTACAGCTACCTCGAAACTTGAGTTCAATGGCGCATTTGGTTCAGATAATCCGTTTGCGACGGATATCCACGCGTTTCAGGCGCCGGTGGGAGTTTACTCAGCGGTGCTGACCGGGAATCGAAGTGAGATGGCGAATTTTATCTACCGACCGCGTTCAGACTTGCTGTTCTCCGGCGAGTATCGCCACCTGCGTACTTCCCAGGTCGGGAACTTATACGACGCTGACCAATTGAATTTAATGATGGGAGTGTTGTTCTAATGCTGCGGCTGATATTTGGAATAATTGCTGTCTTTACTTTGCTCGGCTCGGTCTCCGCGGCACAGCAGGTCAATGTATCGGGCCGCGTGAAGCTGGTGGACGCGGACGGGAGCTCGGAATTGTCGCATGCTGAAGATATCGTACTCTGGTTAACACCAAATGGTGCGGAGCCCACGAGACCGCTAATTCCAAATCAGCCACTGCGTCTGGTACAGCACAATAAGAGCTTCGAGCCACATCTGCTTGTAGTTCCCGTCGGAGCGGTAGTCCAGTTTCCAAATCGCGATCCGTTCTTTCATAACGTGTTTTCCCTGTTCGATGGGAAAAGATTTGACCTCGGCCTTTATGAGGCTGGAACTACTCGCAACGTGAGTTTCGATAGGCCCGGCATTTCTTACATTTTTTGTAATATCCATGCCGAAATGAGTGCCGTCGTAATAGCGCTCGACACTCCCTATTATGGGATTTCGAACCGCAAGGGCGAAATTACAATTCCGGCAGTTCCCGCAGGCACTTACACTCTGCACGCCTGGGCAGAGACAGCTCTGCCGGACACACTCAATGCAATGGCACGTCAGGTGAAAATCTCTCCGACTAGCTCGACTTTGGGGGTCTTGCAGATCAATGCCGGAATGGTCTCGACCGCACATAAGAACAAGTTCGGGATGGATTACGAGCCGCCTGCTCCTACCAGCCCTGGCTACCCCCAGCCCTGAACGCGTGAAATAAAGTCAAACGCGTGGATGCTTTCTAGCCCTCGTGGTTCTTCCTTATGACCGCCTTAGCCCGCAACTAATTTCTTACTAATTGCCTACACGAGGCAGGCAATCAGAGGATTTTAACTGGCACGGCCAGAACTGTCCTATTTACATAGCCTTTTGGTGTCCATAAGGACAATTACTCGCGGTTACTTGCGTACTGTTTATACGCTCGATGATCTCAGCGACAATTTTCCGAAGGACAAGTGCAGATGCGACGCCACTCAATGCGCGGCTTTTCGCTGGTCGAGACCATGATCGTGCTGGTCTTGATCTTGACAATTTCTGCTATTGCCATCATCAGCTTAAAACCTGGGCTGCAGCAGGCTCACGTGGCGAATGGTTACAACATCACGCTAGCAGCGATACGGCAAGCCCACGACTATGCGATAGCTCAGCGGCAGATCTATTCGGTGACGTTCAGCAACGCATCGGTGCCAAATACGATCACCATCACTCAGGTGGGCAACGGCAATGTTGTGGCGACGTATCAGTTGCCAACTGATGTGGCCTTCACGAACGTCGCCGGAATCCCAACCGCAGCGAATGCTACACCGGATGGGTTCGGGGTAGGGAACTACGCTATTGATTTTGACCAGACCTTTTCGAGTGGAACACCCTCCTTGCAAACCGTTATCAGGTTCTGGCCGGATGGCACGGGTGAAGACATCAACCAGAATCTTAACAACGGCGTGATCTATATCGCACGGCCAGGTCAGCTTCTTAGTTCTCGGGCCATTACTGTGTGGGGCGCTACCGGGCGGATCCGAGGATGGCGTCTAGTAGGCAGCGGCGCCGGCACTGTGTACTGGAGACAAACATAATGCGCAAAAGGATTCACCAACCATGTAAGTTCGGGAAAAATGAGAGTGGCTTCAGCTTGATCGAAGTGCTCATCTCGATGCTCGTTATGACTACGGGCTTACTGGGACTGCTTGGCTCCTTAGGACTTGCAATGGCCGCCACGCAGAATTCGGAAGAACTAAACATTGCGAAACAACTGGCAAACGAAGCGCTCGAAAGTATCTTAACCGCGCGAACGACCGCTCAAGTTCAGTGGGCTCAAATTGCTAATGGAACCTGCTCGGTGGGTCAGAATTGTGGACTGTTTTTGTCGGGTCCGCAGCCGATCGATAACCCAGGAGTGGACGGCATCATTGGTACAAGCGATGACGCAGCGGCAGGCGCGCAGGTTTTGGATTCACCAGGGCCGAGCGGAATTATTGTGACACCCGCGGGGCAGCCTTGCGCTGCGCCAGATGTTTGCACGTCGCTTTCGAATTTTACAAGAACTATCGCGATATCCCAATACGCCGGAAGTGGCACACCAGATCCGAACCTGAATACTATCGTTATCACTGTTACTTACACCAATCCCCAATTTAAGGCGCCCGAAAGCTACGTCCTTCAGACGTTAGTTTCAGAGTACCGCTAAAGAGAAAAGGTATGGGTCCATCATTGAAATCTTCAAATCGTGGTTTCAGTTTGATTGAACTGCTGATCTCGATGATAGTCGGCCTTATCGTCATTGGCGCCGCTGTGCAGCTATACAGCTCAGCGATGGACGCGAGTTGGGTTATCCAGCAGAGAACTGAAATGCAGCAGGACCTGCGGGCCGCTGAAAACTTGCTTTTGAAAGACATTAGCTTGGCTGGACAAGGCTTTTACGGCGTCAATGCCGAAAGTATTCCCCTGCCAACATCAAACGGCAATCCACTGTATGGATGCACAACTGCTTCGCCTTGTGCTCCTCCTTATACGTATCCGTGCGTTGGGGTAGGCTGTGTTCCGACGTTGTACCCAATTATGCCCGGTTATCAAAAAGGAATAACTCCGCCGGGCGGCGCGGTTAAAAGCGATGTGATTACCATTGTATACAGTGATACCAACCTAGCGCTGTGGTGCTACAAGTTCACTTATGCGAACGGGGGGAATACAATAACGCTGAACGCTCCCGCAAATCCGCCAGCCTGCTCATTGCCTGCGGGCCAGACTTATCCATTGGCCCCCAATAACCCATATACCGGGTTAGTGCCTGGCGATATTGTCATGGTGTCAAATGCGAGCGGGGGAGCAGGCATTGGAGAAGTGACCGGGGTATCTCCAGCTAATCCTGCGAACACCGCGCCAACACCTTGCACCGACGCTCCTTGCGACAACGGTAGCAGCTATACGATAACCCTTCAGAACGGTGATCCGCTCAACCTGAACCAGTCTGGCGCTGCGAACGATCTAACATCACTTACGAGCCCCACTTCGATTCAGCGGATTTTTGTCATTACGTACTATTTAGGTAATTGGAAAGATGCTGGCGGCAATACGACGACGATTCTTTACAGACAGGTGAATGGATTGACCGCTGTTCCGATGGTCGACAATATTGCCAACATGCAATTTACTTACGACACCTACGACACAAATGGAAATTTATTGAACGCGACAGGTGACGGCGGCGAAGCGGGCGGTACCTCTCCCAATTTGATTCGCAAAGTGAATATCGCGCATTTAACGATGCACAGTCAGCTCTACGGTGCAAAGGGCGGGTACATGAACAAAGGCTACCAAAGCTTTGACGTGCAGACATCGATTAGTGCCCGAAATCTGAGTTACACCAACCGGTACTAAAAGGCACGACCACGAGATATTGAAGGAACGCTTGAGGAGAACAACAATGTATAGCTACAAACAAGATTCGAAAGGATTTACGCTGATCACAACGTTGATCCTGTTGTGTCTCCTTTCGGCATTGTCCATCGGCCTTTTGATGATGGTCAATACTGAGAACAAGGTTGGCGGCCAAGATGTGCAAAGTAACTACACCTTCCATGCCGCAGAAGGCGGCATCGAGAAGATGACCAACGACCTTTCTGACGCACTTGGTGCCACGCTGTCTCCAAACCAAACGCAAATTGAGGCACTGGCCACAACTCCTGGACCGCCGAGCCTTTCTGGTGTTACGTTTCCAAACCCCGGTAATGGCGCCAATAGTGGATATTCATACACTCCGACAGACGTTTGTGTTGCCGCCGGAAATCCCGATTCAACCTGCAAGAGGGCCGGTGACCTGCACACGCATGCAGACACTATTAAAATCGGCCAGTGGGCAGGCCTGAACGCTCTGGTCTCTCCCGTTGAACTTCAAGCGACTGCTCAGGGCCTGATGGGCGATGAGGTCACGATGGTTCGCGACGTGGAAATCGCTCTTATCCCCGTGTTCCAGTTCGGCATGTTTTCAGACGCAGACTTATCATTATATGCAGGGCCGAATTTCAGCTTTGGCGGACGCGTGCACACCAACGGTGATTTGTATGTAGCCGAAGGTGCAGGCAGCACACTTACGTTTCACGACAAAATTTCAGCCTACGGAAACATCGTTCGCGAGGTGTTAGCAAACGGAAACGCGCTTGCCAACAACAGTTCGACCGGTACGGTAATGATCCCAACCGCTACCAATGGTTGCGATGGAGCTCAACCCGCTTGCACTTCGTTCACGTACAGCCCTAATGACGGCAGCGTCAGCGCTGGGCCTTCTTCCAGCCAGAACGCGACCTGGCAAACTACTTCTCTTACGACGTTTAAAGGTTTCATTATCGACGGGGACAATGGCAATACAACTTACGGGACCGGCGCGACGAACATGACGTTGCCGTTTATGAATGGAGCAAGCAGCGCTTCCGTAGTCAATACGCCGCAACAGTATGAAATCATTCGCCGCCCTCCATTGACCGGTGATAACAACCAGATAGGACCTTCCCGGTTGTATAACGAAGCACAAATTCGTGTGTTGTTGTCGGATGACCCTAACGATCTGCCGTGCGGCGACCCAAGTGTGTTTCCGTGCACAACGGGTGGCCAGCTCGATAAAGACAATGTTCGCCTTGCGAACATGAATGATCCGGATAATAAGGTCGATTACAGCCATGGTGTACAGCAAACAAGCATGAGCAATTTTTCGGATGGTGGTACTCCTGAGTTGTATTTCGCTACGGCGAATTCGGCGATTCCCGATGCAGCGCAATGGAGCACAAGCTCCAATACCCTTGTTTCCGATTGGGCGGTGGGCCCTTGGTATCAGTTATATGGAGCAACTACCTCAATCCAGACCATTTGGGATCCGGTCAAAGACAACGTCTCCGGAAGTAACGCGCCGTACATGGTCGGTAATTGGGCCTCCTATGTCGTTCCCGTGGACACTACGAACTACTTCGGTATGAAAAAAGCGCCGCCTTCAGCGTACCTAGCCTTGTGCACGCCGCCGATCGGCGCTTCTGGTTATAGCGCCATAAGTACTCTGCAATACAAAACCAGCAGCTCGACTACTCCGCCAACTTTTTGCCCAGACACAGGCGCATATCCTTATTACACACTTAACAGCGCAGGCCCGCCCGCACAAAATGGAGCTGATCCACCACTAACCTTGCCTGTTCCCTACGGTTCCACCACTCAAAGTACAGCTAATCAGAGTGCCTGGAACCTGCTGGACGGCTATCTGCGAGTCGAATACGAAGACACAAACGGCAACTACCACCCGGTAACGAGGGAGTGGCTGGGGCTCGGGTTTGCGCGGGACACTCAGCCCCCAACAACAATTGGCGGTAATGACGTCAGTCCGAATGCAATTTTGATATTGCAACAACTAGCAGATCGGGATGGAAACGGTGCGGCTGACGCCCTCGGGGTGAAACCCACATATACCGGCCCTACCAGATCAGGAAGTGGAACCCGTTTAAGCCCGTATGTTTATACCTATACTCTGGTCCCCGGGAAACCGCCTGAGGTAATGGTCGATAGCACCAGTGGCAGTTATATGTTTGGTGATACAACAGAGCCTAATACCGGCGCGCAAAGTCCAACACAGTACAACTGGTATCCAATCAATTTCTACGATGCGCGCGAAGGCGAATCTCGCGACACAGTTACTGGTGACAACAGTTGCACGCCAGCAGGAATCATGAATGCGGTGGAACTGGATGTGGGAAACCTAAAACAGTGGCTAGCTGGGAGCATTGGCACAAGCGGTGCGAACGTTAACTCGCAGGTTCAGAACGGCTATATTTTATACTTTTCGGATCGACGGGGAATGGAGAAGAATCCGAAAGGAACCGGATTGGACAAAGAAGGTTTACTGACGCTAAACCAAAAGACCGGTGATTCGGGGTTAGAAGATGTAGTGAATAGCAGTAACTCGAATGGAATGCCAACGGGCACATTAGAGGCTGCATTTAATAAGTCATACTCTCCGGAAGACGTGAATCTGAATGGAATGCTGGATGAGTGGGGCACGACTAATCTTGGTTTAGGCCTAGGGTATACTGCTGCCGGGAGTACTTATACCTCTCTGACGTCGGTCAATAGTTATATCAACAGTGGTGAAGCCAACCCGGATCCATATATGACGAGCTCTCGCATTAGCAATTGCAGCGTTGCGCAGGGCAATTGGGTGAGCGGTGCGCGCCACGTATTGAAGCTCGTAGACGGGACACTCGGGAATGTGCCTCTTGCAGCGGGGGGCGGCGGTGGTTTTACCGTGGCGGCGGAAAACCCGGTCTATGTTCAAGGAGACTACAACAGTAATTCGGGTGATGCCACATGGGGCGGCGGCGGTGATCAGGCTGGTGAGGCCGCTTCCTCAATAATCGCAGATACAGTGACGCTGCTTTCCAACAATTGGAAAGATTGGAACAGCATTCTTCAGCAACCAACGAAGCTTAGTGCTCGGACGGCATCGGATACTTACTACCGTATGGCAATTGCAGCCGGAAAGAGCATCAACTTCCAATATCCTGGATACGGGAAAGCCGATTTCGGCACCGATGGTGGAGTGCATAACTTCTTGCGCTACCTTGAGGACTGGGGCTGCTGCAGCGTCCACTATAAGGGCTCCATCGCAAGCCTTTACTATTCGACTTACAACACAGGTATTTTTAAGTGTTGTAACGTTGTGTATGGCGCTCCAGGACGAAACTACTTTTTCGACACTGACTTCAACCAACTGAGTGGATTGCCGCCGGGGACGCCGATGTTCCGGGACATAGACAATCTATGGTACAGGCAGAACTTCAATCCGTGTACGGTTGGAGGCAATAATAAGTGCTCGAATTAACACAGTAGTTGTTGGCTAAGCCCGGAGCGAAAGCTCCGGGCTTTTCTTTTGTTGTGGGGACACTATCCGGCGCAAGCTGAATCCGTCTAGGCAACGGAAACTTCCTGATCGAGCAGTTGCTGCAGTTCTTTGCGAGTGTTTATCGGTGGTCGGCATGAGAGTCCTGCGCAGATGACCGCGGTTGTTTTTGCAGCTTTCACGGCCGGCAATTCCGGAATGGTAGCAGCTAGCGCCGGTGGAAGATTCTGCGGCACGGCTTGGCTGAACTTCAGCTTAATTACTGATCGCCCGAAGACTCGTGAAGAAAGTGCCTCAGCATAGAGTTCGGACGCGGTTTCGTCTTCCCCGAGGACCACGACCTGAGTATGAGGATAAGCAGCGTAGACAGCCGCAATACCATAAGTGGCGGCGAACAGGCCGTATTGAGGGGCGGACCCGGCCAGCAGGGCCAGCGTACGTTTCGCCTTCTCGCGATAGCCTTCATCGCCTGTGTAAGCCTGCATTCGCAGGAGAGCGATAGCAGCCATCGGGTTCCCTGCGGGAGTAGGTGAGTCCTGGAAAGGTTTACGAGGGCTGGTAAGTACCCCGAAAGCCCCAAGCGTCGGGACACTATCAAAAAAGCCGTCCGCCGTGCTGTCGTAAAACTTAGTAATCATCCGATCTACTATCTGCTGAGCTTCGCGAAAGTAAGTTAGATCCGCAGTCGCCTCGTAAGCGTCCAGACAGGCGATCGCGGTAAAGGCATAGTCATCCAGAAAGCCTTCACTGTCACGGGATTTGGAGCCTTCGGAGTAGCGCACGACGTGTTTGAGGCCGAGTTGTGGATTCCAGGCCTCCGCCAGAATTCGATCTAACGACCGCAGCGCGAAATGGCGTGCTTCCTCTAAGCCCAGAACGATTGCTGCCTGTAAGTAGGCGGATACGCAAAGCGCATTCCAGCCCACATAAATCGTTTTATCGACATATGGAGTAGGACGGGTGAGCCGAGCCGCGTACATCTTTTGCTTTGCTGATTCCAGAAGCTGCTCAACCCGCTCGCCGAGAAGCCTGAGACGCGCGGCGATCTCGTCGACTGAGGCCCGCTGGTATAGCACGTTCTTCGCGGGATTGTGGTGCATTTCGCCGATTTCGTTGATGTCGAAGTGCAGACAGGCGACCTCAGCCTCCTCTTCGTTCAGCGGAGATTTAGCTTCGTCGACCGTCCAGGTGAAGTAGTCCCCGTCGTCATCCATGGAGTAATCGGCGTCCTGCGAGGCGTAGAAGCCGGCGTGTTCACGATCGCTCAGCCACTCGTCCATCCAGCGAATGATGTCTCGAGCTACGCTAGCAAAGAACTGATTTCCGGTGGCTTGATATGCGTGGACGTAGTTCTTCAGCAGTTCGGAATTGTCGTAAGACATTTTTTCGAAGTGCGGCACGATCCAGCGCTCGTCAACTGAATAGCGGTGGAAGCCTCCGGCGAGCTGGTCGTAAACGCCGCCACGAGCCATCTTTTCGAGAGTAATCGTGAATACATTACGAAACCGTTCGTCGCGGGTGCGCAGGTACTGATCGATTAACAAATCGAGAATCGAAGGATGTGGAAATTTGGGGGCACTGCCGAAGCCACCGTTTTGCTCATCGAACATTCGCATGGCAGAGTCGATGATTTCTTGAATTACTTGCGGAGAAAACTCGCCGGACGTGGAGGTGAAGGATTCGGATTGCGCAAGTGCGCCTTCGACCAGGCCGGCCTGCTCGAGTACATCGCCATTCTTCTCGCGAAACGCGTCAGAGATGGCGAGCAGGACACGGCGAAAGCTGGGGCGGCCGTAATGGTCCTGCGGAGGAAAATATGTTCCGCCATAAAATGGCCGGCCATCGGGCGTGAGGAAACCAGTTAGGGGCCAGCCACCCTGGCCGCTGATCGCCTGAACAGCGACTTGGTAGCGGCTATCGATGTCCGGGCGCTCGTCGCGATCAACTTTGATGGCAATGAAACGCTCGTTGACGATCTGCGCGATTTCCGGATCATCATAGGATTCGCGGTCCATGACGTGGCACCAATGACACCAGACGGCGCCAATATCCAGCAGGATGGGTTTATTTTCGCGCTTCGCCTTTTCAAAGGCTTCGTCGCCCCACTCCTGCCAGTGGATGGGTTGCTGCATGGCCGAGCGCAGATAAGAGGATGAAGCATGGGCTAGGGAATTGAGCGTTTGGGTCGACACGGTTCTAGTCTAACGCGGCGGACTGGCGGAGATCCGATTTGCTGAGGAATGAAGCCGTGCCTAAGCTCAGCAGAGGGCCAGCAACATTGAAGAGGTAACGGCCCACGCCCCCTCCACCCCCCGCGACGGTGCTGTGATAGGCGTTTAACACGAGAGCCATCAATGAGCCTGCCAGGGCAGCAGCTTTCCATGTGCGTGGCAATGGTTTCATACCTGCGAGCCCCAGCGGCAGCAGCCAGATCAGGATGTACCAGGAATTTCGATCCATAAGTGAGTGGATCAGATTACTGCCGTAGCTGGTCTGAGAATTCATGTTTCGCAGGAAATTCCAAGGCCAGATCATCTGGCCGGAAATGGATGACTGGAAAATAATCAGAGTCAAAACTTCCACGAGTATCAGAGCTGCGATCCAGACTAGCTGTGCCCGAGACCTTCGACCTGCAGACGTGAACCACCAAGTTATTGCCATGGCGATTGAGAATGGTACGAATGACTCTTTGGCAAGCGCGCCGATTGCGCCCAGCACCGGAAACAGAAACCACCCTTCGTAAAACATTGCGGCGACAACGGCCATAAGCAGGCAAGCTTCGGCGGCGTCGACTAATGCGGCTAGCTGAAGATTCGCGACCGCAAAATTGAGCAGGTATAGAGTCGCGCCGAGCAGGCCTATGGAACGGCTGGTGAGCAGAGTGGATCCCAGTCCGTAGAGCAAATATCCCGTGGTGGCAACGAAGCACGCATTCACAAATAGGAAAGAAAACATCAGCGGATCCCAGCTTCCCATTTGGCTCGGTGCAACGTGAGCGACGCATCGGGCAAGGAATGGAACAAGGATGCGGAATCGCAAATTGGTGTGAATCTGTGTGGGACCGGAAACTGCAAGCTGGGCATAAACAGCCGCATCGGGCAATTGTTTGCGAGGATCGTAGCGATTCAAGGTTGGATAGCCGAGGCCAAAGGCAATGGAAAAGAAGAGAAGCCACAGCAGAGTTTCCGACGTCATGCGGCGAAGGCATTTCATCTGAGGCCCATCAGATCAGTTTTCTTGCGATTTCCGCGTAGAGCTCGACAGCCTGGTGCAATTGTTGTTTTTCAACGTGCTCGCCTTCGGTGTGGGCGACGTGAATCGATCCCGGGCCGACAAGCAGAGGTTGGCCCCAATTGCTCAGTGCAGGGATATCCGTGGTGAATGCGGCGACCATCGTCGGAAGTTCTTCGAAGGTGCGCAGGCGAACGAAGGGAATTTCGAGTGTGAATTCGACCTTGGCAAGATCTCCGACAATTTCGATGATCTCGCGCCGCAATTCCTGGCTTGGGCCGATAAGACGATAGAGCAGGAGCGCGCGAGCTTTGTCGGAGATTACATTTGGCGCGCGGCCACCTTCGATGGCGCCAATGTTCAAGGTGCAAGGACCCACCTGGGGATCGGAAGGCAGCTTCATGGCGCGCAGAAGGTGCAGCGCTTCGATCAGCTTGTCGATGGCGGATTCGCCGAGTTCCGGATATGCCGAGTGCGCCATCTTTCCTGTCGCCGTCAGTTCGACCCGCAGCGCACCTTTCGATGCAACTGCGACCCTGTTTTCGGTTGGTTCGCCGTTAATCAGAAATCGGCAGCGATTCTGTTGCTGGTTCGCGACCTTAGCGCCCAGGCTGTCACGCTCTTCACCAACCAGAAAAAGAAGGCCGACGTACACTCCTTCTCGCCGCAAGCGCTCAGCGGCGGCAATCTGCGCGGCGATGATTCCTTTGGCATCGCATGATCCACGGCCGTATATGCGGTGCTCGTCTTCGGAAGATGGGATAAACGGTGGAACAGTATCCATGTGGGTGGAGAGGGCGACGGCTGGATTGGGCTGCGCCGGAAGGGTCGCCAAAATATTTGTGCGCTCTCCTTCGGCGACGATGCGCTGCACACCGTATCCAAGGCGATGCAATTCTCGCGCAATAAAGTGGCCGACAGGCCCTTCGCTACCGGTTGTCGAATCGATATCGACGAGCTGGCGGGTTAGCGTGATGACGTCCATGGGGATGAAGAAGAATAAACCACAAAGGACACGGAGAGCACGAAGGAAAACGTGCTTTAGCAATGACGCTCGTCGTATTAAAGCGCGGTCGGGCTGGCGCGGCTATGCTCGTGCAGAGGTCTGGAGTTCGAAATCCTGGGATAAGCTAGTCGGGATGAATCCAAGCGCAGCAGCGATCCGGTCCTTTTTTCTTGATGGCCCGACCGGCCAACTCGAGGCATTGCTGAACTCCGGCGCCGAAAACGCCACTTTTGCCGCGGTCGTCTGCCATCCGCACCCGCTGTTTGGCGGGACGATGCACAACAAGGTTGTATTTCATGCGATGAAAGTGCTGAATAGTTTTGGATTTCCGGTGCTGCGATTTAATTTTCGCGGGACTGGGTTGAGCGGAGGGGAACATGATCAAGGAAGAGGCGAGATCGATGATGTGCGGGCGGCACTGGAGTGGCTTGATCGAGAATTTCATCTGCCATTGATCTTCGCCGGGTTTTCCTTCGGTGCGGCAGTTGGATTGGCTGCAGCGGCGCGGGATACGCGAGTAAAAGCTTTGATCGGGCTTGGAGTACCGATTGCGCCAGTTGAGGAGAGAAGTTACGACCTGGATTTTTTGAAGTCGTGCACCAAGCCGAAGCTTCTCGTCAGCGGCAGCCGTGATCAGTTTGGCCCACGCAGGAAACTGGAAGAACTAGTGAACTCGCTGTCCGATCCTAAGAAGCTCGTGATTATCGAAAACGCCGATCATTTTTTCGAAGGCCGATTGCGCGAGATGAGAGATGAAATAGAACTGTGGCTTAGACAAACTATCAAAAGCGCTCAATGAAAGAGATTGCGCGGCACATTTTCGAACATGCTTTGCGGGAGTCGAGCATCAGCCGGGCCTTTGCAAGGCATCTCCACTGCGATGGCGGCGTGCTGCGAATCTGCGAAGACCTCTACAATCTCAATTCTTACAACCGCGTCTTTGTGGTTGCAATAGGCAAAGCCGCACATTCGATGCTGGCAGCGCTGCACGAACAAACTGGCGAGCGCTTCGAAGGAATTGTTGCGAGTTCAGTTGCACCCGAGTTTCAACTGCGCGGCTTCCGCTACTTTCATGGTGGCCACCCTCTGCCCAATGCAGAGTCAATTCGCGCCGCTGAGGCAATCCTGAAATCCTTGAATGCGCAAAATGAAGCATCACTCGTTATTTTTCTTGTGAGCGGCGGCGGCTCCGCGACGGTAGAAAAGCCGATGGACGACGAAATTGCGCTCGAAGATCTGATTCAGACATATCGAGTGCTGGTGCACTCGGGTGGATCAATTAGTGAGATCAATACGATCCGCAAGCATCTCTCTGCGGTCAAGGGTGGCCGCTTGGCGCAGGCTGCATATCCGGCGCAGCAGGTCTCGATCTTTGTTTCGGATGTTCCCGACAACGCGCCGGATGCGCTGGCTTCGGGGCCGACCATGCCGGATTCCACGACAGTGGAAGATTGCTATCGGATCGCCTCCAGGTACAAAATGACCGAGTCGTTGCCTGCATCTGTTCGCGAATTGATTGAACGGCACGCCTTAGAGGAGACACCGAAATCCGACGATCCGGCGTTTGTTCGCGCGCGCTGGTGGACCATGCTTTCGAATTCGGCACTGCTGGATGCGGCCAGGCGGGCAGCTGAACGACAGGGATTCACGGTTGAGCTTGATAACTCATGTGACGACTGGGATTACGTGAAAGCCGCCGACCATTTGTTACGGCGGGTGCGGGAGTTGCGCCAAAAACATGAGCGCGTATGTTTGCTCAGCGGCGGCGAGGTGACGGTTTCGGTGCGGGATGGAGGCGTGGGCGGCAGAAATCAGCAGTTCGCGTTGTACTGCGCGACGAAAATCGGTGCTGAAAATCTATGTGTACTCAGTGCTGGGTCCGACGGAGTTGACGGGAACAGCCCCGCCGATGGAGCCGTTGTAGACGCAACAACGATGGAAGCGGTCAGAGCGCGAGGACTCAATCTGGAGGCCCACCTCCGGAAGTTTGACGCATATCCGGTTTTTGAGGCCTTAGGCAATGCGATCGTGACCGGTCCGACAGGAAACAATTTGCGAGACTTGAAAATTCTATTGGCGTATTGACGTGCAGGCTCCATCGCTCGCAAATTCAGGGAGTTTTCTTCAGCACCACAGCGGCGCTCTCATCGGCGCCAATCACGCCCTGAAGCTTTACCCAATCTGCGAATTTATCAGGCGGAACACTTAGATCGCGAACGATGTACTCGCGCCAGTAGCGGAGCTTCGAGCCGTCAACTTCGATTTTGCTCTGATAGCTGGCGAACCCTACGTCGATTTTGACGGGATCCGGAATGTCGTCAACTGAATAGGTCTTTGGGATTTCAATTTCGTAGGTGTCAATTACCTTCCTGGCTTCACCGAGTTCAATTGGGTAATGCCGCGGTTTGTGCTCCACGTATTCGCCCTGTTCCCCGAGCACGCGAGGACGTAACAGCATCAAGGGACCGCGCTGCTGTCCATATTGCGGTGTTGAAAACTTAAATTTGATCAAAACATCTTTTTGAAACTGGTCTGCTTGCTCGACGTTCATGCTCTCAAGGGTGAATCCCTGAAGCGAATTCCCCAGATAATGCTCGAAATAGTTCGTGCGTTTCCTCTCATCCCAATTACGAAGCCGATCACGTTCGCGAGCGGCAAAATCTCCGCCACGGTCTTCGGACACTTCGCCACTGAGTTCACCATCATCGCTGAGAACAAAATGACCGCTGCGTTGCAGAGTGTTTGCGTCTGGCGGCAGGAGAGGAGTCTTGATCAACTCGCCGCCGGACTCGGTGACAAGAAGGGCGTAGCTGTTTTGTAACTCCGCGCGAAGCGAACCCACCGGAGTGTATTCATCGGTGGGATCAAAGATGATGTAGCGCCTGCCAGACTTCGATTTGATCACGGACTCGTATGCCCCGCCAGGCACATTGTCCGGTAAAGCGATGGCAATAATAGCGTGATCGGACCATGACGATGGTACGGCGGGGTTCACGAAGCCTCGGCGAGTGTCAATCAAGACGTATTCGGAATCTATTCCGGCTTGGTGCAACATTGCCTTGAGAAGCGTGACTTTATCTTTGCAATCGCCATAGCGGTAGCGGAAGACATCCCCAGCGGGATGGGGTTGATCGCCTCCTATACCTATAGAAATCTCAACATACCGAATTTCGGATTGAAGAAAAGACGTGAGCGACTGCGCTCGTGAAGCGAAGTCGGTTTTACCCGCAATTAACTCGGCGACTTTGGCGGAGATTTGAGGGTTCGCCTCATATCGCCCTTGGGTCAGATTCGCATACCATTTTCCGACTTCATTCCATGATGCCGCAGTACCGGCTTTTTGCTCAGGAGAAAAATAGGAGAGACTCATTCGCCCCGCAAGCGAAAGAAAAGGCGGCATCATAGGTTCACGATCTTCCTCGATGCCGGGAAGATCTTTGAGCGTCCATTGCCAAGAGTTTGCGCCGGTCTTAGCCGGCTCGGCAGACGAACCGTTGGTCCAAGCGGCACGGAACTCCCATCCGACCGGCATTTGAACGTTCAGGGTACTTTGCACTACGGGGATCTTGTCCTGGAAAATCCATCCCAACTCATTGATCCACTCATGCCTGCGAACTTCGTACTCTAAGGCAATAACTGATCCCGGCAGGGGAGCAGCAGCTTTAGTAATGATAGAGCGATCATCGGCATACAGGATCCAGGTTGGATAATCGGCCGTCTCGGTGAAGTCTTTCTGCTTGATCTCGTATTCGCGTCCCGCGCTGTCAATCGTCCAGGCATGAATCGACTGAAGCTTGTCGCTGCCCCCGAGATCAACGCCAATTTCCCTCTCCTCGCGCCCGGCGGGGCGCAAAATCTTGAGGACGTGGCGGGTGTGCTCGGTAAAATCTCCGGAGCCCACAATGGTGTAATCGATCTGGTCGAGTAACACGACGGCGTCGGTTTCAGGCGGGTAGGATCCAATTTTCTGCGTAGCCGCTTGGCGCACCCAATCGGGGACATTGACTCCCGCGAACGAAAAGGGCAAGGCAAACAAGAAAATGAGCAAGACGACCGCGTAAACACACTTCGGCCTACGCCAGAATTGCGAATCACGGTTATTTCGCGACCGCTGCACTTTGCGATAACCTCACGAGCGCTGGCTGATCGTCGTCGGCTTTCACCTTGTCGAAAAATCTTTTGATCTCTTTGTACTCCTGTGGAGTGAACACCCCCTCGCCCATGATGAAATCACGGCGGGAGAAAATGGTATCCGGCTTCTCCTGTTTCTGCTGAACCTTGTAAATCGCATAACTTAGTTTCACAGTGTCGTCCGGCGCCAAGCTCTCGACCTCCATTCCTGCGGGAATGGTTATGTGAACCTCATCCGCTTCCTGCCAGGGAACGTGGAAGTAAATTGCGTTCCTGCGGTCGGCCGAAGGGAAGCGCGGCTTTTCGTTCACTTGAAAAACATGCTGTGAGAGCATGAGCCTTTTGCCTGCAGCTACTGCAAATGGGAAGCTGACGTGAAACTGTGCTATGAGAGGAGTTTCGGGATTCTCCCAATCTGGGACATTGTCCAGGGAGATTTCGCTGTTTCCAGGAAGGATGCCGCGCAGCTCATCTTCCAATAGTTTCTTCCGGCCGTCGGCATCTGTCATTCCGCCTCGCTGGCGGTGACTCATAGTCGCAGTACCTTTGAACATTAACGAAACAGTACCCGAAGCTGTGCCATGCTCATCGAGTGTGAGGCGGGCCATGCGGGTTGATATGGATTGACTGTAACTCGGTGGCGGAGTCTCCCCCACATCCGCTCCCTTGGGACTCTGGCGTAGACCTTGCACGCCGGTGTAACGCCAATCAAGGATTCCATAAGGACAAAATTTTGTACCCGGGTCGAGAAAAACATCCTTGCCATTGAGCTCCACGACTGCGATTTCGGCGTCGAACTGCGACGTATCCATGTATTGCTTAACGAAGATGTCGCGCTCGCGATTCGGTACCCAGATCAGCGAGGCAGGAATACCCGCAGCTCGCACCATTGCAACGAACAGCCGATTGAGTTCGTCGTGATCTCCGCTGTGATTCTCAAGCACGTCCCCCGCGCCTTTCACGACTCTGAGCTGGAGGGTTTTAATTTCTTGTTTGCTGCGTTCAGGAATGTAATCCAGATTTTCAAGTGAGCCCATGAAAGCATAAATCTTGCGTACTTTCTGCTCCGGCATGTCCGACTGAGAAAGAATCTTTGAAACTGCGGCATCAATGCCGTGGTTCTTCCCGAGGAATTCTTCCACGTCCTTGTTCCAGAATTTCCCTTCTGATTTCCAATAGTCGTCTTGTTTCAGGTTTTGCTGGTAGTAAAAATAAACCCGCAGCCTCAACATGTTGGCCGGCGGCATAAATGGCTCTTCGACCAATGCTGGAATATTGGTGCGTGTCAGATCAATCCAGAAACCTACGTCATGAACGGTGGCGAAACTCTGCTTTGGAAGTTCGTGCTTTTGCGGCTGTGGCCCATCTCCTAAAAATGGCGTCCAGGCAATGCCCTGCGAAATTTGCCCATGGGCAAGTGTTATTTCCATGTTGTCATGGTTCTGAAAGGGGATGAACTTGAAGTAGGCCTTTCTTTGGAAAAGATTGGTTTGCACCTCCCATTGCGGGGCGAGGACCATGTTGTCGTTATAACGCAGGCTATAGCGGTAATCGATAATGCTGCCAATTTGGACATCAGGCAGAGTGAACGATTTCACATTTATTCGTACTCCGCCGCTCTTTTCGACCGCTTTGTCGAGCGGCTTGCCGGTGAACGGAATGACCGTGCCGTCGGCGTGAACGGTTTGACCACTGATTGCGGCGATACTGAAACCTCGCCGGCTGTATGGAATTTCTACGTTCGCGTATTCTCGGCCCGCGTCGGTGAGAATCTTGATTCGTTCATAAACCGAGTGGACATTGTTCATGTCGTCATCGATTTCTTCGCGATCGAGGACAACAGCCGGCGCGCCAGGCTGCTCTTTCAGATCAGTCATCTTCAAATCGTCCGGACTGACCGGCGGCCAATCAGCCAATGATCTCAGGCAAAAGAGAAAGGGAAGCAGGCTGAAAGCGAGGCAGAGGCGCGTGATTCTCATTGGTTCTCCACAGAAACGGCGTTGAAGTACATGTGCGCACAATCCAGCTACTTACGTGGAAGATGAACATAGTACGGACTCTGCTTCGCGTCAATAAGAAGAACACCGTAGGTAAGTAGGCTACGCCTGGCCAGAGACAGCATTGGTCGGTATTGACCCCCAGGCTCGGAGTCACAACTTAGCGGGAATACCGTTCTTCAGGTAAGCCTGGCATAAGGTCAGCAACTCGGCTGGAAATCGCCGCCATCTCAGGGCAAGGTCTCCTCTACTACTAACCTAACCACAATCTGCTCTACAAACTTCTAGAGGTATTCACGATGTCGAACCTAAATTGCTCAAAGGTCGCTGCAACCGCAACGAGTTTATTCACCGTTCTTCTTTTGTCTCCCTTATCTGCTCAAGCCCAAAGCTCGTGCAATTACACGATGTACAATCCGCCTGCGGGCTACATTTACGACCTGACGCCCGGCGGGATTAATCACTTCAACTCCATTGTGGGCGGCGTTGGCGGTCTGAGCGAGGGCATGGAGAAAGGCTACGTGCGCTGGTCGAACGGCGGGTTCACTTTGTTTGCTGTGCCAAACAGCGTTGAGACTTTTTTCACCGACCGCAATCTGCATGGAACTACGGTGGGTTGGTATGGCGGGAAAAATTCGTATGCGCCGCCGCAACCAGCAGCGGGGCCAACGAATGGGCTGATTTATACGTCGAATTCGTGGGCCACTCTGAACTATCCTGGCTCCCCCAGCACGGCGCTTGAGGGCATTAACAAATGGAACACGATCATTGGGGATGCAAAAGACGCGAAAACGAATCATACCTTCGCATTCAAATATCAGCATGGCGGGTTTAGCAAAATCCAATTCCCGGGCGCTCAGCAAACCATAGTGACAGGCATCAATGACAATGGCGTGATTGTCGGCGCATACCAGGTGACTGCTTCTGATGCTGGCACTTGGTTGGGCTATAAATTGGAGAACGGTACTTACAAAAAACTGAGCTATGTGCCTGAGGACATCAACAACTCAGGGGCGATCGTCGATAGCAGCAGTATTCATTATCCGGATGGGCGAGTGACGCCGGTTGCTATCGGGGGAGCGGCTGAAAGCGCAGTTACCGGGATCAATGATCTGAACGTGGTCACCGGTTTTGCATACTACGGAACCTTCGAATACCAAGGGTTCACGGCGACGTGCAAGTAGGTTCGTGCATCCCAACTGCGAACACCGCGCAGCTGGGGCAACCGAGTATTGGGTCTCTCTAGTCGGCGGCCTGGCTCTTTACTACGTCCGGATCGCGGCGCGCACGGTTCGGAGGCAGGCCGGCGTCCCGAATCTTATACAGAAGAGCTCGATAGCTGATGTTGAGGGTCTTTGCCGTCTGCTTGCGGTTCCAATGGTGGTTGTGCAAGACCTTCAGGATGATCTTGCGTTCGAGTTGGCGTGTCGCTTGCCGGGTGAGCTTTTTGAGCGAAATCGGGCCGTCCAGACTGATGTCGGCCGTGAGGAAGTCGGTCTCGCGCGGCTGCAGGTCGCTGCTTATGGCGTCCTCGGTGCCGAGGATTACGTAACGCTTAATTACATTTTCAAGCTCACGGATGTTTCCCGGCCACTGATACTTATGCAAGACTTCCATCAGCTCGGGTGAGAGCGGACGCGCTCTGCAGTTGTACTTGCGGTTGTAATACTCGAGAAAATAATTTACTAGCGCCGGAATGTCAGACAGGCGCTCACGCAACGGCGGCATATATAGATTTACGACATTAATGCGATAGAACAAGTCTTGGCGGAAGGTGCCGTTCGCGATTTCTTCTTCGAGCTTGCGGTTGGTAGCACAGACAACTCGTACTTCGACCTTTTTGTCTGCTTGAGCGCCGATGCGGCAAAATTGGCCGTCCTGCAACAGCTGCAACAGCTTCGATTGCAACGGCATGTCGAGCTCAGAGATTTCGTCGAGAAAAAGGGTCCCGCGGTGGGCCATTTCCACGCGGCCGGGTTTGGAGCCATACGCGCCGGTGAATGCGCCGCGCTCGTAACCGAAAAGTTCGCTTTCGAGCAGCGTGCCGGGGATTGCGGGGCAATTCACCTTTACGAATGGGCCGGTCTTCCAGGGCGAACAAGAATGGACGAGCCGGGCAATGATGTCTTTGCCGGTGCCGCTTTCGCCGTGAATAAGAACTGGGACATTTGCTCCGGCTACCTTGGCAAGGCGCGAACGTAAGTCCTGCATGGCCTCAGATTGGCCGAAAACTACGGCATCCGGTGGGATTTCACCGAGAGACTGCGCTAAAGAACTGACAGAATTTGTCATATTTATCTACGCTAAATCGCGCGACTTGGATCGTCAGTCTACACTTAGCACCCCGCGAACCAAACCCGATTCGGCCATTACGTTAGTCGCGCATGTTGAGGTAACTATTGGCAAAGGTGAGACTTAAAGTCCGTTAAGCCCGAAAGCCTCAATATGGGGCAGAGCTGAGCCGTTGATCCAGGCGACGGCGGCGCACTGGGAAAAAATTTTCACACTTCGGAAACAGGTTTCCTACTCGACAAGAGAGACGATTTGTCGCTCGTCTGAAGTGGACGCAGGAATCGGAGGGCCACAAGATTGTATCCATCCGCATGAATGATCCGCGCAATTCTTGCCCGCATACGGCGCGATTTATGGGGCACACGAACAGCCTGAAGCAAGGGAGAAACTGGAATCTCCACAGAAACTTGCGCCGATGGCCGCAATGAGCCGTGGAGAGCGACGAGGGCACCGCCAGCGGAGATGTTGAGCGCAGTGGCAAACTCTAGGAAGTTTTTGCCTTCGGAATTGCGGCTGCGCACGAAAAGCGGTACGTGTAGGGGGAGCCGCGTCCAAGTGCGACGATCGGCGTTCAAGTTTCGACTCCGCAAATCGGGCCTCTTTCTCAATGTTTATGCCGATTGCCGCACCTCAATGGCCAAAGAGCACTACTACTAGTACATAGTTGATCCCTTCGTTTCCGGTATTCGCGGATCTTTTGAAGTAAGGCCGGGTTTGGTAAGGCGAACTGCCCGGTTTCGCGGGTTTTTGTGCCGGATACTGCGAAAATCGCTGAGAGGTTTCGGAAATACTTTACCGAAAACAGGCAAATGTTTTGCATTTTTCGTTGACACTCTGAGGTTTGTACCCTACGATTTGCCTACGGTTGTCAGTCTGGTTGCCCGGCTGATTCGCCGTTCCTCCCTCGTAGTGGTATCCCAACTTATGCATCCATCGCCCTCGTTGCCTAAGGAAGCGCTTGCTCCGGCAAAAGAAGCGATCGCGAGTTCACCGAGCTTCACTCCAACCGCTCAGGGCTCCGTGGAATATTCGCAGCTTCAGGAGCGCTATCTCCGCACGACAAATGCGCTCGCGTCGGCAGCGCATGATCTGAAGACCCCACTTGCCATTCTGAATGGATACGTGGAGCTTCTGCAGAGCGAAAAACTGGGCGATTTGAATGAACGCCAGCGCGAAGTTCTTCGCGACATGCAGGCAAACGGGCAAAGGCTGCTCCGTTACGTTCAAGAGTTCTTGACTTTCAGCGCTCTCGAGACCGGCGAACTCAAGATGAAGTTTGAAGCCGGTAATATCAGTGCGAGTTTGTCCGAGGTTTGCCGGTTGTGGTCTCCACGCTTTCAGGAAAAAGGACTGGCGCTTTATTTTCTGGCTAACGAGAAGTTGCTCGAATTCCCTTTTGATGGACCAAAGATTGAACGAGTGGTTTCGAATCTCCTGGAGAATGCCTCCAAGTTCACACCTGCAGGCGGCACGGTCTGGCTGCATGCTGAGTCGTACATGTGGGAGAGGCGTACAGTTGCGAAACCAGCCGTCACTCAAGAGCGCCGCAGGCGGCCACTGACGCAGCCGAATTCGATAAAGATCAGCGTTTCCGATACCGGGCCCGGAATTCCTCCCGAATATCATCTGGAAATTTTTGACGACTTCTTCCGTCTGCCGGTGACTGAACAAGTCGAAGGCATGGGGCTAGGACTCTCGATCGCCCGCCGGCTGGTGTTGAGCATGGGCGGAAAAATTTGGGTAGAAAGCGAACCCGGAGCGGGCTGCAAGTTTTGCTTCATTCTTCCGTTAACTCCCCCGACTGCCGAGCGGGAAGGGAAAAGGTGATGAGGGAAAAGTCCAAGATTCTGCTGGTCGACGACGAACCGGGAATGCAGCGCTATATCAAGACGCTGCTCGAAGTGGAAGATCACCAGGTTGAGACTGCCGCCACCGGCGAGCAGGCGCTTGAGCTTGTACAGCAAGGGTTGCAGCCGAATCTTGTATTGCTCGACTTGCTCATGCCGGGGATCGATGGGCTTGAGACGCTCGAGGCATTGCGCAAGCTTCAGCCGACTGTGAAGGTCGTAATGCTTTCATGCGTGAATGAGACAAAGAAAGTCGTGCAGGCAATGCGGCTGGGCGCAGTTGATTACATCACGAAGCCGTTTCAGAAATCGGAACTAGATGCGGTGATCGATCAGTGCCTGGGAACCAATCAACAGAATTACACGAGTGAAGTCGAGGACTTGGGAGAAGAAATATTTTTCGTTGCCGCCAGCCCGAATATGAGGAAGTTGCGTTCTCAGGCTGCGCTGGTATCGAACGTCGACATTCCGGTGCTGATGCTTGGTGAAAGCGGCACTGGAAAAGAAGTCATGGCGCGCCTTATACACAAACTTTCGCCGCGCGCGCACCGCACATTTTTGAAAGTGAACTGCGCCGCAGTGCCTGCGGATTTGCTGGAAAGTGAGTTGTTTGGGTACGAAGCGGGCGCGTTCACCGGCGCAACCCACGCCAAGCCAGGAAAATTCGAATTGTGCAACAAGGGCACTATCCTGCTCGATGAAATCGGAGAGATGCCGCCCTCGCTGCAGGCGAAGCTTTTGCACGTTTTGCAGGACCAGCAATTCTCGCGGTTGGGCAGCCGGTCGGTAGTTAAAGTTGATGTGCGTATTCTCGCAGCCACGAACATCAACATCCCCGAAGCACTCGCCTCAAAGCGTCTTCGCGAAGACCTCTATTACCGGCTGAACGCATTTACTCTTCAGATTCCTCCGCTGCGCGAAAGAAAAGAGGAAATTCCCGTCCTCTTGAAGCATTTCATGACCCAGCTTTCAGAACAGTATGCGCGGCCGCCGTTACCGTTTTCTCAGGAGCTTTTGCAGGCGTGCGCGAATTATCCCTGGCCGGGAAATTTGCGAGAGCTCGGAAATTTCGTGAAGCGATACTTGGTGCTGGGCGACGAGAAGCTTGCGATCAATGAGCTGAAACCGAGAAGCGACGGTTCAGGCGCCGAGTTCCAAGCCATGGCGCAGCGCGGCACAGAAGCGGCTAGCGGCCTGAAGTCTCTCGCCCGCAGCGCAAAGGACGAGGCCGAAGCCGAAGCGATCGCCAAGGCGCTTGAAGAAACCAATTGGAATCGGAAGCAGGCGGCGGCACTGCTGCAAATCAGTTACAAAGCGTTGCTTTATAAAATCCGCCAGTACGGCATTGCTCAGAATAAGAACACCCATAAACTTTCCGCCGGTGCTTAAGGCCGCTGGAACTTCTATTCACCAAATGGCGTCAATGTTGTTTTGACCCCATTTTCCTCAAGCTTGTCCAAAAGGAAAATTTATACTCGTAAAACGTTTTACCAGGATTAGAATCTAAACTTCGGTTGTTTATGGAGTCTCCCCGGAAGGTGTCGCCTTTACGCTCACGTACTCCTGAATCTTCGGGCGTGACCGATCTCTCGCTGCGACGCCGGCTTCCCCGCATTCTGGTCGTAGATGATAACGCCAATACAATGAGCCTGATGCAGGATCTATTGGCTTCGCGCGGATACGACGTTGTGGCGGTACCCGATGCTAGTCATGCCGAAGCAGAGATGTTCCGCAGGCCACCCGATTTGGTGCTCTCTGACGTGGTTATGCCGGGCAAATCCGGTTACGAGTTGTGCCGCGAGCTCAAAGACAATCCTGCGACACGGCTGATTCCCTTTGTACTGATTACCGGACTCACTGAGCGGGAAGATCGCGTGCGTGGAATAGAGGCAGGCGCAGACGACTTTCTGAGCAAGCCAATTTTTCCGGAAGAATTATTTGCGCGAGTCAAGTCGCTCATCAAGCTCAAAGAATTCACCGATGAGTTGGAAACGGCGGAGAGCGTGCTATGTAGTCTGGGTCTGAGTGTTGAGAGCCGCGACCCATACACCGAAGGGCATTGCGAACGCCTGGCGCGAAATGCCAGTGAGCTTGGACGTTACCTCCACTTGGAAGAAGAGGAAGTCACAGCTTTGTGGCGCGGGGGCTACTTGCACGATCTCGGCAAGATTGCCGTTCCCGATGAAATTTTGAAAAAGGGCGCGAATCTCAATTCGGAAGAATGGGTAGTCATGCGCAAGCACCCGATTACCGGAGAAAATATTTGCCGTCCGCTGAAATCGCTGCGCTTAGTTTTGCCAATCATCCGCAATCATCATGAGCACTTCAATGGCACCGGGTATCCGGATGGTTTGGAGGGGCGAGCAATTCCATTGCTTGCGCGAATTCTTCAAGTGGTAGACGTTTACGACGCCTTGACCACCACCCGCCCTTACAAGCCCGCCCTGACTCACGAGCACGCTTCTGCCACCATGCGGGATGAAGCTCGAGCCGGATTCTGGGATCCGGAACTGGTGGATCAGTTCCTCACCATGCTCGATCGGCAGAAGCAAGTCGCCTGACCCCGCACGAAAACACTTTCTTCTGCCTGCGTGATAACTTGTCATATCCGTGCCGGTTCGGCGCGATAACGCTTCGGGCAAATGCCTCAATACAGCATCATTATCCCTGCCTATAACGAAGGCGCTCGGCTGGGCGCCACGCTCGATCGCGTGTTGAGTTACGTTGCCGAGCATGGTTGGGACACAGAAGTGATTGTCGTCAACGACGGCTCTCGCGACAACACTGCCGAATTGGTCCTCACGCGGGCCAAGGCGAACCCTGCACTCCGTTTTATTGAAAATCCGGGTAACCATGGCAAGGGATATAGTGTGCGAAATGGAATGCTGAACGCGAACGGGGAAATTCTTCTGTTCACCGACGCTGATTTGTCTGCGCCTGTTGAGCAGGCGAGCAAATTGTTCGAGGCAGTCGAATCGGGAGCGGATGTGGCTGTGGGATCGCGCTGGCTGCAACCCGAGTTGCAGGAGCACAGGCAATCGGTATTGCGTCAATTTTACGGACGCAGCTTCAACCTGGTATTACGCCTTTTGCTCGGGCTGAAGTTCAAAGACACGCAATGCGGCTTTAAAGCATTCCGCCGTAATGCGGCAAAAACTCTATTTTCCCTGCAAAAAATCGATGGCTGGGGTTTCGACGCCGAGCTGCTTTATATGGCCGACCGTCAAGGAATGAAAATAAAAGAAGTACCTGTAGTATGGTCGGACGCCGCAGGTACGCGAATCCGCCCGCTTCGCGATGGCATGAAGATGATTGCCGAAGTGCTCAGAATTCGCTGGAACGCACTTCGAGGAAAGTATCCTTGCAACTACGCTGCGGCCGAGCACGCATAGTCGCTGATCGGTTCCTTGGCCTGGACAGTCACGCCGGAAGCTTTATCGAAGATGAGGGTCAGCTTCTCGGCGCAATGCCCACATAGCCAGAAAAATTCCAGCCGACGCAAGGCCTTGTGCTGTTCGTCATCTTGGCCCATGGTGCGGCGGCGCTCTAAGCCAGTTGCAGTTTCAACTCTAAATAGCTTACCGGTATGCAAGTAGCGGAAGGGAACTGAGCACTGAGGATTGGCGCATTTTGAGACCATTGGGGCGGCCTCCTGCACTAGATATTTAAGTCGCTCTCGACATTAAAAATCAAGTGCCAAATTAAACCTTCTGGGAAACAGCAATGGTCTTCCAGGAGACAATTTCTTCGCACATTCAAAGGCGATTAATCAAAGAAGCGACATAGCCAGCCCCGAAGCCGTTATCGATGTTGACTACAGTTACGTTCGACGCGCAGGAATTCATCATGCCGAGCAGCGCTGCCATTCCCCCGAATGAAGCACCATAACCGATGCTGGTAGGAACGGCGATCACAGGAACTCCTACCAGCCCGCCGACGACGCTTGGCAATGCACCTTCCATCCCAGCACAGACGATGATTACACGCGAACGGCTGAAAGCTTTTCTATGTGCGAGCAATCGATGGATCCCTGCAACCCCGACGTCATAAAGGCGCTCAACTTCGTTGCCCATAAGATCAGCAGTGAGAACTGCTTCCTCAGCGACGGGAATGTCGCTGGTGCCAGCAGAGACGACTGTAATCAGGCCCTTGCCGTATTTCATGCGATCACAGCGAAGCACGATTGCGCGGGCATTTTCTTCAAACTTCGCGCCGCGAACCGTTTTCTTTACCGCTAGGTATTGTTCCTTATTCGCTCGTGTGGCTAGAACGTTGCTCCCGTGTTGCGATAGTGTTTTAAAAATCGCCGCGACTTGCGCCGGCGTCTTACCCTGGCCGAGGACAACCTCTGGGATGCCTACGCGTAACGCGCGGTGATGGTCCACTTTGGCGAAGCCGAGGTCTTCGAATGGAAGGTGGCGCAATTCGTTTACCGCTTCATCGGGGGAAACTGTTCCCGCGCTGACCTGCTTCATGAGCTTGCGAATAGATGCGGTGTTCAAGCGAATCTAGCGTCCCAAAATTAGGGTAGCATTGCCGGACGCTGCGGGCGAAAGTTATGACGATCGGGCGAGCGTGGTCAGGTGATTAAGAGCGGTTTCGGCTTGCTCGGCGGTTTCAACGTGCGTGAGAAACAGATGCTGGATGCAGGACTGAGAAATTTCACCCGCCAAGTATTTATGGTAGAGCGAATCGCCGAGAGTGGGAGTTGTGATCTGCGAATTCACCCCTGGTAGCAGCAGCCGTGCTCCGAAGCGCGCGAGAGCAGTCTCAATTGGCCGAGCGCTCGGGAAAGCTTTTGCCATTCCTCGGCAGGCGAGGTGCAGAAACCTCGTGCATTCCTCGGCGGCTTCAGCCATCTGGAATTCTCGAATCAAAAAAGAATTCGATTCCGGTAAGTAAAGGCAAGATTTCTGATCAAGTTCTGGGCTGGGCGAATCGGGCCCGATACTTATCACTTCTGGAATGGAATCGGCCAAGAACTTTGGTTGAGTTCTATTCGAAGGCGAATCGAGCTGAAAACCGAGAGAACGGGCCAGCGAAAAGACTAGGTTGTAAACTGCCGGGGCGAAATCCTGCTGGTCATCGCTAGTTGCCGCATTCCAGCGATCGAGGCAAAGACGGTAGCCTTCGTATTTTTCGAGCGGACTGGAATTGAAAACACACACCGCTTGATCTCCGATCCCCACTGCACCGTGCTGCAGCGCTGGGCACTGCTCATTTGTGGCTTGCCAGTAGAGTGCGTCTATGTTCTGAAGAATGGCCAACCACTTTTCGTTCGGCAGCAGGTCGTCGACGGCGCGTGGCAGATGCTGCGGAGCCATGTGCGATTCACCAAATAAAACAAGAATCGCTGCTGTGGGGTGCTGTTTGCGAATCTCGGTAATCTTGACTGCGGCGTGGCGGTCACGTGAATGAATGCGTCGCATATCTTCTCGTGGCATGCAGTCGAGGCCGTAAATACCTTCCGAGTAGTCGCGCGCGGCGCATAGGAGGCCATAGAACGGCTCCCACGGATACCCCCAGTCGCGATCGAATCGCAGCCGCCGCCTGAGTTCTTCTTGCGGCATTTCGCGGCGCCACCATGTATCGAGAATCTTCTGATCGCGCGATAAGATTGCCTCTACTCCGAGCACGACTGGACGTTTCTGTGCGGAGCGTTCAACTACTGATGCCGCGAATCGCTGAGATGCGGCAAGCGCATGATAGTCGCCGATAAGGATCAGGTCAGAACCAATGATCCTGTGCTCTAGCTCCTCGGCTGAAAAAACGGTATCGTAGCGCCGGAATGCATCAGCAAATTCGCGCAGATACTTGCTTTTCGGGGCTCTATCGTGCGAGCCGATTTCCCGGCGCACTGCGGCCAGTGCATGCATTTGTGCGGCTGTTCGCCGTGATAACCGGAATGTTCCTTCCCCCATACCTTGACTCGAATAGTCGTTGCTGCCTATCCTCAAAATCGAACGAGCGAGCCCGGCTCGCTACCCTCGTATCAATTGCCGAATCCGCCACAAAACCTGACGGTCGCGACTACAGGCGCCAGCGGCGCGCTATTCCTCCGTCATCTGTTGCTTGCAGTCGAACGCGAAACCCGCGTACGAAACGTGAACTTCATCGCGTCCGATAGCGCGCTGCGCGTTATGGCCGAGGAGCTTGGATTGCGCGGACGCAACAATCTCGTCAACCAACTGCTCGGTCACACATCGCGCAAAATTCATCAGCAATCGAATGCCGACATCGGAGCGAATGTTGCCAGCGGGTCTTATTCGGCTGACGCCATGATCGTTTTGCCGTGCAGCGTCGGAACGCTGGCACGAATCGCGAACGGCATTGCTTCGCACCTCATCGAGCGCGCTTCCGATGTTTGCCTAAAAGAAAAACGGGCGCTGGTCTTGTGCGTTCGCGAAACACCGTTCAATAAAATCCACATTCGCAACATGTACCGGGCCGCAGACGCGGGCGCGACCATCTTTCCACTCATTCCGGCCTACTACTTCCGTCCGGCCACTCTGGATCAGTTGGCGCATGAGTTTGCCGGCCGCGTGCTCGCTCATATTGGACTGCCACAGAAAGACGCCTACCGCTGGAAGGGATAGTTCTGGGGGTTACGGTTAGTCTAGGAGCCCGGAAGTGCGGACCCTAGATTGCGGCCGGACATGTACCGAAGGTGCAGATGCAAATGTGAGGCAACAAACGCCTATGCGCCGGAGTCTAATTCTGTGAGTTCCTGCTTAGTTCCGCACAGGTAAGTTATGCGCCGAGTTTGCGTCGGTACAGCCAGGTCTTGGAGCGTTCTACTCCAAGCGTGTGTGTTACTTCCATCGCTTGCGATGTGCCAAACTGCACCCGGATATCCTTCAGCAGGCTCCGGGGCGACATACAAGCTTAATGGGACTGTCGTGAATTCAGTAACCGGCGAGCCAATTGGCCGCACGCTAGTGCGCCTGAATATTGGCGGTGAACGGCTCGCTTTCAGTGACAGCAGCGGACATTTTGAGTTCGACGGTCTTCCGGCAGGCCCTGCATCGGTGGTTGTCCAAAAGCCAGGCTACTTTGGTGAGGAGCAGCTGGAGAACCATCGAGGGCGAACGCCGTTCGTAATCATCGGACCCGATTCTCCTACGGTAAGTTTGAAGCTGCTTCCTCAAAGTGTGATTTTGGGACATATCAAGGGCGCTAATGGAGAACCGGTCGAGGGCGTTCAAGTCAAAATCATCGCATCTCGCATTGTGGAAGGAAGAAAACGATGGCAGATGATCCAGAACACTGTGACGAACGAAGATGGCGAGTTTCGAATAGCGAACTTGCAGCCCGGCGTCTACTATCTCGAAGCCGAGCCGGCCGGCTATCAACGGCAAAGCAGAACCCGTATAAAGGGATATGCGCCGGCATTCTACCCTGGCGCGCCGGATATGTCTTCAGCCACACCGCTCCAGCTTAACGGCGGTCAGCAGGCTGAAATTGATCTCTCGTTGCATTCTGTAACGGAGTACAAAGTCTCCGGCACCTTGGTTGGGTCTCCACTGAGTTCCGGCATACAGATCATTTTTATCGATCATTTTGGGAATCAGTTTTCGTCTTTCAACCGATTTAATCCAGTTACCGGCGAATTCGAGGCTGAGATTCCTGCCGGAGCATACACGCTCGAGGCGGTTGCATGGATGCACGATGGCCAGCAGCTACGCGGCGAGCTGCCGGTGAATGTTAGTGGTGATCTTGCCGGCCTTGTGCTCACGCTTCACGGGTCACAGCCGGCTCCTATCACTGTGAGAGCTGAAGGTGCGGCACATGGCCAGGAACTTTCTCGAATTGTGCAAATTCATCTGGTTCGCGACGGCGATCTAATCGCGAATCCGGACTATTGGTCATTTTGGAGACCTGGTACTCCCAAGCCAATGTTTGTGCTTCCCGATGTGCCGGCGGGGCGTTACTCGGTCGAGGTGCGCTCGAATGCCGGGTCTTGGTATGTGCAATCAGCCCAATGCGGCAGCACTGATTTGTTGCATGAACCGTTAACGGTCACGAGCGATGGGCAGATTCCGCCGGTGGAGGTTGTTATACGGAATGACGGCGCTACGTTAAGAGGTCACGTCAACACCCGGGAAAAGCAAACTCTTGCCACGGTGGTGTTGATGCCCGATGATCGGCCCTCGACTGAAACCCACGTCATAACTGCTAATCCCGATGGAACGTTTTACGTGACTGGCCTGCCCCCCGATACTTACAGTGTTCTCGCGTTGGATAGTGCTGATGGATTGGAATATACAAATCCCGATGTGATGCAGGCATACTCTTCGCAAGCTGCGCATGTAACGCTGCAATCGGGCGGTCAAGCACAAGTTTCAGTTGAATTAACGCACGTATTGGACTGAATTTCATGCGATGCCTTGTCTGTTTCTTTCTCTTAGCGGTTGCCGCTACCGCGCAAATCGCTCAGACAAGTTCTTTGCGCCTATATCGCATCAGCGGAATTGTGGTGAATGCAGCTACGGGCGAGGTCCTTCCCAATATCAGCGTCAGCATTGGCCCGGCGGAGGGCGGTCCATCGGCAACTTGCGTCAGCGCCACCGATGGACATTTCGGTTTCGAGAAACTGAAGCGAGGCAAATACTGGCTGGCAGCAGAGGGGCGCGGGTTTACTGCCGAGCGATTCGATCAACACGAAAACTTTTCAACCGCGATTGCAGTCGGCCAGGACATCGATTCGGAGCATTTGATTTTTCGGCTGCATCCTGAGGCCGCGATTAGCGGCATTGTTACTGATGAGCAGAATGAACCGGTCGAGCAGGCGAGCGTGATGCTGTTTCGGACTGGGGTGCAGAACGGAGTTGATTCTACCGAGATGCGCGCTCAGATCATGACTGATGACCGGGGCATGTATCGCTTCGGACATGTTGCGCCGGATGCATACTACATCGTTGTTTCGGCACGCCCCTGGTACGCGGAAAATAGCGGGCGATTTCATTCCGTCGGTGGTTTTGATAGCAAGCGGGTCGATGGTGGATCGAGAACTGCGGATCAGACGAATCGAGAGTTCGATGTGGTTTACCCGATTACGTACTATCCCGGAGTGACCGATGCCGCTTCGGCGACGCCAGTGACTGTGAGGCCAGGTGACAAACTGGCTGCCGATATCGCTCTCACAGCAGTGCCGTCGTTACACATGCGTGTCCGCGATTCGGATATTGACGCCCGCCAAGGCGTCGGTATGAGTGCCAGCGAGCGAGTGTTCGGCAATGCAGCGATTCCGGTTGCCCTGAATTACAACACGATAAGCCCTGGTGAATTCGAAATTTCTGGCATAGCGCCGGGTCAGTATGAGCTCCATGTGCAGACCTGGGGGAGGAATCCTTCGAACCATGAGGAAGAACTCAACACCTCGGATGATTCGGAGGTCGACGTGTCGGGTGCTTCAACTACTCTCTCGGTAAGTGGCACTGTCCAGTTCGACTCTGGCCAAATTCCCAAACAACTGTTTGTGGGACTTTTCGATCGCCACTCGAAACAGGCTTACACTGCGCAAGTTTCACTGAAAGGCGAGTTCGTGTTCGACGCGAATATCCTCAAACCGGCGACATATAACGTCCTCGCGGGTGGCGGAGACCAGTTGTACGTCAAAAGTGTTGAAGCCGATGGCGCGAATGCACATGGGCACCAAATTGAGATCCCCGCCGGCGGATCGGTGCAGTTGAAAGTTATTTTGTCGCAAGGTGTCGGACGCGTGGACGGCACTGCTCTACTCGACGGAAAACCGTGCGCGGGGGCGATGATTGCGCTAATTCCCGAGGACATTGAGTATGACTCGGCGCTGGTGCGCCGCGACCAGAGCGACAGCGACGGCACATTCACTCTCTACAACGTGCTCCCAGGAAAATACACGGTCGTAGCTATTCAAAAAGGTTGGGATATGCCATGGATGAGCGCGGGTGTTATGCAACCGTATTTGAAGGGCGGCGAAATGGTCAGTGTCGCGTCGCGAGGGAAGTACAAGATTAAAGTAAACGTGCAGTGACCTAGCTTCATCAACCCTCCGCACCGGTTTCGATCAGTTTTCTGCCTCCAATAGGACTCACGTTTGTCCTAGTAATATGTGCTTGGGCAATGAAATATAGATTTGTGGTCCGTTCAAGCGCCTTTGAGACCATTTTTGCGTTATGTCTAAGGCATTCGCCATCTCGGTTCTTCGCACTCTGCGCGAACGAGGGCACCAGGCATATCTGGTCGGCGGATGCGTGCGCGATCTGCTGCTCGGCCGTGAGCCTGCGGATTATGACGTGGCGACCGACGCCGTTCCAGACGAGGTGATGCGTATCTTCCCTGAAACCTATTCCGTGGGCGTGCAGTTCGGAGTTGTGCTTGTGCCGGTTCCGGATTCGCTAGAGCCTGCTGATAGCTCTGAGTCATGTCATTTCGAGCCGAGTGCTCCGAATCGCGAGCGAATCGGAGACGCAATCGAGGAGCCTGATTTTTCTGGCCTTCATCACAAGTCATGTGTGGAAGTCGCGACCTTTCGGTGTGACATTGGCTATTCCGACGGGCGCCATCCCGATGCAGTTCGCTTCAGCCGCGATCCGCGCGAGGATGTACAGAGGCGCGATTTCACAATTAATGGCCTGCTCCTCGATCCGCTGGATGACAAAGTTGTGGATTACGTTGGCGGCCGGGACGATCTTCAAGCAAAGATCATTCGCGCAATTGGCGATCCTGCTCTGCGCTTTGCTGAAGACAAGCTTCGCATGTTGCGCGCGGTTCGTTTCGCGGCACGGTTTGAATACACAATCGAGCCGACCACGTTCGCAGCAATTCAGCGGCTTGCGCCACAGATCAACCAAGTTTCCCGCGAGCGTGTTCGTGATGAGCTCACCCGCATGCTGACGGAGGGCCACGCGCGCCGAGCCTTCGATCTACTCGATGAAACCGGGCTACTTCGTCAGGTTCTTCCTGAAATCGAAGCCATGAAGGGAGTGGAGCAGCCGCCGGAGTTCCATCCCGAAGGCGATGTGTTCGTGCACACATTGTTGATGCTCGAAAAATTGCCGAAGCCGACGCCTGCGACTTTGGCCTGGGGGGTGCTTCTCCATGATGTCGGGAAACCGCCCACATTTAGGCGCGCGCCTGATCGGATTCGCTTCGATGAGCACGCGCGAGTGGGGACGAGAATGGCCGAAGCGATCTGCCGCCGGTTACGCTTCGCGAACGGCGAAACGAAGCAGATTGCCGAGCTGGTTGCGAACCATATGCGCTTCGGAGACGTCGAGCATATGAAAGCTTCGACGTTTAAGAAATTTATTCGTTTGCCGCATTTCGCCCAGCACCTGGAACTGCATAGGCTGGATTGCGAGTCGAGCCACAGGAATCTGCGACTTTACGAATTCACGAAAGATCACATTCATAAGCTCCCGCCGGAAGCCATACGTCCAGAGCCGCTTATTACAGGAGACGATCTAATCGAGGCAGGGTATGCACCCGGCCCACAATTCAAAAAGATTCTTTCCGTAATCGAAGATGCGCAACTGGATGGACGGCTGCAATCAAGGGTCGAAGCAATGCAGTTGGTGCGACGAGAATTTCCCATTCAAGTGAAACTCTCGTCCTGATAAGGCGGCGAGTTTACGGTAGGCTTTTTCTCCACGCCTGGCGGACTAATTTTCTCCTCTGACGTCTGCTGCCGGAAATGATGCGTGGGCCGCCGAGGCCGTTTGCGGTAACCTGCGTCCATCCCATCGATGGATCGAAGGTCGCAATGTAGCCGCCGCGTGCAATCTCCAGAGCTTTCGAGAGGTGTTGCTTGAAATCCAGCCGATCGGCGCATGTGGGTTCGAACCAGGCGGGGGTTACGAAATCGGACACGAGCACGCCGTCGATCATGTAGCCGAGATTGTCGGCTTCGACCGCATCGCAAACCTCGAGCGCATAGATTTTGCTGTCGCGTCCGATGGCGCACCAGTTGATCCAGGGATCAGCGAGCATCTCAAGCAGTTCATGGCTCAAAGTTGCCGTCCACGAAGAGCCGCTCTCAAGATCGAGTTTGGCGAAAATTTTTCCGAATGGCGCTCCTTGATTGGTGAGCTCGTGGTATCCAAGCGCTCCCGCTTGGTCGGGATCATCAAGCATGGCGATCTGCCACCAGCCCGGAGTGAGCGATTCATTTTTCGGCAAAAAAGATAGGGTGCAATCGAGATCCCAATAAGCTTTGAACTCGTTGCTCACCTGTTTTTGTAGCGCCGGAAGAACTGCCTCCACCTGCTCGTCAGAGAGGCAGGTGGAGGCGTTGGTAACAGCAATTATAGGTAGAGACATATTTGCTCCGAATAGGTTTCCTGGGATTGGGAGTTGAGTTACCGCAATACGCTGGCTGCGAATGCCGCATCCAATGCGGGATTTCCAGTCGGGGCGCAGACCTGTTGGTTCCACTGTTTTTTCAGGTCTTTCGCGTGAAGGAGAGTGGCAGCCGGGGCTTTGCTGGCACTTGGCATGGAAGTGTGTGGCATCAGAGATGCGAAGCTGTTCACGGTTGTGATAATGAGGTTCACTGCTGCGGTGATTCGGGCCGAAGCCGTTGGGTTGGAGATATGTCCTGACTGAAGCAAGTTGGGAATATTCTCGTCCAGGTCGGCAATGACGATTTGGATTTTCTGCAGTTTAGAAGCGTTCGGAGCAGCCTTGTATTCGCTGTACAGAGTTTGCAGCAAATTCAGGTCGCGGCTGGCTTGCGCGGAGATGTTCTGGATTACAGCGACATCGGCGGTGCTGGCTTGTTGACCGGTCGCAAGTGCGCTTACAAGCGTCGCTATGTTGAGCGCCATTTGTGTGAGCACAGGCAGGTCCTGCAGGGCTACGTTGATCCATTCAGCGGTGCAGCCTGTAGCTGCGATTGCGACCGCAAGCACCAGGGCAAGTAAGGGCTTCGATTTAGAATTGAGTTTCACGTTGTCTCCTGTTAATGATTTGGCTAGAAGTCGTTGGTCCTTCGTCGTTGGTCGTTTGCTATTGCTTTTTACCGAAGAAAGACCGCGAGTTCTCAGTTCGCGAGAGATTGGCCAAGGACGAATGAGCAACGACCTACGCCGGTTTTTATGAAGTCTTTCGACGAATACCTCCGCGACGCCGAGCAAGCACACGGGCATCTCTGCGCCGGGCAAGTACTCGGCGTTCGAATGGCGATGCTTGGGTTGAAAAAGTTGGGGATCGATGATCCCCAGGGTCAAGATCGGAAACGGTTAGTTACATTTGTCGAGATTGACCGGTGCGCAACCGATGCCGTTGCTGTGGTCACCGGATGCCGTCTTGGCAAACGCGCGCTGAAGTTCCGCGACTTTGGCAAAATGGCGGCCACGTTCGTCGATGTTAGCGATGGACGCGCCATACGCATCGCTGCCAAAGAGTCCTCAAAAGATCTCGCCCGAAGGATGCATCCCAAGTTGGGTAGCAAAAACGAGCAGCAAATGCTTGCCTACCGCGAAATGTCGGACGACGACCTGTTCACCATGCAATGGGTGAAGATTGAACTTCCTCCGGAAGAATTTCCCGGATATAAAGGCGAACGAATTGTTTGTGATGAATGCGGCGAAGGAATCAATTTTCTCCGCGAAGTCCGCCGCGACGGTCAAGTGCTATGCCGAAGCTGCGCGGGGGAACGGTATTACAAGCCGGTCTAAGCGAAAGAAAAACAGACAGCACACCGGGCACGAAGTACCACGAAGGAACTCCTTCGTGCCTTTCGTGGTTAATTTTTTATTGGGTTACGCCGCAATTTCGTAGGCGTTAGCAGCTCGCAAGATCGTGCTTTCCGCGAAGTGCTTTCCGAAAATCTGCATGCCGATCGGGAGCTTTTCTTTCGTCTGTCCGACTGGAATTGAAATTCCCGGAATGCCGGCAAGGTTGGCAGTCACGGTGTAGATATCGGCCAAATACATTGCGAGCGGATCATCCACTTTCTCGCCCAGTTTGAACGCCGGCGTGGGACTTGTGGGCGCGACAATCACGTCGACCTTCTTAAACGCTTCTTCGAAATCCCGCGTCAGCAAAGTACGAACGCGCTGGGCTTTCAAATAATATGCGTCGTAATATCCGGCGCTGAGCGCGTACGTTCCAAGCATGATGCGGCGTTTCACTTCTGCGCCAAAGCCCTGATCGCGGCTGCGACGGTACATGTCGGATAGCGAGTGCACGCCTTTTGCTCGCAAGCCATAACGCACGCCATCGAAGCGCGCGAGGTTCGAGGAAGCTTCAGCGGTGGCAACCAAGTAGTAAGCGGGAATTGCGAACTTCGTATGTGGAAGCGAGACCTCGACGATCTCGCATCCGAGCTTCGCCAGCTTCTGGATAGCGGCTTCAACTGCACTGCGAACTTCAGCGTCCAGTCCTTCGCCAAAGTATTCTTTCGCGACCCCGACCTTCATGCCTGCGATAGGCTTGTCGAGTTCGGCAACGTAGTCGGGAACAGGCACCTCGGCGGACGTCGAATCCATTGGATCCCGTCCAGCAATCGTGCGCAGCATGAGCGCCGCATCTTTTACAGTTTTGCCGAACGGCCCAACGTGATCGAGAGATGACGCGAATGCGATCAGCCCGTAACGCGACACGCGCCCATAAGTCGGCTTCAGTCCGACCACTCCACAGAACGATGCAGGCTGGCGAATGGAGCCGCCGGTATCTGATCCGAGCGTCGCAACTGCCATGTCTGCCGCGACCGCTGCGGCTGATCCACCTGAGGAACCACCGGGAACGCGGCTCACATCGCGCGGATTGTGGACCGGCTTAAATGCCGAGTTCTCGTTTGACGATCCCATGGCGAACTCATCGCAATTAAGCTTGCCTAGTACGACTGCGCCGGCAGCCTCGAGCCGCGCGACCGCTGTGCAGTCGTATGGCGGGATGTAGTTGCCGAGAATCTTGGATCCGGCCGTAGTGCGAACACTTTTTGTGACAAGAACATCTTTGATCCCGACCGGAGCTCCCGCAAGCGGAGGAAGCTTTTCACCCTTTTCCACGAGGCGGTCGATCTCGGCAGCCTTCTCTAATCCTCGTTCTTTCGAAAGGATCAGATACGCGCCGATCTTCGGATCGTCTGATTCGATTTTCGCGTAGAAGGTCTCAGCCAGCGCAGTGGCGCTAGTTTTCCGCTCGGCAATTGCGGAGCGAGCAGAGTCGATGGTGAGGCCCGCAAGGTTCATTGAATTGCTACTACCTTTCAATCACTTTCGGTACTTTGAAAAACATGCCATCGGACTCAGGAGCGTTGGCCAATGCGACTTCTGTAGGAAAGGACTTGCGCAATCCTTCCTTCACATCATCACGGCTGGCATAAGCGAAACGCTCGCTGCCGCGCTTCGATTCATCCAATCCATAACGGTCGGAAACCTGGGCCATCGGCGGAACGTCGTTCGTGTCCAATTCGCTAAGCGAATCGACGTGGGCAAGAATCGAGTTCAAGTCGCGTACCATCCGGCCGCGTTCGTCCTCGCTCAACTCCAGATTGGCAAGATCGGCTACGTAGGTGACGTCTTTTTCGGTGACCTTCATAGAAATTCCGAGGCAAGAATTCAGAAGTTTGCCGCGCGAGGTTTTACTTTCGCATTCTGACTTCTTACTTCTGCTTTTGTTATTCTGACTTTTGCGCGCTTCCTGCGATCGTGAACTCGATTCGGTGAACCGGAACCGCTGAACACTTGTTAATTGCGGCAACGTAATGCGGCGCCAAATGCCTCAGTTCTGCGCGCCAGCCTGCGTCAGGCACCTGAACCTGCAGCACTCCTGAGGCGAAACTCACGGCACGCGAGCGTATCGCCACAGCCGATCCGCAGGCGACAGGCCATGCGAGAATCGGCGCCTCGTCTGTGCGTCGCAGAGTCATGGCAACAACTTTTTCAAGAGTTGAAGCGATAGCTTCCACGGGAACCTCGATTTTATCAGTTTTGGAAAAGACGGCGAGAGGTGAAGAACGGACCGCGCATTTATTTCACAACTCTTCTATTTCCAGAATAGCAATTTTGAGGGGGCAATTGTGCCACGTTTCTGAAGTTTATTTTCCTCATCCTTTGTTTGGGTTAGCGAGAATAGGTGCCTGGCGGGTACTTGACAAATTTTTTCCACAGTTTTCAACAGCAATTGTGCAGGATTTCGCTGGGCGCGCAGAGAGCAGCCCTACTTTCTTCGCCAGCGTACACCCGCTTTCGTCTGCTCAATAAGAACGCCATTCGCGGTGAGTTCGGCGCGGATTGCGTCGGAAGCGGCGAAGTCTCGGGCGGTACGGGCTGCAGTCATCTGCTGAATTTTGCGATTGATCTGCTCGTCCGCAAGGCCAGTTGATTTGAGGGCTTCGAGCAACTCGGGGCTGATATCTTTTTCGCGTCCTTCGCTGCGAGCCCAGTCGGCAATGCCTTGCATTTTGGAAACGTCGTCATCCTTGAGCACGGCAAAAATTTCGTCAAATTGCTCGAGAGTGGAGAGCAAAGGCTTGATGTCCTCCCGCCGCATGTCTCCAGAGTCGACTACAACGTTGGCGAGGCGCACCATTTCGAAAATCGCTGCTTGCGCCTGGGCGGTGTTCAGGTCGTCGGCGAGAGACTCGTGAATTCTTTTACTCGTTTCTTGGGCTAGAGTGGTCATGCTGGGATTGGAGCCTTCAGGAAAATTGCTGGTCGCGAGCCGCTGGCGGAAGTTGCGTAATCGATCGACTGACGCCGCCGCCTGCTGCAAGCCTCCGAAGGTGAAGTTAAGCTGATGGCGGTAGGGAACCGAAGAGAGCAGATAACGGATGGACGAAGGCTTGTATCCTTTCAAAACCAGATCACGCAAGGTGAAGAAATTCCCCAGGCTCTTCGACATCTTCTCGCCTTCGACCAGAAGAAAACGCGCGTGGAACCAGAACCGAGCAAAAGGCTTTCCTGTGGCCGATTCTGATTGGGCAATTTCATTTTCATGATGCGGAAAGATGAGGTCCTCTCCACCTGCGTGCAGGTCGAAAGTTTCGCCGAGTTCCTCCATGGACATGACCGAGCACTCGATATGCCAGCCCGGGCGGCCCGGCCCGATCACGCTCTCCCACGAAGTCTCGCCTGGCTTCGGAGCCTTCCATAGCGCGAAGTCGCGGGCATTGTCTTTCTCGTATTCGTCAACATCGACACGCGCGCCGTCTTCCATGCCTTCGAAATCTTTTTTCGAGAGCTTGCCGTAGTCCGGGAACTTCGCGATGCGGAAATAGTACGAGCCATCTTCTGTCCGATAGGCGAATCCCTTGCTGACCAGTTTGGCGATGAACTCCGCCATCTCGGGAATGTGCTCGGTGGCGCGCACCAACTTTGGCTGTTCGATGTTAAGGGCCGCCGTGTCTTCGAGAAATGCTTTCTCGTATTTTGCCGTGAACTGCTTCAGAGGAAGCCCAGCCTGCACCGAGTTGCGGATGATCTTGTCATCGACATCGGTGATGTTCATCACGTGATGGACTTTGAAGCCACTTTGACGCAGAAACCGGCGAAGAATATCGACAGCAATAAAGGTGCGGAAATTGCCGATGTGGCCGTAGTCATAGACGGTCGGCCCGCAGGCATACATCCGGACTTCGTTCTCCGTGAGCGGCTGAAAATCCTCAACTTTGCCGGAAAGAGTATTGAAAAGGCGTAATGGCATGCGTGAAAAGAAGTTAAATGATATGGGGATGAGAGAAGAAGGGTCAAACCGTGGAATCTACTTGCTATTGTTCTGGGTCGTAAACAGCACCGCATCGCTTTGCCGAGAGCCGTGGGAAATTGCCACATATTTTCCATCAGTCGAGAACGCGCAGCCCCAGACCTTTCCAGAGGTGAAATGAGTCAACTGTTTCTGAGGGCCATTCCCAAGTATTTGCTGGGACCACAGGTTCGCTACACCACTTCGCAGATCCGGATAAGCGATCGACCGATTGTCCGGCATCCAACAAAGCGTGCTCACGCTCAAATCGAATGTGGCCGCCGGCGTCATTTCCGACTCGAGCTTTCCAGTACCGGCGGATAAGAGAACGCCACCGAGACTACGGTTTTCAAGAGTAGTTGCAAAGAGGATGTGTTTCCCGTCAAGTGAAAGAAATGGCGGGCTGCCAGCGAAGCGATCAGAAATCCGAACCGGTGTGCCGCCTGACATGGGAATTTTGAATGCGTATGGAGGCTGACCTTCGGGCTGTGACCAATAAAAGACAGTGTCACCGTTTGCCGCGCAATTAGGCGCAAAGCCGCCGTTTGTATTGGGCATCGGCGCAGAGTTTCCTGTCTGTCGGTCGAGTGTCCACAGGTTAAAGCCCCCGTTTGTATCGCTGTCATAGACAATTGTCTTCCCTTGATTGCACACCGCTGGAGAGCCGTGGAATCGGTGGTCAAAGGTGAGTTGCTGTACGTTGGTTCCATCCGGATGAGCCGTGAACAAGTCCCAGTTCTGGGTGTGGTTGCCCACATAGACCATCTGATCATCTGGCGTGAAAATGACGCCACCGTTCATGCCGTCCAGCCTGCCTGTGGTCACCTGCTGGGCCTTGTCCGGTGTGCTTGCGGGGCCAACCCACAGATCGCTGGACATGTTCCGCTGCACCGAAGCGAGCGTTTTCCCATCGGAAGACACGGCGACGGACAGATAATCGCTCAAGTCGTTCGAGATGCGGCGCACGTGACCTCCGGGATACGTCATGGCCCAAAGTTGTGTGTTGGCCGCGGTTTTCTCCATGGCCGCGAGCAAAATTCCGCTACCGTCGGGAAGCCAGGTGAAATCCTGGACATCGCGCCAGTGCTTCTCAGAAATATTTTTGCGAGCGCCGGTGGCCGCATCGATCTCGATGAGCGTAGCCGGTAGGCCGTTTGGGTCATCAAGGGTTTTGCTGACGCCTGCGATTCGTTTTCCATCAGGCGACCAAGCTACGGCGTAATTGCCGCCGGAAACCGTTCCCGTGTATTCGCTCAACTTGTGCCCGGCGGTGGCGTCCGACTTTGCAACCATGATTTGAACTTTACTTGTAGGAATATCCACCACCGCGTATGTCAGTTCGGTTCCGTCGGGAGAGTAGGACACACCGGTATCGACTTTATCGAGCAATAGCCGGGGCCTGCCGCCGAGCACCGGAATCTGATAGAGAGTGCTGTTTGTACGGTCGACCGGCTGCGCCGTGTAGTCCAGAAAACCTCCATCGGGAGTGAACGACATCGAGGTAATCTGTGGGTCCCCAGGCGCCACAATCTGCACTGCGCTGGCGGTGGCGATCTGCCGTACCCACAAGCTGTATCGGCCGTTTCGATTTGAGACATAGGCGAGATAGTGGCCATCGGGAGAAATGCGGGAGAGCATCACGTCGCCGGTGGAACTCAGGCTGGAAATGGTCGCGTTCTGGAATGCGGTTGCTGCCATGCCCGAAGAAAAGACGCCTGCCCGGTAGGCGATGAATGCGGCAACGATGATTAACGCCAGGAGAATAGCGGCTGCGGGTAGCAGTCTGCGTTGCCAGGGCGATGGCGTTGCAGTCTGCACTTGAACTAAGTGAGAACTGGACAATTCGATCGCGGGGGCTGCCGCGGCTGAATCTGACGCTTGGATCGCGATGCGCCCTGAACTCGAATCCCTCTTTAATCGTTCCAAATCCGCGCGCATTTCAGAAGCGCTTTGGCATCGCAGCCGGGCATCTTTCTCGAGGGCTTTGTTGATAAGTTCTTCGAGCTTCGGAAACACCTGCGGATTCAGCCGCACCGGAGCCACGGGCGCGCGGTTCAGAATCCCGTCAAAGATCACACCGGAAGTGTCGCCAGCGAAGGGAAGCGTTCCGGTCGCCATTTCATAAAGCACGACTCCGAAGGAAAAAAGGTCGGTACGGGGATCTAATTGCTTGCCCCGCACTTGCTCGGGTGACATATACGCTACTGTACCGACTGCTGTGCCTGGGCTGGTGAGGTAATCATGCTCGATAGTTGCGGTAGCTCCGGCTGCGCTCGATACAGCAGCGCCGCTGATTTTTGCGAGGCCAAAATCCAAGATCTTGGCGTGGCCGCGTTTGGTCACAAAAATATTGGCGGGCTTGATGTCGCGATGAACAATGCCTTCGGAATGGGCTGAGTCGAGTGCGTCAGCAACCTCGATCCCCAGCGAGAGTAGCTGCTCCATTTCCAACGGCTTACCCGCTATCAGGTGTTTGAGGGTTACACCTTCGAGAAACTCCATCACAATGAAAGAACGGCCATCGTGTTTGCCGATCTCATGGATTGTGCAGATGTTCGGATGATTGAGCGCGGATGCCGCCCGAGCTTCTCTTCGAAATCGCTCCAGGGCTTGTGGGTCGGACGCGACGCTGTCAGGAAGAAATTTCAGGGCAACGAAGCGTCCCAGTTCAATATCTTCCGCTTTATAAACCACGCCCATACCGCCGCCGCCGAGTTTCTCGACGATGCGGTAATGGGATATGGTCGTGCCCAGCATGAGGGAAGATGTTACGTGGAGTGTATGAGCAGGTCAACGCGAGCTCATCCAACCTCACTGGCGTGGTCGAGCGCGTGCAGCCTTTGTGCGACCAAATACAAATAGTGCAATGCCGAAACAATGGTAAGAACAAACACGGCTTGCAGAAACCCTTTGCGCAGAATCGCAACCCAGTGAGCTTGATGCACCTGCAGGAACATCACAAACACGACGGCTGCAACCTGGGCGAGTGTGTTGGCTTTGCCGAAAATGCTGGGACGAAAATCGCGCAAGCCGGCAATCGTATAAAGAACTCCACTCACAATGAGTATGCAGATGTCACGGCTAAAGACGACGATAGTGAACTTCCACGGAATTTTGTGAACGATTGAGAGCACCAGAAAGACAGTGCTAAGCAAGGTTTTGTCGGCGATGGGATCGAGATATTGTCCCAGCAGCGTTTGCTGGCGCAGCCGTCGCGCGAGCAGCCCGTCAAGGCCATCGCTTAATCCAGCGAAGAGAAACAGAATGAGCGCTCCGCGATAATGGCCTTCCACCAGCTTGATGACCACAAACGGAAGAAACGCCATCCGCGCCAGTGTGAGCTGGTTGGGAGCGGTGAGAATTTGCGAGAGGCTTACCCGCGTCTGGCGAAGGCGGCTCTCTTTTGTTTCCGCCGTGAAGTGCACGAGGGAATTGTCGCTGGGAGGAGTGGAGGTTTGCAACCCGTAATGACGTGGAAGAGCAGCCATAAAGGCCGTCTTCCACTCAGCCAAGCAGGTTCAGAAATGACTGATTGCGGCTGTTGAAACCAGGAAAGACCTCGGCCAAGTCGCGGTTTCCCAAATGACGAGAAACTGTCTCTCCGACGACTCGACGAAAATCCGTTGTCAGCGCAAGGTCACGGCCTTCGTAAAGTTGTGATTGATCAAGTCCAGGCCATTGGCCGTAAACGCGACCACCGCGAATTGGACCGCCGATAACAAACATCACGTTGGCATGACCGTGATCCGTGCCTCGATTGCCGTTTTCACGCGCTGTACGGCCGAACTCTGACATGGTTACGACGACCGTGTCTTCGCCGAGATCGCCAAGATCGATCCAGAACGCGGCTAGAGATTGCGAGAACTCGCCTAGCACGTTCGACAGCTGGCCCTCAGTATTGCCTTCGTTCACGTGGTGGTCCCAGCCGCCGATATCGGCGAACGCTACCTGTACGCCCAGGTTTGCTTTGATTAATTGCGCGAGTTGTTTAAGGCTATTGCCGAAGCGCCCCTTGGGGTAATTTGCACCGGCAGCGGGTGTGTACTGCGCGGGATTCGCCGACTTCAGCATTTTCACGGCTTCGAACGTTTCCTGAGCGCTGCCATGCAGAACGGCATCAACCGAGCCGGCGTACATGGCTTCAAAAGTATTTTGGATCGGAGTTGCTTTCGGATTACCGCCTCCGATGCCGAAATCGTTTAAGTTGTTGATGGACACGGCGGGCTCTGCGCCGGAAAGAATTCTGGGCAATGACGGTCCCATTGCAACCGCTCGGAACGGAACATCGGGATTAGACAGGGAATGCAGTGTGCGATTCAGCCAACCATCTTCAGTTGCTTTTAGACCGGGGGTACCGGATTCCATGAAATCCTGCGCATCGAAGTGCGAGCGCGTGGGATCGGGTGAGCCGGCGGCGTGAACAATTGCGAGGTGTTTTTCGTCCCAGAACGGCTTCAGTGGCGCCATTGACGGATGCAGACCGAAGAATCCATCGAGATCGAGTACTGATTGCTTGGGAATGTTGATCGAAGGCCGCATCGCGTAATAAGCCTGCTCGCCGTGAGGAACCACGATGTTGAGCCCATCGGCGGCGCCGCGCTGGAAGATCACAACCAGACGCTTAGTCGGAGTGCCCGGCTCGACGGCACCAGAAGCGGCACGGCGAAGAAACGCGGGAACGGCCGCGGTGCCGACGACCGTCAACGCGCTATTGCGAAGAAAAATTCGGCGAGTAAGCATAAAATTCAGCTCCTACATTCAGCTGCGATCGACGAGCAATGAGCTGTGAGCAAGCACTGCAGGGGTCACTCATTGCTCACCGTTCACTGCTATCTCCTCTGAAACTCTGGCGATCCCAACAACAAACCTTCGATCATCGGAACGTTTGGCGCACGCGCCGGATCATCAAGCCGTCGCTCACTGATTTTCGGGTCGTTCAGTTGAGCAATAATTGTGTCGTGTGTCTGCTTCGAAACGTCCCCTTCGAGCAGAGAGTTCTCGAGGGAAGTCAAAGTTTGCACGGGATCAGGCAGTACGGTGCCCATTGGTGCCGGAGGTGCTTCAACCTGAACACCCCTTATTCTTCCTGATGCGAGGCGCACGGCGAAATTCATACGACCGAGCAGCGCGGCGGAGTTGACCCACGTTTCGGCTTTCATCGAATAGCCTGTCGGAGGCTGTGCTCCGTAGAGCGGCATACCCAGAGACTGAAGCTGGCGAACTATAGGCATCGCATTGTCCACCTGCGCGTTGGTAGCGCGCAAGGACGAAACCACAAACTCAAGCGGCGTTTTTACCTTAGCGCGATAGCTGTCGGAGGACCAGAATTCCGGCGACTGAAGCATCGTCTTGAGAACTTCGCGAATGTCGCCGTCTTTTTTTAGGAAAGTTTTCGCCATCGCGTCGACAAGCGCCGGCGGCGGATTGTCGGAAACGAAGCGCATCGCGAGTTTGTTGCAAACAAATTGTGCGGTATGAGGATCGTGAGCCAGAAAGTGCAAGACCTCACGCCCTTCCTTTTCGCAGTTCTCTTTTATTTTGTGACCGAGCACGATTTTGGTACCCGGCTCATGCTTACGTTCCTCGAAAAAATAACCGCCGCCTTCGCGCGGCTCTTTCAACGTCCAGCCAGTGAAGACTTTCGCAAGTTCGGTCACGTCTTTTTGGGTGTACCCCCCATCAACCCCAAGGGTCTGAAGCTCCATCAGCTCATGCCCGTAGTTTTCGTTCAATCCGCTTTGCTGTTTTTTCGGCTTTTGAGTTTGATAGATCGCCATCCGCCCGCGGGGCTGGCGGCGAATTCCGCGAGCGAAGTCTGAATCCGGGCCTACACTCAACCAGTTGTCGAGGTAAAAAAGCATAGCCGGGCTCTTAGCAGTGGCGACCAAAAGGTCTTCGAACTTGCCGAGAGCGCGAGGGCGAACCACATCGCGTTCGTAACTGGTCAACTGATAACGATCAGCGCCTTTGCCGATGAACACGTTGAAATGGTTCATCCAGAAATCCGTCATCACTTCCTGGAGTTGGCGTTCGCTGTAAGTCGCCCGCAGAATTTTCGCCTGCATCAATTCTTCGGTGACGACCTGCTGCGGGTTGTACATCGCCAGCACGTCTTCGCGCTGCTGAGGCGACATGCCGGTGAGAAATTCTTCGCGTGAGCCTTTTAGCGCAAGCAGGAAATCACTCCGCTGTTCAGGCAGCATGCTGAGCAGGGTTTGCATGCGCGCATCCGGCGCGAGCTTCAAAACGTCTGGAATTTTTGCGAGAGCTTCGCTGGATGGTTGCATTTCAGTGCCATTGGCGGCATCGTTCTTCTTCTCCTGCTTCTGGCCGTAACGAATGAGCTGGACTTCGTAGATCGCCCGCTCTTCCTGATCGCGCGGCATTTTGTCCTTACCATTGGCGATTTGCCGGATGAGTGCCGGTGGCGGAAAGTTCCGGGCCATCTGTTCTGCGCTCATCTTCAATGTACGAAACTGATCCAAGCGAGCTTCCAAGGCATTGTCATAAATTGATTCGGGATGAAGTTGCTGATCGATCCACTTATCGACACCGATTGCGAGAACTCGATCCACATCGCCGGGACGCGGGCCAAACGTCAGCCGATTCAAAGCTTGAACGGCACGTGCCCGATCGTCAGTTGCAGATGCTGCGGACTTTTTGTGGGCCACAGCTGCAGGTAGAGAAGCGAATCCGAGAACTGCGGCAGCAGCCAAGATTCGGCGTCGAGTCAGCATAGATTAAGTGCTCACAGTACTAACCCATGTGGAAAGGAAAGTTGCTGGTTACCAAAGTGATTGCTTGAGCTACGTGAGGTATAGGCGCCCACCGGTAATTTTGTGCTGAAGATTTGCGGCCATGTGATCAATGTCTGTCGGCGCAAGGTGTCCGGCGGAGCTTTCCAGGAATAGTGTTCGATTACTGCCCACCGCATCGCGGCGGAGTTGCACGAGCAAGGCTTGCACCGCGGCGGGATCGAATTTGTTCGGCGTGTTTCGAAGAATATCGCTGAGAGTTGTTCCCAAAGAAATTGGCTCGCGATAGGGACGCGGGCTGGTCATAGCGTCGAATGTATCAGCCAGGCCAACGATTCTCGCTTCGATCGGAATTTCCTCACTTTGCAGACCGTCTGGGTACCCCGAGCCGTCAGTCCGCTCGTGATGCCAACGCACGACCTCCGGAATGCAAGGCCAGGGGAACTGAACGCCGGTGACGATCTGATGCCCGACAGTGGTGTGGTCGGCCATTTCGCGGAACTCTTCAGCATCGAGCACAGTGGGTTTGCCGAACAGGCGCTTGTCGACGGCAACCTTGCCAATGTCATGCAGATATCCTGCCGAGCGCAAAGACGCAATTTCATTTGGGTTCATACTCATTGCTTCGCCGATGGCGGCGGCATACCGGCCCACACGAAGAGAGTGTCCTTGAATGTTGACGTGTTTGACGTCGATGGCTGCAGCGAACGCTTCGAGTGCGTTGTCGTAAAAGCCATGTACTGACGCCATGAGCCGCAGATTTTCAGAAACTCGCTGCGCCAGAGTCTGGGTGAGCGCGTGATTTTGCACTGCGAGCGCGACGTAGTGGCCAAGCAGTTCCAGATATTGCAGCCCTTCTTCGTCGTATGGCAGATCTCCCTCGCGGCGGCCTAGCGCAACCGCGCCCACTAATTTCCCCCCTACTTTCAAAGATGCCAGGCAACGAAATAGTTCCGGCGCGACATTGCCGTTTGCGCTCAGGAATGTGTCGTAGGAAGTTTTCGCGAGCGTAACCGCGCCGCGAGTCGAAGAAAGCGCGTGAACATGCCGCGGAAGGAGGGGAATGATAGAGGGATCCGGAATCAGTGCGAAGCCCTGGGATGCCACCGAATTGAGCATCGCAGGCTTCTCGATAAAAACGAAAAGCACGGCCTCACTCGCGCCAGTTGATTGCATCAGCGCGGAGAGCATGACTTGCGCGGTTTGCGCGAAGTCGCGCTCAGCCGTCATCTCGGGACCGAGATCGGAGAGCATGGCGACCGTGCGCAATAGCCGCCTGAAGTTTTCTTGTGGCGCTGCCAAGTTCGCGAATAACGAGCAAACTTCCGGGCAAATCGAGAGTACCATGCTGCGAAATCATTGCAGCAGAAAGGCTTGTTGGTTAGTTTGGTGCGGCGAAACGCTGCCCAGATCGCATTCTGGCTGGATTAAAGCGCATTCGAATTGGTATTCATCGTTGAATGCGTCAGCTATTCTTCAGCCGCAAATCAGTTCCGGTCATCTCTTTCGGTTCTGGAATGCCAAGCATGCCCAAGATTGTGGGCGAGATGTCACGCAGAGATCCACCAGGTTTCAATGACAGGCGATTTGAGTTTTCAGAGACGACAATGAACGGCACTGGATTCGTCGTGTGATATGTGTGCGGGCTGCCGGTGACAGGATCGATCATCATTTCGGCGTTGCCGTGGTCGGCGGTGATCAGCATGGCGCCCCCTTTTGAGCGCACCGCTAGTTCGATGCGGCCGAGGCATGCGTCGACGGTTTCGACAGCTTTGATCGTGGGCTCGAGTTTGCCGGAGTGGCCGACCATGTCGGCGTTCGCGAAGTTCACGACGATCACGTCGAAGGTGGCGTCTTCGACGGCTTTCACGACTACGTCGGCGATTCCGGCCGCACTCATCTCCGGCTTGAGATCGTAAGTCGCGACCTTTGGCGATGCCACGAGCTGCCGGTCCTCGCCAGGAAACGGCTGCTCGATGCCACCGTTGAAGAAATAAGTTACGTGCGCATACTTCTCGGTTTCGGCAACACGCAGGTTGCGCATGTTCATCTGGCCCATCACGTTCGCAAGAATGTTGTTGAGTGACTCGGGCGGAATGACGACCGGCAAGCTGAACTTCTTATCGTACTGCGTCATGCAGACGTAGTGCAGGTCCTTCGGTACTCGGTCGCGAGGAATTGTGGCGTCGAGGTCTTCTGCACCTTGTAGATCGCGTCCGCCTTGTTCGTTCAGTCCGCTGTTGCGGGTGAGCGCGCGTGTTATCTGGCGCACTCGGTCGGCGCGGAAGTTGAAACAGATGCAGGAGTCGCCGTCGCGAATTTTTGTGACCGGCTGCCCCTGACGATCAGTGCAGACGAAGGGCACAATAAATTCGTCGGTCACATTTTTGTTGTACGACTCTTTCATGCCTTGCACCGGATCGACGTATTTGCCGCCTTCGGCTTCGCCGAAAACCATCGCACTATAGGCCTTCGCGATTCGTTCCCACCGGCGGTCTCGATCCATCGCGTAGTAACGGCCACTCACGCTTGCAAGTTTTCCGACGCGATATTCACGCATGGCCTGCTGGAGTTGCTCGAGATAGCCTGCACCGTTGGTGGGGAGAGTATCGCGGCCATCCATGAAAGCGTGAACGAAAACGCGCTCGACTTCGTTCTGTTTTGCCATGCGCAATAGCGCATGGAGATGGCTTTGATAAGAATGAACGCCGCCATCTGAAACGAGGCCAAAAAGGTGAAGCTGGTGCTCGCCCGTGCGCGCGTTCTTCATCGCTCCTAAGAGCACCGGGTGGCGAAAGAGATCGCCGTTCTGGATCATCAGTTCGATGCGAGTCGAATCCATGTGCACGACGCGGCCCGCGCCAATGTTTAGGTGACCAACTTCGCTGTTGCCCATTTGACCTTCAGGCAAACCGACAAACGGGCCGCTGGTTTGAATCAGCGTGTTCGGATACTCGCGAAGCAGTCGGTCATAAGTCGGCTTGCGGGCGAGCGCGATGGCGTTTGCATTGGTTTCGGCGCGGTATCCCCAGCCGTCGAGGATAATGAGAACTAAAGGCTTTGGTCGACTCATTTTTGAACAGTTCCTTAATCTTGTTCCTTAATCTTCTTGATTCCGCTACGGCTTGATCTCAACCGGCGTACCGACACTTACAGCCTTCCAAATCTCGTCCATCTCGGAGTCGGTCACCGCAACGCAGCCGTCGGTCCAATCCAAGCTACGATGCAATGGGGCGACCCACCCTAAGCCGTTCTCGATTCCATGGATCTCCACATCGCCACCGGGATCATAACCGTTTGCTTTCGCCCGTTTTCATCCTCAGTATTCGGGTACGAAATATGCAGCGCTCGGTAAAATCTGCTGTGCTCTCGTTTAGCATCAATCGTGTACAGTCCTTCAGGCGTTTTGTGATCACCCTTTCGAAGCTTCGGTCCACGGGGATTCCTGCCGAGAGCTACTTTGTAAGTACGCAAAATCTGATTGCCGCTCATAAGTGCAAGCCTATGCGAGGACTTTACAATTACGATCTTAGCCGCTGGCTGAGAAATGCGAGCCGTCGAACCTGACCGAGAGGCCATTGAGCGGCTACGAGAAGCACAAGCGAAAGCGCAACTGAAGCACGACGCATTGAGTCAAAGGTGTAAAACGAGTGGCCTTGCGTTTACTGCTGGGCAGGCATAGCCTTACTCGCATCTTCGCGCGCTAATTTTTCTGCTTTGTCCATTACATCCCCCATCATCTTGCGCATTCGAGGCTGCATAGCTTGCATGCCTTCTGCCATCATCGCGGGCTGCTCACGCAGAATCTTCTGTCCCGTCGGACTCTTATAAAAAGCGAGCATTGCCTGTACGTCCTGCTTCGACAGGTGATGTTCATACACGGGAACCATGTCATCGAGCATTCCGTTGATGTCGAGCGTTTTCGTTAAGTCGTCAATAAAACCATCCAAGCGTTTGAGTTCTTCATCGCTAATGCCGGGCTGTTTCTTTTTAAGAGTTTCGTGCGCAAGCTGCTTTGATTGCTGCATCGACGTCGCCATCAGGTCCTGCATCATCTCGTGAAGATGAAGCGTAATGAATAGCTGTTCGACGTCCGCCTTGGACGCAGGAGAGTTATCCGGCTGAGCGTCTTGCGCCAAGCACGCAATCGCCAACAGGAAGACTGCAAAAACGATGCCTAACGCGCGTTTCATAAATAACCCTTTCGTGTGTTCATCCCTAGCCTCTGTAATTCAAAGCTTTCAATCCCAAAAACCTTGCCCCACTTCCCAACTCCTCTTCAATCCTCAGCAACTGGTTGTATTTTGCGACCCGATCGGTGCGGGATGCGGAGCCGGTCTTGATTTGCCCGGCGCCGGTTGCGACGGCGAGGTCGGCGATGAAGGTGTCTTCCGACTCGCCTGAGCGGTGGGAGATGATCGATGTATATCCATTGCGGCGGGCAAGATCGATCGCATCGAGAGTCTCGCTAACAGTGCCGATCTGGTTCAACTTGATCAGGATCGAATTTGCAATGTTCTTATCAATGCCTTCCTGCAAAATGCTCGAATTCGTCACGAAAAGATCGTCGCCGACAAGCTGAATTTTTCCGCCGAGTTCTTTGGTCAGATTCGCCCAGCCTTCCCAGTCATTTTCGGCGAGGCCGTCCTCGAGCGAGACGATCGGATAATCATTCGCCCACTTCGCCCAGAAACGGACCATGTCGTCTGAACTCTTGGTCGACTTGTCTGATTTCTTGAAAACGTATTTGCCGTCCAGATAAAACTCGCTGGCGGCAGGATCGAGTGCGATGGCGATTTCTTCGCCCGGTTTATATCCGGCCTGTTGAATCGCTTCGAGCACAACGTCAATTGCTTCGACATTGGATTTCACTGACGGCGCGAATCCGCCTTCGTCGCCGACTGCCGTGTTGTAACCGCGCTTCTTCAGCACACCTTTCAACGTGTGAAAAACTTCGACGCCCCAGCGTAGCGCTTCAGAAAAAGATTCTGCGCCGACAGGCATAACCATAAATTCCTGAAAGTCGACGTTGTTGTCGGCATGCGCGCCGCCGTTCAAGATATTCATCATCGGTGTGGGCAAAGTGTTTGCGCCGGCTCCGCCAAGATAACGGTACAGCGGCAGTTCGAAATAATTGGCAGCCGCGCGGGCCGCAGCCATCGAAACAGAAAGAATCGCATTAGCGCCCAGCCGGCCTTTGTTTTCGGTCCCGTCGAGTTCGATCATCTTCTGATCAAGCGTGCGCTGATCGGCTGCATCAAAGTTTCCGAGCGCGTCGGCGATCTCGCCGTTTACGTTCTCAACGGCCCTGAGAACACCCTTGCCTAAATAATTTTGTTTATCCCCATCACGCAGTTCGATGGCTTCGCGCTCTCCGGTTGAAGCGCCGCTGGGCACAATGGCGCGTCCCATCGACCCATCCTGTAACCACACTTCCGCTTCAACCGTTGGATTGCCCCGCGAGTCGAGCACCTGCCGCCCGCGAATTTCTGCAATATTGCTCATGACCTTCCTTTCAAATGGTTAGTTCTGGGAGTTCGGGATCGCCGCTGACGAAATTCAGGCGTTTCCCAGTCAGGTATCCCACACCTGATAAGTCTTTGGCATGATGGAAACTTGCGATTATAAATGATGAAGCGCGAACGGCTTGATTTCGCGTCATCGCAAAATGAAGAATCAGACGGACACACTCGGCATCGGGTCGATCGCTCCTGCATTCACGCTCGCGGCTGCGAACCGAACAGGCACATTCTCGCTTTCTGAGTTGCTGCAGCGCGGCCCGCTGATTGTCGAATTCATGCGCGGCACCTGGTGACCGAACTGCCGGAAGCGCATGGCTCAGTTGGAGCCACACAAAAATGAAATCACGAAGGCTGGCGGCGATCTGGTTTACATTGCAGCGGAAAAGAAAGATGGGCTGTGGAAACCGTCGAAGCACCTTTTAGAAAATCCCATTTCGTATCCGTTTCTGCTCGATGAAGATCGCTCAGTCACAAAGGCCTATGGCCTCTATCATGCGCTCGGAACGGATGCATTTCGCATCGCGCACCCAGCAACGTTGGTCGTGGACCGAGCTGGCGTGGTCTGGTATCTCTATCGCGGAGAGGATCAAACGGACCGTGCGCCACTTGAACAGGTGTTGAGCGCGATCGGCAAACTCTAGAACCCTGGACCTGTTCTATTGTGAAACTGCCATCAATTCTTCTTCCGAGAGTAGCGGCAACTCCATCCATCCTTCAACCGGAAGCGCGTCCACAGGCAATCGGTTTTGCCAGATGCTGAAGCGCAGACGGATTTTTGTTGCTTTCGGGCTTGGGTCTCCATCTCGCGATTGCGGCGGCAGAGCATACAGCTGTGCTAGTGGAAGTTTGAATTCGAAATTACGTCCGAGGGCGATGGCCGCTCCATCCGTAGGCAAATGCGCTCCGTCATCGAAAATGTTCCACGAAGCAATTTTTGAGCCCACGACTTCTGCGTTCAACCGAAGGGCACGGCGTGGGCGATTCGAGTTCTCGGCCCAGGATTCCGCGATGACTGTAATCTCGAAATCCGACTCGGACAAAACACCGGCAAAGTCCAGGCGGCCATAGACGCTTTCCTCGTCGATGCCGGCGTAAATCGAATCCAGCAGAAATACCTTTCCGTGCATGGCGCCGGAGCGGCGGTCGGCGCTGTAATGCGCTGCGCCCATCCATTCGAAGTAGCGGACCATGTCGCCTGTGATGCGCGGATGAATGTAATGAGTTTGCGGCGCGATCGATGGCTGGAGTGCGCCACCGATGATCGGTTGCGCTAGATAGTCTGGAGGCGTCGCGTCAAGAGCCTGGTAAACATTTGAGAGATGCTTCCGGTATAGTTCATCAAACTCACGATCGTTTGCTGAATGATGCTCGGGACCGTACCACCAGTTCCAGTCGCTACCTTCGGCAATGAATAGTTCTTCGAGCGCGAGATTTCGTTGCTCTTCAGGAACGTGCGCTGAAGCTTGTGCATAGAAGTTGCGCGCGTCGTAAAGATAGTCCCACGACTGGTTGTCTTCAGGCGCACCGATCCAGACGTTGAAGTTCGCATGAATCCACGAACCCGGAAGTAGCGAATGCAGCACGTTGAACTCACGATGGCGCTCGATCGCTTCTGAAACTGTCACCGCTTCAATCGAGCCATCACTTTGCAGCGCATTGTAGAAGCGGCGAAGAAATTCGCGGCCGGATTCGGGATAGTATTCCCAGGCGTTTTCACCATCGAGAATAATGGAGACGACTGCGTCTCGCCCCTTGTTCAGAACAGGCCGGGCGGCATCACGAATGTTTTGCATCAGGTGAGCAGCCGCATCTTTAGCTGGCATTCCCGAGTAGACGAATCCGATCAGATCCGAGATTGCGTGGTCGCGAAAAATCAGGTGCATTCGTGCATCATCTTTTTCGTAGCGGTGAATGTTGTAAAGATTTTCAGCGGAAACCTCTGGTAAATGCCCCTGTCCGTCCCGCATGAATGACATGCCGGTGGTGCGGGAGAGCACGCCTTCGTCGGTCGCCATCCAATTCACGCCGAGCTCGGAAGCAATCGCGAGCGCCTCTTCTGAGACACTTCCTTCCGAAGGCCACACTCCGCGCGGGCGTATTCTGAATACTTGTTCATGCAGATCGAGTCCGCGCTTCAACTGATCGCGTGCATCCTTTGGATAACGAAAGCGATTGTGTGGAAGCGGCAAACCGGGGGTAGAAACTGCACCGGCGTTCGTATCGCAGAGGAGGGGCAGAATCGGATGATAAAACGGCGAGGTTGAGAGTTCTATTCCTCCTCGGCCAGCAGCTTCTTTGTGGGCCGGCAAGACGCGTCCGATTAGCTTGCGCTGAGTCTCAAAAACGAATCTCTGGTCTTCTAAAGAAAATCCGCGGCCTTTGCGGACGAGTTCAGCTATTTCCGGCTCTTGCAGGAAGAATTCGTCGAACCAGGCGATCTGCGAGAGCACCTGCAAATCTGTAAAATCCTGCGGCTGGAAATGTTTTTCGGCGCGTTCTGGAGACGAACCTGAACTCTGGAATCGCTCCCAAAGCTCCGCGTAGCGTGGATAGCGGCGAATCAGGTGGTCAGGGTTGGCTTGAAACAAATATGCAAGCGCAAAGCGGCGCTCATCGAAAGTAAGTTCCCGTGCAGGGCGGGCTGTCACTTTCCAAAAAGGGTCTCGGGCAATTCCGGCAGAGTATTCTTGAATCTGCGCAATTAACGAAGGGACGAGATTGAAAGTTTGATGAACGTTGGGAAACTCGTCTAGGAGTTTCACCATCCCGTAGTAGTCTTTGAGAGCGTGAAGCCGGACCCACGGGAGTCGGTATTCGTCCGTGACCAAATCTTTGTAGTAAGGCTGATGCTGGTGCCAAAGAACGACCACACGAAGAACGGGCATCGGCGGCGGGATTCCTAATTAAAATGAAGCTTAGTAGTGCAGTCTAGCATGTGCGTTGCATCTATTACTCGACACTGATGTACTCGATAGTGATGGCCGCTGTTCATGAGTTCAATCAGCCCTAAGGGCTTTAACCAATGACTACACGAAACGCACTTTCGGCACCCGTTCGACACGACGTAAGTCTTTTTTCGCGAGACGATCTGTATCTATTCAACGAAGGACGAAACTATCGCGCATACAACCAACTCGGAGCGCATCTTGCCAAGTTCGATGACGAAAGCGGGACTTCATTCAGCGTGTGGGCGCCGAACGCGCGCAAGGTTTCGATAACAGGAAATTTCAATGGCTGGGACAGCAGTTCGCATCAGCTGGTGCCCCGAAGTTCGTCGGGAATCTGGGAAGGATTTATTCCGGGAGTTGGGAAGGGAACACTCTATAAATTCCATATTTTTTCCCATAATCACGGGCATACCGCGGAAAAAGCTGATCCTTTCGGTTTTTACCACGAAGAGCCACCTCGGACCGCGTCCGTAGTATGGGATCTGGACTATCAGTGGTCGGACCATCAGTGGATGAATTCGCGAGCTGACAAACAGTCCCTCCACTCTCCCATTTCGATTTATGAAGTTCACCTGGGATCGTGGATGCGGACGCCCGAAAATGGTGATCGCTCGCTAAGCTATCGGGAGATTGCGCCCAAGCTAGCGGATTACGTGCTGCGGATGAACTTCACGCACGTCGAATTGCTTCCGATCATGGAGCATCCGTTTTACGCTTCGTGGGGATACCAGACAACCGGGTACTTTGCACCTACTTCACGCTACGGCACGCCGCAGGATTTCATGTTTTTCGTCGACTACCTGCACCAGCGCGGGATTGGCGTGATTCTGGACTGGGTTCCGTCACATTTTCCTTCTGATGCGCACGGACTGGCTTATTTCGACGGCACGCATTTGTATGAGCATGCGGACTGGAGAAGCGGGTTCCATCCGGATTGGAATACTTACATCTACAACTACGGCCGTAATGAGGTGCGCAGCTTCCTGATGTCGAGCGCAATGTTCTGGCTCGACAAATATCACGCCGATGGCCTGCGCGTGGACGCTGTCGCTTCAATGTTGTATCTCGACTATTCGCGTCGCGAAGGCGAGTGGATTCCGAACAAGTACGGCGGGCGCGAGAACCTGGATGCGATTGAGTTCCTGCGACAGATGAATTTAGAAGTGTACAAGGAGTATCCGGGAATTCAGACCTACGCGGAGGAATCAACGGCCTGGCCAATGGTTTCGCGGCCAGTGTACCTGGGCGGTCTAGGGTTCGGAATGAAGTGGGACATGGGATGGATGCACGATACGCTTGCGTATTTCTCGAATGATCCTATTCATCGACGTTTTCATCATAATTTGCTGACATTCCGTATGATCTACGGATTTTCCGAAAATTTTGTGCTGCCGCTCTCGCACGATGAAGTAGTCCATGGCAAGGGTTCTCTGGTCGGCAAGATGCCGGGAGACGAATGGCAGAAGTTCGCGAATCTGCGTTTGCTGTACGGCTACATGTTTGCGCAGCCCGGGAAGAAGCTGTTGTTCATGGGCGATGAATTTGGCCAGGTGCGCGAGTGGGGACATGACATGAGCCTGGAGTGGCATGTGTTGCAGTATCCAGTGCATTCGGGGGTACAGAAGTGGGTTGAGCAGCTGAACCGAGTTTTCCGCGAAGAGCCCGCGCTGCACGAACTCGACGCAGATCCTGCAGGGTTCGAGTGGGTTGATTGCAATGACACGGCGGCAAGTATTGTTTCCCTGCTTCGAAAAGGCAAACGCGAAGAAGACGTGATTTTGGTTGTATGTAATTTCACTCCGGTGCCGCGCGTTGATTATCGCGTGGGAGTTCCGTTCGATGGCTACTGGCACGAACTCCTGAACAGCGACTCGGCGGATTACGCGGGCAGCAACATGGGGAATGGTGGCGGAAGGCCAGCGGAGGAGGTTCCAACTCATGGACGGCCATATTCGGTATCTCTGACCCTGCCGCCGCTGGCGGCGGTGTTCTTCAAGCGCGGATGACCTCCTTCGTACCACGAAGGAAAAACAACTCCAAAATTGCTACCCTACGCACATGCCTACCACTGGAGAGCGATTTGAACGTGCGGTTTCGATCATGGCGAAACTCCGTGGCCCTGGAGGTTGCCCATGGGACCGGGAGCAGACGTTTGATTCGATAAAGCCATACACCCTGGAAGAAACATACGAGGTACTCGAAGCCATAGACAATCGAGACTGGGAAGAGTTGCCGGGAGAACTTGGCGACCTGCTTCTGCAAGTGCTCTTCTATTCGGAGATGGCTTCCGAAGAAAATCGCTTTTCGATCGACGATGTTCTTGACCGCCTATCCAATAAACTCGTTGATCGACATCCGCATGTTTTCGGGAACGTGACGGCTGAAACGTCCGCCGACGTGCTTCGCAATTGGGAAGCGCTAAAAGCGCAAGAAAAAGAAAAAAAGAAGCGTCCGGAAGCAGGCGACCGACAATCGGCAGAGCAACACAACTCAGAATCAGTCCTGGCCGGGGTCTCCTCAGCGATGCCGGCTCTCCTGGAGGCTCACAAGCTAAGTTCTCGGGCCGCACATGTCGGATTCGATTGGCCTGAGATCGGAGGATTGTTCGAAAAGCTGGAAGAGGAAACGACGGAACTCAAACAGGAGTTGAAGCGCATTCCTGCTGGTATTCAGGCTGAGAGGAAGGGAATTGCTGGATCGAAACAGGCGAAGATGCCCGACCAGGTACGGCATCGGCTTGAAGACGAGCTTGGCGATCTATTTTTCGTCCTGGTGAATATTGCGCGATATCTTTCTCTCGATTCAGAATCTGCGCTCAAGAAGACCAACCGCAAGTTCAAGAGGCGTTTTCAGTGGATGGAAGAGCAGCTCCGCGATGTGGGCCGGACGCCGCAACAGGCAAACATGGATGAACTCGAGTTGCTTTGGAAGCGTGCAAAAGAAGAGGAGCAAATGCACCCTGCGAATCCCAAATGAGGCTTTGGGGCAGCTACTTTCGACGGAAAATCCTAACGGAGAACTAACCTGGGCCGGATCCTAACGATCGCAGCACAATGTCTTGTCACTCTGATCTTTTGCTTCTGATTTAGGATTCTGCGCGGTTTGTTTCGTTTTATCGGCTTCGACCGGCGCGTTTTCAGAATGATTTTCTGCTGCCTGCTTCCTCAGCAACTCTACGCCTTGCGCGAAAGTCAGATTGCCGGGAACGGGACGAAAATCAGAGAAGGTGTCGCTCGAGTGGATAATCAGCTTTTTGACGAAAAGAATTTTGCCGGTGAACGACAGCTCCATGTGAGTTACCTCCCAGTGGTGGTCGCCAACATCGGCCTGCTGCACCAGAAAGCGTCCACCGGGATCGAGATGCCCTAGAATGCCCCACCCGAAGCCGACTTCTTTTCTCAAGGTACCGTCGATTTCAGCGATCCGCTCTTGTTTGGTGTCGATCAGCAGATGTCCGGACATCCCGGTGAGCACTTGCTCAACATGCGTGGGAGGATTGTAGTTGGGATTAGGTCGGAAATTGAGTTGCAATAGCTCATCCCCCGGTGCTCCTAAACCTTCCCGGCCTTGCTGAGTACCATCGCGTTGATATAAGAAAGCATCAGGAAGGGCACGGAGAATTCGTTCCGTGTGCTCAGCGTCTTCCTTCTCTTGCTTCTTTTTCTTGCGCAACTCCTGAGTGTTGTGGACGTAGTTATCCAGGCGTGCGTCTTCGGCTTTCTTCTCCTGGACTGACAAAGGACGCCCGTTTTGCATAATCAGAAGCCCGGCCGTGGCATCCCGAGTTTCAACCAGCAGCTTGATTTGCGACACCTGAGGAGTCTTCTTCAAGTCTTTGAACATGAAGTGACTGCCGTTGTCGCCCTGATTCGAAGCAACCTCATTGTGTACGGCACGCCGGACAAGCTCAACAGGATTGGAACTTTGAGCTTCACCCCCGTGGGCGGGCAGAGTACACACGAATATCGCGAAGAGAGGGAGAAGACCACCAACGGCGAGCTTTGGCGCGCTGCACACAAGTTCTCAGATTTTTAGAGGAGAACGATAGCTCGAATGTTGTACCAGAACAAGCGCTAAGTTACATTTGCCATTAGCAAGTGGGATCTTCATTCATTCTCGTACAGTTTGCCGTGATCGCGAAACGGAATGATTTACAATCCTACTGCCGCAGTTGCGCCATTTCGCGGGAGGGTCCATGAGCACACCGGAAGTAGCTCAGATCGGTAAGTCGGTTTCGATTCACGGGGATATCTCGGGAAGCGAAGATATCTATATCGATGGCCAGGTCGAGGGCAGTATTCAGCTCAACGGCAACAGCCTGACAGTCGGCCCGAATGGCCGGATACACGCGAACATCAGCGCTAAGAACGTCACCGTCAGCGGCTCAGTGGAGGGGAATATTCAGGTGACTGAGCGAACGGAGATGCGGAAGACGGCGGTTGTAACGGGGGACGTGCAGACTCGCCGCATCGCCATTGAAGAGGGTGCCTATTTTAAGGGCAAGCTTGAGATTCTACCTGAGAGTAAAGGTCAAACTGCTGCTGGCACGGTAGCAGTTGCCGCTTCAGCCGGTCCGTCCGCCACTGCTCCGGGTATTCCCGGTAACGGCAAGTAAACTGGCCCGGACGGGAGCGCCGGTTTATATTGAAGGCACTGTGACGGGGTTTGCCCACGGTGAAATAAGATCTGGGCTTCTGCAACTCTATCGTCAACGATGAAATTTTTCCGCACTACGCCGGTTCCTTCACCGCAACCGAAGGTCCAGGAACGACTCTCGCGCCGCTCAAGCGCGATGGCGGAGGTGTCTCGAATATTCAAAACAGAGGAATCCTTGTGCGTGCTCGACATCGGCGCTACATCTGCGAGCAATATACGTTTCTTTACCGAGCGCGGGCACCGCATCTACAGCCAGGATCTCCTGGAGGCATCGACAGACCCGGCTCTGGCCATGAGCAACGAGCAAGGATTGCCGGTTCTGGATAGCAGGAAATTTCTGGAAGAGAACCTGGCATATCCGAACACGCACTTTGACGTTGTGTTCTGCTGGAACTTGGCGGATTACCTGGATGAGAGTCTTGTAAAGCCCGTAATCGGACGCCTTTGGTCCGTGATGAAGCCCGGTGGAATGTTATTGGCGTTCTTTCATACGCGGGAAGCTGGGCCGGATGCGCCATATTACCGCTATCACATCACGGGAACTGACACGCTCGACATGCACGTACTGAACGCCAAGGCCGGGGTTGGCAAAGGTGGAAGTTCCAGCAGCTTCGCTCTGCAACGGGTGTTTAATAACCGCCACATCGAAAATCTTTTCCGCGATTTTGCTTCGATCAAGTTTTTCCTCTCTCGGGACAATGTGCGCGAAGTGCTGGTGATAAGGTAGCGACCCTGCACCGAACCAGTTCCGTCCTACCGCGTCATTTTCACCATTCCCGAAGTCAAGAGTGGAGCTTTCGCCAGGACCGAAAGCACAGGTTTGCGTACCGCCCTTGGCCAGCGAAGCATTCCACGCAGTCGCGAAGAGGTATTCAATACATGCGCGAAACGGGCGTGGTACTCGTCTGAATAACGCGCACGAACTTGATCCAGTGATAATTCCCGACGGAAGAATGGCACCAGACATTCTGCCGCGAGAACCCCACTTCGAAGCGCAAGCGAGATGCCGTCACCTATAAATGGGTCGACGAACATGGCTGCATCGCCGGCTTGAAGCATGGAGCCCTGCACCGGTTCTGGTTCATGAAATATCAGCGGGGAAGTGGTAACGACTTCAGTCAGTGATTTCCACTCGCGGCTGCGTTCTCGAAGCCCAGGGTGCTGGCCTAAGACTTCAGGCATTGTGCTTGCAACATGCGCTTGAACCATAGCGCAGGCGTTAATACGAATTCCTGAGCTATTCTCGGCAGCCCTGACGGGCTGCACGCCACAATAGCCGCCGTCGAAAAAATAGAGATCGACCGAGTTCGACACCGCTGGCTCTGCAAAATGCGCTTTGATTCCCAGCCATTTTTCCCGATTGACGCGCGCTCGGGTCGCCGCACTCGCGAGATTCGACCATCTTCCAGCAGCATTGACGACAGCCTTCGCCTCGAATGTGTGTTCGATGCAAACAATTCTGAATAGGCCATCACTCTCAATCGCACGGACGGTCATCCCCGCATGAGTGACTGCTCCCGCTCTGATTGCAGCGTTCCAGAGCGCAGAATCAAGTTCGAATCGCGCGATGCTGATTGCGGCAGGATTAATCTTCGTGCGCAGTGTCACACCGTCGACAAAAATCCGCCCCTGAGAGATTGATGGCGAACGGCTCAGCAAAGTGGCCGCATTGTCTCCCAGCAATTCTTTTAGAACTTGAATCGATTCGGCCGAAACGAACTCACCGCAAACTTTCTGCCGTGGAAAGCTGCCGCGCTCGAGCAGGAGGACTTGTGCGCCGTAGCGTGCAGCAGTTATGGCAGCAGAGCAGCCGGCGGGCCCAGCGCCCACGATTGCCAGATCAAATAACATGTGTTCACTTCCAGGCAATTACGCCCATGCGGAATAGAAAATGTTGCCGCATTATCACGTTGGTTGCGCCGGCTTCGAGCAACAGCTTTCTCATTTCCGCGACTGTGTAGGCCTGCTTGACCGAAGCAGGGGCGTCATGGCGCGTGAGGCGGCTGCGGTAAAGCGGCACACCGGCGTAGGCCAAGAACAAATGTAACGGATGGCGGATGAGATCGTTGATCAGGACCGCCAATCGTGAAACCCGTAGAGCCTCCCGCACAAATTGAATCGCCTGCTCGGGCGAGAGATGGTGAAGAAACAACGAGCTGGAAACTAGATCGAAAGCAGAATCAGAAAAAGGTAGGACCAAACCATCCGCGACGACCTTCTTTGCTGTGCCATTTCGGGGCAGGTGGCTGAAAGCGCGATCGAGAAGAGTGGCGTGTACAGTGATGCCCTTTCGGTCCAGATCAGTCGAAACGGATGCGGGCACAAAGCCATCGCCTGCTGCGACTTCCAGGAGTGAGAGCTGACTCATGGCGGTGGTGCGAGCGACAGCGTGTACCAGTTCGCGAGTCGTGGTGATCCCACCCAAGAGCCGATTGAATGACTCGAGATCACGCAGCGAACCCGCAATTTCTTCTGGTTTTCCGGAGTCGACATCCAGCAGTTCGGAGGTGGGGCGGCGCCTCATTCGAATGCAATTGTAGCGTTTTGGAATCAAGCGAATTGTCAGGAAATGATCATGCGCCTGCGACTATTGCCGTTTGGAATGAGTTGTATGTGTCCACGGAAAAGCTTCGAACCGCAGAGGACAGCGGGAATAATGCAGAATTTCGCGGAGGAAATCAGAGATCTAAACTTCGGCCAATTCTTCTTCCAGCAACTGCTTGTTGTAAAGATCGTTGTAGTAGCCGTTCAAATTGACCAACTCTTCATGGCTGCCTAGCTCTACGATCCTCCCGCCATGAAGCACCGCAATGCGATCGGCATTACGCACGGTAGAGACGCGGTGCGAGATGAAAATCGTTGTTCTGTCTTTCATGACTTCCCGCAGGTGATTAAGGATCTTGTCTTCCGTTTGTGTGTCGACACTTGAGAGCGCGTCATCGAGCACGAGGATTCGAGGATTGCGAATCAGAGCGCGAGAGATTGCTGTGCGCTGTTTTTGACCGCCGGAAAGAGTTATGCCGCGCTCTCCGACGATAGTCTTGTACTGCTCGGGGAAGCTTTCGATCTCATTGGCGATATTCGCCGCCTGAGCAGCCCAACGTACGTCTTCATCGCTCGCATGGTGAACGCCGAATGCAATATTTTCGCGGATCGTTTCGCTGAACAGGAAGGTTTCCTGCGGAACAAATCCGATGTTCCGGCGTAGTGAAACCAACGAATATTCACGGACCGGCCTGCCATCTATGAGAACCGAACCTGGCTCCGCATCGTAAATCCGCGGAATCAGGCTTACAAGGGTTGTCTTGCCTGAGCCGGTTGGCCCGACGATCGCCAAACTGGTTCCTGCGGGAATCCGCAGGTTTACGTCGTGAAGAATAGGCGTTCCGTCATAAGCGAAGTTTAGGTGGCGGAACTCTATTTCGCCCTGAATTTCCTTTTCAATATCTTTTGCGAAGACGCCGGCAGCATCGGCAATTTCAGGCTGCTCGCGCATGAGCTGATCAATTCTTACAAGTGATGCGGTTCCCCGTTGAAAGATGTTGATGACCCAGCCCAGCGCGATCACAGGCCACGTAAGCTGGACCATAAAAGTATTAAATGCGGTGAACTGTCCAACGCTGATATAACCGTGAATTACTTCTCGGCCGCCGAGCCATAGCACGAGAACAATCGCAAGTCCGAGCATGGTCTCGAGCGTCGGCCATAACATTCCCATCAGCCGCACCAAAGTTAAACTGCGCGCGATGTACTCGCGATTGGCAACCTCGAAACTGGCGATTTCGGCGTCTTCCTGTACATAGGCACGAATAATGCGCACGCCCGAAAAATTCTCTTGGGCACGAGCGGAGATTTCTGAAAACATCGCCTGAATTTTTTCAAACCGCTCGTGAATGCGCCGCCCAAAATATTGAATGATGATGCTTACAACCGGCAACGGCAAGAAAGCATAAAAAGTCAGACGATGACTGATGTGCAGCATGAAGCCCAAGGCGAGTGCGGTGAATACCACCGTGTTGGCGGTGTACATAAACCCCGGGCCAAGCAGCATACGAACTGCATTTAGATCGTTGGTTGTGCGCGCCATAATGTCGCCGGTGCGGGTGCGCTGATAAAAACTGTGGGAGAGCTTTTCCAGGTGCTGAAAGAGGTCGTTGCGCAGGTCGAATTCGATGTCGCGCGAAACGCCAATCACGATCCAACGAATCAGAAACTGGAAAATTGCTTTTGTGCCCGAAATCGCCAGCAGCAGCAGCGCCAGCAGGCCGATCTTATGAAGGGAAATGCCGGCCTTCCGCATATCGTCAATCGCGTGACCGACAATTGGCGGAATCAGTGCCCAGGCGGCGTTCATTATCAAAACGCAGGCGCCGCCCCAAATGTAACTACCGCGGTATTTTTTCAAATAGGGGAACAGGGGACGGAGCGGTTCGGGAAACATGGGCGGTTAATGTGATTCTAGCAGCGCGGTTAGGTTGCAGAATTATGGGCGGGGGCGGTTCGGGGGATGCTGGGGACCAGCTGAGGATTCGGAGAAGCACGACGCGAAAGCTACGGCTAATAACACAAGCCATAGGGCGAGGAAGCCCCAATTCGAATGGCTTAAAAACGAGATTGCCGTATCGAAGTTCATTACTGGCTCCAAAAAGCTAACCTTTTCTGTTCAGATGCATTGCAGTCGAAAGCATTATGCGCCAAGATCAAGCTTCAGCGCAGCGGAACTGGACTTTTTCGGTTGTCTCTTTGTATTCCTGCACGATGATTTCGATCGCGCGAAGCTGTTCGTTTGCGGTTAAGCCGCTGCTCGCCAATTCTCGCTCTACTCGGCCTAACCAGTATCCAACGGCATCTTGTATACCGGATGCGATCTGTTCGGCAATGAGGCTGACCACATCGATCTGTGTTGTGCCCGCCAAGAACCTCTCCTGTTTCCCCGCCAAATCAGAACAGCCGGCGAATGGGAAGCAATTGCTTTCTAAGTCGCACGTCGTACGCCGGAACATTTTGTCCACGACGCACGACTCGCGAATGACGACGAATTCGAGAACCTGAATCCGTCACTGCTGACTGGGCGCCGCCTGCTCCTGATTTTGCAGGTGCTGCTGCATGCGCTGCTGGTGCTCAGCAAGGATCTGCGTTACCTTTGTTTTCTGATCAGAGGTAAGGACCTGCTGATAGATTTGCGAAGCAATTTTTGCATGCTCCAGCTCTAGTTGCAGATGAGTCTGCGACTCCTGGGCTACAATCGCCGAGGCCTTAGCTTGGTCGAAAGCCCCGCTGGTGATGAGTTGAGCCAGTTGCATGTGGGCGCTCATTTCCTGCTGCATGAGCGGCTTAGTTGTGGCCTTCTCGTTCTGGAAGATTTGCTTGACCTGCGCCTTTTGATCATCTGTGAGATTCAGTTGGTGCAGAAACATCCCGAACTCCGGTCCACCTCTGAAGCCTCTATGCATCGCGTGCTTCGGTCCTGGCGGCGGCGCGGTTTGGTCCTGCGCCATCGCCATACCAGCACAGAGCGCCAGTGCGGCAGTTATAACTCCCAACGTCGACTTAAGTGATTTCACGACTTCCTCCTGTTCGAAGAACTTGTGTCGTACATAAAATGGAAACACGGCCGGAAGCCAGGTGGCGGTAAAGAGTGAGTCAATCGGAGTAAAACTTTGTAAATCGGTGGAACCGGCAGTTTGACGATTCTTTACCGGCTTCTCTCGGCCGAGCTACTAAAATGAAGAGTGTGGAACGGATTCTGGTCATCGACGACGACGTTGAGCTGTGCTCTCTGGTCGCTGAGTATTTGAAGCCTGAAGGCTTTCAGGTTGAAGCGGTACACGATGGAAAGACGGGCCTCACCCGGGCTCTCAGCGGCGAACATCTTCTGATCGTGCTCGACGTCATGCTTCCGGGCCTAAACGGCTTCGACGTCCTGCGTCGCATCAGGGACAGCTCGCGCATTCCTGTGCTCTTGCTGACGGCGCGCGGAGAAGATGTGGACCGTATTGTGGGGCTTGAGATTGGCGCCGATGATTATTTACCCAAGCCGTTCAATCCCCGCGAGTTGGTTGCGCGTATTCGGGCGATCCTGCGCCGTTCAAGCAAGAGCCGGGAGCAGGATGTGCCTGAAGTCATCCGTGTCGGTGATGTTGAACTCGATCCAGCGACAAGAACCGTCCTGCACCGCGGAAAGCCCGTGGATTTAACATCTGTTGAATTTGAGTTATTGCAGGTGCTGTTGCGTGAAGCTGGGCGGGTGGTGACTCGCGAAGCCTTGGTCGATGAGGTTTTGGGACGCAAGTTCTCTCCGTTTGATCGCAGCATCGATATGCACGTGAGCAAGGTGCGAAAGAAGCTGGGTGACTCGGAAACCGGTGATCACATTAAAACGGTGCGCGGAGCGGGGTATATTTTTGCCCTGACGCGGCCTAAAACAAAGAACGCGACTCGATGAAGAGCCTCTTTCTCAAGATTTTTCTTTCTTTCTGGCTGGCACAAGCTCTGTTCGTCGCCGTGGCGATTTTGGCGACTGTGGCGATGCGGCCGACCAGGCATATTTCCGCAATCGAAGCGCTGCAGACGAAATTTTTAAACGACGCCATTGCTGCCTACGAAGCAGGCGGAGAAGAGCACCTGCGCGAATATTTGCGAAGCATTCGAGACAGCCAACACATTCGCGCCGTACTCTTCCGCGACGGGGAGAGCCTACTGGGGCACACCGTTCCACCATGGTTCGTCGAAGTGGCCCAAGGCCGACGCCACACAACCGATACCGTTTTAGGCCGGCTCAACCCGCGTTTTCAGATGTTGCGGGTTTCAACCACTGGGTCGGACGGGCACGATTACATGCTCGTGATCGAGTTGCCTCCCGGGCAGAATGCTTTTTTTGGACCCAATGGAGTACCTTTTTTAGGCATTATCATCGCGGTCTTGACGTCAGGTCTGGTTTGCTATTTTCTTGCCCGTTTTCTCACCTCGCCAGTTACTCGTCTGCGTGAGGCGACCCAGAGGCTTGCTTCCGGCGATCTTTCGGCAAGGGTTGGGGCGCGGGGTTCTTCGGGCGGTGACGAAGTATCTCAGCTTGTCCACGATTTCGACCTGATGGCAGAACAGATCGAGAAGTTGGTGAATGCGCAGTCCCGGCTTTTGAAAGATATATCGCATGAATTGCGATCGCCGCTTGCGCGTTTGAGTGTAGCGCTGGAACTGGCTCGGCAGAGGACGGGTCCTGAAGCGCAGAGCATCCTTGATCGGATCAGTCTCGAGTCCAGCCGCATGAACGAACTGATTGGCAGCCTGACCACAATAGCCCGGCTTGAAAGTGGAGCGAGCACGGTCCGAAAGCAGGCTGTGGACCTTGAGGAACTGGTGCAGGAGGTCGCCCGCGATGCTGCCTTTGAAGCGCAGGCGCGTAACACGCAGGTGGAATGCGAAATCCTAGATGAGCTTCCCGTTGCCGGAGATCCGGCGCTGCTGCGTAGTGCAATTGAAAACGTAGTTCGAAACGCCACCCGTTACACGCGCGAGGGCACGGCCGTAAAGATTCGCGCGGAAAGGGCTAAGTCCGGCGCATCCGAGGAGGCGATCATTCGAATACAGGACTCAGGGCCGGGAGTTCCCGCGGGCGAACTGGGAAAAATATTCCAGCCTTTCTATCGCATCGATGACGCCCGAGGTCGCTCAACTGGTGGAGTCGGGCTTGGCCTCGCGATCACCGACCAGGCAATTAGGCTGCACGGAGGCTCGGTGCGCGCATCCAACTCACCTGAGGGTGGGCTTTTGGTTGAAATCCATATTCCTTTGCAGGGTACGCAAGGACTTCGGGAGCAACATGATCCGGTAATAGCGGGGGAAACCTCATAGAAATCGCGACTTAGCCGTTTGCTCTTTTCTGCCCATTCCTGATACACAATTGAATACTCAGGTTTACAGTTTCAAGGTTTCTCTCCCGGATACGCCGGCTGCGGTTCCGGCGATCTCATCGTGTAAGTTCTATCTGCGCGACGAGCTACGCTAGAAGAGCGTAGTTGCCGAAACTGTGAACCCTCGTGACGCTGAAACATTGGATTGTTCAAAACTTTCTTCCCGAGGAAGAAGCATGCGCATGAAGTCTCGTTGGGTGCCGGCTGCATTGGCTGTTGCGGCAATTGCGGCTTGGAACGGTTGTAGCAACGGCTCAAATATTCCAGCCAATACCAGCTTGATGTGGGTGGCAACACAGGGTGATCAAATGGTGCGCACCTTCACCATCAATCAGGAAAACGGCAGCATCGAGCCGGTGGCAAACAGCAACGGTAATCCTGCCCCTACCGGCGTGCAGCCTGTGCAAATGGTCATTTCACCCGATGGCAAGAGCATGTTCATCGTCAATTCGGGTGCGAACGGAACGGGCGGGAGCATAACCGCCTACACCTTCAACGGAGACGGCAGTCTAAAGGCCGCCGGATCGGGAGTCGCGGCGGGGCAGACGCCAATCGCTCTTGCGATTGATCCTGGCGGAAAGTTTCTTTTCGTCGCAAACCAGGGCACGTCAGCAGATGTGACTTCTGGCACTGTCTCAGTATTTTCGGTTTCTGGCACCGGCTTGACGGAAGTTGCAGGTAGCCCATTCTCGACCGAACAAGCCGCCGATGTAAGCGGAACCGGGCCGAGCGGCCTGGCAGTCTCTCCAGTCGGCAATTATCTATATGTCGCAAATCAGTTCAGTAACACTGTGCAAAGTTTCTCCTTCGATTCCTCTTCGGGAGCGCTGACACTGATTGGGACTTATGTCGCGGGTACAAATCCAACAGGGCTTGCCTTCTCGCGTTGTGCAGGAATTACCTCCAGCACGGCAAACGGTTCTTGCCCGGCGGCTGATGGCAACAATCTCTTCGTGGCCAATTCAGGTTCTAACAACATAAGTATTTTTTCCGCTTGCATTCAAGTGTCAGGGAATTGCGCTACCCCCGATGGCATGCTGGCGCAGGTTTCATCGGGATCACCGGCGGCGGCTGGAGTTGCTCCTACCGCGATTTTTACCGATCCGACGTCGGATTACGTGTATGCAGTCGACCGCGGTTCCAGCCAAGTCTCGGAATATCAATACAGCCCAGCAACCGGAGCGCTGACGTCGCTGGCGACCGGATCTGGAGGCGCGTCTGTGTTCGCCGGTGCAATCACACAGAATGTGTCGAACACGACAAGTACGTTTAACTGGGTGGTTTTGACAAACAATGGCGCTTCCAGTCTTTCGGTTTTTCGGGTCGCGGTCACCGGGAAATTGATCGGCTTAAGTTCCGGACCTTACCAAATACAGGGGCAGCCTTCCGCGATTCTGCTCCGGTGATACGGGCTCACGAAGCGATCATGAGGACCGTTCTGCGATTTGCTATCGTGATGTTCATGAGCACGCTCGCAGTTTCGCAGATTCTTGCCTCGCCACAGGCGATCACCGACCCCAAACAGATCACTGCAAAACCTGATGCGAACGTCGAGCAAAGCGAAGAAACCCTTTCGCTCGAGCGACTGTATATGACGCGTCTGATCGGAGATACGGCCTGGTCACCGGATGGCAAGATGATTGTCTTCGTTGCGAACATCACCGGACGAAACAATCTATGGTTAGTTCCGGCCGCAGGTGGCTGGCCAACGCAACTTACCGTGGGCGATCAGCGTCAGACGCATCCTGCATGGTCTCCGGATGGAAGGTGGATCGCCTATCAATCTGACTACGATGGCGATGAGCAGTGGGATGTTTTTCTCGTCTCGCCGAAGACTGGGCAAGTAGTGAACGTAACCAAGACGCCTGAGGTCTCGGAGGAGAATCCTGTTTGGTCGCCGGATGGACGATATCTCGCGTACATGGAGAAGCCGAAAACATCATCCGTGTACGAGATCGATGTTTTCGATACCGTTCTGCGGGATGTTAAGCACGTCACAACGAATACTCCGGCCGACCGGATGAACGTGAATCCGATTTGGTCGAAAGATGGAAAGTTCATCGCTTACACGCAGGAAGAGGCGAAAGGGACGAATTCCAATATCTATCTTGCAGAAGTAGCAACTGCGAAGAGCACCCTCGTTACGCCGCACGATGGCGAGAACCTTTATGCGGCAACGGACTTTTCGCCGGACGGAAAGAAGCTGCTGATTACCTCGAACGCCGCCAATGGATTTCAGAATGCTGGAATTCTCGATCTGTCTTCGAAAAAGCTCAAGTGGATTACCGAAGAGAAGTGGGAAGTTTGGAGTGGAAACTTTTCTCCTGACGGGAAAACAATCACTTTTCGCGCGAACGCTGACGGCTATGCGGATTTGTATTTGCACGACCTCGCGATGGATAAAACGAAGAAGCTGCCTGTGCCTACGGGTGTGAATTCATTCGGCGGGTCGGATTCTGCCTTTTCGCGTGATGGAAAGAAATTGCTTTACTACCACAACGGCGCGAGCGCGCCGAGCGATGTCTGGACTTACGACCTGGCTGCGGGAAAGTCAATGCAGGTTACGCACTCGCTGATGGCCGGAGTTCCGGCGGACCACATGGTTGAGCCGTTTCTGGTGCATTATCCCAGTCGCGACGGCAAGTGGATGATCTCGGCGTTTGTGTATGTCCCGCGCAACATGCAGCGGAATGGGCAGAATGCCGCGATTGTTTACATCCATGGCGGCCCGAAGTCGCAGAGCGTTGACCAGTTCAACCGTTTTATTCAGCACATCGTGAATCAGGGATACATGGTCATCGCACCCAACTACCGGGGCTCGACGGGATACGGCAAGGCATTTGAGGATGCGAATCTCTTCGACATGGGCGGCGGTGATTTGCAGGATGTATTGGCTGCGACAGATTTCTCGAAAGCGACAGGTTATCCCGATCCGAAAAAGCTGATCGCGATGGGCGGGAGCTACGGCGGCTATTTAACGATGATGGCAGTGACGAAAGCGCCCGACGTTTGGGCTGCAGGTGTGCCGATCGTGCCGTTCGTGAATTGGTTCACGGAAATTGCGAACGAGGACCCGATCTTGCAACAGTCGGATCGCGCGACCATGGGTGATCCCGAAAAGAATCCGGAGTTTTTCCGCGAGCGCTCGCCGTTCTTTTTTGTTGATCGGATCAAGGCGCCGCTGTTTTTGTTAGCTGGAGGCCACGATCCGCGCTGTCCGAAGGAAGAAACGATCCAAGTGGTGGACGCAATTAAAAAGCGGGGCGGAGTCGCGGATTACAAAATTTATGAAGACGAAGGTCACGGATTCGCACGTGTGGAAAACCAGATTGATGCCTATCGGCGAGTCACTGATTTTTTGAAGGCACACGTACCACCTGCGGATTGCGGGTGCAGGGTGGAGTGACTCTACGAACCCGACTGGATGCTTCTTTTCGTAATGGCCCTAACTAATCCTGGAATTGTGTACTCTGCAGCCTCAATGTGCACCGATAGTCCGAATTCCCGCAGCGTTGCCGAGGTGACTGGCCCGATTGAGGCGAATTGAATCCCGTCCGGGATAATCTGGGCGAAGCGCACCCGCCCGCCCAGCAGCGCCACAAAATTGCGAACAGTAGATGAACTTGTGAATGTTACGACCTGTGGCCTGCTGTCGGGGTCGCTCATCACAGCCAGTAGTTCCTCGCGTGCTGATGCCGGCACTGCAGTTTCATAGGCTTCGATTACGTCGACTGTCGCGCCCAGTTGCTGGAACTCGCGGGGGATCACATCCCGGGCGACCTTGGCGCGAAGTAAGAGCACGTGCTTGCCTCTCACTTTTGTACGCATGCTTTCGACCACAGCCTCCGCTACGTACTCTCGCGGCACTACAGATACCTCAAGCCCGAGCCGTTCTATCGCCTGACCCGTTGCCGGGCCGATGGCGGCGATTTGCAATTCCGCGAATTGGTCGAGAGGGATTCTCAGGTGCTTCAGACGAGAAGCAAGTGCCTCAACGCCGTTAACACTCGTAAGCACGAGCCAGTCGTAATGAGCGATGTGTCTGATTGCGCTATCAAGCGCCGCGTAGGAACCAGGCGGGCGAATTTCTATGAAAGGGATCTCGATGACTTCAGCGCCTTGCTTCTTGAGTTGCTCGGTAAGCTGGCTTAGTTGTTGGCGGGCACGCCCAACGAGCACGCGTACCCCGGCAAGCGGTTGTTCTTGCATACTCATGGTTGCTGTGGAGCGGCGATTTGCCTGCCGTAAACCGAATCGAGAATCGACGTGCCGCCGCGGTTCAGCAAACGTTGTCCGATGGATAACCCTAACTTCTCCGGATCGTTGCCGTCGCCTGAATCGCGCAGAACTCGACGCCCGTCGGGACTGGCGACGACGGCTTGCAAATGTAAAGCTCCGTTTGTAAATCGCGCATTTGCGCCAATGGGGACCTGGCAACCACCGCCGAGTTTCTGTAGCAGCGCACGCTCGCACGTCGTTTCCGTGCGGGCTTCGGCATGATCTAGGACTTTTACCGCCTTTTGTGCATCGAAATCTTCACGACGAATTTCGATTGCTAGCGCCCCCTGGCCGGCAGCCGGACACATTAATTCAATAGGGATGATTTGGCGGACTAGATCTGTCTTATGAAGTCGACGCAGACCGGCAATTGCCAGAATGATGGCGTCATACTCGCCCGATCCGAGCTTTCGGAGACGAGTGTCGACATTTCCGCGAAGTGGATGAACTTGCACATCGGGCCGTAGCGCTTTCAGTTGAGCTTCCCGGCGCAAGCTGCTGGTGCCAACGCAGGCATTCGGCGGCAGTTCCTCAATGGCAGAATATTTTACTGAGCAGAATGCGTCCCGTGGATCTTCGCGCGTGGGAATCGCGACAAGCTCGAATTCATTCGAGAGCTCCGTCGGCAAGTCTTTCAGGCTGTGCACCGCCAGATCAATTTGACCGCCGGTCAATGCCTCTTCGATTTCCTTTGTAAACATCCCCTTGGCGCCGACTTTTGAGAGCGCTACATCAGTGATCTTATCGCCGGTCGTGTGGATGATCTCGATTTCGACTTCGTGCCCATGTTCGCGCAGGCGATCCGCGATGTGAGTTGCTTGCCACAGCGCCAACTGCGATCCGCGAGACCCGATTCGCAGGCGCAATCAGCGGCTCCTCAATTGAGAAGCTGCATCGGCTTCTGCGACGACATTTTTCTCAGCATGATCTTCGAGGAACCGGCGGTCTTCCAGATTGAAAATTTTCCGGAATGCTTCGACAAGCGTTGTTATCTCCGGATCGGCAGCCGCAGACTTAAGGCGCGTGATCGGCGTGTGCAGAATCTTATTCACGATTCCGCGAGTAAGGGCTTCGATCGCATGCTCCTGCTCCGGCGAGAGGTGCCCTAAACGTCCGCGCACGCGATCAAGCTCGGCCTGACGAATAGTCTCCACGTAATCCTGCAGGGAAACGATCGCCGGCACCACATGCAGCGACTGGACGCGAGTGTGAAAGCGCTGCACCTCGTCCTCGACGATCTTCTCGGCGCGTTCGGCTTCACGGCTTCGTTCCGCGGTATGGGAACTAACTGCCCCCTGCAGATCATCGATGTCATAGACAAAAATTCCGCCGAGCTTGTTCATCTCCGGATCAACGTCGCGGGGAACAGCAATGTCGATAAAAAACATTGGACGGTTCTTACGCCGGTTTAGAAAACGTTCTCCGTGTTCGCGTTGGAAGATCGCCACGGGAGCGCCAGTGGAGGTGATTACGATGTCCGCTTGTTCGCATTTTTCGTAGAGGTCATCGAACCGAATTGCGCTTCCACCGAACTTCGCGGCCAGAGTTTGTGCCCGCTCATAGGTACGGTTGGCGACGAAGACCGGCCCTGCGCCACGGGCCAGCAGATGCCGGGCGGCAATCTCGGACATTTTGCCTGCACCCACCACACACACTTGCTTGCCTTCCAAAGAACCGAAGATCTTCTCAGCTAGCTCAACAGCACACGAGGCAATAGACACCGACGATGATCCTACGGCAGTTTCTGTGCGCACACGTTTTGCAACCGCAAAGGCGCGGGTAAGCAGCAGATCAAGATACGACTGCACGGCTCCCGCCGCGCGAGCTGTTGCGTAAGCTTCCTTCACCTGGCCCAAAATCTGTGGCTCGCCAACGACCATCGAATCGAGACTCGATGCCACCCTGAATACGTGCCGCACAACATCGCGCTGCCGATATTCATATAAATGCGGCGCATATGAGGAGGGCTCCAAGCTGAAATGCTGGTGCAGGAACTGGCGAAGGTCGGTGCTGCCGTTCGAGGTGTTTGCCAGAACCTCAACACGGTTGCAGGTGGAAAGGATCATGCCTTCACGGACACCATCGATGCGAAGCAACTGCTGCAGTGACTCGGGCAGGTTCTTCTCGGAAATGGCGAGCTGCTCGCGCACTTCGACCGGCGCAGTTTTATGATTCACGCCAATGAGCTGAAAGTTCATGGGCGAGCCAACCTGTGCACCGCGCTGAAATAATTGGCCGCCCAGGCGACTACGGCCATGGCGAATACTCCTGCCGCCAAGTATGCTGCGCGGCGTCCGCGCCAACCGGCGCTCCAACGGGTGTAAACCAGGACGAGATACACAACCCAGGTGAGCAGAGACAGCAAAATCTTCGGATCTTGAAACTCGATGTGGCCGAATCTCGCCTGCGCGAGCATCAAGCCAATGGCAAGTCCAGCCGTCGTAAATGGAAACCCCACGAGAAGCGAACGAAAACCGATTTCGTCAGTCACCTGAAGTGCAGGCAGGCGCGAAAACAAGCCGCCCGGGCGTTTTGCCTTTAAAGTGTTTTCCTGGATCAGATAGATTAAGCTCGCGCTAAAGCTCAAGACCAGAGCAGCGTATCCGGCAAAGATCAGCGAAATATGGGCAATGAGCCAGCCCTGCCGCGCGGATTCCGACGTAAGTACAAAGGGCTCCTGGCCGCTTGCACCGACAAATGTTAGTAAGAAGACGACAGGGAAGACGACGATTCCTGGCGACGTGGTCTGGTAAACCATGTACACAAGCAGGAAAACCACCATGATCAGGAAGCCTAGAATCGATGCCGCTAGTGCCAGTGAGGCGAGGCTCAGTTCGCCGGATTGGTTTACGGTTTCTGCAATGGCTACGAAATGAAAGACCATGCCAAGGTAAGCGGCATGAAGAGCCAGACTGTTAAGGATCTTCTTTGTCCGAGTGAGGGCTACGAGGATGTAGAGCAACCCGAGTCCGTAAAGAGCCAAAGCCACCCGGAGCCAGATGTTCGCCATGTGTTACACCTGAAAACAATTACGCCCGAAAAACGACACGCCCGAAAATCGCATTCCGAAAAGATCGCTGCGAAAGCAGCGAGCTGCTAACTGTCGCAATTATAGCGGCTCTGGATCGGCTAAAAGGACACGGTTAGCCCTTGCGGCGACGAGCCACGACCAGTGTGATGTCGTCGTTTTGCTCCGGCGTTCCGAATTGCTGGATTTGCTGCAGAAGGGAAGACAGTAGCAAATGCGACGGCAAATCGCGATGTTCAGTCAGCGCATTCGCCAGGCGCTCGGGGCCAAATTCATCTCCTTGTTCGTTCACCGACTCAGTTACGCCATCGGTAAAGAGGGCGAGGGTGTCTCCTGGCAATAAGGTGCGCTCATCCGCCACACAGCTGAAATCTTTGAAGAGTCCCACCGCGGTGCAGGTTGAGTCGAGAGTTTCAATGCGGCCGTCGTCCCGTACTAAAACACCTGCAAGGTGTCCACAATTTGCGTAGCGCAAGCGGGCTAATTTGTCGTCGTACTCAGCGAAAAAGAGAGTGGCGTATACCTCATCCGTTGTACTTTCGTGAAAAAGCGAATTCACGGAGCGCAAGAAACGTTCCGGCTGGTTTAAAACGAGCGGCGCATAAGGGCGACTCCAATAGGTGGAAATCTGGTTATGTAGATGCGCCTGCAGATTAGCCATTCCAAGCGCGGCGGCCGTGCCTTTGCCGGAAACATCGGCTACCAACAATCCCAACCGCTCACGGCCAAGATCAAGAAAATCGTAATAATCTCCACCAACTTGGCGTGCCTGAATGCACGTGCCGGCATACTCGAGCGTGTTCGCCACTGGCTTTATTTGCGGAAAAAGCCGGCTTTGCACTTGCCTGGCAAGTGCCAGATCATGAGCGGCGCGTGTTTCGGCCTCGTGTCGTTTGACGTGTGAATGGCGTTCCGCTCTGACCTCATCAATGACTTGCGCCGTGCTGACCAGACGAAAAGAATTACCGTCGATATCTTTGAAGCACGTAGAAATTACTCCGGACGATTGGCAACGAGGTTCATGATCGAAGTGGACGCCGCGTTCACGCCATTGTCTGAAAACCGCTTCCACATCCTCGGTCAGAAAGACGATCTCCGTAGGCCGACCCACGAGATTGTCTTCTTCTGAATTCTCGGGGGTGGCCAGAATAAGAAGGGCGGTACCGTCTGGTGGGGACAGGCTCAGCCAACGGTCTCCGCGTGGACCTGCGTTGTCGAAGGCCAACTGGAAGCCGAGCTGCTCCTGATAAAAATGCAGGCTTCGGTCCGGATCGCGAACAAAGATAGTTGCAGCGCCTAGTCGAAGATACGGATCCTCGCGCCCCGGATGGAAGCTGCACCTGTGGGCTTTGTACAGCTGCAGTGAGCCACTCATGACAGCAAATTATAGTGCGAACTGCCCCGGACTCGCGCTCGCTGTGGCGTGGTTCATGCACCAGGTTTCAGCCGGCAGGACTGCGGGTCCCACGGATAGATTTTGTATACCCTTTGGGCTTCTTGGTGACTCGCTCAGTTTGACTCGGCTTGATGCGGCGCGGCCCGAATTCTTCTTTCAGAATGCCTTCAGGCGGATCTATCGTCGCGCGCATCTTGAGTTCCGCAAGCGAATCGGCGCGGAATTCTTTTACCTCGAGCAACTCCTCCCAATGTGTGAAGTACCCATGACGTTTTCTGTGATTGACGATACGGTATGCGACATTCTTGGCAATGCCCGGCAGTTGGGTGAGGTCCTTTATAGTTGCAGTGTTGATATTGATAAGCGTAGGCATCGCTTAATTTAGATGTGAATGACGCGCGCAAGGTGCTCACGCCAATTTGTGAGGCGATCCTGATCCGGCTGCTTAGGTTGCGGGCAAACGACAGGTGAGGAAGAGAATCATAGACTCGAAAACCGTGCGAGAAGTCGCGAGCTGACCTTTTCTGCAAAGACTGTAATGCCCTCATCTAAATTACCCACGCCGCCTGGTCGGAGCACGAAAAAGATCCTCACCGTAACGATTGTTGTTCTAGTTGTCATCTTCGTTGCCGGTGCTTTTTTCCTCCTGCGGTACTGGCCATTTACCGAGGCATCCGTGCGCGCGAAACTCGGGGCGAACCTGTCGGCGGGCGTGCATTTTGGTCGCTTCCATACAAAGTATTTCCCGCCGGGGTGCGTCGTTGAGAATGTAATTTTTCAACGCAACAATTCCAACACTGAACTGATCTCGATTCGACAATTGACGATTCGTAGTAGTTTGCTGGGCTTGTTCCGCCATCATCTCAGTCTTTTACGAGCGGATGGGGCGCGGATCGAACTGGGGCGATCGGATATTGCTGAAGCGAGATCTTCAGGACAGCGAGTCACAATCGATAAATTTGTGGCGGATGACGCAGTTCTTGAAATTCCACAGGGCAACGACCGCAAGCCCTTAAGATTTGTCTTTCATCAATTCCATCTGGAGAATCTCGGCGATTCGGGAACCACTAAGTTTTCTGCAGCATTCGAAAATCCGTTGCCCGCCGGATTGATTCGAACCTCTGGACAATTCGGTCCCTGGAGCCAGTCAGATGCGGCCGTCACGCCGGTGTCAGGAAAATATTCGTTGCAGAGTGCCGATCTCGGAGTTCTTCAAGCTCTTGGAGGAAGAATTAGTTCCACCGGGACTTTCGCTGGTAGTTTCAAAGAGATCGATGTTCGCGGGCAAGCAAACAGCCCTGAGTTCGAGGTCACTTCTACCCACCACAAGCAGCCCTTGACGGCTGAATTCGAAGCAAAAGTGAACGCCGTCACAGGAGAAATGCTGTTACCGCGCGTCTCAGCGAAGTTTGGGCGGGACGAAATTCAAGCTCAGGGAAATATGGGCCGCCAGGATGATGGAAAGCGCGCAGCCGTGATTCAACTCACTTGCGACCATGGACGAATTGAAGACACGTTTTACCCATTCATCAGCAGCCCGAAGTCGCCGATCACAGGCAATATTCAATTTCGAATGCATGTCGTGATTCCCTCGGGACAGCAGCGCTTCCTGCAAAAAATTCATTTGACGAGTGATTTTCGAGTCACAAATGTGGGCTTGACTAATCCGCAAACGAAGTTGCGGATGAACAAGGTTGCCGAGACGCCACATCAGAAGGCGCCTGTAGATGAGCAAGCTCAGATAGATGGCCGGGTTAATCTTACTAGTGGCGTTGCGCATCTCTCATCTTTAGACATCCGGGAAGGCGACGCATCGGCGCAACTACACGGAACCTACAACCTGTTGAATCAGCGCCTCAATTTGCAGGGGACATTGCGAACCGAGGCGAGCCTGACAAAGGCAACTTCAGGAATTAAAGCGGCTTTCGCAAAAGCTCTAGAGCCGTTCGTCAAGAAGCAAGAACACCAAAAAATTATTCCGGTGCGGATCAACGGAACCTACCGCCATCCGAGCTTCGGGCTTGCTATGTAGGCCAGGGGAAGCGAGTTAGCGTCGTTTGGACTTCTTCGCCGGCTTTGCAGCGGATTTTTTCGCCGGCGCAGGTTTGGCTGCGACGGGCTTTGCTGGCGCAGCTTTCGGTGCCGGCTTTGCAGATTTTGCTTTGTCGGCGCCCTTGGCCGGGGCTGTAGCTGCCGGTTGAGTTTTTTGCTGTTTACCGGCGGCCGCAGTGACAGTAGCAGCTTGTCCTTTTCCTTTTTTTACTGTTGCGGGTGCCTGGGACTGTGCCTCCGCCTGTGCTGCCGCTTTTGCTCCGCGACCTCGCCGTGGCGGCGGAGGTGGCGGTGGAGGTGGCGGCGCAAGGGGCTTCAGGAAATTCAACCGCTCGGTCCGCGACCGCAGCTTGCCGTCAAGCAGCAGCATGAAAACTTCGTCGGCGATTTTGGGATATTCCGGCAACTGCGGGGTAATCAGCAGCTCCGTCATCTCTGGCAAGGGAACTTTCTTTTGGACTTCGCGCCATTTGGTGAAAAAATTCTTGAGCTTTTGTTCCACTGCCTGCTGCCGCGCCGTTACTGTGAGGAACAGAACCATTTCAGGTCGGGCATTTGAAAGCAGCTTCCACGTGCGTGAGGGGGTGGACGCTTCCTTGCTGGTGAGCCGCTTGGCCAACTCTTTGGCATGACCTTGAATATCCCGCCAGGCTTCGACCAGATCTTTTCGCGGAATGAGCTTGCGAATGTCCGCGATTTCTTTATCGCTAAGCTTATCGGTAAGAAAATACAAGACCGCAGCAGCCGGATCAGGTCCATAGCCGAATTCATTCATGAGCTGACGGGTCTTCATCAGCTCGGTCAGGCCGTTTACGTCAACTTTGGCGCTGGTCCAATGCGTACTGAGAACCTTGAGCCATCCTTCTTTTTCGAGCAGGCGTATTACGTTCAGGGGATCGTCTTCGTATGCGAGTTGTTCGAACTCGTATCCGATAGCCCGATTGGTGATGTATTCGATGTAGTTATTTTCTTTGGCCGAGTCATAGCGGGCCTGGGTTCGCTCTTCCATTGGCCAGTGGAATCGCGCAGAAAAGCGACATGCTCGAATCAGGCGCGAGGGGTCTTCGAGGAAGGCGTAATTATGCAGGATGCGGACGAGCTTGGCCTCGATGTCAGCGGCGCCGTTAAACGGATCCATCAACAGCCCGCGAGAGCCCGGATTCAGCGAGAGCGCCATCGCATTCACAGTGAAATCACGGCGGCGCAGGTCCTCGATGATGGTGGCGGGACCAATTACCGGAGGCTTGCCTGTCTTCTCGTACTTCTCGGTTCGGGAGCTGCTGATTTCTGCGCGAACGCCTCCGGGAAGCGTCAAATACAGAATCTTGAGATCTTCATCCGAGCCCCCGATCACGGCACCCGCTCGCTCAAATTCTTTTTGCAGCTTTACGGGATTGCCCTGAACGGTGAAGTCCAGATCGCGGATTGGGAATCCGCTGATGATGTCGCGAACGGCACCGCCGGTGAGATAAACATTCATTCCGGCATTGCGCGAAATATCCTGAACCAGAGTGACGCCTTTTTGCTGATTGGGCGTCAGCCGGAGTTCCATTGTGTAGATGTAATCAGCCATTCTCGGTAGTGAACTGACAAACTACGACGAACTTACTCCTTGTAGGAAGCCGACCAACCGGTGCGGCGGAGTTCGCCCACTTTTCCACAGGGTCGGCTGTGGAAATCTGGAAATTAGCCTGTAAGTCGTTATGAATTCGAGGGTTACTTTCATTTCGAGAGGCCGAATGAACTACAAAAAATAACACAATGTTATTGTTTTGGCTACTATGAAGCTGGATTCCTCCCGCTTTTCGCCTGGAAGTGAGACGATGGGCAAAGGCTGTGTAATTAAATAATTGGGTAATTTTGTTTGAAAACTCCTCGTTCCAGAGCCTTGCCGTTTGATTACCCAATTACCAAATTACGAAATGACCAAGTTTCCGCATGCCTTCGACGCACAAGAAAGTGATTGTCCGCAAGATTGATCGCGACACGGTGAACGGGTACGTTGCACCGGCGCATTTTGTGCGTGAAGGCAAGCTGGAGCTTCTGAATACCGCCGGCAATGTTGTCGCTATCGAACTCTCCGACATCAAGTGCGTGTTTTTTGTTCGAGAGTTCAGCGACTCCGATTCCCTGTCCCGCAAAACATTTACCACAAGACCCCGGGCCGAAGGTTTATGGGTGCGAATTAAATTTAGGGACGGAGAAATACTAGAAGGGCTCATGCCCAATGATCTCAGTCTGACCACGGCGGAAGGATTTCTGATAAACCCGCCTGACCTGCGTTCCAATGTTCAGCGAATGTTTGTGCCAAGGGGCGCATTGGAGTCGCTTACCGTCCTGGCAGTGATTGGCGCGAGCAAACGCCAGCGGCGGCCGACGGATCTGCGGCAGGTGCCTATGTTTGGAGAGTAAATCGCTCGCCTTCGATGGACATCAGCGTGAGCGTCAAACCCTGGAGTGTGGCATCTAATATGTTAGGCTCTACCGTGGGCGGAGCTGTTTTTTCGAAGGATTCCGGATTTGATTGACAAAGCATTAGGCAAGGTCTTTGGGACCAAAAACGAGCGCGAAGTTAAGCGCCTGCGGCCGCGCGTGGCTGCCATTAATGCGCTTGAACCTGAGATGCAAAAGCTCTCGGATGAAGCGCTGCGCGCGAAGACTGACGAGTTCCGGAAGAAAATTCAAGAACGCCTCAGCCGCATTCCCGATGAGCCTGACGCCGACTTCGATCGGATAAAGGAGCTCGACAAACAGCGTTTCGAAGCGACGAACGATGTGCTCGACGAAATCCTTGAAGAGGCTTTTGCCGTAGTGCGCGAGGCCGGCCGCCGTGTGCTCAACATGCGGCACTTCGACGTGCAGTTGATCGGCGGCATGGTGTTGCACCAGGGCAAGATCGCTGAAATGAAGACCGGCGAAGGCAAAACGCTGGTTGCCACGCTTCCGGTTTATTTGAATGCGCTCGGCGGACGCGGCGTGCACGTGGTCACCGTCAACGATTATCTCGCCAAGCGCGACTCCGAATGGATGGGCCAGCTCTATCGCTTTCTCGGGCTGACGGTCGGCGTCATTGTTCACGATCTGGATGATCAGCAGCGCCGGGATGCCTATGCAGCCGACGTCACTTACGGCACAAATAACGAATTCGGGTTCGACTACCTGCGCGACAACATGAAGTTCGACCTTAAGGATTGTGTGCAGCGGGTGCACAATTTCGCAATCGTTGACGAAGTCGACTCCATCCTGATCGATGAAGCGCGAACCCCACTGATCATTTCGGGCGCGAGCGAAGAATCAACCGACAAGTATGCGCGTGTCGACCGCATCATCCCTAAACTTCGAAGTGGCGAAGAGTTTACACCGGCGGAACTGCGAAGGCTCCTCGATGATGGGAAGGTTCCGGCCGAAGATGAGGAGAGGCTGCGCCAGGAACTGCTTGAGACAGGTGACGACCCGCAGCGAGTAATCCTGACCGGAGACTACGCCGTCGACGAGAAGCACCGAAACATTACGGTCACCGATGTGGGCTGGGAAAAAGTTGAGGGACTGCTCGGCATCGGCAACATTGCTGATCCGGAGAACTGGGATCTAAAGCACCACGTTGAGACGGGGATTAAAGCGCATGCTCTCTATCACCGGGATGTTGAGTATGTGGTGAAGGACGGTGAGGTCATCATCGTTGACGAATTCACGGGACGACTGATGCCGGGGCGGCGCTGGTCGGATGGTCTGCACCAGGCGGTCGAAGCCAAAGAAGGTGTAAAAATCGAGCGCGAGAACCAGACTCTGGCAACGATCACGTTCCAGAACTATTTCCGCATGTACAAGAAACTCGCTGGCATGACGGGTACGGCGGAGACCGAAGCCACAGAATTCGGCAAGATTTACAACTTGGACGTGATGGTCATTCCGACGAACAAGCCTCTGCTCCGTATTGAAAATTCAGATCTGGTTTACCGAACGGAAAAAGAAAAGTACTTTGCGGCTGCCGATGAAATTCAGAAACTGAATGCTGCGGGACAGCCGGTTCTGGTGGGCACGACTTCAATTGAAAAGTCGGAACGCTTGTCTGAGTTGTTGAAGAAAAAGGGTATCAAGCATGTCGTCCTGAATGCGAAATATCACGAAAAAGAAGCCGAGATTGTCGCCCAGGCTGGACGCAAAGGCATGGTGACGATCGCCACCAACATGGCGGGGCGCGGCACTGACATTTTGTTAGGCGGCAACGCTGAGTTTATGGCGAAGCAGGAGTGCGTGAAAAAAGGATTGGCGCAACCTCTGCGTGCCGCACAAGGAAAGATTCAAGATGGTCTGGATGATACGAAGAGCACCGTCTGGTACTACGCGGGAAGTGAGTATGCGGTTGCGACCGATCAGTGGAACGAGATCTTTGCACGCGACAAGCAGCAAACGGACGCCGAGCATGATCAGGTCATTCATGCCGGCGGGTTATTCATTCTCGGGACGGAACGCCACGAGTCCAGGCGTATTGATAATCAGCTCCGCGGGCGCGCCGGGCGCCAGGGCGATCCCGGCGCTTCGCGCTTCTATCTCTCTCTCGAAGATGACTTGATGCGCATCTTCGCCAAAGAGTGGGTATCCAAACTGCTCGAACGGCTTGGGATGGAAGAAGGTGTGCCGATCGAATCGAAGCTCATCAGCCGTCGAATCGAGAAGGCGCAGGAAGCAGTGGAAGCGCAGCATTTCGAGTCCCGCAAGCACCTGATCGAATACGACGATGTCATGAACAAGCAGCGCGAGGCGGTTTACGGCTTGCGGCGGCAGTTGCTTGAAGGCGTCGACCAGAAGGATTTGATCCTTGAAGACTATGTTGCAGGGATTCTGAGTGATCTGCTTGATCAATATGCTGGGCTAAAAGTTCACGCGGCTGACTGGGACATCAAAGGGTTGAAGGACGCAATCTTCACTCGTTTCGGTGTGGACATTCTCGCCGAAGGCATGAAGCCCGAGACGTTGAACCGACAAGAACTCGGCGATGCCATTTTCGACAAGCTGAAAGAGCGCTACGAGGCGAAAGAAAAACTCATCGGCCCGGATGCAATGCGCTACCACGAGCGCATGATCATGTTGAGCGTGCTCGATCAGCAGTGGAAAGACCACCTGCTCAACATGGATCACTTGAAAGAGGGCATTGGTCTGCGTGGCTACGGACAAAAAGATCCCCTGGTCGAATACAAGCGTGAATCGTTCGACATGTTCGAAGACATGATGCAGCGCTTCCAGGAAGACACCACGCGGTATCTGTACCTGATGCAAATCATCACGCGGGAAACTGCTGCTGCACAGGGAATGGAAGCATCGGTAACCCATTCGCCTTCAAATGGCGACGGCAATGGAAGCCGTCCGCCGCGTGGAGTTTCAACTTCCGTCGATGACCTTGAGGAGGCCTTCCAGCGGCGCAAACGCCGTGAGCTAGAACATGCTCGCATGGCTGGTGCAGGCGATCGTCAGACAGTGCAGCAGGTTGTGCGCAGCGGGGCGAAAGTCGGGCGCAACGATCCTTGCCCCTGTGGCTCCGGCAAGAAGTATAAGAAGTGCTGCGGGGCAAACTCCTAGCGTATTCTCTGATCTCGGGAACTTCCTCTTCTTCAGCAAGGATCTTCTTTTCTCTTATCTACCCGTTTGCGCCATAAACGCTTTCACGACAATGTTATTCGGCTGCACGCCGGCGGGAACGAGAGTAAGCAAGCGATATTCTCCGGGTTCGAGTTTCCGAGGCTTTCGTTTCTGAATGATCGCAACATCGCCGGACTGCGAATCAAGGACTAACAAATAATTCTGGGTCGGCGAAAGCGCGAGTCCATCGGGTGCCGTTCCCACTGGCAATGACGCGATGACTTTACCCATATCGATGTCATAGACGGCAACTGAATCTGATCCAAAGTTGCTTACATAAAACCGGGAGTTATCAGCTGAAACTACGCCTCGCGATGGGTGAGTTCCAACCAGATAGCTTCCGCTGACCTCGTCCGTGGTGGTCTCGATTATCGAAATAGTGTCGGAATCAAAATTGCACACGATCAGCTCGCCGCCATCAGGCTTTAACGCAAGGCTTACGGGAGTTTTTCCAACATCGAGCAAGTCCAGAAGCTTGTCTGCCTTCAAGTCTATTGAAGCGACCTGGCCTGAGCCGGAGCAAGCAACAAAAGCTTTGCTGTTATCGGGGAGGACTGCAACGTCGGTTGGCTGATGGCAAACCGGAATGGTATTGCGGACAACGAATCTCTTCGCATCAATTAAGGAGACCGAGTCACCGTTACGGTTCGTCACGATGACCGTATTTCCATCCGGCGAAACTCGCGCGAGACCGGGCCCTTTGCCGACCCGAATGCTTGCGATGACCCTCCGCACGTCCAAGTCAATCGCGGAAACATTGTCAGAAGCGGAGTTCGCAACATAAGCACGTTTGCCATCTGGAGAAATATCGATGAAGTATGGAGCGCCGTGCACGCCGATCGTAGTGACAATCGAGTTGTTTTCGGCATTGATTATGCTCACATCTGCGGAGCCGCTGTTTACGACGTAAATTTCATTCTTCTTGCTGTTGGCGGCAATTCCCGTTGGCCCATCTCCGACATGTAGAGTTTTGACCAGACGAAAGTCGCGGAGGTCGATCACAGAAACCGTGTTGCTCTTGCCATTCGTGACGTAAGCGTATTCGCGGTATGCAGGATCAAAATTGGAGATCTGTTGCTCATGGAAATACCACCAGGCGAGGCCGGCAAGAATGGGCAATGTCAGGAGGATGAGAAGGATTTTTCTCACGAACGTTTTGGGCTCGAACGAACAAGCGTATCAAACTTCCGCGCGGTGATTGTGTGGTCGAAGCCCTTGTCAAGCTCCGGCCAAAGCGTGACCATGCATCCTCGCCATTGATCGTTATCTGACATCGCCCTCATATTGCTAGACTCTTCTGTACAATTCATTGCACAAGCGCACTCCGCCCAAGTCACCCCCATAGTTCAAGCTAGTTCTCGCCGAAGTACACTGGAAAGCATTCATCGCTGACGTTCCCAGATTTTGGTGGCTGCGCTGCTGTCGCACCCCGGTAGAAGATTTGGCGACCACTGGTGCGATGAGCGTCCGTGCGTGCCTTTCGTGTTATGCGCGAAGCTGTTAGGATATTTTCATATCTGGCTCAGACCAGAGTTCTCGGGTGTTTGGGGTTAGGTTTGAACAAACTCCAGTCGCCCCGTTGATTTGGCGAGTGGGGACGTAGTTCAGTTGGTTAGAACGCTGCCCTGTCACGGCAGAGGCCGCGGGTTCGAGTCCCGTCGTCCCCGCCATTTCTTTCAATGGCTTACCTGCTGTACCTCATTTTTGGCGCAGGCACAAAAAGGCACAGAATAGCGTCACGCGGATGGTCGAGTGGCGTAGTAGTTCCTGCATGATCTTCAGTTCGGCGACCGGTAGATCGAAGCAGCGTGGATATGTATGCCGAAAAGTGTGCCAGCCGATTTGCTTGCTGATGCCCAGCTTTCGCGCGACGGGATGGATATAATTTCGCATGATCTGTTGTGCCAAGTAAGGCCATCGGCCTCGATGAACTGGACTCGCGAAAAGCCAATTCTCCAGCGACTTGTACTTCGTCTGAACGTGCCATTCGCGTAGCGCTTGCAGTAAATCATCGTGGGCGGGAACAGGCTTTTGGGAGCTTTCCGTTTTGCAGATGCCAACGACCTTCTGGACGATCGAGCGCACAACGTGGATATGTTTCGCGTGAAAGTCAACATCCTTCCATTTCAGCGCGAAGATCTCGCTTCTTCGAAGACCTTTGGTGACGGCCAACAAGACCAGGGTGCGTTCTCTGAATCGGAGATTGGCGACCAAGCTTTGTACTTCGTTCGTAGAAAGAATATCCGGGAAACTTCTTCGTTTCCCGCTTTGACGAACCCATTCAATCGGGTTCCGTTCGCAAAGGTCGTACCGACGTCCATGGTTGCTCATGAGGTTCCGTATTTTGCAGCGGGATCCCGGAGCTAGAGCGACGTTCTTCAGCCACAATTCGACTTTTACGGGTCGTATGCTCCAGAGCGCGTATGATCCCCATCGCGGTTCGATCCACCTCTTTATCTTGATTTCGCGTCTCAGCCCGACGACCACTTTGCGGGCTGAAGCCAGACTTTTCAGATCATCAGCAGCACCGAGAACGGTTATTGCTGTCCACAAGTTCTCGCTAGTGATGGTGCTTTGATAAATCAATGACCTACGGCGGTTGTCTCCGCACACTGACTCAAGTTTCTTTTACTTCCTTACATCGCATCTGAGGCAAGGCAGGGCAGGCAAATCCAGTGCGATCAGTCAGTTCCAACCTTGCCACAAAATATCGGTGAACATGCATCTGATGGAAAAGTTCAGTTCTTGCAAATGCTTGAACCGGTATTGGACGGTCACGACTAACCGCTGATACGGGCACTCGCACGAGCACCAATTTATCGAGCAAATTTCGCAATGCAGACCGCTCCTCAGAGCGTGGGTTCCCGGAGCGGTTAAAGCAATCATATTGCTGCGGGAACATTTGGTGGCAGCACTCATAGGATCCTTAGCAAGGTCCGTCTCGTACATTGTCCGGGTAATTCGCTCTGCTCTTCCAAACGCTTAATGGTCTTCTGCAAGCGTTTGTGGAATGAATCCATAGTTCCGCGGGGTAACACCGCTGAATACAAAAGATGATCAACCTTGATCAAGCCACTTTGCTTGCCGAGCTTCGGAAAAATGGGTCTTCTTCAAACTAACCAAGGTAAGCGAGGAGTTCTTCGGGTTCAAGCGGCTTGGGTAGGAATTCGAATTCGTAACCTCGGGAGCGAGCGCGTTCCAGGTAATCCGCAGTTGCTGCTTGGCCCGAAATAAGGACAACCCGCGTTTCAGGACAGGCCTTAAGCACTTCAATTGCTAATTGAATGCCGTCCATCTTTGGCATCAGCACATCGCTGAGTAATATGTTCGGGCATTGATCTCGGGCTTGCATCGCGCCATCGAGACCGTTATACGCACCCCTTGCATCGAAGCCAGCCTCGGTCAAGATCATGACAAGCGTATCGGTGATGCTTCGTTCATCATCCACCACGAGTATGCTGCGCTTCATTGATCTGTCTTCCTCGGGTGCTGGTTTCAAGCCGCCCTGGACAACGAAGCCGGCCCCGTGTTGCATGGCAAGAATACGCTAAACACCGTTCCATTGCGGCCGGGAGCAGTGCTACTTCGGAATCGAATCCACCCGCGGTGTTTTTGCACGAGAGATTTTGATACCCACAATCCCAAGCCTGTACCAACATTTTGCTTGGTTGAATAAAACGGCTCGAAAATCCGTTTGCGCGCGGAAACGGGTATGCCCGCGCCTCTGTCCGCAATACTGATTTGAACCCCGGTCTTTCCCCGATCTTTGCTGGACACGACCGGCTTTACGCTTACGATCACGTCAGTGTTATCAGGGGAAGCTTCGACGGCGTTTACTAATATGTTTGAGAACACCTGTCGAAGCTCACCTTGCAACGCTGTAACCTTGCATGTCTCACGAAACCGAGTTTCAAGCTTAAGACCTTTATATGAAATCCTGCCGCGGTATAGTTCGAAGATCTCACGTAGCAACTCAGGTATGTCAACATTGACTGGCGACGTGGTATCCCGATAAAAACCAAGCGTCTGGCGCGCGATAAGTGCGACTCTCTTTAATTCTCGATGAGCGCTCTCCAAGAGAGTGCGAACCTGTTCGGGAACTGAGGTATTTCGCCTAGCCAGATAAATGTAATTTGTCACGGCCTCCAGCGGGTTGTTGATCTCATGTGAAATCGTGGCAGCCAACCGGCCAGTGGCCGCTAGCTTCTCGGTGATGCGCAGCTTTTCTTCCATCTGCTTTCTGTCGGTCACATCGCGGACGAAACCTGTAAACAACCTTTGCGTGCCTTTGAATGACTCCCCAAACGAGAGCTCAAGTGCAATCTCTTGCCCCTCCTTATGTAACCCAGGAACTTCAAACCTTTCCCAATCCACATGTCTCGATCCGGTGCGCGTGTATCGTTCGAGAGCCATGCGATGCACCTCGCGCAAGTATTCCGGCATCAGCATCGTAAGATCTTTCCCAACCATTTCATCCGAGGTGTAGCCGAATATTTTTTCTGCTGCACGATTGGCAAACAGGATTCTGCTCTGTTCGTCAATGCGGAAGATTCCATCAGCTGCAGTCTCCGCGATAGTCCGGAAACGCTCCTCACTCTCGCGCAGCGCTTCTTCGGCCCGCTTTCTTTCGCTGATGTCCCGCGCAATGGTGGATCCGCCAATTACTCGACCGGCAGCATCTTTCACGGCGGAAACCGTGAGAGAAACATTAACCAAGTCACCACGCCTCGTGAGTCGCTGAGTCTCCTGGTGGGCTATATGCTGCCCTTTTCTGAGGCGTCCCAAGATTTCCATCTCCTCGTGGTGGAGATGTTCAGGAACCAGCAGCAAAATTGATTTGCCGATAATCTCATCGGGCTCGTAGCCGAACAATCGGGTGGCTGCGGCATTCCAACTGTTGATAATTCCGTCTAGATTCTTGCCGAAAATGGCGTCCTCGGAATGTTCGACGATCGCTGCCAATTTAGACTCAGTCTGCTCAGCCTTCGCGATCTGGCGATCGAGCTCGAGCTTCTGTAGCCGTTCGCGCTCGGCGCTTTCTTTCTGAAGCGCTAATTCGGTTTCTTTAAGATCCGTGATATCGAAGCCAACTCCGTGGATGAACCAGGGCTCGCCGGTTCTCCTGCGGACAAGTTTAGCTTCGCAACGGAACCAAACAATCCGACCGTTGCGGCCAAGCACGCGGTACACCGACCTGAGAGGTTTCCCTGTGACTAGAGTTTCAGCAGCTTCGGCGCTCCAACGCGCGCGGTCTTCTGGATGAATCTGGTGATACCAGCGCACCGGGTCGTCGAGCCACTCCTCCTGGGTGAAGCCGAGCATTTGCTCAATTTGGGGGCTGACATAGGCTTCACTTAGGCCGCCATCCAAGAACGCCATGAAGACCACCGCCGGGATTTGTTCGACAAGTACGCGATATCGCGCCTCAATGGTCGGCAATGACGATTCATCGATCTCGCTAATTCCGGTTCCGGATTTAGGCCCGCGCTCTGTCTGAGGGGCACCGCGCATGTCATCGAGAAATGCGCTGGCCAGTTCCCGGATTGCATCATCGGCACTGCCGAGCTCCAGAAGCATGTTCTCGGCGAAGTCTGATCCGGCAGGTGATTTCCGGTTGTCCGATGGGCTGCTCACCGGTCCCCCCCAGCTAATTCTGTTTTCAACGGTTCACCGCGCCTGCGCCAGGCCGGAATCTTGTTCATCGAACCCTTAGTGAATCCCCGCAACGCACGAATCATTCTGCCATAGGCCTCTATTGCATTAGAAGAAAGTAGGGAACCAGGAGGCTGATTCATAAAAGGCATGAATTTTTCGGGAAACCCGGGCATCGTACAGCCTATGCATACGCCGCCTACATTGGGGCAGCCGCCGATTCCGTTCATCCAGCCGCGCTTGCCAACGTTACACTGCACTACTGGTCCCCAGCATCCCAGTTTCACGATGCACTGCGATTGCCCATAGTCGTCCGCAAATTGTGCCTGCTCATAGAACCCTCCACGATCACACCCCTCGTGGACGGTAGCGGCAAAAAGCCAGCTAGGGCGTAGGCACTGATCTAGCTGAATCATCGGCGCAGTTCCCGCCGCCATTCTTAAGAGGTACAACAGCGTCTGCGACATATTGTCAGGCTGGACGGGACATCCGGGAACACAGACAATAGGCACTCCCGCGTTCGACTTCCAGTCCTTCCCGAGATAATCAGGCAGTCCCATACATCCAGTCGGGTTCCCATCTACTGCGTGGATGCCACCGTAGGCCGCGCAGGTGCCCGCGGCGACAACCGCCCAAGCATTCGGAGTAAGACGATCAATCCAGTCGCAGGTCGTAATCGGTTGGCCGGATTTGGGATCGCTTCCTAATCCTGCCCAGTAGCCCTCGCTCTTATTCTGCTCGTTCGGAATCGATCCCTCGATCACCAAAATAAACGGCGAAAGCGACCCGTCGGCGGCACAGTGAAATGAGTGCATGAAATGATCGCCAACTTCGTAAGCGAGAACGGGATTAATGAAATTTACCTTCGGGAGTCCTGGAATAGCCCCCAGGATCAGGTCCTCTAGGCTGGGCTGAGTCGCTGCCGTAAGGGAAATCGTGTCACCGTCGCAACCAAGGCCAGCAGTAATCCAGAGGACTGTGATCTCGTCGAATTTTGGGAGGAATTGGCTCAATATCTGGCCTCGAATCGTAAGCCTCTGTGGAACCGATACTGATCAGCAACTCTATTATTTTGGGAAATACGACATCTCGCAAGCGATTACTACATTGCCTGCAACCCCAACTCTGTACGACGCGATACAAAGAATTCCGCCAGTTCATCTAAACCGCGACCGGTTCGTGCTGAAAGTTGCAAGATTGGCATCCTTGGCCTTACGTTGTGTATGTTCTCCACAAGAGTCTTTAGATCGAATTCCGTTGCGTCCGCCAAGTCCATTTTCGTGATTACGGCAACATCCGCAGTATTGAAAATCGTCGGATATTTGAGCGGTTTATCCTCGCCTTCGGTCGTCGAAACCAGCACCAGTCGCAGGTTTTCGCCCAGATCGAAGCTGGACGGGCAAACGAGATTGCCAACGTTCTCGATAAAGAGGAAATCGAAATTCTCCAGCCTCCAGTCCGTAAGAGCCTCTTCTATCATCCGCGCGTCAAGATGACATATGGTGCCAGTACTGATTTGCTTCACCGGCGCTCCGGAACGCGCGAGGCGAACTGCATCGTTTTCCGTCGCGAGATCTCCAACTAGTGCTGCGACTCGGTATTTGCGTTTCATGTCGGTGAGCAGTCGTTCGAGTAAGGCCGTTTTGCCGGAGCCTGGACTTGAAACCAAGCTGATCACTTGCACTCCAACCGCATGAAAGCGCTCTCGCAGGCGGCGAGCCCGGAGATCGTTCTCCTTGAGAACCTGGCGCCGGACTTCAACCACCCGCGGTTGGTTCACCCTGCAATCTCCATTGCTCTAATTTCGAGCTCCTCACCGTGGACAACCCCCTCGGCAAGCGCTCCGCAATCTGGGCACCTTAGAATTGGAAACGAGTTCGTGAGGCGTTCGTTCTTGCAGACTGGGCAAAAAATCGCGACATCCACGTCTTCGATAATCAGGCGCGAACCGGCGAGCGGTGTTTCCTGGCACGCCACAGCGTAGGAAAATTGCAATGCTTCTTTGTCAACCCCAGCCAGGCGACCGAGGCGCAAGTGGATCGTGGACGCTTCTGTCGCTCCTCTACGCCGAAGTTCTTCTAGCGCGCCGTCCACGATGCTGAGGGCAATGGAGAGTTCGTGCATGTGAGCTCTTAGATCAACTTTCTTTACGCACCACTGCGCATTACCCGAGAAATACTGCCCCACTTGATTAAATTGCCGGTGACATTCTTGTCTTTCCCCCGCTGGTGCCTATTTCCTACGCAACTTTGGCGTGGCTGCGCCCGTGAATCATTAACTTTTCGACCATGCGGATTGCTTCTTCTACTTGATCCTGTACCGGCGCTGTCAAACCGATCCGGCCCTCATCATCAGCCTGGAGATTCTGTGGTTCGCAGCCGACCACCAATAGCCGGGAAATATGGCCTCCAAGAGCGGTGGCCAATTGCAAAACAGCTTCCGGATTCATCGCGTGCCCGTCCAAAGCAATTGCTGACGTGTCAGTGTCCGGCAGTTCCGGCTCGAGAACATAGAGTGTGCCGGGTGAGCCCCCGCGCGCCAACGCATCGACGAGGATCACGAGATCCCAATTCTCCGTAAGAGCGTAAGCGAGATCGTAGCCGCGAATTCCAAAGTCCTTCACAACCACATCCGGCGGAAGTTGGCGGTGGCCAAGCCTCTTAATTACTTCAACGCCGAAAGCATCATCACCCAGAAAAATATTTCCGATGCCAGCCACCAGGACTTTACTTCTCATGAGGAACCTCGTTTTTCTGTACCAGCGGTTCGATTTCTTCTGGCGAAAAGAAAAAGCGATGCCCAGGCTGGCGCAACATTCCCAAGTCTCGACCAGGATCATCGTCGAGCACCACCGCCACATGCACCTGGTTGTCGAAATCACTTTCAATCGCTTCTACGACGGCAACTTTGCCCGTGAGCGCGAGATCCATGATGTCGGCACTCTTTTGCGGCCACAAGCGCACGCGGTCTCCAGCTTTTACAGCAACTCCGAAGACTGTCACACTGGCCTGCGGGCTATTCTCGTTATTGCGCCAATCGATCATTGATCACTCGCTTAATGGGCGCAGCCCTCGAATAACACCGTGTGTTCTCATCAGCTGTTCCCGCGCAGTTTGTTGCGTACGTTCGAGCAGCTGACGGGCACGATCACCTGCGAGACGCATCTCGTCTTTCTCCTGATCCGTTAAGGTCATCACTCGCAATGTCAACATCTCATCCATTTCGGTCGCGTCATAAAAATCGCCTGCGCTTTCTGGCGCAACTTGCGGGTAGTCATACAGGAGAATGGGCGAGCAAAGCAGCATATTGCGCTCGCCACTGGCACCAACCAGAACAGGAAAGTTGCCGACGTTTTTGCAGGCTTGTGCTGCATCGTGAAGGTCGGTTGGCGGATCTAGCAATGAGACGAACTGACCACCAGTCACAGCGAGGACTACATGCGCCGAAACCAATGAACGGAGGAGGGCCGCATCGCGATCGCTGGTGTGGGAGATCGATGGAGTCATGTTGTTGACGTCGAGGGTGATCTTTAAGAGCTGGTCGGAAATTTTGTCAGCTGAAATTGACAAGCTTCCTCTTACCCGGGCCTGCATGCGAACTATAGTTACAGGTGAACAGGTGGTTTCGTCTCGCGACGGTTCAGTCGTCAGAGCCTCGGGGAAATCAAAATCAAGCTGGTGCTCACCTGGAATCTCTGATACCTCGAACTCCACTGAGCGTTCATTGCCTTCGTTCCAGCTCTGGGCCAGCTCAGCATCGCCATGGTCGGTGTCTGCCGGAGTGAGATGTTCTTCGGCGCGGTGAGATGCGTGCGTACTCACTAGATGCAAAAAACGGAGCTGGACTTGGAGGGCAGCACTGCCCCGAGCCTGCAGCAAGCATTCAGAGTGCATGTGCGACCTTTCAGTTCCGGCACGCACCTCAGCATACTCAGGCGGATAAAGAATTCCGAAGCTCCATCGCTGGCGGTTCTTGATGGCCGAAAACCGGTAGGGATAGAGCATATAGCCCTCGTAAAGGACCGCGTCCGCCACTTTTTTCGCGAGGTCACGGTTCATGCTTTCACCCCCGGCATTCGCTCAAGCGCTCGATCCCACCCTCTTCAACCTTCATTCAGCTCTTGAAAGAACTGGTTTATTTCTTTCCAGACCTCCGTTTCTCCCGAAATTCCATACCAATGTCTGCGGACAATTCCTACAAGCCGGAAGCACTGGTCGATCGGAGCGCGATAGTATTGTCGATTTTCAGCAACTCGGTTTACCAGCAACGCCTCGACATCAGGCGCGAATTGCCTTAATACAGGATTACGCTGGACAACTACATTCCAGCATTCTAGAGTGAGCGACGACTCCATAAGTCCCGCTGGACTAGGATAGTGAGCGGTTACGAGATCACACGTGCTGCTCCGGACGAAGAAAGCCAGATCAATGGGTACCGATAACCCGGTCCATTGTTCGTCATCCATCCTAAAATCGTGCAGCCGCACGATGTCGCGCGGAATGCGCCGATAGCGCTGGCGCGTGTTCCCCCCGAGGAGGACCGCACAAGAATCGCAGGAGCAAATTACGTGCCGCTTCTCGATTTCCAGTAAGTGCTGATGTTTCGCTCCCATCGGCGCGGCGCATAGCTCACACACGCCCGGTCTTCTCTCTGGCTTGCGCACAAATTGCTGCAAAGTTGCAAGGGCTCCTCGTTTCGAGATCTCTGTCTCTGCGTTCATGTGCGAAAAGCTATAGCGGCGTTTCGGATCGTGACTGAATCATCTCAACTGGAATGAATGCGGAATCCGAATTGGGAATTCCATCAACAATTATGTCAACGATTTCGGGGGCAATCTCACGGACGGCGTGCTCAACGATGAATCGCAACTTCTGAGGCGATAAAAAACAACCGTGCTTCGAACGCTGCACCTTTACTTGTACGCTGGTTTCTGTAACGCGGACCAAATCAACTGTAGCGTTTTGCTTTCGAAGTTGCTCCCCGGCTTTTTCGACGGCGCGATCCACGCGCTGTCGAAGGGGCAACGGATGAATGCCGTAGAGCACCAGGAGTCCGCAGATAAGCGGATCCTCGTTTAGTTTCGCGAGCACACTTCTGCCTTCGCCGGAGCCGGAGAGGACTTCGATCACCCGCGAGAGTGCCGCGGCATGGAAATCCATCAGGGACTGCAGGAGATCGAGCGCAGTAGCCCGCGCCTGTTCGTCTTTCAAAGATGTGACACGTTGAATGAGCTGCTCAATACGCTCGGTGGATTTCTGGAAATCGTTGCCATCCATAGATGAGCTCATTTGCCGGTCATCAAGCCAAACATTGGTGAGTGCCGCGTCTCCAGCACTTTCCCATTTCCCAGGAACATGTGCACCCCACACGGCAGACAAGGATCAAAGCTGCGCACCACTCGCATGATATCGATGCCCTTGAATTTGTCTGGACCGTTTTCTTCGAACAATGGTGTGTTTTGGACGGCATCTTCGTAAGGACCCGGCGTTCCATAGACATCGCGTGGGTTTGCATTCCAACAGGTCGGTGGGTACGGATGATAATTTGCGATTTTGCCATCGCGAATCACCATATGATGAGAAAGCGCGCCGCGCACGGCCTCGTGAAATCCGCACGCAATCGCTTCTTCGGGAACTTTGAACTCAGAGCAGGTGTTTGAACGTCCCGCGTGCAGTTCTTCCATTGCCTTTTCGCAAAAGAAGAGTGCGGCAGCCGCCGCATACGCCTGAAAATATGTTCGGGCACGATCGCGCTCTATGGCGTTGCTCCACTGGGGAATTTTCCATTCGAAAGTCGTCTCTGGGCGAGTGGCGCTTTTTGGCAAATTGATAATTACACTGCTGCCAGAGGCCTTGATATAGCCAATGTCAACCAGTCCCGAGAGCGCAGTTGACCACAGTCGCGCAATCGCTCCGCCACCACTGTCGAGAGCAAGATAGTTGCCTGTGCTTTTGTCGAACCAACGCGGCGACATCACCCAGGTGTAGTTCCCGTTAAAGTCACGCTTCTGCGGACGCGGAATTGTGGTCTGGTTCCACGGGTGCCGCTTATCGATCGCATTACCGAGCGGATCTGTCTTGACGAACGTCTCCTCATTCTGCCAATCATCGTAAAAGGAACTGCCCAGCAGGATGCGAATCCCGAGGTTAGCCTCCATCAGATCGTTGGTGAGGAGCTTGCCATCGACAATAATTCCTGGGGTTACATACATTGCGCGGCCCCAGTCAGACATGTTCTCGTAACGGTAGTCGCAAGCGGCAGGATTGTTGAAGGCGCCCCAGCAGCAGAGCAGAATTCGACGTTGCCCAACTTTTTCGTAACCCGGTAGCGCCTCATACCAAAAGTCGAATAGGTCGTCGTGCAACGGCACGCAACGCTTCATGAATTCCACATACTTCATCAGCCGGGTCAGGTAATCCATAAAGAGCTGAATGGTCGCGACCGTGCCGACGCCGCCCGGATATAGAGTCGAGGGATGCACGTGCCGCCCCTCCATCAGGCAAAACATTTCGCGGGTCAAGCGACTCATGACAAGCGCCTCTCGATAGAAATCCCCCGTGAAAGGATTTAGCGCCGCCATGATGTCGGCTATAGTCCTGTATCCGTGCTTGTCGGCATTTGGTGCTTCTTTTCGCTGAGCTTTTTCCCAGAGTCCAACATTGGTTTCCTTTACCATCTGCTCGCAAAAATCCACCCCGACCAGGTTGTCCTGAAAGATGTTGTGGTCGAACATGTACTCGGCCGCTTCGCCGAGATTAATGATCCACTCCGCTAAAGCGGGAGGCCTCACTCCAAAGGCCATGTTCTGCGCATAACAGGCGCAAGTCGCGTGATTGTCGCCGCAAATGCCACAGATACGGCTGGTAATGAAGTGTGCGTCGCGTGGATCTTTGCCTCGCATGAAAACGCTGTATCCACGAAAGATGGAGGAGGTGCTATGGCACTCCGCCACTTCTTTATTTTCGAAATCGATTTTGGTAAAGATCCCGAGGCTCCCGACGATTCGGGTGATAGGATCCCAGCTCATCTCGACAAGGTTTCGTTTCTTACCCGTGGTTCCCACTAACGGCTGAGTTACCGTTTCCATGTTGTCCTTTGTCTAGCCACGTTGCAATTTCTCGTCCTCGACACGGCTTTTTCCTATCACGCCAATGAGTTCGCAACCCCGTTGCCACTTAGCAGATTCGCGGCAGCTGCTCACCAAAGAGCATATCGAGCACACGCGTGCCACCGATCTCCGTTTTCATGAGCACCATGCCAGGATGCTCAGTGACTATTTCCCCAATAACGCGAGCATCGCGTCCATGGACGTTCTGCCTCATGCGTTTCACGATGGCGTCAGCATGATCGCCCGGAACAATGGCGACCAATTTGCCTTCATTGGCGACATAGAGTGGATCGAGGCCAAGAATTTCACAAGCGCCGCGTACGGTGTCGCGCACGGGGACTTCGGTTTCCTGCAGCAACATTCCCACCTTGGATCGCGAAGCAATTTCGTTCAGGACGGTTGCCACGCCGCCGCGAGTTGGGTCGCGAAGGCAGTGGATATCCAGGCTGACGTCGAGCATGTCGCACACCAATTCATGCAGAGCAGCGCAATCGCTTTCAATGACTCCTTCGAACTCGAGTCCTTCCCGTTGCGAAAGGATGGCCATTCCGTGGTCGCCGATATAACCACTCAAAATGATCTTGTCTCCGGGGCGGGCGCAATCGGCAGAAATGTTGACAGGTTTCTCGAGAATTCCAATTCCAGTTGTCGAAATGAAAATCTTGTCGCCCTTCCCGCGATTCACGACTTTGGTATCCCCGGCGACAAGCTGAACGCCCGCGCCTTTCGCGGCTTCGCTCATCGATGTCACGATCCGGCGCAGTTCGTCTGTGCTAAGGCCTTCTTCCAGTATGAACGCCGCAGCCAGGTAGAGCGGACGAGCGCCGCTCATGGCTAGATCGTTTACAGTCCCATTGACGGCGAGTTTGCCAATATCACCCCCTGGGAAAAATAGCGGCGTGACCACGAATGCATCGGTTGTGAACGCCAGCCCCGAGCCATTGACCTGTAGCATCGCCTGGTCGTCAAGCTTATTAAGGACTGGATTGCTGAAAGCGGGGAGGAAGACAGTCTCAATTAGCTGCGCACTTAGCTTGCCTCCGCTGCCGTGACCGAGCACGATCTGCTCATGTTGTGTGACTGGCAGAGGGCACGCTGATCCCGGCAACGAGGTCGCTGCGATCACCTCTGCTTTCATCTCCGATGGCGACGGCATTTTGACTGCGGCTTCGCGCATCAGATCACGTCCTCCTCACCCATGGCTACATGGGTAAGGTCCCACAAAATGTGCAACAGGGCGACGTGCGACTCCTGAATGCGGTGAATACTGAAGCTGGGCACTGTAAAGCAGTAATCGGAAACTTCGGGCATGCGCCCGCCATCTTTTCCCGAGAAGGCGATGGTTAATATTCCTTTTTCCCGCGCTTTTTCGAGTGCATAAATAAGGTTGGGTGACTTGCCGCTGGTTGAGATTGCTAAAGCCATATCGTCTTTCTCACCCCACAGTTCGATCTGATCGATGAACACCCGCGCGAAATCTTTGTCGTTAGAGATCGCGGTCACCACAGGAATTTGGCTGACCAGGTCGAGAGCAGGGAGAGCGCGCCGTTTCTCAATAATCGGGTGAATGAACTCGACTGCAACGTGCTGCGCGTCGCACGCGCTTCCTCCATTACCCATAACCCATAAGCGACGCCCACGTGAGAAGCGCTCCGCCATTGTTTGGCTCAATTCGCCGATTTGACTGGCGTAGCGCTCAAAGAATTTCTGTTTGATCTCCACGGACTCGTCGCACTTACGCATCACCTTGTCGTGCCATTCTTGTGGCGAGATTTTTGGAGGCACCGCGAGGGATGGGTTGCTCATGCGGCACCTCCCAATTGCGCAGCTTCAGCTTTTCGTTTTTCCAGATGACGCCCGTACGAATAATACGCGGCGCAAGCACCTTCGGCCGAGACCATAGTAGCCCCGAGCGGGGTCAGGGGCGTGCACTCTGTGCCGAAAGCAGGACAGTCATGCGGTTTCTTTATTCCTTTCAAAATTTGCCCACTGATGCAGATCGCAGGTTCCTTGGTATCGATCTCTTTCACTTCGAAGATTCGCTCCGCGTCGTAATCACGATATTCCCATCGGAGTTTAAAGCCGCTCTTCGGAATCCAGCCGACACCACGCCATTTACGGTCGGAGACTTCAAATACGTTGTTGACCAGTTTGCGCGCGGCTACGTTGCCGTCCCGAGCGAGAACGCGGGAGTACTGGTTCTCAGTGACCGCTCTTCCGGCTTCGAGTTGGCGGACGACCATCAGCGTGCCCTGTAGAAGGTCCAACGGTTCGAATCCGGTAATGACAATGGGGACTTTGTAACGCTCGCTGATTGGTTCGTATTCGCGATAACCCATGATGGCGCAAACGTGGCCGGGACCGAGAAATCCCTGGACGCGATTCTGTGGCGATTGCAAAATATAAGCGATCGAGGGTGGCACGAGAGAATGTGAAACCAGAATCGAAAGATTCTTTACGCCTTCCTGCTTCGCGCGATCTACGAGCATGGCATTCGCCGGCGCGGTAGTTTCAAAACCGATTGCGAAGAAAGTAATTTTCTTCTCTGGATTCGCGTAGGCAATTTTGAGGCAATCGAGCGGCGAATAGACCACGCGCACGTCCGCACCTTTCGACTTGAGCGTGAATAGGTCACCGTGCGAACCGGGCACCCTAAGCATATCTCCGAAAGAACAAAAAATTACGTCTGGCTGCGCAGCGATAACTTGGGCTTTATCGATGGTTTCAAGCGGCGTAACGCACACCGGGCAGCCTGGGCCATGAACCAGTTCTACCCCATCCGGTAGCAGGCGGTCGATGCCATGTTTCACGATCGAGTGCGTTTGTCCGCCGCAAACTTCCATAATGACCCATGGACGGGTTTGAATCCGGCGAATCTCCTGAATGACTGATCGCGCGAGTTTCGGGTTGCGGTATTCGTCGATGTACTTCATTGCGGCTTCCTCGCGGACACCTCGTCAACAACAGGAGCTTCGAGTTCGGTGAGTTGGTCCATTTCCTCCAGGAGCTGATAGGTTCGCGCAGCTTCTTCCGCGTTGACTGTGCTGATGGCGAAGCCGACGTGAACCAATACGTAATCACCAACTTTTGCAGTCGGGACGTAATCAAGCGAGGCCTCGCGAACAATTCCGCCAAACTGCACCCGAGCCATGCGCATACCACGTCGATCAAATTCTTCCAACACCTTGCCTGGTATAGCCAGACACATCGGTTACGCTCCGGGGTTCAGGATTTGAGCGGCAATGATCGCCTGTCCTAGCGAAATGCCACCATCGTTCGGGGGCACCTGAGAATGTAAGAACACTTCAAATCCGCCACCGCGCAGAAGCTCGACTGCGCGCCTTAGCAGATACATATTCTGAAAGGTTCCTCCGCTCAGGCAGACCCGGCTTAAACGTTCACTCTTGCGAATACGGCAGCAAACCTCGCAGATCACGGCGGCAATTGTATTATGAAATCTGCTTGCAATTTCGTGTCGGGCACAGCTTTTCCGTACATCGCGCACAATTTCTCTGATCGTGGGACGCATATCGACTTCGGCGGGATCATTCGAGCTGATCTCGAATGGGTACGCGCCTTCAACACCTTCTCGTGTCGCCTCCTCTAATTCAATCGCGGCTTGACCTTCGAACGTGACTTCTTGTCGGATACCCACAATTGATGCCACGGCATCGAATAGGCGTCCGCAAGACGACGTCCCAACGGTGTTCACGTTTGTCGCCAGCATCCGCGAGACCAGCGCAATTTTTCGCTCTGCTACTTCCTCCAGCAGCGGAAGTTCGCTGGGTATCTCGGCTCCAAAGGTGTCGCGCAACCAACTCAGTGCTGGACGCCAAGGTTGGCGAACCGCTGCATCGCCGCCGGCAAGCGGAACGTAGCGGATATGTGCGTGCCGATCGAAATTGCTGAGATCAGAAACCAGGAACTCGCCACCCCATATTTGGCCATCACTGCCGTAGCCCGTCCCGTCGAATGCGACGCCAATCACTTTGCCGCGCAAATGGTTTTCGGCCATGCAGCTAACAATATGGGCATGATGGTGCTGCACGGCGATCCTCGGCAACGGCTGTTGTGCTGCGAGGCGCGAAGTTAGGTAACCAGGATGAAGGTCATGCGCCACTGCCTGAGGTTCCACCCGGAACAGCTTCTTCAAATTCGTCAGGGTTTGACGGAAGAACTCTAGCGTTTCAAAGTTCTCGAGATCTCCAATGTGCTGGCTCAAGATTGCATAATGTCCTTTGGTCAGGCAGAGGGTATTTTTCACCTCCGCCCCGCATGCCAGAACCTCGCTCAGAGGCATACCAAGCTCGATTGTTTGCGGCACATATCCACGCGAGCGACGCAGAACTCGCGGAAGACCTTCGAATGTGCGCGTCACAGAATCATCCACTCGCATGTGAATCTCGCGGTTGTGGAACAGGAACCAATCGGCAACATCGGACAACCGCTCCCATGCTTCTTCGTTCGAAGTGACAATGGGTTCTTCGCTGATATTGCCGCTAGTCATTACTAACGCGGCGAATTCGGCAGGAGCTTCGAATCGATTCCCGAATAGCAAAAAATGCAAGGGAGTATAGGCAAGCATCACGCCAACCGTGTTGTTGCCAGGAGCGATTTCGGCAGAAATGGTGTTGATCGACCTGCGCGGCAGAATAACAACGGGCCGCTCCGGGCTAAGCAATAGCTCTCGATCCTGTGGCGAAACAGAGCAAATTTTCTCAACTTGCTCCAGATCACGTGCTAGTACAGCAAATGGTTTATCGCTGCGCTTCTTGCGCTGGCGTAATGAGCGAACGGCAATGTCGTTTTCGGCGTCGCAGGCAAGCTGAAATCCGCCCAATCCCTTTATCGCAACAATTGCGCCTTCGTGCAGCAGCCTCCGGACTTCGCTCAGTACTGAAGCAGAGGAATCGGCGTTTGCATATGCCGAATCCTGCGGAAAGAAGGACCCACTTTCCGCGAGAACCACACTTGGACCGCAAAGTGGACATGCATTCGGCTGCGCGTGGAAACGACGATTGGTTGGATCGTGGTATTCGGCCTCACAGTCCGGGCACATGCGAAAAACTGCCATCGTGGTGCCGGCCCGGTCGTAAGGGATATCGCGCATGATCGTGTAACGCGGGCCGCAATTCGTACAGTTCGTGAACGGATAACCAAAGCGGCGGTTTGTCGGATCACTAATGTCCCGTAGGCAATCATCGCATGTGGCTGTATCCGTCGATACCAGTGCGAACTCGCCTGCCACGGCAACGCTCTGCCTGATCTCGAAGCCCGTGTGTCCGACCGGCTCCAGCTCTTGTATAGTGACCTCTCCTACGCGGGCTAAGGGAGGGGGATGGTCGCGAAGCGAACGGAGGAATTCTTGCAGTGTACTGTCGTCGCCTTCGGCTTCAATGGTCAAACCCGAAGAAGAATTGTAGACAAAGCCGCGGACACCTAATTTTTTAGCGAGGTTGTAGATAAAAGGACGGAAGCCGACGCCTTGCACGACGCCACGCAGAAATATTCGACGAGATACTGCGGCGCTCTGTGGAAAGGTAGCCATGAAAGTCACATCAGAGAAACCTGAATGTCGAACTGCTGCCTTACTTTTAGGATTTCCCGCTACCATTCGATTTCACGGTTTGCGGGTTCTTTAATAATCTCGCGACCCGATCACTTTTCTTGAGCGGCGATTTCGGATCGCGAATCTCCTCGCTCTTCGGTCGCAGATTGATCTGCTCGAACGACTTCAATTTTAGATCTCAATCTCCTTTCGGCGGTAACACCAAATGAAGCACTTGGAATGTTTGGATTTTTTTGTCGGCTCCGCCGTGCAGTGGGCCTAGCGGATATTGAGAAGAATCGAGGGCACCAGCGCATGCAAAACGATGGCCGCGAGCTTAGAAGGCACGATGTTTTTGCTGTGGAAGCAGGCATTTGGTTGATGATGCAAGCGGCGTGACCCTGAAAGGCGTATTTTCCCAAATCCACGCACCAGCGCATGCCAATTGCGCGAGGTGGACTTTCAATTTGAAGGTCAGAAGTTCCGTAGCCTAGAACAGAATCCCAAAACAGCATCGCGGTGGGCACAATTGGCGCGCCAAGGGAAGAAGGTCATGCAGTTTCTGCAGCAACGCCGATATATAGGCTGTTGTGCTTGATCGAAAGGTGCAGTTTACGGCAAGTCACAACTGTGGATTCACGCCACTACTGAAAAGGGAACTTGACCACTGCCCTGCGAAAGCACATTGGAAAATTATGGTCCAATTATGGTCCAGTAATTGTTCCTAATTGCGGCAAAACCGCTTTTGGGAGCCACCCGTGTCGCGCATTTTCCATCAATTACGGGCTAATTGTTCACTGTCACGGCAGAGGCCGCGGGTTCGAGTCCCGTCGTCCCCGCCATATTTCTCAAGCACTTGCAGTCCTGACGATTTCTCGATCATGGGATATTAGGGGACGATAAGTGAAAAGCGAACGTCCCGGTTGTTTTTCCCGCTCTCCACCGTTCACTGAACGAGAGTTGATTTGGGCGGCAGAAATCCAGCCGCTGGCATAATCGCCTCGACCAGCTTCTCCTGCGCGGAACGGTTCGTCTTCGATGTCGTTTGCAGATATTTGTTGGTGACATGAAGATTGCTGTGCCGCAAGTAGTCGCGGATCGTCAACTGATGTTCTCCCATCTCTGCGAGCAAGGTTCCGACTGTGTGCCGAAACGTGTGCCAGCCGACTCCAGCTATGCCAAGTGACTTGAATGCTGGCTGGACTTTCTTCTTCAGCACTGAAGCAAGATTCCTCGCCGATCTGTTCCATCGGGAATTAGTTCGGAGTTGAGCCCGAATCACCTGAACACAAACTCGCTACGACCAAGGTGGCGCGATAGAGAACATCTTCCGGCAGAACCTTGGCGAACCTTTTCGTTTGTTGCGTCCTTTGGCAGGTAGAGTTCGGCCCAGGCGCGTAAATCGGCTGATGGCAAGTCTAGCAGTTGTGACGTATCCGGATCCAAAGCACGCAAGGCGGCCTGTGCCGTGTCACGCTGTGCCGAAAGGCGGCGTATCTCTGCCTTCACTTTTGCGCGCTGCTCGTCAAGTTCCTTGTATCCGGCTATTTGCTCTATTCGAGGTTCGCGGGAAATTGTCTTTGATCGGGAAGCGGAAGAAGCCGATAGGAGTTCCTTGATCCGTCCCTCTATTCCAAGTTCTCGAGCCGCTAGCTCAGCTAAGTCTTTCTGGAAAATACTGAGCTTTTCGAATTCAATGTCAACTTGCACTTGTTTTGTGTGTAAGGCCATTCTTGGCGGCAAATCCCTCAAGAAAGTCCCGACCCTTGGCAACAACAACGTCCCGCCAAGCTTCCATTTGGCTGTCGAGCAGGAGACTGTCCACTGCCTTGGATATTTTGGAATTTTCTGAACGGCCGATGCGAACGATCTTGTGTGTTTTGCCGGCAGGAATCAGATTTTTCAGTGCATTATCCAAAGCCACGTGGGTTTGCGAGGTTAGCAGAATGCGCCATTCGGGGTTCCTCTTCAGGGATTGCAGGATCAATTCGGTGATGAACGTCGTTTTTCTGTTCCAGGGGGGCCTTCAACCAGCAGGAAATCTCGTGTGCCAAAGCTGCGGAGACCGCCTTGATCTTCGGCGCGTCTAGCTTCGGTTGAACTGGCGATAGGAATTCAATCGGCAGAGGCTCCTGACTCACTTCAGGATGAATGCATAGTTTTCCAAGGTCCGACCGAATCCCTCGATTGAATTTGACCGCTTCCAATGCAGCGCGTTGTCTTTCGATCGCGAACTTGGCGGCTTCTACGTCAATGGTTAAGGCGCCGCTTTCTGGTATGTCCTTCGAATACCAAGTCCGTACATAAAGAACAATTTCAGCATTAGTAGCGTACTCGACTTCTCCGGTCACTCGGACCAAATCATCAGACTTCACGAGTCTCGCTTGCCCGATTAAGTCACCAATCGGCGCTCCAGAGATCGCGAAGGCTATGCGGTTCCCCTTGACCCGTAGCTGTGATACTTGATGGGATTCTCTTTCCCCTTTTCAATCCAGGTTTTGCTTTAAGAATCACCGACCAAAGCCGAAAGAGCTCCTCCTCCTTTTTTCTCGCTACACGTGCGGCCTGTTCCAATCGAAACTGTTCAAGTTGCTCACGTATGGTCAACCCGCGGTTGATCAGTGATTTTGATCTTTCCCGAGCCTGGCGATTGCCAGCGACACTCACCTACTGCCGGCAGGAGGGGACATTGTTATGGAAGCATATCGCTCATTGTGTCGGTCGAATTCAGTCGAGTTGGATTTCGTGGGGGCGTCTGCCGCTTGTCCCACGCCTTCCAGGAAGTCACTGACGGACCATACCTGAGATCGTAATGCCCGGCCAATCGTCTGTTCGAAAGGGGGATGCAGGCAGACCTTCTTCGTTGAATAAATTACAGATTGGACTATCTCCCCAGGCATATCGAACTGCAACCGGATGCGGCACTTGCTCGCTCGAAACCGCGACAGTGCTCCCCTGAATGGTTGCGTTTGCCCAATAAAATTTGTGGTCCGCTCCGGCAATAGCAAAACCACGTAATGAATCACCCTTGGCCACCAAGCCACTGCCGATGTTGGCAAACTGAAGGATGACTTTATTCCCTTCGACGCCCGAGGACTGATAAAGAGGGCCGGAATAAACAATGTTTTGCTTGTAAGTTGTGCCCAACGCCCATAACCCAAGCCGCTCGCCTACTTCCAACTTACGGTGGGGATGCAGATCGTTCGGATCGCCGACGTCGATCGTGACTGCGAGTCCGGTATTCGGCACGTTGCGGGCAGTCATGAATTCAGCTTCGCGCAGTTCAGCCCATGCAGAGTCGCCGGGCTCCTGTGGAATGGCGCCGTGGTTCGGCAATTGAACGATCAAGAATGGGAAAATGGATTTCGTTGAGCCGCGCCAGTTGTTAATCAGGGCAGGTAACAGTTGGCGGTATTCGTATGCGCTGAGAGCGTTGCTCTCGCCCTGGTACCAGATTGCTCCGCGAAAATTGTATGGCAGTATCGGCGCAATCATCCCGTTGTACAGGTCGGAATCGCGTACCGGAGGGAATCCACTTGCCGGCATGCATTCGATTACGAAGTCCGAAATAGAATTTAACGTGAGTTCTTTGACTACGCCCCAGCCGTCCTGACGAAGATCGTTGAACTTGACGACCACGGGCCGCCAGTCGGATGTTCCCTGGAAACTTTTGCTCGAGTAGTTGTCCCAGTCAGTGATTGTGGGCTGAAAAGTCTGAACTCGAAAAGATCCGTTGCCTCGGACCCAGAACTGTAATCCTGTATACGAGGTCAAGTCCGCCGGAGAATTATCGGCGTGCAAACGCGCGGTCAGGCGCGAATCGTCCGACGCATCCAGTCCACCAGAAACCCGAATCGCATGCCCGTTTTCGCCTCGCCCGGGACTTACCAGGTTGAATGAGGTAGCGGGGGCGTCGGACCAGTTATAGCTCCAGTAACCACCAAACGAATCGCGCGAAGTAGCATCGTCGAAGTTGCTGAATGTCTTTTGGAGACTTCCTTCACCGTCGCGGAGCAACTCGAAATCGTCGAATTCGAGGTTGAACGGCTCTCGGTCTCCACTTGATACCGGGCTCGACGGCGAGATTCCGAATTTAGCCTGCACGGGCTGCAAAGCAGATGGCGGCATCCACATTTCTATAGTGGTGCCAGGCCAAGCGGTCTCGATAATTCCGACTGGCACGTTTACTTTGCGGTGCAACTCGCGCGCAAAATAATATGCGACGGCGGAGAACTCCTTTGCCGAATCGGGCGTGCAAATCTCCCAGCTCGCGGGCAAAGTATCCTCCTGCGGAGACGGCGACGGTCTCTTCGCGACCATGAACAGGCGCAAGTCGGGATAATCGGCTTTGCGGACTTCTTCGGGCCCGTTGTCAGCGCCATACAACGAGAAGGTCATATTCGACTGGCCGGAAGCAATCCAAACCTCGCCAATCATGACGTCTTTGAAGACAACGTTGCTTTTTCCACTGATCTTTAGCGTGAAAGGCCCGCCAGCGGACATCGCAGGTAGCTCAATCGACCAGGTACCGGACGAATTGGCTTCAGCAGTTTCAGTTTCGGAGCTAAGCGTGACTGTAATTTTTTCTTCCGGGTCCGCTTTCCCCCAGACATGGATCGGCCGCTGCTGTTGTAGCACCATGTGATCGCTGAACAGGTGTGGCAACATCGGGTCTGCCCAGCAAACCGGAACAAGCAATCCGAAGAGCAGAGAGCAAACTGTCACGCTGATACGCAACAGAGAGTGGGTACTTTTTTGTGCGACTGGCCAAGGGTAAGTACCCATATTCTGAGTACCAGTATTTCGTGTCTTAGTTTCCAAACTGATCAATGTAAGCTGTCCCTGAGGGTGCGCCAAGAAGCTTTCGCAACTTCAAACCCAGTTCGATACCCGAAGCAAATCCACCCCAACGAGAAACCTCCTTACCATTAGGCGAGAACAACAAGGTTATGGGGTAAGCGAGCACTGAATGGGATTCCGCCATCCTGGATGTAGGATCCCCCACAAACCGGATATTTTCAGCGTGCCAGTCGTGTGAACGATTTTCTATCACGCTCGCAGTTGGTCCCGAGTTTTCGGCTATGACGCACACGTATAATCCTTTGCCAGCATATTGATTCAGCATGCTTTCTAGAACGACTACTTGACTGCGTGAGGGATTGTCGTTGTCCGAACTGATGTCGAGAAAGGAGCAAAGCGACCACCGCCCAGTTGGTACATTTAGGCTGTCTCCGCGAGAGTCTTGGGCTGCGTTATCTGAGGAAGACACGGTAGCAGCGCCGATTGCACAAAAATTCTCACGCGGAACGATCCCAAAAATGTCCTTCGCGCATCCTTCCGAGGAAATACCGGCGCGCAGCGCGGGTGAGGTCGGCCGCAGACGAAAATCCGGCGTGAGCTTTGGGTCAGCAAAAATCCCATGCGCGTCTTGTCCGCTGGTACTGTGATATTGCTCCCATCCTGTGTAAGTCTTCCCGTCGTACGTCCAGGAAGGAGGCTTGGTTCCGATGTACCAATAGAGATTGCCATCGAGCTTCAGGAACGAATTGGGCCCGCCGAATTCCGGGACAGTAGAGATGATCAGATTGTTATCAAATATGTTTTCCCGACTACCGGTCCCTTGGGCATCAGATACCAATGCAGGAAAATCACCCGGCGGGTTCCAATAGATCGTGTTGTGATGGATCTTTACTCCGTCCAAGAAGCCGTTGTTCCATGTGGAGATGTAAATCGCGCCTTGACGCTTTGCCAACCGCGGGCTCCTGCCGTTATTGATGCAGAGATTGTAACGGACCTCGCTGTTCACACTGTTTCCGACCGGGCCCGCCGATCCGAATACCGAAGCGCAGTAACCCTGCGAATCGTGAGCGTAGTTGTACTGAATAATATTGTTAATATTGCCGTAGTCGATATCGAAGACCCCGCCGTCCACGCCGGGCGAGTCGCTCAGATACCCCTCGTTGTACTGAACGACACAGTCGTCGCACATCCATGCCCACATTTCGTCGGGAGTGCCAATAGTTTCGGTCGGTTGCATTCCGGTGTTCCAGGAGACGTTCTTTTCGATGAGTCCGTGCTTGAGGGTGGTAATCAGGATGCCATCCCCCCCAACGTCGTGAATGATGCAATTGCGAACTGTGAAGTCACTTCCGCCGCGCGGATCAGGAGATGAGTCACTCCACTGCTGCCCAACGATGATGATTCCGGCCCATTGCGATGTGTTGTAGACGGTGGCGCCATCAATCACCACGTCGTGAATAGTCGCAGATCCTCCGCTGCCGGTGATTACGATAAGTCCAGATTCTTTAGTCTTCGGCTCACCGGGCACGTCGTGTACGACGATATCTTTGATTCGGAAGTGATGCAGTTCTCCCTTGCTCCCACCGATGAAGATTCCGTAAGGACTGCCACCGACCGCCTCGATGTTATGAATGTCCCAATACTGTTGATTGAAAAGTCTTATTGCGGCAGGATTTTCTCCGCCGCGAATCAGTGGCAATGGCCCAGTTCCATACGCCCCAATACTGATAGGCTGGCCCGGCGCGCCGGATCCCTGCGGTTCCAGCATGCCATCGCAGATCGTCCCGCGCCTAAAAAAGACCGAGTCGCCGGGCAGGAAGTGCATGCGATTCAATTGCGCGAGCGTCTTCCACGGCTGCGATTCCGAAGTGCCCGCGTTCGTGTCCGCTCCATAGGAGCAATCCACGTAATAGGAAACCGCGTGTGTGTTCGCGGCTACAGGCAACGCTGCCGAACTGAACAATAGCAACAATTCGATACAACGCACGAAACGAGACAACACTGGAATCGGGAATCTAAGAAAGTCTCTGAGCAACCGGTTGTGACCCAGTTGCTCAGATAGGTTCACCACTGTACTACCATCGGAACCGCGCTTCGAACTGTCCGTTCCGTGGAGATCCATTGTCCCCAAGCACAAGTCCAAAGTTTGGGGAGCCGGGAGAGCCGGTGTTGGGGTCCGCGAACGCATGACGGTTGAGCACATTGTAGAATTCCACTCCACAATCGAGCGTGTAGCGTCCGTCCTTTCCCATCGCAAACCCTTTGTGAATAGCCACGTCCTCTCGATCTAAGCCGAAGCCTCGCAGTGTACTGATCCTGGATGGACCAGTGCCAAACTGGCCGGGATCTGGATTTGTCGCAATGCTTTCCGGGAGGTAGCGGTTCTGCGAAGGATTAGGATCAGCAATGGTCGGGAAAAGGTATTTGCTCGGAGAAAACTGCCGTCCGCTATAGTTTGACAAGTCATAATTGTCGTAAATTGCTGGCCAAGCGGGATCGCCGTAATAAAACCCATAAACATTGGTGGAGTAGAACGTGAGCGGCTTTCCCGTTGCATACGTGAGCAGCGGATTGATCCTCCAACCGTGGATGATCGCATTCACGACATGGTTAGAGGTGCCCAGCAAGGTGTGACCACGCCCGAATGGAAGTTCATAAGAGATCCCGGCCTTTATTACGTGAGTTTGATCGTAAGGAGAGAGTGTATGAGCGGCTTCTGCGAGGTTGTTGTAATTTTGAATGCTGTTGAAGCCGATATCGTAGTTTTCTCCGAAGTTGGTGAATGTATCGCCCTCCTGCCGTGAGAGCGTATAACTCACATCCGCAAACAGGCCATTGCTATAGCGTTTGAAGTAATGAAGCACTAACGAATCGTAATAGGATTGCCCCCGGCCCAAACCGACATATTGCAGCGTTGGGTAGAACCAGTAGTTGGCCCAGTCTGACTGGATCTGCGGATAAGGAGCGAGAGCCGCAAAGGCTGGAGCACAGAAGCCATTATAAGGATAGGGGACATTCACCCCTGATGCCTGTGACACTGCCGCCGCCGTTGCAGCATCGCAAACATAGCTCTGAAAATTGGCGTGGGCCGGATCCGAATTAAACAGCTTAAAGAATGGGCCGGGGTTTGGCTGATCGTAGGCAAGGTTCGAGTCCTGCAGGCGATGGCCTCGATTTCCGATGTAAGTGGCTTCGATGCGGCTGCTGTTGGTTAGTTCGTATTCCACACCCAAGTTGAATGTGTCCGTGTAAGGCGCACGCAGCGAGTTAGGATCTATGTTTACCACTGGGAATTGAGCGAGCGCGGGAGTCGGGCTCTTGGTGCCCGGGGTAAAGACGCCCGGATAACCGCCGTCCCAATTGAAGGTTCCCGGGGCGGCATTGGTTCCGCGTTGGCCGGGATCAAATGCGTACGGTGTGCCCTCCCAGTACTGGATCCCGATTGGCACATACTGAATCCCAAATGATCCCCTGAACACAACCTTTTGCCATGGGTTATAGGCGAAACCAATCGTCGGACCGAAATTCTTGAAGTCCTGATTTTTTTCGAAACTGTCGCTGCCGTTCTTCGCGTAGACAATTGCGCCTTTAATTCCAAGGTTTGGATCAATGGCATTCAGATCAAAGTTTGCCCAGTTGCCATATTTTTCGTGGAAGCGGAAATTGAGATCCCAGCGCAGGCCCATGTTGAGCGTGAGTTTGTGCGTAGCCTTGAAATCATCTTGGACGTAAAGCGACATCGCTTTGCGCCGCCCGTACAGGTTATATGGAGTGCTTTCAGAGGCGTTGGTTACATCGCCCAAGAGAAAATCAGCGAAGCCGAAGCCCGTACTGCCTGAAAATGTCCCGTTTGGATCTGCCGTAAAGTTCGGCTGGAAATTCATCGTCAAAGTGCCCGATCCGGAATGACTGTTGATCTCCATTGCCCGGAAATCGCCCCCGAATGTGAAACTGTGACGCCCCTTTATCCACGTTAGTTCGTCACCATATATGAATGTGGCACCGACGTAGTAGCCCTGCCAGGTATTGCCGATGCTGGTTTCCTGATCGCCATTCCAGGCTGCCGGGCCAAAGTTAATGGCGGGGAAGTTCGAGGCACCGGTGCTGCCGAATCCTAACTGCTGCGGAAAATCAGTCCCTATCGTGGGTTGTGACCCGTTCCAGTACCAGTTGTATGTGGCATTGAAAACGTTCAATACACTTGGCGAAAACATGTGGGATTCGCTCACGCGGAACTCATTTGCCTTCACCATCTGTACGCGAGCATCAGCCAAAGGTCCGCCATCTATGCTTCCTGGCTGCCAAACTCCACCTGAATCGACCAACGTGCGAGGACGATGGTTGTAGATCCAGGAGCCACTGAGGCGATCGTTCTGAGTAAGGTTGTGATCAACTTTTATGTCGATCTCGTTCGGGGTTTGCGCGGGTGAATTGCTCGCCGGAAGACGGTCGTTATTTAACGATGTCGGCCTTTCGGGGGCATAGTACTTTTGGTAAATCCCCGCAATCTTCGTGGAAACCGAACTGAACATCGCCGATGGAATCACGTTGCCGGTAAAAACATTGCCGGTAGTGGGATCAAAGATCATTCCTTGCACAAGTGGTACAGTTTGCCCGCTATCATTTGTGACCGTTGCCAGAGTTGCTCCATTCTTGCAGGGAGATACAGATCCATCGCTACAAAGCTGTGAACCAAGCAGCGCTCCGAAGTCACCGCCCAGGAAAGCCGGCGTTGGCACAGTGGCAGCAGTTCCAAAACCTCCAGGCGTAAAGTCATTTTGTTGGTAACGTTCAAAAGCGCCAAAAATAAATGTCTTGTTTTTAATAATTGGGCCTCCAGCACTGAAGCCCCAATCCCAGAACCGCGACTCGCTTTTGTTGTAATAGCCGCACGGCAGGGAGGCAGTTTTGTCACCCGCGAGACAGAGTAACTTCAAGTGGTCATTATCGAATGTGTTCGCGTCCAGCAGTTCGTTGTGTCCATAACCAAACACACTCCCGTGGAACTGGTTAGTCCCCGATTTCAGCCCCATCATGATTACGCCACCGTTGGTGATGCTGTTCTTCGCGCTCAAACCGCTGGTTTCGGCATGCAGTTCTTCGATCGCCTCCATGCTGGGGCCGCTCTCAAAAATGTCCCCCTGGATTTGTGCAGTACCCGACGTGCCATCGACGGTGAAGTCTTTGGTGAAACCTTGATTGCCATTGATGACCGCTGTATATGGATCACTAAGCGGCGAATACCCTGCGGCGAGCGCCACGGCAAAATATTCGGCCTGACGTCCACCATAGACATTCAAAGGCAAGTCAGTTACAACATCGCCGTTCATATTCGTACTGATCGTCGAAGTCTCAGTTTCAAGTACTGGCGCACCTGCGGTCACCGTCACGGCTTCCATGCTTGTCCCTGGCACGAGGGACGCGTTTAACTCCGCGACCTGGTCCAATATCAAATTGATGTGCGGAAAATCCACCGGCTTGAAGGCCGTCATCCTGATTGAGAGGTCGTACGTCCCGGGCGGCAGGTTGAGGATTGAATATATCCCTCGATCGTTAGAAGTCGTCTTGGTCTCGACTCCTGTGTCCCAATTCTTGGCGATTACCTGAGCACCGACGACCACCGCTCCGCTGGAATCGGTTATGGTTCCGGTTATCGTGGCGCGGTTGCTTTGTGCCGCTGCCGGATAGTTGTATAGAAGAACTGTGCAGGACAAGAAACAAAAGGCGAGAAAAAAGCACGAGAGTCGCTTCATGGCGGCTACCTCCCCTAGGTTCTTACTCTCGAGAACTCCAAAAGGTCTCAAAGAAATAAAATCGAGAAAACGTTATCGCTGGTCAAAGTTGAATGTCAAGATTATTCTGCATCCTCCTTTTAACTCTAACCAAAGGAGGCAAAATTTCTCAGAAGTGCCTGAGAGAAATCATCCTAATGTCACGGGCCATAAATGCCGTTTTGAGAACTGTACGCGTTAAGCGGTTTATCTGACCTGGACGGCAAATTTCGGTTATCCTGAAAAGCTTTTCCCGGAGAGCTTTCGTCTATGGGCTATGTGCGGGCTTTGCTTTCGCTCTGCTTTCTTTCCATCTCCATAATCGGATTCAGCCAGACAGTTCAGCTTCACACTTCGGGCACGATCATATTCCTGCGAGCTGGCCCTGACGCTCCCCAACTTCTCAGTCTTCAAGTTCCCGGCCAGACCCCTTGGCAAAACAGGGCGCCCGAATCATTGATTAAATCAGTCGAAGTTGACGGAAAAGATGTGCCTATCCAATGGCAGTTAGATCGCAACGCAACCCGTAGCGACGGTCAAAATGCTTCTTTCGTTTACGACTCGGTCACTCCGCATCTCCGTCTCACGTGGTCTTGGTGTGCGAAGGCTGACTTCGGCCCTCTTGAACATGCAATCCGAATCGAGAATTTAGGCGATCGCGAGATTTGGGTCCCTATGCAGGACAGTTTTGTTTTTGATTGGAAGATCGATCCTGGCGTTCGGCTCAAGCATTTGTACGTCGAAAAAGGAGCGAATACTCCCTCGACGGTCGGCACACACGAGGTCTCTCTCCCTGAAGGGTACTCGTGGACTGGAACTTCCAGCACCTATGGCGATTTGAGCAATGATCAGCCCCGTGAAATTATTCCTTTCACTCTGGTTCAAGATAAAGATTCGGCACAGAGCGGATGGTACGCCGGAATTGAATTCAGCGGACGTACACGCATCACAGTTGAGCGCAAAAAAGATTCCCTGCGCGGTGCCCTCGGTTTGAATCCCAACCCAGGCCTATTCCGCACGCGGCTCGCGCCGGGCGAAGCGTTCGAAACTCCCACAATTTTTCTAGGTGGATTTCGCGATGGCCCGGACGGCGCCGGAAACGTACTGCGTCCATGGGTGCGTGCCGTGCTTGGAAATCCGAAAACCTGGAGCAATCCCAATTACCCACTTGTCGTAAACAACAGCTGGGGCGGAGGCATGGCGGTGAACGAAGAGATTGCCAAGCGCATGATCGATGATGATGCTGCCCTTGGCGTCGATATGTTCCATGTCGATGCTGGCTGGTTTCGTGCAGTAGGCGATTGGCGTCCGAAGCCGCAGAAATTTCCGCACGGGTTAGCTGCTATTGCGGACGATGCGCATCAGCACGGGCTGAAGTTCGGACTTTGGGTAGATTGGACACAAGCAGGTCTCTCAACTGGAGCCGGCGCCTTGAACGCGCGCGATCCCAAGGTCAGAGACTGGATGGTAACCGACGTTCCGAAAGGCTGGCAGCCCGAGCCGTTTAAAGGACAAACGATTGACCTCGGCGTGCCCGAAGCAAAGGAATGGGCGCAGCGTGAGGTCGAACGTATTGTTACCGACTACCACCTTGACATGTTGGAGCACGACGGCTATCTCGTGGCACACGGCTGCATGCGAACCGACCATCCTCATGCCCCGCCGGATCCCCTGAACATGTGCGTGTACAAATCCTGGGGGGCCTATTGGGTTGATAGCTCGAACTCCAGCGATGTGAGCTACCACGCGGTGCGTGCCTATTACGACATTTATTCGCAATTGCGCAAAAATCATCCCGGATTGCTTTTTGAAATTTGTGCGGATGGCGGGCGCATGGTGGATTTTGGCAGCGCTGCTCACGGTGATTATTTCTCGATCACCGATACCTACGACCCACTCTCCAACCGGCGCGCGTTTTACGACACAAGTCATGTACTCCCCGCCGCCATGCTTGAGAGTTATGTCGAGAAATGGCCGACACCTCGCATCGAGAACTTCCGCTATATGTTGCGTAGCGGCATGATGGGCTGGCTGACAATCATGATTGACACTAGCTTCTGGAGTTCCGAACAACACGAAGAAGCCAAGAAAGAAATCGAGTTATACAAGAAAAAGTTACGTCGGCTTATTCGCGATGCCAATCTCTATCACATCTCGCCGCGCCCAGATGGTGTGCACTGGGATGGTATTGAGTATTGGGACGTGCAGCAGAAGCGAGGTGCGGTGTACGCATTCCGCGGCACGATTCGAAACCAGAATATGCATGCGTTTGTGCTGAAAGGACTCAAAGCGTCCGATCACTATGCGATTCATTTCCAAGATCACACTAGCCCCGATCAAAAGCTGACTGGCTCCAACTTAATGAGCTCGGGATTGCGCGTCCATTTGGCGCTCCAGAACAGCTCCGAACTTGTTTTTATTGAAGAAGCGAAGCCGTGATGCTCTACTCAAAGTCTTTTACGGATGGTTGGTAAGGACTGGGTTGCACTTTAATTTTCGCCTTCTCGGTGCCTGCCTGCCGAATCCGCGACTCGGCTTGCGGCAAATCGATTCCCAGATTATAAAAAAGGATCGAGACAATGACAGAAACTCCTCAGCGATAGTATTTTCGTGTCTCTACTGTTTTGGGGAGCCGCACGCCCGGATGAGAACTGTATCCGGTTCAGCCGCGTCGCACGAGCTAGCTTCGAGGAGAACTCTTGTATTTCACGGAAAAATACTCACTATGAGCGCACGTATCCTCGACGGAAGAAAGACAAGGGGTGGTGGCGTAGATATCACCCAGGTTGCGCAACGTGCAGGCGTTTCTCCCGCCACGGTTTCGCGAGTTACCAACAGGCAGTCAACAGTTGCAAAGCATCTTGCGAAGCGAGTCTGGCAAGCCATTGAGGAGTTAGGCTACACGCCTAACCCGCAGGCCCGTGCTCTAGTCTCCGGACGAAGCCGCGTCCTGGGACTTCTGGTGTCGGAGATTACTAATCCATTCTTTCCCGAATTGATGCAAAGCTTTGAGGACGTTGCTGGCGAGCACGACTTCGAGGTGATGGTAGGTTCGACCAACTACAACCGGGAACGTGCGAAAGTCTTCATCCGTCGATTGGCGCAGAGAAGGGTGGAAGGTGTAGCTGTTATGACGTTCCGGGCCGAGTCCCATTTTCTCGACGAACTAATTGAGGAACAGATCCCTCTGGTGACGATTGATGTCAGCGCCGAGGCCGAGCGTTCCTTGGTTCTGGAAGTAGATTACGGACGTGGAATCGACCAAGCAGTCCAGCACCTGGCGGTGCTGGGACACCGTAGGATTGGTTTCGCGAGCGGTCCCATGCCACATTTAACAAATCTTCGCCGCAAGGATGCCTTTCTGCAATCGATGAAAAAGATAGGTCTGACTGGGGGGAAAGCGCCGGTCTTCATTGGCGAGCACACCTTCGAAGGTGGCACGCAGGCTGCCCTTCATTTCCTGAGCCTGGAACCGCGCCCGACGGCGATCGTATGCTCGAACGACATGATGGCCGTCGGAGTATTGCGAGTGTTGGCCGAAGGCGGCATCCAGGTTCCTCGCGACATGTCTGTGGTAGGCTTCGACGACATTCATTTGGCCGAGTTCATGAACCCGCCTCTGACGACAGTGCGGATGTCGCGTCAGGAGTTGGCCAAGGCCGCTTTCAAAGGACTCCAAATCCTCTGGGGGGAAGAATCTGCTCGGTCGCGGAGCTCGATTCGAGTGGACACACACCTAGTGGTGAGGCAGTCTACGGATTCGCCAAGAGAAGCGGCTGAAGCGCTCCCGCGCAAAGCCCGCTCGCGAAAGACTGAGTTGTCGCCAGTTCTTGCCTGACCGCGAGTGCTTCCTGGGTCGGACGATGTGATCGCTACCACCAAATTATGTTCAGAATCACGCAAACACCAAGTAGCGTCGCGCTCAGCAGAGCGAGTCGTGGCGAGGGGCGAAGCTTTCGGCGCAGCTCCCTGTCGAACCAAATGCTGTTAACCGTTGGCTGCGGGGTCCTTCTTATAAGCACGCAAGTGCAAATGCCTACGCAGAAGCTAAGAACTGCTTCGTAAAAATCCGCGCTCATCTGGCTGCCGAAAGAGACGAAGCGCATCCAGAATGCTGCCTGAATCGCAAATGCAGAGAGGATGCCGGTGCAGATGCCGGCGAAGGCGCCGCGTTCCGATGTTCGCCGGCTGAAAAGGCCCGCTATTACCACAGCGAATACAGGCGCATAGAAGAACGCGACGATGAGTTGCAGAAATTCCATAATGTCGCGAAACGCGAAACTCGCATAAGTGGTGGACTGTGCAATCAGCAGGCATGCCGGCACTGCGAAGTGGCCGGAGCGAATATAGTGCCGCTCGGAGCGATTTGGTCTTAATCGGCGATAGACCTCCTCAACGCACAATGCGGAGAATCCAGAGACATTTCCCGCCAACCAAGACATCATTCCTCCGAGAAGTGCCGCAGTGGCAAGAGCGAGCAAAGCAGGTCCGAACTTTGAAACTATCAGTGCCGGCAGGATCTGATCGAAAGATACGTTCTTGTGCAGCAACATCGGCCCCGCCACCCCGGGCACTACAACCAGGAATGCGATCGCCATCTTCCCGAAGCCCGCGAGCAAGGGCACCTTGCGCGCGTCCTCTGCGGTTCGGGCCGTCAACGCCCGCTGGATCATTACAAAGTCGGTGCACCAGTAGGAGAAGCTGATAACGAACCCGAGGCCCAGCAGTACGCCGATGCGATCGAGCGGGGCGCGCGGGGCAAAAAACGGCAGCGGCTTCCACAAATGCCAGCGATCGCTTCGGTGAGCCCAGGTTCCCGCATTGAGTTGGAACGTAAAAAACAACAGCGGCGTGAGACCGGCAACCATGACGAATAGCTGAAACACTGAAGTAAGGATCGAGGCACGAACTCCGCCAGCCAATACATACATGAGGACGACTGCAGTGCAGGCCAGTTCGCTGGGCAGGAATGGCCATCCAAGGATTATGTGCAATACCTGGGCAAGTGTGTACAGCGCCACGCCGGAGAAGCAGATCGTGCCCACGATGGAAACACATGCATTCAGAAGCCGTACCGAAGGGCCGAAACGCGTGCCCAGGTACTCGGGAACGCTGCGCGCGCCAGTCCGCATGTACACAGGCAAGACAACGAGACCCATAAAAATGATGCCTGGAATGCCCCCGATCCAATAAAAATGAAAAGCCTGAACACCATATTGGGCAGCCATGGCGCTCATACCGATTACTTCGATGGAGCCGCAGTTGTAAGCAAGAAACGCAAGCGCTGCTGCCCAAAGCGATATGGAGCGAGAGGCGTTCAGGTAATCGTTCGAGGAAGACCATGAGCGCCGGGCCCCCCATCCGATCCACAGAATGGCGGCGAGGCAAAGCGCAAAAATTACAATCACCCAGGGGTTCATAGCGCAGGTGCAATAGTTTTGATCGTCCTGAAGAGTGCCACAAGAGCTGAGCACTGTTCTACATCAAAGAAGCAGAGGACACGTGCAATCCGGGATGACTTTGCATCGGTTGTATATACCGTGAAACCAGACGCGTGTGGGCCGTTGATGTACAGGAAATAAGTCCGTTGAGAAAGTTGTTGATGCCGATGGCAAAGAAGAGTAGAGTTCCGCATCTGCATGGGAAAACGATTTCCGGATGCGCCACTCAGGCCGGATATCCACGCCGTCGCGCGCCTCGCTGGCCTGTCCACGGCCACAGTTTCACGCACGATCAATAACACTCCAACTGTCGATCCCAAACTCGCTCGTCGCGTCTGGAAGGCGATCGAAGAACTCGGCTATTCCCCGAATAGCCAGGCGCGTGCCCTAGCATCCGGGCGGTCCCGAATACTGGGCCTCATCGTTTCGGAGATCACCAATCCTTTTTTCCCCGAGCTGATTCAAGGCTTTGAAGATGTGGCGGTCGAGAATGGCTACGAAATCCTGATTGGATCCACCAATTACGACCCCCATCGAATGGAGCTTTGCGTACAAAGAATGCTGGAGCGCAATGTCGACGGTGTAGCGATCATGACCTTCGGCATAGAGGCTCCTCTCCTGGAGCGTTTTGCTGAACGCGATATCCCGCTTGTGTTTGTGGATGCCGCGCCCCAGGGATCTCGTTTCAGCACCATCGAAGTGGATTACTTCCACGGTATCCGCGAAGGTGTCCAGCACCTCGCGGTACTTGGTCATCGCCGCATTGGTTTCATCAGCGGACCACTCCAGTTACGCTCGGCACAGGAACGAGAACGTGCTTTCTTGCGCGCTGTAGCGGAGATCGGAATCAGGCCGGATGCTGAATGGCTGTGTGAAGGCGCTCACACGCTGGAGGGCGGCATCGCCGCAATGACCTCTGTTCTAAATAGCGGAAATATTCCTTCCGCCATAATGGCCTCAAATGACATGACAGCAATTGGCATTCTGCACGCCCTACACAAAGCAGGTATCCGCGTCCCTGAAGATGTCTCGATAATCGGCTTTGACGACGTGAATATTGCGCGTTTTACTCTGCCACCGCTTACATCAGTGCAGATGTCTCGCCACGAACTGGCCCGCTGTGCTGTATTCGCTTTGCGAGACCATCTCGAAGCACAGCCCCGCAGCCCTGAACCCAACTACCGTGTCCAAACAAGACTCACGGTGCGTCAGTCCACCTCGCACCCGCCGCAGGAGAAACTGTAAAAGTTGAGGGAATTTTTTGGCCGAAATGTCGAGTGAACCTGATTGAAGGCCATACCCCGGCGCTGGTCCCCAGAGTTGCGCTCTTTAAAATTCGCAGCCTTCTGGGATTGTGAAAAAAAGGTGTTGACAACCCCCCCTTAATCGTGAGAAAAAATTTACCGCCATATGGGAAAACGATTTCTGGCTTTCGCGTTTCGACGTTCCGCCCGATCACGGGCGATTCAATCGTAGCCGATCCGCTTAATGTGCTCCGCCGGAGGAAATATGAAATATGCGAACTGCGCGCTCTGTGGAGTCGTTTTTCTACTTCTCCTTTGCACCAATCAACTCCTTGCTCAAGGCTTCTTCGGCAGCATTAGCGGTGAGATCACTGACCAGAGTGGCGCAGCCGTACCCAACGCCACTGTGAAGGTAACGAATGTCGCCACCAACGTCACTACAACCTGGAAGACCAATGGGGCTGGCGTCTATGTTGCGAACAGCTTGAATCCTGGCACATACAAAGTGCAAGCCGAGGCTCAAGGCTTCCGCACGGCCCAGGTCAACAATGTATTACTAGAAGTCAACTCGAGACCTAAGGTCGATTTGCAACTTTCGATTGGTCAAGCTAGTCAGGTTGTGGAAGTTACTGCCGCAAATACTCCGCTGTTACAAACACAAGAATCGGACCTGGGCCAGACGGTAAACCAACAGTCCCTTGAAGACTTGCCGACACAGAGTTCAAGTGGCCGAAACATCTTCAGCCTGATTCCCCTGGCGGAGGGCGTGACAGAACAGGTCGGGCAAGGCGGATACGGGAATGACAACCTGCGCATCAACGGCGACCGCCCGCGCGACCAGGATTATCAGTTAGATGGCACCACGATCGAAGCACCGGTATTTGGTGGACAGACGCTCAGTCCTGCGATCGATTCGATCCAGGAATTCCGTGTCGAAGAAAACTCCATGTCTGCTCAATACGGCAAGACCGGAGGCGGATTGCTCATCGCCGTGACCAAGAGCGGCACGAACAATTTTCACGGTTCAGCTTACGAATACAACCGTAATGAGAATTTCGACGCACGAGATTATTTTCTTCAACCTGGCGTGAAGCAGAACCCATTCAACTACAACGAATTCGGCGGTACGATCGGCGGGCCGATTATCAAAAACAAGCTGTTCTTTTTTACCGATTATCAAGGAATTCGCACGCACGGGAGCAGTTCAGCAGCGGAAGCTTTTGTTCCTGATGCTGCATTTCGCAGTGGAGATCTGTCTGCTTTGTGCGCTTCCGGATTTGACAGCACGGGAACATGCACTGGCACGGGACAGGTCTATTATCCCGGCACGGCAACCCCTGTTCCCTACAACATAATCACTTCTATCAGCCCGGTTTCGCAGAAACTCTTGGCATTGTTTCCTACGCCCAATGCGCCCGGAGAAGCCACCAATCCTGGAACAGCCGGCGTGAACTATAGCTCGCCCTTCACCAGTTCACTGAACCGGTTCAATCCTCGCATCGATTACAGCATTTCCGAAAAGGACAAGATTTTCGGCGTCTTCCACCGTGAGGCGGGGCCTGGTATTAACTATGACTTAGTAATCGGTCCGGCGGGCGAACAGATCAGCCAAACCAGCGATAACACAGTCACCATTGGGTGGACGCATACTTTCACTTCAAGCATGTTGAACGATTTTCGTTTCGGCTACATGCACCGCATCGGCGATCGGGCTACCTATGGACAAGGCAATACTTCCCCTGCCGATTTTGGAATCAATGGTATTCCAAATTGCTTGTCGAGTGTTCCCAATACCAGCGGCGGAAGTAAATGCGGCACGCCCGGGGTGAGCATCACGGGGTTTAACGGGTTTGCGACCGGCGAAACGCTGTATGAACCCGCATCGACGCTCGAGTTCAGCGATATGGTTTCAAAAGTTCTGAGCAGGCATAGCATCAAAATCGGAACTGAATTCCGGCACTATTCGATTGATAATTATCAACCGAATGGAGTCGTCGGCAGTTTCGCCTTCACCGGCTCCCAAACATCCGCAGGTATTTCGGGTGATGGGAGCGGGTTTGCGGATTTTCTGTTTGGAGACTTGAGCGGTAACAGTTCAGTCCAGGTTCAGAACGCGTTCGTCTCTTCGCGCGCATGGGCCTTCGCTGAATTTTTGCAAGACGATTACAAAGCAACTTCCAAGCTAACGCTGAACCTGGGACTTAGATATCAGATCGATGATTCGTTCCATGAGCTGCATAACGGCGATGCTTTCTTTAATCCGTATACGGCGGTGTGGGAGCAATTCGGCGTAAACGCTCCGGCGACTCCGTTTAACCGATCAATGAAAGAATTTGGGCCGCGCGTAGGATTCGCCTGGAATCCGAAGAGTGGGTTCGTAGTCCGTGGAGGCTACGGAATAATGTTCCCGGGAACGACTGGTCATGGTCGGGCTGGTGATGGGCAGCCTGGACCGAACCTGCTCGCTACAACTCCGATCAATGCGGGCACCAACTGGTCGAGTCTGCCGACCATCACCAGCCCCAGTCCTTCCGCGATTACTGCAGCAATTCCAGTCAATGGGAATGTTTCATTCTCTTACTGGGCTCCACGCAACCAGGCCCCGACGTATATGCAACTGTGGAATTTCACCCTGGAGCAGCAGTTAGGCCGCAATACGGTGGCGCAAATTGGATATGTGGGCAGCCACGGTACGCATCTGCCGATCAACTACGCTTATAACATTTGCCAACAAACTCCAGAAAGTTCGGCGACCTTGGGTTATAACGCGACAAGCAGTCCGTATTGTCCAAACGCGGCCGCTGCTGTGAATGCCAATGGCGGCAATATTTATGACTTGGTGGTTAATCCGGGCTGGTGGGGACTTTCAAGCTCGGTTTACAACGCCCTACAGGCAAAAGTCGATCACAGGTTTTCGCATGGGTTCTCGTTATTGGCGAACTTTACCTGGAGTAAATTGCTCGACGACTCTTCTTCCGATTGGGGCGGCTTCGGTAACCTCGATGTGCTTGGCCAGGATTTCTATAATCGCGCCTCGGAGCGGTCTGTAAGTGCCGGCAATGTGCCGCTTCGATTCACGATCGCGCCGGTGGTCGAGTTGCCGTTCGGCCCTGGAAAGAGATTCTTAAACAGCGGCGCCGCGGGCGATATTTTTGGTGGCTGGCGCCTAAGTGCGATTTACACGATCAGCAGCGGGTCTCCCTTCGGAATTACGGACAATTCCTACGGATATTGCAATGCTGCACATTTATTGGAGGACCGGCCAAACCTGATCAGCAGCGTGCTGCCTTCAGGATTCCACCAGACACTGCAAAGCTGGTTCAATGTAAATGCCCTTGACTTCTCTGGAACGTGCCCAGCCTCTGGGCTGGTGGATCTAACGGGCCCCGGCGACCCAACCAAGGCATTCGGAAATACTCCTCGGTACTTCTCTAATATCCATAACCCCGATTACAATGACGTGGATTTTTCCATACAAAAAGACTTCAAGCTTCCGCTTGGTGAACGAACCAGATTGACTTTCCAAGCGGACGCTTTTGATCTATTCAACCACCCCGAGTTTTCTCCGCCTAATGCAGATCCGACAGCACCGAACTTTGGAGCTGTAGGGTCCACTATTTCGGCCAACGGCGAGGTGGGGACGCGCGTTCTTCAACTCGGACTTCACCTTTACTTTTAAAGTTTTAACTGGCTGTGCGGGAGCTCTAGTCAGCTCCCGCTCCGATTTTTATGGATTCATTCTTGCCAACAGTCGTTCAGGAGCGCGAGCAAAAGCCCCGATTAGTAAACGTTTACGGAGCATTCATACACGTCACGGCCTATTTCGTACTTGGTCTAAAGGAGGATTCAATGCCAATCGCACTTCGAAAGGCCGAAAAAAGGCTGGCACGCTCTGTCGTTGTACTTGCCTCAATATTTTGTCTAACTGTTTTCTCCTTCGCCGGAACCGGCACATTGACGGTTTCCGCGACGCAGGAGGGGGTAACTTCACAATACTTAGGCGCTAACGAGGGCAGTTCGCAGTTCAACATCAACGATCTTGTGGATCTTGGGATTAACTCCTATCGCATATATGGCGGTATGTCGCGCTGGGAACCAACCAATGCCGAATCAACCTACGGATCACCAACCATTGCTCAAATTGAGGCGAATTCTGACGTCATCAATTGGGCGTATTTCGACAATATTTTCACCAACCCGCCCCTGGGCAGTGACTACAGTTGGAGCGCGGCCACGGGTATTCCACCGGTGAGCGCTGCCACAATAATGTCCGATTTAAATGCCCATAACATCACCCCTATCGTTGTTCTCAGGAATGTGGACAACAATAACAATCCATCCTGGGCACCGAACCCACCAACAACAACGAATGACTGGAATGTCTGGTTTGAGCATGTTTTTGCAACCGTCTATTGGTTCAATGTCCGAAATAGCTATGTGGTGGACAATTGGGAAGTCCACAATGAGCCGAATAACTCAGGCCAGGGATGGGCTGGCACAGAAGCCCAGTACATGGATTTCATCAATTACACATCTCAGGCAATCAAGTGGGTTTACAGCCACTATCTGCCCGGCCGGACTCCGCATATTTATGCGCCTGTAACTTCGAATTGTTGCGCCTGGGCGATCAGCGCGATGCAGACTGAAGGTCCGAGCGTCTTCGATTCCCTCGACTTTCACGACTACGGAGGTAGTCCGGCGGAAATTGCTACACTCCGCGCAGATATGAATGCGAACGGATATACGGGCGCGCCGGCGTGGATCACCGAAATGGGTTCGTACAAGCAGAACCATTATGACGGCGAGGGCGCAGCTAACAATGTTATCGGGTGGTGGATTCAGGGGTCTGAGCCTGGAAACAATTACATCAACGGCATCGACCTGTTTTCGCTCTACGACTGGGGCACTGGCTACACCTCTGGGGCAATTCATGGCAGTTATCCGAGCGCAGAGACGTACACGCCTGGATATTATGCGATGCGGATTGCGGCCCGTGCATTGGTCGGTGGTCGGCCAGAATATCCGGTAACGAGCAGCATAAATAACGTGCTCTCAGTCGTGACGAAGGACTCGGCTGGCCACTATTACTTGATTGCAGACAACAGCGGAAGTCCCGGAGTTACAGTAACCGCCGACTTATCCGCCCTTATTACGACCGGCACGGGAACACAATGGGAGTTCAGCTCTACGCACAACGATGTTGTCGTCGGGAGCCCGATTCTTACAAACGGAAAGGTCACATTCAGCATTCCCGCGACCTCAACCGAACTGCTGAAGTTTTAACCATCGACCATGAGGGCTGGCTCAATACCGGTGGTAATTGGCGTACGCAAGTCAGATCCGTCTCCTTCTATTGGGGCAATCTAATGAAGAAAGAGGAGCGTAATCATGAGGATAGCTACGAAATCCCGGGGCGCCACACTGGCTGGAAGTCTTCTGTATATTGCAGTGCTGATGGTTCTACCTCATGCTGCGAATGCAACCACGTATTACGTATCATGCAGCGGAAATGATACGAACAACGGAACAAGCACATCTTCGCCTTGGGCGACACTATCAAAAGCAAGCAGCCAAGCGTATGTACCTGGCGACCAGGTGCAACTTCAAGATGGATGCGTGTGGATCGGCACCTTTCAACCGACGACGTCCGGATCAGCAGGCAGCCCGATTATATCGGTTCGGTGTGGGAAGAGTTTCTCGTACCCGATACAGCAAAGGTAATCGCCTGGTTTGACGACCCGTACTGGCATTTTCCTGCGATTGTACGTAACCAGTATGGCTCGGGCACTCTAACGTATGAAAGCACCTTTTTATCGGACACGCTGCAAGAAGCATTGATTCGTGATCTTCTGAAGCGGCTCGGAATGACCGGCCCGGATCAGACACTCCCGCCGGCGGTGAAGATCAGGCATGGGCGTAATCGTGAAGGAAAGTTGCTGCACTATTATCTAAACTTTTCCGGCGCGGAACAGACAGTCCCGTACCCATACACTGATGGTACCGATCTGCTCACCGGCAATGCAGTAAAACACGGCAAGAACCTACAGATCGGACCATGGGACTTGGTGATCGTCAGCGAACCATAATCGAGCGGAGAAGAACAATGTGGAAATCCGGCATGTCACGTTTTCCCGTGCTCTGGGTAGCAATCGTCCTTATTTTTAGCGTTAAGAGCTGGGTTCGCGTGTTCGCCCAGAGCACGCCACTTGCTGCTATCTCACAAATGTGGCAAGTACCGAAAACTCAAAATCTAATGCCTCATTTCGAACAAACCAATGGCCGCAAGATCCTCTACGTTGATGGAAATCCGTTCACTGTGTTGGCTGTCGAGATTCCCTGGTGGGACCTCATTTATGGCCGATACAAGGAAACCGAAACTGCTTATGACGATCTTTACCCTGCTGCGGCGAAATTAGGACTGAATGCTCTAAAAGTGCCGATTAAGTGGTCTATGGTTGAGCCGGAAAAAGGCATCTACGATTTCTCTTATGTGGACCACGCCAAGAGCATGGCCGAGAGAAATCATTTGAAGTTGATCCTGAACTGGTTCGGACATTACGCCAGCGCCGATGGCAACATTTATGGGAACCTGACCGGCGAGCTGTATGCCCCGATGTATATAGTGTCGGATGAGAAGACTTATCCGCGCGCAGTTGACGCAGACGGTATTGCCCACGAAAACGCAATTTCCTACGATTACGAACCGATTATTGATCGCGAAATCGCGGCGTTCCAGGCGTTGATGCAACACATTAAAGATGTCGATGCCGAGACCCACACGATTCTGATGATTCAGGTCGAGAATGAAATTGCAGTCTTCGGAGAGGACCGACACAATCCGAAACTTTGGCGCGATCATTCGTCGGCATCGAATCAGCGCTTTGCCAACCACCATTTCACCGACGATCTGAGGTATAGCGCGTGGGACCTGAGTTACAACTGGATTCGCCGGATTACGGATGCAGGTGCAGCTGTATACCCGATTCCGTTTTTCCATAACTACGTCGGCGGCAAAATCGCGGATTGGATGGTGGGCGGAGCACCGGGTGAAGACGTGCCGACTTATCTAAACAATTGTCCCAGCATCTCCTTCATTGGGGTCAATTCATATTTCTGTGGGGAGTGGAGGCCAGATAACAGCTGTGCGCGGGAATCGCAAGCAACACTTGAAGAATTGAGAGAGCCGTTGAAGCGTTATCAAGTGGGTCGTAACCTGCCGGCAATTACAGAGATCAATAGCGGAAAGACCTCGATCACTTCCAGGCTTGCCTATATTGCTGTAGGCGAATTTGGTGTCCCCATTTTCGCGCCGTGGGCTTTGACGGCTTCCTACCCTGAACCTTACGAACCTTATATTCTTCCAGACGGCAAAGAGGCAAATGGTGCCGCAGCATTGAACGATACTTATGCATCACTACGAAAAGCCTTGCCCCAGATTTCGTATTACGCCGGCACCGGCAAGCTTCGAGTATTTATGGCTGATTCCCCAGGGCAGCGCTTTACAGAAAGCGCGGAAGTCAATGGAGCCAAAGTCACCGTCAGCGGCGAACATGATGGGCAAGCGATTGTGATTCACCCGTCCGGGCATACGTTTCTGGTGGTCGGATACAGGACGAGCGTGTTGTGGAACGATCCTGCGTTCCGCTGGCCGGAACTGAGGAGTGTGAACGTAAATCGAGTGTCCTGGGACCTTGATCACTGGAGCCGGGATGGCGAACCCGATTATGGTGTGAACCAGAGCGGCGATTCGCTCTCTGTGGATATCGATTCTCCGCAAGCGGTTCTTGTTACCTGGTGAACTTACCTTTTGGGCCGCGTAGGATCGCTCAGCAAAAATCAAAATATTTTGGGCTTCTTACCGGCTGTTTATCCCTGGTAGATGACACCGCCGAACCGCGAAAAATCCGGGTACATTAAGGGGACGATAGTAATAACCCAGGGCTCCTTTTATGCCAAACTGTGCCTGCCGACACCGTTTGATTTCAAGTAGTTACAATCTGTCACGGCAGAGGCCGCGGGTTCGACTCCCGTCGTCCCCGCCATTCACAATCAATGATTTGGCGAGAGTGCCCAAATTTCGGGTGGGCACAAAAAGGCAGAGAATAGGCACATCTTTTTCGACTGTTTCAAGCCTGGTCTGTTTGTCATTGCATTTTCTGCGGGAACAAAAGCTAACCACCGCGTCATGCGCATTCCGTTTCTCAGTCGTGACCGCCTGCGTGTACGTATCGAGTGTCACTCGAATCGTCGAATGGCGGAGTAGTTCCTGCATGATCTTCAGTTCGGCTCCTGTAGATCGAAGCAATGTCGAATAGGTATGGCGAAATGTATGCCAGCCGATTCGCTTCGTGATGCCCAGCTTTCGCGCAGCGGGACGAATGTGATGCCTCATAAGCTCCTGGGCCAAGTACGGCCATCGGCCCTTGTTTACGGGGCTGGCAAACACCCAGCTTTCCGATGCTCGATAGGGCGTCTTGTCATGCCATTCATGCAGCGCCTCAACCAAATGCTCGTGGATCGGAACAGGTTTCTGAGAACTTTCCGTCTTGCAGATCCCGATGACGTTATGCACGATCGAACGGTTAACGTGGATCTGATTGGCGTCGAAGTCTACGTCCTTCCATTTCAATGCGAATAACTCACTCCTTCGCAGCCCGGTGGTTACGGCCAGCAGCACCAGTGTTCTTTCTCTCAAGAGTAGACTTGCGAGCAACATCTGGACTTCATTCGTGGTCAGAATATCTGGGGCGGTACGCCGTTTGGCGCTCTGTTGAACCCACTGAATAGGGTCACGCTCACACAGATCATGGCGTCGGCCATGATTGAACAACAGACTCATTGTATTGCGTATCTTGCTACGTGTTCCTGGCGCGCGGTCGAGGTTGCTTAGCCACAGTTCCACTTCTGTAGCTCGGATATCCGGCAACGCGTAACGGCCCCATCGCGGTTCAATCCATTTCCCCAGGTAACCTGCATAGGCCGTCTTCGTCGAATACGCGATCCGTGAGTTATTGGTCCGCAAGCTCTCGCTGTTGATAGTGCCTTGATAGATCGGCCAAGGTGATCGACTGCTTTCTAAGCCGAATATCGTTCATGTTGATTTCCCGGCTCAGCCCAATGACCATTCTGCGGGCCGAGGCGAGACTTTTCAGGTCTTCAGCAGTGCCAAGCACGATGCGTCGGTGTATTCTTCGCCCGTCCGCTCCGGGTTCCCGCCATCTAAAGCATCACACATCTGGTCCACGTTTGCGACTCTCAATGCTCACGCTCCCGTCCTGCATATCCTTGCTCCTGTTGCTAAATGAATTGTGGGGGAGTGAAACCGGAATATGCTACGAGGACAGATTCGTTGTGGCCAACGACTGCTGCCTTGCAGCGGCAGTGCTCTGTGCTCCGACATTACACGATGACGGAAGCCATAGTGCACTGGGGAACAATGGAGGCGGGCCAGTCAGCCCGTACAGTCTTGCCGCATGGCCGATATCGTCAGCTGTGGGGTATTTCATTTAGATCCGCGGCCGCCCTTTCAGCGATCAGTCGCCAGCCCCGCTGCAACGCGTCCACCTTCAGCCTTGAGAGTTCCTTCTGGGCGGTGGCCGTTTTGCCTGACGCGAATTCTGCGTTGCCGAGCGCCAGACGAGCCTCAAATTCCTGGGGGAGCAACTTCGCTTTTCTTGCGTCGGCGATGATTCGGTCGAGTGCATTGGCCGCCTCGACTCGGTCTTCCAGATGCGCCGAAGCCGCGTTCACTTGGGCTCTCAAAATCGCAGCCTCCAGCTCGCGCGCGTGAAAATTCGATTTCCGCGCAATCGTGATTGCCGCATCTATGTGTCCTTCGGCCTCGGCGAATCGTTTCTGCCGCAACAGGAGCCTGGCCAGGACCAAATGTGCAAATGCCTGTTCACCGGCCGAACGCGTTCTTACGGAGAGCTCCAAAGTTTTGGAAGCCAGTTCTTTCGCTTTGGAGATTTCCCCCTTATCTGACATAAGTTCAGCTATCGTCAGATTCAGGTGCGCCTCTTCCAATCTCTCTCCGCCGCTGGTAAAGATACTCTGGGCTTCCTTTGCGGTATGAATTGCGTTGTCGATGTCTCCCTCGATTCTCATGACCTCGCTCAAGCCTGCAAGCGCCGCTGCTTCTCGCGTGCGATTGGATGTGCGGACACAGATTCGACGGGAATCTTCGAACATCTGCTTGGCCTGAAGCAACTGTCCTGATGCGAGAAGCACTTCTCCCAAGTTCTGTTCAGCGAGCGCGACTCCGTCCGGTTCTCCGATTTCGCGGTACACATCGCGTGCTCGTTCAACATGACTGCGGGATGCGAGAAGATCTGCTTGATCCAACAGCACACCGGCAATGTTGGTCTCCTCACCCGCGATGCCTGCCTTGTCTCCGATCGACTGATACATTGCCAAGGACTGCTCGTAATTCTTCAGAGCTCCCGAGGAGTCTCCTTGCAGTTGGAGCAGGGTCGCTTCGTGTGTCGTGGCCACCGCTACACCATCCGGATCGTGTGCTCCCGTGTAGAGCTGTTTTGCGCGTTCAACAAGCTGGCCAACATGTTCGTAACTGCCCAAATTCTCAAAGGCCGAAGCGTCATCGACCAATGCTCTTGCCAATAACAAGGTGGCGCCCGCCGCCTCAGATTTATGCACCGCCGCGGCGAATGCGGCTTCTGCCCTTTTCATGTCCCCAAGAGACCTGGCCGCGCGTCCTTCCTGCCAGTCGATTCGCGGATCCTCGTTAAGCGAGGGAGGCAAATTTCGCAGGACAGCTAGGGTACTGAGAGCGTCGTTCCACCTGGCTCCAACCACCTGTGCGTTTGCGAGAGCAAGCCCGTAATCGATGTTGTCAGGGAAAGATTGAAACAAGGACTGGTAAGTCTGGATGGCCTTTTCCCAATTCCTGGAAACTTCCTGATAACGCGCCTGCACCAGCAATCGTTGCGGTCCCGGAAGACCGGCGGAAAGGTCCGAGGCTTTCCTTGCTTCCGCAACCGCTGCGGAATCGTATCCCAACTTCTGCCAAGCGGTAGCTAGCGCCGAATGAGGGAGCGCAGCGTTCGGTTCAATCACTACTACTCTTTGCAGGAGATCGCGAGCCGCCAGCGCATCGAACGAACGCAGCTTATTGAGCCCCTCGGAGTAAAGCTGGGCAGCAGCCCGATTGGCTGGCAAAGTGACGGCAACCTCGGCCGTCTCCTGCGGAGTGACCGATTCGACTCCAAGTTTTTCGCGCAGTTGTTCTCCGGTTTGCGACACCAGATCGAAGAGGCGGGACTCGGTTCCGGATTCCGATACGGTCGCGACCGTCTCTCCCGTGGTCGTCTCTTGCAAGCGAACGTCCACCCGAATGTTGGCGTCCGATCCCGTACTCAAACTGGCGAAAGAGCCAACCACAACCAAGTCACTACCCAGATTCTTCTTGATACGGGCGAGACTGTCACTCGCGAGGCTATCGACTTGGGGCAGCCCAAGTTCGACTTTCATGCGAGCGACATTCTCTTCAGGAATGACGCGCAAGTGTTCTCCCGCGGCAAGTTCGGCGCTGAGCCAATCCGAGAGAGCGGTTGAAAGCCAGGCATGGCTGCTATCGGCGGTCAGATTCTTGAATCCCAAAACGGCGACCGAGCGCCTTGCGACAATCGCTGGCGGTGATGGAGTCTTCGTCGGGCGCGAATGTGTGTAGTAGATGGCGACAGCGAGTGCTAGAACGACCGTCGAACCTGCCAGCCAGCCCCGAATCGGGAAGTTAATCTTCCTTGGGACTGCCAGTTCTGGGCGTTCTTGTGCGAGAGTGATCCGCGCCGGGCCGATAACCGGTTCTGCCGTCGTCGACGAGCCGGAATCACGATCGCGCGTCGAGATGGGCGCAATAAATCGATAACCGTGGCGGGGGACCGTCTCGATAAACCGGGGATTGTCGGCTGAATCATAAAGTGCGATTCGGAGCTTTGTGATAGCAGTATTCAGGCTCCGATCAAAGTCGACAAAGGTGTCACTAGCCCAAAGCTTACTGCGCAAGGTTTCGCGGGACACTAGCTCGCCCGGATGCTCCAATAGAAGAAGCAGGATTTGAAAAGGCTGCTCCTGGATCTTAATGCGCGTGCCGTGCTTGCGTAATTCCCCCGCTGCCGGATCGGCTTCATAAATTCCGAACTGCAGTATTCGATGGGAATGGGCAACGGATTCCATGAACGCATGCGTTCAATTCAACAAACAATGCGGCGAAGCTTAGCATGGTTGGCTGATGACCTACAAGCAAAATTGGTTAAGAAATTCTGCTATCCCATGTGTTCTGAGCAGAATAGACGATAATACGCAGATTGCGAGCAGTTGTCTTGACGGTTGACAATGATGTGCCTCATTGTGGCGCGGTCACAAAGCTCTGACCCTGGTCACATTTTGAGGGGGGAACTCAATGAAAAGCAGTGCGACTTTCTCACGCTGGTCAACAAGGCTCTATGCATTGACATCGGTTCTGTGTTTCGGCGTTCTCCTCTTATTAGGCAGCTCGGCCTCTGGGCAGGCGCTGAGCGGCGTTGTCGGGACGATCACCGATACCAGCGGAGCCGTGGTAGAGGGCGCCAAAGTAACGGCTATCAACACTGCCACTAACGTGGAGAGCCACGCCGTCACCTCCGCGGTGGGTGCGTACTTCATCACGGATCTGATTCCCGGCGAATACACTGTTACCGTTCAGAAGAGCGGTTTCTCGGCAGCATCCATCCAAGGGGTCACCGTCGAGACCGGCGGAAAGAAATCCACCGTGAATGCTGTATTGAAGACTGGCACGATCAACCAAACGGTCAGTGTGGAAGCGTCCCAGATTTCCCTAGAAACCGACTCGCCTGAGATGACTACGAGCATCGAGCACGAGATGATTGAGGAACTCCCCATCGAGTTCGGCGCCGATAGTTCAGCCACTGGTACTCCGCGTGGGCGGGCGATCAACGCCTTTTTGAATTTGACGCCCGGCGTCAACGATTCGTACCAGAGGATTAATGGTGCCCAGGCTTTCCAGGGTGGAGTTTCATTCAATGGAGTGTCTGAGAGCTTCTCCTACAACGGCGGGATGACGGAGAACATTAATCCGCCGTTCGAGATGGTGAGTGAGGCGTCGGTTGTGTCTACCAGCTTCTCGTCGCAAACCGGCTTAGGTCAGGGCACCGCAGCCTACGGATTTGCTTCCGGAACCAACGTGCTGCACGGCAGCGCTTTTGAAATTATGCGCAACAGTTACTTCGATGCTCCGGGTGCCTACCCTACACTCAGTTCTACCGGCCACAAAGAGGTTCCGCAAGATCACGAGAATAATTACGGCTTTTCGCTGGGCGGCCCGATCATCATTCCCCACGTATACAACGGAAAGAACAAAACTTTTTTTCACTTTGATATGGAATGGTACAAATACAACCAAAGCTATAGCGGCACGTTGACTGTCCCCACCGATGCCATGAGGGGAGGGGATTTCAGCCAGAACTACTTTACGTGCACACCCGTTCCGCAGGGAGGTACCGCTCCATGTGGTGCGAACGGGCGACAAGTCGTTCCTATCTATGTTCCCCAGGTCTGGGCCACGAACCCGGCATCGATCCCCGCGGGCTGTCAGATTCCAGGTTATGCGTCACCGGCCGCCGCCGCCGGACAGCAATTTCCCAACAATAAAATTCCCACCAATTGCTTCAGCCAGCTCTCGGAAGGCGTTCTGGCGCTCATTCCACGCGCAAATAATACCGGAGCGGCGAATCCGAATCCCAACATCAGCAATTTATTTAACGGGGTTTCCAGCTATCCGGCCTATGACCGCGAGTGGGGAATCTCCATCGACCATAATTTGACCGACAAGCAAAAAATTCACGGCAGTTTTTGGCACACGCCCTACCACGATTATCAATATTACGCTCCGCAGTACGCGATCACGAACCCTCTCTCGCAGCAAGGGGTTAGGGTCACGTTGGGCAATGGTTTGCTCCTGAACTACTCGAATCCCATTACCAATCACTTGGTCATGACGGTGGGCGCGCTGGGTACTGATAACTTCAGCGACTGGTCTTTTGGGCCCGCAACTATCGCCGGATTGCCTTCGCCTTTGGCCCAAAGCTTAGTCCAAAACCCGAGTGGGACTCCCGGCTTCAACTTTAATAACGGGCCGAACGGTATCAATAGCTTCGGGGCGGGAGCCCCACCCTACCAGCCGGGCCACGCCAAGGGGCTTACCATCTCCAGTAACTGGATCTATACGCGTCGCCGTCATACGCTCAGTTTCGGCGCGGAGTTCCATCACACCACGAACCATTCGTTGAACTATAACCCTTCTACCGGTGTCTTCAACTTTAATAGCTTTACGACCAGCAATAACCTCCAGAATCCTGACGCAAATGGCTTTAGCGAGAGCAATACTGGAAACTCTTTCGCCAGCTTTCTTCTGGGCGATGTTGATAGCGCCGCGCGAGCCAACGTTGGCGAAGTCAAGCTGCGCAATTTCGGCTATTCGCCATACGTGCAGGACGACATCAAGCTAAGCCGAAGACTCACCGTCAATATGGGGCTGCGCTGGGATATTTTGGTCCCATTTACGTTACAGGCGTCGAGTCCCGCGGGTGAGGTTCTTTATGCTCAACTCAACCTGCCCGATGCCGGCGCTCACAGCACCACTACAGGCCAACCACTCCTCGGCGGGTATACCGAGCTCGGGACCTGCGCGGCTTGCGCGGGCTATAACAGGGCCAGTATCCACTGGAAAAACTTCGGGCCGCGCCTGGGTTTTGAATACCAGTTAAATAATAAAACTGTGATCCGCTCGGGCTATTCGTTGAGTTTCCTGCCCGGCGCCGCTTACAACTACGGCGACTCCGACATTGCGAACTATTTCACCGGCCTCTTAGCCGGTTTCCTTCCAGCTTCGACATATTCGAATGTGGGCTACCCTGGGAACGGGCTGGGGAACTGGGATAACAAGAATCTGTTTCCGCTTCCAGTTCCCGCTGCCGTAGCGGTCAGCTCGTCCGTGTGCAATGGGGTCATATCTGAACAGTGCGTCGAGATGTTCTCCCGAAACCCCGCAGCTTACCCTTATACCCAGTCTTGGAATGCTGGCGTGCAACGCGAATTGCCGTGGAAACTGTTCTTTTCTGCGGATTATGTGGGAAACCGCGGTCTGCATCTGGCAGCCGGGCTCAACCAGTTCAATCAGCTGAATCCGGCGTTGTTGAGCAAGCTCTGCCCCAGCGGGGTTACTCCGGGCTATCAAGGAGGGACGCAGTGTGTTCTGGGCGATAGCTGGTACGATACTTCGCCGGGCGGAGCGCAAAGCCTCTTTGGTCCCGGTGGTGCTCTTCAGGGGCGTTTTGGTAAGGATGCAAATGGCTTATACAGCCCTTATCAGGAATTCTTCAATGATATGGGTGGTTACGGCGGAAGCGCGACACTCATGAGCGCTCTGGTTCCTTATCCGCAATACGGCAATGGAATAATCTACAACTCGTTCGACAATAGTGGGAAATCAACTTACAACGCGCTGCAGACACAATTGCAGAAGCGACTCTCGAACGGTGTAAGTCTGCTTGCTAACTACACGCTATCCCGCAGCATGAGCAATGCCGAGTCCGGCCGTGGCGGCGATTACTCAGCCCCGCTGAATAAATACAACCAGGGACCAGAGTATTCCATTGCTAGTTTTGACCAAACCCATGCAATAAACATTGTGAGCGTCTATGAGTTGCCTATCGGTCCGGGGAAGCCATTCCTGAATCATACCGGCACTTTGATGAAGAACACCATCGGGGGCTGGCAGCTCAGCGGCATTGTCCAGTACCGGAGCGGCACTCCACTCAGCGTCAGTGCGAATAGCTATAGTGGGAGTCCCTTTAACAATGGTTTTAATCGCGCCAACATTGTACCGGGCGTGAACCCGTACATCGGTTCCTGGCACAACACCGATAAAGTTGACGCCAACGGCAACCCGTTACCCATTCTGAATCCGGCCGCCTTCTCGGACCCCGGGCCGTGGGTTCCCGGCAACGCCCCTCGCAATCTGGACTACCTGCGTCTGCCATGGAGCTACAACGAGAACGTGGCTCTGGGCAAAAAGTTTTTCATGGGCGAGCGTGTACACGCGGAATTGAGGGTGGAGTTCTTTAACCTCTTAAACCGCGACCTGAAAAATTGCGCTCCGAATACAAATATCTCATCCGGAACTGGTATTGGGGGCTTTGGTGCCGCTGCTGAACAATGCCAAAGCAATCGCCCACGTCAAGGGCAGGCTTTCTTCCGAATCCAATTCTAATCATTCGGGGGCCGGAAGTACTCCGGCTCCGTTTTCTCCACCATATACAAACAGTATGAGGAAACATGCCGAAGAGGACGCGTCGGGAAATTCTGAAAGCAGGACTCGCGGTTTCGGCTGCCGCGGCTTTGCCCCCAGTAGCATTATCGTGGTCGTTGGCCCTTCCGAGTAGACAGCAACTGGTATGGCAGGATCTCGAGTTTGGGATGTTCATTCATCTTTCCCCAGCCACTTGGCAAAATCATGAATTCGACGATCTGACAACACCACTATCTGAGATCAATCCCACAAAACTCGATACGGATCAATGGGTGGACACAGCTCAGGCCCTCGGCGCGCGTTATATCGTTTTTGTCGCGAAGCATCAAGGCGGGTTTTGCATGTGGCAGACTCATACCACCGAATACAGCATTCGTAACACGCCCTGGAGAGGGGGCAGGGGCGACGTCTTAGCGGAAATTGCGGCCTCCTGCCGGAGGAAGGGAATTCCTCTGGGTGTCTATGTCGGTGCACGGGACGATCATTTCGGAGCCGGCGACGGAGGCCGGTGCAAGACCCCTGAACTGCAGCGCAAGTATAACGAACTTTATCGCCAACAACTGACGGAGGTCTTTTCGCGTTACGGCGAGCTCATTGAAATCTGGTTTGATGGGTCCACCATCGTTCCAGTGACTGACCTTATCGGACGTTATCAGCCGAATGCCGCTGTCTTTCAGAGTTCTGCGGCGACGATTCGATGGGTCGGAAATGAAGATGGCGTTGCACCTTACCCGTGCTGGAACGCAGTCCGAGCGGAAAAGGGACGCACTGGTGTGGCCACCTCGCGCGACGCTGATCCAGATGGATCAATGTGGCTTCCGAGCGAAGTGGATGTTTCGATTCGCCGGCCCGACTGGTTCTGGAGCACGAGCAATGCAAACAAAGTGCTTACCGTGGACCAGCTGATGTCCATCTACTATCGTTCAGTCGGGCGCGGCGCGCAATTGCTCCTGAATATCCCAGCGGACCGCGACGGCCTTCTTCCGGAGCCGGATTGCGCAACGGCGGCGGCTTTCGGAAAAGAGCTGAGACGCCGCTTTGGACATCCGCTCGGAGTGGCGCGTGGAACTGGGTCCTCTTTGATCCTGAGGCTCCATCGCCCTGCACGCATCGACACTGCCGTGATTCAGGAGGAGATCTCCAAGGGCGAGCGAGTCCGTTCATATCGCATTGAGGGGCAAGTCAATGGGTCATGGGCAACGCTTGCTGAAGGATTGTCGATCGGCCACAAACGAATTCAGTCTGTGCGTCCTCAGACAGTTGACGCGCTTCGGCTGCTGATTACGAAATCAGCGGCTACACCCGTCATTCGCAGCTTCGCAGCATTCAATACGAAAGAGCCCGCGACAACGGCAGGGTTTCTTCCGAATTCAATTCTGACCTCTGCCGGAGCCGAGCTTTATGCCGACTCCCGTTTTTCGTCAAGACAGACATAACAGCTTACGAGGAAATATGCCGAAGTGGACGCGCCGGGGAATTCTGAAGGCAGGGTTAACAGCTGGAGCGGCTTCGTCCGCTGCGGCATTTCCATGGGCAGTCGAAAGCTCGCAAGAAGCTCAAACACCAGCAGCCATTCCTTACGAAGATCAATTGCATCTTGCGAACAGAAAGAATTTGTCAGTTCGCGAACGAATATCTTTGGACTTTGGATGGCGCTTCCATTTCGGTCACGCGACTGATCCTGCGAAAGACTTCGGATACGGTGCGGCAGCCCGCGAAATGACATTTGCGAAATGCGGCGATTTCCCCGATGCGTGTCAACTCGAATTCAACGATAGCGACTGGCGCAGCATCGATGTTCCGCATGATTGGGCGGTCGAGCTTCCGTTCAAAAATGCTCCTGACCTGCCCGATCATGGAGGCAAGCCGCTGGGCCGTGATTATCCGGAAACCAGCATTGGCTGGTATCGTCGTGTTTTCGATTTGGACACCGACGACACGAGCAAGCGTATATCGGTCGAATTCGAGGGGGTGTTTCGCGATGCCATTGTTACCTTTAATGGTTTCTATGTTGGGCGAAACTTCAGCGGCTATGCGCCGTACCGTTTTGATCTAACCGATCTCGCGAATTTCGGCGGAAAAAATGTCTTGACGGTTCGAGTAGACGCCACGCTCGGCGAAGGATGGTACTACGAGGGCGCCGGAATTTATCGGCATGTTTGGCTTACCAAGACTGCGCCGGTTCATGTTCCACAATGGGGCACTTTCGTGAGATCTGACCTTCAGGATGGCCGGGCGTTGCTCACGATTAACACAGAGGTTCAGAACGAAAGCGGCGAAGAACAACTGTGTCGAGTCACTTCTCGCATTCTTCGCATTGAGGGACAATCGGTCGCCTCCGTTGAAAGCAGGGCCCAAAAGATCGCACCTGGAGAAACCTTCGTATTCGAATCTCAACCTGTGATCGCGAATCCCGCATTGTGGTCAGTTGAAGAACCGAATCTCTATCGGTTGATCACAACCGTGAATGCGGGAGGGGTAATCGTTGATCAAACAGAAACTTCATTCGGAATACGCTCGATTTGCTTCGACGCGTCGGATGGATTTTTTCTTAATGGCAAGCGGCTAAAAATCAAAGGCACGTGCAACCATCAAGACCACGCTGGAGTTGGGACGGCGCTGCCGGACCGCTTGCATTATTACCGCATTGAACGCCTAAAGGAAATGGGATCGAATGCGTATCGCACTTCCCACAATCCCCCGGCCCCTGAACTTCTTGATGCCTGTGATCGTCTGGGCATGCTGGTTCTGGATGAGACGCGGATGATGTGTTCTTCCCCTGAGGGGCTCAGTCAACTGGAACGAATGATTCGACGCGACCGCAATCACCCGAGCGTGATCATGTGGTCTTTAGGAAACGAAGAATGGGCTGTGCAGGGAGAGGAGCGAGGGCGACGAATTGTCGAATCGATGCGACAGCTAGCTCACGAGCTCGATCCGTCTCGTCTCGTCACGGTGGCGATGGACAGTGGATACTCGAGTGGAAGGGGCGTGCCCAGAGCTGTGGACGTCCAGGGATTTAATTACCAAAGAGAAGACCTGGATGCTTTTCATCGCGCTTTCCCGGCGATCGCCACAGTCGGAACAGAAACGGCGGGCACTTACTGCACCCGCGGGATTTACGCAAACGACAAGAGCAGCGGCTATGTAAGCGCCTATGACGTCAACTGTCCTGATTATGGAGCAACTGCTGAAAAGTGGTGGAGGTTTTTCGCTGAACGTGATTATTTGGCTGGCGGTTTTGTTTGGACTGGATTTGATTATCGTGGTGAGCCCAGCCCTTACAGTTGGCCTTGTATTAGTTCGCACTTCGGTGCAATGGACTCGTGCGGCTTCCCTAAAGACAATTTTTTCTATTACCAGGCGTGGTGGGGATCGAAGCCGGTGCTGCATTTGTTTCCACATTGGAATTGGAGTGGCAAGGAAGGCGAAGAGATTTCGGTTTGGTGCCAGACGAATCTGGACAATGTAGAACTTTTCTTAAATGGAAAGAGCATTGGAAGCCAACGAGTGGTCAGGAACCGCCATTTAGAGTGGAAAGTGAAATACGCTCCTGGGATCTTAGAGGCGCGCGGCTTCAAGGCCGGCACAATTGTACTTACCACAAAAAGAGAAACGACTGGCGTTCCCGCTCGATTAGTTTTAACGGCTGACGGCGACAAACTTAGTGGAGATGGAACAGACATTTCCGTGGTTACGGCCAAAGTGGTCGATGCAGACGGACTTACGGTTCCGACTGCAATGAACAGCTTGCGATTTGAGATCGCCGGGGCGGGAAAACTGATTGGGCTCGGCAATGGCGATCCAAGCTGTCATGAATCGGACAAGCCAGAATCATTCGTTTCCGGCACGCGGAGCGCATTCAACGGACTCTGTATGGCAATTGTGCAGTCACAGCAGGCCCGCGGTGGAATTAAAGTTTCGGTAGGTTCGCCTAATTTGAGAGGCGATAGTGTGGTGATTCAGGCAAGTTAACTTTGTTGAACACTTTCTGGCTGAAGGAATAAACACAGATAAGTGACATAAATCGAACGGCAATGACAATTTCACGCTTGCAAGTAGTACTAGGTCTCTGTTTTGGCGTTGTATGTTCAGGGTATGCATTTGCTCAGGCAAGTCAACCTGATCTGACTAGCCAACCCACGCTCTACGTTGTCGGCTACGCACACCTCGATACCGAATGGCGCTGGGAATATCCGCAGGTCATCAACGAGTACTTGCGGAAGACGATGGAGGACAACTTTCGGCTCATCGACAAGTATCCGCACTATGTTTTCAACTTCAGCGGTGCGAATCGTTATCGCCTGATGAAGGAGTACTATCCAGACGACTTTGCAAAGCTGAAGAAGTATGTGGCTGAGGGCCGATGGTTCCCGGCGGGGTCCTCGATGGAAGAGGGCGATGTCAACACGCCCAGCGCGGAAACCATCATTCGGCACATCCTTTACGGGAATGAGTGGTTCCGAAAGGAATTTGGAAAAGCGAGCGCCGAATATATGTTGCCGGACTGTTTTGGCTTTCCACCCTCTCTTCCCACAATCCTCGCCCATGCCGGGGTCAAAGGATTTTCAACGCAGAAACTGGTCTGGGGATCGTCTGCTCCCGGGGGCGGTTTGGAATCGCGCGAAATGACGCCAGAAGGTACGCCTTTCAACGTAGGTATGTGGGTTGGGCCCGATGGCGAGAGCGTGTTGGCGGCGTTGAATCCCGGAAGTTACGGCAGCGGCATCGACACTGATCTTAGCAAGCCGCTCCCACCTCTTCCGCTCAATACAACTTTGGAAGACCTAAAGAAGCGAGTAAAAGAACTGGGAGACAAGATAGACGAAGAACAGAGCAAGAATCAGCTGGATCTCAACGATGTCAAGTTGCACGATTCGTTGCGCCGGCAACGGGACGGATTTGAAAAAGCTCAACGGCAAGACGAACTTGATCACTATCAGGATAATTGGGCGGCTCGAGTTCAACACAACGGCGAAGTCAGCGGAGTATTTACCGATTATCACTATTACGGGACTGGCGATATCGGCGGTTCGCCAAGCGAAGATTCGGTTAAGACGTTGGAGGCAATCGTCACCAAAAAAACAGCGAGCCTGCCGTCGGACGGCGAGCACGTTGAAGGTAATCAACCCCATCCCGGATGGCCCGCAGTAAAAGTTGGAGATGGGCCGGTTAATGTGATTTCCGCCAACTCGGAACAAATGTTCCTCAACATCACAGCTACGGAAGCGAAAGGCCTGCCGCGCTACACGGGCGAAATGGAGCTCACGAATCATTCTGCTGGTTCGTTAACCTCGCAGGCGTACCAAAAGCGCTGGCTAAGAAAGGAAGAATTACTTGCGGAAGCAGCCGAGGAAGCATCACTCGGCGCTGAGTGGCTTGGAGCAAGGCACTATCCGCTGGAGCGACTGAATAACGCTTGGACACTGGTGATGGGTGGACATTTCCACGATCTTGCCGCCGGAACGGCCACTCCCAAAGCATACGAGTTTGCTTGGAATGACGATGTCATCGCTATGAACCAGTTCGCTGGCGTGCTACAGAGCGCGACCGAAGGTGTAGCAGCCGGAATGAATACCGAGGCGAAAGGAGTTCCCATTGTTGTTTTCAATCCACTGGGAATAGCTCGAGAAGATGTCGTTGAGGCGAAAGTGAATTTTCCTGGAGGACTGTCGAACGGAGCTCATGTGCTCGGGCCTGACGGCAAAGAGATTCCGGCGCAAGTATCAGGTGACAACGTTCTGTTTGCCCCAAAGGTGCCTTCTGTAGGATACGCAGTTTTTGATGTGCAGTCGGGTACGGCAAAGGCGGCGCTTGAGCCCGAGCTTCGGGTTACAGAAGACTCCCTCGAAAACCAATACTACAAAGTTAGGTTGAACTCCGAGGGTGACGTGTCCAGTATTTTCGACAAGTCACTCGATAAAGAGTTGCTGTCGGCTCCTGTTCGACTTGCGATTTCGAACGACAATCCTCGCCAATGGCCGGCCTGGAACATGGATTGGGACCAGGAGCAAGCGGCACCCACGGCCTATGTCAGTGGTCCGGCAAAGATCAGAATCGTCGAAAACGGGCCGGTTCGCGTGGCAATTCAGGTGTCCCGCGAAACAGCCAATTCGAAATTTGTTCAGACGATTCGGCTTTCTGGCGGGGAGGCCGGGAAGCGCGTGGAGTTTGAAAACGTTATCGACTGGAACACGAAAGGGTCGAACCTCAAAGCTGTCTTCCCGTTGACCGCCTCAAATCGCGTGGCAACCTACAACTGGGACATCGGCACAATTCAACGCCCGACAGCCGAGCCGAAGAAATTTGAAGTCGCTTCCCATCAGTGGATTGATTTGACCGACATGAGCGGGACCTATGGCGCAACCATTCTCACCGATTGCAAGAATGGTTCCGACAAACCCACTGACAATACCATTCGACTGACCTTAATCCGCACACCTGCCACTGGAGACTGGTATCCCGATCAGGCGACTCAGGACATTGGACATCACGAATTCGTTTTTGGGATTGCCGGCCACGCATTGGATTGGCGATCTGCACAAACGGATTGGCAGGCGCAACGCCTGAATGATCCGCTAGTGGCTTTTCGAACTTCAAAACACTCAGGTGCGCTGGACCGGGAGATTTCTCTTTTTAAGACTAATAATCCGCGTATTCGCTTGCTGGCACTAAAGAAAGCTGAAGATGGAGACGACTGGATTGTTCGCCTTGTTGAACTGGATGGCAAGCCGCAACAGAACGTAAGACTTTCATTCGCAGCTCCGGTAACCTCCGCTCGTGAAGTGAGTGGACAAGAGCAGCCGGTCGGGCGGGCCATCGTCGCTGGCGGCGCAATTCTGACATCGTTCACTGCGTACCAACCGCGAACATTCGCAATAAGGCTAGCCCCGCCGCGCGAGAGAGTCACTGCCGTGGATTCAGAGACGCTAAGACTCAACTATGACGTCGCTGTTGCAAGTGATACTGGCAGTCACACGTCGGCAGGATTCGATGGCAAGGGCAATTCATTGCCCGCCGAAATGTTGCCACCAGAGCTTACGTTCGATGACGTGAAATTCCATCTAGCACCTGCAAGATCTGATCTTGCAAACGCGGTTGTCGCAAACGGCCAAACGATTTCTCTTCCTGCGGGACAATTCAATCGCGCGTATATATTGGTCGCTTCAGCAGATGGAGACCGGAACGCTACATTCCAGGTTGGCAAAAAATCGGTCGGGTTAAACATTCAAGATTGGCGCGGATTTGTTGGTCAGTGGGATGACCGTCAGTGGTCAAAGAGCGGCGCGGATGATGATTACGGGGAAATGACGGGATTGAAGCCCGGTTACATCAAGCGTGCGGATCTGGCCTGGTACTGCTCGCATCATCACAATGCAGCAGGCGAGAACGTCGCCTATCAATACTCATATCTTTTTGTTTATCCGATTCAGCTTCCGGCGGGCGCCAGAACGATTCAACTACCAAGCGACAACAAAATAAGAGTTCTGGCAATCTCGGTGGCGAATATGGCTCCTGAGATCGTGCCGGTGCAGCCCCTTTATGACGTGCTTCCTGCCCCATCGACCATTGTGCGCACATCGCTTGCTGGGGGCACAGGGCAATGAACCAGCTCAGGCCTAGGCTTTTTTCGACCAAACCAGCAACTACCATCGCAGTCGTACTTCTGGTCCTTTCGACCTGGCTGACTTCAACGCTTGTTCGAGCACAGGCCGAGGCCACAGAAGGCGGCGAGGCAACTACACCGGCAGATAGGCTAGGCGAAGCGTGGTGGTCTGCGCGACATCGAGCGATTCTGGAAAGAATTAAGGCCGATCCGAGCATCGGTCTGGTCCTGATTGGTGATTCGATTACTCAAGATTACGAAAAAGCCGATCCTCCAGACGAAGACTTCTTACCCACATGGCGCCAATTTTATGCGTCAAGAGATGCCCTGAATCTCGGTTTCAGCGGCGATACGACCTCAAATGTCTTGTGGCGCCTGGACAATGGTGAAGTGGACGGAATCAATCCGAAAGCCGTTGTCATCCTCATTGGCACGAACAACACGAAACTGGAAAGTGCGGTCGAAACCGAACGCGGAATTGATGCCATCGTAAAAAAAAGTGAAGAGAAGTTGCCGGACAGCAAGATTTTGCTGCTCGGAATCTTGCCTAAGGAGGATGATGCCGGGAAGGTCGCACTGATAAACCAGTATCTCGCGAACAGATATGGAACCGACGAAAAGGTCACCTTTCTGGATATCGGGACAATTTATTACAAGAATGGCAAGCTGAACCGGGATCTGTTCTACGATCCGAAGGAATACCAGAGTAAAGCTCTCCACCCAAATACACTCGGCCATCGCATGATGGCCGAAGCGATTGAGCCGACTTTGTCGCGGCTGATCGGCGACGGTTCGCGGCAGTACCTAGCGACGCTGAAGCAGGTCAATACGGCGATTATTCCTGTGCCAAGGCTTGAGATGGACACCTATGACTGGTACCAGCGTCACCAGGCAGTGCTCAATCTGAAGAAGACAATCGACCCAGAAGTCGTTCTCATCGGAGACTCCATAACTCATTTTTGGGCAGGTCTGCCTAACGATCACCCCGCTAGGGGTCAAAAAGCATGGGATCAGGTATTCGGTGGAATGCACGTGCTCAATCTGGGTTTCGGCTGGGACAGAACTCAAAACGTCCTTTGGCGTCTGACCCACGGAGAATTTGAAGGCCTTCATCCCAGGTCCGTCATTATTAATATCGGGACGAATAATTTGGTAGCTACGGAAAATGCTCGCGACAACACTCCGGAAGAAATCGTACAAGGTATTCTGGCCATTTGCGATGACGTTCATGCCGAATCCCCCTTGAGCCGCATCATTGTCATGGGCATTTTCCCCCGAGGAGTCACGGCATCTTCTCCGTTTCGCGACAGCATTACAACAATTAATCAGCTTCTTGCTAGGAACCTGTCACAAAGCAAGGTGGCGACATTCCTGGACATTGATTCTCAGCTTCTGGATAGTAACGGGACATTGCCGGTTAGCTTAATGGCAGACGGTCTTCACCCTACAGAGCAAGGTTATGGAATCTGGGCACGAGCACTGCTTGCAGCTGGAGTTCGCAACTAACTGAATCCGATTGAGGAGAGTCTTGTCAAACCTTAACAGCATTTGCGGCCACGATAGGAATGTTCATAATCCACATTTGATAAATCGCAGGGTTGTTTTATCGCTCTTCATGGCGTCCCTGCTAATGCTTTCGCGAGTGGCCGTCACACAAGAAGCCGATGCCAAGGGTGCTCGCTATCAGCCCTCCCCTGAAAACCTGCGGGCTAGGCAGGAATTTCAAGATGCAAAATTTGGAATGTTCATTCATTGGGGCGTCTACAGCGTTTTAGGCGATGGAGAATGGGTTTTCCATGACCGCAAATTGACAGTGCAGCAGTACGACCTCCTCCCGAATTTCTTTGACCCCGAACAGTTTGACGCAAAAGCCTGGGTATCGCTGGCGAAATCTGCGGGCATGAAGTACATCACGATAACCTCCCGGCACCATGACGGATTTGCAATGTTCGATTCCAAAGTATCGGATTGGAACATCGTCCAGCGGACCCCGTATCGGCGAGATCCCTTGAAAATGCTCGCTGACGAATGCCACCGGCAGGGTATAAAGCTGTTTTTCTATTACTCGCAATTGGACTGGCACAATCCCGACTATTATCCGCGCGGGCAGACTGCGTGGAACAACGACCGCCCTAACCACGGTAACTGGAACTCCTATCTAGATGATTACATGGATGGGCAGTTGCGTGAGTTACTTACCAACTATGGCCCGATCGATGGTATCTGGTTCGATGGCATGTGGGACAAGCCTGATGCCGACTGGCACTTACAGAAAACTTATGCACTGATTCACGAACTGCAGCCCACCGCGCTTATTATTCCAAACCATCACCAAACACCAAAACCTGGCGAGGATGTGCAGACGTTTGAAAGAGACCTTCCAGGTCAAAACACTGCAGGATTTAATACAAACATAACACACGAACTGCCACTCGAGAGCAGCAACACGCTGAATGATTCCTGGGGATTCAATATCGGGGATGGTAGCTATAAAAGTCCAGAACAAGTGGAGGAGATGCTGGTTCGGGCTGCAGGAAATAACTCCAACCTCCTACTGAATATCGGCCCGATGCCGAACGGCGACATACACAAAGAATTCGTAACTCGCCTCCATGCAATTGGCGAATGGACGAGTCGCTACTACGATTCTATCTACGGTACGCGTGGCGGTCCAATTCTGCCCGGCGATTGGGGCGTAACTACGCAGAAGGCCACCGAGATTTACGTACACGTCCTCCACTGGGATGCGCCGCTGCTAGCGTTGCCTCCCATCGACAAGAGCATCAGCGCTGCACATGATTTTTTAAGCAAAGGCAAACTTGATTTTACTCAGAACAGCAATGGCGTCTTACTCAAAATTCCAGTTCAGAAAAAAGGGGAAGTGGACCGAGTGATCGTGCTCACAGTTGCACCGCCAAAATGACTTCTCCAGATAATGTCCAACCACTCACGCTGTCCTACAAATCTCTTGCCGCTTCTATGCGGCACAGTAATTTACTCAGTTCGGTCGTTATTCTCATTTTTAGCCTGCTTACAATCGCTTTGAACGCCTCCGGTCAAAATTCTACCGGCATAAAGCCCTCACCGCAGCAGGTCGAATGGCAGGATCTTGAATTCGGGGTACTCATTCACTTTGGCACCAACACATATCTGGATCGTGAATGGGGAGACGGAACCGCAAGTCCGCAGGTATTCAATCCGACGCAGCTGGATCCGGAACAATGGGTCCGGGCAGCGAAGGCTGCAGGAGCGAAGTATGTGGTGTTAGTCGCCAAGCACCACGACGGCTTTTGTCTCTGGCCCACATCGCAGACTGACTACAGCGTGAAGAGCAGCCCCTGGGAAAACGGCAAAGGCGATGTAGTCAAGCTTGTTTCCGATGCCGCCCACCAACTTGGAATGAAGTTCGGCCTCTACCTCTCTCCTTGGGACCGGCACGAGCCGCGCTACAAGAATTCGGCTGAATACGATGATTATTACGCGGCTCAGTTGGACGAGCTCACCTCGCACTATGGAGACTTAGTCGAGTTTTGGCTCGATGGCGCTGGCAGCGAAGGCCACGTCTACAACTTCCCACGCATTATCGAGACCCTTCGGATCGAGCAGCCGAACACGCTGGTTTTTGCCGACGCCGCGTTGTTCGAGTATGGCGACATCCGTTGGGCAGGAAACGAGGACGGAACTATCCCTTACGAAAACTGGAATGTGCTCGACCGCCATGGTTATTTGCGTTGGAGGCCAGTCGAAGCTGATACGCCAATCCACAAGGGGCACTGGTTCTGGCATCCCAACGATGAAAGCACACTGAAGTCGGTTGATGAGCTGATCACGACGTACGACGAGACCATCGGTCGCGGCGGTCAATTGATGCTCGGCCTCGCTCCAGACCGGCGTGGTCTACTGCCCGACGCTGACGTAAAACGCCTCGCAGAATTTGGTGCAGCCATTCGCGAGCGATATTCCGAAAACCTGATCACGAAGGAGCACATTCCGAATGCTGCAACGGAAGCAGCATTTGACAATGATCCCAGCACTTTCTGGTCTGCTCCGGCGGGATCGCATCACGCCATTCTCGAAGCCGATTTTTCGAAACCTGTCACGTTTAATCACGCGCTCACGATGGAGTGGCTGAATGATGGCCAGCACGTCGAGCATTATCGAATCGACGTATGGACTGGCAGCAGTTGGGACCCCGTTGTAGAGGGATATGCAATCGGTCACAAAAAGGTCGACAGCTTTCAGCCGGTGACCGCATCGCGGGTACGACTCAACATTCTTTCCAGCTCATCGGAGGCGCACATTCGCGAGTTTCAGGTATTCAATGTCGGCCAGACTTCAGGCCGGACAGAGTGACTAAAATCGGCGACAGCTTGCCGTTTCATTCAAACGATTCGAATGGTTAACAGAAACTTGATCTGGCTTGTCGTATGGCTTTCCATCTTACCGGGTGGAACTCTCATTGCAGTTTCTCCCGCACATGCTCAGCAATCGCCGCGCGCGAAGTTGCTGATGGACTCCGACTGGAAATTTCATTTGGGCAATGAATGGGGAACCGGCGAGAACCCAATCAACCTGGGCGTCAGCACCGGCCCTGCGATGCCAGATTTTGATGACAGTTCCTGGCCGGCCGTGAATCTACCACACGATTGGGCAGTGGCGCTTCCCTTTGATCGGAATGCCCCAGCCGATCACGGATTTAAACCTATCGGGCCGAACTTCCCCGAAAACAGCGTTGGATGGTATCGCCGCACCTTCAGCTTGCCAAAAGAAGATGAAGGCAAGCGCATCTGGATTGAGTTTGGCGGCGTTTATCGCGACAGCCTCGTGTATGTGAATAACTGCCTCGTCGGAAGACAACCGAGAGGCTACACTTCGTTCCGTTACGACATCACCGATGTGGCGAACTATGGCGGCAGGAACACAGTTGCTGTCCGCGTCGACGCCTCGAAATTCGAAGGATGGTTCTATGAAGGCGCTGGAATTTATCGTCATGTATGGCTGGTGAAAACTGCGCATTGTCCGTGGCGCCAGACGGCACGTTTGTTTACAGCCGATTTAAAAGCAAGGTACCGCAGGACCCCGCTGAAATAAACATCGAGACCCGCATATCTAATTTCTTCAACGATGCAGCCGATGCCGAGATGGACTACGAAATCCTTGATCCGGATGGCAAGAAGGTGGCCACGAGCCACGCCATCGCCAACGTTCTTGCATCGGAAAACCACGAAGTCAAACAGAAGATGTACGTGGACTCTCCGCTTCCTTGGTCTCCCGAAACACCGCGACTTTACAAGCTGGTCACCACGATTCGGTCCGCCGGTAAGATCACTGACCGTGTGGAAACCGAGTTCGGAATCCGCACGTTTGCATTCGATCCGCACGATGGTTTCCTTCTGAACGGCAAACCCTACGTAATAAAAGGCACAGCCGATCACCAGGACCACGCTGGCGTAGGTGTGGCACTGCCGGATGCGCTGCAATATTTCCGCGTGCGCACACTGAAGGAGATGGGCTCAAACGCCATTCGCACTTCGCATAACGAGCCAACGGAAGAATTGCTCGAAGCCTGCGATCACCTTGGCATGTTGGTGCTGGACGAAAGCCGCACTTTCGCCAGCGATGCGCAGGATCTTTCATTGCTCGAGAATCAAGTCCGGCGAGATCGCAACCATGCCAGCGTATTCCTCTGGTCAATAGGTAACGAAGAACCGCTGCAAGCCGCTCCTGTGGCCGCTCGCGTGGCTCGAACCATGCAGACATTGGTCCATCAGCTTGATCCCACGCGCTCGGTGACCTTCGCCGAATGTTGTGTGGGTAACGAGTTCGTCGGCGTAAACACCGTGATCGATGTACGTGGATGGAATTATCACCTTGGCCCGTCAATGGACGAGTATCACGCGGCGCATCCAAAGCAGCCAAACATCGGCACAGAAACGGCCAGCATTCTCACCACCCGTGGAATTTACAAGATCGACGAGAAGCGAGGCTATCAGTCGGCTTACGATGACAAGGAGAACCTCCCGCGCGAAGATACGAGCACCGCTGAACAATGGTGGACGTACTATGCCGCTCGGCCGTGGCTCTCCGGCGGATTTGCCTGGACCGGCTTTGACTATCGTGGCGAGAACGGCTGGCCCGACGTCGTCTCGAATTACGGCACGATTGACCTTGCTGGATTTCCCAAGGATAACTACTTCTACTATCAGGCCTGGTGGAGCAACAAGCCCGTCCTCCACCTTCTGCCGCATTGGAACTGGAGCGGCAAGGAAGGCGAAAAGATTGATATCCGATGCTTCAGCAATTTGGACGACATTGAGCTCTTCCTGAACGGTAAAAGCCTCGGCAGAAAAACTATGCCAAGGAATTCGCACCTGCAATGGATGGTGCCGTATTCCCCCGGCACACTCATGGCCAGAGGATATAAAGATGGCAAGCTCATTGCAGAGGAAAAAGTAGAAAGCACCGGCGCTCCCGCAGCTATCAAACTCACGCCGGACCGCGGGATTATCAATCCCGATGGAGAAGACCTGAGCATCATCACCGTGGCAGTCACCGACCTGCAAGGCCGTGTTGTTCCGAATGCCGACAATCTGATTCACTTTGAAATCAGCGGGCCGGGAAAAATCATTGGAGTTGGAAACGGTGATCCCAGCTCGCATGAGCCGGATGTTTATTTGAATTTTTCAATGGGTAGAGACATCGCCGTTAACGACTGGCACATGCTTCCCGTTCCGGACACCAAAGCTCGCCCGGAGGTTGCTGAAAACTTTTCTGACGCAGATTGGGCGCACGACGATGCCAATGCCGAATCCGGGCCATTACGTGAAAACACCTCGGCGGTGTTTCGAACCCATCTGAAGCTGACGGCCGAAGACCTTGCCGCGGGCAAGATCATGCTGCGGTTCGGAATGATCGATGACGATGGCTGGATCTACGTAAACGGACAGCCCGTGGGCGAGTCGCACGATTGGCAGGCATCGCCTACTTTCGAAATTGGGAGATTTCTCCATGTGGGTGACAATTCCATCGCGGTGGCTGTTCACAACGGCGATGGTCCAGGCGGTATCAATAAAGGTGTAAGCCTCAGTTTGTCTAGCAAAGCCGTCGCTGTGAACTGGAAACGCAGCGTGTTCAATGGCCTGGCAAAGGTGATTCTCCAATCTGGAACAGCGCCGGGCGAAATCCAGTTGACTGCGCGTGGTGATGGGCTTGCGACCAAGATGGTTGTGATTGAGACAGAGGGACAAGGCCCTCGGCCCCAAGCGGCATCATGAGTCGTTTCACAAGGCGCATCATGAGTCACTTTCCGGCGGGGAAGTTGGTGCCAAAACCATGAGATTATGGTCCAATTATGGTCCAGTAATTTTTCCTGATTGCGCCAAAACCGCTTTTGGGAGCACCCGCGCGTCGCGTATTTTCAATCGTTACGACCAACTTGTTCCCTGTCACGGCAGAGGCCGCGGGTTCGAGTCCCGTCGTCCCCGCCATTCTTCTCCATAGCTTAAAAATTAGCACTTTTGGAATCTAGGTGCGGCCGAACCAGTCGCCCCTGGGCATTACGCTTGATTTCCGGTGCCGCTGACAGATACTTGTCGGTTGCTCTGAGGTGCGTGCTGTAAGTAGTCGCGGACTCGGCAACGATGTTCGCGCACTTCCGGAGTCCATAATTCCGCGCGGCCTTTTCCCAAACTCCATTTAACCGATCGTCCGCGAACTCAATCACTTATCAGCAACTAAGCTGTTCGCCTTATAACAAGCTTCGGTAATGAACTAACCATTCTTTTAGTCATCGATTTTTGTGGAACTTCATCATCAACATTCCTAAAATCCGCACAAGCTCAGCTACTCAAACTGCAAGTCACATCTGCTGGAGATGCGAATGAAAACTGCCAATGTTTTAATCCGCTTGTGTGTTTGTGCCATGCTTTCCTTGCCGGCTTTTGCAGGCGTTTACGTCACCTCGCCTGCGAGCGTCAGTACATCCGGCTCGCCAGTTCATTTTGTAGCCACTGCCGCTTCACCGGCTTGTCCTAAAGGCGTCGCCGCCATGGGTATCTACACCGCTCCGGGCGTATTGTCCTACGTGGTGAACGGATCCAGTTTGAATACCAATCTCCCGATGAACAATGGCACCTACAACGTCGTGGTACAAGAGTGGGATAATTGTGGCTGGTCTGCAAAATCGCCGCTCACATTAACCGTGGACTCCACCTCCACCCCACCCCCCAGCTCGGGAAAAACATTTTCAAACCTTCAAGCGGGCGGCGGATGGACTGGCTACGCATTGCTGCCTCCCGGTTTCGGCATTTGCCCGAACTGCACGCCCACAGGTTCGCAAGCCAGCTGGTCATGGAGTCAGAACGTTAGCTCGCCGTCAATGGACGGCATGTCCACGCAGGCTGCCTTCAATGGCGGATCAACTCTCTGGGCTGACATCTTGTGGAATAACCATCTGATCGGTGATTTTTCATCACAAGGATTGCCCGATTTTCAAAAGACACTAGTCCCATCGCTCCACAACTTTACATACGACGTTTACTTCTGGGTCGGAAACGTAAACGACTCGCAAGCTCTGGAATTTGACATCAATCAGTTTTTCGGCGGGAAGTCTTACATTTGGGGTCACGAATGTCGGATTGTGGGCGGACATGAATGGGACACGTGGAGCAATCCCGGAGGTTATTGGGTGCCGAGCGGTGTTCCGTGCAATCCCATAAGCAACGCCTGGAACCACTTGACCCTGAACGTGCAACGCACCGCTGACGGAAACCTGCTATTCAATACCATCACGCTCAATGGCAGTACCGCTACCATCAATCGCACCGATACTCCAACGTCCCAGCCGGGATGGTATGGCGTCACGATTAACTATCAGATGGACAGTGATCGCAATCAAACTGCTTATCCTGTCTATCTCGACAAGCTGACCTTTACGGCGCAGTAACTCACGACAGGTGCCCATTCAAGCCCGCTTTTGGCTTGAGTGGGCAACCTGAGCGGGCCCACTCCATTCTTGTTCCCAAACAGTGCGTGTTGCGCAAAAGCTTCTCGCGCGTTAGAGTGTCTCGCACAAACGGGGAGGAGAAATGAAGTGCTTCAGTCATCCTCAGAATGAGGCCGTCGGAAGTTGCAAGTATTGCTTTCGTGGGGTATGTGCTCAGTGCGCCAGAGACAGCGGAGTTGGCTTGGCGTGCAGCGAGAAATGCGAGAGCGAGGTCAAGTCGGTACACGCTCTGGTGGAAAGAAACAAAAAGCTCACTGCGTTTGCTCCGGCAACACATTCTCGAAGCGCGGTGATACTGCTTTTGATGGCAGCTGTATTCATCGTGTTGGGGATGGTTTCAAGAATCCTATTCATGAAGGCTTTCCTGGCCGTATTAGGCATCGTCATGCTTTGCGGAGCAGCCCTCGCGCTAGTCAACAGCCGCAAGATGGCCAGAGCAACTTCATCCGCCAGTAACTAAATTTTCGCGGGGCCACTCAACTCGGCGAAGCCCGATTCTTGCCTCGCCGATTTTTGCGAGACACGGTTGGGATTTGGGTTGTATCGCGCGTGCTGTGTCACGGCGTGAATTTGCATCCCAGGTTGGGAGGCAAACTCAGGTGCTGCCGGCCTTTGCGGCGGTCGATTCTTGGCGAGAGGCGGAGGCTGCTCTCCGATCCGCGACAGAAGGTCTCATCATGTTCCAGGCTTCGCGATATTTCTCGAATGAGGAGCGCGTCGATCCCGGGCTTACCCAAACAGCGTTTCGCTTTTCTACAAAGCTGGCTGGAAAGACGTACCAGAGGTCTTTGGGAAAAATGTAGGCGACGAGAAAGTCAATTTCTGCGGCTGAGTACAGACTCGGCCCATGCTTAGTCCTGCTTCCTGTGGTCCTTATACGGAAGTCGTGCCTTGCTGTCGTATTCCCTAGGACGGATTTGACCTGAACGCGCCAACAGACGCTCTCGACGCGGACGATAACGTCGTAGCGCTCGCCTTCTCCCCAGGGCTTGGCAACGGCGAAGCCGAGGCTTGCGGCTTTGCGCATGAAAGCGAGCTCGGCGAGATGTCCGCGCTGTCGATTGGTGAGATCGGCTGGATTGACGGTTTCATCGGACATTAGGCTCACCCCCAAAATTCTCTCTGTGGTTTAGAGCCCCGCTGAGATCCCTCGAGTTCGCTCGGGATTTCGCCAGCCGGCTCAACCGCCAGCTAAACGGCTCAACACTTGACCCCAAAACACGAAAAGCGCGGCCCTTTGGCCGCGCTTTGTTTTTACCTTCTATATCTATTTTGACAGATTGAATAGGTGGATTGTGCCGTGCCACGTTACACTGCACCGCTATACGTGTGCACAACGACGCTAGTTGTCCTCTTTATCTGCTTGCGATTCGATTGTGCTGTAGCCAACAAATGGCGCAAAGCGCGTTCACCTGCAGCACCGCGCTGCTCGCCGGAAATGTTGCCTTCGCGGTCGATCACGACATAGATGGGATAGACATTCGCCTGGTACATAGCCGCGAGATTCGTGTCTTCAGTAAGGACCACGCGAGAAGCGCGCGGATGCTGCTCGAGATATTTCTTTACCGTCTTTTTTGATTCGGCAACATCGATGGCGAGCACGATCAGGCCTTTATCAGCAAATTCCTTGTTGACCTGCTCGACTAAACCTTCTTCCTGGTGACAGTACTGGCACCATGTCGTCCAAAAGTCGAGAAGGACGACTTTGCCTTTGACCGAGTCGTTGGTGAAGGTGGCAGCTTCGATAACGGTCTGCGCGCGGAATGACAGTGTTGGAGGAAACGTGCTCGGCACGAGACTAGTATTGCGCGAGTTCTTTCATCGCGAGATATAGGTCCTGGACCTGCGGAAGTATTGCGCTTTCGAGCACAGGCTGATACGCGATGAATGTATCTTTTGCGGCAACGCGCTTGACTGGAGCGTCAAGGTGCTCGAACAGTTCGCCTGCAATTCGCGCGGCGATTTCGGCGCCATAGCCCCAACTCAAAGTGTCTTCGTAGGCGACGATGACGCGATTGGTTTTCTGGATTGAAGCGGAGATTGCCTCCCAGTCATATGGATTGAGCGTACGAAGATCGATGAGTTCGATCTTAAGTCCTTGTTCGCGATCGAGCTTCTGAATGGCTTGCAGGGCTCGCGGAACAACTGCGCCGTAAGTGATCACGGTAAGGTCGGTTCCCGGTTGCACGATTTTCGCTTTGCCGAACGGGATCATATAGTCCGGCCCAGGATACGCAGAGCGGCCGTAGCTTTCGCGATAAAGCCGCTTGTGCTCGAGAAACATTACGGGATCGTCGCAGCGAATTGCTGTGCGGAGAAGACCGGCGGCATCAAGCGCGTTGGATGGAAACACGACGCGCATTCCAGGCGTGTGAGTAAAGATGCTTTCGCCGCACTGAGAATGGTAGATTGCGCCGCCGGTAAGATATCCGCCGATAGCAACGCGAATTACGCACGGAGCGGAAAATGCGCCGTTCGAGCGCCAGCGAATGACGGGAAGCTCGTTGCGAAGCTGCATCATTGCCGGCCAGATGTAGTCGAAGAACTGGATTTCGGCTACCGGCTTCAGCCCGCGGACCGCCAATCCAACGGCGCGGCCCACGATGCTCGCTTCGGCTATCGGCGAATTGAAGACGCGCTCGGAGCCGTACTCGCATTGAAGGCCGGAGGTCAACTTGAAGACGCCGCCCTTACCTTTCACCATTTTCTGGCGCAGGTATTCCTCGCGGCTGCAGTCGGCAACGTCTTCGCCGAAGATCACGATCCGCTCATCTCGCTTCATTTCGTCGCGAAGGGTGGCGTTGATCAGATCGGCCATCGTTTTCGGGGCAGGCTTTTTTTCGGTCGCGGAGTGCTCTGCGACTGTAGCCTGCGCGTCGAATGCCGGAGAAGTTGGATCGAAATCGGGCGAATACAAATATTGTTTGATCGTCTCTGGTTGGGGTAAAGGCGCCGCTAACACACGATCTGTCGCGGCCTGAAGCTCCTCGTCGACTTCTTTCTCGATGCGGTTGATGCTCTTTTCATCGAGAATAGCGTCGCGAATTAGAAAGAGCTGCATGCGCGAAATGGGATCGCGAGCGGCATCGCGCTGACGTTCGACATCGGGGCGATACGCTTTTTCGTCATCCGAAAGTGAGTGCGAGTATGGCCGAATTACGTGTGCGTGGATGAACGATGGGCCGACTCCGGCGCGACAATGTGCGACAGCGCGCGACAGGGCCCCGTAGCTGACGACCGGATCGGTGCCGTCGATTTCTTCGAAATGGAAATTCGGAAATGCGGAGACGAGGCGCGAAATGTTTCCACCTGCCGTTTGCACTTCAACCGGAACTGAAATTGCATAGCCGTTATCTTCGACGAGGAAAATGATGGGCAGGCGGAGATTGGAGGAGGCATTCATCGCCTCCCAGAATTCACCTTCGCTGGTGGTGCCATCGCCCAGCGAAACGTAGGTGACTTCGTCGCCGTGGAACTGCACGTCTTTGAATTCGCGATAGTCGCCCGCCGCTTTCTGGCCTGCATTGGGATGCAGCATGTAGTAGCGGCTGGCCTCGGCGCAGCCGACGGCGTGCAGAATCTGCGTGCCGGTGCAAGAAGATTGGGTCACCACATTCAACCGCCCAAATCCCCAATGACTTGGCATCTGCCGGCCGCCGGAGCTTGGATCCGCAGCGGCGCCGACGGCTTGAAGCAGCATTTCGTCTGGCGTTGCGCCAAGGGCGAGGCAGAGTGCGCGGTCGCGATAGTAAGGAAAGAACCAGTCGTAGGAGGGCTTCAGAGCAAAACCGGCTGCGGCGGTAACACCTTCGTGGCCAGCACCGGAAATCTGAAAGAAGATTTTCTGCTGGCGCTTAAGCATGATCTCGCGGTCGTCAAGACGGCGCGAGGTGTACATGATGCGGTAAATATCGATGAGCTGCTGGCGGGAAAGGCCTTCGTAAGTTTTGCCTGCTTTGTTCGCCTCAGCAACAGCGCCGGATTTTGACCGGGTAGGCATTCGCCGCAGATATTGTAAAACAGCTGTCAGCTCTCAGCCATCAGTTGTCAGCCGTCAGGGCTGAAAAGTCAAAGGCTCGGCCACTTCGATTTCGCTCCGGGGCAACCCCCATTGTGTTATTCCCCCTCAAGCCAAAATCAGCCTGGATAAGCCAAACCCGTCCAACAATAGAACGGGGGAACCGGCTGAATGCTGAGTGCTGACTACTGACTGCTGTATGCTGCCTATGTGCTGCGTTTTAACCGACAATTCGACGCTGGAGCGATGAAGCTGGTGGTTTTCGATCTCGATGGGACTCTGATCGATTCGCGGCTGGATTTGATTCATTCCGTCAATGCGATGCTGCGGCATTTTCGCCGACCGGGGTTGCCGGGCGACGTGGTGGCGTCTTACGTCGGAGATGGTGTGTCGATGCTGGTACGCCGAGCGCTGGGCGACCCGAATGACGAGGCATTCTTCAAAGAAGCACTGGAATTTTTCCTGACGTATTACCGTGAGCACAAGCTGGACCACACGGTTGTGTACGCGGGAGTGCCCGAGGCGCTGAAGGAGATTCAATCAAACGGAGCAAAGCGAAAGATGGCGGTGCTATCAAATAAGCCGGTAAATCCGGCGCGGGCGATTGTCGAAGCGTTGGGGCTCGGGAATTTTTTCATGCGGGTTTATGGCGGTAACAGCTTCGATACGAAAAAGCCGGATCCGATGGGCGTGAACACGTTGCTGAAAGAGACGGGAATTGGGCGTGAGCAAGCGATGATTGTTGGAGACTCGTCGATCGATGTGCTCACGGGGAAGAACGCGGGTATAGCGACATGCGGGGTGACGTACGGTTTTGCGCCACATACGTTGTGCGAGGTGCCTCCTGACGTGACGGTGGAAAGCCCCAGGGATTTGGAGGAGTTATTCAGGTAGGCTGGTGAGTGTTTCCGACCACAAAAAAGCTCTACCATAGCGGGCACGGAGTTACACTGAGCCACCACAGAGGAAAGCTGACCAAGGCGATTTAATCGATGGATTGTGGCTTCGTGGTTAACTCTCTACCGATTACTTTCTTTTAAACTCGCGAAATGAACAATTCCGACGCGGGTTTTACCCCGGCTGAACTGCGCAAACTACGTGGTCTGCGCGATCCGCATGGGATTCAGCAGTTCCTTTATGACCAGCCATATCACGTCGCGGACACGGCATTTTCGCCGCGTCGTGTTTTGCGTGAGAACACATCTCACTGTTTTGAGGGAGCGATTTTTGCAGCCGCGGCGCTGCGAGTAAATGGATATCGGCCGCTGGTGATTGATTTAGAAGCCGAACACGATACCGACCACGTGATTGCCGTGTACAAGCTCCATGGGCATTGGGGAGCGGTTTCAAAATCGAACTACAGCGGGCTCGGATTTCGCGAACCGGTATATCGATCGCTGCGTGAACTGGCGATGAGCTATTTCGACGCTTATTTCAATTTGCGGCGCGAGCGGACACTGCGAACTTTTTCGAATCCGGTGGATCTGGCGCGCTTCGATTGCCGCAAGTGGATGACGACGGATGAGCCGATCTGGTTCATCGGGGAATATCTGTTCACGATTCGGCATTTCCCGCTGCTGAAGCGGCAGATGGTTCAGCGATTGCATCGGGTCGAGGAACGGGCGTTTCGGGCGGGGTGTCTGGGGAAGGCGGAAAAGTGAAGTTTTTTCCAGCGGATAACAGACTGCAGATCCCTCGGCTGCATGGATCATTCGCACGCGAAGGATTCGCATGATGACAAGATGAGAGGGATTAAACAGGAAAGGCCCGGACCAGACCAGATCCGGGCCTTAACAATGAAGTCAGTTAGCCGATGTGTTTTTCTAGGCGCTTCTGAATCTGATCTTTGGGGACGTAGCCTACGATTTGCTCTTGCACCTGGCCGCCTTTGAATAGCAGGAGCGTAGGAATGCCGCGAACGTTGTAACGCATAGGCGTCGCATTGTTTCGGTCGACGTCCATCTTGCCAATTTTGACTTTACCGTTGTACTCGGTTGCGAGCTCGTCGACGATGGGAGCAAGGGCGCGACACGGTCCGCACCAAGCCGCCCAGAAATCCACCAAAACCGGGGTTTCCGACTTCAGTACGTCACTGTCAAAATTCGCATCGGTCACTTCAATGATTCCGTTTGCCGCCATTGTTCCTCATTCCTCCAAGGCTTGTGGGCCGTAATTATCGTAACACCGTATATTGGATGCGAAAGGGGCGGGAAGGTCGCAAAGGCAGCTCTCAGCCACCAGGCGTCAGCGTTCAGTTTTTAGCGCTCAGCATTCAGAGAATGACGGAAGATTTGGGAGCAAAAAAGTTTGATTCGCTATCTAGATTCACAACAACAATGACGGGGTATTACAAGGCGCAGGTAGGGAGCTGCCCGGTGCCGCTGAAGGCTGAGAGCTGATGGCCAGAAATAAAAAGCGCCCTGAACACTGTTCAGGACGCTCGGCAGCCCTCCCCCAGAACTGCCTCGAACGAGTCTGATAGTAGGGTATGAAGCTTGGGGTGTAAATGTCACTTCAGTAATGGTTTGCGAGGTAAGTAGTAACCGGGCGGCAGTTCCCGACGGGCTACTTCAATTGCCAATTTTTGCCACCGTCGGAAGTGCTCCAGATGCGGCCATTTGCGGTGGTCAGGAGACCGTCTTGGGGGTCAGAGAAGTCTATCCGGACGATGTTGGATTCGGGCGCCATGCTGTCTGAGGTCAGAACAACTTTGTCCCAACTTTGGCCAGCATCTGCTGAGTGATAGAGATTGCCGGCGTTGCCGCCAAGCCAGACATCGTGTCCCATGGCGCTGATCGCTTGGAACCGCACACCATCCTGCACGGAGACAGGCTGCCAGGAGTGGCCGCCATCGAATGAACGCTCCGGTGAGCCTTCCGAAGAGATGCGCCACGCCGGCATAATTGCGGAGGGCGATGAAACGATGTTGCGGGAATCGAGTTGCTTTGTCTTAGCCGTGGCGGGGCGGTCAGACTGGGCAAAAGCCGCATTGGCGTCGCGGGCTGCTGGAGCGGCGGCGAAGTGGACCTCTCCTGATTGATCAAACTGCAAGCTGGCCTGCGGAGCAGCGGTCATATGCTTGGCAGGCGGGCGTACCCTGGGGCGAGTCTCGTCAGCGGCGGGGGTAGGTTCCGTTCGCTCCTGAACAGCAGCTTCTGTTTTCGGTGATGTGACCTCGGGAGCTGAGTAAGTGGCGATGTCGCGGTTCTGGACAGAATGCTCGGTGAACATTGCCCGATTGCTGATCAGCACAGCCCCGACAATTATTACGGAAGCAGCCAGAGTTGCCCAGCGAAAGCCAAAGCGCGGCTGCTTGCGAGGCAGCGCAAAGGCTTGCTGGTTATCGGCGGTCTCGGGAAGGGCTAAATAAAAGATGTTGCGGCAGTCCGAGCATGCCGAGAGATGCTCGAATATCTTGCTGCGATCACGGCGGGATATGGAATTCTCGGCGAGCAACGTGAGCAACTCGGGGTCGGGGTGCTGGCCGACTGGCTGCGAGTTCAGCCGTCGAGAAGCGAGTTTTTTGAGCGTATCCATCCCTGACTTTAGCTGCCACCCTCTCCTGGGTTCAGCCCTTTGTTGGAGAACGCGCGGGTGACAGAATCTTGCGCCAAACTTGCACCAATATCGAGCCGGAGGTCGCGGATGTCGGTAGTCAGGGCCTCTTCGGCCTGCCTGCGGCTCATGCCGAGACCCAGCAACCCTTTGAAAATCTGCTTGCGCAGCGCCTTAGTGAGCTTTTCGACCTTGCGGCTGATGGTGGATTCGTGAACCGAAAGCGCGCGAGCGATTTCGGCAAGCGTACGTTCATCGAGGAAGTAAGAGGCGATGATGAAGCGATCTTCCGGGTCAAGCGACCGCAGAGCGGAGTCGGTGGCGAATTCAAGGCGCTCGTCGATGGTGGTGACTTGTGGTGCCGCGGGAGCGGGGAACTGCGCGCCTTCTTCACACTCGCGATCGAGGCTGACGAGGCGACGATGCTTCCGATAGTGATTAATGTATTCCTGTGCGAGGACTGTGCGGAGCCACCCGGCGAGGGAGCCGCGGCCGCCGTAAGAAGCAAGTTTTGAAACTCGCTTACCATCGCGGGTTTGTGTGCCGTAGAGATCCGCGTAGACGGAGTCGGCGAGTTCTCGGCCAGTTGAGTCATCTCGAGTAATCTGGCGAGCGGCATCGTAGAGCTTTTCGCGGAACCGAAGCATGAAGGCTTCCCAAGCGCGGTCATTTCCCATGGCGCACGCGCGGGCGAGAGCAAGGTCCTCGAGATGAAGGCGGGAACAGAATTCCTGTCTTTCGGGGACGGAAGATGCTGGCAGATTCTTGCCAATCAGTTCGCGTAGAATCGATTCGAAGTCGCCCGCGGAAATACCGAATTCTTCGGCACGGCTCTTGCGATAGAGCTCGGGAGAAAGCGCGTCCAGTTCGGGCGCGGCCTCGGTCGAAGCCTGATTCCTTGCCGGCATGCTGTTTGAATGCTACCAATAATTAGACGCAAGAGGCCGGAATTCTGCCGTTTGTATCGGTAATTAAACGGAATCGTGAGACTTTGGGAATGGCTCTTGTACGCGGGTATGAGGAATCAGCTGACGTAGAATGGCTTAACGCGAGAGATGGGGGCGTAGCTCAAACGGATAGAGCATTGGATTTCTAATCCAAGGGTTGCAGGTTCGATTCCTGCCGCCCCTACCAAGTCCTCGGCGTTGGTAATATTCTTCGCGGTCGACCTTTAAACGAAGGAATAATCCATGAAAACAATTGTGTTTTGGCTGGTCATATTTGTGGCTGGATTGCTGATCGGCTTTGTGCCGCAATATGTAAAGGCCCGGGATCTAAAGCGGCAGGTGAACGTCTGCAACTCTGCCTATCAACTGGCGGAGGCTCGGCGTTATGCAACGCTGACCTATGTCTCGGCAACGCAGTTGAACTATGGGACGGCGGCGCAATACGCCAATCAATTCTTTGATCAGGTCCACCAGATCGCGGCGACGAATTCGGATTCGAGCGGCCGAACGATGCTGACGGATGTCCTTTCCGCGCGGGACAAGATCATGAATGACTTGTCGAAAGGGAATCCGCAGGTCGTGAGCGAGCTGCAGCCGATTGTGCTGGAGGTTGAAGGGGCGAGCGGCAAGTAAGAAGCCGCCAGCACCGCTGAAAGCGCGTATTCGATTCCGGAAATTAGTCTTTGAGCGGCACCAGCAGCTGATTGCCTTTGCAAAAGGTGGCGACCCGCTCGATTTCGCCGTCCCGATTCGGGAGCGTCATCACAGGCCCGTAGCAGTAAACCGCATGGCCCGTGCGAGCGAAATACCATACGCCGCCTTTGCGAGGGGCTGTCGCGATCTGTTTGAAGTGCGGCAGTGGCTGGGAGCCGATTGCCGTCGAAACCTGAACCTTCGAAATCTGGACGTTCGAAATTTGAACCTGGGGAACGGGGAGTGATGCCAGTATCAATATCGCTATAGCTGTCATACCTACCTACCTTGACCACAAACTAAATCGAAAACGTGACGCGCCGCTTATCGGAAGGATCGGTCAGAGGAGCCGGGGGAGCGACCGGCACTGCTCGCTTCCGAGCCTTGTGGTTTGCTTTCGAGTTCGTCTGTGGTCCTACTTTGCTTTGAACTTCGTTTGAAAGAACCTGGTTTGACGGAGTTTGATGCTGCAGAACCTGGGCCGACGGGAATTGATCTAATTGAACTTCATTCGAAGATGTCTCACTTGAGTTTGCCGGCGAATGTCGAGCGACTACGGGAGCTTCGAATTCGACCTCAAGATTGCTGCGATCGGCCGAGTGCTTGGGCAACGCAGCCGCGTGCTTGTGATATTTGCTGAGCGAAATATTGTCGCGGAGTAGCGAGTGAATCATGCTGCTCTGCGCGTCGATCGTACGATCTTGATCGATGACTAGTCTCGTCAGCAAGCAAAACGAGAACACGAACAAGAACACTAATAATGGCAGGGCAGTCAGCTTGCGCTTGCTGTTGACCCTCTTTTGCCTACCTTCCATCTCCAGCTCCCCGGGCGCCATTCAAAACGGCATTGCTTTCAAAGCAGATTGCGCACCGAACCTCCGCGCATTCAGAGCTTGCTTAGAATCAAAGACTTAGATTCGAGTTGCTATCGTTTGACAAAAGGATGAACTGCAAGCGGTTGCACATTGACGGTAACCATGTTGTGTTACTGGGGTAATTGCGTTGTTTCTTGACGAATGCTGGATAAACGAAAGTCAGTTTTGATTTATTGGGGTCATCAAAAATTGCAATTGGACAGGCGTTGCGCGGCGCAGATAGCGTTGGCTCATGGCTTCCTCCGTTCATGTTGAAGATTCGCATGTCGAGGTGTTGCACAACAGTTTGAGCCGAATCGCCGCGGCGGATGGCTTTCACCAGGCGCTTGACCGGGTACTGGATTTCGCCGTCGAGGTGGTGAAATGTGACTCCTGCTTCATTTACGTGCTGGAACAAAATGAACTGGTGTTGGTGGCGTCGAAGAACCCGCACCAGGACTTGCTGGATCGGTTGAAGCTGCGGCTGGGGCAGGGAATTACTGGTTGGGTGGCGGAGCATCGCGAGCCGGCCGTGATTTTTCGGGAGGCGTACAAAGATCCGCGATTCAAGTATTTCAATGAGCTTCCGGAAGACCGGTACGAGGCGTTTTTATCGGTACCCCTTTTGTCGCGGGGACGGCTGGTTGGGGTGATGAATTTGCAGCATCGGGAACCGCACGTGTATGACGCACGGGATATTCGGTTGCTCTCGACAATGGGGTTCCTCGCGGGAGCTGAAATCGAGGTGGCGCGGCTGGAGACGGAAAGTCGGACCTTTCGCAGCAATTGCAGACCAGGAAGATGGTGGAGCGGGCGAAAGGGATTCTGCAACGGGAGCTGGGGCTGACGGAAGAGCAGGCGTATATCAGCATTCAGCGGCAGAGCCGGCAGAAACGCAAAACCATGAAGGAAATTGCGGGCGCGATTGTGCTTAGCGAGGAAGTGAAGATTACTTCGCAGACATGACCGGGCTCGACAAACTTCGGACGGTGAGTAAATCAAATCGGAAGTCAAAATCCCGCCCGGGCTGTCGCAGAAAACGCGACAGACAAGGACGGGGCACCCTCGGAGTTGCGGGCTTACCAGCGGCTTTCGATCTTGGGGGGGTGCAACAGGGTTTGGAAGACAACGCAGTATTGCTCGGTTTTTTCCTGCAACGCTTTGAGTTGGTCGGCACTTGCCTGCGGAGCGTCAATGTTGAAAATGACGCGGATTGCCTCAAAACCTACGGGCACTTCTTTTGAAATTCCCAACGTGCCGGATAGGTCCATATCGCCATCCACAGTGACGTGGATCTGCTGGGTTGGAATTCCCATGGCGGTGGCGACCAACTGACAAGTTAGTTGCGCACAGGCAGCCAGTGCGCCCAGCAGCAGATCGCCAGAGCAAGCGGCGGTCCCTGAGCCGCCGACTCCCTTATGAGCTTCCGCCTGATACATTGCGCGGCCGATATCGACGGAGCAGGAGAGTGGAGTTTCGGTTTGCGATCCCTTCGCGGTGAGCGTGATTCGCGAGCTCGAAGGATCACGGCGATACTGTTCTTTTAAAGGTTTCTGTACTGAGCGAATATCCATGAGTTCTCCGTAACTGCTGATGGATTCAAATTCCCCCCTGTCGCAAAAACCCCTACAAGGGTGGGGCAACCTCGATTTAAATTCCAGATCTAGATTCCAAATCTTTCCCGGTAGGCGCTCGGCGAAACACCGGTGTGGCGTTGAAATAAGCTGCGGAAAAAGACCACGTCTGAATAGCCCACCGCCTCGGTGATTTCCTGCATCGTGCGATGATTGCTCTCGAGCATGCGCTTGGCCGCAGCAACGCGCAGTTTCTGGAGGTAAATCAGGGGACTATCTCCTGTAGCCTCCTTGAACCGGCGGACAAAATTGCGCTCGCTCATGGCTACACGTCGCGCGGGCTCTTCGAGCGGGAAGGTCTTCGCGAAATTCCTGTGCATCCATTCCTGAGCGCTGGCAATGTTGTCATCGGTGTGATCGGTTTTCAGAGACACAATTGCGAAACCGGACTGCCAGGCGCGTGGAGTTTCGATAAGCAAGGCCTTCGCGGTCTGCACGGCGATTTCGTGGCCACAGAACCTTTCAACCAAATAAATGCTCAAATCGAGCGAGGCATTCACGCCGCCGCCGCAATAGAATCCTTGATCTTCGGTAACCATGAGCTCCGGCATCCATTTCACTCGAGGATATTTCTCGCGGAACCGTTCGGCCAGCCCCCAATGAGTAGTGGCGCGTTTTCCGTCGAGCAATCCTGCCGCCGCAACCAGCCCGACTCCTGAGCAAACGCTTGCGACCGCGACTCCGCGAGTGCTGCGGCGCTTCAGCCACGGAACAATGGAAGCATTTCGCTCGACGACATCATCGACGCTGAGCCCGGTCGTCGGAACGAAGATCAGATCGGTTTTACCGACATCTTTTAACGCGAGGTTGGGCCGTATCTGAATGTCGCCATCGCAGCGCACCGGGCGGCCATCAGCCGATGCGGTGGTCACATGGAAACTCGGGGCACAACGCGATCCGGTGAGTATGTTCCACAGAGAACCCGCGTGACGAAAGACCTCCATGGGACCAATCGCAGTGGAGGAAAACATTTGATCGAGAAGAAGGATGGTAATTTCTTTCACCGGCATCTTGTCACCTCGAAAACGTCATTTGGTCGTTCGTCGTTGGCCAAAGTCGAAATCCGATGCTCAGGCCACATCCGCCTGCCTGCTGCTGATGGCTAAAGTACCTACCTAGGATGGCAAATCTGCCATCTTGTTACAAGTGAATTGTACGCTTATTTTCTGATCAGGGCGAAAAACAATTCAGGAGAGAAGAAAATGGCAACCGCAAAGAAGTTTTCGACTGTTATTAACGGCGTCATGGTGGACGACCTGTCGTCGACCATAGACGCGATAAAAGATACACCGGCGATCGCGAAGTTTAATTTTCGCATTCGCAACGAATGGCATGGTGGAAGCCAGAACCGATCAACAGCGGACAAGTTTTACGGAGCTACTCAACAGCTATCGCACCCGAAGGCGTTTGTTCTACAGGCAGATGAGCCAAAGGTGCTACTCGGGCAGGATACTGCCGCGAATCCCGTAGAACACCTGCTTCACGCGCTTGCATCGTGCCTGACCACGTCGATGGTTTATCACGCGGCAGCCCGCGGCATTCATATCGAGGAAGTCGAATCATCTCTCGAAGGCGACATTGATCTGCATGGTTTTCTCGATCTGGACAAGCGGGTTCGCAACGGATATCAGGGAATTCGGGTGAACTTCAAAGTCAAAGCCGACGTGCCGGATGCGCAACTCGAGGAAATCGTCAAATTGGGATCATCGCATTCCCCTGTGTTTGATTCGCTGAGCAATGGGGTACCGGTGGCGATCACGGCGGAGCGGAAGTAACTGCGGGTAAACAGATGTTCCGGGCCAAAGCAGAAAAATCAAAACACAAAAGGAGATAGACAATGACCGCGAATGGGTCAGTTTCAACTTTCAAGATGATAGTTGCCGCACTGCGTATAGCGACATTGAGCGCACTCGTAACTGCTGGGCCAATTCTCGCCAGGGCCCAGGCTTCTGCTCACGATCACGATCATCCGGTTTCCGCGAAGCTGGTACAGATCGTTCGCCAGAGCACAGCGCAATTCATCAATGTCAACAATCTCAAAGGAACAGGCTATGAGCCGGCGTTTGGTTGCGTGAGTGGCCCAGACCACGGAGCAATGGGAATTCACTACATCAACCTGGGCCTGGTCGGCGACGGAGTACTGAACGAATACACCCCAGAGGCGCTGATCTACGAACCTGTAGGCAAGGCGCGACGGTTGGTAGGCGTTGAGTACATTGTGGACGCGGAAACATGGCTTGCGAACAATAACAATACTCCGCCGCAGCTCGAGGGCCAGGACTTTCAGTTTGTTCCTGCTCCGAATCGCTTCGGCATTCCGTCGTTCTTCGAACTGCATGTCTGGGCGTGGAGGGACAATCCGCAGGGTGCTTTCGTTGACTGGAACAATGACGTGAGCTGCGAGGGCGAATAGGGTCGCAGACTCGAGTCAGGTTGTCGATCTTCTCGCGATGCGCGCGGACGATTGACAACCTGAAGTTTTGATCTCACAGTAAAATCGTTTGTGAATATGACTGATCGCGCATCTGCCTGGAACTTGCTCACCGAATTTACTCAATCTGAAAGTCTGAAGAAACATGCTCTTGCGGTTGAGACTTGTATGCGGGCGTACGCTCGAAAGCACGGGGCGGATGAAGAGCTGTGGGGCGTGGTAGGGCTGATCCACGATTTCGATTACGAGAAGTATCCGAGCGCGCAGGAGCATCCGTTTAAGGGCAGTGAGATTTTGAAAGAGCGCGGTTATTCCGATGAAATCCGGCGCGCGATTTTGTCGCATGCGGAGTACTCCGGTGTGAGCCGCGACACTTCGATGGAGAAGGCGCTGTTTGCCTGCGACGAACTGGCGGGATTTATCACCGCAGTTGCGCTGGTTAAGCCTTCCAAATCGCTGGCCGAGGTGGATGCAAAATCAGTTCGCAAGAAGATGAAGGACAAAGCCTTCGCGCGCAGCGTGAACCGCGACGATATTGTTAACGGCGCACGTGGTCTCGACGTGGATTTGGATGAGCATATTGCGTTCTGCATTGAGGCGATGAAGGGGATTGCGAAAGAGCTGGGGTTGGCTGGAACAAACTGATGTTTTTTGTTCAGCTCAACGCGTCAGCGATCTTCCCGGCGTGAATCAATTCTGCGACGCGGGCGAAGTCCTGGTACATCGCCCGATCTTTGTTCATCACTGGACAAACTGAGCGAATTGCCTGATGCGCCTTTTGCGCACGCGGGCTGGTTTTCAGGGGCGCCACAATATCCAGGGCCTCGGCTGCGGCGATCGCCTCAATCGCGAGGACATTGCGCGCGTTTTCGATAATGCGGCGCAACTTCAAAGCCGCGGTCATACCCATCGAGACATAATCTTCTTTATTGCCCGACGTAGTGATCGAATCGACCGAGGCGGGATGGGCAAGGATCTTATTCTCGCTGACCAGGGCAGCGGCCGTGACCTGTGGCATCATGAAGCCGGAATTCAATCCTGCCTCTTTGGCAAGGAATGGCGGAAGACCTTCGTTGAGCGCGGGATTCACCAACCGCTCAATTCGGCGCTCGGAAATCCCTGCGAGCGCGCTAAGAGCGATTCCCAGGAAGTCGAGCGCGAAGGCGATTGGCTCACCGTGGAAGTTGCCGCCGGAGAGAACGTCGGCATGATCTGTGGCGGAGGTCTGCTCTGTCCGTTGATTCTGATGGGCCACGCCTACATGGCCCAAATTTGCGAACACCAGCGGGTTGTCTACCGCGGAATTGGCTTCGGTCTCAAACACAGCGCGGCAGTGCGCCAGTGTGTCGCGTACAGCGCCATGGACCTGGGGAATACATCGTAGAGAGTATGCATCCTGCACGCGACCACATTCGCGGTGCGACTCGCGAATTTCGCTGCCCTGGAGCATCTTTCGTAAATTGGCGGCGGACTGAATCTGGCCAGGATGAGGACGTGCGCGATGAATGCGATCGTCGAATGCCACGTCGGTGCCCCGCAAGGCGTCTAAAGTCATCGCACCGATCACGTCGGCGGAATCAACTAACGTCTCACCGGCGAGAAGCGCGAGCGTTCCGACCGCAAGCATCGTCTGAGTTCCATTGATCAGAGAAACTGCTTCCTTCGCTTCCAAAGCGAGAGGAGTAATTTGAGCTTGCCGTAAACAATCGAGTGCCGACGTGCGCGCGCCGGCAGTATCGATGCATTCTCCTTCGCCAATCATGGCCAACGCGAGGTGAGCCAAAGGAGCGAGATCGCCGCTTGCACCAACGCTTCCCTGCGATGGAATAAAAGGTGAAACCTTGCGATTCAACATTTCGCACAAGGTGTCGATCACTACCGGGCGAACACCCGAGTTGCCCTTGGCCAGAGAGTTGGCGCGAAGAAGTATCATGGCACGGGTTTCGGCGATCGGCAGGGGATCTCCGACCCCAACCGCATGCGAGCGAACAAGGTTCACCTGCAGCTCGCGAATCTGGTCTCCGGCGATGCGTACATCGCTAAGTTTGCCTACACCGGTGGTGATGGCGTAGGAAACCTGATTTCCGGCAACGATGCTTTCAACGACGGCGCGTGCCTGCGAAACACGTTCGCGGGCATCTGGTGCCAACAACACTGGGCGTCCCTCGACTGCAACTTCACGGACAGCTTCGAGCGTCAGATCATCGCCATTGATGTGAAGAGCTTGCATAAAAACCGCTTCGAGTTTCTAGCTGAGTGCTACGAAGAACCAGAGTTTGATCATATTGGCTCGGTGCGCCCCACAGCTTCACGGAAAGCTCGCAAATATGTTTCGGGAATCACTTTTTTCTTCATCTCCGCATCGGTGACCACATGCGTGGTTTCGGCTTCCGCCAGAAGCGTATTGTCATTGGCGCGAAACAACTCATACGCGAAGTGAACCAGCGACTCGCGCACGTTCTTGAGGTGCGTTCGCACGATGACCTCATCGTCATACCGGGCCGGAGCTTTGTAGCGGCACTTGGCATCCACGACCGCGATGAAACACTGATCGCACGCTTCCATATCGCGATAGGAAAATCCAAGCTGGCGCAGAAATTCCACGCGCCCCACTTCGAGCCAGATGAAATAGTTCGCGTGGTAAACCACGCCCATTTGATCGGTTTCTGCGTAACGGACGCGCAGTCGCACCTCGCATACGCGATGGCTCACTTTCCACTCCATTGCGGTTTGCGTTTTTCAAGAAACGAACTTATGCCTTCGCGAAAATCCGCAGTGTGGCGAATTGCAGCATTCTCGTGTACCGCGCGTTCGATCTGCAGATCGAGATCGGCGGAGATGAAGCCGTTGATAAGTTGCTTTGTGAGCCGAAGCGAACTCGGACTGTTGTCCATCAGTTGAGCGGCAAGCTCCCGCGCCCGAGCCATTAATCGTTCTGATTCCACCACCTCGTTCACCAGTCCGAAGCTATGGGCTTCGGCCGCGTCGAATATTCGGCCTGTGAGCAAGAGATCGCGGGCGACTTTATGTCCGACCTGCCAGACCAGAATTGATGAAACGATTGCCGGAACGAATCCGATTCGAACTTCGGTGTAGCCGAACTTGGCTTCGGGAGCGGCAAGCGTGAAGTCGCACATGGTCGCGATCCCGGTACCTCCGGCTATTGCGGCACCATTTACGGCAGCGATAGTTGGCTTTGCAAAATCGTAGAGCTGGCGAAAGATTCGGGCCATTCTTGTTGAATCTTCAATGTTCTCGGCGTGCGATTTCCCGGTTAATGCCTTCAGCTCTTCTAAATCCATTCCGGCGCAAAATGCCCTACCTGCACCTGTGACGACGAGAACCTGAGCTTCGGAGCGTTCGACTTCATCGAGAGCGCGAGTGAATTCCTCAAGTAATTGGAAGCTCAGCGCGTTTCGCTTATCCGGGCGGTTAAGGGTAAGCGTCGCGATGCCGGAGTTATAGGCGAGTTGGATATTCGAGAACTGCATGCGAAAGACTGGAAATTATACGGGATTGAATGATTGAGTCATCGAGGGATTCAATCATTCAAACGCAAGGTGACGATTCGATTTACATCAGTTTGCGCCTCACCATATCCAATGCCTGTTGCGAGGCGAACCAGCGAATACGCGCGCGATCGCCGGGAAAGTGTCGTTTGATAACTTCGGTTCCGTTTTCGCTTGCGAGAGCGTGGAAAACCAGGCCGACGGGCTTCTCGGCGGTGCCGCCGGTGGGTCCGGCGACTCCGGTAATTCCCAGGCCCAATATTGTGCCGCAGCGTTTGCGTATTCCTTCGGCAAGCGCTTTTGCGACCGGTTCGCTGACCGCACCATATACATCCAAGAGATCCTGCGGCACGTCTGCCAGTTTGACCTTGAGCTCGTTTGAGTAGACGACTGCGCCGCCGATGAAGTATCGCGAACTGCCGCTGATTGATGTGAGCCGCTCTGCGAGCAAGCCTCCGGTACACGACTCTGCGACTGACAATGAGGCATTTCTCATTTGCAAGAAGTAGCTCACGATCTGCTCGAGCGAGTCGCCATTGTCGGAATAAACATGATCTCCCAATTCAGCTTCGAGTTGACTGACCAGTTCATCGAGATGGGCATTTGCGGCATGGTTCGAGTCAGCGCGAGTGCGAAGATGTAATTGGATTTCTCCGGGCGCGGCCAGAATTGTTGTGTCGATATCGGCAAACCTTTTGTAAATAGAAGCAACGCGTGCATCGCAAGCCGATTCGCCTATTCCTGTGATTTTCAGCACTCGTGACGCCACAATTTGTTTTGGAACCTTAGCGCGCAGGCGCTCTAGTACAGCATTTTCGAAAAGCGCCTTCAATTCATGTGGAGGTCCCGGGAGAAGGACAATGATTTTTTCTTTTCCATCGGAGCGTCCGCTGATCCACTGCCCGGGGGCGGTGCCGTTTGCATTGTGGAGCACGGTTGCGCCGGTGATGACGTCCGCCTGTTTCACATTGTTCGGTGACATCTTCCAGCCATGCTCGGCAAAGCGCCGCTCGATGGCCTCGATAATGTTGGGATCGCGCCTGAGCTGGAGGCCTAGCGATTGTGCGACCGCTTCTCGGGTTAAGTCGTCTTCAGTGGGTCCAAGACCGCCGCTGAAAAGCAGAATATCAGCACGGGAAAGGGCCGTCGTTGCTACGCGCAGAATGGCTTTCTGGTTGTCGCCGACAATCGTCTTGTAGCTAACTTCAACGCCCAACTCATTCAATTTTTCGGTGAGGTAGAGCGAATTGGTGTCTTGCCGGAAAGGAGTTAGCAGCTCCGACCCTACCGCGATGATTTCGGCAATCACGTTGGCAGTTTAAACGAAATCACTATTAGGAGAACTCGATCAAAGGTTGGCCCTGTACTTCCCATGCGAGGTGATGAATGGCATTGGTGGTCGCGAGCACGGCAGATCGACCCGGGGCGAAGGCCAAGCCTACTAAGCCGCTCCCGGCAACTGCGAGTGAGGCGATGCCGTCGGGTGAAATTTTGACAATACCGCGCTTGCCACCAAGCGAGGCAGCGACGTACAAGTTTCCTTCACGATCAAACGCCATCCCCTGTGGGCGGCCGAGTCCACGATAGAAAACCGTAACGGCACCGTGGGGATCGACCTTGTACACCGAATCGAAACTGGACGTTGTGGGCCCGGCAACAAATAAGTCACCCTTCGGCCCGACGGCGAGATGGTAGGCGGAGACACTGGGCTCGAGAGTGGCAAAGACGAAAATTTGCCGGTCGCGAGCAACCTTGAATATCGTGCCGCTGCGATCGCCGACATAAAGGTTCTGCTCGCGATCGAAAGCAAGACCGGTGGCCACACCCATGCTTTCCGCGTATGGAGACATGGTTCCGTTGGGAGCGACGCGATATACCGCGCCTTCGAAACGTGAGGAGACATACATCTGGCCTTCACGATCAAAGGCAATTGAGGTAGCGTTCATCAGATCGGTGAGGAAAGGCTTCACGCTGTAGTTGGTATCGATTTTGAAAATCGAAACCGGCACCTTCTGGCCGCGCGATCCGGAGAAGGTGACATAGATATTGCCTTCGACATCGAGCGCAGGATTGGCGACGGGATGCAGGTTTTCCGCGATAGTCGTGGCCAACTTGATCGGCTGAGGATTGCTGGAATGGCCGTCGGCTGAGACTATGACTGAGGCTGCAGACACGCCTTCAGGGACCCGCGCCACGACGAAATTATCGGAACTAACTACGACAGAGCCTTCTTTTTCGCCGAACTTCACCCGAGGGCGCTGCATTTCAGCTACACGGAATCCGGTGCCCAGGATGCGAACTTCTCCACCGGGCAGTGCGGCTGGCGGCGTGACGGCCTCGATGTGAGGGCGTCCGTTCACATTCTTCTTCCCCAATATGCGATCGGAAATAGACATTGATGCCGGTTAAAGCCTATTTGAAAGAAGCCCAAAGTGCAGCAGGAGTTGCATCACGATCAGCGCGAAAATTCCTGCGGCAACATCGTCCAAAACAATTCCGCTGCCGCCCGGCAGTTTTTCAAGTTGCCGCACTGGCGGCGGCTTCACGATATCGAACCCACGAAAAAGTATAAAGCCCGCGAGCAGGGTTTTCCACGACACTGGGACAAACAGAAAGGTGATCCACTGTCCAGCGACTTCATCGATGACTACGAATTGTGGATCTTTGGTGGCGGAGGCATTTGCAACTCGCGTGGCGGCGGGGATGCCGAGCGCGATTGCAACTGCGGCCAAGGTCGCCAGCGTCGCGGGCCGCGCGTCGACAGGAACCCAACGGCTCACGCCAAACCATATTAAGGTTGCGGAGAGCGATCCCCAGGTTCCCGGCCCGGGCTGCAAGCGCCCAATTCCGAAGAAGGTGGCGGTCAGTGCGGCCCATCGCGGGGCCGACGTTGCTGGGGTGTCGGCCGGAAATTGCGCGGTCTCAGTCTTCATCAGTTTGGCCGGGAAAATTCTGCAACTCGGTTTCGTCCGAGATGTCCGTCACAGGCGAGGAGACGACATATTGTCCGCTGGCCCACTTGCCAAGATCAATGAGCCGGCAACGCTCGCTGCAAAAAGGGAAGTCCTCAGCCGTGCTCTGGACTGGCTTTTTACATATGGGGCAACTCGAATTAAGCTTGCGTTTACGAGGCACGGATCAATTCTAGACGGAGTAGGGCGATGCTGTACTCAGGAACCCGTCATCAACAAATGTGTAGAATTTTGAAAGAGCATGAGCGTGAGTGCCATTACGGCGAATCAGAATGCTGCGGTAGCCAACGAGGTGAAGTTGCCGATTTACGTGGATAACCACGCGACAACGCCGCTCGATTCGCGGGTGCTCGACGCGATGCTTCCTTACCTGACGGAGAAATTCGGCAACGCCGCAAGCCGAAGCCATTCCTTTGGATGGGCTGCAGATGAAGCGGTGAAAAAAGCCCGAGCGCAGGTGGCGAAATTGATCGGTGCGGAGACTGAGGAAATAGTATTCACCTCGGGCGCAACGGAAAGCGACAACCTGGCGATCAAAGGCGCGGCGGAGGCATATCGGCAGAAAGGGAAGCACATCATCACCGCTGTAACGGAGCATAAGGCTGTGCTCGATGCCTGCAAGCGGCTGGAGAAGTATGGGTTCCGGGTCACCTATCTACCGGTAGGACGAGATGGGAACATTGATCCAGGTCAGCTGGAGCAAGCGATAAAGGCTGAGACGATCCTGGTTACGATGATGGCCGCGAACAACGAAATCGGTCTGTTGCATCCGCTTGAGAAGATAGGGAAGCTATGCCGCGAGCGAGGAGTGATCTTTCATACTGACGCGGCGCAGGGAGCTGGCAAGATTCCAATCAGCGTGTGTGAGTCGAATATAGATCTGCTTTCGATTTCAGCGCACAAGATATACGGCCCGAAGGGAATTGGTGCGCTTTATGTTCGGAAGGGCGTGGAACTTGCTCCGTTGATCGACGGAGGCGGACATGAACGCGGGATGCGGTCGGGAACTCTGAACGTTCCAGGGATTGTGGGCTTGGGCACGGCGTGCGCACTCTGTCACGAAGAGATGACTGAGGAATCGTGCCGCGCGGCAGAGTTAAGAGACCGTCTTCGAGACAAGCTCGTGTCTCGGTTGAAAGATGTGCGCGTAAATGGATCGATGGAACACCGTCTACCGTGGAATTTGAACATGAGCTTTGGCGGAGTTGATGGCGAGGAGTTGATGACTGCAGTCGATGACGTTGCGTTTTCGAGCGGCGCGGCGTGCAGATCGGCCCATGTTGAGCCGTCGTATGTCTTGACGGCGTTAGGCCTGAGCAATGAAGAGGCGCAGAGTTCGATTCGATTCGGGATCGGGCGCTTCAATACGGAAGCTGAGATTGACTACGTGGCCGAACGGGTGATTGAGGCGGTCCAGCAATTGCGCGAACTGGCTTAGGGTGCGTACTGGCATCGTGCGCTGCGAGGTCGCCGCCCGCAAAGTGTCTTTTTAAAATTGAATTGTGGCCGAAGCAATCGAAACCGCCGAGGATTTCTATTCGCGAGCAGTTGTGCGAATCCAGAAGTTCATGCTGGTGATCGGCTTCGCTGCCTTACTGACGGCCCTCTCGTATTTCGGCTGGAGGGTGGGGGTCGGGTTTGCGCTTGGGTCGGGCATCTCCTACCTGAATTTTCATTGGCTTGAAAAGGTGGTCGCTGGGCTGGCGGAGCTAACAATTTCTTCGGGAACGCCGGCCTCAAACCGCGGCGTTGTGCATCGGTTTCTGCTGCGCTACTTTTTGATGGCCCTGGTAGCGTTTGTTATACTTACTGTTTCCCGCGAGAGCCTATATGGATTATTTGCGGGCTTATTTTTGCCCGTAGCGGCGATCTTGTGCGAAGGCGCATACGAGACTTTTGTGGTCCTCAGTCGCAGGGAACACAGCTCTTAGCTTTTGGCTAAGAACGGTTCTGGTCGGCTAAGAGGTCGCAGTTAACAGCTGATTCGTCATGCCTGAACAACTTTTTTTTACGAAGCTTCTCAATAGCATTTTTGCCGGTCCAGTCACGCATCTGCTGCGGGGATTACACATTGAGCCGCAGTATCCACAAGCGCCGATTACTAATGCGCTCTCCATGGAAGTCCTGGTCGTCGGATTCCTGCTGCTGCTCTTTATTATTGTTCGGTCACGGCTGTCGGTCGAAACCCCTGGTGGTTTGCAGCATTTGTTTGAGGGACTGCACGGGTTTATCGAGGATCAGAGCCGGGATGTGATCGGACATCACAGTGAGCGGTTCACGCCATTTCTGGTAGCGCTCGGGCTGTTCATTCTGATTGGGAATTTGTTTGGAGTTGTGCCGGGGCTGGAGTCACCTACAGCATCTGCCGTTGTACCTCTTGGGTGCGCTGTCTGCGCATTCTTCTATTATCAGGCGCAAGGATTTCGGCAGTCTGGGGTTGGCTATTTAAAGCATTTTCTCGGGCCGATGTGGTGGCTTTCGCCGCTGATGTTACCGCTAGAAATAATCAGCCACCTGGCACGAGTCATGTCGCTCAGCATTCGACTTTACGCCAACATGTTCGCCGGCGACATGGTCACGATGGTATTTTTCTCTTTGATTCCAATTGTTGTTCCTGTCGTTTTTCTTGGACTTCATATCGGCGTTGCGCTCCTGCAGGCGTACATTTTTGTTCTGTTGACGACCGTTTATTTGGCAGGAGCGGTGGCCACCGAGCACTGAAGTGGTCGTGGCAATGGCTTTTTTCGCCGTTCAGCGTGAGGGCGTTTGCACGGTAACGTCAACCACCCACTGGCGGCAATTCATAGGAGAAAAAACAATGCGTAACACACTTGGTGTTTTGAAAAACGTGTTCATGGCGTTGTCGGCGCTCTGCTTTGCGGTGCCGGCATTCGCACAGGGCGGAACTTCAGGCGGCGCAAACTGGGTCGCGATTTCAGCCGGATTCGGAATGGCTATTGCTTCAGCCGGATGCGGTATCGGCCAGGGTCGGGCGACAGCTTCCGCTACCGAAGCTCTTGCACGCAATCCTTCGGCGCGCGCCGGAATTCAGTTCGCGCTGATTCTTGGACTGGCGCTGATTGAGTCACTGGCGCTGTACACGCTAGTCATTATTTTTGCAAAGGTTAAATAGCTTTAGGCTTTCTCTGTGCCCTCTACGGTAAAAAATCCTTAACCACAGAGGGCACGGAGTTACACAGAGGAGTTCCTGCCCGCAATTGGAACATGTCTTTTTCCCTGGATCATCTCGGGATCGCGGTGAAATCTCTCGCAACCGCGAGGGGCATTTACGAAAAAATAGGATTGCACCTTTCGCCTGAAGAAGTTGTCCCTGGCGAAAAAGTCCGAGCTGTCATGGTGCCCATCGGAGATACGCGGCTCGAACTTCTCGAGCCCACATCCCACGATTCGGTGATCGCACAATTCATTGAAAAGCGGGGCGAAGGGCTGCATCACATTTCACTTAGGGTGCCCGATCTGGCTGCTGCTGTTTCAAAGCTGAAATCCAATGGTACTCGCCTGGTTTCTGACGAAATCAAAATAGGCGCGGGCGGACATCGTTATATTTTTATTCATCCCTCGAGCGCGTCTGGCGTATTGATTGAACTTGTAGAGTCCAGCCATTAGTCTGCTCTCTTATGCTTATTCTGGGAGTGGACACCTCCGGTAAAAACGGCAGCATCGCGCTAGTTGATTTTGCGGAGGGGAGTTCGCGCACGCTCGAAATCGTCCCACTCGAAGGCGGTACTTTTTCCGCACAACTGATTCCGCAGATTTCCGGAATGCTCGACCGTCATAATCTCAGCAAACGCGATGTCGGTGGATTTGCGGCGGTCGCGGGGCCGGGTTCGTTTACCGGTCTTCGAGTCGGACTGGCGGCGATTAAAGGTTTGGCAGAAGTGCTGCAGAAGCCAATCGCTGCGCTTTCGCTGCTCGAGGCAATCGGACGTATTTCGGCCTTAACTGGCGAGATCACCGCGATGGTGGATGCAGGGCGAAGTCAAATTTACGCTGCAGATTTCAGCATTGCGAAATCCAGGATTGTTGCGGGCAAGGAAGCTCTCATTAATTACGCAGATATTGCCCGCTTGGAACATGATCAAGAGATTGTGACGCCTGACGAGAAGATCGTAGAAGCGGCGCACGGGCATGGACTACGTGCTCAGCAGGTTCCATATCCGGGAGCGGACTTCATTGCTAAACTCGGTTTTGAAAAAATCGGCAGCGGGCCGGTGGTTTCTACGTTCGATCTGGATGCGAACTATATACGGCGTAGCGATGCCGAGATCAAGAAGGGAATCGTGTAATGAGAATACCTGCGCACGATACTCGGGGAGGCGTTGTTATAGTTTGGGAATTTCTGGTTCGGCCGAACAAGCGACGCGCATTCGAGCGAATCTACGGACCGCGAGGCGATTGGGCAAGGCTGTTTGGGAGCGGCAGTGGATACATTCGTACGGATATGGTTCGCGATCTTGATGCTCGAGACAAATATTTGACGCTCGATTACTGGCGCTCGCGACGCGATTACAAAAACTTTCAAAGGAAGAACCGTGAAGCCTATCGCGTGCTCGATGACAAGTGTGAGACGCTGACCAGCAAAGAGGCAAAAATAGGCGAGTTCGGAATCAAAGCGTGAGAGCGTTTCGATCCATCATCACCCGCGCGTTATATACCATTCCGGTTCTGTGGCTGGTTGTTTCGGTTGTCTTCCTCCTCATTCACCTAGTCCCGGGCGATCCGATTTTGCAGATGCTGGGAGAGGGCGCGCCGGTGGCGGACATAGCGGCGACGCGTCATGCGTACGGACTGGACGTTCCGCTGTGGCAACAATACGTTCACTATTGGGGAGGCGTATTGCATGGCGACCTCGGCCCGTCGTTGCGCTTCAACCAGAGCGTAAGCAGCCTCATCGTTCAACGTTATCCGTACACACTGCAATTGACGATCGCATCGTTGCTGGTCGCGATCCTAATTTCCATTCCGGCAGGAGTGCGTTCGGCGCAGCGCAGGGGAAGATGGGACGACAAGCTGTTGAGCGTGGTCAGCCTTTTCGGGCTATCGTTTCCGAATTTTGCGCTGGGTCCGATCCTGATTTTGTTTTTTGCGATCAAGCTTGGCTACTTGCCAGTTTCAGGTGCGGGAGGCTGGCAACATTTAGTTCTTCCTGCGGTGACGATGGGCAGCGCCTTGGCGGCGATACTTACGCGCATGGTGCGCACGTCGATGCTCGAAGAACTCGGACATGACTACATTCGAACCGCGAGGGCAAAGGGGCTGCCCGAACGCACGGTCGTGTACCGGCATGCGCTTCGCAACGCGATGCTGCCGATTCTGACGGTGCTGGGATTGCAGTTTGGAGCGCTGCTCGCGGGCGCAATTGTGACGGAGAAAATTTTCTCCTGGCCTGGAATTGGGCGATTAACTATCGACGCGATTGGCAACCGCGATTATTTCCTGGTGCAGGGATGCATTTTGGCGATCGGCCTTACATATGTGATCGTGAATTTGTTAACTGATTTGTTGTACTCGGTAGTGAATCCGAGAATACGGCAGTAGTTGTTTGTTCAGCTCTTTCTTGATGGCCGCATCAGAATGCCAGGTTTACCAGGAACTGCAGCGAACGGGCAGGAAGTTGGTTGGTGATTCCGGTGAGCGGAGTGCCAAGGTTTGCTGGAGGCGCAGCCCCATTTCCCCAGGTGGAGACATAACCCACGAAATTCGGATGATTGAAAACGTTGAAGGCTTCGGCACGCAGGCTTATCGACAGGCGGTCGGAGGCAATCCGAAATCTACGTTCGATAAATGGAGAGATGTCGTAGATCGGCCTTCCGCGGCCTGCATTGCGGGAAATCACCGTGCCGTTAACCACCGGTCGATCCGTAGTCGCACCTGTATCGCCGCTGTTGGTAGTTCCGGTGACGATGTTGTAGGGCAAGGCGCTGCCGAGCGTCGCGACGCCACCGAGATAAATATTCATTGGAGCTACGAAAGTTCCACTCACCACGAAGCGGTGCCGCTGATTGAAAATCGCGGGACCGAGTTCCTGCCTTCCGGTGAAGTTCGGATCATTAGGGTTCTGGCCTGGGATGTCGGGATCGACTGTATCAAGCGCATGCGACCACGTGTAGCTCGCGAGCATTTGTAGTCGTCCGCTGAACTGGTGATTGAGATTGACGTTCAGCGCATTGTAGTAAGCGGTGCCGTCGTTCACGTCGGCTTGAACGACCGAGTACGCCGGAATAGGTGTCGAGGTTGATGTGCCTTGTGCTTTTGTGGTGTCGCAGGTGAGACCATTCTGAGCATAAAACGCGACCCACAGCGGGCGGGTGCAATTCGCGGCCTGTGGCGCACGAGTTTCGCCCGGCGCGGTGCGGATGAATGGAGCGGGCGGGTCGACATCCAGGGGGCGGTTGATTTTTATCGTGTGCGATCCGACGTAATCGATACTTAAAACCCATTGCGGCGCGAGAGCACGTTCAACGCCGAAGGTCCACTGCTCGGTATAGGGACTGAGGAGCGCGTCTTGGTATCCAATTAGAGCCGAGGTTGGAAGGAATCGGTCGTAGTATGAACTGCGACCGGGCCGTAGATACAGGCTTCGTAAAGGCACTTGAGCGCCAACGGGGAACGCCGGTAGCGGAGCATCGGCAATGCTCGCGGGGAAGCCAATCTGGCCCGGAGTGGACGTGTAGTTGAATACTCCCGCCGGACCGACCAAAGCATAGTTTGCTTCCGAGTTGTCAACAATCTGCGAGTAGTAAATTCCCAATCCGCCGCGCAGAATGGTCGCGCCATCTCCTCGCGGATTCCACGTGAAGCCGACGCGGGGAGCAAAATCTTTTGTCGAATCCGTGAACGTCTGGCGTTCGTAGCGGAGGCCGAGGTTCAGGTTGAGGTTCGAGCGAACGCGTACGTCATCCTGAAGAAATGATGCCCAGAGGGTGTCATCTACCGTGTAGTTGGCATTGCCGTAACTCTGCGTGTAGCTTTTCACGTTGTTGATATCGTCCAGATACGCAGGGCTCTCGCAAACTACTACGGATTGGGTGCAAGTGTTGTAAACGAACTGTCCGAGATAAATCGGTCCGCCGAATTCTTTGCTATCGCCGCCGGTGTGAGCGTGAACAAGTTGCGCTCCGAAACGGAGATTGTTTTGGCCATGCGCGGTTGAAACAACGTCATTCAGTTCAAACTGGTGATTGAGCAGCAAGGCGGATTGAGAGGTGCCGGTCGTGAACGTAGCGGCACCGGCGATGGGAACGGAAAACTGTGTGCCATAGATCACAGGACTGAACTCGGTAATCGGCGAGCCTAGTTGGAGTTCAGCGCGCACGTTGTTCAGCCACGCGGGAGTGATTACATCTGTGTCGCCCAGTTCGGCAGTGTACGTGTTGCGTTTAAATAAGCGATCGACGCTCGTTAGATTGTTTCCGCCGACGGTGCCGTTTGGATTTGTGTCGACGAAGTGATCGGCATTCACGCGAAGGAAGACCTGGTTTGCGTCCTTGATCTGATGATCCCAACGGGCCAGCGCCATCCAGTCACGGTATTTGCCTTCAAATCCTCCAGGAGAGAGCGCGTTGGTAATTGGAGAGACTTTGTTTTCCCACGTGTACTCGCCGGCCATGAAGAAATGCGTTTGGGTGTCATGGCCGAGGGGACCGCTCAAGGTGAATGCTGGCTGATACAGTTCGTCGCTGGTTAGTTGATTGCCGCTGGTGGCGTTTTGAGCGGTGAAGCCGCTTAGGTCAGCGGCGGTTGCGGAAGGGCGAAAATTGGCATCGAGGCTGCCGTGGTATTGGTCGCCTCCGGCCTTCGTGACTATGTTGACGGCGCTGCCTGCGCTGCCGCCGTACTCGGCAGAGAATGGGCTGGTCAGGACGCTCATTTCTTCCAGGCTTTCGACGGGCAGATTGGTGAATACTGTCTGGCGTCCCCAGAGGTCTACCGAGTTCGCGCCGTCAACTTCGAACCACGCCTGACGGCGTCCGGTGCCATTGGTCGTGAAAAGATCCTGGTTCATGAACACGTCGCCCTGGTTGAGAGCAGGGCGATTTGCGGCGTTCAGCAGTGGGAGATATGTAATGCGATTATTGAGAAGCGGCGTCTCTGTTATTTGAAAAGTTCCGAGCCGGTCTCCGAGTTGAGGCATATCGCTGCGCACCGCGCCAGCAGTTCCGGTGACCGTGATTTCGGTGTTTTCGGGCGCAGGAGAAAGTTGAACATCCAAGCGGGCGGTAGTGCCTCCAATCAAGGTTATTTCGGAATGGGCGGCTGCGAATCCTTGCTTCTGGGCGGTTACCTCGTAATCGCCAACCGGAAGTCCTCCGGTAAAGAAATGTCCCGCGGCATCGGCCTCAATTTTGCGTTTTACTGATGTGGCTCGATTGAGCAGGGTAATCTCTGCACTACTCACGGCAGCGTGGCTGGGATCGACGATTGTACCCCGGATGGCGGCTGTGTCCGGTGTTTGAGCGTTCAGTCGAACGCTGAAGACCAGGGCTGCCACAAAAAGGGGTACACCCCAGCCAATTCGCATGGGGTTATATTAGACACAATCCCCTTCAAAATCTCTCGCACGGACCTCGTCGGCGGAGAGTTTTACTTTTCGCAACTCGCGCCCACCCATTTCGACGCGAACGTAACATCAACGTTCATCGTGTTACCGCCGCCGGTAGTAGTGGTGTGCATAGAGCCTTTCATGTGTTCCGGGTCTGGCGCGGCATACTCTCCGTTGCCATTCACTTTCATACCCTGGTCTTCGCAGGAGACGTTTCCCTTGGCTTTAGTGTTGGTTGACTCAACTATTGTCCAAGTGCATCGGTTATCGAACTTTATAGGTTTTTCCAGATCTTCTTTGGTGATGCAGCTCCTTTCTGTGTTCGTGCTGGTATGGCCGGCGGAGTTGGCCTTCATTCTTTCCTCCATGCGGGCACGTTGCTCAGGCGTCAGGCGATTCAGCATTTCCGGCGGAATCGGGAGCGCTCCCGTCCTGGTAATGGTAAAAGTTTTTTCCCAGAGGCCCGGTTTCACGTTAAGCGGCTGGTACTTCACCCCGTGTGGTTCGGCCTGCGAGTCAGATGTTTGAGTCTGCGAGAAAAGATTCGTTGCGGTGGCGAGCACCAACAAAATGCCGGAAACTGCATGCAGTACGTTTTGAACCCTCATTGTTCCTCCTGGCGCATTGATGTTTTTCGAATAAACAACATCGAGGTCAGAGGAATCCTCCCCCGAATTCCTCTGACATGACTACCTTGCATTTGGCCTGGCGTCACGACGCAAGAATGCCCCAAGCCACAAAGGACATCAAATGAAACGGGGATTAAACACTTCTGACTTGGCAAACAATTTGGATTGAAGATGATACGGACACGGCTGACACGGAGCGTCCTGGTCGTTGTCTGGGAATTCTGGGTTGAAACTGAGGTGTAGCGAGGTACGTCTCTAGGAATGGGTCGTGGTGGCGAGCAGCTTGCGTGAAATGGGACGCAGTTCTTCTGGATGCTCGCGAAGGTAGGCGAGCAAGCGATGTTTTTTGCTTTTGCCGCGCCCCGGGAGTGCGTTGCCGGGGTGCAGAGACTCGCCCAGGATCTCTGGCGCATGCGCGGCAACACGGTCATAGATCCCCAGCCAGGTTCTCCGCACGGACGAGATTGATACGTTGAGCTGGTTCGACAGGTCCTCGTCCGTCCCGCCTTGAAGGGCTGAGGTCAGCAGTCGCTGCTCGCTTCTTCGGAAGCCAAACTTTGGAGGTTGCCAGGAAAAGAGCGACGAGCCGGAGAGCCAGGCACCCGCGATTGCCATTTCGCGTGTCTGGCCCATCAAATGAGGTCTGCTGAGAATCTCCTCCGGGCTTGCTGGAAGTGAATGCACGTGCCGCTGGAGCTTGGGGTCAAAATATCCGCCGCCGCTATTCGACATTGCCGATACCATTCCGACGGAATCGGCCTGCCCAAGCACCTCCTTAATAAGGAAGCCCCGGTGCAGCTCGATGAAGCTGCCGAAGAAAGTATTGAGAACTTCCACGCGATTTCCGTCTTCAACGCTGGTAGCGCCGTGCCATCCGAAAAGGTTCAGCCCACGTTGCGTGTTGGACTCCGCGAGTTGCTTATCTGAGAGGACGGGAGAATTTCCAACCACAAGGCGTCGGACGATTTCCGGGCCGATCCAAATAAGAGGAGACGTCTTCATTTCGCGCACAAACGCATCGGAAAGGAACACGCTGATTCCCGCGCCAATCAGCCTGCCGGAGCTTGGCCCGGATTCCTCGAACACGACGGCGGTGAACGCCTCACTTCTTAGGAGGTGCAGCCACGTCGGTTCGAGTTTTGAGATGGTAACGCCGTAACGCGGACCAAGGACGGGGTTTGAAGCGACAATTTGCACGCATGTCGCGACATCCTTCGGTTGCATCTGGCGGTAGCGCAACGCCACGAAGATTTCTCCCAATGAAACGTTTTGGGGGTCTTTTACACCACTTGTTTATAGCACCTCGTTTTCTAGAATGTCACTGTACTCGGGGGTCTGTCGCTCGCGGCAAGCGAATCTGTATCGAAAAAGAAGCACAGTGTAGGTTTCTCTCAACCAGTCACCTAGATACTCAACTTTAAGGAATACAACTCAGCATAAAAATTGGCGCATGGCATTTTGGCGCACATCGTGTGCGGCATAGGTATTTGGACGGTTCCTGTAGCAGTGTGACGATGTTATGATTCGAGCCTCTCGCGCATTCGATATGGAGCAAACTGTCGAGCCAGGGAAACTCTTTCGCTTTGGACTGTTCGAAGCAGAACCTGCCTGCAGCACTCTTACGCGAAACGGGGTGCGCGTCAAAATCCAGGAACAGCCTTTTCGGGTACTGGTTCTTCTTTTGGAACGTCCGGGTGAAATCGTCACCCGGGAAGAGTTGCGGCAGAAGCTTTGGCCGGAGGGAACCTACGTTGATTTCGATGGAAGCCTGAACGTTATTCTGAAGAAGCTGCGCGCGGCAATCGATGATGATTCTGACAATCCGCGATTCATCGAAACTGTTCCACGCCGCGGGTATCGCTTTATCGCTCCCGTAGAAACGATTGAGCCGCAAATTGTCGCTCGAAGTGTGTCGTCGGCGTCTGCAGAGAACCATGAGCGACCGCGTCTTGCTACGCTGCAGAGGGGGAATACTGTCCCTGTCCAGGAGAGGCGGAATACCGATAGACGAAAGTGGTTCATCCTCGCGGCATGTGTTCTGATTCTGGCGGTGACAGGGATCGCGGTGATTCGCTTGGCGACGAAAACAATACCGGCTGCGTCTCCCGAGTACACCCCGAAGACTTCGTTAGCGGTTATTCCATTTTCAAATGGTGATGCTGGGCCCAGCTTTGATTATTTGCGGTTTGCTCTGCCGTCAGATGTGGTTACCGACCTGAGTTATGCGCGTTCGATTTCGGTGCGGCCATTCGCTTCCACCACCAAATACGCTGAGGGGTCACCAGATCCCCAGGCGGTTGGCCGGGCGATGAACGTTTCTTATGTTATTTCGGGAGATTTCGTCAACGAAAACGGAAATCTTAAAGTTACGGCTGAGCTGACACGCGTATCCGATGACCGCGTCCTTTGGCGAGACAACGTTTCAGCTCCAATCAGCGAGATGGTCAGACTTCATGAAGACCTGGCTCAGCGGTTGCAGGACGGCGTGGTTGCGAGAGTAGGCGGGCCACCGATTACAAACGAAATTCCGGTGCCTCATCATCCGCGAGCTTACGACATGTACTTGAGGGCTGTGGCGATGCCGCGGGACCCGACGCCAAACCACACCGCAATTGCACTTTTGAAGGAAGCAATTTCTGAAGATCCCGACTATGCGCCGGCCTGGAGCGAGCTTTCGTGGAGATACTATCTGGACGCGGAGTATTCGAACGGTGGCGAAGCCTCATATCGGCTTTCAGATGAAGCCACGGCGCGTGCTACGGCCCTCGACCCCAACGGGACGACCAACGCGATTGCGCAAAAGGCAGATCATGGAGAATTGGAGGCTGCTTACGACGAGGCGCGGGCGCTTTTATCCCGGAGACCAGATTCCTCCGATGCGCATTTTGAAATGTCTTATGTATACCGCTATGCGGGACTGCTCGATAAAGCAGCTCAGGAGTGTGATGCGGCCCTGACCATCGACCCGGGCAATTTTCTGTTCCGGTCATGTTCAAAGGTGTTTCTATACAAGGGGAACAAGGCACGTGCGCAGACATTCTTCGACCTGGACGGCAACTCCGGATGGAGCGTTCGGCAGGAAATGCAACTGGCCTTGCGCCAAAAAGACAATGCGTTTGCGCTCGCTTTGGCCATCATTGCACTCGAAAGCGGCTATAAAGATGTAGAGATCGTAGTTGCGCAGCTCGAGCACAAATCATCGAGCGAGATCACAAAGATCGGGGCACGAGAAGAATCCGATGTAATGGGACAGACCGACCCAGAAGAAAAATACGAGACGGCCGCGATGCTGAGCTTTTCAGGACAAGATGACGCGGCCATGAAAGTGTTGAAGTCCGCCATCGACACCGGTTACTGTGCTACCCCTCTGTTAGAAAGTGACCCATTGCTTAGCAACCTGCGGTCGCGGACAGAATTTCAGAAAATGAAGTTGCAGGCTGAGCAATGCCAGCAGAAGTTCCTCGCCCACACGACCACGCAAGATTTCGGCGGCCAAGTTCCGGCGAACTAGAACCCATCCCCACGCTCCCTCGCAATATCAGCGGTCATTGGAATCTATAAGTGATTGAACGTGCAGCGACTTAGCAAGTCAGTTGCAGATCAGTTTCAGTTCCTTTGACCGCCGCAGTTTCCCGGTTTATTCCACTCATGTTCGCTTGATTTTTCGGCACCGGAGGGTGGGAACATGAGGACGCACCGTTTTTCGACATTCAACTCAGCGCTGCTCGGAACGGCGTACTGCGTTTTTGCCGCAATGGCGAATGGGCAAACGGCACCGCCGAACAGGGGAGTATTACTTCGTCAACAAACCCCCACGCTGCTGCAGAGCGCCAGCACGTGTAAGGTAGCGGGACTCCAGTTGATCATCACGACTGGGAATGACGACCTACGCGGTGGGAACAATAACCTGAATGTCGAAATCCACTATGCCAATGGCGACATGCAAACTGCCACGAATGTGAATAAGGGGGCCCCTTGGGCTAACCAGAGTGTCAAGGCAGTTGGAATCCAGCTAAAGCAGCCGGTCGCTCCAAATCAAATCAAGCAAATACGTTTAATCCACTCCGCCTCGGGCAGCTATACCCCTCCTGATGCTGGACAGATTGGCATAACCCACGCGCCTGTCGTAGGCCCGATGCTCACACCTATTTATGCGGCTGAGGGAGTACACACCGAGGACAACTGGGACATGGCGCAACTTCAGGCGTTTGCTATGGCAAAAGGAATCAATATCCCGATTGCCTCCTCTGGTTTTCACAAGTTTACTGGAACCGATCCCTCATTCGACATCAACGCGAACCCTGGAGTTACATGCGCAACGGGCAATCGAGTAACTCACATTACGTTTACGTTTGTCACTGCAGATGACGATCTTCGCGGCGGAAATGACAACATCAACCTAACCATCCTGTTCACAGATGGCACCAGTCAAGCCGCAAGCAATATCAATCACAGCCAGAACTGGCCGAATGGAAGCACGAAAGGTGCCGACGTTTTATTAAGCCGGTCCGTCACTATCGATCAGATTCGCGGCTTCACGCTTGAAGACACCTTCATCGGAGGCCCGGCTGGAGACAACTGGAAAATGGCCTCTATGGAGGCTGATGCATTTCTTTCGGACGGGTCATTTCACACCATAGCGAAGTCTGGATTTCACAGATTCAGCGCCGACTGGAGCGGTGATAGTGCTAAGCAAATAACGATTCCAGCTCACCAGATCAACTGATTCTTCATTCGTGCCTGGAGGGATATTATGCGGGGTAAAAAATACACGTCATCCTATCAATCATTTTTAGCTGGCGTATTTGCGCTTTTGATCTGCGGGGCTAGCGCGGCGCAGGTTACCGTTGTCAAACCCCCAGCGCCGACGGTTACGCCCGCCGGGCCGCATAGGCAGGTGCCTCCAGGCGGGCAGCGTCCACCAAACAACGCGGGAGACGTAGAAGGCTTCGTTTATTGGGACGCGAGTGCCGTTAAGCAGAAAAATCCCGGTACGTGCGCCGGCCTTGCGGTCGTCGTGAGTCCGGCAGGCTCCTCGAACAACCTGATTCAACTCGGCAATAACTTCAAGTACGCCGGACAGGTGAAAGCGTATTTGTATGGCGGCAAAGTCGTGGTGTACGACGTCTGCATTTACGCCTACCACGGGCAGCCGGTCGGACCGCAACTGCAGGCGCAGCTGGTGATCACGCAGCCGAATCAGTTTTCTCCGAATGTTGCGCCTCAGGTTAGTACTATTTCGCCTATCACGATCATCAATGCGCAATGCAACATGCTGCCGGCGGTTGTTCCTTCGACGGTCGGTGATCTCACATCGCATTGGGGATCGTGCCAGAACCGCGCTTATGACGTTAATTTTGCCCTCGTGCCGTCGACACACATGTTGGGAAGGAGCGAAGGCACACGTGGGACGCTCTTGAACGCTAACAAAGGCGCGGTGAATCCTGGGCCCATCAATTCCCCCTCGCGGGGAATGCTGGACGGCGGGTTGAAACCGGCGCCGCAGCAATCGTCTTCGCAAGGAATGTTGACCGGTGGTGTGAATCCTGGCCCGCAGCAATCACCCTCAGGCGGGACGGTTCCAGGAGGAAGGGATCCCGGGCCAATTAATTCGCCGTCGAGCGGAGCACTTCCAAGCGGCACGAATCCGGGGCGAATGCAAACCGCCTCGCGTGGAATGCTGGTTCCGGCAGTCAAGCCGGCCCAGACTCAAAGTTCCAACTCGAACGGAACGCCTGGACAATTACTGCCGGCAAGACCCGGTGCCTCGACGCTTACCAATGTGGACGTGATCGGCCTGGTGAAGGGCGGAGTTCCCGAGTCCGCGATCATCAATCAGATCAAGTCGTCCAATGGACAATTTGATTTTTCTCCGCAAGGTTGCAGTGCGCTGACGCAGGCGCATGTGAGCACCAACGTCCTTAACGCGATGGGTGGCAGTGCTAGCCCATGCTTGACCGGTGGAGTTCGCCAGGGGGCAGGCAACGGAGCTGACGATCTCAACCCGCAGCCGTATCCGCCCAAAGGAACACCCGCTACGCCGGGGAGTTCGGCGAATACGGTCCAACTGAATCCACAGCCGTATCCACCGAAAACCACGGGTCGGACTATTAGCGGTGGCTCTGGTTCGACTCAGCTCAATTCGCAACAACGGCTGGCAGCGCTGAAGAAGCCTTCACCTGGAAGCCTCGCCGCGATGAAGCCAGTGAAGCTCGGACCTGCGAAAGCGCTGGCGAAAGTGACGAACCCCAGATTAGCGCAGGCCAATGCCAGCATCATTGCCGTGCTCGAACAGCAACGGCTGGCAGCACAGCAGGATTCAGCAGCAATGAAGTCAGCATCGCAAACAGCTGCGGCGGCACACGCGCCAGCCATGGCGACGAGCTTCCAGACAAACGTGCCTGCCCCAGGACTGGCGCCGAGTCAGACGCAAAGCGCGCCTGGAAATTCGCTTTCTTCGATGGCGCGTTTGCAGCCATTCAATTCGGTGGTGCTGGCGTGCTCGATGGATGCGACGCCCCGAATCTTCCGTGTCAACGGCGGGCAAGCTCCGGGAATTTTCACTCCTGAAGCGAAATACAACCAGTACACCATTGTAGGCTGCAGCTTCGGAGAGGCCCAAGGCACAGCTCATGTGTATGGGCAAAACGGATTCAGCGCAAATCTCAACATTGATTACTGGGGCAATAACGGGATCACCGCGCACCTCGATCCATGGCTCGCGGGCGTTCTTGATCAGAGTGATGTCACTCTGGTGGTGGTTCCTCCCGGCCAACAGCAAATTCAGAAATCAGGGTACAGATTCTACGCGGCCCGCGGAATGCCAATGCCGGACGGAGGCGACCAGGAAGTGCAGCTGGCGTATGACTCCATGTCACAGTCGAATGTGTCCGTGTACAAAAGTGACCCGGTGCAAGCAGGATATGATCAGGTTCCGCAGAATGGCAGCTCGAAGTTTGCTTCCTTCTCATTTCAGGGAACACCTGTTGCAGGCTGGGTCTTCCGGTATGCCTACGGCCATAGCGACCAAAACAGCAATCTCAACATGGAAACAGCAAACTGGGGCTGCTTCATCAATGATGTTGCATATAGCCAAACAAGTACGGCGAACCCATGCGCAACCTACTTCAATCGCTGGCAGACATTCGGGGCGGACACATGGGACTTTAGCAAACTCTCATCCGGATTCACCGTTAGTTCCTACGAGCTCTACTACGAAGCCCTGGATGCGCAGACCCAACTGTGCTGCTCGTGGGACGCTACCAACCACGCGTGCAGTGCTCCGGGCAATTGGGATTTCAATCTGACCGCGTCTGGCCAGATCACTGTTGCTTGGCCGGTGTACTGGTGTTGGGACACTGAGGCCACGCCTTTTGACCGGCTCAACCAGCAGGAACAGTCCGCTTACGGTCTCGCAGTATGGGTGCTAGGGCCACGCTGTGTCGACCCATGGACCGATCAAAAGGATCAGAGCTGCATAGCGAAGGTGAAACAGATTCTTGGCTAGGCAATGGGAGTTGGGGTTTGGTTTACGTCAGGCGATCTGCAAAAGAGGAGAGGAAAAGATCTCATGCCTAAAAAAACTTCGCGATTCTCGAGACTGCTGATTTTTGTTTTCGCGATGAGCGGCGTCGTTGCGGCCCAACAAGCACCAAGACCGTTGAATAACGCTGACATCGTGAATATGGTCAAGAGCAAGTTGCCGGAATCCGTGGTGGTGCAGGCGATCCAATCAAATGCTGGGAAGTACGACACCTCGACTGCTGCACTCGTTTCTTTGCACAAGGCCGGAGTCACGGAGAACGAACTGAATGCGATGATCGCGGCGTCGAGCAAAGGCAGCGCAAGTCAGGCCGCTGCAACCGCGCCAGCCGCGGCGCCTACAGTTCCAAAGAGCCGAAAGCCGACGCTAAGCGTGACCTCCGGTAGTAGCACGCAACAGTGGCAACTCGAAAAAACTCAGCTGGCAGAAACAAAGACCAAGCCTTCGTCGATGAAGAGCCTGGCTTCCGATTCCGTCGTAACGCAGGCTATGCAGGCCGGAGTCAATGAGGCAGGTATGGCTGCGGCGACGCGCATGAACTATGGGGTCGGAGGCGAATCGGTGCAGCAGGCGGGAACGATTTTTTCGAGCGTCATGTCGCACCGCCAGCCGAAAGTGACTTATGTGTGGGGAGTGCCGGGGCCGGCATCGTCGAATGTTCTGCAAAGTGCGACGCCGAGCTTCACGATAGATTTTTCGCGCGTATTGGGTGTGACTCCGGAGGACTATGCGCCCGCCATTGTGAAGTTAACTCCGGCGCAAAACACTTGCCGGATCATTGGCGCGACGCAGGGCAAGGCGGATGCGCGCTCCACTCCTGCTGCGGATTGGCAGATTTACTCGAACTTCCTCGAAGAACGGGTCAACTCGCAAGTGCAGAAACTCGCGCCGGGCAAATACAAAATTTCTCCGAGTTCAGAACTCGCGGCCGGTGAGTACGGCGTTGTGCTGCGCCCGGTTTCAAAGTCGAAGAATTTCTCTGGCGGCGACGTGGTGCGTGGCCAAGGAGACGGTTTGATGTTCGATGCTGTGTGGACGTTCCAGATTTCAGAAGAAGCGCAATAGAAAAGAAGCGATGGGCAACATGCACATTAGGCAGAATCGATCGATTGTTCGGCTAGCGGCAGTAGCGGCCGGAATTCTGCTGTTCGCGATTTGTGGCTGCGACAAGAAGAGAAGCACAGGTACGCAATCGAGCACAAATGCGCTTTCGACATCAGGCCCCGGTGTCTCTCATCCTGGGCAGCGATGGGTACCCGGTATGAAAAAAACCTGGGGACTGCGTCCGCTCGACCAGCCCGGTTCGATCTTTCACGTCGAGTATTCAGCTAATACTTCGATCGTTGATCTCGCCACCGTAGGCCGAACATTTCGGGGAGTCAGCGCCGACCATCGAATTTTTCTCTTCGAAGACTCGCCTGAGCTGCGCGCCAGGCTTATTCCCGGAAAGTATGTTTTGTTCGAAGGCCTCGACTTGCGCAAAGTGGACGCTTATGCCGTGGACCCCAAAAGCAAGAACCTGATTGTAGGGACGGAGAAGGCATCGTTGTCACAGGCATTGAAGAGCGCGCAAGTGCGATTCAAGATGCCGGTAAATTTCCGCGATATCTTTCAGCAGTACGCTGCGCAACTCGAACCTTCCCCTCCCGCGTCCGCGTTTACCGATCCTCTGCGCGCTCTCTCGGAATGGCTACAGCCGCCCGTTTTCGCCGATATAGCCCCGAACAACATGGAAGGCGCATTCGAGTATGCCGATACGGATTTTGCCGTGTGGAAAATCCAGTATCACTTTTACGTCCCGGGCGATAGCAACAACATGCACCTGGACCTGCAGCTTAAGCGCGAAGCGAATGGCTTGAACGTGGACCTCAGCGCTAAAGCTCAAATGAACAACTTTATCCAGCAAGCGGCACTGAACATCGGTGACAACGGAGTTCTGCAGTTCGACATTCGCGATCTCGATTTCGATAGCGATATGGACCTTGATTGGACGATCAAAACGTCAGAAAACAAGACTCCTATGAATGAGGTGAGATTCAAGCTTCCCAAGCCGGCACGAATTTCAATTCCGCTGATGGAGTTCACAGAGTTACCGATGTCGCTTGACATCAGTGAGGCACTGCTCTTCCATCCGGCTTTTACCACCAAGGAAGAGGTCGCCAAAGGCGGGTTCCACATTAACTACTCGGGGGACGAAGGCTTTTCGCTGGACGGTTCGCAGACGCAGGTTGAAGGTCAGGGCGAAGGAGACGGCGCTATTAACCAAAGCTTTGCTTTTTCGCCGTTCGCGTCATTCGGATTAGTTGTAGCTGTGGCGATGCCCCGGGTCGAATTGCGAATGGGAACTGATGAACTCTGGGATATGGCCGAGATTCCACTTCCCAGCGCGCTGACAGAAAGCTTATCTGACGTGCTGCTGAACAACACCATCGCAGGGCAATGGGTCAAAAAACAAATGGGAAACCCACTGGAGATTGAAGGCGCCGCGTACCTACAAATGGTGATTTCAACTACGGCCGCGCACTCCGGCGAGCAGAGCCTCGTACCGTGCCAACAATTCACCCTAGTCGCCACAGGACAGACGGGGGTTGACGGAACGTGGCTGGGAAAGAACAGCAATATCCCTCCCAAAGATTTATTCACGAAAAACATCGTTCAACGACAGCCTGACAGCAAAATTTGTGGAGGAGATAAGTGAAACACCGATAACGGATCCTGCCATGGAAGCGGAAGGGTCGAGAGAGTTGCCAGCTAAAAGCAACGATCTCTGCGAAGAAACGCAATTTACTCGGAAAAGAAATGCCGGCAGTGAGGGCGTGGGGTGCGCTTACGGGATCACGCACAAATTTCGAATTGTGAGAGGAGTATGGCAATGGCGTTCTGTGCAAATTGTGGTGTAGCAGTAACAGAGGGAGCAGGATTCTGCGCGGGGTGCGGCAGGCCGACCGGTGCGACACAACCTATTGCAGTCACAACGGGGGGAGCCGCGGCCCAACCAGCAGCTGTTCCCGCGCAGGCAGGGGCAAGCGGGCTCACTTCGAATGTGGCCGCAGCTTTGTCTTATGTGCTCGGCTTGGTCACGGGAGTGGTTTTTCTTGTGCTCGAACCTTACAAGCATGACCGATTTGTTCGGTTTCATGCCATGCAATCAATTTTGTTTTGCGTGGCGGCGATCGTGTTCAGCATTGCATGGAGCATTCTGGTGAACATCATGATCAGCATCAGCGGGTGGACCGCGGTTGTACTGACGCCAATCGGGTTGGTAATCTCGCTGGGTTTTTTCGCGTTCTGGCTATTCCTGATGTACCAGGCCTACAGCCGTCGCGAATTTCGCATTCCCTTTATTGGGGCGATTGCGGCGAAACAGGTCCGATAGTACAGGCAGATTAGAAAAGGAGACCGCGCGTGCCAAAGAGCATTCACGGACTGGGCGCTGTCGTGCTCGCAATGGGATTGCTGTCGAGTTGTACTTCAAAAGCATCCTCGCACGTTTCAAACTATTTGGCGCCGGATGCGCACACGAGTAAAGCAGATGATCTTCAGGCGGCGATGGATCGACTCGAAAATTCAATCCACAACCCTTCTTCGCCTTTCCATGCGTCATTCAAGAAAAGCGATTCCGATGGATTCTCCTACTTATGTCAGGTCGATATTTCACATGACGGAATCATTGGCCAGCAGGTCGACAACAGTCCTGCAAGCAAGATCGGGACCGATTCTTTTCCCGCAAAAACCCGCACCCGCCAACTGAATGGCACGCCGTATGGCAGCTCCAATTGGCAGATCGCATATAGCGGCATAGCCATGGCGTTTCTGGATGGACACATTGGCGACGCTCAGCCAGGCGTCAAATACATGGGCGACGAGCAGACAGGCGGCTTCAATGCCCGTCGTTACGATTTCGACCTGACCGGGGTCGACGCGAACATTAAGAAAGTGATGGAACTGGGCAATGCTTTCGGCCAACGACAAACCAAAGACTACAACGTCAAGGGCTCTGCCTGGATCGCGCAGGAAGACGGCCGCATGGTCAAGTTTTCATTCGACAACATTTACACCTTCGCCGATGGCAAGATCAGCAGCACGCATTTCGAAGGACTTGTGAACAAGAAGTAATTCTGAAAGGGAGTTGGCATGCACCTCACAGCAAATCGATTCCGCCGGGCGCCCCTCGCACCTACGGCTTTGGCTGCGCTCACAATTCTGCTTTTCGTAGGCTGCACTTCAAAATCGAACCCGAAAACTTCCGAGGATGCGAAGCCGACGCGAGCTGCCCAACCCGGGGACTTCGATGGAGGGACCTACTGTGCGCAGACATTCCTGCAAGGTCCGGCCACTGCACAGCCTCTGCACTTTTCGAACAAGATCACCGAAAGTGACCAGTCTTTGAAAAGCAAAGATTTTCAAGCCGATCTCTCTGGCGATTCGGTTGATCTGGTCCATCGTGATACGTGGCTGGCGACGGACCAAGACAAGAAATTTTTCGAAGAGACCAGCAAATTTACCGATCCGAAGATTGTCCGGCGAGAGATCAACAACGGTATGGCAGTGGAGACGGTTACGAACCATGCTACGCGTTCGGATGGAGTAAGTTGGCGGGGCGTCGTCGTCAGCATTGCGCAAGGAGGGACGCCCTGGGGATTGTTTATTTACAAACCGATGGTGTCACGCGTTGGCGATGAAGCAGTTAACGGCTTCGACACAGTGAAGTATGCAGTCGACACCACCCATGAGAGTTCCACCGACAAATCCGCCAGTTTGCTGCGTAACCTTGCGGATTACAACATTACCGGAACAGCGTGGGTACTCAAGAACATGAATTGCGTTCTCCAATACGACATCACCGACGAGCGGACCGGCACCGACGGCAAGGTCAACAAAACACACTACGAGGGCGCGGTCACGAAAAAATAGGAAGGGAGCTGTTTCGGCTGTTAAGGAAATTTATGAGGAATTGCGCAAAATGCGGTTCTACTCTGGCAGAGGGCCAATCTTTCTGCACAACCTGCGGCGCACGCCGGGCAGAGCCACCGGCTGCGACTCCGTCGATTTTCTGCACGGGATGCGGTTCGCCACTGATTCCTGGCACGAAGTTTTGCGAGAAGTGCGGGAGCCCAGTGTCGCAAGATACGGCTTCCTCCGGTCCGAACTCGGTAGCGAACCCTTCGCCTACTCTGCAAGTCGTTTCAGCTTCTGGCTCGACTTCTACGACGGTGCCTTCAGCTGGTGGAAGCAAGGCGCTGAAGCTCCTGATGATCGCCGCCGTACTCTTCGTGCTTTTCCTGATCCTGATAATGGGAAGCTGCGCCTATATTGCGTACCGCGCAAAACAGCGCGTTAACAAGGTTGAAGAGGCATACAAGAAGGGCGATCCAGCGGCCATGCTCGCTGCGGCGACTGGTCAAACAAGTACCCCAGAGCCTCTTCCGGACTGGAAACCGGCGTCCGCAGAGCTGACGTTGTCTCCATCAAGCAAGGTGCCACTGCGCGAATCCTTGCGTCTCATCGATGCCGGAACAGACAAATTGCGCGGAGACTTCGAGTCCATCTTCGTGGTGGATAAGATAACGGATCAATTGGTGCACATCAGGGCTTCCCAGCAATTTCCCAAGCCACAGGGCATCGAAAGAATTTTAGAAAACGGGAAAGCTGATTCGAAGCCTCGCCAAATCGATTGCGGACGAACGGTTTTCAAGGCTGACCTCGAAAACTCTGCGGAGTTCGACGGCTATTTATGTCGCGAACATATGGATGAGAAACATCCCGGAACCACCGCGCTGGGTTTTTCCAAAAAAACGTTTCGCGAACTGAAGGATACTGGCCAGTCAGATTTCACATACCACGAAGATCCTCTTAAGAGCCTTTTTAAGTCCTTTAAGACTGCTATGACTTCGGATTCAAAGGAGGGGAGCGATGCAGCCAGCCAGGATCTTGTTAAAAAAATGATGGCCTTTGCGCCGGCCGGTATTGGTAGTAGTTCTGCGATGGACACCCCTGCTTTGAAAGCGACACTGCGCAGAAACTCAGATGCCGACCTCGCTTTTCCGGTGCTGATAAACGATCAACCAGCCGAACTCCCAGTCATGGACATCGTGGTGCAAGTCCCAGACAGCGAAGCGCACGCCTACGTGCTCGACGATGCAGACAATCCGCTTGTTTTGGCCGTAGCCTCGACCGCGGGTGGACACGAGCAAATTATCAAAATCTATTGGGACACACCCACAGCGCCATTAAACGAAGTTGAGAAGGAACTGGAGAAACAGGGACGCGTAAAGGTCTATGACCTGTACTTCGATTTCGCGAGCGACACCTTGCGTCCTGAATCAGATAAGGTCTTGAACGAAATTGCGGAAGCAATGCGCCAGCATCCCGACTGGAAGCTCAGCGTGGAGGGTCATACGGACAATATTGGAGGCGACGCTTCGAATCTCGAACTTTCGAAACGACGGTCGGCGGCCGTGGTTCAAGCGCTCGCCGCGAAATACGACGTCCCAGCGACTCGCTTCACCACGGCTGGATTCGGCGCGTCACGCCCGGTCGACACCAACGACACGCTAGAAGGCCGCGCCCGAAACCGCCGTGTGGAACTCGTCCGCGAATGAGAGAGGAACATCTATCGCAGTTCTTCCATCACTTGTTCTAACACCTCAGGGCCGGGCCGAGTTACGGATGACGGAAGGGTCGCGAGCGGTTCGTCAGTGATGTTCAACATGTCAAGCAGGGTCGGAGATTGCGTGTTTACGTAAAGTACGCCTGTCAGCATGGAGCCTTCTGCTTTCGCCTGGTGCAAACGCGAGATGGCGCGAACTTTGTCGGTCGGATCATAATCTTCTTCCAACTTGCGCAGGCGCAGGCGCGAACCGTCGTGCATTGTGACTTCGACCGTGCTTCCAGCGTCGTAGTCAACAGAAATATCTTCAAAGAAGGGGACGAAACTCACTTCCTGCAGGGGTTCGTCGTGATCCTTCATGTATTTGTACGACTTGGTTGAACCTTCGTGATCGTTGAAGGTAACGCAGGGAGAGACCACGTCGAGCATGACCGTGCCACGATGAGCGATGGCGGCCTTTAGCATTGCATGCAGTTGGCGCTTATCGCCTGAAAACGAGCGCCCCACAAATGTCGCGCCGAGCGAGATGGCGAGTTCACAGGTATCAATCGGCGGGAGATCGTTGATGACGCCGGTTTTGAGTTTTGAGCCGCGATCGGCCGTCGCGGAAAACTGGCCTTTGGTGAGACCATAAACGCCATTGTCTTCGATGATGTAGATGATGGGCAGATTGCGCCGCATGAGATGAATGAATTGGCCGAGGCCGATTGAAGCTGTGTCGCCATCGCCACTCACGCCCAGAGCCATTAAGTTTTTGTTGGCGAGAACCGCGCCGGTGGCGACCGACGGCATGCGGCCATGCACGGCGTTAAAGCTGTGAGCACGATTCAGGAAGTACGCGGGGCTTTTGGATGAGCAGCCGATCCCGCTCAGTTTCGCGACGCTCTCGGGCTTTACACCCATTTCGTATAGGGCGTCGATAATGCGCTCGGAGATGGCGTTGTGTCCGCAGCCGGCGCACAGCGTGGTCTTGCCCCCGCGATAATCGAGTGCTGCAAGTCCCAGGCGGTTCGTTTTTGGCGTGACTGGCGAGGTGGCCATTACTTTTCCTCCATGGCGGCGATTTCGTCGGTAACAGAACGGGCGTCGATTGGAAGACCATCGAGGCGCGCAACACTACGAAGTTTGGACGCGAGTTCATTATCGAGATCGAGCTTGAGCAGAGAGAACATCTGTGCGTCGCGATTCTGTTCCACGACGTAAACCCGCTTGTGAGATTGAACGAAATCAGCAATCTCGTGCGCGAAAGGATATGCCCGAATTCGTAAATAGTCGGTCGGAATATTGTGCTCATGGCGCAGTTGATCGCGTGATTCGATCAGGGCCCAATGCGAGCTTCCGAAGGCGATAATTCCAATTTCGGCGTTCGGCATTTTTTCGACAATAGGCCTAGGCACAAATGCACGCGCGTGTTCGAACTTGCGCCGCAGGCGATCCATGTTGTTTTCGTAATCCTGCGGCTTCTCACTGTAAAGGGCACGCTCATTGTGTCCACTGCCGCGTGTGAAGTAAGCTGCCGCGGGATGGTCTGTACCGGGAAGAGTTCGATAGCCGATACCATCCCCGTCAACATCTTTGTAGCGAGCGAACCCGCCGAGTTTTTTCAAATCTTCTGCCGACAAAACTTTTCCGCGCTCGATCGGCTTCTCGGGATAAGGGAAGGGATCGGACATCCAGTTGTTCATGCCCAAGTCGAGATCGGACATAACGAACACAATGGTTTGGTATTTCTCGGCTAGATTGAAGGCATCGGTGGCCATTTCAAAGCACTCATGTGGCGACGAAGGAAAGAGCATGATGTGCTTGGTATCGCCGTGCGAGAGAAAGGCGGTCGAAAGAATATCGCCTTGTGACGTGCGCGTGGGCAGGCCGGTCGAAGGGCCGACACGTTGAATATCCCAGATCACTCCCGGAATTTCGGTGTAATAAGACAAGCCCGCGAATTCTGACATTAGCGAAATGCCGGGGCCGGAAGTGGTGGTCATGGCGCGCGCGCCAGCCCAGCCTGCCCCGATCACCATGCCGATTGCGGCGAGTTCGTCTTCGGCTTGAACGACCGCGAATGTCGCTTTGCCGTCAGGGCCAATGCGGAATCGCTTGAAGAACTCGATCATGTTTTCGGCGAGCGAAGACGATGGGGTGATCGGATACCAGCTCAGGACGGTGCATCCGGCAAAGACGCAGCCCAGTGCTGATGCGGTGTTGCCGTCGATAATGATCTTGCCGCGGTTCTTATCCATACGCTCAATGCGGAATGGATCGTGCTTGGTCAAGCTTGCGGCGGCGTAGTCGAAGCCGGCTTGAGCTGCGGCGAAGTTCAAATTTGCAGCTTTAATTTTTTTCGCAAACTGCTTGCGCAATGCCTTTTCGACCTCGGCCATATCGAGGTCGAGCAGCTTGGCAACTACGCCGACATAGATCATGTTCTTGACCAGCTTGCGAAGCTTGGCTTCAGGGCAAACTGGGGCGACTAGTTTGTCGAATGGAACGGAATAGAAAATCAGATCATTGCGCAGAGAACTCAGGTTCAACGGCTCGTCATAAAGCACGGAAGCGCCGGGACCGAGCGACTTCACGTCCTCGACGGCAGTCTCGGGGTTCATCGCGATGAGGAAATCGATTTCCTTCTTGCGCGCGGTGTAGCCATCTTTATTGGCGCGAATGGTGTACCACGTCGGCAGTCCGGCGATATTTGACGGGAAAAGATTTTTACCCGAAACCGGAACGCCCATCTGAAAAATGCTGCGAAGAAGTACCGTGTTAGAACTTTGAGAGCCGCTGCCATTTGCCGTGGCGACCTGGATGCTCATGTCATTGACGACCGGCACCTGCGGAGCTCGTCGGGTGGCATCTCGCAGCCCAACGTCAGTTGTAGCCATTACCTTAGGGAGTCCTTCCTACCATGTTTTGCACAATCGATTGTGCAATACCGAATATCCCATCTTTGACCTAATTGTCATTCCGAACTGCCTAAGTGGTGAGAATTTGCAGTTCAGGCGGGATTGCTTAAATTATACGGCAGGTGATTGGATGTGAGTAACTGGCGGGAGGGTGCGAGGGGACCGAAACCGTACCGGGGATGGCGCTTGGTGGCTGCCAGGAGCGATGAGAGAGAGTTCTAATCAGGGATGGATGAGTGATACCGCTTGTGAACAGCGATCATTATGGTAAGGCTGGCTGTTCCAGTGTAAAGTGCTTCTGCGACTGAGTGTTCTTGCCATTCTAATGGGAGCGCACGAAATGTTTAAGAAGGTATTCGTATTTGCCATTTGCTTCGCCACTATGGGATGGGCGGCCACAAAGCCCGACTTCTCCGGCAATTATGGTGTTCAGGGGAAAAAAAATAACAGAGCGATCGCGGCGTCTTTACATGTCGTCCAGACCGAATCGGCTGTCGAGGTAACGCGAACTTATGGAGGCAAGCCTGTTACGAACAGGTTCCCACTCGACGGCAGTGAGGGTGGCTACACGACGGAAATGGGCGTGCACGGAAAATGCAGGGCAAGACTGAACAAGGATACCCTGCTATTGGAATCGCTGGTAGCTTCACCCCCGAACGCGAATGCACCGTCTGTTCGCTTCGACACCGTCGAAGAGTGGCGGCTCTCTGCTGACACGCAGACGCTGACGATCAAAACAGAAATTAAGTCTCCCGACATATCCTCCGATGTAATGGCTGCAGCATTTCCTAAAAATCCGCAGACGGACAAGTACCAACGGCTTAAATGAGCTATGGTTAGCGATAAATCGCTATATCATTCACTGACTGGCCGTCTGCCCTCGACCCGCCGAAATAGTCGCACCAGCCGCCAAGTGCTGTACGCGATGAGCGTGTAAAGCAAGCAGTTGATGGCGACTGCGGAAGCGGTGATCATTATGCCTGGAATCGTGCGCCGCCAACCCATAACCAGCATGACGGAAGAAGGCCACAGGAGCCGCATCAGGTCAGTGCCGCCCACTTGAAGGACACCAGCCACGCCAAACCACAGAAGCGTGAGCACCGCACCCGAGCTAGCTATTCCGAGCAGAGTCCCTATGAGCAAAACAGTTCTTGTGTTCACGAGAACACCATACGTTGGTTCGAAGGGATTGTAGACCGTTCTTGATTGTCGTGCGCCGAATCGTTTGCGAGTCGCCATTTGAGTGTGTCGTTGAGGGATGGCTAGCAACTAACCTACAACCCAGCGTTCGCTGCCCTTCACCCTTCGGGAACTCCGGCCTTGCGGAACACAGCAAGTGAGCTATCGAGGCCGGCTTTCGCGGCTGCCTCGGGTGTCATGTTGGCGGTTCGTCCGAAGACTTCTACGCTGAGAGCGTCGCGATAATGGATGCTTTGGAGCGCCTGCAAGAAGCCGGTCAAGTTGATGACACCTTCGCCGGGCAGCAGTCGCTGATTATCGTGGATATGCTCTGGAGGTAAGTTCGGCGAATCATTGAAATGGACGTGCACGATGCGATCACGGCCGGCGGCAATGATGTCCTGTGTGGTGGCTCCTGCGTGGTGCCAGTGCCAGGAATCGAGCAGCAGCCCGACGTTGGGACCACATTCCTTGGCGAACTCGAGCATATCGTTCATGCGCCAAATGAATTCGTATTTGTGCGCTTTGCGCAGTTCGAGCGGACCTAAAAATTCGAGGCCGAGCCGAACTTTATGACGCGCCAAAATGCGGGCACTATCTGTAAACCGGTGCTTATAGATTTGGCGCAGTTCGTCTTTTGGCGTATCGCTCGACGGCATGATGTAGGTGATCATTCGGGGGCAGTGGATGCCGGCAGCGAACTTGGCGGCTGCGTCGAGTTGAGCCAGCGAGGAGTTGAAGGTTGCGTCGTCTTTCCGGAATTCGACCGGAAAATCGATGACGGCCGGCCTGATCTTAAGACGGGCAAGCAGGTCGTTGGTCGCGCTGATACCGGCTTGCATGGCTGGGCTCAGCATGATGTCCGTGCCGGGAAAGCCAGTTCGCGCGGCCAGGCGCGCGAAGTCAGGCCATGGAACGCGACCTTGTAACAGGACGCTGTTCAAGGAGAGGAACATGTTGCGCTTGTCGTTGCGGCCATCGGCGAAAGCGCTGGAGAGCGGGGCTGCGGCGAGCAGTTGGCAGAATGAACGTCTGGAGATGACGTAAGACACGCACTCGATCATATCCGAGTCATAGAGTTCAGGCGGAAGGCTGTTCACATGTGAGTGACTTTCGAACTACCTTCTGCTGTGAAAAAAGCAGGTTCCTCACCGCTGAAGCGGTTCGGAATGACAGCAATTTAGGGTGCTCGAAATCACATTATGGGTAGACGCACTGCCGATGAGGGCTTCTCAGGATTCCGTGAAGAACTGGGCCATTTTTCGGAATTTGTCGTAACGGGACGCGACCAGTTCATTCGGAGGCACCATCTTCAGTGCGGAATAATTCTCGTGGAGGGCGTGATCGACCAGCTTGGTGGCCGCGTCATGGTCGGTGTGCGCGCCGCCAGGGGGTTCGGGAACGATCGCGTCGATAATTCCCAGTTCTTTCAGATCGGAGGCAGTGATTTTCAAAGCTTCTGCTGCCAGCTCTTTTTTAGCGGCATCGCGCCACATGATGGACGCGCATCCTTCGGGAGAGATGACAGAATAGATCGCGTTCTCCATCATCAACACGCGGTCGGAGACTGCGATTGCCAATGCACCGCCACTGCCACCTTCCCCGGTGACGATCGTGATGATGGGAACGTGCAGACGGGCCATTTCGCGGAGATTAATTGCTATCGCTTCGGCCTGGCCACGCTCCTCGGCCCCGAGCCCAGGATTCGCGCCGGTAACATCAACAAATGTAAAAATTGGTCGCGAAAACTTTTCTGCGATTTGCATTGCACGCATCGCCTTGCGATAGCCTTCAGGGTTTGGCAGGCCGAAGTTGCGGAAGACTTTTTGCTTGGTATCTCGGCCTTTTTGCGTCCCCACCAGCAACACTTCCTCGCCGTGAAATCGGGCCATCCCGCAAATCATGGCCGGGTCGTCGGCGAAACGGCGGTCGCCATGGATTTCGCTGAAGTCGCTAAAGAGCTTTTCTACGTAGTCGAGGAAGTAAGGGCGCTGTGGATGGCGGGCAAGTTCGGTCTTGACCCAGGCTTCGCGGTGAGTGATTTCCTTGCGCAGCAGGGCAACGCGTTCCCGCAGATCATCGATTTCTTTGCGAACTTCGGTGCTTTGCCCATCTAACGATTCCAGCTTGCCAAGTTGCTGCTCGATTTTTTCAAGCTCATCGGTAGCTGTGGCTTCGAGTCCATCCCCGTTGCGGGCGACGCGCCTGGCCTCAACCATCGAAACCAAAAGTTGAGCACCCGTGAGCACCGCGGTGATGTCGGCAGTCTTCATCAGTTGTATTTTCGCCGTAGCGATGATCGCTCCTGAGTGTGATGTGGGTTCTTAAGCTTCTAGCTCCTGGCCATTAGCGATCTCTCGTGCCAAAGCTAATGGCTAGAAGTGGGTTTAGCGATCAATCGATCACTCTTACTGCGCCGCGCCCGCAGAGTTCCTCAACGCGGCCGATGAATGCTCGGTCTGGCAGGACATTATAGCCTTCCGCCTCCATTACCACCATAAAGTCCCCGGAGCGCTCCACGTCGAATAAAACCTTAGCGTCGCCTTTGCGTTGAGAAAAAAGGAGATGCAGGTCATCTACAGTGGAATCAGAGGCTTTTTCGAGGGGAATGCGAATGCGAATGGAGCGCGGAAGCGGAACTTTCGCTTCCTCAAGCGAAAGGATGTCACTCACCGTGAGCTTCGGATTCGCACCCTCCTCGATGCGCACGCCACCGCGTATAAGGACAGGAATGTCGAGCAGGGATTTGAGGCGCTCCTGCACTTTTTTGTATGCCTCGGGGAAGACCAGCATGTCGATTGAGCCGGAGAGATCTTCAAGCGATGCTTGAGCGTAGAACTCACCGCGCTTGGATTTCAGAACGCGTAAGTTGGTGACGAGCCCAGCGGTGGAAAGCATCTCGTCTTTTCCGGTTGAGGCTTTCATGGTTGCGAGCTCAGCAGTCGAGAGCGCGCGCAGGTCTTCGAGCTTCTCGCGATATTTGTCCAGCGGATGGCCGGTTATGAAGAAACCGAGGATTTCTTTTTCGTTTTGCAAACGCGTGTGCTCGTCCCAGTCGGGCGTGTCGGGAAGCTTGTCTTCTTGAGCGTGATGTTCTTCCTGCTGAAAAACGCCGAACAGGCCATGCTGGCCGGATTCAGCATCCCGCTGGGCTTTCTGGGCATGCTCCATGGCTTTGTCGAGAACGGCCATAAGCTGGGCTCGGCGGCCGAGGGAGTCCATTGCGCCGCTTTTAATCAAAGATTCGAGTACGCGCTTATTAAGAAGGCGAAGGTCAACTTTTTCGCAGAACTCGTAGATGGATGTGAACTTGCCGAGCTTTTTGCGGGCAGCAACGATGGATTCAATCGCGTTATGGCCGACATTTTTTACAGCTGCGAGGCCGAATCGAATTGCATTGCCATGCGGAGTGAAGTTGGCATCGCTGACGTTGATGTCTGGCGGCTCAACGGGAATACCCATTTCACGGCACTCGTTGATGTACTTGACCACGTCGTCGGTATTGCCTGTAACCGAGGTCAGCAGCGCGGCCATGAACTCGACCGGGTAGTGAGTTTTCAAATAAGCAGTGTGGTATGCGAGCAGCGCATACGCGGCGGAGTGCGATTTATTAAAGCCGTAACCGGCAAACTGCGCCATCAGATCGAAGATTTTTTCGATCTTCTTCTGCGGGAAGTTGCGTTTCACTGCGCCGGTTACGAATCGTTCACGCTGGGCGACCATTTCTTCGGCTATTTTTTTGCCCATCGCGCGGCGGAGCAGATCGGCTTCGCCGAGTGAGTAACCGGCAAGCCGGTTGGCGATTTGCATGACCTGTTCCTGATAGACGATGACGCCGAGGGTCTCTTCGAGAATCTCTTTAAGTTCGGGAAGTTCGTATTCGATCTTCTTGCGTCCATGCTTGCGGTCGATGAAGTCGTCGATCATGCCACCCTGGATCGGGCCGGGACGGTAGAGGGCGTTGAGAGCGGTAAGGTCTTCGATGGAATTTGGCTTGTAGCGTCGCAGCACGTCACGCATGCCGTGCGATTCAAACTGGAAGACGCCGGAAGTTAATCCGCTGTGGAAGACTTTTTCGTAAGTCGTTTGATCGTGGAGCGTAATCTTCTCGAGTTCGATCTGTTCGCCGCGGGTTTGCTTTATTAGCTTGAGCGCATCATCGAGAATGGTGAGAGTGGTCAGGCCCAGGAAATCCATCTTGAGCAGGCCCATCTTCTCGATGGCGAACATGTCGAAAGCGGTGACAATTTCGTCGTTTTTCGTCTTAGAAAGTGGAACCAATTCGTGAAGCGGGCGAGGGGAAATCACGACGCCGGCGGCGTGCATTCCGGCGTTACGGACAAGGCCCTCTAACTTTTTTGCCGTGTCGATCAGTTGGCGGATTTGCGTATCGCTTTCGTATGCCTGCTGGAGCGCGGGCGATTCTTTGAGGGCGGTCTCCAGCTTGATGTTCAGCGTCGTCGGTACCATTTTGGCAATACGGTCGACGTCGGCGTAGGGAATGTCCATGGCGCGGCCAACATCTTTGATCGCCGCTTTGGCTGCCATTGTGCCAAAGGTGATGATCTGAGCAACGTTTTCGCGGCCGTATTTGCGGGTGACATAATCGATGACCTCGCCACGGCGGTTCATGCAAAAGTCCATGTCGATATCAGGCATGGAGACGCGCTCAGGATTGAGGAAGCGCTCAAAGAAGAGTTCGTACTGGAGCGGATCGAGATCGGTGATGCCGAGGGAATAAGAGACGAGAGAGCCGGCAGCTGATCCCCGGCCCGGGCCGACCGGGATGTTGTGTTCTCTGGCGTAGCGGACAAAATCCCACACGATCAGGAAATAGCCGGAAAACTTCATCTGTTGGATGATGCCGATTTCGCGCGCCAGCCGCTGCTCGTATTCGGCAATTCCGTGCTTAAGTTTGCCTGCCGCCAACTGTACGCGAATGCTGTCCAGTCTTCGGGCGAAGCCTTCACGGGCGACATGCTCGAAGTAGCTGTCGAGCGTATAGCCTTCCGGTACATCGAAGTGGGGGAATGGATTGCTGACCTTTGCGAGCTGCACGTGGCAGCGTTCAGCGATGGCCAACGTGCGCTTGAGCACGTCTGGTGCGTGCTTAAAAACCTGAAGCATTTCGTCATGGTTCTTGACGTAGAAGCCGGTACCCTGAAACTTCATCCGGTTGGGATCTTGAATGCTCTTGCCGGTCTGGATGCAGACCATCACGTCCTGGGCGTGGGCGTCGTCTTCACAAAGGTAGTGACTGTCGTTGGTTGCGACCAGCGGCAGGCCAAGATCTTTCTCAAGCTTGAAAAGCCCCGGATGGATGCGGTGCTCCATCTCGAGACCTTGATCCTGAATTTCGAGAAAGAAATTTTCTTTGCCGAAAATATCGGCGAAGGTTGCGGCGGCGTTTCGGGCGGCGTCGTACTTTTCTTCCGTCAAAAATTCCGCGACTTCGCCTTTCAAGCAGCCCGAAAGTGCAATTAAACCTTTCGCGTGTTTTGCAAGAAAATTCTTGCTTACCCGTGGTTTGTAATAGAAACCATGAAGTGATGCTTCAGAGGTGATTTTTACCAGGTTGCGATAGCCTTCTTCGTTTTCGGCGAGAACCAGGAGATGGTTGTAAGTGTCACCGTCAGGCGGCGTTCGCTCGATGCGATGGTCTTCTTTTTTGCAGACGTAGAGTTCGCAGCCGATGATCGGCTTGACTCCGGATGCTTGCGCCGCTTTAACGAAGTGAACCGCGCCGAAGATGTTCCCGTGGTCGGTCATGGCGACAGCGGGCATGCCGAGTTCTTTTACCCTTTTGCAGAGCTTCTCGACGTCGCAGGCGCCGTCAAGCATGGAGTAGTCAGTGTGAAGATGAAGATGAACGAATTGAGACATTCCGGTAATTAGATTTTACTTTGCTGTAATTGCAGGTGAAAGAGGCGAAAGAGAGCTTTAGCGCCAGTCGCGATGCAAATCCTGTGGAATTTGAAGCTGTTATTAGGTGCCGTCCCAACGGGACCCGATAGCTTGCCGACGCCAACCCGTAAAAAGGATGTTTAAATGCCGCCCTTCGACGATACGTGGTTTGGTTGCCTTACGTATCTGGATATTGTTGTCGAGTTATCGCGCGGTTTCTGCCGCTTTGACCGATGCGGCTGGACGGGGGAGTTCGCCCGAGTCGACTGTTTCTCCCGATGCGGAGATGGTTTGAAAGTAGAGATTTTCGCCTGCGATCTCGACGATCATAAACGTGCGATCGCGATCGAAGCTTTTCGCCATCTCGTCAGAGGCATGAAAATCGTGGCGCACTAATTTTCCCGAGTCCCCCTGGATGAAGTAATAGATGTTGTCTACTGGTTTAAGGCGCTCATATGCGTGCTCGTGCCCGGAGAAGACCACATTTACGCCATAGATCTTGAGCAGCGGCGAGAGCTGGTTGCGGAGGTCGAGGTCCGGGCCGTGCATTTTGCCGTCGTTATATAGAGGATGGTGGAAGAAGCAAATTTTCCAATGAGCCTTGGAAGACCTCAAATTTTGCTCGAGCCATGAGAGCTGCTGGGCATCCATGTAGTTGCTGTCTAAGGCAAAGAACTGGACATCACCTTTCTTGAACGTGTAGTAGCGCTCGCCATTCATGTTGAAGGGCTTGTACAGAGGCTCGAGTTTGGGATCGTCGTGGTTGCCGAGAGAGGCGTAAAACTTCACTCCGGCGTCGAGCAGGGGCTTGTAGGGGACTTCGAATTTTCGGGCGAAGTCGTGGGGCGTGTGGCCGCCATAGATGTTGTCGCCCAGCATAATAACGAAATCGAAATTGACGGCCTGGCGATATGCTTCCATTTGCTTCGCGATTTCGTACTGTTCTTTTTCTCCAGTACCACTGTCGCCGATGACTGCGAAGCGAACGGAGCCTTTAAGCAGCGGAAGCTTGACGTCGAGATTGGATTTGCTCTGGGCTGCAAGCGGAGCTACTGCAATCGCAACCAGGGCCAAGACCAATGCCGCGGGGTTTCTTGCTGAGATCATTCTGTGTCGGCCGGGAAGGCGTCGGGAATGTAATCCACAATGATGTTGGCATCGCTGTCGCGGAGAACCAACTCGCGATCAATAATCCTGTATTCCATCCCTTTTGGGAGCTCCGGCAGATTCAGTAACAGCGTTGGCGGCGTGGATTGCAGCGGCACATTAGCTGGATAACTTTGATTGATTTGCAAATCCATTTTGACCGGTTCCGCATGGCGAAGGGACTGGCGGACCTCATTTCCGTGCGGGCCATTCAATGTTGCTGAGATCTGTTTGCGAAAATAATCCGCGATTTCGGGGGTGAAAATCTGTCCCTGCTTTGCTCCTGCGCGTGCCGTGCGAATTTTGTTCGCGAGTTCGTGACGCGCATCATCGAGCTTTTCGGGGGAATTGGTCGGCGCGGGGGCTCTGCCGACGTTTTTCTCGCGCCAGGTTATGTATCCGTTGGCGCGAGTCCTGAACTGCTGTACGAGTACCGTGGTATTTGCCCTTCGCGCCGGACTTTTAGATTGGGCCAAAGCTGCCGCGGCGGTGAGCACGGCCGCGGGGGCGAGATATTTAACTATGAGTGTTGCTCGCATCGTGCTCTTAGCCCGCTTTGCCAACGACTTCCGCCGTCTCCTGCGCCACTTCCGTTGCGGTTTTCTCAACCACATCTTTTAAAATTTCGGTGACTTCTTCGCGAAGTTCTTTATGATCGAGATCTACATCGGCTCGATGACTGATCCTTTTGACCACCTTCTTTGCTACAGGCCTTAGCGGCATGCGTTTTGAAATCGCCTGTGCCACTTTCTTGATAACTTTGGCGGATTTTTTTTCCGGCGCATGTTTTTCCTCAGCGATCTCTGCCGATGAAGCGGCCCAATCTTCTTCGAAAGTGCGGATCACGTTTTTGATTGCGGCCCCGTCGCCAAAAATTATCCCGATCTCGCGACGCGCGTCTAGCTCTAATTGACGTAGGCTTTGGCTTCCGACGAAGGCGTGGGTGCGGTCTCGGATGATGGTGCGTGTGTGCAGCCGCATGCGCTTCAGTTCGCATGCGGGCAGCCGTTTACCGCTTACGCATCCCACGATTCGTATCTCCACACCAGCTTTTTTTCTCTCTTGAAGCATTCGCAAAATGGCGCGATCGCTGATTTTGGGATCGTAGATGAGCAGCTCTCGTTTCGCGCCCCTGATGAATTTCGCTAGCTCCTTGCGGGCGTTCACCGGACTGACCAGGAATTTGGAACTTCCTGCGGTGTACACTTGGCGCTTTGTATCGGCTTCAAACAGCTTGGCCGCCTCTGCGACCAGCTTGGGATTCCGGGTGATCAGGCCGAAGCTCCGGCTGCGATCGATATCCAAATGTGTGAAGTTGAAGCCGTTGACGTATAGCTCCTTGCGGTCGATGATCATCATCTTGCCGTGGTAACGCACCAGGTCTCCGGCGGTGCGTGCGACGGTGATCCCATTGGCAAGAAAGGTTTTTTCGAGTTTGCGCAGGTGCTCCTCGCCGCCGCGATTGGTGAATGCAATGAGCGCGTGAACGAAGACACCGCGCTCGACGGCATCGATTAAAGCCCGCTCCAGTTCGGGACGATCGAAGCGGAAGATCATAATCTCGACACGATCTTTGGCTTTGCGGATGCCTTTGACCAGGCGTTTGACGCCGTCCCCAGGTTGAATGAGTAGTTTCACAGGTAAGCGTGGTTTCTCCCGCAACTTAGATGCAGTGATGGTCATACGCGCCAATTGTTCGGCAGCACACAAAGGCAAATGTGGCCTACAACTCAGGGTTTCCAGCTCTCATCACAGTGCGGCGATGTGTCGCAGATCAGATCGCCGACGTAATTTTTGTCCTGGCGTGCTGTTGGTTTGCTTGCTTACGCCGTTTGCTTGCGCGCAGCAGTTTGGGCAGACCAATTCGCGCGAGAATGCCGTGATTTGGCGCGACCCAGGCAATATCCGCTGTCTCGACCTTTACTGGGGACCGGGCGGCGAAAAACATCAGCCCAAACCGCCGGTGGAGTTTGTTGAGGAAGATCGGCACGGAAGCAATCCCAAGTTTGATATTCGAGACGCAGATGGCAAGAAGTGGAAGGCCAAGCTGGGGCTTGAGGCAAGGCCGGAAACTGTAGCGTCCAGGCTGCTGTGGGCGGTCGGATACGGAGCGAATGAAGATTATTTTTTCCCTCACTTGCACGTGAACAATATGCCTCCTCAACTTCGGCGGAGACGTGCTTATGGATTGACTGGACATGCCGGTGATGTGCCGAATGTGCGACTACAGCGGCATTTGGACACGGAAAAGAAGGTAGGTGAATGGAACTGGCGGCACAATCCGTTCTATGGCACGCGGGAGTTCAATGGCCTGCGGGTGATGATGGCCCTGATCGCCAATTGGGACCTGAAGGACGACAACAATGCCGTTTTTGCGGACGAGAAAAAGTCCGGTTTGAAGTTGTATGAAGTGAGCGATGTGGGCACGGCGTTCGGAACACCCGGGAAGAAATATTCGGATAAGGACTCAAAAGGAAATTTGCAAGCTTTCGAACATGCCAAGGTCATCGCACATGTGCACCGAGACTATATTGACCTGAACTTTCCCAAGCGGCCGCCTCTCGCGAGCCTGTTCCAACTTGAATGGGGATTTTTCGCCCACGAAGTCCGAATGGAATGGATTGGGAAACACATTCCACGCCAAGATGCTAAGTGGATCGGCTCGCTGCTGGCCCAGCTTTCTCCGGATCAAATACGGGATGCGTTCCGCGCAGCAGGGTACTCGCCGCAGCAGACAGAGGAAGCTGCGACCGCCGTGATCTCGCGAATACAAGAGCTGAACAACTTATGAAGCGCGAGTGAGTTCGGCCGGCTCTTCTTCTTTGAACTGCAGATTGTGAAGGCGAGCGTAAATTCCATTCAATTCCATCAGCTCCTGATGTTTGCCATGTTCGGCAATTTCTCCGTTATCGACGACGAAAATTGTATTCGCCCGCTGAACGGTCGAAAGCCGGTGAGCAATAACAACGACGGTACGACCCTCCATCAGGCGATCCAGCGCTTCGAATACGAGCTTTTCTGAGGCCGCATCGAGCCCGCTTGTCGGCTCGTCGAGCAACAGAATTGGAGTGTTCCGAATTACAGCCCGCGCGATCGCTATGCGTTGGCGTTGTCCGCCGGAGAGAGTCATGCCACGCTCACCAAGCACTGTGTCATAACCCTGGGGAAGCTTTTCGATAAATTCCGACGCATTCGCCATTTCAGCGGCTTTCACAATTTCGGCGCGGGTCGATCCTGGTTTTCCGTAAGCGATGTTTTGCCACACTGGAGCGTGAAACAGAACTGTTTCCTGCAATACGAAACTCATGTGCTGCCGGAGAGACTTCTGTTGGAACCGGCGAATGTCAGTTCCGTCGATTTGTATAACGCCCTCCTCGGGATCGTAAAAGCGGGCGAGCAGGCTGATGATGCTGGTCTTTCCCGCACCAGTTGGGCCAACAAGGGCAGAGACTTCACCTGCGTTCATGCGGAAAGACACATCTTTCAGGGTCGGAGAATCGGCCGTGTACGAGAACGAGACATGATCGAACTTAATGTCGCCGTGAATCTGTCTTACTTTCGTCGCTTTCGGCAGGTCCTTGACTTCGGGCTGTGTGTTCAGAACTTCCTGAATACGTTCGTAACCGACGGCAGCTTTCGAATAGGTGTCGGTCATTTTCGAGATTTCCTGCATGGGTTTGTACATCTTGCCGAGATACAGGATGAACACAACGAGAGCTCCCGCGGTGAGTGCTCCTCCCATTACGAGCCTGGCGCCGAACCACAGAACCAATCCGGTTCCGACCGCGACTACGATTGCTACGAGAGGGGTCAATTTGGCTTTCAGGGTGCGGGCGCGCAGTGAGATTTCGACAGCTTCCAGGCTTTCTTGCTCAAGCCGGCGAACTTCGTAATCCTCGCGCGCGAAGGCTTTGACTACACGAATCGATGACAGCACCTCCTGAACAACTGATGTGATCTCGCCTTCTTTCTTGCGCACCTCGCGGGAGGCTTTCTTTATCTTACGGGTGTAGGTGTACACCATTACGAACAGGACCGGTACGACTGAGAGTGCGATCAAGGTGAATTGCCAGTTCAGCCAAAACATGACGGCGATCATGCCGACCAGCGTCATAGCGTTAATTAGAACGCCCAAAAGGCCGTTCATGATGAAACTTTGAATGTTTTCGATATCGTCGGTGACGCGGCTGATTAGATCGCCAGTGCGCTTGTTGTCGTGAAATGCCAGGGACAGCCGCTGGATATGGGAGTAGATAGTCAAACGCAGATCGTAGCTGACCCATTGCGCGACGCTGGTGGTCAGATATTTTTCGGCATACGTGCAGATTGCATCAAGAACGGCGATGCCTAAGACTGCGACGCAGGCGAATTTGAGCACCGCAATCCTGTCTGCGCCGACAAGCTGGTGAATCATTCGCATAGTCCATGCGTGTGTGGAGCGCGAACGCAGGACGTCATCAAGAACGATCTTTAATGGCCATGGCTGGAGCAGGTTTGCGGCGCTCTCGCCTGCGATGGCTAAGAATCCAAGAGAGAGTGCCGTTATGTGTGGCCTGAGCAGGCGGGAAATAGTCAGCTTTTTGGTTGCCGACGCGCCGACAGTCCTCGCCATGGTTGCGGTAGGTGTGGCCATGTGTGCTCAGATTCGATGGAATGCTGCTGGTAGGAGTTGCCAGTTTGTCTCTGGGAACGGCCTTGGGAGCATTAACCACCCCGGACACCGGTGTGCAGGTTCAGGAAGACCAAGCAAATCCTTCTACTGTTAGCTATCTTCGTGCAACCTCGCGACCTTCGTGGCTAAGAAAAAAAGAAAAGGGCGGCAGTTACGCCGCCCTTGCAGTCGATTACTCGGCTACCTATCTCGTGTACACGAAATGTCCGCGGCGATTTTGCTGCCAGCAGGCTTCATTTGACTCGGTGCAGAATGGCTTTTCTTTGCCGAGACTTGTGGTCTTGATCCGGTCTGCGGAAATACCAGCAGCGACCAGAGCATTTTTTACTGAGCTCGCGCGACTATCGCCGAGGGCAAGGTTGTATTCGGTCGAGCCGCGTTCGTCACAGTGTCCCTCAACCGTGAAGCTGATATTGGGATGCTGCTGCAGGAAAGCGACATCGGCCTGGATTGAAGCTTGCTGATCGGTGCGAATGTCGGAATTATCGTAGTTGAAGTAGATGTCCTTGATGTTTTGTGAGAACAGTTCCTCATCACTCATGCTCGGCTGCTGCGGCGGCGGTGGTGGCGGAGGCGTGTTCACGGTCACGCGAGCGGTAGCGGTTTGCGTGCCGCCATCACCTTTTGCGGTTAAGGTGTAAGTTGTCGAGTCGGTTGGACTCACCTGTTGCGAGCCATTTGGCTGCACGTTGCCAACACCGTTATCGATGCTGACCTGGGAAGCATTCGTCGTCTGCCAGGTCAGAGTGGTCGACTGTCCCTTATCGACCGTGTCCGGACTTGCAGTCAACGATGCGGTCGGGGCGGGCGGCGGTGGTGGGGGTGGCGGCGGCGGTGGCGCTTGCTTTTTGTGGCAGGCGGCAAGGAACATGATCGCGCACAGGGCGAAGGCTAAGGCAAGGCTGCGAAGCGTAGGTTGTTTCAAATTTCTCCTCCCGAATATTCGCGCATCGCGTGATGCGCGGCTCAATTATGAGAGCGGTGTCATGCAACAAATAACAGGAACTCTCGTCTAAACACAAGTATCAAATCTACTTCCAACTCCAGTCTGGTTCTGAATTGCTGCCTGAGTTGGTAATTTGTTTCTGGTTTTCGCCGTTGGCCAACATGGTCCAAATTTGCAGTGAGCCGGAACGGTTGGATTGAAAGACGATGTGACGGCCATCGGGCGACCAGGACGGAAAGTCGTTCCGGCCGCCGTCATGCGTTAATTGCACCCATTGCTTGCTGACGATGTCCATGATGTAAATGTCCTGCGCCCCGGGGGCGCCGGGACCATAGTGCCGCATCCACGAAAACGCCACGATTGTGCCGTTCGGGGACCAAGCCGGAGAGACCGCATAGCCCTGATCGGTCAATTGCTGAACGTTTGTGCCATCTGAGCCCATGACGTAAACCTGCGGCAACCCACTTCGGCCGCTGACCCAGGCTATCTGCGAACCTGTTTTGCGATTCCATGTTGGAGAGACATCCGGACCTTTGGAATTCGTGATTCGGTGTGGGTTTGCACCGGACTGATCAATGACGTAGATCTCGGGGTCGCCTGACCGGGAGGAAGAGAACGCGAGTTTGGTCCCATCCGGCGACCAAGCTGGAGAGAGATTAGTTCCGGCGAAACGGGGGAAAGAAACTAGTCTGTTTAAGTCGAAGGAAAACATGCGGATTTCCCAGCCTGAACCGGTGAATGCGCTGAATGCAAGGCGCGAGCCGTCGGGGGATACGTGCGGGGAGAGAGCGATTGAACCGAGCGTTGTGATTGGGTGCTGGTTGGCTCCGTCATAGTCCATGCCCCAGATTTCTTTGTGCCCGTTGCGCGAGCTTACGTAAAAAATTTGTGTTTCCGCGATGCCATTGATTCCTGCGCCCAGCCGGAAAATAATTTCGTCGGCAAACTTATGCGCAATGACTCTGGCGGCTTGGGTTGTTGCGACGTCGCTGTACTGCTTGCCGAGAATTTGCGGTGAAGCCGTGTTCTTTACGTCGTACAACCACCCCTGCACGGTCATGTTGTTGCCGGATGCAGCGAGATTACCGAATACCAACATGGCCGCATTGGGCGGCGGAGCGCTCCAGGTTTCGAACTTCACGTCAGTTGGAGCCCCGATCTGGGTTAGCGGATAGAAGCTTTTCGAGACCATGTCGAAAATACCCGCGTTATCGAGATCGCTCCAAAGCGTGTCATTGAAGGTTTTTAAAAGCTCAGTGTTGCGGGGATCCTGGCTCGTAGCTTTGAAATCGGGAACCGCGATGCGGATCTTTTCCACTCCGAGGTTTGTACCAGTCTTGATCCAGTCCTGCGCGGCCGCATGGAGCGAGAACAAGACGAGCGATAAAGATAGAAATAGACTGCGCAACATCGTCGGATTGAAACGTATCGTATTACGATAAATTTGAGTTCTCAAGAATCACCTTTGATTACTTTGGTTCACTTCTTATAGTCAAACCAGAACTCGACGCTGACCTTGCTGCCCGGATATTCGGGCGGCAGCGGGCCGAAGGTGTCAATTCTCTGCACCGCCCGCATGGCAGAGATATCCAGTGACGGCACCCCGCTCGACTGCTCAATTTGAACGTGCGACGGACGACCGCTGCGGTCGATATCGAAGGTCAAATAAACCCGATTTGCATTCGTGATTCGCGGATCGACCTCGTATTTCATCCAATTCTCTGAGACCTTCTGATTTACTCCGCGGACATACCAGGCAAAGCGGGTGCCGAAATCTCCTCCGCCCCCAGTAAAACTGAAACCGCCTTTGGCCGCGCCATTGTTGAACATTGCATATGGACCGCTGGCCGGGCCACCTTCGCCGAAGGGAGCCACGTTGCTCGCCTGCTGTTGCGGCTCGGGTTGCGGCTTGCGAAGGGTTTCGGTGGGCTGTTTCGGAGGCTTCTTCTTCGCATTTTTCTCGGGAATCGGAATGGCCTCAGGTTCCTGCACCGCAGTTTTAGGTTCGGATTTCGAAAGCCCCTTTGATTCAGTTGCGAGAACACTCTGGGTTTGAACGGGGTTCGCGGGAAGTGGGATGGTGCTGGTTATGCTTACCTCCATCGCGCTGCCACCGCCTCCAGCTCCCCAATTCGCGCCATGGCCACTATAGGCAATATAGGCATAGCCAATGATTGCCAGGGTGACACCAAGGTGCAGAGCAGCGGACAGGGCCAGGTTGTGCCCCCAGCGTTCGTGCTCGAAGAAGATTTCACCGGTTGGCATGTGTTTCAAGCGGCTGGGTAACAATGCTCACGTTCGAGATGCCCGATTGCTTCACCGCATCCATGACAGTGGCGAATGCGCCGAAGGAAACATCTTCGTCGGCGCGAAGGAAAATGGACTGGTGCTGAGGGTCGCGAATTTTTTGTTTCAGCGCGCCGGCGATGGCATTGATATTGATGGGCTGATTTCCCAAAAATACCCGCTGCTGCTTATCAATGCTGATGACGAGGCGCTCTTCGGTGATCTCTTTTACCGTGCGAGTCTTCGGGACGGAAACCTCAATGCCCGACTGCAGCACGGGTGCGGTAACCATGAAGATGATTAGCAAAACCAAGACAACATCGACGAGCGGAGTAATGTTGATGTCAGCGAGAGCGATTTGTGTTCGCCCGTTGGGTGCGGTAAACGCCATTAGCGCCGCACCTCCTCAGGGATGCGGGAAGCAACGGGCTGGCGCTCGACGGCATTGAGCATCTCGAGAGAAAAATCGTCGCATCTGGCCGCGAAATCCCGAATCGAGCCGCCGATCAGGTTATAGGCAATGACGGCGGGAATCGCGACCACAAGACCTCCAGCCGTGGTGATCAGGGCTTCCGAAATTCCGGGAGCGACGGCCCGCAGAGTTGCCAATCCGCTGGTGCCCAGGCCGTGGAAAGCGTCGATGATTCCCCAGACCGTTCCAAACAAGCCGATGAACGGCGTAACCGCACCAGTGATGGCGAGCCAGGGAACGTTGCGTTCAAAGCGAGTCATCTCCTCCGATGAGGCGATCTGCATGGCACGCTGGACAGCGAGCGGGTTGCGGAGACTGCCAGTGGACCCGACCTGACGCTCGAACTCTTTGAATCCCGATTGAAACACGCCAACCAGCGGGCTGGGGACGAACTGCTCGCAAACGGAGTTCATGTCCTGCAGTCGCTGAGCACGGCGGAAAGTCCGCAGAAACCTGCCGCTCTGGACGCGCGCTCGCTTGATCACGCTCCATTTCGAAATAATGATGGACCAAGAGACCAGGCTAAACGCCAGGAGAATGACAAGGACGGCCTGAGCCACGGCTCCTGTTTCGCGAACAAGATCGACGATGTCGCCGCCGACAAAGAGAGCAGGGAAGAGAGACAAATGCATGATTTTTTTAGGGAAGCGCCAGAGCTCGATTATAAAGCAGGAATTGTGGGATTCCTGTGGACGTATTCAGTTACGCAATCTGAGAGGTGCAAGGCACTCGGGGACCCTCGGGTGCGCATCTTAAGGCTGGCGAGAAAGTATGCCTCAAATCCAGGAACTCCGCTGAGTTCCTTCCAGGAGGATGTATGCCCCACTATGGCCTGTTGCGCGATTATCGTTTTGAAGACCTGAATACCGAGGACGATATCCGCGGCGCAAACATTTACGGCCGTAACGATGAAAAGCTCGGCAAGATCGACGACGTGATTTTTGACCACTCGACGGGAGGCATAAAGTATGTCGTGGTGGATAGCGGCGGCTGGTTCAGCAGCAAGAAGTTCCTGGTACCGTCACATCGCCTGCATGCTTCAGCAGAGCACGATGGCGACTTTGCCGTGAATCTGGACAAACAGCAGATCGAAAGCCTGCCTGTGTATAACGAATCTGATCTTGTCTCGGAAAACAGGTGGAAGACTTACGAGACAAAGTTTGAGGATGCCTGGCACGCTGGCCCGGTGCAGCACCGCAAGGGTTCAGACCACGACATAACCCCCACTCCCGATGAGATGCCGGAGCAGCCGGGTTCTATCGGGAGCCAGCTTACGCCCAGCGAAAGGGCGGAAGTCGATTCGCGAATCATTCCTGCAGGTTCGGATGAATTGACAATTCAAAATAGCGCTGCAGGAATCGGCTCGCGCTGGTTAAATTTTGAAGATCGGCTACGGCAACGCCGGCGTGACGTGACGCGGGCATGCACGACGTGTACGGTCGGTCCGGCGGCAGACCGCGGATCCGAAAGCGTGGCACAGGAACGGAAAGCTGTTTAAGACCGTTCAAACTCCCCACCCTGTCGCGAGGAATCCGACAAGGGTGGGGCACTCGATTCAGGCGTTCCCACCTCTTTCAACATCTGAGATTTGCTGGCATTATGCTTGTGTACGCAGGCAATTGCCACGATGTGCGCCCAAAGCACCGCTTCCGTCCCGGCAGTAACCTCTGGAGTCTTTCCCAGCCTGATCTTTGTTCAGGGTGGAGAACAGCGGACCCTCCCCCTGGATCACACGCCCTTCACCATCGGCCGCAAGATGGATAAAGATTTGGTCATTGCGGACCCGCGGGTGTCGCGTGATCACGCTTTGCTGATCTCTGAAAACGGCAGCTTTTTTGTTCAGGACCAGGGAAGCAAGCACGGTACGTTCGTCAACGGCGAGAGAGTGGGACTGAAAGAGCTGGAACGAAACGATCGCCTGGAATTTGGAGCGCGCGACACGATCTATGCCATTTTTCATCCGCAGCACGTGAAGTCGAACACGGCGCGGGATTTCCTCAGCCAAATTTCTGAAATTCAGATATCGAGCGAAGTTACCGATCTCGAAAAGCTAACTCTCTTTCTGGAAGCAGCGCGCAAGCTGAACACGACGGGCGTTTTAGACGAAATCCTTCTGACTCTGCTCGATGTAACTTTGAAGTTAACCGGAGCTGAGCGCGGATATGTATTCCTGAAGAACACGGATGGGGAACTCAGGCTGGCGGCGGGTAGAAACTCGAAAGGCGAGCTTCTGCTCGACGACACCACGATTTCGCACTCGATATTGGACGACGCCCTGCGGTCAAATTCGGAATTTCTGCTGAGCGATACGAGCCGATCGCTAGATTTAGCAGGACGCCAGAGCATTGTGGCTTATGACTTGCGAACGGTGATCTGCATGCCTCTTCGCAAATTGCAGGTGCAGACGCGCGGACGGTCAAATGGAAGCGAACCACTACCGTCAGGTGAGGCGATGGGGGCGTTATACGTCGACTCCAAGTTTGCTTCACGCGACATATCAAAAGTAAGCGGCGATATTCTGCGCGCGGTTGCGAGGGAAGCGGCTTCACTGGTTGACAACGCGCGCCTGGTGCAGGCGGAAGAGGAATCACGGCGTTACCAACAGGAATTGACGATTGCAGCTTCCATTCAGCAAAGATTGATGGCCGTGACGATTCCTGAGGTGCCTTTCGCGCGGCTCGATGGCAAAAATCTTTCCTGTAAAGCAATTGGCGGCGACTTTTACGACGCCGTCAACACCGACGACGGACTGGCGGTGGTTCTCGCCGATGTTGCCGGCAAAGGTGTTTCGGCAGCTTTGCTTGCCTCGACTTTACAAGGGATGATTTATTCGCAGCTGACCGCGGGAACTCCGTTAACCGAGATCGTGGCCTCGGCGAACCGTTTCCTGACAAGCAAACATATTGGAGAGAAGTACGCGACGGTGATCATTGCGCGCCTGCGCCGTGATGGCGAGCTGGAATACGTGAACTGCGGGCACATCCCACCGCTGCTAATATGCGGAGACGAGGTGATTCGTCCCACGAACGGCAACTTACCGGTTGGTCTGCTCGCCGACGCGAGCTACGAAAGCGATCACTACAGCTTGCACTCCGGCGATCGCCTCGTGCTGGTCACCGATGGCGTCACGGAAGCTGAAAACGCCGGGGGGGAATTTTTTGAGAATGAGCGCCTTGAAGAAGCAGCTAAAAAAGGGAATTTTCGAGACATTCTTGCCGCGGTGTCCCAATTCTGCGGCAACACCCCTCTAAGCGACGACTGTACCGTCGTCGAGATGATGTACGCAGGATCGTAAATAAATAGTCTGAGCTTGGAATTGCACGTTCCCCGGAGGTACGCATGCGAGTTTGCGCTTTGCTGACGGCCATCGCTTTGTCGGTTGGATTCGCATTTGGACAAACCAGCTCTTCTGATGGATCAAGCCAAGATGAACTTGCTCGCATCATCGGGTATTCCATTTTGCGCGGAGGAGCGTCGGACTTTCTCGAAAATCTTACCGACCGGATCGGTGGCCGGATCACTGGCACGGTTGAATGCCGCGAAACTGCTGAGCTGATATTGAATACGTTGAAAAATGCCGGCTTTGATAATGCGCATTTTGAGTCCTACGAAATCAATCCTGGCTGGACGCACGGCCCCGCAACGGCCGAAGTAATCGCTCCGATCCATCGTGATCTGATTATTGGCTCGTACGGCTGGGCGCCAGGAACAAACGGACCCATTGAGGTCCCGGTCGAAGACATAGGTGCGATGGATGGCCACTCGCCATTGCCAGAGCGCGTCCGAGGGGCTGCCGTTATTGTGACTTTGCCAAGCAGTATGACTTCAACGCTGTATGTTGGAACTCGGATGCTGCTTGGGCGGCAACTCGCGAAAGCCGGGGCCGCGGCGATGTTTATTGTTTCTGATAAGCCAGACCGCATGCTTTATACGTCGGCGTTCCTGATTTATCCACGCGGCCCACTGCCAATAATTTCGATTCCCAACGAGGATGCGTCATTGGTTCGCCGCTTACTCCAGCACGGGCCAGTCAAAATCCGCTTAAATGTGCAGAACTCATTCAGCAACGGGCCAGTCCCGGAGCGGAACGTTGTCGCCGATTTGCAGGGAACAGATCCAGGCGAGATGGTGCTCTTGACGGCGCATTTCGATTCGTGGGACCCGGCGCAAGGCGCCAACGACAATGGCGGAGGCGTGGCAGCCATTCTGGAAGCAGCGCGCGTCTTGAAGCTGTTGAAGGTTCAGCCAAAGCACACGATTCGGTTCGTGTTCTTCTCCGGCGAGGAACAGTCGGATCTTGGATCGCGGGCCTATGTTCGGCAGCACAAACAGGAACTAGATAAGGTTCGCGCAGTCATTAACACCGATTCTGGCATTGAGGCGCCGCTTGGCCTGAAGCTCTACGGACGCAAGGACCTCGAATCCGCAACACAAAAACTGCTCGCGCCCCTGGCTTCTTTAGGTGCGAACCAGGTATTCACGGATGCCGATTTCGATTCGGACGAAGAGTCGTTCATGGTCGTGGGCGTTCCAACATTCTCATTGGTGGTCGAGCCAGCCGACTACCAGGTCCGCCACCACACTGCTGTAGATACGTTTGAACGAATTGATAAGCGAATGCTGGCTCTCGATACGGCGGTGTTAGCGGCGGTCGGTTACGAATTCGCCAACTCGGATGAGCGGCCCGGAAAGCGACTCAGCCCCTCTGAGGTTAAGCAACTGTTGCGACAAACGAATTTAGAATCGCTTTACGAGTTGGACTATCCCGGGGAGAAGCCGTACTGAACCTCGGTTGGTCAATTGTGCTGCTCAACTTCTGCAGGGGGCTGATGCTGCGGCTTTGGCGAGTGGCAGCCGGAACCAGAAAACAGACCCGTGACCAAGCTCGCTGTTTACACCCACGACGCCACCATGATTCAAAACAATGTGCTTCACAATCGCGAGGCCAAGCCCTGTCCCCCCGGCTTCACGCGAACGGGCTTTATCTATTCGATAGAAACGTTCAAATAGTCTTGGTAAATGTTCGGAAGCGATGCCCGGGCCGAAATCGCGGACGTGAAACTCCAGTTCGCCAGACCGTTGCATCGCGCCTATCTCAATTCTTTTCGTTCCTAACGCGTATTTGAGCGCATTGTCAATGAGATTGGCGAATACCTGGTGAATGGCCTCTTTGTCAGCGATGACCTGTTCATCGGGAGTATCGCCAATTTCGATGATCAAGCCACGAGTCCGTGCGATTTCGCTGAACGAAGCTTGAGCATCCCGCAGCAACTCGTGAGCGCTGACAGGAGCTTCCTGCAAACGGTCTTCGCCCGATTCGACCCGTGCGAGGGTCAGCAAATCTTCCGTAAGACGGCTCATGCGCTGCGCGTTGCGACGAATTATCTCCAGGAATTCGCGCGATTTTGAATCGGGTGATTCGTCGAGCAAAGTTTCCGCGTAGCCGAGCAATGAAGTAAGTGGGGTCCGCAGCTCATGCGAGACGTTGGCGATGAAATCGCGGCGCGTGCGCTCGACTCGCGCAACCTGTGTATTATCGCGGAGCACGCAAACCGCGCCTCCATCAGGCAAAGGAGCCGAAGTCATCCCGAAAATACGGAGGGGCGCAATGGAGAAGAGCGTGACAGACTGCGCTTTTTGCTGGTCGATCACATCACTGACGACGCGCAGGAAATCCGGATCGCGCACGGCTTTGATCATCGGGGTTCCGACTGAAACTGAGCTGGTGGCCAGACGCTGCATTGCGCCATTGAACCAAGCGACTTCTCTCTTGGCAGACACTGCGATCACAGCATCTTCCATGCTGTTCAGCAAGGTCTCCAGTTGCATGCGGCTATTTTCTAGATTGCGGAAGTTGATTTCCAGCTGGCGTGCAGTCTTGTCGAGAGTCATTGCAAGGACTGCAATTTCGTCGCTGCCCGACTCCGGTAATCGAGCCGACAGATTACCCGCGGCGATCTCCTGCGCAAAACCCACCATTTTTCGCAGGCGACGAGCTACGCTCTCCGCGCCAATCAGCGCCAAGATGAATCCAACCAGCAGCGAAATCCCCGAAGCTTTGGCTAGCTCCCATTGCACATGGCGCACGACCGGCCTGGTTGAGGAAAGGGGATATGAAAGCCGGACCGCTCCGAAGGAAGTGGGTTCCGCGGCATAGCGGAACCTGACGCCGAGTGTGTGGCTTACGCGCGTGTCAGTTCCTGGCCTGCCGGCAAGGGCGGCGATGAATTCAGGCCTGGTTGCGTGGTTCTCCATGTCGGGCGGGTTTGCTTCAGAATCGGCCAATACCTTTCCTGAGCGGTCGATGATGGTAATGCGCGCCTGCGATGCGGCGGCTTCTTCATTGGCCAACTGTTGAAATGAAATCGTGCCTGCCTCGCGATCGGCGCGAAGTGCGAACATCTGAACTTTATCTTGCAAGTTCCGGTTAATTTCCGATTCGAGCGACGCTTCCCACGTATGGCGAACAAAGAGATCGAAGGCGGCGGTTGAGACGCCGACCACCACAACAATAAGGACCAGCAGTTTTAAGAAAACCCGCTTCGTCACTTACGGACCTCGAACATGTATCCGGCGCCTCGCACGGTATGAATGTGCTTCGGCTTCTCGGGATCACGTTCTATTTTCTCGCGTAAGCGGCGGATGTAAACGTCAACAATGCGCGGTGTTACAAAAGCAGTATCGTGCCACACGGCATCAAGCAGGCTCTTGCGTGTAAATACGCGGCCGGGGTGGGAGGCGAGAAACTCGATTAAGCGGAATTCGGTGGCAGTGGTGACGGCCGGCTCATTGCGGACATTCAGGCGCATGGCAGCAGTATCGATTACGATGTCCCCGGAACGGACGGTTTCGCTCTTCAGCGGCTGCTCGAAGCGCCGCAGAACCGCTTTTACGCGGGCGACCACCTCTTTCGGGCTGAAGGGCTTTGGGATGTAATCATCAGCGCCAATTTCAAACCCGCGGAGACGGTCGGACTCGGCAGTTCTTGCGGTCAGAAATACCACTGGAATGGCGCCAAGAGCTGAGTTATTGCGAATTGATCTCGCAACGTCAAGCCCACTGGTGCCGGGAACCATTATGTCGAGAATCACAAGTGAGGGACGTCGCACATGGATTTCTTCGATAAACCCGGTGCTGGTTGGGAACCACGAGATGTCGTATCCGCTCAGCTGAAAATGATGCTTCAACAAACCGGCAATGTCCGGATCGTCTTCCAGGATGAAAATTGTTGGACCGATCGGTTGTGCCATAACGGTCAGCTCCCCACGATCTGTTGCGCGCCATGTCGGACGTCTGCACCCCGGACCCAGAAAATCACGTCTTCGGCGATGTTGGTCGCGTGGTCGGCAACTCGCTCGAGATTTCTGGCAATCGAGAGAACGCCGAGCGCCTGGATGGCAGCTTCGGGATTCCTCTGCATTGCGTCCGAAAGATCGGCGAAGGCTTCGCGATTAATTCGATCCACTTCATCATCGGCTTCAAGGACGTGCTTGGCCAACTCGGTATCACCTTCAATGAAGGAACGCAACGCGTCGCGGACCATCGCGCGTACCCGCGTTGCCATTGCGGGAATGTCAACGGGCAAATCGGAGGCGGGGAGCTCGATCATGTGGACCACGCGTTGAACAATGTTAACGGCCTGATCGCCTACGCGCTCGAGGTCGGCGTTAATTTTGATCACCGCCAAAATGAATCGCAAGTCGATAGCCATCGGCTGCTGCATGGCCAGCAGGTCAATGGCGAATTCATCCACTTCGCGTTCGGCACGATTGATGGCGGACTCATTCGCCATCACGCGCTGGCATATGACGGGATCGCGTTGCGTGAAGGCCTGCACCGCCAAGTCGATGGCTTGCTCGGCCATGCCCGCCATGGCGAGAATACGGTGTTTGAGCTCATCGAGCTCCTGATGAAAACGAATTCGCGTCATCCAAACCTGCCAGTAATGTAATCTTCAGTCCGCTCATCAGACGGGTTAGTGAAAATCTTTTCCGTCTTATTAAATTCAATCAGATCGCCCATTAGGAAAAATCCGGTAAATTCGGCCACACGCGAGGCCTGTTGCATGTTATGGGTAACGATCACAATTGTGAGCTTTTTTTTGAGGTCGAATATAAGATCTTCGATTTTTGCGGTCGAAATGGGATCGAGCGCGGACGCGGGCTCATCCATGAGCAGAACCTCCGGGCGCACGGCCAGAGCGCGCGCGATACAAAGCCGCTGCTGCTGGCCTCCGGAGAGGCTAGCGCCGGATTTCTTTTTTAGGACATCCTTCACTTCATCCCAGAGAGCAGCTTGTTGTAATGAGCGCTCGACGACTTCGTCAAGCGTTTTGCGATTGCGCGTGCCATTCAATTTCAATCCGGCAGCAACGTTGTCGTAGATAGTCATGGTCGGAAACGGATTCGGTTTTTGAAATACCATACCCACGCGTCGGCGTACTTCGACCGCGTCCATGCGGTAAATGTCCGCTCCAGCAACTTGCACGGTGCCTTCAGCTTTTGCTTCGGGGTTGGTTTCATGCATGCGGTTGAGGCAGCGAATAAAGGTGGATTTGCCGCAACCCGACGGCCCGATAATCGCAGTCGCATGTTTCGCCTCAACCGAGATATTGATCCCGTGCAGGGCTTCGGTCTTCCCGAACCAGGCTTTCAAGTCACGGACTTCGACGGCGGTTGTCATACGTTCAACGGGCCTCCCCCAACGTGCGCCGCAAAAAGACGAAACGTAGAACCGTTGTAGTGCCGACGATAAGAATTACCAACACGAGCGCACCTGCCCACGCCTGGCGATGCCATTCATCGAAAGGTGAAATTGCATAAGTAAAAATCTGCAACGGCAGCGCAGCGATCGGCTGGCCCATACTGAAGTTCCAGAACTGATTCCCGAAAGCGGTAAACAGAAGGGGGGCAGTTTCTCCTGCCACCCGCGCGAACGCGAGCATTACACCGGTGATGATGCCCGAGGCTGCACTCGGAAGAGTGATCGAAACGGTTGTTCTCCATTGCGGAATGCCAAGTCCAAATGCAGCTTCACGCACACTTTGAGGAACAAGCAATAACATCTGCTCCGTCGAGCGCGTAACGGTGGGGATCATCATTATGGCGAGTGCCAGACCCGCAGCAAACGCTGAGAAATGCCGCTGAGGAATCACCACCAGGCCGTAGGCAACCAAGCCGATTACGATGGAGGGCACGCCGTTGAGAACGTCGGCGGTGAACCGCACGAGCTGACCGAGGCGATTGCGGCCATATTCGGCCAGATAAATGCCCGCGCCGACGCCTACGGGAACGCCAATCAGGCTCGCAATTGCGAGAATCATTACCGAACCAACGAATGCATTCGCCATTCCCCCGCCGGTTTCGCCCACCGGCTTGGGAGTTTGGGTAAGAAAAGCCCAGTTGAGCGCGCCCGCGCCCTTCAGGACGAGATAGGCGAAGATCGCTACCAATGTCCCAACTACGAGAATCGAAAGGCCAGCGGCTAAGCCCGTAAAGAAGTAATTCGTTATCTGGCGGCGGAGTTTGGTCAAATTATTGGCCATGCGCCCTCACCGGAGTGCCGCGAGTTACCGTCCACACCATGAGGCCGGCCAGAGTGTTCACAATGATTGTGACGATAAAGAGTGCCAGGCCGATCTCGAGGAGAGCGCTCAAATAGAGATCGCCCGTAGCCTCGGCGAATTCATTAGCGATCACGCTCGCCATGGTGTAGCCGGGAGCGAGCAACGACTTCGCAATCTGCGGAGTGTTGCCGATCACCATAGTGACGGCCATGGTTTCGCCGAGAGCACGGCCAAGGCCGAGAATGATTGCACCTAGAATTCCGGCACGCGCATTCCTCAGCACGGCTAGACGAATCATCTCCCAACGCGTCGCGCCTAATGCGAGAGCGGCTTCGCGCTGATGCTGCGGGACAACTGTCAGTACTTCGCGCGTGATAGAGGAGATAATTGGAATAATCATGATGGCGAGAACTGTTCCGGCCGCGAGCATTCCAATACCGTAGGCAGGGCCAGTGAAGACTCCAGTCCAGGACAAATACTTTGTTAGCGACGGCTCAACATAGACGCGCAGCAACGGCACGAGCACGAATATCGCCCAGAGTCCGTAAATGACGCTGGGAATTGCAGCCAGCAATTCGGTAGCGTAGGAAATTGGTTTGCGCAAAACCCGTGGACACATTTCAGTAACGAAAACCCCGACCGCAATCGCCAAGGGGACGGCTATCACTAACGCGATCAGGGAAGAGACCAGCGTGCCGAAAATAAAGGGCAACGCGCCGAATGTACCTGAGACCGGGTCCCATTCACTCCCAAAGAAGAAATGGATTCCGAACTTTTGCCAGGCGAGTGCCGAGCGTTGCATCAACTCGGCGAGGATTAAGCCTACGATGCCGAGGACCACGAAAGCCGCAAGCATTACCAGGCTTTTGAAGCCCGAATCCAAATTGATGAACGATCCTCGCCAGGCAGAAGCCGCGCGCGTCGGGTTCACAAGAGTGATTTTGGAAGATTCTGGGGAGGCCATGTTTTTTCGAGCCGGACCAAAGGCGTGTCCAGCAGATGCCCTGTCATGAATGTGCGGCTCACGAAGTGCTCCCATGAGCGTAGCGGCTCCAATCCTGGCCAGCTTTGCGTAGCTAGGCAGCTATAACTTTCAGGTTAACAATCCGATTGTTAAAGGATGATGAACGGCGAATTGGCCCCAATTGGCCCGATGGTCATGTTTATTTAATCTCTTTTTTATTTAATATCTTTGAGTGCTCCCAGTTCCTTTTCTTTCAGCGACCCCGGTAAGGGCGCATATTTCAGCTGAGTAGTCATACCCTGGCCATTTTCGAGCATCCAATTCAGGAAATCCGTAAACGCTTTTTGTTTCCCCGCATCCTTCCACTGCTTCGGAATTAGCAAATACGTGAAGCTGGCAATCGGATAAGCGTCACTACCGGATGCGTTTGTGATCGAAACGCGAAAATCATTCGAGGGAATTTTGGTAACAGCGGCAGCCGCGGTAGTAGATTCCAGGCTGGCTTTAACGAAGTTGCCTGAGGCATTCTTGACGGATCCAAATGTGATGTTGTTCTGGAGGGCGTAGATCAACTCGACGTAACCAATTGCACCTTCCATCTGGCGAACCATGCCGGCGACGCCCTCATTGCCTTTTGCGCCGAGACCGACAGGCCAACTGACCGAAGTGTTGCTGCCGACTTGCGATTTCCATTCGGGACTGACTTTCGACAGATAGTCTGTCCATACAAAGGTTGTCCCGCTGCCGTCGGAACGGTGAATCACGATGATGGTCTTATCCGCGAGGTTGACGCCGGGATTTGCGGATGCAATCGTTTTGTCATTCCAGTTCGTAATGGTGCCGAGATAAATGCCCGCAAGAATCTGGGGAGTAAATTTCAATTCGCCTTTGACTCCGGGAACGTTGTAAGCCGGGACGACAGCTCCGAGAACTGTCGGGAGCTGAAGAATTGGGATCGGCATCTGTTTTAGTTTGGTATCGTCAAGCGGCATATCGCTGGCGCCGAAATCGACGGTGCCAGACTGCAATTGCCGGATCCCGCCACCACTGCCGATCGATTGGTAGTTGATCTCAATATCGGAGTGCATGTTGTGGTATTCGTTAAACCATTTGGAATAGATGGGATACGGAAAAGTCGCGCCCGCGCCATTCAGCTTGGTTTGCGCAATTGACGGGAGAACAAAGGCGAGCAGCACAACCACCGGGAAAATTTTTGTCAAGCTAATCTCTCCTCGGACTAGCTCGATTAGAAAACCACGACAATTAAAGGAAGATGAACAACGCGTTAACAGTTCACAAAATTCATCATAGGTCGGGCGCCCTCCTGCAGAAATAGGCCGGGACATTTAGACTATGCGATTGCCCGTGCTGATTTTCGCCGTGGAAGCTCAATGAGAATCGGAATTCGGAAAGCCGCTTTTGCAGTTCTAGCTGTGGTGCTGCCCGCGTTCAGTCAGGGAGGCACACCAAATCCCGCCTCCGCTCCTACGAGTGTTGACGCTGGGAAAATTGTCCAATTCCTGAGCGCCACGATTTCATGGTATCGACAACGGGCCTCCGAGCAAAAACTGGCAAATGAGCCGGCCGATCTGACTTATCTTCAGGAAAACGCCCGCGTGGCTGATCAGATCGTGCAGCAGGCATTTGAGTTTGCACGAAGTGAGGCGCAACGTCAGAGCCAGCGCCATGCTACACAGCCGGCCACGCAGTCGACAGGCGGGAACACCCAATATCAGCGACTGAATCAGGCGCTGCAAAACATTGGGCAACAGATTCAGCAAACGCAAACCGAACTGGAATCGAACCGGGAGAAACTGGCGAGAACGCCGGCCTCAAAGCGCCGGCCGATACAAGCGCAGGTAGATGAACTGCAGAGCGAGCTTGGCTTGTTGAATGCCCGGCGTGACGCTTTGCAGACCATGACCGAGTTCGTTTCCTCGAGCGGTAAAGGAACACAAATCGGTTTGCGCTCGCAAATCGACGAACTCGCGCGGTCCGTGCCTCCGGCGTTGAGCGGCGGTTCGTCGTCAACGCAGCCTTCGTCGTACACACCCCCGGCGCTCCCGGCGAAATCACAGCCGAATGGGATTTGGGCTTTGATTTCTGACCTGCTGCACTTGTCGAGCAAGGTGCGATCGATTAATGGCGAGCTTTCAGCGACTGAAGGCTTGCGAAAGACCGCAGATTCGCTGCGCGCTCCGCTGGTAAGTGATTTGGGAAATTTAATTCAGCAGGGCAACCAGCTCTTTGCCGCAGCTGACACGAGCGATCCTGCTGCGCTGGCGCAAGAGACGCAACAGTTAGATGCGCTTACGGGACAGTTCAAGCAAATCACAGGAACGCTTTTGCCGTTGAGCAAAGTTGGAGTGCTAATCGGTATCTACCAAACTACGCTCAATAACTGGCGCGATTCGGTTCACGACGAAGAGCATGACGAATTGCGGCAATTGCTCCTTCGACTCGCATTATTGGCGATTCTCATCGGATTTATTATTGGCATCGGCGAGATCTGGCGGCGAGCCACGTTCCGTTATGTGCACGACACCCGTCGCCGGTATCAATTCCTTCTGCTGCGACGGATCGTCCTGTGGGTGACGATTCTAATCATCATTATTCTTACCTTCGCGAGCCAGTTAGGGTCGGCAGTCACGTTTGCGGGATTGATCACCGCGGGCATTGCTGTCGCGATGCAGAATGTGATCACGTCCATCGTGGGCTATTTCTTCCTGATTGGAAAATACGGTTTGCGAGTCGGTGATCGAGTGCAGATCGCAGGAGTCACAGGCGAGGTGGTGGATATCGGGCTGGTACGCATTCACTTGATGGAATTGGGCGGCCCGGCGGATTCGCAGCCGACAGGTCGCGTTGTTGCGTTCTCCAATTCGGTTGTCTTCCAGGCAGGGCCGGGGATTTTCAAGCAAATTCCCGGGACGAATTTTATCTGGCACGAACTGAAGCTTACTCTTGCTACGGAAACCGATTATCACCAGGCGCGAGAGCGCATCACCCAGGCAGTCGATTCGGCACTGGGAAATTATCGTGATGCCATCGCGGCTCAGCGCAGACTTGTCGAACGCAATCTGAGCACCGTGACTGCCACAGAGCTGCAACCCAAAATACGTCTCCACTATGGAGCAACGGGCATCGAGGCAACAATCCGTTACCCGGTAGAAATTGGCAAAGCAGCTGAAATCGACGAACATCTCATGCGGGAACTGATTGCGGCTTTCGAGCGTGAACCGAGAATGAAGCTAATCAGCGCGGAAATTCCGACCACAAAATCAGCCGGCTGAGCCGTCGTGTGCTTGGGTCTGACGGAGTGCCAATGGGTGTCGCACCTGGGCCAGGCGATATTCTAATCTTCGACATTTAGAATGAAGTAAGCCTAAGCGGCTTCGGACATGGCGAGTGCAAGGGCGGCAAGCCAAGCAAAGACATCATTGAGCAGTTAAATCAAAAGTTAAGTAAGGTTGGCCGCGCACGTTGTCTTCGTCATTAATCTCCGGGTTTCCGGCGGTCGGATTCTCGACCTCCGTCGTGTCTTGCGGTTGACTCTCCAGCATCCGCTAAAGCCTTGTTCACTGCACGATGCTGGTGCACAAGCAAATGCTACAGGCATTCGTGGTGATACCCTCGCGCCGAAAGCTAGTGCCCGGACATCTTTTTGAGTGATTTTGAGGAGGCTTGGATGCTCTGCTGGAGTCGTAAGTGGCGGAGAGGGAGGGATTCGAACCCCCGATACCCGTTAAGGTATGTCCGCTTTCGAGGCGGATCGTTTCAACCACTCACGCACCTCTCCCCGCCGAACAAATACTTCGATGAGTCGCCAACAGCATTTTATCAGGCGTATGCGCTTGGCCCGAAGCGAGAGTAACGTTCATATACTTCATTGGAACTATGTGCCACGGCAATAAGGCGCAGCTACGCTCTTCGCACGCGGAAGAATTCTTGCAGCAGCTCTGCACACCTCCCTGCCAACACGCCTGCACGAACTTCCACTTTGTGGTTCAGAGCGGGATGATTGAGGACGCACATCACCGAATGGACCGCTCCTGCTTTGGGATCGTCGGTGCCATAAACAAGAGACCGGAGTCGCGCGTGCGAAATAGCGCCGGCACACATCGCGCAGGGCTCAATAGTGACGTACAGGTCCGCGTTAAGAAGACGATGATTCCCGAGGGCCTTGCCAGCCTCTCTTAAGGCAACGATTTCCGCATGAGCCGTAGGATCGGAGTCGGTCATGTTGCGATTGAACCCTCGGCCGATGACCCGTCCTTGGTGAATAACCACGGCTCCGACCGGCACCTCTCCTTCATCGAGCGCTCGCTGCGCTGATCGGAGGGCCTCTTGCATCCAGAGTTCGTCGCTTAGCGGGTCTGATTCGTTGGGCACGAGCAGTATTGTATCTAGCGTAGACACGATTCGATTCAACGCGGGGGAGGCGGCGGTCGCGACTAAAGTCAGAATCCCCGCCCTGTCTCGCACAAAACGCGAGACAGGCACGGGCCAACCGCTTCGATTAGGTAGCTGGCGGCTAGTGATGCACAGACCTCTTTGAGTCGTATCGACCACGGACTGCGAAACACGTCCACCGTTTTTGCGCTATGATTCACGAAGTATGGCGAAGAAGTCCAGCCTCGATGTTACTTGTCCGTGCTGCAGCGCGGTGATGAAGGTCGATGCAGGAAACGGCGCGGTGATTTCTCACGTTGCGCCCATCAAGCCCAAAATGTTCAATGACCTCGATGAGGCTGCCCGTGCAATGAAGGAGCAGGACAGCCGGCGAGATTCGATTTTCCGGCAATCGGTGGAAGCGCAGAAGAACGCGGCCGATTTGCTAGAAAAGAAGTTTCAGGAAGCGTTGCGAAAAGCGAAAGAGACACCAGATACGGGCAGGCCAATCAGAGATTTTGACCTGGACTGAGCTTCTAGGTTTCAGCGGGCGGATGCCACCTTCACAATCGATGCAGTTGTAGAAGACAAATAAAAGGCCGCCATTTGGCGGCCTTTCCCTCAAGTTCCCACTCTATTACAGAGTCGATTCAATCTCAAAACCCCAAGCCTCGAGCAAAGGCTCAGGAATATACTTCGAATTTTTATTGCGCCGCGCCCATTCGCGTAGACGAGTGGAGCGCAGATATTGGTCAGGAGTCAGCTTGTACTCCTTGACCACTTGTTCAAATTCGGTGACCGTTGGGACGATAGGCCCGATCGGTTCGGGTTTGCCCCAGTTCGGATTGCCGCGCCTCTTAGCCATGAATATTCCCCGTATCAGACTTACGCCAATAAAGTTAGATTCCAGCGACCCGAGCAAAGATTCGGAATTCCGTACTGGTTTCACAGAATAAAAGCGGAAGAAGGGCACCAGGACTGCAACGGATAAACTGAGATCAGCCGGAACCAGTGATTCTACGTTAGTTGTTTATAAAGTCAATGTCGAATGAGGAGCTTCAGGGATAAGCCTTTTACATTCATGCGCTTATAAGCTTGCTGGGGGCATCCGGAAGCAGCATCGAAGGTGCTGGCGATGGATTACGCGCGTAACCCAATCTTTCGACGTAAGTCTTTCAGGTTAAACGGCCAACTGTTACATTCCAGACATAAGGAAGGTTTGTGTCTCCTTTCGCGCAAGCTACATTACAGGCACTTTTGTTGTGCTCGGACGAAAAAGTCGTTCGAGTGCTTCGCCGTGTTTTGACCGATCTGGAAATCGGCGTTGAACATTGTACGCACCTTGATTTGGCAATACAAAAGCTTACGCGGCAACGATTTGAGGCTGTAATTGTCGATTGCACAACGCCGGTCATCGCTGCCAAGATCCTGAAGGGAATCAAATCAGCTCCAGCGAATAATCGTGCCATTGCGGTCGCGATCATCAACGATCATGAGGGCTTAAAGCGTGCATTCGAACTAGGGACGCATTTCGTGCTTATGAAGCCGATTGAATTGGATCGCACGAAGGCAAGCTTCCGCTCGGTGCGTGCCTTAATGAAACGGGAACGACGACGCCATGCCAGAATTCCGGTCGAGCTCTCGGTGAAGATTCACCTCGAAAGAGCAGGGCGAACTTTGCATGTGCACACGGCGGACCTGAGCGAGAACGGCATGGCGATTAAAACCAGAGTACAATTGCCGCCTTCGTTTAGCCTGCAGTTTGAGCTGCCCGGCTCTTCAACCGATATTCAGTGTCGCGGCGAGATTGCCTGGGAAGGCAGGCCGCTGCAAGGAATTCGTTTTCGCGATGTCCCCGAGCACGCGAGTGCGCAACTCAAATCGTGGATTGCTCGCCAATTGGTAAGCGACGCAGATGATCCTCCTGTGAACTGCCGCCTCACTGATTTGAGCTTGAGCGCTTGCTATCTGGAGACGGAATCCCCGTTCCCGGTTCGAACCAGGCTCCAAATTGCAATGAGAGTTGGCGACCTGGAGCTACAGGCAGAGGGCCTCGTGCGTGTGATGCATCCGGGTTCCGGCATGGGTGTACAGTTCACCAGGACGTCGGAAGAAGAGAGCAAGAAGGTCGAGAACTTTATTCACGCACTGGTCAGCAACGAAGGCTCCTTCCCGGAAGTAGAAGTGAAGCCGGACAGCATTGACAATACGCCGGAAGCATTCAGCGAGGGGCGTGCCGGCGGCGACAAAGACGATCCGTTACTCTCGTTGTTCCACCTCGGCGCTGAGCTTCCCGCAGATGATTTTCATGCCGAATTGCATAAGCAGCGTGGCGCGTCGCAGGAAGTGCCAGCTTAGCGTGATTGGCGCCCGAACGTTAGGCTTGCTGTGTATCCCACGGTGAATGTGATAGTCGTTCCGATTGCAACCCACCAGGTCCATGGGACGGCAGAAAATTTCCAGAGATAAACTTCAGCCGCAAAGCCACAGACCATACCGAGCATTGCGCCGTTCTGGCCGGCTTTGCGAGTGAGAACGCCTAACAAGAAAGTGCCGAGCAGGGCGCCGTAGGCGATCGAGGTAATCTGAAGTCCGAGCTCGACAACGTGCCCCACGTAATGCAAAGACAACATCGCAAGCGCAAATAGGACGAACGCCCAAAACACGGTGGACATCCGCGAAAATTTCAGCTTGCGCTCGTCAGGGGTTTGTGGACGCAACCGCGTGTAGAAGTCCATGATCGTGCTGGAAGAAAGCGAATTCAATGCCGCGCTCAGGTTCGACATGGCCGCCGCCAGAATTGCTGCGATCAGCAGTCCGGAAATTCCATGTGGCATACGCGTGACAATGAAACTCGGATAAATGTTGTCGGCCCTGCCAAAATGCGCCGCGGGAAGCTGATAGTACGCAAAGAGCATGACGCCGAGCAGCAGGAATAACCCGAACTGAAGCAGAATCGCGCCGCCACTTGAGAGCAAAGCTGCGACCGACTGCCGTTGGTTCCGTGCAGCCAGAAGGCGCTGCACAATGAGCTGATCCGTGCCATGACTTGCAGTTGTCAGGAAAGCTCCGCCGATCAGTCCTGCCCAAAACGTGTATGCCTTAAAAAAATTCGGCGAGAAATCGAAGGTGCGGAACTTATGTGCCGCGGCCGCAGCCTGGTGGATACCCGTCCAACCGCCGGGCACATAATGAATGATTGTCACAAGCCCGACTAGCGTTCCGGCGACATAGATCACCGTTTGCACAACATCGGTCCAAATCACCGCAGCCAGGCCGCCCTCGAAGGTATAAATCAGCGTCAATACGGTTATGATCGCGATTGAGAAAATTTCGCCCGTACCTAAAGCAATGGAGACAACAATCGAGACAGCGTAAACACGTACGCCTTCAGCCGCTGCCCGCGTGACCAGGAATAGGCCTGACGTAAGCGTTCGCAGGCGTGGCCCGAACCGCCTCTCGATCAACTCGTAGGCGGTGAATAACTCCCCGCGAAAGTAGTGCGGCAGAAGCACGAAGGCAATGATGAACCTGCCAATGACGTACCCCATAACCACTTGCAGGAAGGTGAAATCGGAAGTGTAAGCGAGACCAGGAATGCTGATGATGGTTAGCGTGCTGGTTTCAGCGGCAACGATCGATAGAGCGATGGCCCACCAGGGGATATCCCGGCTGGCCAGAAAATAGTCGCGCAAATTGCGCTGGCGCTTGCGAAAGCGAATGCCGAAAATTGTGACGGCAACGAGATAGACGGCGATGATCGCAAAATCGAGGTGGTTCAGGCCCATGGTCAGCATTTAGCGTAGCGGTTAATGCGCTTGCGACGGAGAGATTGAACGGCCGGGGAATCTAGAAAGTGATACTCCGGTCATTCAAATCAAAATCCCCACCCTCTCGCAAAAAACCGCGACAAGGGTGGGGCAACCGTTTCGATCTTGTTTACTGGTCAGCCTGCGACAGCTTCTTTTTCCACGTCTTCCAGAATGCCGAAAGCAGCATCGAGCATTTCCTGGTCGACTCGGCGGTTGGTGCCAGTAGCTTCTGCCAGCGGGACCGACACAATTTTGTTTCCGCGCAGCGCGGCCATTCTTCCGAATTCTCCTCGATGGACCATATCAATTGCGCCCAAGCCATAGCGGGTCGCTAGAACGCGATCGAAGGCAGTCGGTGTTCCACCGCGCTGAACGTGCCCGAGCACAACCGTCCGTGTTTCGAATCCTGTGCGATGTTCGAGTTCATGGGCGAGAGCGTTGCCAATGCCTCCGAGGCGCGCGTGTCCGAACTCATCTTTTTCCTCGTTGACTTTTACGTTGCCATCAGACGTCTTCGCGAACCTGGCGCCTTCGGCAACGACAACAATACTGAAGTAACGCCCACGTGCGTGGCGCATGCGGATCTTGGCGGCAACTTTATCGACATCGAATGGCTGCTCGGGAATCAGAATGACATCAGCGCCGCCCGCAATACCGCTGTAGATCGCGATCCAGCCGGCATCGCGTCCCATAACTTCGACAACCATCACGCGATTGTGCGCTTCGGCAGTGGTGTGCACGCGATCAATGGCCTCAGTAACGATGTTGACCGCGGTGTCGAAGCCGAACGTGAAATCAGTTCCGGAGAGATCGTTGTCAATCGTCTTGGGGACGCCGACGACTTTCACTCCCTTATCGGAAAGTTTTGTGGCGACAGAAAGCGTATCGTCGCCACCGATTGCGATCAGCGCGTCGACGCCATTTTTCTTCAGAGTTGCGATACAAGTCTCGAGACCGTCAGGTTTTTTCGCGGGATTGGTGCGCGATGTGCGAAGAATGGTGCCGCCTCGGGGTAGGATTCCAGCGACCGCCTGCAAGTCGAGCGGCATGGTTTTGTTTTCCATTAAGCCGCGCCAGCCTTCGAGAAAGCCGACGAATTTATCGTCGAAATGAAAGGTGCCCTTGCGGACGGCGGCCCGAATGACTGCATTTAATCCAGGGCAGTCGCCACCGCCGGTCAGTATCCCAATTTTCATCGCCTGCTCCTCTTGCGTAAAAGATGGAATTTTCCGCCGCTTAGAAACCAAATGTTTCGCGGCATACACTACCAACGCGCTTCTTGTAGGACGGAAACATTAGATTATCATCGTTTGACTTAGCTGAAAGGTGCGGAGTTATTGGAATTTACGATTGCCAGCATCGCCATTGCGAGGATCATCAAGTACAAGTTTGATTGCAGTTAGCGACCGCAAGTCTAGTACACTTTTCGCAACATGCGCGTTTTGGGCATCGACTGCGGTACGGAATGCACCGGGTATGGGGTGGTTGACTTAGATGGGGCAGGCAAACTCACCTGTGTTTCCTTCGGCGGAATCCGCCTTTCAACGCGTGAACCGATGTCACTTCGCTTGTCGACGGTATTCGATCGACTTGGCGAAGTCATTGACGATCATCAACCTGACCGGGTGGCGATCGAAGATGTTTTCTACTCGATAAACGCAAAGTCGGCGCTTAAACTTGGCCAAGTGCGGGGCGTGGCGATGCTGGCGGCGTCCTTGCAAAAAATAGAAATAGCGGAATATGCGCCGCTGACAATTAAATCTTCGGTAGTAGGTTATGGCCGTGCCGAGAAACAACAAGTGCAGATGATGGTTGCCCGACTGCTGAGCCTTCAAGAGATTCCGCAACCGGCCGATGCCGCTGATGCGCTGGCGATCGCGATTTGCGATCTGCACACTCAGGCAACATTATTGCGTCAACGCGCTGTCGTGGGCTGAGCTACACTCTCTCGATCACGACCGATTGCAACACCACATCCTTGTTCGGACGATCGTTCCGGCCGCGTGGAAGGTTGGCGATCTTGTCTGCAATCTCCTGCCCCTCGATCACTTCGCCAAAAATTGTGTGCTTGCCGGTGAGCCATTGAGCAGGCGCGACGGTGATGAAAAACTGCGAGCCGTTCGTGTTCGGGCCGGCATTGGCCATGGCGAGTTTGCCGGGCTTATCGAATTTGTGCGGCGAGTTCCTTGTTTCGTCCTCAAACTGATAACCGGGGCCGCCGAAACCGGTACCAGCTGGGTCGCCGCCCTGGACCATGAAGTTCGGGATCACGCGATGAAAGATTGTGGCGTCGTAAAGGCGGTCTGAGCTCTTCCTGCCGGTGCTCGGGTGCTTCCACTCACGTTTGCCTTCTGCGAGATCGGTGAAATTTTGCACAGTCTTCGGCGCTTCCGTTTCGAACAGACGGCAGACGATTGTGCCTTCAGAGGTATTGAAAGTTGCGTAAGTGCCAGGTTGGCGAGACATGCGATTCCTTTCTTCAACTCATTCCGAATCGGCCTGTGAAACAGCAGATCCTTGGCGGACTAAAGTCCAGTCGACATGACAGCACTACTTTGTTTTTGTTGCAGGCTTCAGCGGATGATGCACCGGTGCGTGGGTCGCGCCTGCGTGCAGAATCGTAATTTTATTGATCTTTACTGGATCGTCGGGCCGGTCGTTCGCCATGTTGCGCGGCATGCGCGCAATTTGCTTTACAACTTCGACGCTCGGGTCATCGCACTGCCCGAAGATCGTGTAGCCGCCATTCAAGCTGGGGTAAGGGACTTCGGTGATAAAGAACTGTGACCCATTTGTGTCAGGACCCGAATTTGCGTAGGCAAGGCGTCCTGGGCGATCAAATAACAGGTCAGGAGAAGTTTCATTCTTGAACTTGTATCCGGGGCCACCCATGCCAGCGCGAGAAGGGTCGGTGCTGAGCGGATCTCCGCCCTGGATCATGAATTCAGGAATCACGCGATGAAAAACCGTTCCGTTATAGAGAGGTACGCCGTGCATTTTTTTTCCGTTGAACGGGTTGGTCCAATCCTTTGTGCCCCGTGCAAGCCCGATGAAGTTAGCTACGCCGATTGGAGCCTTGTCGGGAAGCAGCGTGCAGGTCATCTTGCCCGCGGTTGTGTCGATGATGGCGGTCGGCTTGGCCGGTGCGGCAGCGCTAGTGGACCTTCTTGCCGCAGGTTTAGCAGCTGGATGGGATGTTTGCGAAAACATGCAGGTCGAACAGAACACTAGCAAGACAGCGAGAACATTGCGCATTGTTGCTCCTAAGATGACAAAACGAAACAGCATTGTACGACATTGCTTTCGGCCTCCGCGCGGGGTCGCGATGAAAAGCAGATTCCTTATCGTTAAGGCGGTTCGGATAACGGCGCGTTAACGGCTCGATTAACTTAGGGCAGACTGAGCTAGCTTCATGCAGGCTACCAGCGGCTGGTCGGTGTCGATCACGATCTTGGGAAATGTAATTTCTTCGAGTCGGGCTTTTACTTCAAGGTAAAGATCGAAATTACGATTGCCGGCGGGATGAGCGTCGTCGCTTGCCAGGCGCTTGCGCGCGCTTTCTTCACGGCAGACGCACTCGATAATTCGCCATGGCTGGCCGAGGGCTTCTGCGTATCCAGTGGCGCGCTTGAGCTGATATCGACGCGAGAACGTGCGGCCATCAACGAAAATGAAACGCGAGGGATCTTTGCGGAACAAATATCCGGCGACTTTCAGCATGACTGCCATGCAGAAATCGTCTTGCTCCGTTGAATACTCGATGTCGGCAGGAGGGAAGAGCGCAGCGCGGACTACGTCCTTGTCAATGACTGTTCCGTCGAGTCGCTCGGCCAGTGCGCGGCTGAGCGCGCTTTTGCCTGTCCCGGGAAGGCCGGCCATCAGGATGAGCATGGGTCGATAGTAGCAGTCAGTACTCAGTACGAGGCTTCATCTAATCCCGAAGGAATCTGTTGTCTGTGACGCGAAAAGCAGATTTCCATTGGACTTCTACCGTCGGTCAGTGGCTCACGGCAGGCACCCACCGCTGAAGCCGGTTCGGAATGACATTAGGGCGAATGTTGGCGTCTTGAGTGAACGAAGCGGCTGACTGAGTGCTGAACGCTGATGCTGAATGCTGAATGCTGAATGCTGGACGCTTACTGCAGCGTTGCCTGCTGAGTACCCAGCGTAGTGGTTTCCAAGCCGACGCTAACGATGTCGGAGACAGTCTTGTCCACATCTTCCTGCTCAGCCAGCATCTTGTTGGCCCGCCACTGGTCGTAGGCGCCGGCGACCATAATGTGGAAGCACCATTGGCGTCGTTCTTCTTCGGGCTCAACTAAGCCTTCTTCATGGAGCGGACGAAGATAGTCTTCCATCCATCTGATTTGCGCTTTGCTCATGCCGCGGCGTTGCAAGTCGACAGTCAATCCTGCCAAGTGCGACGAAGCTGTTTCACCGTACTCTGGTGCGGCGTTGCGGTTGTGACGGCGAAGCTTTTTCTGAACCAGAATGGTGCGGACTGCCGAGTTGACTTGGATTTGCTGGTGGAATTCTTTGTAGTACGCCGTGCTAATGTCTTCGAGGAAATCCATCGTCCACGGACGACAATAGCGGCGCGTCGGATCGAGCGACGGCTGAATTCGCAGCGCCTCGGTCGGAATGATCGGAACCAGATCGCCGCTCGCCTTCAGCTTCTCAAGTTGCCTGTCGTTATAAATGCGCGGCAGGTTCAGGCGATCGATTTCTTCATTCTGCAACAGCAACGACTCGTGCGAAGGCTTGAATACCGGGTTCCACCGCAGGTGACGAAAATGGATACGGTGCATGCGGTGGTAATGTGGCGGCACGACGGGGCGAACAGCAAAGGCCTGGCAACTCAGGGCCAGAGTAGCGAGAATGATTACGGTCTGCTTCTGAATCCTCATCGGCAAATTGGCAGCAGGTTTACAGGTGTTCATTCTAAGACGTTTCCGTAAAATTCCAAGACAAAAAGTTCAAATTTCTCGATTACCTTAGATTGAAGACCGCAGTTCCCGCTGGTTACCTCCCGGTTACGAAGTGTGGCGGACGATTATTCAGTTTGCAGCTAAGATGCCGTTCTAAGTACCTGGGTGGCCGGAAAGATCTTCTTTGAATTCAGTGCGTAACCCACCCTACGAAAACTGCTTAGGGTGGGGCACCCTGATTGTGGATTTGTGAAGAGCGAAAAGTGGCAAACTTTTTCGGTCACGTTACGAAAAGTGTCAAGAGTAACTTGTCGGAGAGCTTATCGCCGAAATAGGTCGCCAATGGCCTGCTTCATCACGGCGCCGCCGACTTCAGAAATGGAGCGGGTGAGCGGAATATCCTTCGGGCAAATCTCGACGCAGTTCTGGGCGTAACCGCATTCCTGAATTCCACCGTCGCCCATGAGAGCCAGCAGTCGCTCGCGTTTCAGGGCAGCGCCTGTCGTGTGTGTATTGAACAGCCGCACCTGTGAGATTGTCGCAGCGCCAACAAAGCCGGTGTGCTCGTTGAACTGCGGGCAGACTTCCATGCAGCAGCAGCACGAGATGCAGCGCGAAAGGGGATACGCCTGCTCCTGCTCATGCATGGTCATGCGCGGTCCGGGGCCAAGGTCGTATGTGCCATCGATCGGAACCCAGGCTTTGACGCGCTTCAAATTTTCGAATAAGACGCTGCGATCGACGGACAGATCGCGAATGACGGGAAACTTCGAAAGCGGTTCGAGAGTGATCGGCTGCTCGAGTTTGTCGACCAGTGCGGAGCAGGCCATGCGGGCGCGGCCGTTGATCAGCATGGCGCAGGACCCGCAGACCTCTTCGAGGCAATTCGAATCGTAAGTGATCGGCGTGGTCGTCTTGCCGTCGCGTGTGACGGGATTGCGGGCGATCTCCATCATCGAGGAGATCACGTTCATCCCGGGGTGCCAGGAGAGTTCGAATTCTTCCCAGCGAGGCTTGTCGTTGGGAGAGGCTTGGCGGCGGATTTTGAAGAGGACAGATTTACGATCAGGCATTGTTCTCGAACATTTTACGACACCGCCCTGGAGGCGACCATTTACGCGTGCCGAACCGGGACCATTTGTGGAATGGAGTTTAGACCTGATAGGTACGAGCGATCCACAATCGGTAAAGACCGAATGTTCACTCGTCACAGACACTCCTCCGCCTGCACCATAAGGTTCGTATCAGGGCACGTCTTCAGACGTGCTAGACGAACTCCCAAAAAAGGAAGCTGGCTTCAGCCACTGCATGGCAATCCCTGTCCGGCGCGCACAGTCCGCGAATATCATTGCCGGAGTCCGCACGTTCTTTGTGACATCATCCATCGCGCGGAAACGCCGACTCTTACAGTCGGATCGGTCAGCCAAGTTGCTTATAGGTGTGCTGTACCAGTATCGCTCGCAGGGCAAATATCTACTTCATGAATTCGCTGGTTATGCCCGACCATTTTCATGTGCTGATCACCGTCGGCCCTGAACTCAGCATTGAACGAGCTGTTCAGTTCATCAAAGGCGGTTTCGCATTTCGCGGCGGCAAAGAATTAGGGTTCAGGTCTCCAGTTTGGGAGCGCGGATTTTCAGAAGTGCGTGTGAAGGATCCGGAAGCTACAAAGAGGATTTGTGAGTACATTACAGAAAATCCCGTGGTCGCGGGATTAGTGGTAAGGGCATCGGAATACGAGTATTCCTCGGCTCATTCAGAGTTTGATCTGGATAACCTGTCGCCGGGGCTAAAGCCCGTTCGGGCTGTTGCGGACACTCTTGGCACGTCTGAAGACGTGCCCTGATACGAGACCTTTAATCCGTCAAGTCCAGGATGAACTTCGTCTCGCCGCAATTGCCAGCGCGCGCAAAACTTCACTTCAATACTTCCTCGACCTCGGCGGAATCAAACTCACGTCCACCGGTTCAAATTCAAATTTGGGTTCATCCGCGTCGGGCGCGAAATATGCTTTGGTTGTCTTGAGCCAGTTCTTGTCGTCGCGTTCGGGGAAGTCCGGTTTGTAATGCGCACCGCGGGATTCATTGCGCATCCGTGCACCTTGGGCAATTACCCGCGACAACTGAAGCATGTTGTAAAGCTGGCGCGTGAATGCGAACGATGTGTTCGCCCACATGGAACGATCGCTCAAGTTAATTCGCTGGAAGCGTTCAAGCAGTTCGACCAGCTTGGCGTCGGTCTGCACGAGATTGTTGTTGTAGCGAATGACGGTGCAGTCTTTAGTCATCAATTCACCCAGTTCGCGCCAAAGCTTAAATGGATTCTCGGTGCCTACCGACTTCATCAAGCCAGCGTTGATTTCTTCCTGACGCTTGCGCTCGGAATCGAAATGGTCGTTACCCGTAGCGGCTGACTGATTCTTGGCGTAGCGGAACGCGTTCGGGCCGGCGGTGAATCCGCCGAAAATACATGACACGAGGGAATTGGCGCCCAAGCGATTCGCGCCATGATATTGATACTCGCACTCGCCGGCAGCGAAAATCCCAGGAATGTTCGTGGCTTGATTGAAATCGACCCATAGGCCGCCCATGGTGTAGTGCATGCCGGGGAAAATCTTCATTGGCGTTTCGCGCGGATCGTCGCCGACAAACTTTTCGTAAATTTCGAGGATGCCTTCGAGTTTCCGGTTCAGCGTGGCGCGGTCGATGTGTGTGAGATCGAGATAGACCATCGGCTTACCGTCGATGCCGAGGTTGTGCTCGTAAACCACTTTGAAGATTGCGCGAGTGGCGACGTCGCGGGGAACGAGATTGCCGTATTTGGGATACCAGTCTTCGAGAAAGTACCAGCGGTCTTTTTCTGGAATCGAAACCGGGTCGCGTTTGTCTCCGAGCTGTTTTGGGACCCAGACGCGTCCGCCCTCACCGCGCGCGGATTCCGACATCAGGCGAAGCTTGTCTTCACCGGGAATTGATGTGGGATGGACCTGGATGAATTCTCCGTTGGCGTAATAGCAACCTTGCTGATAGAGCGCCGACTGCGCCGATCCGGTGCAGACCACAGAATTTGTGCTCTTGCCAAAGATCGCGCCGATGCCACCGGTCGCGATCAGGAGAGCGTCGGCGGGGAAGGTGCGAACTTCCATCGAACGCAGATCCATGGCGCAGATTCCGCGGCAGATACGCTGCGAGTCGAGCACGGCGGAAAGAAATTCCCAAGATTCGAATTTCGTTACTTTGCCTTCGGATTCATATCTGCGAACCTGCTCATCGAGCGCATAAAGAAGTTGCTGGCCGGTAGTCGCTCCGGCAAATGCGGTTCGGTGATGCAGCGTGCCACCAAAGCGACGGAAATCGAGCAAGCCTTCGGGAGTGCGGTTGAAAGGCACGCCCATGCGATCGAGCAGATCGATGATGCCCGGCGCAGCCTCGCACATGGCTTTGACCGGAGGCTGGTTGGCGAGGAAGTCGCCGCCGTAAACCGTGTCGTCAAAATGTATCCAGGTGGAGTCGCCTTCGCCCTTGAGGTTCTTGGCAGCATTGATTCCGCCTTGCGCGCAAACGGAATGCGAACGTTTGACGGGCACGATAGAGAAAAGGTCGACGTGGCCACCCATTTCGGCGATCTTGATCGTGGCCGCGAGTCCGGCGAGTCCGCCACCGACAACGATGATTGTGGGATTAGCTGGCATTTGCTTTTTTTCACCACCGAGACACGAAGTCACTGATAAAAGCCATTCGTAATTTGGTGCTACTCCGTGTTTCCGTGGTGAATGATTTCTCATCGCATGGTGAACGAATCCATATCGCTTCCTACCGGCTGTACTGGCTGCTGCGGCGTGGTCAGGAACGAGTACATCGTGACCGCCCCGACAACCATGAATCCGATGGCGATAATGAAGCAAACATAGCCCCAGCGTTTCTGCGCGATCGGACCCTGGAAAATCCCCCACTTGGCCGCGAACAGCCACAGGCCATAACCGAAGTGCCACGACGCGCAGAAAATTCCTACAGCGTAAAACCCGACCGCCCAGGGATTATGAAACTCCATTTGCACTTTGCCGAAGGCTGATGCCGGATAGCTCAAAATGTGCACGCCGCTAAAGCGCAGATGCCACGTGTGCCAGACGATATAGAAGAAGGCGATGGCGCCCGTCCAGCGCTGCGCGGAATACATCCAGTTGCCGGCCCAGGGGTAATCGGTGACATTGCTCTCGCCGCGATACCAGATGTAGAAGCCGTAGAGCGAGTGATAGAGAATCGGCAGCCAGATTCCGAATAGTTCGAGCCAAAACACAAATGGAAAGCTGCTGAGGAACGCAACCTGTTTGGTATAAGCGCCGGGACCTTTGGTCGCGTAAGCATTCGAGAAAAAATGCTCGATTAGAAAAAAGCCGATAGGAACGATGCCGCTCAGGGAATGCAAGCGGCGCAACAAAAAAGAGTGACCGTGGCCGGCTCGAAGAGGAGCTACGCCACGATGTATGGTTGGAGGTGCTGAACTCGGAGCAGAAGCCAATCGTCCCTAATTTCTCCAGCAGTATTAGACGAACTTTTTATTATGTTGGTCGCAAACGTGTTGCGTCAAGGAAGGTGGGCTGAACCAGGATTGTTTTTGCCCGCAGCGTGTACTACTTGGAGTCAATTGGCGAGGTCGGATTCGTTCAGCACGCGTCGCGATACCATTCCAGAAATTTTCGGAATGCGGCGCCGCGATGGCTGTAGTTGGCCTTTTCTTCAGGCGTAAGTTCGGCGAATGTCTTGCCGATCTGCGGAAAATAAAACAGCGGATCGTAGCCGAAGCCGTTGCTGCCACGAGGCGCTTCAAGGATCAAGCCTTCGGCCTTGCCTTTGAAGACTGCGAGCGTCTTCCCATCGCGGGCGGCTGCGATCCAACAGACGAAACGACCTGTACGTTTTTCAGACGGCACTCGGCTAATTTCGCGGATTAACTTCGCCTTGTTGGCTTGGTCGTCGGTATTGGCTTCGGCTTTATGTGGCTCGTCGGCAGCGTACCGCGCGGAATGGACGCCCGGAGCTCTGCCCAGCGCATCGACTTCGAGGCCGGAGTCGTCGGCGATGATGATCGCGCCGGGAACAGACTTGCTGTACATTTCCGCTTTCTTGCGCGCGTTAGCTTCGAAGGTCGCGCCATCTTCAACGACAGGAGTGAGTGACGAGAAGTTCGGGATCGCTGCAACCTGAATTCCGAGTGCAGACGCTGCACCGGCAAAGTCGCGGATTTTGCCGGGGTTCGAGGTGGCGATGAGAATGGGAGTGGTCATGCGTCGTGGGTCATGCGTCATGCGCCATCCGTCATGAGGTACGAGCTATGAGCGATGAGCTGCGAGCTAAAAAAGCTGGTCGTCGGTGGAACACAATCAAGCAGATCAGCAGCACAATGAATGCGACAGCTGAACATAGCATTCCAACCATGCGGTCTCGGCCTTGAACGAAGTCGATTTCTATCTGACTTTGACCGGCTGTAATTGCAATCGTCATTTGTCCCGTGCGCGCTGTTGTTCCCGTCTTCGCGAGCCTGCCGTTCACGCGAACCTTCCACGAAGGATAGTTAAACAGCCGCACGACAAGATTGCCTGGCGCGCTCGAATTTACGAGAAAACGCCTCCGCTCGGCGAGCCATTGCTGGACATTAATGCGCACGGCAGCGTTGCCCTCAAAGCGCACTAGAGGCGCGTTGTGGTTTATATCGTAGGAATCGGCTGTAGCGGGTACGTATTCATCGACTCCTTCGTTGCCGGTGCCGTCCTGCTGGTTATCGAGCATCTCCTGAATGTCGCCTGCGTTGTCCCACCAGGGAACTTGAACACGGTGCCACACAACCAGGAAAGTTGCCAGCGCCGCCGCGCACACGATCGCGCGCAGCCACCAGCGGCGAACTCCAAAAGTAATTGCAAGCGCAAACGGAACATTCAGGCAGAGTAGCCATCGCCAGGGAAGCTGCACGAACCGAAGCTCGGGGAGGTACAGCCAGAATGGCAATGTAGGGCGCACCATGAGCAGCGCGCAGACGATGCTCCATACAAGCAGGAGTGAAAACAGCGTCGTTGGTGGTTCGTCGTTGGTCGTTTGCAAAGGACTTCGAGCATCTTTTTTTTGCAGTCGAGCAACGATCAATCCCCGGCGACTACCCCATAGCGCCAGCCCTAACAGGGCTATTTGAAAGACGGCCACAATCGAGATCAGCAGGTTGAAGAGATTGTGGTCAGCATCTGTGGTGTTGGTAAACAAGAAATTGTCGACCGGGCGCACGCCCGGAGCGAGCACCTGGCTGATATTTACCCAGCTTTGCTCGTGAAAAACCGGCACAAGATAGAAGCCCGCCAACATCGCGCCGAGTAGGACAGCTGCGGCCATGGTGGCAAGCAGGGAGAATGATCTCCGCCTAAACGCAATGACCACAGCGAGTATGGCAATTGAATAAGTCATCATCACAGCGCTAGGCACATTGGTCAGCCAACCCGCAGCCAGTAGCAGACTTAGAGGAACCAGAGTCCATCGAGCATTTTTTTCTAAGCGCAAAATCAAGAGCAGTAGCAGAGGCAAATAAATTGCTGCCATGAGTTCCGCGAGAGCGCTTCGCCAATAGACAATTACCAGGGTGTAAGGATTGGTGGCGTAAAGCAACGCAACAAAAATCGCACTGCGGTACGAAAACCACTTTCGTGCGAGCAAAAACATCGACCAGCCTGCAAGGGTGAGGACAATCCATATATAAGCGGCAGGCACGAATTTCCAAGGCAGAACAATTCCGAGCAGCGCTCCCAATGTCCACGAAAACGGCGGATAAAAGACGAAGCGAGCGCCACCGTATCCGAAATGGGCTAGCGCGGCCCAGTGTGGGTAGAAGGTGCCTTGCCTCCAGTGTTCAGCTACTTCGATCCAGGAGTTAAAGTGAAACTCGAAGTCGTGGCCCGAGGGAATTCCTAGTTTGATAAACGGAAGCACCACACAGAGAGTAAACGCGGAGATGATCAAGAACCCGTTCGTGACCCGCAGGCGCCGTGTATCCATACTCAAGTTCGAATTGAGGATACAGCAAGAGCATGACGGTCTTAGGAGCGGAATTTGCGGCGAGGACGCCCGCTTCCCCAAACCTGTCCCGCTTTAACCGCAGCTTGGTGAAGCCTTTGGCAGGCCAAAGGAATCGAATGTAGTTTGCATTCGTACGTCGCACGATGAGTTCCCAACCGCAAGCCCAATCCCCGCAAGCTCAACCGGAGATCAATCCGTGGCTGATCGCGATTGCGGTCATGTCCAGCACATTCATGGAAGTGCTGGATACAACGGTGGTCAACGTTTCCTTGCCGCACATCGCGGGCAATCTGTCTGCCACGATTGACGAAGCGACGTGGACGCTCACTTCTTATCTTGTGGCGAACGCGATCGTGCTCCCAATGACGGGCTGGCTGGCCGGACGCTTCGGACGAAAACGCCTTTTGATGTTGGCGGTCACTGGATTTACCGCAGCGTCGTTTGCCTGCGGCTTGGCGCCCTCGCTCGGATTCCTAATTATGTTCCGCATCATTCAGGGTGCCTGTGGAGGAGGATTGCAGCCCCTTTCGCAGGCGATTCTGCTCGAATCGTTTGCTCCACAAAAGCGTGGGCAGGCAATGGCGTTTTGGGCGCTGGGCATCGTGGTCGCGCCGATGCTTGGCCCGGTGCTCGGTGGCTGGCTAACTGACAATTACAGCTGGCGCTGGGTCTTTTATATAAACGTGCCCATCGGTGTGATTGCGATCTTGCTGACGCAGGCGTTCATTTTTGATCCCCCTTATTTGAAGCGCGAGAAAACGGGCATTGATTACTGGGGGATTGGACTGTTGGTCGTTGGTATTGGCGCGTTGCAAATCATGCTCGACAAGGGACAAGAAGAAGATTGGTTTGGTTCACACTTCATTATTGTCCTTGCGGTATTGGCTGTGCTGGGGCTTGGCGGTTTGATCGTTCGCGAGCTGAAGGCCAGACATCCGGTGATTGATCTCGGGGTGTTTCGATACCGGTCGTATGCCGTGGGAACGTTTTTGATGACGATTGTTGGCTTCGTGCTCTATGGAAGCACGGTCTTGCTGCCGCTGCTAATGCAGGAGCTGCTTGGGTATACAGCGACACACGCCGGGGTGACGAACCTGCCGCGTGGCCTTGCGTCTTTTCTATTTATGCCGGTAGTCGGAATTCTGACAGGCAAAGTGGACTCGCGCAAACTTTTAGCGGCAGGTTTGACGGCCACGGCGGGAGCAATGTTTGCAGTTTCTTTCTTTAGTCTCGACGTAGGCTTTTGGAATTTCTGGTGGCCGCTGATGTTGCAGGGAGCGGGGTTGGGGTTAATTTTTGTCCCACTCACAACGGTTACGAATGATCCGATTCCGCGAGAGCGCATGGGAAACGCGACCAGCGTTTTCAACTTGATGCGCAATATCGGCGCGAGCGTCGGAATTTCAGTTGTCGAAACTCTGCAGTTCCGCCACATGCAGGCGCACATTCATTATTTGGGCGAGCACGTCAATTATGGCAGCCCGCAGGCCCAGAAAACGTTGGCCGGTCTCAGACAGCTATTTATGTCCAGGGGATCTGATCCAGTCACAGCTTCTCACATGGCACAAGGCGCAATCTGGGGAATGCTGCAACAGCAGGCGTCCATGCTTTCTTATAACGACGTGTTCAGATTCCTGGGTTGGATGTTCATTATTTTGCTGCCCCTCTTGTTGCTGATGCAGAAACCCAAAGGCGGCAAGGGACCAGCTATGGCACATTGAGCTGCATTTTCGATGTCTCCGATCTGAATTTTGCGTGGTAATGTCAAATCGTAACGTTGACAGGATCGTTCAGTGGTTTCTATCATCTAAACGGTATATGAGCTCGTCTCGGCAAATGTGTTGTCAGTGCTGCGCTTGTTGTTGTATGTGTGCGCACGCTGGCACGGGAGAGCTGACCTGAGAGTTTAGAAGTACCGGTACAGAGGCCCATCGCCAGCAGAACCTGGCGATGGGCTTTTTGTTTTTGGGAAGCGAGCATGTTTCCAATTTTTCTAAAACTCGAAGGACGCCGGTGCCTGGTAGTCGGCGCGGGCACCGTGGCAGAGGGAAAGATTCGCGGGCTGCTCGATGCTGACGCGACTGTACAGGTAGTTGCGCCCAAAGCCGTGTTTCAGATTCGGCGCTGGGATTTTGAAGGGAAGCTTAGTTGGAAGCCGCGAGAGTTCGATCCGCGCGACCTGGATGGTATTTCGATCGTGATCGCCGCGACGAATTCACACGAAGTGAATACTCAGATTTTTCGGCAAGCGAAGCTGCGCAATGTTCTGTGCAATGCCGTGGATGATCCGGAAAATTGCGATTTTTATTACCCGGCAGTGGTAAATCGGGGGGACCTGCAGATTGCCATTTCGACGAATGGGCGAAGTCCCTCGCTGGCACAGCGTCTGCGCAAAGAACTCGAGGAACAATTTGGCCCTGAGTACGAAAAGTGGCTGGAGGAACTCGGGGAATCTCGCGAGCAGTTGAATGCCTCCCACTTGGATGCCGAAGCACGGAAGAAACTGCTGCATGAGCTTGCTAGCCGCCAAGCCTTCGATAACAGAAAAGACACGCAGCGTGGGAGGACCAATTGAGCCCACGCAGCAAAGTGTTCTTGGTCGGCGCTGGTCCCGGCGATCCCGATCTGTTGACGTTGAAGGCGGCGCGAGTGCTGCGCGGCGCGGATGTGGTGCTGCACGACGAACTGGTCAGTGAAGAAATATTGCGCTTGATTCCGGCAACGGCTGAGTTGGTGAACGTCGGCAAGCGTTGCGGGAAACCAAGCACATCGCAAGAGCAAATCAATCGACTGCTTGTGCAATACGGCCTGCTCGGGTTGCAGGTTGTCAGACTCAAGGGCGGCGATCCCTTCATCTTTGGGCGCGGCGGCGAGGAACTGGAAGCTCTGCGGCAGGCTGGAATCGAAATTGAAGTTGTGCCCGGAATTACTGCCGCAACGGGTGCCGCCGCAACGGTTCAGCTTCCGCTGACGCATCGCGATGTTTCTTCGTCGCTCGTGCTCTTGACCGGCAGCAGCAAGAGCGCCGAACAAACTGCGAGTTGGCCTGATCGCCTGCCGTCCAATGCGACCATTGTTGTCTACATGCCTGGGCACGATTTGCGTGCTCTTCAAAAACGCCTGCTGAAATCGGGCGTCTTGCCGGAAACGCCCTGCGCGATTATTTCCGGCGCAACCACCGGTTTGGAACGACTGCATGTTACGACCGTCGCTCGCCTCTTTGATTCCTTGCGATATGGCGGCCCGCGCCTGCTCGTGGTCGGTGAAGTCGTGCGGCTTGCGGATCGTGAACGTCTGAAACAGCAATTCAGTCAATACGCGTTGTCTCACGAAAATACAGAAATGAATTTCGGTTCCCCGGAGAATGCCGAATGAAAGTCGATTTCCAGAGAGTGCAGGTAATTGCAGAGAGCTGGAAGCCTGAAGAGGTGCTGGCGTGGGCGTTTTCAACCTACGGAGATGACATAGAGCTCGCTACAGGAATGGGTGTCGAGGGCATGGCACTGCTCGATATTGCTCATAGGGTGAATCCCCGGGTAAAAGTCTTCACCGGCGACACGGAATTTCTCTTTCCTGAGACTTACGATTTAATGGATCGGGTTGAGGAGCACTATGGAATTCATATCGATCGGCTCTACTCGCGACTGACGCCGGAAGAGCAGGAACATAGATATGGAAAGGCTTTATGGGCGCGGGATCCTGACCAGTGCTGCAGTTTGCGGAAAGTAGAGCCGCTGCGACGAAAATTGGCAAACCTCGACGCATGGGTAACGGCGATTCGCCGCGATCAGACCTCCGCGCGGGCAGGAATTCGAAAAGTAGATTGGGACGCGAAATTCAATCTGGTGAAGATCAGTCCACTGGCCGACTGGACGCGCGAGCAGGTCTGGCGATACGTGATCAAGCATGGAGTTCCTTACAACGTTCTGCACGACCGCGATTATCCGAGCATTGGCTGCATGCACTGCACTCGCGCCGTTGCCCCCGGAGAAGACCAACGCGCTGGGCGATGGTCAGGTTTCGCCAAGAGCGAATGTGGATTGCATGCGTCGAATGTGCAGGCCGCGCCGGAGTTGGTGCAGCTGGCGGAGGTTGAGAAGTAGTGGTTCGTGGCTCGTGAACCCGTGATCTGTGATCCGTGGTTCGCCCCTCTCCCGTGTGATGCGAATGTTTATCTCTCCAGGCGTGTGCTCAAATTATCCGGCGAGAGCACGAGCCACAACCCACAAATCACGAACTCCGAACTACGCACCACGGAGCACGGACCACGAACTCCGATCCACTGATCACTAGCCACTAATCACTGCCTGTATAATTCCCGCTACCATGGACTTTGACCAACTCGTCACCTTCATGGAAGTGGCCAAGCTTGGCAGCTTTTCCCGCGCCGGGCAGAAAATCTTTCGCTCGCAATCGGCCGTGAGCGCGCAAATCCGACAACTTGAGCAGGAATACGGCGACCGCTTGCTAGACCGCGCGGGGAAGGACGTAACGCTGACTCCCGCAGGCCGCGTGCTTTTCGCTTATGCCGAACGCATGCTACAGATGAAAGACGAGTCCCTGCTCGCGGTGGCCGACCAAGGCTCGATGCCACGCGGCACGATTACGGTGGGCGCGAACGAGGCGACCTGCCTTTATGTCCTGCCCGATGTCTTCGCTAAATATTGCAGTCTGTATCCCAATGTGCAGCTCAGCATTTATCGCAATTTCAGCTACAAGATTGTCGAGAAATTAGAGAACGGCACGATCGACGTCGGTATTGTGACTATGCCGGTGAAGAGTTCGAGCCTGAAGGCACACTCGATTTTTCGCGATCAGCTGATGCTGATGGTGAACCCGCAAAGTCCGCTGGCAAAAATGGACGTTGTTCCCGTCAGCGAAATTGCGAAGCAGCCGATGCTATTGCCAAAGACGGGATTCAGCCGGCGGGTAATGGATAAGCTCTTTCGTCCTTATTCGGACAAACTGCAAGTGCGGATGGAACTACCCAGTGTGGGAATGATCAAGAGCTTCGTGGCAGCGGGCCTCGGAGTTTCGCTGATCAGCGCTAGCTTTGCTCGTGATCAGGTGCTGGCCGGGCGCGTGAAGCTGATTCCGATCAAAGGCGAAGAACTGTGGCGTGAACTGGGAGTCGCGTATCGGCGAGACCGTACGCTGACCCGCGCAACCGATACATTCATCAACACCGTCAGGCAATTGGCGCCCGCTTCGAAGTAAGAAGGCTGGTCATGGGTCGCACGGCGTGTGTCGTTGGCCAACCCCCCAGTGAAGCTCTTGTAGAATAAGCCTCGAATCGTTCCCAGGTTGTGACGAGTCTTTGGCCCACGACGCACGACGAACGACGCGCGACGGGTTTTTCCTTCCCATTCATTTTCCTAATCGCGGCCATCATAATTTCCAATTTCTGTTAGGGGCGAAGGCTTGCTAAGGTAGAGATAGCAAGCTAGGTTCTCCGAGGCTTTTCTCGTAGGGTTGCGGTAAAGCCGATAGGGGTGGCCAGGGCTGAGTACATTGCGCGGAGGTTCTTATGACAGATCTCGAGAATAAATTGAACAACATTTTGGAAGAACATCAGCACGAGAGCGGGCTGCATATGATCGGCGGCCGGCGGCGGCTGATTGAGCGCCTGGCGCAATTCTTCGAAGAAGACCGCAAAAAGAGCAAGCAATCCGCGCAGCCAAGTACGCGCGAACACTAGCAGTTGCTCCTCTCCCAGATAAAAAGCCCGTTGCGCAAGCAGCGGGCTTCTGTGCTTTGTGCGGCCAGTTATTCGCTATTTTGTGCGCGGTCTTAGGATTCCTCGTTTTGCCATTTTCTCGACAGTGCCTGGATGTCCTGAAAAACTAAAGTCCTTCTCGTCGCCTCCCGACCGTCTGACTAGCTCTTTAACCATTTCTTTCCCATCTTCCTCGGACGGCAGTCTCAGATCAGGGCTATCTCCGGGATACCCGCTTTCAACTTGTGATTTAGAACGAAAGTCGACCGGGTAGGGGGAGGATGTGGGATTTACTGCCAGATGAAGGTCAACCGTTCCTTTATAGTCAAAGGGGTAATCGACCCAGTGGTGAATAGGGGCCAGCCCATGCTGGGAGAATCTCCCAAAAGAGAGGACAGTCCCAAGTGGCCAAAAGGAAAATTCCGAAACTACATTAAATCCGGAACTTTGTGACAGATTGATATGCGAGGAGATGCCTGTACGTCGTGCCCCTCTCGTATTCGAGGCGAAGAGGTAAATTCCGATATCGGAAGGAATCGATCGATTGGTTGTGTTCCTTATAAACGGGGCGACCCAGTCGTTCGCTCGAACGAAGCCAGGCCCATTCGCCGAGACGAATTGAAACATAACCTGCTTGAGAATCGCTAGCGGTCGTTTGACACTCAAGATTGAAATAGTGTGGAACTCTTGAACATCACCAATCCGTTCCGCAACCCTTCGTACTAGATCGACGTATGCGCCGCCGTACTTAGCCCCGCACTGGTTATTGCAGCGTGCACACACGCTCCGAACATACATACCTCGTCCAAAGCGTTGGCCCGGTGCCCAGTTCATCGTTCCCGTTTTTATGCTGCGTTCGTCAACCTTCATTAGCAGCAAGGGGAAATTGTTGAAGGCGCTTTCCGGTGGGATGTGCTCCTTTGTCATTGTCCCGTACCGATTGCAGAGCCAACAGTAGTCTTGGGGCGCGGCCATCAAAACCAGTGTAGCGTCTTTATTGCGCTTCTCTGGCAGCCCTCTCTACTCACCTGAAAACAATTGTTCTTCCCACAATTTCTTCTTGACACCTGCGCAGGGCTCTCTATAATTATGAATAATTATTCAGAAAAGTGAATAGTTATCCATGAGCAAATTAGCTCGACATCAAGCTATTTTGACGCTGCTCGACGAAGGGCCACTCTTCAGCCAGGAGGAGCTGCAGAAGCTCCTCGCCAAGCGAGGGTTCGATGCGGGCCAGGCGACACTTTCCCGCGACATTCGCGAGCTCGGACTGGTGAAGTCTGCAAACGGATATTCGGTAGCGGGCAGGGAAGTCGCCGCAGCAGAGTCCGATTTGCCGTCGGTATCGCGGCTGGTGCGGGAGTTTGTGACCAGTGTGCAAGCTGCCGAGAACCTGCTGGTCACGAAGACCAGCACGGGAAGCGCGCAGCCAGTGGCGGCTGCTCTGGATGAGGAAAATTGGCCGGAAGCGATTGGCACGATCGCCGGCGACGACACCATTCTTATCGTTTGCCAGGACAGGCGCGCGGCGGGGAGGCTTGCCGACCGCATTCAGGAAATGCTCGCCTGATGGCATCCTCTCGATGACAAGCAAACTCAAAGTCGCGGTACTTGGAGCCACGGGCTATTCCGGGCTGGAGTTGACGCGCATATTGCTGCGGCATCCGCAGGTGGAAACGCCTCTTCTCCTGAGCAGACCTGAGAGTCAAAGTCCTAACGCTGCCCAAAAAACGGGCAAAAGTGGGGCACCCAATTCAGACTCGAATGGCAACGGTCAGGTGAATCTTGCAGACCTATTTCCTGTTCTCTCTGGAAATGGCGGCTATCCGCTTGAGCCGCTTTCGTGGCCTGCCTTGAAGCAGCAGGGCGTTGGATTACTTTTTCTCGCGACGCCGCACGAGGTTTCGCGGGCGCTGGTACCGGAGGCGGTCGCGAACGGCATTCGTGTCATCGACCTGAGCGGTGCATGGCGGTTGAAGCAGGCGCAGCACCGGGCGATTTACGGTTTCAAAGACGAAGATGCGGTGACTGCGGGTGAACTCACCGAAAAAGCTATTTACGGTTTGCCCGAGTTGAACGGCGACAAAATTCCGGATGCGAGTGTCGTTGCCAATCCGGGATGTTATGCGACGACTGTGATTCTCGGGCTGGCGCCCCTGTTGCGGGCCGGACTGGCTGATCGCGAGAAGGGAATTATTGCCGATTCGAAGTCTGGCGTTTCAGGTGCTGGCAAGGAGCCGACATCGCGTACACATTTTGTTTCTGTTGCCGACAATCTTTCGGCCTATGGAGTATTTACGCACCGGCACCTGGGAGAAATTGCGGAGCAGTTGCAGATCGCGACGAACGAAATTACGTTCACCCCGCATCTACTGCCGATCCCGCGGGGAATTCTTTCGACAATCTATGTGCATTTAAAGAGGCCAATGCAGGCGGCCCAAATCGAGCAGTGCTATCGCGAGTTTTATAAGGGCAAGAAATTCGTCCGTGTTTTTCAGACGCCGAAGCTGCCGGAAATTCAGTTTTCGCTGAATACGAATTTTTGCGATTTGGGCTTTTGCCTCGCACCTGATGGCCAGCGGTTGGTGATCGTTTCGTGCGAAGACAACTTAATAAAAGGCGCAGCGGGGCAGGCGGTTCAAAACATGAATTTGATGAATGGCTGGAACGAAGAAGAAGGGCTGCTATGAAGATCGTCATAAAAATTGGCGGGGCGGCACTTGAAGATGAAGCGACGCTACACAAGTGCGCGCGGGCGGCGGTCGAGATGGCTCAGGATGGCCACCGCGTCGCTGTGGTGCACGGCGGCGGCACCGCGTTGACGCGCACGCTCAAGCTGCTCGGCAAACAAAGTGACTTCATCAATGGCCTGCGAATTACCGACGCTGAGACTCGCGATGTGGCGGTCATGGTGCTCGCCGGCATGGTGAACAAAAAAGTTGTTGCGGCCATCGTCAAAGCTGGTCTGCCGGCGGTTGGTTTTTGCGGCGGCGACGGAATGACATTTCGCGCCCGGAAGAAAGAAACAAAGGGCTACGACTTGGGATTTGTCGGCGAAATTTGTGCGGTTGAGCCGCGCTGGTTCGAAGCGATCTGGAACGAGGGCGGAATTCCGGTGCTGTCTTCGCTGGCGCTCGGATCAGACGGCGAGTACTACAACGTGAATGCCGATCAGATGGCCTCGGCGTGCGCGATCGCCTGCAAAGCTGACACACTCATTTTCTTGACGGATGTGCCGGGAGTGAAAGACGCAAATGGCAGCGTTATGCACTGGCTGACCACGAAGCAGGTGCCCGCGCTGATTGCGGATTCGGTGGTCGGTGGGGGCATGTTGCCGAAGCTTGAGGCCTGTGGCAATGCGCTCAGGCGAGGCGTCGGTCGCGTGCGCATCCTTCCCGCGGCCCAGGCGGAAGTGCTGTCACAATTTTATTTTCAGAAGCTCGAATACGGCACGGAGGTGATCGGCGCATGAGCCTGGCTTCCATAATGCAAGCCGAGCAGAAGCTGCTTTTGCCTACCTATGACCGGCAGAAGGTGCTGTTCACCCGCGGGCGCGGAGTGTATCTGTGGGATTCGAAGGGCAAGCGCTACCTCGATTTCCTAAGTGGGATTGGGGTGAACGCGCTTGGGCATGCGCATCCGGCGATTCAGCGGGTATTGAAGCAGCAGGCCGGAAAGCTGATTCACACTTCGAACCTCTTCTACCACGAATATCAGGCGGAGTTGGCGAGGCGGCTGACGAAGATGTCAGGTCTCGACCGCGCATTTTTCTGCAATAGCGGAACCGAAGCCTGGGAAGGCGCATTGAAACTAGCTCGTGCGTATGCGCGGGCGAACAACAATAACGGACACAAGGCGAAGTGGAGATTGCTGGCGCTCGAGAACTCGTTCCACGGTCGTACTTTCGGATCGCTGGCCACCACCGGACAGGAAAAATATCGGAACCCGTTTGCGCCACTGGTACCGGGCGTGAACTTCGTCGCCTTCAATGATCTTGAGGACCTGAAGCGGCAATTTGACGGCAGCGTGTGCGCGGTTTGCCTGGAGACGATCCAGGGGGAGGGCGGAATCAATTTTGTGAGCCGCGAGTTTCTGCAGCTGGCTCGGGAATTAACAGAGAAATCAGGCGCGTTGCTGATTCTCGACGAGATTCAATGCGGACTCGGGCGAACTGGAAAGTATTTCGCGTATCAACACTACGGAATCAAGCCGGACATGGTCACAGTTGCCAAGCCGCTTGCGGCTGGACTGCCACTCGGAGCTTTACTTACGACTGAGCGTGTTGCCGGCGGAATGCATCCTGGGCTGCACGGGACAACGTTCGGTGGTGGACCGCTGGCGTGTGCGGTGGCAATCGAATGCTTAAAACAAATCGATCGCCTGATTCCGAATGTGAAGAAAACGGGGCAGTATTTCCTGGAGCAATTGCAGAAACTTCAATCCAAGCATTCCTCGATCAAAGCTGCGCGCGGATTGGGGCTGATGCTGGCGATCGAAGTTGAGTCGGCGGAACTTGCGAAGTCAGTTTTGGCCCAATTACTTGCGAAGGGAATCTTGATTAATCGGACGCATGACACGGTGCTGCGGTTCTTACCGCCCTACATCATTGAGAAGAAGCACGTAGATGAAATGGTGCGTGCTCTCGATAAGTCGTTGCAAGAAAGCAAGACCGTCAATCACGAAGGACGGCAAGGTACAAGAAGAAAGACGAGCCAGGTAGTTGAAAGGAGCCACTAGTGAGCAGCCAAACATTAACAGTGCCGCACAGACCCCGGCCGCCGATTACGACGATACCCGGTCGGGACCTGGTCTCAATCCGCGATTTGTCGCCGATTGAAGTCGAGTCGCTGTTTGAACTCACGGGATCGATGAAGGCGCGCCCACAGGATTTCCGGGCGGCGCTCGCGGGCAAGCACGTTGCGATGTTTTTCGAAAAGCCATCGCTGCGCACGCGGATCACATTTGAGGCGGGAATTTGCGGTTTGGGGGGATCGGTATCGTTTGTCGATCAGCGGCATGAGCGGCTGGACGCGCGTGAGACGTTGAGCGATATTGCTCACAATCTCGAGAGATGGGTGAGTGCGATTGTGCTGCGCACGTTTGCCCACGAGACGGTCGAAGGAATGGCGGAGTTTGCGTGCGTTCCGGTAATCAATGCTCTCAGCGAAGTCGAACATCCCTGCCAGGCGCTGGCGGACTATTTCACGCTGCAGGAGAAATTTGGGAATCTGCGAAAGGTCACTCTGGCGTACGTCGGCGACGGGAACAACGTTTTGCATTCGTTATTGTTTACGGCGGCGCTACTTGGATCGAACATTCGGATAGGAACGCCGAAAGGCTACGGTGCAAATCCCGAGATTTTGGCGGATGCTTTGGAAATCGCGAAGAAAACGGGCGCGAAGATCGAAATCATGACTGATCCGTTTGAGGCTGTGCGCGCCGTTGATGCGGTGTACACGGACGCGTGGACCAGCATGGGTCACGAACACGAGACCGAGCAGCGGGCGAAGATTTTCCCGCCATATCAGGTGAACGAATCCCTGATGTCAAAAGCCGCGTCACATGCGGTGTTCATGCACTGCCTGCCTGCGCATCGAAACGAGGAAGTGACCGATGCTGTCATTGATTCCGTTCAGTCCGTGGTGTTTGAGCAGGCGGAAAATCGGATGCACGTGCAGAAAGCGATATTAATGATGCTGGCTGGCGGGAAGAGCGGCCGGCCAATAAGGAGCGCTCATGCCTGAAAAAGTCGTACTCGCATATTCCGGTGGTCTCGATACGTCAATCATCATTCCGTGGCTGAAGGAAAACTATGACTGCGAAGTAATCGCGATGGTTGCCGATGTGGGACAGGGAGATGACATCGAGGCCGTGGTCGAAAAAGCATACAAGACCGGCGCAAGCAAAGTGATTGTGGAGGACCTGCGCGACGAATTCCTCACAGGATATGTTTTCCCGTCACTGAAAGCCGGTGCAGTGTACGAGCACAAGTATTTGCTTGGGACATCGATGGCGCGTCCTGTGATTGCGAAGCATCAGGTCGAAGTTGCGCTGCGCGAAGGTGCAACCGCCGTTGCACATGGATGCACCGGCAAGGGGAATGATCAGGTGCGGTTTGAGCTTACGTACCAGGCACTGGCTCCCGAGCTGAAAGTCATCGCTCCCTGGCGAGAGTGGAATTTGAAGTCACGCGAGGATTGCCTGGATTACGCGGAAGCGCACGGAATTCCACTGGCGCAAAGCCGCGAGAAAATCCATAGCCGCGATCGGAATTTGTGGCACATCAGCCACGAAGGTGGAGAACTGGAAGATGCTGCGAACGCGCCCTTCGCGAGCACGTGGCAGATTTCGAAGTCTCCGCAAGAAGCGCCGGACCGCGAAGAGCAAGTGCAAATTGAGTTTGAAAAGGGCATTCCGGTTGGCGTGAACGGAATGCGGCTCGATCCGGTATCGCTTGTCGAGCTGCTGAATGAAATCGGCGGCCGCAATGCAATTGGACGTGTCGACATAGTTGAGAACCGTTTTGTTGGAATCAAGTCGCGCGGCTGCTACGAAACTCCGGGCGGAACGTTGTTGATTGCGGCGCATCGCGAGCTCGAGGCATTGTGCTGCGAGCGCGATGTCACTCATTTCAAACAGCACATTGCGTTGAAATATGCCGAGCTCGTGTACTACGGGCTGTGGTTCACCCCGTTGCGCGAGGCGCTCGATGCATTTGTTGACAGCACGCAAAAAGAAGTGACGGGAACAATCACATTGTCTCTTTATAAGGGCAATGTTTCCGTGGTTAGCAGAAAATCGGATTACTCGCTCTATCGGACCGACCTTTCGTCATTCACGATGGGCGAGAGTTACGACCAGAAGGATGCAGCGGGGTTCATCCGCATCTTGGGCCTGCCTTCGCGGTCAAGAGCGCAAATACAAAGACGAAAGAACTTAACCGCAGAGAGAGCAGAGGAAGCGCCGAGCTCGCAGAGAAAAGCGGAAGAGGTCGTGCGATGAAGATGTGGTCGGGGCGGTTTCGGAAGCCGCTCGATCCGGCATTCGAAAAGTGGCAGCGGTCATTTGAATTCGACTGCCGTTTGCTCGAATGCGAACTGGAGGCGAGCGCGTCGCATGCTCGCGCCTTGAAGCAAGCTGGGGTGCTTTCGGAGCATGAACTCGAGTCCATCCTGAATGGGCTCGAGCAGATCGGCGAGAAAACCGAGCAATCGGCGCAGTTTCTCGACGATCCCGAAGCCGAAGACATTCATCATTTCGTTGAAAAGCAGCTCGTCAAGCTGATCGGCGATGCCGGATACAAGCTGCACAGCGGACGCAGCCGCAATGAGCAGATCGCGACCGACTTGCGGCTTTACGTGCGCTCGGGATGCGACGAAATTGACGAAGCTCTGTCGAATTTGGTTTCGGCATTTCTCGACCGTGCGGAGCAAGCAGGTGAAGCAGCCATGCCGGCGTACACGCACACGCAGCGCGCAGAGCCCGTGTTGGTTGCGCATTGGCTGCTTGCCTATAGCGAAATGTTGTTGCGTGATCGCGACCGGCTTGCCGATTGCCGAAAGCGGGCGAATCTTTGTCCACTCGGTTCGGGGGCGGTGACCGGATCAACGCTGCCTTTAGACCGCGAGCTGATGGCCCAGGAACTTGGCTTCGAATCTCCGACGCCAAACAGCATCGATGCAACCAGCGATCGTGATTTCGTGTTGGAATTCGTGAATACGCTCTCATTGCTCGCCTTGCACCTCAGCCGCTGGGCGGAAGAGATGCTGCTATTTTCGTCACAGGAGTACGGCTTTTTGCATTTGCCGGAAGCGTATTCGACGGGCAGCAGCGCGATGCCACAGAAGATGAACGGCGATTTGCTCGAACTTACGCGCGCGAAAGCGGGCCGAGTGATCGGGGATTCTACAGCACTGATGATCGCGACAAAGGGCCTGCCTCTCGCCTACAACAAAGATTTGCAGGAAACTCAAGAGCCACTTTTCCACGCGACTGAAACAGTGCTTTCATTGTTGCCGTTGGTCACTGGTTGGGTGAAATCGGTAGAGTTCAATTCCGAACGCATGCAGGCCGCGGCTGAGACCGGCTACATGAACGCATTTGCGGCAGCAACATATCTTGTGCGTAAAGGCGTGCCTTTCCGAATCGCACACGAACAGATTGGGAAAGCGGTGCGGGTTGCGCTCGCCAAACAATGTGAGTTGGAAGGCCTGTCGATGGGAGAATTGCAAAACATCGATTCACACTTCGGCCAGGATTTTTACAGCTTCGTGAAACTTAGCAACGTGCTCGCAATCCATGACGTGCCCGGCGGCACAGCGCCATCGCGCGTACGCGAAGCGCTTGCCGCTGCAAAAAAAAGGTTAGGAGCAATAGTGGAGGAAGCCCATGCACACGCGTGAAGCCGTACTCCCCGATGCCGAACGCATTCACGACCTGATTTCCTCCTATTCAACCGACGGCACGCTTCTACCGCGCAGCCTCGCCGAAATTTGCGAGAACGTACGCGATTTTATTGTGCTCGAAGAATCCGGACACATTATTGGTTGCGGCGCTCTGCATCTTTATGGAACACATCTTGCGGAAATCCGTTCCATTACGGTCGAGCGGAATTTTCAAAAGCGCGGCGGCGGCGAACTGCTCGTTCAATCGCTCATGTCAGAGGCGCGGAAGCACAAGGTAAGCTGCATCTGCCTTTTCACGCGCAGCCCGCAATTTTTTGCCAAGGTTGGGTTCGAGACTGCGCAGCGCGAAGACCTGCCAGATAAAATCAACAAAGACTGCTGTGTCTGTCCCAGATATCACTGCTGCGATGAGGTCGCCATGGTGAAAGGCGAACTTCCTCATTTCGCAATTCTTCCGGAACCGGCGAACTTCCTCGTCAAACTGCACGCATGATCCCGTCCGGCCCGATTTTCCTTCCCAAAGGATTCAAGTTTGCCGCAGCCGCGGCAGGCATTAAGTCGAGCGGCAAGCCGGACCTCGGGTTGATTCTTGCCGAAACTCCGGCGACCGCTGCTGCAGTATTCACGAAAAATTTGGTGGTTGCGGCTCCGGTGCAGGTCGGACGAGCGTCGCTCGCAAAGAGCAAAGGACGTGTCGGTGCAGTGATCGTAAATTCTGGGAATGCAAACTGCGCAACCGGCGGGGCGGGCCTCAGGAATTGCAAGACGATTTGTGGGGAAGCCGCGCGACGAGGGAACTTGCGGGCAGCCGAGGTATTTCCTTCGTCAACTGGAATCATTGGAGTGCTATTGCCGGTTGAGCCGGTGCTTTTGCAGTTGCCGTTTTTATTTTCGACGGCCGGCAGTTCGACCGAGCATCTGCGGCGATTCAGCGAGGCAATTCTTACGACAGATTCGAAGCCGAAACTCGCGAGCGTTCCTCTGCGGTCTGGGCGCGGAGCAATCACGGGCGTTGCCAAAGGTGCGGGGATGATCCATCCGCAACTGGCGACCATGCTGGCTTATCTCATGACCGATGTGGTAGCGTCGCCTGCGGCTCTGAAATCAGAGTTGCGAAAAGCTTGCGACGAGAGTTTCAACACAATTTCAATCGACGGCGACACCTCTACGAATGACACGGTTCTGTTGCTGGCCTCGGGTGCAAGTGGAATCCGATATGAGTCAGTTCGGAAAGAGTTTCAACAGGCATTGCTCGAAGTGTGTCGATCGTTGGCAGAGCAAATCGTTGCTGACGGAGAAGGAGTGCAGCACGTCGTCCGCTTGCGGATTGAACAGGCGAAAGATCGCGGTGAAGCGTTGCAAGTTGCCCGAGCGATCGCACATTCGTTGCTGGTGAAAACCGCGTGGGCGGGAGCCGACCCGAATTGGGGGCGAATGCTTGCGGCAGTGGGGAGAAGCGGAATCTCGGTTGATCCGAAGAAGGTCAGCATTCTGATCGGGGACCAGACGGTTTGCCGCGGAGGAGTCGCCTGCCGCTTCGACGAAAAAGCCGCTCATGCGGAGCTCGCGAAACCCGAATGCAGGGTTGCAGTTCGGCTGGGGCGAGGTGAGGCGATGCTGGATTTTCTTACAGCCGATTTGACGGCTGAGTACGTGAGGATAAATGCGGATTATTCGACATAAAGAGTACTACTCGGTCAGCTCTCGCTTAATTTGTGTGTCGCTTTTCTTTGAGCTCACCGCAACGGTCGATCACAGCAACGGGAACGAGGATGTCACCATTCTGTAGCGCTACTATTGGTGCCAAGGTGGCTAATCGTTTGTCCGCTATCCACATTCCGACGCTATCTGAGGGCGGCACCAAATGCATTTCAGAGGGCCGAACATCTCGTTTAGTAAAACACGATAGATAGCTTCCGGCATAGACTTCGCTACCATTCGGTGTCTCCAATTTGCAGGAGGTAGCTGTGCTCCCAAACGGGGTCGAACACCCAAACCACCAGCCGTGATGCCGGGAAATAGGCAATGCGGGCGCCGTCTATCCAGATTGCATCTTCAGGCATGTTCTTCGGACGTCGAGGCGGGAATACCTTCGTATCCAGCCATCGAACACCTCCGAATAGCCAAAAAACTGCCAAGGCAACAACCACGACGCCCAGAGCCAACAGTATGCTCGTAAATATATTCCGCTTGGTTGTCGCCATTGGGTTCCTTCGATGAAAATGCTGAGATTCGCGAGTTAGCTATCTACAACCCCGCTTCAATTCTCGATCTCGGATCAAGCAAATCCCGCAATGCATCCCCGATAAAGTTGAACGACAGCACGGCCAGCATCACGGCGATCGCGGGGAAGATCACGAGATGCGGCGCGTCGAACAGGTGCACGCGGCCATCATTCAGCATGCTGCCCCATGAAGCCGTTGGCGGAGGCACGCCCAGGCCGAGAAAGCTCATCGTCGCTTCAGCCAGAATGGCACCCGCCATTCCGATCGCAGCTTGAACGATTACCGGTTGAATGATATTCGGCAAAATATGTCGGGCCAGAATTCGTAAATCCGTTGCGCCGAGCGCTCGCGCAGCCTCGACATATTCTTTTTCTCTGGCCGCCAGGACCTGCGCGCGCACTAGCCGCGCATAGCCGACCCAACCGCCGAGCGACAATGCGAGCACAAGGTTGAAGACGCCCGGCCCCCGAAAGGCCACAAAGGCAATCGCAATCAGGATTCCGGGAAAAGAGAGAAACGCGTTCATCAGGACCACGTTCACGAAACGGTCTATGCGGCCGCCATAGTATCCGGCAATCGACCCGATGATCAGCCCAATTCCAAGCGCCGCTGCGACAACGGAGCTGCCCACAATCATCGAGATCCGGGCCCCATAAATCAGTCGTGAAAGGATGTCGCGTCCGAGTTCATCAGATCCGCAAATCTCCCTTAAAGAGGGCGGCGCAAGCCGAGTGGCCAAATTGATCTGCGCCGGGTCTTGGGGAGCAATCCACGGGGCGAAAATTGCGAACACGACGAAGCACACGACAAAAACGCAGCCGATTGCGGCCAGAGGATTGCGCCTGGCCAGTCGCGGAAGAGAAATTGCTTGTGCGGCCATGGAGAGAAACGTCAGTCTAGCAAACGACGGTATGATCGGCGATTTTCTCCGCGTTTCTGCAAAGAACTCGGGCGATCTCTGCGGTTACAGGCTTTTCATCCGATATCGGTAACCAAACCATGCTTAGGCCTCACCCGGTTACGGCTGGAGAATTCGACATTCACCCGCAAGTTTGCCGTTTTCGACAGTGAATCCCCACGGGTTAGTTCACAAGATACGATTTTCAACCCTGAATCACTATTTTTTTGGTGCTTAGTTCCGGGGGAAACTTTTCCGTTACTTCTGTGCAAAGTAACACCACTTTTGGGTCATTGACCTTCCGGGTATTCGCCGATAAGTTGATCATCAATTCTCCCCCTGTGGCAGGCAGTGCAAGTCCTGGTTTCAGGGGGTGTGCTATGAAGTTCGTCTACGTTTGCTATGCGGCAGTTGGCTACGCGGTGGCCCGCTGGTTGTTCCGGCGCGAAGCTTTGCCGATACACGATCCTGTTGCTCGCCTTCGAACCTCTGGCTTGTTGTAAACGGCGAGGCGCGTCTGTCTTCGTCTAGGCACGCCTCGCTTCGACCAAAGTCGTATTACTTTGGTGCCCCGCCTTTGCGTTACTCGCCCGTTCATCTCGCTAAAATTCTTGTATCCGCTGTTTGCCAGTGAGCGGTTCTACGCGCAAACCGTGGTTTTACAGCATGCGCCGATTTCCCCATCTTTGTGCGCTTCTTGTAGTGTTAGGTGCCGCCGCGCATCTGCATGCGCAAGATGACGACGTTTCTCTTGGCGACTTGGCCCGGGCGGTCAGGAATTCCAGGCCCGCTGAGCAATCACGGGTCATCGATAACGACAATCTCGACCGCATTATGGATAAAGCCGAGAGCGAACGCCTCGACGGGCAGCCAGTCATCTCCATCACGCATACCGGAGCGCTCGTGGCCGTCTCGGCAGATGGGACTTGCAGCCTCTCGTTCGACGGAAAGACTGCCAATCGAACTGCGGCCGCCTACATCTCCGCCGATTTGCCGCAAAGCGAACTGGTCAAGCTGGAAGGGCCCGCCGCTATCGAGAATGGAGAGTTGCTGGTCTCGATCCACAATGCTACGCAGTGGGAGCTGAAGGAGGTCGAGGTTGGAGTGACCGTCACGCAGGCGCAATCAAGCCCGCCGGAATATCGCTTTGCGACGTTGCAATCCGTGCCGGTCGCCCCTTCGGAAAAACTTCCTGATCCCACCGTCCTTTATCACTTGCGAGGGACTGCCACGCCGAATTCGACGAGTACATTTCGCGTATTGCTCGACGACTCTATTGATCTCAGCGCTGGAAAAGACTGGCATTGGTCGATTGTGGGCGCACGCGGAATTCCACCTGCCGCGCAGGCGCTGACTGCAAGTGGAAGTGCCGCACCAGACCCACCTCTCGTAGCACCGATGACTGCGCTTCAAACTGAGACTCTTCCAGCAGACGCTGATCAACCAGCCGAGCCAAAATCCCCTCTGGTTACCAACTCTTCGAATCCAGCGCAGCATTAAGAAGGTGCGGCTCGGAATAGTTGTGGGCGTCTCCAGCCGAAACTACCGCGTTTTTCCATGCAAAATTCCCGGCGAAGATACAACAATACCCCCAGAATCTTGCTTCTCTGGAATACAATATCGTTTTTTCACCAACACCTAAGGAGACTTAATGCGAAAACTCGCGCTCCGGTTTACGACGCTTTTATTGTCTGTGTCCGCTTGCTTTGCGCAAGCTCCCTCGCCATCGACGCCCGAACTGGAGCAGAAGGTAAATTCGATCGTCAGCAAAATGACGCTTGAGCAGAAGATTGACATGCTCGGCGGCATCAATGGATTTGACGTTCGAGGGTACCCAGAGTTCAATCTGCCGCTACTGCACACGGCCGATGGTCCCGTGGGGGTGCGTAATGATGGCCCCGCGACCGCGATGGCTGGCGGGATATCACTTGCGTCGACCTGGGATACGGCTCTCGCGCAACGGGTGGGCGAGCAGATCGGCAGAGACGCGCGTTCCAAAGGGAAGAACTTCATGCTCGGCCCGGGGGTGAATATTTATCGTTCGCCGCTGAACGGTCGGAATTTCGAATACTTCGGCGAAGACCCATTCCTCGGTTCGCGCATTGCGGTCGGCTACATCGAAGGCATGCAAAGCCAGGGCGTCTCCGCGACCATCAAGCATTTCATGGGGAACAACTCCGAGTTCGACCGTCACAACGTGGATTCAATTATCGACGAGCGCACCATGCGCGAAATTTATTTGCCGGTCTTTGAAGCTGCGGTCAAAGAGGCACACGTAGGAGCCGTAATGGATTCCTACAATCTCACCAACGGCCAGCACATGACCCAGAACGGATATCTGAACAACGACGTGTTGAAAAAGGACTGGGGATTCAAGGGTGTCCTGATGTCCGATTGGGATGCAACGTACGACGCGGTCGGCGCGGCAAATGGCGGAATGGATCTCGAAATGCCGTCAGGCAAGTTCTTCAACCGCGAAAAGCTTTTACCGGCGGTCAAATCCGGCCAGGTTTCAGAAGAGACGATTGACGACAAAGTTCGTCGAATCATTCGAACTGAGCTCGAGTTGGGCTGGACGGACCGCGACCAGCGCGATCTCTCGATCCCGCGATTCAATCAAGAAGGCCGCGAGGTTGCCGTGCAGGCGGCGCGCGAAGGCATGGTGTTGCTGAAGAACGAAGGCAATCTGCTGCCTTTGGATAAAAACAAAATCAAAACCATCGCCGTAATCGGACCGGATGGCTATCCCGCAGTTCCCGTGGGCGGAGGCAGCGCGCAGGTGAAGCCCTTTGTTGAGATCAGTTTTCTCCAGGGCCTGAGCGATACGCTGGGAACAAAAGCTTCGGTGACATCCGCCAATGGCATCATGAGCCTGGGGCTGGCTGCTATCAGGACCGATTTCCAAACCGAAGCTTCGAACGGTAAGCCTGGTCTGAAGCTTGAGCACTTTGACAATGAAAACCTCGCGGGCACGCCGGCGAGCACCGGCAGCAGCCAGCACATCAGCGTTGGAATGCCATTTGATCTTGGCTCTATCAATTTCGAAGAGATCGACTTTTCCAGCTTGATGCATGGCCGCCCGAGTTCCGAACGTTGGACGGGCTACTACATTCCCGAAAAGGCCGGTAACTTCGACATCTTTGTTCAGCAAGGCGGATTTTCACCGAGCGGCTTCCGCATGTATCTCGACGGCAAGCTGCTTCTCGATAACTGGAGCAGCCAAAAATTTATCGTTGCGCAGGCCCATGTCTCGTTGGATGCGAGGCCACACAAGGTGATTTTTGAGCACCACACAGGGCCGGGATTTGGTCCGCCATTCATTCGCATGGGCATTGTTGCCCAAGACAAATGGGTCGATCCGGCCGCTGAAGAACTCGCAGCGAAAGCGGAGGCGGTTGTGCTTGCAGTCGGCTACACTCCGCATAGCGAAACTGAAGGTTGGGATCGCACTTTTGAACTACCGCCGGGGCAGAACGAGCTGATTCACCGCATCGCCGCCACGAACAAAAACACCATCGTCGTAGTGACATCAGGAGGCGGAGTTGATATGACCTCGTGGATCGACAAAGTACCGGGACTGATCGAAGCCTGGTATCCGGGCCAGGAGGGCGGCCGAGCTCTGACCGAGATTCTCTTCGGCGATGTCGATCCGTCCGGCCATCTTGCCGCGACCTTCGAGCGCCGCTGGCAAGATAATCCGACATACAACAACTACTACCCGGAGAAGGGAACCAATCGCGTCGTCTACAAAGAAGGCGTATTCGTCGGCTATCGCGGATATGAGCACAATGGCACGAAGCCTCTGTTCCCCTTCGGCTACGGCCTTTCATATACCACGTTTAAATATGCGAATTTGAAAGCCGATGAGCACGGCGTTTCATTCGACATAACCAACAGCGGCTCGCGGGCTGGGGATGTTGTTGCTGAGCTTTACATCGCGCCGCCCGAGCACGAGGCCGTACCGCGTCCCGTAAAAGAGCTAAAGGGATTCTCAAGAGTCTCGCTGCAACCGGGAGAAACGAAGTCGGTGACGATTCCTCTGAACAGACGTTCCTTCGCCTACTACGACGTAAACGGCAAGGACTGGCGGGCCGAGAAAGGGACGTATGGAGTATTGGTAGGAAGTTCGTCAGAAGACGTGGCGCTACGCGGGACAATAACGTTAAGCGAAGAGCTCACTGAAAATAAGTGATTGTGCTCTGAGTACGACTCCGACGGACACTAGACCGCGATCATTGTTGAATCCATGTACTTCCGAGACTCGAGTTGAGCGAGATAACGAGGAATCCGCTTTGTGTAATCCAGAATCAGATGACTCGCGGCACGGCCTCAGCTCTGCCGCTCGCCACGCTCCTTAGCGCCGCATCCAGAATTTCTTGATTCTGCCAGCCTTCTTCGCCGGGGCATGGGAACGGTGCCTTTCCTTCAATCCAATCGGCAAACGCATCCACCTGCAGCGCATAGGCGAGGCGATTGGAAGCGGTCTCTCGTTTCACGGGTTCTTTGCCGCGAATCAAACTGATTTCAACAGGGCGCTCGACAGTCAAAGCGTCATCAGCCCAGAGCACGCCCGCGTCGCCGACGATTTCCATAGGAGTGCGATACCCAGCGCGGTACGAAACCGGGACTATGCCAAGAGTTCCGCGCGAGAATTCCAACGTCAGTGCGGCAGCCGATTCCACGTCGCCTGAACGCTCATCGGAAGTTGCCGCAGCGCGGACATTCACAACTTCGTCTTGCAGCACATAACGCAGCGTATCGATGCAATGCACTCCAATGTCGAAGATCGGTCCCGCGCCGGCGACGCTCGCATCATAGAGCCACTTTCGCGGATGCGACGGATCGGCCGAGAATGAAAACTCCGAGCGAGCAAACACCGGCTTACCGATCGCGCCACTGGCAACATGCTCACGAAATTTCCTTACGCTCTGGTCGAAGCGAAAGATGTGCGCTACACCGAATAAGACATTTTTGCGCCGTGCTGCTTCAACCATCCGGCGGGCTTCGGCTGAATTCATCGCCAGTGGCTTCTCGCAGAGCACGGCCTTTCCGGCTTCGATCGCAGCGAGCACATCTTGCAAATGGCAAGAATTAGGAGTGGTCACGAGCACTGCGTCGACCTCGGACGAGCGCGCCAGCTGTGCGGCGGAATCGAAGGCCAGCGGAATCTTGTGTTCGCGCGCAGTCGCTTTCGCATTCGAGATGTCGCGCCGCGATAGCGCCGTAACGGTGCAATTTTTCGCTAAAGCAAATCCCGGCATCAGGCGTTTGACCGCGTGCAGCCCAAAGCCGGCAATCCCGAAGCGGACCATTGTTCTCTTATTTGGTGATTGAAAATGAACGAGGAAGGACACTTCCACTGATCGTATTTCCAGTCGTGGCCAGAGTTCCGTCTGAATTCTGCGAAAATTCGGAAACTGAATTTGCCTGCTGGTTTACGACAAAAATAAATTTGCCATCCGGATCAAGAATGATTTGCGTAGGTTGCGTCCCGGTACCGGCAACAGAGTTTGTTAGCGCGGTAAGCTCCCCGGTCGAGGTGTTTAACTGAAATTGCGAAAGGTTCGTTGAGCCGGAATTGGCGACGTAAACATACGCCCCTGTGGCATTGGTAGCAGCCGCAACCGGCGTCGTTCCGGTGGCGAATGCTCCGGCACTCAACGTCAGAGAACCATCGGGTTGGATACGAAGCACGGTTACAGTATTGGTTGAAGGGTTTGGAACAAATAAAAAACTGCCATCCGGCTCGATGCCCAAGTTCCCCACGCCTCCAGCCACGTCGAATGGAATACCTACTTGCGTCAAGGTTCCCGCACTCACGCTAAAAACGTAGATCTTAGAAAGATCTTGGATGGGCACATACAGAAAATTGCCCGACGCAGAGAGCGTGAGGCTGGTCGGGCTCCCATTCAGTTGCGCTCTGGAGACGAAGGTCAGCGTTCCTGATGAGCCAATCGAGAATACCCAAACGTCACTCGAAAGCTGATTAGCAACGAACAAATACTTGCCATCGCTGTCCATAATCATGGCAACAGGCGCGAGCCCGATGTCGCCAGAAGAGTCGGTGAGTGGAGTACGGGGCGTGACTTCTGTCAGAGACCCGGTGGTGGAATCAATTTTGAATCGGGAGATGCGGTTGATGTCCTGCTGTGCGGCGTAGAGCAGCCCATTCGACGGGTGCACGACTGCGCTCGACGGCGACGCAGCAAAATTGGCGTTCGTTTTTGCGACAAACGGGGATCCAAAGACTTGCGAAGCCGCGCCGGTTCCGCCGTCTACGCGAAACGCAAAGATGCCTTGCCCGGTTGCGACGTACGCGAACCTGGTCTTTGGAGAAGAGCAGCCTGAAAAACTAATTACGGTCAGAAGAGAGAATGCCGACAAGCAGACGAAACGCTGCGCTTTTCTGACACGCGCCCTTTCATCCAATCGTTGCTGTGTTGTCGGCATTGTCAGTGCTTTCCGAAGCTGTACACCAGTCCCGTCGAAACTCGAAATTCGTTCATAGTGTTGTCGAATGCAGATGTTCGTACCCAATCGACCTGCACCGCACGAAACCAGATGCGGCTGGTTAGAGAAATATCTGCCTCTCCGCCAAAAAGTAACGCGCGTTGCCGGTCAGACGGTTCAACGAATGAGCTGCCGATGTTACGAACGCGAGTTTGCGCCTTGCCGTACTCGAGGTGTCCAATAAATCGGAACCTGTTCCAGTCCCATTTGTATTGCGGGCCGACAGAATAGTTGTACTGTTCGAGCGATGTGGCGTAGTCCCCGCTTGTCTCCGCTACAACTCCGAGCCCCTTAACAATGTGCGGAATCGAAAGCGCAACATGGAACCCATTCATTTCGGTACGGCTGCCAAACCCAAAATCGGTAGTCGAAGCAGTCAGGTGCGAATAGCCACCAAATACGTCGATGCCAGGCACCCATTTGGATTGCGCTTGGGCGACTCCCGAAGACGCCAGAAGAGCCCACGCCAACAGGGAAAATCTCGTTAAAGCTGAAATTTGATTCAAGACCCTGGACATGGCCTTGTCAGAGGACCGGCAGGTTGCCATCAGCTTTCGGTTCAAGTCTCCTAAGATTTTGGAACAAGTAATATAGCAGGTCGGCGATTATCGCTTGTACGCATAAGCCGCAGCCATTAAAGGACGCACCGAGCACGAAGGAAATTACACTTGAGCCTCGTTCAACAAACGTAATGTCCTTGGAAGTGAAATCAGAAGCTTTCAGGATAGATGCAAGCCGGTAATTCAGAGATGCCGGTCCGAAATCAGCTCGAGTGGAAATTACTTTGCCGCGAGCACTCCGGCCCCAACTCCGGCCCGAACCAGTGACTCGAAGATCTTTATGCCGTCGGTGCAGCCCAGCACGTCTTCGCTCGCCCGTTCCGGATGCGGCATCATTCCCAGAACGTTTCGACCCGGACTGCAGATACCGGCGATGTTGTCGAGCGAGCCGTTCGGATTCGCCTCCGCTGTAATGTCGCCGTTCGAGTCGCAGTAGCGAAATACAATGCGATCGTCCCGTTGCACCTCTCGAAGCGTCGCATCATCGCAAACGTAATTGCCTTCCATGTGCCCGATCGGAATGCACAAGACATCACCTTTACGGCTCGCATTGGTGAATGGAGTGTCCGCATTCTCAACTCGGACGTGTACTGGCTTGCAGACGTATTTCAGGCCCGTATTTCTCATCAGCGCGCCCGGCAAAAGCCCCGACTCGCAAAGAATTTGGAATCCATTGCAAAGTCCAATGACCAAGCCGCCATCGTCGGCAAATTTCCGCACCGATTCCATAACGGGCGAGAATTTGGCAATGGCGCCGGTTCGCAGATAGTCGCCATATGCAAAGCCGCCGGGAACAATGACCGCATCGCAGTTTTCGAGATCGTGCGACTCATGCCACAAAAAAGTTACGGGCTGCTTAATGACCTGCTCGACGGTCCAAAACGCGTCGTGATCGCAGTTCGAGCCGGGAAAAATAATGACGCCAAATTTCATGGGGTTTGGGAGGAATCCTGTTTTCAGTCTAACATTTCAGGGCGACGGGAAGCTCCGAGTGGTCGCTCATGCGTGATAGCCAGGTTCTTCCCGAGGCTGTTTTAGAAACGGCAGCGATCCAAGCAGGAGCGCAATAGCCGGAATGATAACGCCCAAGGCCAGTGCCCGCGAGACGTATAGCCACTGGGGCTGCGCAAAGATTCGCGCGCCGGTGACTAACGTGATGCCGAGTCCCACAAAGATGAAAGACAACCCGACGCCTGCAGGGAACAAAGAAGCTGTCACGACCGTCTTTAGCCCGCTGCCTGCTCGTCGCGAAAAATAAGCTGCCGTAGCTCCGGCAATTGGTAGCGAAATCAGCCAGGGAAGGTAAATCATCTTGGATCCTCGCAAAAACAGGTGAGGATGGCTACCAACCGTGCAGCTGATGGCCAGCAGTACTCCTTCTGAAATTGCCAGTGTCGCGAGTGCGGGAACCCAAAATTGTTTCGTGCGCTTGTTCATAGATCCCCCTTTATGCTTTGCATGCTGAATTTCGACAGCCAATCGGCGCCAAGGAATGCCTGCGAGCGAACGTCGCTGTGCCTCCTCCGCGCAGAGTCCCTGCCTGCAAAAACTTGCGTAAGCATCTTCGAGATGGCTGGATAGCTCGGAAATAACTTCTTCCCTTTCGGTTGGATCGAGGTGCAACTCGTTAAGTCGTTCATGGACCAGAAATTTCCAGTCAGGCATTACTCACCCCCGCCAACTGATCCAACGCATGGAAAAACGACCGCCATTCCTTCCGCAGGGGATCGAGAACCCTCTTACCCGCGGCTGTTAGCGAATAGTAGCGGCGGTCGCGACCTTCCTGATTGCTCCTCCAATGGCCGTGGATCCAGCCTCGCTTTTCGAGCTTATACAACATGGGGTAGAGCGAAGCCAGAGTGAAATGCAAGCTACCTTGGGTTCGTTCTTCAATAGACTTCGCGATTTCGAAACCATAGAGCGGGCCTCCGCTCAATAGGGCCAAAATTATTAGCTCAGCGCTACCACGAGAGATTTTCGAGCTGATACGTTTAGCAGTCATCAATAGGAATTCTATATTCGCAATATAGGATTCCTATATCAAAGCGTCAATGTTACGTAAGTCCTAGTAAAGCTGATGACCAAAGAACTGAAGATGCGGACGGGATTCAGTACGGGGCTTCGTTGGTGGGCTGATCGAGAGCCTTTTCGTAATCATCAGATGTGGTCCGATAGCAGCGCAGCTTCGCCTGTCGGCGGTCAAGATCCGATATCGGACTCTCCGTGGCATATTTCCATCGCGAAGTTGACTGCTCTACTCTGCGTTTACGCGCCATGAGCGATCGCATTTACCAAAGCGACTCATCACACGTGGTATCACGGACGGCATTTACCTTGTGCACGAGAGAATAATTCAGGCCGGAATTTGAGAGCGGTTGCTGATAAGGAAGAAAGTCATAAACGAGTTTGATAAACCTGGACTCTTCGTTTCCAAGTTCCTGCTCAGCAACAAAAACTTCATCGTTGGAGAAAAATGAGGACCGCGGATATTCGACAGCAAGCGCGATCAAGCGTACTTCGATTTCATGTTTTCTGGGGTGTAACCAGTGTAGCTGGCCGTCAGCGGCTGGAATACCGGTCAGGAGGAGAAACACAACTCCCGACACCCATGAAACCGGAATGCGGAAAAACTGCATGAACTCTCGCTTCGATTTTTGACCCTGCTTAGATGCTGCGCGACCTGGGAGCAGGTCGAGCGTCGCGCGCCCATTCAGGACTGAGAACCCCTAATTATAACGACGTAAACCGGGGTAAGTTGTGAGGGATTGTAAACAATTGCACTCAGAAGTTGTAATCAACTCAAGCGGAAAATATTAAGTATTCGAGGTATTTCCTGCGGCTAGCGCGCCACCCAGAGTGATATTGACCTCCGAGCCTTTTGCAGCGCTGGTGAGCTGGTTGGCGGCGCCACGATTTGAAGAGATTTCCAAATACCCCATGCTGCCAAGGATTGCGAACACCTCGCCTGGGCCGCCCTGAGCGTAGTTCGTATACAGTGCCGTGATCTCACGCTTACCAACGCTGATCTTCAACTCACTGGCTTTTCCTTCAAAGAGGGCGGGAACATCTTTCGCCGTGAAGTTTGTAATCAGGTTTCCGAAGCGGTCCACTTTCAACACCACTCCGCGCAGAGTCTTCGCATCCACCAGCTTCGGTTTGGGAGCATTGAATCGCACATAGTCTGCGATCTCCGGTCCGAACTTCTCGTGATCAACCCCTTTCGCCAGGTACGCCGCAACCGGCGCGAAAATATCACGTCCATGAAAGGTGTTGCTGATTGGCTGCTGGAAATAGTGATCGCTACTCACGTGCCGAACGTGCAGGCGTTCTTCTTTTGCGTACATGAGAGAAAGGACGCCGTTGTCGGGCGCTACAAAATTATGGCGGTCAGAGCTTGCGATAATCGGGCGCCGCGCTGTACCGACTCCTGGGTCGACAACCACCAGGTGAACGGTTCGGGGCGGGAAATAATTGTAGGTTTCGGCGAGAGCCAGAGCGCCGTCCAAAATGTCGTAAGGCTGCACTGCATGCGTGATGTCCACAATCTGCGCGTCGGGTGCGATGTTCAGGATGACCCCTTTCATCGCTCCCACAAAATGATCGTTCAAGCCAAAATCGGTTATCAGCGTGATTGTCGGACGTTGCGCCAAGTCAGCCTCGCAAGACTAAAAACACCTACTGTCTTGAAACTAAAGCCTTAACAGAGGTGAGTCAAGGTACAGAAGTCATACCCGTCTGGAGTGCGACCGTTGCTCTGCTTTTGAGTTCGTAAATCAAAATAGGAAGCAGACTCATCGAGCCTGAAGAGGCTGCGCTCAGCGAAGCCGAAGGGTTCTCGAACGACGGTTTTATCGGCTTGGCGGGCTGGAGCCAATGGCCGAGTGCTGAAGCTCAGTGCTGAGCGATCGAGTGCTATTCAATCCTTATGCTTCCCGATCCGGTTTGCACTTCAACCGGAACTCCGCCGCCACCCACTCTGCCTTTCACTTCCTTACGCGTGATGGAACCTTGCACCGTGACGGGATGCGATAGATCAATTGATCCAGAGCCCGTATGAGCGTCCAAGTCGAAAGACGCATTCTGCGGGAGCCTGATATCCACGCTGCCGGAGCCGGTGTGTACGACCCATCCACCGGTCGCTTCGCCGTCTACATGTATGTCGCCACTGCCGGCTTGTGCTTCAAGTGATCCTTTAACGTTTCGCAGCTCAACGCCTCCGGAACCGGTTTGGGCGCGGACTGAACCCGGAGCGCTCTGCTCCAGGGTCAGATGACCGCTGCCGGTCTCACCATCGAATCCTCCCGCGATATTCATGGCGTGAATCGATCCGCTTCCGGTGCGAGCGAAAACGCTGCCGTTTGCACCATCGATGTTGATGTCGCCAGAGCCGGTGTGAGCACGCACACCGGAACCGATGCTAGAAATCTTCAGGCTTCCAGAACCTGTGTTGGCCTCGAGCGGTCCAGATATATCCGAAATGGTCTGAGTGCCAGAGCCGGAGGAAGACCGAACTTGAGTGCTGGCTGGAACCGTGACCTCGTAACTGATGGAGATGTTGTGCTTGAGCTCAGGATCATCGATGTGGCCGATGCGAATATCATTTCCGCTTTGCTGGATTGGCGGATTGTTTTCCAGTTTCTTGACCTTTTCTTCTGCGTTATTGTCAAACCACTCGCTCGCATAAATGTGACCGACCACATGTAGCTGGTTCGATGCGCCGCGATGTACTTCAACGGACCCTGCGCCAGTCTCAATCTGCAAATCCACATTTCCCGAGACTTGCAGCGTACGGTCAAATTCGCCTCGAGCAGAAGCGAAGGCAGGCAAAGCACAGAGCGACAACGCCGCGATACTGATAACTCCCAGCGAACGTCGCGAATTCAGGATGTTCATATTCCCTCCTGGTGGTATGAAAAACGGGCACGGAACCGAGTCCCGTGCCCAGGTTCCCGGCGCACACCGGGACTGCATGAAAATTTCTTCGCGCTATTGCAGGATGACCTCATCGCCTTGCTTCAGCCCGCTCATGACTTCTGTCTTAGCACCGTTCGAAATACCGATGTTGATCGCCAGCTTCCGCTGCCCATCTTTGGCTTTTGGATCGGGCACTTCAACCGACGCTTTACGGTCTTTGTCGTAAATGATTGCTCCTTCAGGAATCTGCAACACGTTCTTGTGTTCTTCGAGAATGATTTCAGCGTTGGCAGTCATCTCAGCTTTGAGTTCGCCAGTGGCATTGTCGATCGAAACCCTTACTTCAAAAGTCGTGACGTTATCTTTCTCAACGCCCATGGGCGAGATCTTAGTGACCACGCCATTGAAGGTCTTGTCCTTGAATGACTCCACCTTGATTCGAGCCGGTTGGCCAAGATAGACGCGACCGATATCGCTCTCATCGACCTTGCCCTTTACATAAACTTTGCTGGTATCGCCGATCGTCATCACTAAAGTTGCGCTTGAACCCAAGACGAGAATCGAGCTGACCGCATCGCCAACTTCAACGTCCCGCGAAAGCACAATTCCATCGATAGGCGAGACGATATCTGTGTAGCTGAGCTGCTCTTCCAATTGCTTGAGATTGGCCTGGTCTTCAGCCACCTGCGCCTGCGATTGCGCGATTTTTGCCTGCAAAACCGTTACCTGAGCTCGCGCAACGTTCTGCTTGTTTACTGCCATCTTGTAGTCTTTTTCGGCATCATCGAGCGCTGACTGCGAAACCACGCCGCTCTTCTGCATTTCCAGGTTTCGCTCATAAGCGCGCTGGAGCAGAGGCACGTCTGGTGCTTCCGCGTCAACCTTGGCGCGTTCGTAATCAGCCTCTGCGCCTTTCAAATTGGCGTCGGCGGCGAGCAGCGCGGCGCGCGACTGCTCAACTTGTGCCTCGATTTCGAGCTTATCGAGTTGGGCAAGAAGCTGGCCTTGTTTCACTCGATCACCGTATTCGACGTAGAGCTTCTTCACGATGCCGCTGGCCTTGGACTTCACCTCTACTTTCGTGATCGGTTCAACTTTTCCGGTCGCAACCACGCTCTTGGCCAGGTCGCCTTTTTCAACTTTCGCGAGTTTGGAAGGATCAATCTTGGTACTCCCGTGCGAGAACGCCATGGCCGCGCCAATCAGCAGCACCAGCACAATAACAATTGAAGAAATGATGATGATCCGATTGCGCCGCTTCTTGCGACCATTCGCGTTACCGTTCACAACTCCTCCTTAAGACCTGGTAGCTCGCTGGATTACTTTACGAACAAAGATCGAGTTTTGTTCCGCAAGTTGCGGAGAATAATTCGCATTACTCTAGGTATCCTAAAAATTAGACACCCGCATGAGCAAAACGTAAGCAGGCGAGTCCCAAAGAAGCACCCGCTTTAGCATTGTCGAGGACGGCTAAGTCCTGGGAATCTGGTTTTGTCTTGGCACCCCAAACGACTCAGGTTGGGGAAGCAACGGCTGTTTGGAATCGGGCTGCCAAGCCGATCAGAGCTGTCCTAATTATAGCCTCGCGAGTTGCCGCCCCGAGCTCAAGAGCTGCTTTGGAATGCTAAAATTAGCCCTTAATGGTTGCTTTTGTGCTGCTCCGGGTACTGCTGATCGTCGCCCTGGTTGCGGCCAATGCCTTCTTTGCCGCTGCCGAGTTCGCGCTGGTCAGCGTCCGCGAAACCCGTGTTGAGCAGCTTATCAAGGCCCGTCGTATCGGCTCCCGTATCCTGCAAAGACTTCATCGCAATCTGGACGAAGTGGTGACCGGCGTCCAACTGGGCGTCACCATCGTCAGCCTTACGCTCGGCTGGATCGGCGAGCCTATGGTCGCCCATTTCGTCGAGGGATTGCGGTTCCTGCAAAAGGTCCCGCACGTCCTTATTTACGCGCATGGAATTGCAATCGTTGTCGCATTCGGACTGATTACATTTATGCACGTGATCCTCGGCGAACTGGTGCCGAAGTCGCTGGCCTTGCAGCGTGCCGAGCAAGTTGCGTTGGCAGTGGCGGCGCCGATGGATGTCTTCCTTACGCTTACTCGCCCCTTAATTTTCGTGATGGGCGCTTCTGCTGGATCAGTTCTTAAGGCATTCGGACTTCGCCGGGTACGGCAGGGGCCGGTCCATTCCCCAGATGAAGTCAAGCTGATCGTTACCGCCAGCAGGGAACTCGAGCAGATCACTCCCGCACAAGAGGACATGGTCCATCACGCGCTTGAACTCGAGAACATTACGGTGCGCGAAGTGATGGTACCTCGGCCGGATATTTTTTCTTTGCCTGGCAATCTGACGCTGCAAGACGCGATTGACCGTGTGGTTGAGGAACAACATTCACGCATTCCGGTATACGACTCGCAGAGCGGCCCTGAACACATCATCGGTGTTCTCTATGCGAAGGACCTGATGCGCTGGGCTGGCTTACGGCTCGCAGCGCGCGCCATTCCGGTTCCATCCCGAATTGCAGACATGAAGATCAGCCAGATCATGCACGATGCAATGGTTGTACCTGAGACGAAGCCACTTTCGGAACTTCTCGAAGAATTTAAAGAGCGCAAGCGCCACATGGCGATTGTCGTCGACGAATTCGGTTCGACCACTGGCCTGATTACGGCCGAAGACATTCTCGAGCAGTTGGTTGGTGAAATCGAAGACGAATACGACGTTGCCACCGCCGCGCAGTCTGCCGAGAACAAATTTCTGTTGCTCGAAGGCACAACGGGCATTCGCGACCTCGATTCTCAATACGACCTGCCGTTGCCGCGAGATGCCGGTTTTGAAACTCTGGCAGGTTTTATGCTTTCAAAGCTGCAGAAAATCCCTGCAGTCGGAGACTCGTGCTATTACGGCGGCCGGCGTTTTGTCGTGGACGAAATGGAAGGGCATCGTATCGCGCGGGTACGTATCGAAGATGCGCAACCTGTTGTCGCACAAGTGGGCGATTAATCTCCAAGCATGAACATCCGGCCCGCCACGCCACGAGACATCCCAGCCATTGTTGAATTAGCAAGGCAGGCACCGGAGCTGGCTCACTGGTCGGAGGAAACCTACGCCGCGGTTTTCGAAGCTGGCGCTCCGGAGCGGGTGCTGCTCGTCAGCGAAAGCGAAGGCCAACTACATGGATTCTTGGTTGCGAGGTTCACCTCAGGCGACTGCGAGCTCGAGAACATCGTGGTGGCTCCGGAAAATCGACGGCAGGGCATTGCAGGCCAGTTGCTGAAATCACTGATTGCCAAAGCACGTGAGCGAGCGGTGGGAAAAATCCTGCTTGAAGTTCGCGAGTCGAATGCTGCTGCCCGCTCGCTGTACCGGAAAGTCGGACTCGCCGAAACTGGCCGCCGCAAACACTACTACAACGATCCAATCGAAGACGCTATTCTCTACACGCTTGCCCCACTCGTGGTGCAAAAATCACATTAGAACGATGTAACCGACATAAACCTCTGTTGAAAAATCGTGATTGATCCAGCTCTGGCCGTGTGCTAGTTTTAACCAACAATTCAACGCGAGGAGGTCTGCCGGATGCTCGCTTCTAGAGACCATCTCCTGGCCACACATGAGGAATTCCGCAAGTTGGCTCAGGAGCATTCGCAGTACGAACAACGCCTCTCATCACTGACCCACAAACGTTATCTTACCGACGCCGAAAAGCTCGAAGAAGTCAGGCTCAAGAAGCTCAAACTGCGCCTCAAAGACCAGATGGAGTTTATCGAGCGGCAGTACCGCGAGCACGTGTCAGCCGGCCAAGTAGCATAAAAAGTCCCCAACCACCTGCTGCTGCAAGCGGCACAGTCCAGTTGTATTCCGATGTGGTGTTTTGTCGGCTGCGCCTTCGTAAGTTCCGTTGATTGTCGATGATCTCGGACAGGAATCTCCGAGCCACACGTTAACTCACTGCAATATAATCGCGTTTAATGGTTCGTGACGGCTACTACTACGGAGCGGTGATGGTTGCGGCCGCTGTGCTGGTGGCATGGCTCACAAGCCCAGTTTGGGCCCTGGTTCCAATCGTACTCGCGGCGTTTTTCATGTGGTTCTTCCGTGACCCCGAGCGCGTCATTCCTTCTGATCCTGGTGCGGTGGTTTCGCCAGCCGACGGCAAGGTGACTGAGGTTGCAGAGGTGAAACTTGACGGGCGGCCATGGAAACGTATCAGCATTTTTTTAAATGTGTTTAACGTTCATGTGAATCGCTCGCCGGTATCAGGCGTGATTCGCCGGGCACAATATCAGGAAGGCAAGTTTCTGAACGCCATGAATCCCGCTTGTGCTGATTGCAACGAGCAGAACACAGTTAATGTGGAAGTCGATGGGCAGCGAGTGATCTTCAAACAGATCGCTGGCCTGCTGGCGCGCCGGATCGTATTCACAAAAAAGATGGGAGACCGCGTTGTTCGCGGCGAGCGCGTTGGCTTGATCAAGTTCGGCTCGCGCACGGACATATTTCTCGATCCGCAAGCGGAAGTGTCGGTAAAAGTTGGCGATCACGTTAAAGGCGGTTCGAGCATTCTGGGATTTCTAAAATCCGAGGGTGAGCTCGCAGAGCTTGCCGGCGCCCACAAACAGGAAAGTCGCAGTTAAACCGATCTAAGGACCTCGAATGGATGAACACCCCCAGCATCCGTTGCGCCGTAAGGAAGACAAGCCGCCGCGTCGGTTGCGCAAAGGCATGTACATTCTGCCTTCGCTTTTTACCTCGGCCAACGTTCTGCTCGGCTATTACGCAATTCTTCAGGTGATCCACGGCGCGGTAGCCTATGCGGTCTCGCAAGCCACTCAGAATCCTGTCTCGCAAGCCTGGCATTTCGATAACGCTGCAAAAGCAATTGGTTTTGCTGTGTTGTTCGATGGACTCGATGGGCGCATCGCCAGAATGACGAACACGACCAGCGACTTCGGCCGCGAGCTCGACTCGCTCGCCGATGTCATTACATTTGGGATTGCGCCCGCATTGTTGGCCTGGGCCTGGGGATTTCATCAGGTCTCGGCAGAAATTTCTCGAGCGGATATGGCGAGCCTGCTTCCGCGCCTGGGCGCAATCGCCAGTTTCCTGTTTCTGATTGCCGGAGCCAGTCGTCTCGCCCGATTTAACATCGCCGTAAATCCCCAACCTTCGAACCCCGGTCGGCCTGGAAGAAAATATTTTGTCGGAATGCCTATTCCGGCCGGCGCTGGCGTGGTTGCGGCTGCCGTGCATTTTACGAAGGGCGATCCTCTTGTTTGGTGGGCATCGGCGCTCATCTGGCTGATCGTGGTTGTGCTCGCCGCATACCTGATGGTGAGCACGTGGCGCTTTTATAGTTTTAAAGATATCGATTTGCGCGCGCGGCAGCCGTTTCGATTGATTGTAATATTTGGACTCCTTCTTGCCGGCATCTTCCTGTTTTCAGGACCCGTGCTCTTGTTCATCGCGTTGACGTACATGTTCTCCGGGATTTTCTCTCGGCTCTACTGGACGTTCCGTCGCAAGCGACCTTCGCCGCCGGCAACTTATACCGAGGCCTCGCAAGTTTCATGAATTCCAACATCAAATCGACCGGAGTGGCAAATCCAGATGCAGCGGCCGGATTCTTTCGAATCGCGATAGTAGGGGCCAGCTCGCTCAAGGGCAAAGAAGTGGCCGAGATGCTCGACCAGCGCAATTTCCCATCGTCCGAAATCAAGTTACTTGACGATGATGAAGCCCTGGGCCAGCTCGAGGCGCTCAAGGATGAGATCACTTTCATTCAAAGCATTCGATCAGAGCAGTTCGAGCACATTGATTTCACTTTTTTTGCTTCGGATGCCGAATGTACTCGCAAGAATTGGAAGCACGTGCTGAATTCGGGCAGCGCGATTATCGATCTTTCGTATGCTCTCGAAAATGAGCCGTCGACAGTGCTTCGGGCGCCCTGGGTCGAACGACAGTTGGGACACATCAAAGCGCCTGAACTCCAGCCGGCCCCGGTTGTGGCGGCCCACCCAATCGCAATCGTGCTTGGCCTATTGCTGCTTCGAGTGAACTCAGCCTTCCCAGTAAAGCGAGCGGTCGTAACGGTGTTCGAGCCTGCTTCTGAACGCGGCCAAAAAGGTATGGACGAACTTCATCAGCAGACCGTGAATCTGCTCTCGTTTCAGCAACTGCCCAAGAATATTTTCGACGTGCAGGTTGCGTTCAATTTGGTATCACGCTACGGCGAGAATTCGTCGTCGACGCTTTCGTCTGTGGGCGACCGCATTTTCAACCACTATCGAAAGATCACCAACGGCGAAGTATTGCTTCCTTCCATGCAAATTTTGCAGGCACCGATCTTCCATGGGAATGCGATATCTCTCAATTTGCAGTTCGACCGACCTGCCGATTTGGTACAAATTTCCAACGCGCTTGCGGGCGAGCACGTTTCGCTGGCCGGCACGACTGACGAAGCACCGAGCAACGTCAACGCCGCTGGGCAAGGTGACATTCTGGTTTCCCTAACCCCCGATGCAGCCGACGCAAACAGCCTGTGGGTTTGGGCGACCTCAGACAATCTGCGCGTGGCCGCTGCCACTGCGGTCGAAGCTGCCGAGAGTGTGGCCGCGACAAGACCAAGAGGAAAAATCCAGTGATTCGCGCCGTCTGGCTGCTCGCCGTACTGTGCGCCTTCAGCACTGGATGCGGCTACCGCACTGCTGGTCATACCAACCTGCTTCCTTCCACGCTGCGGGTGCTAGCTGTTCCTGCGTTCGTGAATCAAACCCAGACCTATAAGATCGAGCAGACGCTCACCGCTGCGGTAGTCAGGGAACTGACCACTCGCACGAATTACCACGTCATTGCCGATCCGGGCTCCGCCGATGCCACCCTGCGTGGCGCCGTGCTGGCCGCAACCACGACACCGCTGACGTATGATTCAACGACGGGCCGGGCATCCACCGTTTTAGTTATCGTGAGCATGAGTGTGAGTCTGACCGATGAGAAGGGAAGAGTTCTGTATCAAAATCCTTCTTATGTATTTCGTGAGCAATACCAGGTTTCGCAAGAATTGAGCACGTTCTTCGAAGAGGACTCGCCGGCGTTCAAGCGCCTTTCTGGTGAATTTGCACGCACGCTGGTTTCGAATATTCTAGAGGCGTTCTAGTGCGTCCCTTCGCCCAAGCCGAACGCTTCGTCTCCGAGGTGGAAGGCCGAAACCTGCGCCCCGCCTATGTCTTCGTCGGGGATGAAGCATTCTTCCGCAAAAAATGCCGCGACGCGATTTTGCAGCATCTCGTCCCCGAAGATCTTCGCGAATTCAGTCTGTTTGAATTTGATTTGTCCGAAACCGATATCGCCGAAGTGCTCGACCGTGCGCGAACGCCCTCTTTAATGGCGCCGTTTCAGGTGTTCTTTGTGCGAGGGGTGAAGAACCTTTTTGGCCGTGGATCGAATGAAGACAAGCTGAAGGCAATTGAACGCTACTGTGCTGATCCCAATCCCGATGCAGTTTTGATTTTTGTTGCCGATCACATCAGCATTCCCGCCGATGCGCGCCGAATCGATCTGACTGATAAGGAACGCTACGAACGCATTCGCGAAATCATGGGCCGGTACTGCGCGATCGTAGAACTCGGACGGGTGGAGGAAAGCGATGCCGTTCGCTGGATTCAGGAATACTGTGGTACACGCGAGGTGAAGATCGATGCCGATGCCGCCCGCGAACTTGTCGACTCGCTGGGTGGCGACATGATGATGATCTCGAATGAGCTCGAAAAGCTCATCCTTTATGTCGGCGAGAAAAGGCGCATCGCTCTGGGCGACGTCGAAACCATGGTGCTCGCGGCGAAACAGCGCTCGTTATACGAACTGACTGACGCAATCTCGGCTCGGGATCGCAGCCGCGCGCTGGAAATGCTGGACGCGATGCTTTCCACCGGCGATGGCGACGATGCCGCAATCGGGCACTTATACATGCTTGCCAAGACGTTTCGCCAGATGCTGGTCATCCTTGAGCGTAACGTGCGGGACCAGCGAATGCTTTGGGCGGCGCTTTGGCAGGGATTTCGAGTTCCACCGTTTGCCGCTGATGACATCATTCGCCAGGCACGGCGCTACAAATCGAAGCGCGAACTCACGCGCGCAATCCGGCTGGTCGGCAAAGCCGATTTGGCGCTCCGCTCAAATCCGCCGAGCAAACGGCTAGTCTTAGAGAAGTTGGTTCTCGACCTCGCGGCCGAGCCGAAACTTGAACCGGAGTGGATGCAGGAAGAATTGGGAGTCTAGTTAGCTCTTGCAGTTCCCAAAATGGGACTCACTTCCACAGTCTGACGTGGGATCTGTTGGGAGGAGAAAGAATCGTTTCCTAGCTGGACAGGTTTGCATAGCCCCGAGCTTCGGCTCGGGTTTCCGTTTTGATTAACATTGCTGTCAGGTAGCTACTCCAAATTAAACCCACTTACCTCGACCGCAGGCTTCGTCGTTCCCAACGCACTCGCGTGATAGGTCGCCGAGATCTCACGCTTTTCTCCTGGAAGCAACGATACATAATTGTCCTGCCACAGCACAGGAAGGATTTCGTCGCCACCTTTTCCCTTGTCAACTTTCAGGCGGACGAAGAACGCCAGATTCTTCGACGGATTCTCCAACGTCACCTGCGTGACTTCATTTTCACCTTGGCGCTGACTTCGCTCCGTTATATCGAGTTTCACTTTTGGCAAATGTGAAAGGTCGGTGAAGTCAGCGTAAGAGAGCGTTGGCGTCACATACCACTGCGAGTGCGCCCAATCGATCGTTTCTTGCTTGGTTGAGAGCCAATAGAAGTTCGAACCCAGCGGGTTTCCGTCTGCATTCGTAATTCGCAACGCGAGGAAATATGTCGGACTTAGCCCTGAAATTTGCGGCAAAGCAACCACCTTAACTACGCCGTCGGAAGGGACATCGACTGTGCTCTGGTTCGAAAATTTCTCCGTCATGTCCAGATTGAGAACCTTGATCGAGACATGCAGTCCTTTTGCTTCCTCGAACCGGCTGTTCACTACGTAAACGGCGTTATCGTCGTAACCATAGACAGGATCGAGGGCCTGCATTGCGGTCTTGGCGCCGAAGTAGCCGCCGCCGGGCCGCAGATACCAGTCGTACAGATGCCAAATCATCGAAGTCCACGCATTGTTCAGCATCCACTGGATCACGCCTCCCGAGGTGTATTTATTCCGACTGTATGCCTCGTACATCGCACGAATGCCTTCGTAAGCCTGTGCCTGCGACTTTATTGTGTAGTCTTCGAGGCTTGTCGCCGTTCCATATCGCGCATTCAATGCGTCGGTAAAAACGTGAAGGTCTTTGAATTCTCCGCCGCCGGCGTGAAAATTCCACCAGTCATCAATTGGCCACCAGTGCTCTTTCGGAAGCATGGTCTTGATCGACTCAATCGGGGGCACTGCCGGGCCGGGACTTGTTTCTGTGTTGAATCCGTATCCGCCGCCGCAGCCGCCCAGGTTACATGTCTGCGGATGGTTCGCTCCCAAAGAATCTTCCATCCAGTAATCCGGAGCTACGTACTCATAGGGGCCACTCATTTTCACTCCGCTATCGCCGGTCACCGCGGTCGGTTTGCCGGTCGCAGAGGAGATCACCGGATTAGGCCACTGCAGCTCCTTCTCTACTTTCAGATATATTTCCTCCACATCCGCTGGCGGAGGATTGTCGCTGCCGTTCAACCAGACCAACAGACTGGGATGGCTGCGGAGGCGGTAGATTTGATCCCGCAACGATTGCTCCGCGATCTTGTAGTCTTCCGGGCTCCAATTCATCCACCTTTCCCAGAAATCGCAACAGCACCATCCTGCCATCACTAGAATTCCACGCTGGTCAGCCAGGTCAAAGAATTCCTTCGTCTCCAGCTTGCCTTCCAGGCGGATGGTGTTCAGCCCCATGTCCTGTACGTAATCAAATTCATCGCGCAGCCGCTGGGAGTTCTCGCGCAGCATCATGTCGGGAGACCAGCCTCCGCCGCGAATCAGGATTTTTTTGCCATTTATCGAGAAGACGCGCTTTCCGTTTTCGTTCAACTCAGAAGTGATCTCGCGGATGCCGAACTTGGTTTCACTCGCGTCCGAAATCTTGCCTCCGGTTTGAACATCCATCGCGAGTTTGTATAGCTCCGGCTTACCAACCTGCTTCGGCCACCACAGGCGAGGACTATCGACATTCAGTTGCGAAAACTGCGTGGGATCAAATGTCACATCCTTCCGCTCATTCGGCCCGAGCTCGACCTCTTGTGAGAACGAGATATTCTCGATTGTTCCTTTCAGTGAACCTTTAACCGGCTGATTGGTCCCGTTTTTCAGCAAGGCAGTAACAGTCAAATGCGCTTTGCCGTCCGCGTCCAACTTCGACACCACGGTCGGGTACCGCAACGCAACCGGGCCGCTGGCCCGCACCTTGACTTCACGCCACAAACCCATGTTCTTATCGGGTGGCGCCGGGTTCCAGTCCACGAATGTGATTGCGAGGTCTTTTTCTGTCGGGGAGTAAACCTCGACAGCAAGCACATTGCTTCCGCCCACGTGTGCCGCATCGGTGACATTGAATTCGTAGGTGCGCCAGGCGCCTGCTACGTCGTCTTTGCCGGCGATCTGTTTCCCGTTCAGGAAAATCTTTGCGCGATAGTTGATGCCGCCGAAATCCAGCCAGATCGTCTTGCCTCGGAAACTCCCAGGAATTGAAAACTGCTTCCGATACCACCAGGGAACCATGAATGGGCTGTCCTGCTGCATCGGGATGTTCGAGAAATTGGCACCAATCGGATAATCCATTCCCGGAAGCTGGCGCAGGTTCATTCCAAACTCGGGATCGGGATAAATCTTCTGTTTTACGAGCGCGGCGACGACCGTGGTGGGAACGCTAACCGTGTACCATCCGCTCGGCGAGAACTGCGGAGTCGAAATTAGCTCACCCGCTTTCTCGACCTTGCAAGAAGATTGCAGAGTCCATCCATCGCGAAGAGTCAATACAGGTTCAGGCGACGTCGCGGAGGTTGTTTGTGCTTGGGCAAATGTAATCCGCGGCAAAGGCAAAAGAACAAGTGTGAGTAGAACCCAATTTTTCGTCATCCGTGCCTCAGGGATAGGTAAGCTTGTTCGGCCCAGCATTCATATCACGGTCTATTAACACGTTTCAATAGCAGGAAAGAGATGGCGGCACGAAAATTCTTCCCCGTGCATCCGCGCATGCCGCAGTTCCGGCTGGCTTCGTCTATAATCAACTCTTCCGCTGACAACCGGAGTTCCCAACTACATGATTCGTTTTCTGCAGACCCCTGGCCCGATCAAGAAGATTGTTCTTGGCGGTCTTCTCACCGTTGTTTGCGTGCTCATGGCCATCACGCTGATTCCCGGCTTTGGCAGCGCGAGCTTTATGGGCAACGCCTCAAGTCCCGGTGTAGTGGCGACCGTCGCCGGTGAGGACATCACCACTAATGCGGTTCAGCGTCAGGCGAGGCAGATGGTGGAAAGACAATTTCCCCGCGGTGGTCCCCAAGCTGAGCAGGCCCTTCCAATTGCCGCCAGCTACGCTTTCCAGCAGCTGGAGATGGAAAAGCTGGAATATGTCCAAGCAAAGCGCATGGGCATGAGGGCGACCGACGACGATCTTCGAAATTACCTTCATCAAGGCCAGCTGGGCGAAATGATTTTCCCCAATGGCAATTTCATTGGCGAACAGGCATATGAAGATTTTGTTTCGCGAGCATTCGACCTCACCGTTCCGCAATTCGAAGACCTGGTTAAGCAAGAGATTCTGATCAACAAGCTCCGCGATCTGGTGAGCGCGAGCGCGACGGTCACGGAAGCTGAAGTGCGCAAGCAGTTTGAAAAAGAAAACACCAAAGTTAAGTTCGACTATGCCGTGATCAAGAAGGATGACATTCTCAAGACCATCCATCCAACCGACACTGAACTGAAGGCCTTCTACGATCAGAATAAGCGCGAGTACGTTAACTCCATTCCGGAAAAGCGCCAGCTCAAGTACGTCGTAATCGACAATGCCAAGTTGCTGGCGCAGACCGAGGTCACGCCACAAGAGCTTCAGGACTACTACGATCAGCATCGCGATGAATACCGTGTTCCTGAGCAAGTGGACGTCAGCCACATTTTGATCAAGGCTCCGCTTGCGGGGCCGGATGGCAAAGTCGACCCCAAGGCGCTCGAAGCTGCCCGCGCTAAGGCGCAAGATGTCCTGAAACAGGTGAAAGCCGGTGGAAACTTTGCGGAGCTCGCGAAGAAATTTTCTGAAGATCCAGGTAGTGCTAGCAAGGGCGGTTCGCTCGGTTGGATTAAGCGAAACCAGACCGTTCCCGAGTTTGAAAAAGTTGCGTTCTCATTGCCGAAAGGCGCGACCAGCGACTTGGTCCAGAGCAGCTACGGCTTCCACATCATCCATATCAATGACAAGCAAGATGCTCACGTCAAATCGCTGGATGATGTGAAAGCTCAGATCGAGCCACTCATTAAACAGCGGAAAGCAGGCCAGGCGGCTCAACATCTGGGCGATCAGATCCTTTCTGACGCAAAGAGCAGCAGTCTTGAAAAGGCCGCGGCTGCGCACCACCTCCAGGTGATTACGACTGATTTTGTCGACCGCAACTCGCTTTTGCCAGGGATCGGCAGTGATCCAACTTTCATGACGACTGTCTTTAGTCAGCCGCAGAATGCTCCGCCGGATGAGGCCCAACTCCACCAGGGCTACGCGATTTACCAGGTTACAGCGATCAAGCCTCCGTCGACGCCGACCTTCGAAGAAGTGCGAGAGAAGGTTGACCAGGAATTTAAGAACCAGCGTGCCGCAGAATTGCTGAACCAGAAGACCCAGGAACTTGCCGACCGCGCGAAAGCCGACCATGACCTGAAGAAAGCCGCGAAGGAACTCGGCGCCCAATATAAGACGAGCGATTTCGTGTTGCCGGATGCGCAGGTACCGGATATCGGATCTTTGACCGGTGGCGCATCGGTTGCGTTCACTTTGAAGCCTGGCGAGATCAGTGGCCCGATTAATACTGGAAATGACGGTGCCGTCCTGTCGGTTGTCGATCGGCAGGCGCCGACAGAGCAGGAGTATGCTGCTAAGAAAGACCAGATTCGTGACAGCTTAACCCAGCAGAAACAGAATGAGATTTTTGGCTTGTTTATCGGCAACCTGCGCGACTCAATGACCAAGGCTGGCAAGATAAAGGTCAACGAAAAAGAACTAGCAACCTTGACGAAACCACGGACAGAGGAGAGCGAGTAAAACCACCAGTGGCTCGTGATTCGTGAGTCGGACTCGTGAAAAAGAATACGGGAGCGGTTCGGCAGCGGCGTTCGTCCAACGTCCGTTATATTCAATCGCTGATCACTGGCCACTGCTCACTGACCACCCAGCGACGAATCACAAACCAAACCACAAACCACGAATCACGAATCACGAATCACTGTTTCGCATGACTTTTCCCCGACTGACTGGAATACTTCTTCACCCCATCTCTCTGCCATCACGGGGGGGTATTGGTGATCTAGGCCCTGCTGCGTACGAGTTCCTTGATTTCCTCGCAGAGGCGCGGCAGGGACTCTGGCAGCTCCTCCCGCTGAATCCGCCGGCAAACGGCAACTCGCCTTATTCTTCGACTTCGGCATTCGCCGGCAGTCCGTTGCTCATCAGTCTCGAGCGTCTGGCTGAAAAGGGATGGCTCGATCCTTCTGCGGTGGCGAAGCTTTGCGAAAAAGTCGGGCCAATCGATTACGAGCAGGTGAACCGCTGCAAAGCGCCGATACTTCAGAAAGCCGCGAACAACTTTCTTTCGCATTCAAACGGCGAAGCCCGCGCGCGTTTCGATTCTTTCTGCTATGAGAACTCCTGGTGGTTGGAAGACTACGTCCTGTTCGAAACGCTACGCCAGCGCCACGGTGGCAATTGGAGCTGCTGGCCTACGCCCCTAGCGCATCATGAGCGATCGGCCATCGAGTCGGCAAGCGAGGAACTTCAAGACGAGCTCTTGCCGCGGCGTGTTCTGCAATTTTTCTTCTGGGAGCAGTGGCATTCGCTTCGGCATTATTGTGCGCAGAAATCGATTCGCGTCGTCGGTGACATTGCCATCTTTGTCGATTACGACAGCGCCGACGTGTGGGCGCATCGCGACCTATTTCGCCTTAAAGAATCCGATCTTCAGCCCGAAGTCGTTTCCGGCGTGCCGCCGGACTACTTCAGCGCGACCGGCCAGCGGTGGGGAAATCCTCTCTACGAGTGGAACGCGATTCGCGCGAACGGATATCGCTGGTGGATTCAGCGCCTGCGTTGGGCTACGCAGACCTGCGACTTCATACGCCTCGATCACTTTCGCGGTTTCGCGCAGTTTTGGGAGATTCCGGCGGATGAACCGACCGCAATTAAAGGCCGATGGGTCGATGGCCCAGGTGACGAACTTTTCGACAAAATGAAGCAAGAACTTGAAGGCTTGCCGTTCTTTGCCGAGGACCTCGGGATGATCACTCCCGACGTGCTCGCCCTCCGCGACCGTCATCATATCCCCGGCATGGCCGTCTTACAGTTTGCGTTCGGAGATCCGGGCGCGCACGCGTATTTGCCGCATCGGCTGCCAGCAAACCGGGTTATTTATACGGGAACTCACGACAACAACACGTGCATCGGATGGTGGGACCACCTCGACGAAAAAGAGCGTAATGCCGTGCTTGCTTTGATTGGTCCTTGCAAAGATGGACCGAATTGGGGATTGATTCGGCTTGCGCAAAGCTCTCCAGCAAATTTCTCAGTTGCGCCTTTGCAAGATATTCTCGGTCTGGGCAGTGAAGCTCGCCTCAATACTCCAAGCACGCACACTGGGAATTATCACTGGAGATATCAGCCCGGAGCCTTGAAGCCTGAATTCGCGCGAAAGCTAGCCGAGCTCGCCGAAGTTACGGACCGTCTACCGGAGAAATTTCCGGCGCCACCACAGCAGCAGTTCTTCGCGTAACCATTTCAGCGTGCCTCAAAACAAAAAAACTGTCATTCCGAGCGGACTTAATTATCCGCTTGCGGATGATCTACGGAGTCGAGGAACCTGCTTTTCATGCTCCGACAGCAGTGATTTTCAATCAACGCGGTTAAGGAACCCTCTTCCTTTTCGTTCTTTCCCTAGCGCCAGGACCAGGATGAGCAATGCAATATTCACCGTTTCGAATCCAGCGAGTGCCCACGAATAACCGAACCGCGCGCGCAGAGCGTACTCAATCGAGTTGACCGGAGCTGCAAACAGAATGCCTAATTGATAGGAGAGGCCGGGCAATAGTCCGCGCGTCTGGTCCGGTGAAAGCTCGTTCAAGTGCGCAGGAATGACTCCCCATGCGCCTTGCACTCCCGCCTGCAAAACGAATGCGGTAATCGCGAGTGTCACCATCGGTGTTGCGAACGCCCAACCTGGGATCATGGCGAGGGTCAAGACCAAGGCCGCAATCATGCTCCATCGCCGGCCGATCTTCTCTGAAAGCTGTCCAAAAATCAGGGCGCCAACTAATGCGCCGAGATTGTATAGGATGGCCAGATACGAAACTGTGTGCGAACTTGCCCCGCGCGCGGACTTCAAGAAGTCTGGGTAGAGGTCTTGCGTTCCGTGCGAGAGGAACATCATCAACGTCATCATCACGACCAAATAGATCGCAAACTTCCAATGTTGCTTCACAATGGCGAGGATTGCTCCAGTGGTCGGCGCACGGTGCTGTCTCCAGGCTTCCGATTCGGGGACCTTGGAACGAATGTAGAGTGCCAGTAGCGCTGGAACTCCGCCGACCCAAAACATTGCTCTCCAACCGAACGCCGGTTCTATGAAACGTGCAGCCAGAGCCGCGAGCAGATATCCGAGTGGGTAGCCACTTTGCAAAACGCCGGAGAGAAGCCCGCGCCATTTAGTAGGTGCGGCCTCCATTGCCAATGACGCGCCAACTCCCCATTCGCCTCCCATGCCAATTCCATATATTGTTCGCAACACCAGAAATGTCGTGTAGTTGGGGGCAAAGCCACACAGCAGCTCAATTAGCGAAAAGAAAATTACGTTCGCCATCAGCGGCAGGCGGCGGCCGTAACGATCAGCGAGCAATCCGAAGATCAACGCTCCCACGGGACGCATGGCCAGCGTGGCCGTGATCGTTAAAACCAGCTCCGCCTTGCTTACATGAAATTGTGTTGCGAGAGTGTCTACCAGAAATACGACAACGAAGAAGTCGAACGCATCAAGCATCCAGCCGAGAAAAGCTGCGCTGACGGCGTGCCAACGGTGTGTGTCGGCGGGGCGCGGAGGCTGTTGCTCGTCAGACATTCAGGAAGGTACCGAGTTGGTGAGAATACAACGGTGAGGCAGTCGCTTCAAATGCGCGGAAAATGTCCCTGCGGCAGCAAAGGCCCAAGCGGGCACTGCTCGCATTGCGCTTTGGACTTCAGGCAGTATTGTTTACCTGCGCTCACGATGAGTCCATGCATTTCGTTGAAAACCTGGACCAACGGTTCTCTGCGAGCCAAGCTCATGCGCGAAGGGCGGTGCGAGGCATGACCACGGGTTGGGAAATCCATCGTTGATGACCGGACCGGCGGAGTAGCAGCCAACGCTTTTTCGAAAACTACACGGAATTGCTCGTAATCCGCATTTTCGTCCAGAATCCCGTGCCGCGAGGCTAGCCTTCGCGTGTATGCATCCACCACGAAAACTGAATGCTGTCCCGCATATAAAAGGATTGAATCAGCCGTCTCGGGCCCCACGCCATTCAGGCCCAAGAGTTGCTCTCTCAGCACGGCTGTCGGTTGCGCGAACATCCTGGTTAGTGATCCACCGTAATTACTATCAAGAAATTTGACGAATGTCTTCAGATTACGTGCCTTCTGTCGAAAATAGCCCGAGGAACGGATTAGCTTTTCGAGCCGAGGCCTGGGAATTCCTCGGATGCCATCCAGGCTCAGAACTCGCGCCGTGCGCAAATTTGTTAACGCAATTTCAACATTGCTCCAACTCGTGTTCTGCGTCAGGTAGGCTCCCACGATCACCTCAAAGCGGCTCGTCGCAGGCCACCAGTGCTGTGGCCCCCAGATATGCGCGAGCGTCGAATAAATCGCGACGATAGTTTCTTCCCGAGGCCCTGCCGGCATTCTGTCAGTTTAAGCCTTGCCGGCCAAATCCATGTTCCTCTGCGCTAGAGTCCACACAACTTCACCAAACGCTACAGTTCGCAAGGGCTGATGACCTTGGGCACTTCGAATCGGAGTACAAGGTACTTCGGTCACTTTGAAGGTTACTCAATCAAGGTGACAATTTGTGTCACCGGAGATTGTGCTGCTTTCCCCTGAGCAGGACGCTTCTGCGCCGGGTTCGCGTTTCCCGGATTCTGTTTCTGCCGAACGGAGATTGGGGTATGTCTCAACGACTGGGCGACCTTCTTGTCAAAGAGAAGATCATCACCCCAGAACAATTGCAGCAGGCGGTCAAGGTTCAGAAGGAACAAAACTGCCGCCTTGGCAGCGCGCTGGTGAAGCTCAACTTCCTCAGTGATGAGGATGTGACCAACTTTCTGTCGCGGCAGTACGGCGTTCCTGCGATCAACCTTTCTTATTTCGAAATCGATGCCTCCGTGGTCAAGCTCATTCCTTACGAGACTGCGAAGCGATACCAGATTCTTCCGCTGAGCCGCGTTGGGGCTTCGCTCACCATCGCCATGGTCGATCCCACGAACGTGTTCGCCATGGACGATATTAAGTTCATGACCGGTTTCAATATCGAGCCGGTCGTTGCTTCCGAGAGCGCAATTCTCGAAGGCATTGAAAAAGCTTACGGTACGGATAAGACAGAAGATCTCGATACAGTGATGCAGTCCATCAACGAGATGGACGAGGCGGACGTTGAACTGCAAGCCGATTCCGAAGAACTCGGGCTTGCCGACCTCGAAAAAGCCGCCGATGAAGCCCCCATCGTTAAGTTGGTTAACCTGGTACTGAGTGATGCGGTGAAGCGCGGCGCCAGTGACATTCACATGGAGCCGTACGAAAAGGAGTTCCGCGTACGTTTCCGTATTGACGGCGTGTTGCAGTCGATCATGACTCCGCCGCTGAAGCTGAAAGACGCCATTACTTCCCGTTTAAAAATCATGTCGAAGCTCGACATCAGCGAAAAGCGGCTGCCGCAAGACGGCCGCATCATGCTGAAGATGCAAATCGCCGGCAAGAAAAAGCAGCTCGACTTCCGCGTTAGCACCTTGCCCACGTTGTGGGGCGAAAAGATCGTGCTTCGGTTGCTCGACAAAGAAAACCTTCGGCTCGATATGACCAAACTCGGTTTCGAGCAGGAGTCGCTGGTGAAGTTCGAAAAAGCAATTCTGAAGCCTTACGGCATGGTGCTGGTCACCGGGCCTACCGGATCAGGCAAAACCAACACTTTGTATTCCTCGATCGCCCGTCTAAACCAACCGGATACCAACATTATGACCGCGGAGGATCCCGTCGAGTTCCAGCTGGGCGGCGTCAATCAGGTGCAGATGAAGGAGCAGATCGGTTTGAATTTCGCGGCTGCTCTGCGCGCCTTCTTGCGGCAAGATCCGAACATCATTCTGGTCGGCGAGATCCGCGATTTCGAAACTGCGGAAATTGCCATCAAGGCTGCTCTCACTGGCCACCTGGTTCTTTCAACGCTGCACACCAACGGCGCTCCAGAGACGATTACGCGACTCATGAACATGGGCATTGAGCCATTCCTGGTCGCGACCTCTGTGCACTTGATTTGCGCGCAGCGCCTCATACGACGAATCTGCAAGGAGTGCGCCGAGACGGTTGAAGTCCCCGTGCAGACGCTGATTGAAGAAGGTTTCAGTCCGGAAGAAGCCAAGACAGTGAAGATCATGAAAGGCAAAGGCTGCAGTGTCTGTAACAACACTGGTTACAAAGGCCGGGCAGGTCTCTACGAGGTGATGGAAGTGGACGATGAGATTAAAGAGTTGGTGCTCGTGGGCGCATCCGCGCTAGAACTCAAGAAAAAGGCCATTGAGCGAGGAATGATCACCTTGCGCCGAAGCGGCCTGATCAAAGTTGCGGCGGGGGTAACTACGCTCGAAGAAGTGGCGCGCGAAACAATTCATTAATAACGTCGTCGGCCGTGGCTCCTTGACGCTTAGCCAACAAAAGGCATCGTGAGTCCTCCGCCAACGACGAACGACGAAGATTAACGACCGAAGCAGTGCAACGCGAGGAAAGGGAAACTTAAAATCGAATGTCGCTTTCATTAAGTGATCTGCTGAAACGAATGTTGGAGATGAATGGCAGTGACTTGCACCTCACGACCAATTCTCCACCGCAAATTCGAGTGCATGGCCATCTCGTGCCGCTTGATCTGCCACAGCTCACGCCGGCTGAAACCAAGCAACTTGCCTACAGCGTGATGACCGATTCGCAAAAGCATCGTTTCGAAGAACACCTCGAACTCGACTTTTCCTTCGGGCTAAAAGGTCTGGCCCGCTTTCGCGCCAACGTCTTCAACCAGCGAGGCGCGACTTCTGCTGTGTTCCGCGTGATTCCTTTCGAAATCAAAAATTTCAATCAGCTTGGGCTTCCGCCTGTGGTCGCGAAATTGTGCGAGAAGCCACGCGGACTGGTCCTGGTCACCGGACCGACCGGCTCAGGTAAATCGACTACGCTCGCGGCAATGATTGACAAGATCAATTCCGAGCGCCACGACCACATCCTCACAATTGAAGACCCAATCGAATTTGTTCACATGAATAAGAACTGCGTGGTGAATCAGCGCGAGCTGCATGCTGACACAAAGAGCTTTACCGATGCTCTGCGCGCCGCTCTTCGTGAAGACCCGGACGTGGTTCTAATCGGAGAAATGCGAGACCTTGAAACCATCGAATCCGCTCTTCGCATTGCCGAAACCGGGCACTTGACATTTGGCACGCTGCACACCAACTCCGCTTCATCGACCATCAACCGAATCATCGACGTGTTCCCAGCCCATCAGCAGCCGCAGATTCGTGCCCAGCTGTCGCTGGTGCTCGAGGGCATCATGTGCCAAAGCCTTCTGCCTAAGGTGGATGGAAAGGGACGCGCCATGGCGATGGAAATTCTCATCCCTAATGCGGCCGTCCGCAACCTGATACGCGAAGACAAAATTCACCAGATTTATTCAGCCATGCAGTCGGGCCAGGAAAAATTTGGCATGCAGACATTCAATCAGTGTCTGTCCACGTTGTATCTGGCTAAGCAAATCACTTTGGAAGTTGCGCTGGCGCGATCCAGCAATCCTGATGAACTGCAGGAGATGATCAACCGTGGCGCGAGCCTGACAGGCCGTTCGGCCGGTGTTCCTGCCAAAGCCACGGCTACAGGAAAACATTAACTGTGATGAGATCACAAAAGAAATTGGAACAGTTGTAGAACAGAGAGGAAACCATGCCAGTTTTTACATTTACGGGGAAAAACGCTTCGGGCGAGAAGGTAACCGGAGAACGAGTGGCCGCAAACAAGCAAGTGCTCTCCATGCAACTGCGCAAGGAGCAGATTAGTGGGCCCACGATCCGCGAAAAAGGCAAAGAATTCGCGTTGCCGACGTTCGGGTCCGGCAAAGTAGGGACCAAAGACGTCGCCATTTTCTTCCGGCAGTTCTCGGTCATGATCGATGCCGGACTGCCCCTCGTCCAGTGTCTCGAAATTCTGGCGGCCAATCAGGAAAACGTCGCATTTCAGAAAGCACTCACTGGGGTTCGAACAACCGTTGAAGGCGGCGCCACACTGGCCAATGCGATGCGTCAGTTCCCGAAGATTTTTGACGATCTCACTACAAACATGATCGAGGCAGGTGAAACGGGCGGTATCCTCGACATCATTCTGCAGCGCCTGGCCACGTACGTGGAAAAAGCCGTCAAGCTGAAGTCAGCGGTCAAATCGGCCTTGATCTACCCAGTCGCGGTCGTCTCCCTAGCCACTCTCATCGTGGGCGCGTTGCTCAAATTTGTTGTGCCAATTTTCGCGAACCTGTTCGCGGGTTTAGGCGTGGCCTTGCCTTTGCCTACCAGGATCGTGGTGGGCCTTAGCAGTTTTGTTGGGCAGTTCTGGTGGTTTTTTATTGTCGGCATCGTCGGCGTTTTCGTCGGTCTGAAATATATCCGCAAGGACCCACGCGGGCGGTACTGGCTGGATTACTCACTTTTAAAGCTGCCCGTGATCGGCATGCTGCTGCGAAAAATCGCGGTGGCGCGGTTCACGCGTACCTTGGGAACCCTGATCACTTCAGGCGTTCCGATCCTTGAAGGTCTCAGTATCACGGCCCGCACCTCAGGCAACTCCGTACTCGAAGAAAGCCTGATGAAAGTTCGTAAGGCAATTGAAGAGGGCCGCACGATTGTCGATCCTTTGCGCGAATCGGGCGTATTTCCCAACATGGTCACGCAGATGATCGGAGTCGGCGAAGCGACAGGCGCGATGGACTCAATGCTGCAGAAGATCGCGGATTTCTACGAGGACGAAGTAGATACCGCCACGAAAGACATGTTGGCAATGCTTGAGCCAATCATCATCGGTTTTCTAGGCGTGGCGGTCGGCGGAATTGTCATTTCGCTTTATATGCCGCTGTTCTCGATGATCGCCAAGCTGGCGGGCTAACAACCAATCGGGCCGCGAGAGACCGCTGGTCTCTCGCGGGACCCTTACAAATTACACAACGACTATGCAATCCGCTTTTGAGAATCGGGTTTGGCTGAGTTGGCTCGTCAAAGTCAGAATCCTGATTCTCACTGTCTTGCTCGGCATCGAGCTCGCAGTAGCCGAATTCACCACCGTCGCATTCTCCATTAGCCTGTTTGCCGACACGATCCTTCTCGCCTACACCATTTCTGCTTTCTATTTGGTTTTGCTGCACTTTTGGCATGAACTCAGATTGCAGTCGGTGTTGCAGGTGGTCTCAGATCTGCTGCTGGTTACTTTGTTGGTTTATGTTACGGGAGGAGTCGACAGCTCACTAAATTTCCTGTATCCCCTGGTGATCATCGTTGCCAGCGTGCTGCTTCAGAGGGTGTGGACGTATCTCATCGCGGCATTGGCTTTCATTCTGTATGGCGCGGTGCTGGAGCTTTCGTTTTTTGGCATCATCCCGTCATTTTCGGCCACTCACCCGAGCATTGGCACTCTGCAGGCAATTGTTCTGGTCAACCTTTTCGGGTATCTCACAGTCGCATATCTGGCCGGTCTACTTTCCGATAAGCTTCGGCAGAGCGACAAGCGCCTGGCGTATTTCCGTGGGGCTCTCGAAAACCTGCAGGCGCTGCATGAAAATATCATTCACTCGGCCAGCGACGGCCTGATTACTACCGGGCTGGACGGCCGCATCACACTGGTCAATCCGGCCGCCGAAAGACTTCTGCAGCGAGTTGAGATCGAACTTCTCGGCCAGCCGATTGGGCCGCTATTTCAGGACCCGCTGCCACATCCAACCGCCGAACAGTCGCACGCCGAAGTTCGCTTTATTGCTCCACAAAATTTTCGTAAAACCTTTCGCGTGATCGCCTCGGAGCTTAAAGTGCCCGGGCGGGGGCCTATCGGCTTCGTTTACACCCTGGACGATCTCACTCGCATTCGGCGCCTGGAGCGGGAAGTGCGAATGCAGGACCGGCTGGCTGCAATTGGCAGGTTGTCGGCTGCAATTGCCCACGAGATTCGTAATCCGCTTACTTCAATTGCCGGGTCAGCGACGCTCCTGGCAGGAATGCCTGGGCTGAATGACGAACACCGTCGACTGCTCCTGATCGTTACCCGCGAATCCGAACGGCTGAACGGAATCATCACCGACTTTCTCAGCTACTCACGTGTGAAGCAGTATCGCTTTACTCACGTGAACGTGCTTCCTTTACTCGATGACACGCTCACTCTGCTGGAACATCGACTGGAAGCGGAAAAGATCCCCATAAAAGTAGAGAGGCGTTACTCAACCCAGAAGGCATTTGCGCTTGCGGATGGAGACCGCATTAAGCAGGTGTTCTGGAATTTTTGCGAGAACGCCGTTCGCGCGATGAAGCAAGGCGGAACACTGACGATAGGTATTGAGGAATATGGTGAAGATTGGCAACTCAGCTTCGCCGACACCGGGCCGGGGTTGAGCCAACAGATGATGGAGAAAATATTCGAGCCATTTCAATCACAGTTCGAGGGCGGCACGGGACTCGGCCTTGCAATCGTGTATCAAATCGTGCAGGCCCATGATGGAAAAGTGTGGGCGCGCTCGAACCCCGGCCAAGGCTGCACTTTTATCGTCCGACTGCATAAGGCGGGGGAAGAGGGTCTGACGTTCCACGTGTTTGAAGGTGCGCGGCTCTCCGAATCGTTGCGCGAGAAGCCGAAAGCGGAAGGAGCGCATGCCTAGTATTCTCATTTGCGATGACGAGCGCTCCATCTGCGAGATGCTCGATATCACTTTGCGGCGCGAAGGTTACAAGGTTGAGACCGTTACCTCGGGCGAAGTAGCGAAACGCAAGATCGAGTCCGCGCTCTACGATGTCATCGTAACTGACATTCGCATGCCGAACATCAACGGCATTGAGGTTCTGAAGCATGCGCACAAATTGTCTCCGGAGACCGCCGTCATCCTGATCACTGCCGTGGATGATTACGAAGCAGCGGTGGAAGCAGTGAAGGCCGGCGGCGCCTCCGACTATATTCGCAAGTCGCCCGGCTTGGTGGATGAAATCAAGCTCGGCATTCGCAAAGCGCTGGAAAAAGTAAATCTAAGCCGGCAAAATTTTGCGCTCAAGCGCGATGCGGCGACCAGGAACTCGCTAGACAACATCATCGGTGCGAGTCCCGCGATGGAAAAGCTCAAGCAGACGATTCGGACGGTCGCATCGACGCAGAGTACGGTGCTCATCTATGGCGAAAGCGGCACGGGCAAAGAACTTGTCGCTCGTGCAGTGCATACGTGCTCCCCGCGGGCAGGCGAGCCGTTTGTTTCGATCAATTGCGGAGCATTTCCCGAAACGCTTTTGGAGAGCGAGCTTTTCGGATACGTCAAAGGTGCATTCACCGGAGCCAACCAGAACAAGCGAGGCCTATTCGAAGTTGCCGATGCGGGCACAATTTTTCTGGATGAAATCGGCGAAATGACTCTAACGATGCAGGTGAAGCTGCTGCGAGTTCTCCAGGAACGCTGCATCCGCCCCGTCGGCGGGACGGATGAAATCGCTATTGACGTGCGCGTGATAGCGGCCACGAATCGTGACCTCGAAAAACAAGTTGCGGAAAACACGTTCCGTGAAGATCTCTACTATCGCCTGAACGTAATCCCGATTACAGTTCCTCCGCTTCGTGACCGCCGCGAAGATGTGCCGCTACTGGTGAATCATTTTCTTCGAAAATATGCTCCCGCGGCGGGCAAGAGCATCAATCATGTAAATCCGGCGGCGCTTTCCGGGCTGGCGAACTACGACTGGCCAGGAAACGTTCGGCAACTGGAAAACACGATCGAGCGCGCGGTTGCACTCGAAACCGGCGAAGAACTTCGGGTGGAACTCCCGGCCGAGCGCCCTCGGGCGCGAGCAGCAGCAGCAGGGGCCGGAAGCGACAGTTTCGCGGTTTCGGCGGGCTCGATACTGCCCCAGGGTATGGACATGGAAAAATATGTGGCAGAGATCGAGCGCTCACTTCTGAAATCGGCACTGGCGCAATCGAATGGCGTGCAGGCACGTGCGGCCGACGCGCTGAAGATCTCTTACCGCTCCTTCCGCCACCTGATGAAGAAATACGACTTGTAGCTGCGTTTTTCGCCACTAGCCAGCTATATAGAGCTGCTCTCGTCAACTCTCGTAGTGACTCGCCCTGCACTTTAGTTGTCCGATAAATTCGGGTCCCAATACTGAAACCTTTGATGACTTACGACGAAAATTAAACGGGCCAGTTACCAAGAAGCGGTGACTTTCCTTGGCTACTGGCCCATTCGATCCTGAAGTGGATCGGAGGTGATACTTCTATGCTAGTCCCGCGACGAAGGATGTCAAGAGCGAATCCAGAGTTCATGCGGGGATGCGAGTGCCGCCGTCTGTAGAGCCTACGGCCCGGCCACCTTCAGCTTCACTCTTGTGCCCTGTTTTCTGCAGTACCGAAGTAATACGTACTTCTTGGGATTCAATAACTTACAACCATGTGAGACTCTGGTTCCATCTCAGTGTTTAACTGTGAAGGAGATGTGATGAACTCTAACAAAAAAAATTTCGAACCTCTCCCCGTCGCCCAGGAAACCGGCTCTCAGATGGATGTTTGGGAGCCCCCGTTCGAGCGCTGGATGCGCATTGCAGATTCCCTGCTGAACCAAGCGCCTGCGCACTTCGAAGTAGCTCCCACACCGCAGACGTTTATCCCAATCCATAGAGCTGAATTGAGAAACGTCCAAAGAGGCTGATCGGAAGAAGCTTGTGCCGAACTGTTGCAGCTAAGTCATCAATGCGATCTGCTCGGGCAAGGCTCAACTGGTGTTGCCGCCTGAGTTACCTGCGTAACGAAAATGCGCCGTATTACACAAGTATTACAGCCACGATCTCAAGCCTGCTGTTAGGGTTACCGATAGACGTATTACCAGCTGCACGGAGATCGCCCTTGGAGATTGAAGCACTCGAACGCACGCGCCACGACGACAAAGTTAACTGGATAACCGCGGGATTCATGGCCGCATTCCACCTCGGCGCTATTGCGGCATTCTGGTTTTTCACCTGGAAAGCTTTCTTTGTCTCTGTTTTCTTGTGGTGGGTAGCGGGCAGCTTGGGAATCGGGATGGGCTATCACCGTCTGCTTACCCATCGCGGATACAAGACTCCCAAATGGGTCGAATATTTCCTAACTATTTGTGGAACCTTGGCCCTTGAGGGTGGACCAATTTTTTGGGTGGCGACGCATCGCATTCATCACCAATATTCAGACAAAGATGGTGATCCCCACACGCCTCTCGATGGCAAATGGTGGGCGCATATGGGATGGATACTGATGGGCAAGAGCCTCCATCAGGACACAAAGACGCTCTCCCACTATGCTCCCGATCTAGCGAAATCTAAGTTTCACATTTGGATTACGAAATATCACTATGTGTCAGAGATTACTCTCGGCATCATATTGTTTGCCGTCGGCGGATTGCCGTTTTTGATGTGGGGAGTGTTCCTGCGCACGGTGGTTGGACTGCACTGCACATGGCTGGTGAATTCCGCGACGCACACCTGGGGCTCGCGTCGCTTCCGCACTCGCGATATGTCCACCAACAACTGGCTGATCGCCATGCTCACCTTCGGCGAAGGCTGGCACAATAACCATCACGCGCACCCGGTTTCAGCGCGCCACGGGCTCAAGTGGTATGAGTTCGATTTGAATTGGTATGGAATTTGGCTGCTGAAAAAGTGTGGTTTGGCGCGGCATGTCTACCGCGTTAACTTGTCTGAATCGGGCGAGCAGAACGCCAGGGAAGTTATTCCCCGAGATCTTGTTGCAATTCAGTCGAATGCGAATCTCGGCGTATCCGGAGACTGAAACGTCTTAAGCCGCCGCACCTTTCCTCAGCGACTGAACAGCTTCTTCTTCGGTGTCATACACGTCGAACACCGTCAGTAACTTCGTAACCTGCAGCAGATCACCGACACGTCGCGTAAGGTTCGCCAGCTTAATGGACGCTCCGGCGGTTTGTGCGCTGGTATAGAGCGACACCAGTGTTCCCAGCCCGCCGCTATCGATGTAGGTTACCTCACTCAGATTCAGTACAATGCGCGCTTCAGGTGAAATCAGCGCGCGCACGCGCTCACGCAGTTCAGAACTTTCTTCGCCAAAAACGATTCGTCCAACACAATCGACCACCATAATTCCGTCATTCAGTGTGCGTGTATTCAGCTTCAGTTGCATAGGAGCCTCTCTTCAATGAGTAAGCAGGGTATCGCCAAACCCGCTTCCAGGCAAGGGTTTAATGGCATAATTTCCAACTTGCCGGGGCATGTCGTGGGCCCCTTTTTTGTCATCACGTATAATCAGTCCAATTCCTTCCATGAGCTATCAGGTTCTCGCCAGGAAATACCGTCCGCAAAAGTTCTCCGAGGTGATCGGGCAGGAGCACGTGACCCGTACTCTCAAGAACGCTATCGAGCAAGGAAGGATCGCTCACGGATATATCTTCAGCGGGCATCGCGGGATTGGGAAAACGACCGTTGCGCGCATTCTGGCAATGGCCCTGAACTGCCGCTCAGCCGAGAAGCCGGTCCCCGAACCGTGCGGAGTTTGTGATTCCTGTACCGAGATTCGGGCCGGGAATTCGGTCGACGTGATCGAAATTGATGCCGCAACCAATCGCGGAATCGATGAGATTCGCGAGCTGCGGGAAGCAGCGCGTTATCGGCCAGCCCGTGACCGGTTCAAGATCTACATCCTGGACGAAGCCCACCAGATCACTGACGCGGCTTTCAATGCGCTGCTGAAGACGTTGGAGGAGCCACCGGGTCACGTAGTTTTCATGCTTGCGACGACACAGCCGGAAGATATTCCCCAAACCATCCGTTCACGCTGCCAGCACTTCAGCTTTCGAGCCGTGAAGTTCGAGCAGATTGTCGGGCAGCTTCGGGACCTGTGCGCGCGGGAGGGCATTCAGGCGGATGATGACGCACTTGCATTGTTGGCGGAAGCCGGGGACGGGTCGATGCGCGATGCGCTTTCCATTCTCGACCAGGCGATCGCATCGAGCGAAGGCGGATTGTCGGCTGAGTCGGTGCGGCAGCTAGTTGGCATTGCTCCGTCGGGAGTTCTCGAAGAAATTATGCAGGCGGTTGCGCGTAGTGCCAGCGATGAAATTTTGCAGACTGTCGACCGGCTACTTTCGGAAGGGCAGAACCCTGTTCATTTCGCGCGCCAATTAGTCAGGTTCCTGCGAAATGCGACGGTTGCTAAAGTTGCGGGTGCTGATTCTGCCTTGCTGCAAATATCCTCTGACGAGCGTGCGCGCGTGGCTCGGGTCGCCGAGCTTTTTAGTGAAGAGGACCTGGCGCGGCATTTGCAGATCATGCTGCGCACGCATGGAGAACTCGGTTATAGACAGGAGCAGCGGTTCCATCTCGAACTGGGGTTGCTGAAGCTGGCGCATGCGCAACGTCTGCTCCCGCTCGAACAATTGCTGAGTGGCGGCGAGACGGGTAAAGCAAGTATGCCGGAACGCAGGTCAGGTACAGCATCAGAATCAAGGAAGCCCGAACCGCCGGTCGCCGCTCGGCCATTCATTTCACCATTTGCCGCCGATTCTGCGCGAAAGGGAACGCCTCGATCAGAATCGATTGGGGAATCCAGCGGAACAGCCGTTCGCTCTGTCTCGGCGGCAACCGCCAACGCACCCGTAATCATGGGCGCCGCGGCACCGGCAGTTGCTCCGCAACCACTTCCGGAAAGCACTCTTCAAGTGCAACCGAACAATATTGAAAACGTGCGGGTAGCAGTGCTGACTGCCCTTTTCAAGGCAAGCCAGGGCATGCTTTGCTCCATGCTTGAAAGCGGTGAGTGGAAGGTCGAGAGTAACCAACTCGTTATTTCAGTCGCGGCTTCGGCAGCGATGATCGATATGTCGGCCAGCACCGACGCGAAGCGTCTCATAATCGCTAGCGCCAGCGGAAGTTTGGGGCGTCCCATCAAACTGCAAATTGTGCCAGGCGCAGCCCCACTCAGCATGCCTCAGAAACCGGCTTCCTCCTTCACAAATGGAAGCAGCCGAGCACGCGCTGAACAGGAACCCGTGGTGCAGCGCATGAAAGAAAAGTTCGGCGCGGAAATCAGAACAGTGATCGACTATCGAAAGAATTGAGCAGGCGAATATGAGCGGATTCAATATTCAAGAATTGATGTCGCAGGCGAAACGGCAGTACGAAACCTTGCAGAAAAAGATGCAAGAGACGGTTGTCGAGGGCTCAGCCGGCGGCGGTTCAGTCACGGTAAAGATGGACGGGCGCAAACAGGTGTTGACCGTGAAGATTGACCCTGAAGTGGTCAAGTCGGGTGACGTCGAGATGCTGCAAGACCTGATCGCGGCGGCCATTAACGGTGCCGGCAAAAAAGTGGACGAAAGCATGCAATCGGTGATGGGTGGGATGCTTGGAGGGATGGGACTTCCAGGAATCGGGTGATCGGGTCATCGGGTGATCGGGTGATCTGTGCAGGTCTGTTCACCCGATGACCCGATCTCCAGATCAGCCGATAACATGTCTCGCTTCGCTGAACCAATGGCTCGCCTCATCGACGAGCTTAAAAAGCTTCCCGGTGTGGGCAGCAAGTCCGCTCAGCGGCTTGCGTTTCATATCCTGCGCTCGAGCGAAGAGGATGCGACCGCACTAGCGGCTGCGATTCAGGACGTAAAAGCCAGCCTGCGCCTGTGCTCCATTTGCAACAACATCACCGATATTGATCCTTGCGTTTACTGTTCCAGCCCAACTCGCAATCAGCATCTGATTTGTGTGGTCGAGGAACCGACCAACATTGCAGCCATCGAAAAAACGCGCCACTACAACGGCGTTTACCACGTGCTGCATGGATCGATTTCACCCATCCATGGAGTGGGTCCCGATCAGTTGCGAATTTCAAATCTCATGAGGCGCGTTGAAGACGGCGGGGCAGATGAGGTCATTCTGGCGACTAACCCCACGGTCGAAGGCGAGGCGACCGCAACGTATCTGTACGGCCAGCTTCGCCGGGCAGGGCTGAAGGTTACGCGAATTGCTACTGGCATTCCTGCGGGCAGCGACATCGAATACGCTGATGAAATCACGATGCTCAAAGCCATGGAAGGACGCCGCGAACTGTAGCCCGGTTTTGCCGGGATAGAAAATTCATCATCTGCAAGTTATGATTATTGCGATGAGTTCTTCCCGCCGCGGCTTTACTTGAGTGCCTTTCTCCTAAGCACCGTGTGTGTCTTCCCAGCTTGAACGGCGAAAGAAGATAGTCCTCTCCACTCATAGCTAAACATCCTCAGGAGAAGAACCATGCTGCGTAAGGTCGCATCCTGTTTCGTTGTATTGCTCGCATTCAACTGCCTGGCGGTTGCTCAAGCGACGCGTCATTTCACCTTCCACTACGGGTTCACTGTTAAGCAGATTCCAGCTGGCGAGCGGGTACGAATCTGGTTCCCGGCCGCGCACTCGGGCCAGTACCAGGAGGTGCGCGTCCTCTCAGCCAAGGGTGATCTTCCGCTCAAGAAAACTCGCGAATCGCGCTTTGGCAACGAGATCTACTTCGCCGAAACATCAAAGGCGAAATCGGGCGACTTGCACTTCGAAGTTGTATATGACGTCGTCCGTCGCGAGCACTTGACGCTCGGACTTAGTCGCCCGCGATTGCAAGATGCGTCTCTCAACAAGAAGCAGCTCCAGCTTTTCCTCGGGCCCGACAAGCTGGTTCCGATCACGGGTCGTCCCGCCGAACTCGCCTTGCAAGTGACCGAAGGCAAAGATTCCGAACTGGCGAAGGCCCGTGCCATTTACGACTACGTCTTTTCGAACATGAAGTATGACAAGAGCGGTACGGGCTGGGGACACGGCGATGTGCTCTACGCGTGCAACGCGAAGAAAGGAAACTGTACCGACTTTCACTCTTTGTTCATCGCCATGGTGCGCTCGCAAGGAATTCCTGCCCGTTTTGAAATCGGATTCCCGCTGCCGGACGGGAAGAATTCCTCCGAAATCCCTGGCTATCATTGCTGGGCCGAGTTTTTCAATCCGCAAAATGGGTGGATTCCCGTCGACATCTCTGAAGCTTGGAAGCATCCAGAGAAGAAGGACTACTTTTTCGGCGCGCACGATGCCAATCGGATTCAATTCACGATTGGCAGAGACCTCAAATTGAATCCGCCGCAGGCCGGGGACCCCCTAAATTACTTTGTCTACCCTTACGTCGAAACGGGCGGGAAGGAATACTCTCAGGTCAGCTTCGATTTCTCGTTTGCCGATGCAAACGCATCAGCTAATCGCGCATCTGTGGATATGGTCGTTAAGTAATTGTAAGCGCATAGGTTATAGCTGTGTAGCTCAAGCAGTTAGCGGATGTTAGAATGACTTGCCGGCGCGAACTCTGCCGCTTTTCCGCCTTCTCCCAGCATCTTTGAAGTATGCGACCCAACGGAACAACTAACAATCTGCCAATCAACCTTTCGCAGAACCAAATCCGGTTGGTCTTCCAGCGGATGAACCGTTACATTGGGCGGCTCTCAAAGAGTTTAGAGGCCGGCAACGTTCATCGGTTTCGCACCAACAGTCGCCGTGTCGAAGCAGTGCTTGATCAGCTGGCCCCGGAAAGCCGGAACAAGAAGAAGCTTCTCAAACTGATTTCGAAGTTACGAAAGCGTGCGGGCAAACTGCGCGACCTTGATGTGCAGACCGCCTATCTTAAAGGCCTGCGATTACCGGATAGGCAAAATCATCGTGCCCAATTATTGGACTTCCTGGCCCAGGAGCACGCGCGGCGAACGCGGAAATTAGCTCGGGCATTCTCCGCCGAAACGGTCCGCGAACTCCGGAAACGGCTTCGTCGCGAACAGGCCGAACTTAAAGTGGATGGGATCAAACCGTTACGAGTGGCGACAAATCTTCTTCCAAAGCCCGGGCAAGTTCCGATGACCGAAAAGACGCTGCATGCCTGCCGAATCGCCGGCAAACATGCGCGCTACATCGCCGAGTTGGCCGGAGACACACCGGAAGCGAGACTTTTTATCGAAGAGCTGAAACGGGCGCAAGATGCAATCGGGGACTGGCACGACATAGTCAAGCTGAAACAGAAAGCCGAGAAGCGGTTTGGCAGTGCATCCGATTCCGCTCTGGTTTCGATGTTGCAAAATGTCAGCCGAGCCCGTTTTCGCGCCGCCTGCAATGCCTTGGCTTCCACCTTATCGGCGCTTTCGCGTCAGCCAGTACTGCATCGTCGACCGCCCTCGCCGCCTCACCACATGGCAGCTTCAGAAGTAGTTACGGGACGAGTTGCACCCAAAAATTCCTTCCCGCAGATTACGCAAACTAGAGCCGTGGCTTGAGAGCCACCGCTAACTCGAACCTCATCGGCTAAACTGTTGTTGAATGCCGACGTTTGCAGCGGTTGATATTGGATCGAATTCCGTTCGCCTCAAAATTTCCCGTCTTGCTGCCCATCGCCTGGTCGAGATTCACGAAGACCGCGAAGTCACTCGACTAGGTGAATCGGTCTTCCGTGGCGGCCTCCTCTCGCCCGAAGCAATTGCGCTAACCGTAAAGGTGCTGCGCCGTTTTCATCGCGCCGCGCAAAAGGCTGGCGCGGATAGCGTTCGCGTTGTGGCTACCAGCGCGTTACGCGACGCCCGCAATTCGCGAGCATTCCTCGAGTGGGTTCGCTCTGCAACCGGCTGGCGAGTAGAAATTATCTCGGGCCTCGAAGAAGCGCGTTTGATCCATCTCGGGCTCACCTCGAGCCTGCGCGTGAACTCATCGCCGGTGCTGATGATCGACTTAGGCGGAGGTAGTTGTGAGTTGACGATCTCCAGCAAAGGTCATATTCGCGAAACCGTCAGCCTTCCGCTCGGCGCCGTGCGCCTTACTAATGACTTCCTGCACCATGACCCGCCCCGCAAACCTGAGTTGCGGCAATTGCGTGGTCTCATCTCACGCGAAGTGGGGCGTCTGGCCAAACGTATATCGGGTGCAAAGCCAAAAGTCGTGATCGCTACATCAGGGACGGCAGAAGCATTGGCCACAGCTTGCCACACTCTATACCGGACCAAAAGCCAACGCGGAATGACCGTGACGCGCTTGCAAATGCGGCGCATAGCCAAGATGCTCTCGCGCTTGTCGATTGACGAGCGCAGAAAAATAGAGGGAATTGGTGTGCGTCGCGCCGAAATTATCGTGGCCGGAGCGGCGGTTTACGCGGAACTGCTTGATCGTTACAAACTCGGCGGCTTCCGGTTTTGTCCCCTCGGGTTGCGCGATGGGCTGCTGGCGCAAATGGCGGCTGATTATGACCACGCCACTCGCTCAGGAAAGCGGATCGAATCCGAGCGTCGCGACTCGATTCTTGCGGCCGTAGAGCACTATCGAGTAGACCTCGACCATGCTGACCGGGTCCGTGAAACGGCGCTGCATTTATTTACCGAACTCCGCTCCATTCATCGCCTCCCGCTTGAATACCGCGAATGGATGTCTGCGGCCGCAATGCTGTGCGAGGTGGGCGATTATATCAATCGCACCGGCCGCCATCGGCATACCTGCTACATCATTTCTCATTCTGAAATTCTGGGTTATACGCCGCAACAACGAAAGATCATCGCTGCGATTGCCCGCTATTTGGGAAAATCTCGGCCTTCTGCCGGAGACGCTCCTATTAAGGCACTGCCAGCATCCGATCAGAAACATATCGCAAAGGCAGCGCTTCTGCTGAGACTCGCATGGGGATTAAATCTTGGACGCAGCGGCGCGCTAAAAGACCTGAAGATAAAAATACATCAGGGATCAGTTGGTTTGACGCTGGTACCGAAACATCCGTTGAATGTGGATTTGGAACTCTGGGCCGCTGAAAAAGAAAAGGACTACTTCCGCGAGGTCTTCGGGGCCGATTTCTCGGCAGCCGCCGTGGCAGCCGCCTGAATTTCTCGCGCCATCTTCGGCGTAAAGAACCAATTCAGTGTCGCCGAATGCCGGCCTGTTTCCACCCGAGCCACGGCGCCTTTCTTGAAATCGACCAAAGCTTCACATCCCGACTTCGCAACCATTCGTCCCAAAAATTCTGTGATGCTGGGATTGTGGCCCACCACCATGACCGCTTCATGCTTCGAGAATTTGTCGAGCATCCTGCGAAAGTCAGTGAATGATGCGTCCGGACGCAAGGCCGTTTCGAGGTGAAGCTTTCCTTCATATCCAATTTCGTTTCCGATCAATGATGCTGTCTGGGTCGCGCGCTTCAGCGGACTCGAAATTATGGCGTCGGGCTGGGCATTTAGAGCGGAAAGCGCGCGCCCTATGAAACCGCATTGTTCTATGCCGTCAGGATCAAGTGGACGCTTCTCATCCTTTTTGGGATTGTCCACGTGTTCGCCGGCGCTGGCATGTCTAACGATGTAAATGATCATTGGACTTTACTCGCCCTGCGGGTACGCGTTTTCGACGCTTTTTGCTCCGGAGCAGTTGGGAGCGCTGCAACACTCTGCTTTCCTTCGGCGAGTGCAAGCAGAAAGTCTTGCACGCTGAATCCCGGCACTGGCGGCTTACGTTTTCCTGCCGCTTGCCATGCTCGCACATATGAGCCGTCGCGCCGCAGAACACGCGCTTTGATGGTGTCGATCAGATAGGCGTGAAGAATCTCGTGTTTCAGACGTTCGCGCAACATCGGATCCTTCACCGGAAACATGACTTCTACGCGTTCGTATAAGTTGCGTGGCATCCAGTCGGCGCTGGCAAGGTAAATCGCATCCTGTCCGCCATTCGCGAAGTAAAAAATACGGCTGTGCTCGAGGAATCTCCCCACGATGCTGCGCACCCGTATTCTGTCACTGATTCCGCGTACTCCCGGACGCAGCGCGCACATTCCGCGCACGATCAGGTCGATTTCAACTCCAGCCTGCGAAGCACGATACAGGGCCGCAATGATGTTTTTGTCGAGCAACGCATTCATCTTGGCTATAATGCGGGCCGGCCTGCCTTGACGCGCATGGTCGATTTCACGGGCAATCAGATCGAGGCTGTACTCAGCGAGATTCACCGGCGAAACCATGAGCGGCGCATAGCTCGAGTGCTCCGAGTAAGCCGTAAGAAATGAAAAAATGTCGTGCACTGCGCCGGTAATCTCCTGGTCGCAGGTGAGAAGACTCAAATCGGTGTAAATGCGTGCGGTGGTGGAGTTATAGTTGCCGGTCCCGAGGTGCGCGTATCTCCGCGAAATACCGTCAGGATCTTTTCGAACAAGAAGCGCGAGTTTGCAATGTGTCTTCAGACCGACGAGACCATGAAATACCTGAACGCCCGCGTCTTCAAGATCACGCGCCCAGCGGATATTTGAGGCTTCATCGAACCTTGCTTTCAGCTCGACAACCGCAGTGACCTCTTTTTTTGCTGCCGCTTCAATCAACGCCCGAACAATGGCCGAGTTCTCGCTCGTCCTGTAGAGCGTTTGCTTAATGGAGAGAACGTTCGGATCTTCCGCTGCGGTTTCGATAAATGAGACCACGGCATCGAACGAGTCAAACGGATGGTGCAAGAGCACGTCATGCCGGCGCAGCTCTTCGAACAGGTCCTGTGACTTCGCAGTCAGACGAAGTTCGCGCGGCGCAAATGGCTTGTACTTCAAATCCGGACGATCAGTCTGGTCGTAGATGTTGAACAACCGAGGTAGATTCACCGGCCCGTCTACACGGAAAACTTGCCATGGCTCGACGCCGAAATTCGTGCGCAGGCGCTCCGTGATCTCCGGATCGGCATCTGCTTCGATTTCCAGCCGCACTGCATCACCCTTGCGACGATTGTGCAATTCAGTTCGGACCGATTCCAACACGTTGCGGGATTCTTCTTCCGCCAAATAGAGGTTGCTGTTCCTTGTCACTCGGAACGGCGCGGAAGAAACGATGTCGTAGCCGTTGTACATCCGCGCAGCGTGGAACGAAACGAGGTCGGCGAGGAAGATGAAGTCTATAGTTCCCTCAGATGGAAGCCGCACAAGTCGTGGCAGCGCACGGGGCACTGTGACCACACCGGTATATGTCAGAGAAGAACGCCGCCGCCGACGCAGCAGGAACGCGACGCAAAGAGCTTTATTTATGACCCGGGGAAACGGGTGCGCCGGGTCGACCGTAACCGGCGTGAGCAGCAGATCGAGTTCGCGCTCGCAGTAGTCCTCGACGAAGGCCCGAGCGTTTTCGTCGAGCTCGTTCACCCCGAGCACGCGAATGCCTTTGTCGGAAAGCTGTGGTCGAAGTTGTTCATTCCAGCAGCGGTACTGCTCTTCGACAAACTGGTGCATCTCGTCTGAAACGGCATCCCGCTCTTCGAGCAGGGTCATGCCGTCCGGGCCAGCTTCGGTGTAGCCGTCTTCAATCTGTTGCACAAGTCCGGCGACCCGGACCTCGAAAAACTCGTCAAGGTTGCTGGCGCTAATGGAGAGGAATTTTAAGCGTTCAAGCAGGGGATTGTTTTCGTCCTGCGCTTCTTCGAGTACGCGCCGGTTGAACTGAAGCCACGAAAGCTCGCGGTTGATGTAATAAGCCGGATTGTCAACAGAAGCACGAGCCATGGCACGCAGAAGGGAACTGAGGCAGGCTGAGTGACTGAAGCACGATCAGGAACCCCGCCAAACTCAGTATAAAGCAGGCCATGTCCCCTCGAATATCCGAAGGAATGTATCTGGAAAGTGTTAAAAGAGTATGAAAATTTGCGAGAGATCCGGCGTTTCGAGCGCTCGGTGACCAGAAACTTATGGCCGGGGGCCAAGTCTTGCAAGTTCTTGTGCAAAAAGAGGGTTAGCTGGGAATTGCTCCCGTAACGACGCCAGCAACTCCCGCGCATGCTGTTTATCGTGATCGCGGACATATGCGATTGCCAGCAGAATGTTTGCAAATGGTGCCAGGTAGTGGCCTCGATTAGCAACCAGTTTCAGTTCCTGCATTCCTTGTTGCTTGTCGCCGGAAACACCACCCAGCCGTACCAACCACCGCACCGGCGCGGCCATGCTGCCGATGATGTACTTACTTATACCTGCGGCAATATGGGCGTCGTAGCAATCATGATCGACCGCCAAGGTCTGGGCCGCCCAAGCGGTCGATTCCTTGGTGAAGCGTAGCGAAGCAAGATTTCGCTTTTCCACCAGTGCTGCATAGTCGGCATCCAGGCCGTTGGTCAGGGTCATTGCGAACAGCGCATCTTCGTCTTTGGAATTTTTCCGGAGACGAGCCCGCGCCGTATCCTGCGCTTTTTGAATGGCGGTGTCGAATTTCGTTCGAACTGCGGGATCAGGCTTCAGAGCTGAGCGATTCTCAAACCTCTTGTCATCTTCGAAGAACTGCGACTCCAGTACGCCGAGCCGGTGAAATTCCGAAAATAAAAGTCCCGCTGCATCGAAAGTCGGGCCGAGAGGATCGTCAGGATGGCTGTGTTCCCAGCCGGTGAAAACATCATGGGCCTGATCGAAATTTAAGTTGTAAAGCAGTTGAAAACCACGATCGAGCGGCGGAACGGAAATGGTACTGGCTGCGGCGAATGAGGGCAGCGAGAGCATTAAGAAAGTAGCCGCCGACCATCGAATTCGAAGCCGCATCATCATAGAGCCCGCACAAGTATAGATGCGCTTTGCTTTGGCGCTCCTGTCAAACGGTGTAAAAGCGTTGTCAAGCGAGTGTCTGGCTGAAGCGCCGCACGGCTATCAACAATGCAAAGCCTTGTTTGACCCACAAAGTTGCGTCTGCTAACGTCAAACGTTTCCTTTCAGGAGTTTGTCCTTCGTGGCTTTTCGAAGCACTGACCACGAAGGGCACGAAGTAGCACGAAGGAACGGCCAGAAGGGAACAGAATCGAGTTCTGGATGGCAATCAAATTTCGCGGCGTTGATTTCATTGAGTTCGACACTCTTCTGAGTGACGACGAACGTCTCGTCCGCGACACTGCCCGCCGCTTTATCGAAGAGAACCTCATCCCGATCATCGAGGAATGCAATCGTGCGGGACGCTTTCCGCGTGAGTTGGTCAAGCCCATGGCGGATCTCGGTTTCTTCGGAGCCAACCTAAAGGGCTATGGCTGCGCGGGAATGTCGAACGTCGAATACGGTTTGGTTACACAGGAGCTCGAACGTGGTGACTCCGGCCTCCGTTCATTCGTGAGCGTGCAATCGGCGCTTGTAATGTATCCCATTTACGCTTTCGGAAGCGACGAGCAGAAAAACACCTGGCTTCCGGCGATGCAAAAGGGCGAAAAGCTTGGCTGCTTCGGATTAACCGAGCCAGATTTCGGCTCGAATCCCGGCGGTATGCGTACCCGCGCGCGCAAATCCGGCAACGAGTACGTCCTTAACGGCGAAAAAATGTGGATTACATCCGGATCAATCGCCGACGTGGCCGTGGTCTGGGCGAAGGTGGAAGAGGAGGACAACAAGGTTCGCGGGTTTTTAGTCGAAACTGACCGGCCAGGGTTTCGTGCTGAAGACATTCACGGCAAGTGGTCACTGCGCGCCTCGGTTACATCTTCGCTTTCGTTGCAGGATGTACGCGTGCCCGCCTCGAATTTGTTACCGAAATCCGGAGGGCTGAAATCCCCGCTCATGTGCCTGAACCAGGCGCGCTACGGGATCGCATGGGGGGCCGTTGGCGCGGCAATGGCCTGCTACGACTGCGCGCTGCAATATTCGCTTTTCCGCAAGCAGTTTCACGATGAGCCGATTGCCTCACATCAGTTAGTGCAGGAGAAGCTTGCGTGGATGATCAGCGAGATCACCAAAGCGCAGTTACTCGTGCTGCAGGTCGGGCGTCTAAAAGATCAGGAAAAAGTCCAGCACCAGCACATCTCAATGGCCAAACGCAACAACGTATGGATGGCGCTTGAGTGCGCCCGCATGTCACGCGACATTCTCGGCGCAAACGGGGTGGCCGATGAATATCCCATCTTCCGCCATATGGCGAACCTCGAATCAGTGAAGACCTACGAGGGAACACACGATATTCATACGCTGATCATTGGCCAGAGTGTGACCGGGATTGACGCGTTCTGAGCAGTTATCGGCGGTACCGTGGTTCACAGCGCCAAAGGCACCCCAGCTAAGCGGCTTTTCTGGCTCTCTTTTTCCTTCCCCGCATGCCCGCGTCCCAATCTGTGCCCGCGATCACGGCGAGCTCATTTGCTGCCTGCGCGAAGAAGAAAGCTGATTCAGGTTCATCGGCAAACCCGTGCAACACTGGGCCGAGAGCAGCCGTCGTTGCTTGCATGGCATCGAGAGTCCCGTGCAATTTGAAGCTGATCGGCTTTTCGCCGTTTCCGGTGTAGTCGGTAAACGCCGAAACTCCGCCCACCATTCCTGCATTCGCGAACGCCGCAATGGCAGGTCCAACTCTGCCACGAACAGCAAAGATCGTACCCAGCACGCCAAAATATCCGGTCACGGCCACGTCTAGCCATCGGTGTACTTGAGGAGAGATGAACTTCGGCATTCGACGGAATGCATCTGGAATCGTGGATTGTTTAACGTTCAGCTGTCGCAGCCTCGCGCTCGCCTGCTCGCCTATTTCGCTCAATCCCGACTGAATCTGTTCGCCAAGTTCATTGATCCGCTCTTTGGCGTCTTCCACGTTAAAGCCGGTATCAGAACTGTTCTGTGCCTTACGAGCGGTCTGTCGATTGCGTGGCATGTTTTCTCCTCATGAATGTAATGGATGGTTCTCGACTGCGGGTCTTACCTGGTGATCACTCCTCAACCGTGGCCGTCGTCTCTTAGAGCCACTGCATCCCTGGCAGGATGTCTTGGCAATCAGGAATCGCGCTGCTCAGAATCCCGAGCGCAACCGCGAAGTTTCATCTACTTCCCGTTGCTTTGTCTTTGCATTCTGCGCTAGCCTATTTCTGCTCTCGCGATTTTTCCCTTCCTTTCTCATCCACAGCCCTGAACCGCGTATAAGCTGCATAGCAGCTGCCAAATGCTGGGTTTAGGACGAGTTACCCACAACATATGGTGTTTTATCCCTTGACCCCGGCGCGATTTGATCGGTACAGTAGGGCTAATTTGTGCCCCGTCCACGCCAGCCAGGACGGTCTTTGATGAACCGAACCGCCGGAGGAACCTGGTTGGTAAACCTGTCCGCTCAGGGTTGCCGTCGAATCGTAAGTACGGACAGTTGCACGCCATCGTCATATCAGACAAAACTGCAGATCCTTAGGCTTGTAGATGATCCGCAACACGGATCGTCTGCGGCGCTCGGGATGACACTGCGGAATGGGAGTGTACGTTGCTCAAACTAAAAAAGCTCCAGATTCTCGGGTTCAAATCGTTTTGCGACCGCACCGAGCTCAAGTTTCACGGCGATGGTGTGGCCGCGATCATCGGGCCGAACGGCTGCGGCAAATCGAACATTGCTGACGCGATTTCATGGGTGCTCGGGGAGCAATCGGCCAAGACTCTGCGCGGCTCGCGTATGGAAGACGTGATTTTCGCCGGGACACGAGACCGCAAGCCGACAGGGATGGCCGAAGTGTCGCTTACGCTGATCGACCCTGGGGTTTACGACGGCGCAGACAAAAACGACCCCACCGAACTCGAGTTACAGGATGAAATGCCAGCCGAAGATTGGGACGAAGCGGGGATTCGCGCGCGTGCGGCAGAAGAAGTTGACCGCATGACCTACGAAGCGCAGCCTGGACGGACGGAAGAGGTCGAAATTCCGCGATCTAAGGTCGACATCAACTCCATCGCGTTTCCCGATGATGAGCCGATTTTCGCGATCCACCTGATCAAGGGAGGAAAGGGTACGGGCGAGGACGCGACCTCCTCCTCAACTGACAGCAGTCCGCAAAGCGAAAACAGCCCACAAGTGATCCTTAAGATTCGGCGTCGCAAGTTCAATCAGCAGCAGTTTCGCGCAGGAGAAATTTCCGTTACGCGTCGTCTGTTCCGTTCTGGCGATAGCGAATATCTGCTGAATGGCAAACTGTGCCGTCTGCGCGACATCCAGGAACTTTTCATGGGTACGGGCCTGGGTCCGGAGTCGTACGCGTTAATTGAGCAGGGCCGCATCGGACAAATCTTAAGCAGCCGGCCGACCGACCGCAGGTCGATCATCGAAGAAGCTGCGGGGATTACGAAGTTTAAAACCAAGAAACGGCTTGCTGAGGCGCGCCTCGAAGATGCGAAACAAAATCTTGCGCGGGTGAACGACATCTTCGACGAAGTTACCCGGCAGATGAACTCGCTGAAGCGGCAAGCCTCAAAGGCAGAACGCTACGCAAAGCTGCGCGACGAAATGCGGGCGAAGCTGCGAATCGTAGTCTCAAGCAAGTTCGCTCAATTCGATCAACAAAGCGCCGAGCTGGATTCGCAGATCAGGTTGATTTCGGAAGAAATGCACCTTCAGGCGGATTCCGTTCGCGAGATGGAGGGCGAACTCGCCGAGCGCACGCATCGCGGATATGCGATTGAGGCGGAGATTCGCGAGAACGGCAATCGCCTAAATGATATCAAGCTCGAATTCGACCGCAACCACGCGCAGCGGCGGCACAATGAAGAACGCTGCAATGAGCTGGCAGCTCGTTCTACATCGTCCGAAGCTGAAATGGAACAGTTACATTTAAGGCTTGCCGCGCTTGAAGAGGAACTCAGTTCCAATCGGCAGATTCTGGATTCTGCCGAGACTGATTTGTCCGCGGCACAACAGGAACTTGAGGCAAGCCAGCTGGTGGCGAATCTCACCGGGAGCGAACTCAACGAGCTAGAACTCCGGCAGGAGAGCTCGCGTCGGGAGATTTTCGAGTGCGTCGCGTCACTGTCAAATCTGCGAAACCAGCTTACGCAGGCGGAAGAGCGCATGGCTGCCGCCGATCGCGAGGCTCAGCGTCTTCAAAGTGAAATTTCGACTGCACGCGCACAGGCCGAAACATTTGGCGGCGAGCGCCGCCAGATTGCGCTCGAATTTGAATCGGTTTCGCAACGCGTTGCCGCCCTGGATGACGAGATCACGCAAACGCGGGATCTGCTTGCACTAAAGAAGCGTCAGGAATCAGAAGGGAAGAACCATCTCGACAGCTTGCGTGCAGAATATGCGTCCGCGCACGGCAAGAGGAGCTCGCTTGAATCGGTAATCGCCGAGCACGGTTATTCGACAGAGTCGGTACGTCGTCTGTTTCAATCTGGCGGATTACAGGGCGGACGCGCACCTGTCGGAGTGCTCGCCGATTTTCTAGAAGTCGAGCCACGCTACGAGTCAGTCGTCGAGGACTTCCTCCGCGATGAACTGAATTACATCGTGGTCAAGTCATGGGATGCTGTTGACGAGGGCCTGCGCCTGCTTCGGAGCGATGTCGATGGTCGCGCCACATTCCTGGTCCATCCCGAAGATTCGCAGGCGCGTTTTTCTTTCGCCGTTCCCGATGGTCAACCGGCGCCTCCGCACGATGCCATCGTTCCCCTGAAAAACACAATTCGCGTGCTGGATGGATTCGGCAAATCCCTCGAAGTGATTCTCCCGAAGCTGCGTGACGGCTACATCGTGCCTGATCCGCAGTTTGCACGCGACCTCGCGCTCGAAAATCCCGATGCCTTCTTCCTCTCGCAAACCGGCGAGTGCTTTCACAACGTGACCGTCACCGGAGGCAAGCAGCGGGCCGAGGGTCCGCTTTCAATGAAGCGTGAACTGCGCGATGTGTTGCGGTTGCTCGGACATCTCGAAGAGCAGTTGCGGAATGAGGAAACTCGCGTTCTGAATCTCGGGCGCGAGATCAAGGATCTGACGCTGCTACTCGAACGACTCGAAGCCGACAAGCGGGAATCCGAGAAGCGGGCAATGACTTCAGGTCATGCTCTGCGTCAGCTTGATTCCGAAACGGCGCGGGTGCGTGAGCGCTGGGAAGTATGCGAACGTGACCTCATGCGGCTTGCCGCCGAACACGAGGCGCACGCGGAAGTTATCGAAAACAGAAAGGGAGAGATTGCTCTCCTGGATTCAAAACGCCTGGAACTGGAGCAGTCCACGGCTTCGCTGCAAGAGCAGCTCTCCAGTTTGCGCGAGAACCGTAATGCGGCCGCCAGCTCCGTGTCCGAAAAGCAAGCAGGAGTGGCTGCTCTGGCGGAGCGGCACCGTTCGGCTTCCTCCGCTCTGCAGAGAATTGAGCAGCTCGTTACGGAGATGCAGGCTCGAATCACCGTGCTGCAATCGCAAATCGAAACCGCTGCCTCCGAAAAAGAGCAACGCGAGATGGAGAACTTGGAAATCGCAGGCAAGCTGCTCGACCTTGAGTCAGAGCGCAATGCTTGTGAAGCGCGGGCGGGTCTGTTGCAAGTGGAATCAGAGCAGGTGCGCGCGCGCCTTGCTGAGATCGACATGCTGCTGAGAGAAGCCCGGCAGATGCTCGATAAGATGCGCGACCGGAAGGCCGAGGCCTCGACGGCAGCAGTCAAGCTGCAATCCGATGCGGGGCATCTCGCGCAAACTTGCCTGAACGACTTGGGTCTTCAGCGAACAGAATTGATGGCCGAACTGACCTTGCCGCGAGTTGCCGGCGAAGAGCTCGCAATCGAGGAGCAATCCTGCCAGGAAATGCGTTCACGCCTTGACGCGATGGGCCTGGTAAACATGATGGCGCTTGAAGAATATAAAGAGACTGCCGAACGCCAAGCCTTTCTCGAGACACAGCGCAAAGACCTTCTCGATTCCATTGAGAACACGCAGGCAACGATCAAAGAGATTGATACGTTCTCACGACAGAAATTTGAGGAAGCCTTCAATAAGATCAACGAAAATTTCCAGGTCACATTCAAGAAGCTCTTCGGCGGCGGCAATGCTCTTATGCGGCTGACCGACGAAGAGAACAGCGCTGAAAGCGGAATCGATGTAGTCGCATCACCTCCGGGAAAGCGGCTGCAGAATGTGCTGCTGCTCTCAGGCGGCGAGAAAGCAATGACAGCTCTCGCTCTGCTGGTCGGCATTTTCCAATATCAGCCGAGCCCGTTCTGCATTCTCGACGAAGTTGACGCGCCGCTTGACGAGGCGAACGTCGGCCGATTCACAGAGCTGGTGAAGGAAATGAGCGTGCAGACGCAGTTTGTGCTCATCACCCACAGCAAAAAAACGATGAGCATTGCGCCGGTGCTGTATGGCGTGACCATGCAGGAGCCGGGGGTGTCAAAGCTCGTATCGGTGAGATTTGGGGCGACGGCGTAAGACGGCCCTGTTCGAATACAGACGCATACAGACTGATGCGATGCATTCATTCTTATGCCTAATTCTTCTACTTTGATTTTGCGTTTGGATTCCAAGCTAAAAAAAGAAGGATTGACCAGCTTTCGCTTGCGGTGAGCTGAAATGCTGAAGCTGTTGTTTTACTCACATTTTCCACAACCACTTTCCTCCTGAACTCCCCGCCAGCCGCTGCTTTCACCGGAGTTTCCCTTGGTCAATCGCTCGTTGGTGGAAAACAGAGAAGCGGAAAATCGGGTATCATTCTGTGCCGTTGACAAAATTTTCTGAGCGGCTAGAATACGCGACGGTTTTTACATCTAAAATTTCCTCATGACTATCCAAACGCTCGATTCCGTTCTCTTACAGACTGACTTCCCCGACCTCGAACTTTTCGCAAGCGGCAAAGTACGCGATGTATACAGCGTCGGCAGTGACCACTTGCTGTTCGTAGCCACCGACCGGATTTCGGCCTTCGATTATGTACTCGCCACTGGAATTCCCCATAAGGGCCGTGTTTTGACGCAGTTGTCGCTCTTCTGGTTCGAGTTCCTGAAAGATGTGGTCCCCAATCACCTGGTGACGGCGAAGGTAAATCAGTATCCGGCGGAAGTAAAAAAATATGCCGATCAACTTCGTGGACGATCGATGCTGGTGCGGCGCGCAGAAATGTTTCCCGTCGAATGCGTGGTTCGCGGGTATCTTTCCGGCTCTGGCTGGAAGGAATACAAAACCAGCGGCAGCGTCTGCGGAATAAGACTTCCAACAGGACTCCGGGAATCCGAGCAACTTCCGGAGCCGATCTTCACGCCTGCAACGAAGGCCACGACTGGACACGACGAGAATATTTCCTTCGAAAGAATGTCGCAGCTTGTCGATCCCGAAGACGCCTGTCAGCTGCGCGATCTGAGCCTTGCCATTTACAAGAAAGCGGCCGATTACGCGCGAGGGAAGGGAATCATCATCGCTGACACGAAATTCGAGTTTGGTCGCACCGCAGCTGGCATCACGCTTGCCGACGAGGTGCTTACGCCTGATTCTTCCCGGTTCTGGCCAGCTGACAAGTACAAACCCGGCATGACGCAAGAATCATTCGACAAGCAATATGTCCGCGACTATCTGGAAGAGATTCGCTGGAACAAGCAGCCTCCAGCGCCGGCACTGCCCGCTAACGTTGCCCAGCGCACCAGCGAGAAATATGTAGAAGCGTATCGCCAGTTGACGGGACGAGAGTTGGATGTGTAAGTCCGGCGCAGTTGGGGAGCGCGCCGCTTGAACATTGCAGACCTGATCATTGTCATCGTGTTGCTGGTATCGGTAATTCAGGCTGCGACCTGCGGTTTTTTTCAGGAGGCATTCAGCATTGCAGGTTTGGTGTTTGGGTATTTGATCGCGGCATGGCAGTATCGACGCCTGGCGGACCATTTCGCTACGCACGCTAGTTCAAGATGGTTTGTCGAGATCGCCGCCTTCCTCGCCATTTTTCTGGGAGTGATGGTGATCGCAGGTGTTTTAGGCAGAATCGTTCGTTGGATGGTCAAGGAAGCAGGGCTTAGCGGAGTTGATCGCGTCCTGGGCGCGCTTCTGGGTTTCGTGCGCGGTTGCCTGATGGTTGCGATCGTACTTGTAAGCATGACGGCGTTCACGCCAAGTTCGCGATGGCTGCAAGGATCGGCATTGGCGCCATATTTCCTGGTCGTCGGGCGTGCTGCGATCTGGGTGGCTCCGTCACAGCTCCGGGCCCAGTTCTATGAAGGGCTTGATTATGTGCGGCGGGCACAAAACACCTCGCCGACGCATCACTAAATTGAGATTACATCTTTGCACTCTGGCCGCGAGTAAACGGAAAGCGAGACTCACGTGAAAGATCAATTGGAAGCCCTCGTACAGCAAATGTACCGGAGCAATATTCTTTATTCGGAGGCGGTCAGGGAGTTCAAGAAGCGCTTTATCGCGACCGTGCTAACAGAAAACAAAGGAAACCAATGCCGTGCCGCCCGGCAATTGGGCATGCATCGAAATACCTTGAGTCGCACGATTGGTGAGTTGAAGATTGATGTACGCGAATTCCGCGACGGCGCTAAGCGTCCCTCTCGCAGTGCCCGCCCTGCTGCTTACGACAAGAGGTTCGTCCGGTAAGCGCGTGGAGTTTTCTTCAAAAGAAAAGGCAGCCACACAGGCTGCCTTTTTACTTATATGACACGAACTTATTGCGATGGCGATTTATGTACGGGGCGTCGATGCACCGGTCTTTTCTTGGGTGCTGGTTCTCCGGCCTTTTTCAACAGTTTCCCGTCGCTCATCATCATCATGAATGGTGTGGCGTTGTAAGAGGAGGGTGTTCCCTCGAAGTCAAACGTGTCGTTAGGCTTTGGGAGGCGTGCTGCTGGAATCGGTCCTGACATTGTCAGCGTGATATCGGCGCGGTTTGCCTCGATATCATCCTCGCTGCCCGCAATCAGCAGCTCAGTTGGGCTGTTGACTGCGATGACTTTGCCTTCCATCTGCAAAGGCACGCTCTTAATCACGTTCCAAACAGCGTCCTGATCGGGGGGTTCGCCGGCAGAAAGAACGAGTTCCCAATCTCCGAAGCCAAGCTGCGACTTGATTTGATCAGGAGTTTTGCCCTCGATGATGCTGTGTGCCTGCTGCGCAGGCGTCGGTGGAACGTACTTGGTCACCTTGGTAGCCAGGTCTGCCGGAGGAGCCGTTTCACTCGCGGCGCTCGTAATCAGATCGTTCCAGCCGTCGTCGGAGCCGTGGTAGTTTTTATAAACTTTCTCGCCGTAACTTTGAATTTGAGGCTTAGCCGTTGCCGGGGCGAGATTGATCGACCGGGCAATATAGAACAATCCATTCAGTGTGTCTGGCGGCGTTGCGGTTAGGTACGACATTGCCAGCGGATAAACGTTTTGAAGGTCATTAGGCTGGTCATCGACCGCGACCTTTAAATATTGTTGCGCGTGAGCATAGTCTTTGTTTTGTAGGGCTGCGAATCCAGCGCCTCCATTGAAGATGAGCGACACTTGCTTCTTCAATTTGTCGTAGTCGGCATCGGACATTCCCGCTGCCTTCGGTGCTGTTTGCAAGCACTCCAAACCTTTGCCTGAGTACTGCGTCAAATCCCCCAACTGCTGTGGGTTCTGTCCCGATGCCACGCCCTGCCGCGAAAGGAACGTCAGCAAAGCCAAAGCGCGCAAGTTGCACTGGTCGACCGCCAATATGCGCTTTGCCGTATCGATTACTTTTGCCTGGTTTCCGGTCTGCTGATAGGTCGCCATCAACAGCTCAAGCGCTGTGTTTTTCATCACGCTGTTCGGATATTGGGTCAGGAAGGCCTCAAGCGCGCTGATCTTCGCATTAGGATCTTTCTGGTTGAAAGCACCGATGTAGGCGTTGTACTCGGCGGGATCTTTGATCTCCGGCGCCGCCTGAGTTGACTGGCCAGAAGGGGACTGCCCAGGTTGCCCGGCGGCTTGCTGACCACCGCCCGCCGGTGGTGCAGGCTGCTGCTGAGAAGCATTTTGCGCGCCGGCCACCAGCGCTGATGCAAGCACAAACGCCAGAACAGTTGTTTTCATTCCAATGGCTCCTCAAATACTTAGGAAAATTGAACTGCAGGAAATCGCCGCAACGGTGAATCTGAATCTAAGCCTGCTACAGCGCCGCGGTAGCGTGCAGACTCGAGCAAGACTCCGGACTCCATAACGCTCCTTGGGGACTTCCGGAGCGGAAGACGAGTTCCGGTGAGCCGGATTATATGTATGTCGTTCCAGTTAAGCAAGTTTCTAGCCTCACCAACATACATCGCGCAATGGAATAAGATGCAGAACATGGGATTTCTGGTGGTTTAGAACCGCAGGACGGTGATTCACGATATGACTGGCAATGATTCTCATTCACTTCGGGAACAAGTAGCTGTCGTAACGGGTGGCGGTCGGGGTATTGGCGCGGCAATCGCGCGGAGACTCGCATCGCTGGAAGCGAGTGTGGTGCTTTGCGGACGCACCCTGGCACCACTTGAATCGATTGCGGCATCGATCGGCGGTCAAGCGAAAGCACGGCAATGCGATGTGAGCAACCTCGAATCTGTGCAGGCGCTTGCGGCATTTATCGAAAAGCATTACGGCAGACTCGATATTCTGGTCAACAACGCCGGCGTTGGGGCATTTTCCGCTCCGCTGCATGAATTGACACCAGAGGAATGGGAAAAGGTCCTGAATACGAACCTGCGCGGCGTGTATTACTGCATTCGTAGCCTGGCGCCTCTGATGATTCGGGCAAAAAGCGGGCACATTGTGAACATTTCATCTTTGGCAGGAAAAAATGCTCTGCCGAACGGGGCCGCTTATGCCGCCTCAAAATGGGGGTTGAATGGGCTTAGCTACTCCGTGGCTGAGGAATTGCGCGTCCACAACGTTCGGGTCTCGGTTGTTTGTCCGGGGTCAGTGAACACGGAATTGAGTCCGCATACCGGTAAGAATCCCAGCAAGATGCTTCAGTCCGACGATGTGGCGCATGTGGTTGCGATGCTGGTTACGCAGGCGCCCCAGTCATTCGCCAGCGAAGTTCTACTGCGGCCAACACAAAAGCCGTGAGATGAACATGTTGGCACGGGCGTCCGCCGTTCAGTCAATCCTTGAACAAGTTGTCGAAAGCTTTACGCGCATCCTTGGGGGTAGATGCGCCGCCAGTAGAAGTTTGCTTTTCTACTCGCACACTGATTGAGAAGAACTGGCATTGGTTACGGAAATCCTTCTTGACCACCCGCTCCGACACTTGCTGCATGCATTCGAATCTCCGGGAAGGGTCGAAGTGAGTGCATTGCTTACAGGAGTGCAATTCGAAACCGCATTTAGGGCATTGTCCAAGCGGTTCGGAAAGCCGCGTCAACAATGTTCCACACTGTGCGCAACGGGAGACCGTGTGAGTGCCCGGCATATGTACCGGACGTGGGCCGAAGGTATCTTTGCGCGCGGGCCTTTGTTGCGGCGAAGACTTCTCGCGCTCACCACCCGAGTCCTGATAACCATGTTGCCGGTATTTACGATCAGACAACGAAACGCCTCACTGGATACCGAGTTTAGAACAAAACATTCTCTCGCTTGGAGTCATTTCATACAAGTGTGACCGAATTGTAATTCGGCAATGCGGGTGCTACCATCCGTCTGTTGCCGTTGGTTGGAGGCTGGTTATGTCTGAACGTAACGGACATGGGTTTCTTTGGTTCCTTACTGGTATCGGAATTGGGGCTGTAGTAGGTCTTTTGTACGCGCCACAGTCCGGGAACGAGACGCGCGAAATCCTGATGGCCAAGGCTGAAGAGGGAAGCGAGTATCTGAAAAAACGGGCGCGCGAAGCGCGAACCCAAGCAGAGGGCTTGGCGGCCCGCGGCCGCGAGATGTACAACGCGCAGAAGGAACAGTTTCGCTCCGCAGTAGATGCTGGACGCCAGGCTTATCGAGAGAAAACGACCGCTGGCCACGGAGATAACGAGAATATTTAACGCGGCATAAGGCGTGAACATGAACGGCCTCTTGATACTTTTCATCGCGGTGACGGCAATCGCAGTGCTCCTGCAAGCAGGCGTTCTTTTGGGCATGTACTTTGCCATGCGGAAGACCAGCGCGAAGGTCGAGTCGCTCGCGGAAGAGGTTAAGACCAAGGTTTTACCGACCGCCGAACTCGCCCACTCGATGATGAGTGATCTACGGCCCAAGATCGAAACAGTCGTCGACAATGTGAGTGTTTCGACAACCATGTTGCGTGGGCAAATGGAGCGAATCGACGCGACTTTGACCGACATTGTCGACCGCACGCGCCTTCAGGTAATTCGTGCCGATGAATTCGTAAACAGCACGATGGATAAGCTCGAAGAAACGCGCGAAGCTGTGCAAAGAACAGTGGTTTCCCCGGTCCGCCACATCAGCGGATTGATGCATGGTGTAGGCGCCGGATTCGAAGCATTATTTTCCCGGCGACGCGCACGTGGGCCGGTCACTGCGGCGCAGGACGAGATGTTTATCTAGTCAGCCTCTAGTGCCTCGCTTCTAGCCTCAAGCTCTTGGCGAGCCACTTCTTCTCCCGAATCGAAATTTTTCTGATGCTGCAGTCGTACTTTTGCCCAGCGCGCCGCATCGGCAATCACCGGATCGGAATCGCCGGTGGCACGGTCGACAACTGGCGCGAGCTTTCGATCTCCACTGTTGCCGATCGCAATCAGCGCATTTCTCCGTAGGCCAGCTCGCTTGGTGCGCTTGATGGGTGATCCTCGGAATTTGTCTCTGAATTGTTCTTCGGAGATTTCTACCAACCATTCGAGCGCCGGATTCACCAATTCTTCGCGCGCCTGAAATTCAGGTTTGTCCGTCGCGGTGGACCTTCGGTTCCAAGGGCAGACATCCTGGCAGATATCGCAGCCAAATACTTGCTGGCCCATGCCCGCGCGCAGCTCTTCTGGAATCGTGCCGCGTTTCTCGATCGTCAGATATGAAATGCATTTGTTCGAATCGAGCTGATGTGGCGCAACCAGAGCCTGTGTTGGACATGCGTCGATACAGCGTGTGCACGTCCCACAGCGGTCGGGGGCAGGGAGGTCGGCCTTCAGATCGAGGGAGGTAATAATCACGCCCAAAAATAACCACGAGCCAATTTTCTGGTTAATGAGGCAGGTGTTTTTTCCGAGCCAACCCACTCCTGCGTACTTTGCATATACGCGCTCAACGATTGGTCCGGTATCGACGTACGACTTTGTTTCAATCGTCATATCAGCGGGTGTCCCAATTCTCGCGGAATTTGCGAGAAGTGGGATCGGATCAACAAATTGTTTTATTTTCGCTTCTACTTCCCGCAACCGCCGCAAAACCGAATCGTGGTAATCCTCGCGGCTCCATGCGTAGCGCGAAATCCAGCCGCGCTCAGGATTGTTGACCTGGATTGAATATGGAGGTGCCGTGTTGTAGTTGATCGCGCACACGATAACGCTACGTGCCCAGGGAAAGACAGGTTTCAGCGAAGCACGCCGCAGTTCGCCTGTTTCGTTCTTCGACTCGAGATATTTCATCTCGCCGGCGCGACCAGCGGCGATCCACTCGGGAAAGCGACTCAGTTCCGGGAACTCGCGAACCGGCGCAATCCCGCACAGGTCGAAGCCGCCATCCTTAGCTGCCCTTTTGACGAACTCTGAAAGGTTTTCCTTAAGCACTGCCTCAATATTACTGAACGCCGCAGTCGTTGAAGCAGCACCAGTGCGGTGCTGGCCCCAAAGCCTGTTGCGTTCAGGCGTGCTCGCGATTTATCCGGTTGTGGCCAATCCCGCCGCGACTGCTCGACATCCAATCGCAACCAAACTCAATCGAGAGGAGAGAAACATGCAAACCGGAGTAGAACCAGGTCAGTCGACCGAGGATCGTTTCACCGGCGCAATTGAGCGAATCACGTCCGGAGCGCCCTCATCAACTTACCTGGGCTTGGCCGTGGGCGCGATGGCAGCCTCTGCAATCTTACAAATCGCGGGCAAACGGGGCTGGGCATTATTTGTGGGCCAGTGGGCGCCACCATTTCTCATTATGTGGAATTACAACAAAATGGTGAAGCAGCACGGGTCAGGCAGTCTAAGTCGTGCAGCATAGGTCGATGAGGCGAGTATGAAAGGCAGAAGTCCTCCGCCGTTTGCTCCTAGAGAATGGAGCAACAAGCGGAGACTCGAGGGCCTACATGCCGAGCTTCTTCACTTCTTCGTTGTAATACTTACGATAAAGGATGTCCCATTCCTGACTGCCTTCAAGAATGGTGCGCTTCTGGCTTTCAATCTTCTGGCGCGCGGCATTGTCGATCTTTTCTTCCTGGTTGAGCAGGTCTTCGAGAATTTTCCTGACCTCAAGCCGAATGGTGTTACGGTCTTCCACGAAGTCGACTTCGTTCGCGGCGGCTAAGGCGTCGGTTACCACATGCGCAACTTTGTTTGCCTTGTCGCGGCTCACCCTCATAGCACCGCCTTGTATTTCCGCACTAGTTCATTCTTCACCTTGCGAAACATTTCCTGATAGTTTGCGCCGCTGCTGCGCATTTCCTCAGAGTAGGCTTCTAGGATGACGCGTACTTCGTCATTGATGCGGTCTTCGACCCCGAATTCATCTAACATTGCACCATTCACCTTCTCGGTGACGGCAGGAAGACTCTTGGTCTCAATGAATTCTGAAGCAATGAGTTTTTTGACAGTTTCGCGGGCCAAATAGCCCACGTATTCTTTCGAAAGCAGCATGCGTGATTTGGAATTGTAAGGTGAATTTTTAGTGTAGCACGGAAGCCGTCGATGGCTGACGCCAGCCGCTAACTGGCATACAATGCTCGAATAGCAATGCCCAATCTTCCCGAAAATCTGGCGACCCTGAAAGACGATATGGTGGCCTTCATCGAAGGCCATGGCATGCGCCGTTTCCCTGGTTACGTCGACCACGAAGAGGTGCAGACCGTCATGTGGAAGCCGGGCGAAGATGCCGCAGAGGGGTGGAAGGATTTCGTCGAACTTGCAAAGTCGGCTGGCTCTCCTTTCTTGACGATGGACTCGTGGACACTCGAAAAGGAAGAACTCGATTCCATGATCGAGCGCTTAAGCAATGCCGAATTTTCAAGTGATGAAGATGTCGAAGACGCACGCTGGCTGCGCACTTATCTCGGGAAAACCGGTTTTGTGCAGCTGGGATTCGCTTTTCAGGGCGTCATGATGATTTACGAAATCTCAACCGAATGGTACGACCACTACCAGCGTTTGATGGAAGTTTCTGAAGACTTCGGCGGCATTGCCATTGACGGTCCCGGTAGCGCCGACGACGAGCCATAGCAGAAAAGCGGTAGATTAGCCAAAACGTGCGCTGGAATTTCAGGCAATCTGATCCCGATCGAGTGCGAATACTGGCAGAAGAGATTTCTTCGCTGCCCGCATTTCGAAACAGCCCCGACTGCACAAAGATAATCGCGGGCCTGCTCCTCGCTCGAGGAATAAGCAGCGCCGAGGCAACGGAACGCTTTTTGGCGCCTTCGATAGATCAACTCCACTCGCCATATTTGATGACCGGCATGAAAACTGCGATCGACCGGATCGATGCGGCCATCGAGCGGCGTGAAGGAATCCTTGTCTATGGCGACTACGACGTAGACGGGACTACCGCCGTAGTGATTTTGAAAACCGCGATCGAGCTTTGTGGTGGCACTGCGGATTTTCATGTGCCGCACCGAATCCGCGAAGGATACGACTTGCGCGGAGATGTGATTGAGCGCGCGGCTGCTGCAGGCATTCGCTTGGTGATCAGCGTCGATTCCGGCACGCGTGCGTTTGCCGCTGCCGAGAGTGCCCGCCGGACTGGGATCGATCTCATCATCACCGACCACCACTTGCCCGGGCCGGACGGCTTACCGCATGCCTATGCCGTTGTGAATCCCAACCAGGCAAGTTGCGAATACCCCTGCAAGTCGCTTTGCGGCGCAGGCATTGCGTTTAAGGTTGCACAGGCTCTGATTGCTAAGCGGCTGCCACATCGCGATCAGAATCAGCTGCTGCGTTCATTCATGAAGATCGCCGCCATTGCAACTATCGCCGATTCAGTTCCGCTGCTCGACGAGAACCGCGTGATCGCGAGCCTTGGCTTAAATTCCTTGCGCTCAGCCGTGAATCCAGGATTGAAGGCCTTGCTTGCGGTAGCTCAATTGGAAGGGAAGCCGCTGAGTTCGGAAGAGGTCGCTTTCCGCATTGCCCCAAGAATCAATGCTGCCGGGCGGATGGACATCGCTAGCGAGGTAGTTGAACTCTTTACGATAAAGGACTTTGGTCGTGCCGAAGAGATTGCTGCGCGCCTGGACAAACTGAACAGCGATCGACAGCAAGAAGAACGCAGAATAGTAGATGCGATTGAGCAACGCCTTTCTGAAGACGCAGCACTTCGCGATGCGTATTGCATCGTGATCGACGGGGAAGCCTGGCATCGTGGCGTGATCGGAATCACCGCAACACGAGTTGTCGAGCGCTACGGTCGTCCTGCGCTTGTGGTTTCAGTGGACGGCGAAGAGGCGCATGGTTCCGGCCGGTCAATCGCTGCATTCCACCTGTTGAACGCGCTCGAATCGTGTCCTGAGCTGTTCACACGCTACGGCGGGCATTCACACGCGGTCGGATTTTCCTTGCCATCTTCTCGTGTGACAGATTTGAGGGCCCGCATCGATGCTTACGCACGGTCGCGGCTTTCGTTGTGTGATCTTGAGCCAGTGCTCCACATCGACGCTGAATTGCCACTGGATTGCATAACTCCGCAATTACTTGAAGTTCTGCAGCAGCTGGAACCGTTCGGAGCTGGTCACCACGAGCCGGTCTTCTGGGCTCGCGCAGTCCGACTGGCAGCGGCACCAAAAATTTTAAAAGAGAAGCATGTTCGAATAAAGTTAGGTGTTGGCGGCGAAGCGAGTAGTGGCTGGCGTCGTGCGCTGACCTATGACGCCATTGGGTGGCGGCTCGCTGAACGCGCTCAACAGGAACATTTGCTGCCGGGAGATGTAATGGATGTTGCCTTTACGCTAGGACGTAACGATCACCCGGAATTTGGCGGGATTGAATTATCTCTGAAGGACTTCAAGACTCAGCAACGCACGGTTGCACAGGGCACGGCGTAGTTTTGGAACTACTTGGCAGCTGCAGCCTTCTTCAGTTGTGCCGAGACTTCGTCGGCGAGCTGGCCTTTCGTTGCAGCAAAATCTTTCAATAGTTGCTTCGCGAGATCCGCTCGGCTGGAAGATAACGCCTGAAGCGCGAAGCGGCGAACGTGATTATCGAGCTTCTCATTCCCGAGCATTCTGGCCAGGCTCTGTAACGCTTCATCGTCGTCGATGTTGGCGAGTACCTGCATGGCTTTTTTCACGATAGCGAGGTTCCCAGTCTCGGAGTGAATGAGCTTCTCCAGTCCTTCGATACTTTTAACGTGGCGTAGAAACATCAGCTCGTTCAGGGCTTCATCCAAAACATTGGGCGCCAGCTTTGGAAGAGAAGCCGCGAGCACCGGTGCGGCCCGCACAGTCCGGCTGTGGATGATCGCCTTGAGCGCTGCCTGCTGAACTCGTGGATCTGGGTGTTCCAAGGCCGGTAGAATGTGATCGGCCAAATCGGGATCTTTTAGTTCCGAGAGCACTCCACAAATATTTCGTACAACGTACCATCGTTCGTCTTTCAGATATTTGTACGCGACCTCAATGCTGCCCTTCCCGAGCTGACCGATTAAGCGGACCAGCGCCAAACGATTGCGAGCATCGGTTTCGGCAATTAAATGGCTGAAGACACTTTCGATGCTTGCAGGAGCCGAAAACCGCAGCAAGGTAAGGGCTGTTTTTGCACTCCCGGATTCCCGCTGTTGCAGAAAAATTTCAATGATCCGCTCGATGGCAGCCGCCGGCAAGAGCCTTTTCAAGCTGTTGCCGCAGCATTTCTTGTGTTTTTCTGGATCACGGCTCAGAGACTTTTCGAAAAGACCTCCAATTATGAACACATCCGTAAAGCTCTCAAAAGCAGCGATCGACTGTGCCAGAACAGCTAATGCTGTAGCGGATTGCATATGAATGAGCTCTGAAACATCATCACGCAACAGCGCCTTGCCTAGCCGTACCGCGGTCTTATTCGCAAACTCACCGTGCGTGAGCGGGATGCTTCGAATCAGCTCAGGTGCGCGGCTTAGCTCACTGACGTCGATGTCGCCGCCTTCATCCAGAAATTCAAAATAGTGCGCGGCCAGAGCAATCGCCCGTTCAGTGTCCCGCCCCTTCAGCAGTTCTTTGGCAAGCTCGATTACGCGACGGTATTGGGTGGATGAGTAACGTTTCAAGCTCATGAGCCGCTCGTATCGTTTACTGGTGTTGAGCGTGCTCCACTGCAGTTCTTCCCGAATCTTCTCCTGCAAATGTGGAGGAACCGAAAAATCGGAGATGAATTTCGCCAGCTTCTGCGCGAGCCGGTCGGCCATGTGAGTAGCTTTCAAGCTCCTTGCGAGGACCCGGATCACGTCTTCTTCAACGAGGATTTTTTGCCGCTGGCCTTCAGCCGATTTGAGTCTTGTGCCGGCAAGTTGCAGCGCAGTGTCTTCGATATACTCGGCGGCAAGTTGCTCCGGAGGCAGGCTATTTAATTCCTGGCGGCGCTCTGCCGGGAAGTTCGCCAAAATTTTGTCTACGCCCATGTTGCGCAGAATACGGGCGAGAGAGGTATAAGACTTTTGTGGATCGCCGCGCTCTTCCAGCAGTGAGCGTTGCACGGAAGCTTCCACCATTTCCATAAAGGTTCCGGAGCCTGCTCCCTGCAGGCCCATTGCGTGTCGCCAGCCGCCGCCAGGTTCCGACTTGCCTCTCCCTGAGTGGCCCGTTAATGCGGGCTCCTCGTCGGAAGCTGATCCTTGACCGCCAGCGAAAACCGAACCGGGGCCTGTTGCTCCGTATCCACCGGATCCGTGACCAGTGCCGGAGCCGCCGCCAGCTACTCCACTGAAGCCGAGACCCCCGCCGAAATCTCCGCCGCTGCCAGGTCCACTACCCTTGGCAAATCCGCCGCTTTCTCCATGACCGGATTGGCCGGCCGGTGTAGCGTGTCCAGTGTGCTTGCCTTCTGCAGCGTTGCCCACGCCGCCAATTCCTTCGCGAATGTCCGAACCATTCTCGGGATTTGCATCGTTAGCTGTCTTGTCCACCAGGACCTGGCCCTCTCTAACCGGCACGAGGTTGGGCACCGGAACGGGAACTCCATAGCCTGTACCGTCGGGAGGTCGGCCGGCAAATTCCGTGAGCACTTCTGCTCTGATATTGGGATCGATACAGCCGGACTCCATCAATGCATCGATCGAATCCATAAAGTCGCGCGGCCCCTGCTCCTCAGCCATTTGCTTCGACATGATGTAGGCTTCGGAATCGGTATCGATGATCGTGTCTCCATCTGCATCTTTCTTCTGGTTTTTCGCCGCAGGAAGAATGCGCGCGCCTTCAAGCTCGTTCTGGTCCAGGAAACTCAACGTCCCGCCCGCATCATCGATTTCTTTGGTCGAAACTGCCAGAAGACTTAGCAGCTTCTTGTAGCGGCCCATTGTGAGACCAGGCTCAAATGTAACCGCAGCAATGCCGCGCTTCAGAAACTCGGTTTGCAGATGTTTAAGCGATGGATCGGTAGTGAGCAAGTTGTTGAGCATTATCTGGTTATCAACAAAACCGAAGGTGAACTGCCCCATCTCTTTAAGCAGTGCGTTGAGGAAGTCAAAACTTTGTTGGACGGGACGCTCGACGCTCTTATGGTTCACCGTGAACATGATGGCCGTCTTTATGGTCATCTGCAGAGCACGGGCAAAGCGCAACCCTAAACTCTTGATTTGCTTGTTATCAGCCACGGGGCACTCGAGATTCCGGAGGCGGCCTTGGGCCGCTTTACGGGTACTTAAGTATGGAAGGGGCATCGGGGCAAAGCAACACGGTGAGGTAGGTTCGTGTGCCTTTAGTAACTTTTGGTCACCCAGTCGACATAATTCTTAGGGGGGATGTGGGGTGGTGAAGACCCTCGTAGCTGGGAACTCGCTGAACGCTCTTGTTGTCAGTTCATGAATGGCAACCAATTACTTTCGTACTTACGTCACAAGAATCGTTCATACCTGCGTTCTTCTACCAGGCAATATTGCTACTTCGGGAGGAACCGAATGAAACGTTTGCAGCGCGTCATGTTCGTTGTAGTCGTGCTTTGCGTCGGGCTTTGTTGTGCAGAAGAGGCCGCAAACAATGGTGCAGCCAGTCCAGGCCGGCTGCCGGTTAAGCGCGTAGTTCTATACAAGAACGGTGTCGGCTATTTCGAGCACTCTGCGCGAGTACGTGGAAATCAGGAATTAGAGATCGACTTCACAACCGGACAACTGAACGATGTGCTGAAGTCGCTCACCGTTGTTGACCTCGGTGATGGCCATGTGTCGGATATTCGCTATAACTCGATTGCTCCACTTGACGAGCGTCTGCGAGCATTGCGACTGCCTTTTGGAGAGCAGGTTACACAGATGGAATTTCTCTCGGCCCTTCGCGGCTCGCGTGTAGAAGTGGGTGCCAAAGGAGAAACCGTAACCGGCCGTCTGCTAGGTGTAGAGCAGGAAGATCGCACGACGGATTCTCACGTTACCTTTCACGTAACCGAATTCGCCATCGTTACCGATTCAGGCGAAATGAAGAATTTCGAGCTTGGCCCGGGCGTCTCCGTGCGACTGGCGGATCGCGATCTGAATGATGAAGTCGGACGTTATCTGAACCTCGTCGGCTCCTCGCGGGCGCGCGACCTGCGCCGCATGACTATCTCGGCGACCGGCAACGGCGATCGCGATATTTTCGTGAGCTACATCAGCGAGGTGCCGGTTTGGAAGAGCACCTATCGCATCATCCTTCCTGAAAAGCCGGGAGACAAACCATTACTCCAGGGCTGGGCGATCGTCGACGATACCATTGGCGAAGATTGGAAAGACGTGCAGCTGTCGCTGATCGCAGGAGCCCCACAATCATTCGTTCAGAACATCTCGCAGCCGCTGTATGCGCGCAGACCTGAGGTTGCGTTGCCGGAGTCAGCAATGCTGACCCCGCAGACGCACGAAGCGACGATGAAGGCGGAAACGCAGGTCGTTAACGGCGTGGTTGGCGGCGTTCCCGGCGGAATTGGTTCTGGCTCCGGCGGCGGGGTGGGCGGCGGAGTATTCAGAGCGGGAGCGGCGGGAAAAGCGGCCCAGGAGGTTGAGGTACAGTCCGAAAATGGTCCACCGATGCCTGCTCCTATGGGAATAAATGGGAGAAGCTTCGACCAGGTCACGCAACTTCAGAATGCTCAAGTTGCCCAAGCTCAGGAGCTCGGCGACTACTTCGAATACAACATCAAGCAGGCAATTACGATCGGCAAAAACCAATCGGCACTAGTTCCTATTTTGCAGTCGCGAATCGATGCCGAAAAAGTTACGCTCTGGACCGCCAATGCCAATCAGCCCGCACTCCGAGCTCTCTGGATCAAGAACGCCAGCGGGCTCACACTCGATGCTGGCACGTTCAACATCGTCGACAGCGGCACATTCGCCGGCGAAGGCCTGATCGAAACCGTTCATCCGAACGAACGCAGACTGCTCTCTTACGCCGCTGACACCGCAGTGAGGGTCACCCCGCAATACGAATCAAAGGATCTGCCGGTCAGCCGCATTCAGATTCTCAAGGGCGTGATGTTCATGTCGCGAGAGCATCACGATAAGGTCAAGTACACAATCCGCAACTCCGACACAGCCGCGCGCCAGGTTGTGATTGAACATCCCGTGCGCAATGGATGGAAGCTGATAGATGCGGATAAGCCGGAGGAAACCTCCGCCTCTCATTACCGTTTCCGTGTTGCCGTCGATCCGGATAAAACAAATGAGCTAACCGTTGAGGAAGTTCATCAGGACGTGACCCGCTCAATGCTGACCGACATCACCGAGCGTCAGGTCGAGGTGCTGGCGACTGAAAACGCGATGACGACGGAAATGCAGGCGGCGTTTCGTCGCGTGCTCGAGCAGAAAACTCAAATCAGCAAGCTGCAATCGGAGCGAGATACTCGACAGAAGGAACTTGAGTCCATCAGTTCCGATCAGGCGCGCATTCGCGAGAACATGAAAGCACTGCGAGGGAGCATCGAAGAAAAAGCTCTCCTTACGCGCTACACTCGTCAACTCGATTCGCAAGAAGACCGGCTGAATGTTCTCCACAAGGAGATCGCTGATTTCCAGCAGAAGCAATCGCAGGAGCAACAAAAGCTCGAGGACATGGTGCAGCACATCACGTTATAACTTTCCAGGAGCAGGTTCGGAAGAATAGCCTGCTCTGCTGCTTTCCGGATGCATAAGTCATTTCGATAACCGCCGAAGGCTGCGTGTTTCCTGTTGCCAGTCAGCCGCGCAGCCTACCACGCACGGCTTTGCACCTCCCAGCTTCTTTCGTGCAAAAGCCTGTTGCGTAGCTCATAGCACGAAGAAACTTGTTCTACTGGTAAATTTTAAGTTTGTTACGAAAGCAGAACAGGGTAGGTCAGGAACTCGGGGAAGCGAAACCCCTGCGCAAAATTGGAGGCGGGGTGAATTGGAGGCGCGGGTCGGAATCGAACCGACGCATAAAGGTTTTGCAGACCTCTCCCTTACCACTTGGGTACCGCGCCTTATCCGGATATTAAGGTAGCTTCCTGCGCTAAAAAAGTCTACCGGCAGGAGCAAGAGTGAGCGACCCGAGACATAGGTAACAGATCGTACCGGACACATAGGTTACACTTTCTCCCCTTTCGGGGAGGAAAGTGGATGCCGTGGAAGGAGTGTTCGGTGATGGATGAGAGAGTTAAGTTCGTAGCTCGCCGACTCGC